>NZ_JAYSFD010000029.1:0-8284 GCF_041913525.1 Hydrogenophaga sp. | reverse complement strand
TCAAGGCCAGCGCCGGCGGCGGTGGCAAGGGCCTGCGCGTGGCCTTCAACGACAAGGAATGCTTCGAGGGCTTCAGCAGCTGCCGCAACGAGGCGCGCAACAGCTTTGGCGATGACCGCGTGTTCATGGAGAAGTTTGTCCAGGAGCCGCGCCACATCGAGATCCAGGTGCTGGGCGACAGCCACGGCAACGTGATCTACCTGAACGAGCGCGAGTGCTCCATCCAGCGCCGCCACCAGAAGGTGATCGAGGAAGCGCCCAGCCCCTTCATCAGCGATGCCACGCGCAAGGCCATGGGCGAGCAGGCCGTGGCCCTGGCCAAGGCCGTGAAGTACCAGAGCGCCGGCACGGTGGAATTCGTGGTGGGCAAAGACCAGGACTTCTACTTCCTGGAAATGAACACCCGCCTGCAGGTGGAGCACCCGGTGACCGAGTGCATCACCGGCCTGGACCTGGTGGAGCTGATGATTCGCGTGGCCGCCGGCGAGAAGCTGCCGCTGACCCAGGCCGACGTGAAGAAAGAAGGCTGGGCCATCGAGTGCCGCATCAACGCGGAAGACCCCTTCCGCAACTTCCTGCCCTCCACCGGCCGCCTGGTGCGCTTCACGCCGCCCGCGCAGAGCATGTGGCAAGCCAACACGCAAGACCGCTTCGGCGTGCGCGTGGACACCGGCGTGCAGGACGGTGGCGAGATCCCGATGTTCTACGACTCGATGATCGCCAAGCTCATCGTGCACGGCAAAGACCGCGCGGACGCCATCGCCAAGATGCGCGAAGCCCTCAACGGCTTCGTGATTCGCGGCGTGCAGAGCAACATCCCCTTCCAGGCGGCGCTGCTGGCCCACCCCAAGTTCGTCTCCGGTGAATTCAACACCGGCTTCATCGCCGAGCACTACGGCCAGGGCTTCCGCGCCGAAGACGTGCCGCACGACGACGCCGATTTCCTGGTGGCGCTGGCCGCCTTCGTGCGCCGCAAGAGCCGCGAGCGCGCCGCTGGCCTGAGTGGTCAGTTGCCCGGTTACGGCGTGAAGGTGGGCCACGACTACACCGTCATCACGCTGGACGGGCAACAAGGTCAGCACCGCTACTCTGCGGTGCACGTGGACGAGGTCACCGGCCAGATCGGCGCGGCCGTGGTCACCGTGGGCGACAAGCGCTACGCCATCCAGAGCCCCTCGCGCCTGAACGACGTGTGTATTGCCGGCACCTGCAACGACCAGCCTTTCACCGCCCAGATCGAGCGCGGCACGGCCCGCAACCCGCTGGCCCTGGTGGTGCAGCACAACGGCACGCGCATCGAGACCATGGTGGTGTCGCCGCGCATGGCCCAGCTGCACCAGCTCATGCCCTTCAAGGCCCCGGCCGACATGAGCAAATACGTGCTCTCGCCCATGCCCGGCCTGCTGGTGCAGGTGGCGGTGCAGGTGGGCCAGAAGGTGCAGGCCGGTGAGCGCGTGGCCGTGATCGAGGCCATGAAGATGGAGAACGTGCTGTTCGCCGCGGCCGATGGCGTGGTGGCCAAGGTGCTGGCCTCGCAAGGCGAGTCGCTGGTGGTCGATCAACCCATCGTGGAGTTTGAGCAATGAGCGCCGTTCAGCGTCCTTTCAAGGTGCTGGGCGTCCAGCAGATCGCCATTGGCGGCCCCGACAAGCTGCGCCTGCAGAAGCTCTGGGTGGACATGCTCGGGCTTGAGGTGACCGGCACCTTCAAGAGCGAGCGCGAGAACGTGGACGAAGACATCTGCGCCATCGGCAGCGGGCCGTTCAAGGTCGAGGTCGATCTGATGCAACCGCTGGACCCCGAGAAGAAGCCGGCGGTGCACACCACACCGCTGAACCACATCGGCCTGTGGATCGACGACCTGCCCACCGCCGTGCAATGGCTCACCGCCCAGGGCGTGCGCTTCGCCCCGGGTGGCATCCGCCGCGGCGCGGCGGGCTTTGACATCACCTTTCTGCACCCCAAGGCCAATGAGGAATTTCCCATTGCCGGCGAGGGCGTGCTGATCGAACTGGTGCAGGCACCGCCCGAGGTGGTCAAGGCCTTCGCGGCCTTGCAGGCCCAGCCCGCCTGAGCGGGGGCGGCCCCCGGTGAGCCGCCGCTGCGCGGCTTACTCCGAAATCATGTAGGTCTTGGTGAGGTGCTCCAGCACCTCGAACTCGCCGGCAAAGCCCGGCGGGATGTAAATGCCTTCCCCAGGGCCGGCTTCCGCGAAGCCGCCCTGGGCGTCGTGCACCCGGCACCGTCCCGTCAGCACGGTGAACAGCTCACGCTCGGTCTCGCCCATGGCAATGCGCCAGCGCCCTGGCTCGCAGCGCCACACCCCGCAATACACCCGTCCGCCCGGCAGGGCATCGTCCACCCGGTTCCAGGTTTCGCGCATGGGGTTGCCTTGCACCAGGCGTTCCGGACGCGGGTGGTCAATCGTGGGGCTGCGCTCTGGCTGGGCACTGAGGTGAATGAGGCGTTGGCTGGTGTTCGACATGGGGAAAGGCCTTACTAAACCCTAGGGGGTACGGTACCGATAAAGCGGCATCCGAGGTCCATGCCACGGGTGCCGCTGCAGGGCGAATCGTAGCGGTCGCCACCCGCCGGCCAGCAGGCCTTGCTTTCATTTGGCCTAAGGAAGCCGCGATGTTGAAAACCTTTTTCTGGCCTGGTGTCACGCTGATGCGTCGCCTGCCGCTGCGCGGCAAGCTGGCCGTGGTGGCGCTGGTGGGCGTTTTGGCCCTGCTGCCCATTGCCGCTGGTCTGCCGGCAGCCGGTTGGCTGGCCGGCGCCGGGGCGGCCCTGCTGCTGTACGGGCTGGCCTGCATTGACCTGAGTTTTCGGGCCGACATGCGCCGCGTGATGCAGGCCATGGAGGCCACCGCCAGCGGTGACCTGCAGGTGCGGGTGAAGGTGGTGGGCCAGGACGAAATGGCCGCGCTCGCCGGCTTGCTGGATCGCACCGTGGCCAGCGTCTCGGCCATGGTGGCCGAGGTGCGCAGCAATTCCGCGCTGGTGGCCCACGCGGGCCAGAGCCTGGCCCGTGGCAACCGCGAGCTGGCCGACCGCACCGAGCAGCAAGCCGCCAACCTGCAGCAAACCGCCGCCAGCGTGCAGCAAATCACCAGCGCGGTGGCCCAGAACGCCCAGACCGCCAGCGAATCCGACCGCCAGGCAGTGGGCGTGCGCGGCGTGGCCGAAGGCGGGCAAGGCGCCATGGCCCAGGCCGTGGACTCGGTGGAGGGCATTCAGAAGAGCGCCCAGCAGATGAACGAAATCATCGGTGTGATCGACAGCCTGGCCTTTCAGACCAACATCCTGGCGCTCAACGCCGCCGTGGAGGCGGCGCGTGCGGGCGAACAAGGGCGGGGCTTTGCCGTGGTGGCCAGCGAAGTGCGCTCGCTGGCGCAGCGCTCGGCCGCCTCGGCGCGCGAGATTCGCCAGCTCATCGAGGCTTCGCGCGAGCGGGTGGAGTCGAGCGTGCACCTGATGCGAGGCGCCGGCCAGCGCATGGGCCAGATCGTCAACGGCGTGCGCGGCATGGCCGAGAACATCTCGCTCATCTCGGCTTCCAGCGCCGAGCAGAGTGGCGGCTTGTCCGAGATCTCCACCGCCGTGGCCCAGCTCGACCAGATCACCCAGCACAACGCCCAGATGGTGGAGCGCGCGGTGGACCAGGCCAACCGCCTGGAGCAGCGGGCCGCGCACCTGGCGCGAGCGGTGTCGATGTTCCGCTTGCAGCAGGGCACGGCCGACGAGGCCATGGCCCTGGTGGACCGTGCCCTGCAGCACCGCCGCCGCACCGCGCCCGATGCCTTCGTGCGCGAACTCAGCGCGCCCAGCCAGGGCTTCCATGACCGCGACATGTACGTGTTCGCGCTGGATGCGTCGGGTGTCTACCGCGCCTTCGGTGGCAAGCCCGAGAAGGTGGGCAGCCGCGTGCAGGACATCCCCGGCGTGGACGGCGCCGCCTTGCTGCAGGCCATCATTGACCAGGCCGAGCAGGCACCGGGCTGGGTGGAATACGACATCGTCAACCCGGCCACTGGCGCGGTGCAGACCAAGATGTCTTATGTGGTGAAGGTGGACTCGCTCTACCTGGGCTGCGGCGTCTACAAAAGCGTGGCCCAGGCTACGGCCTGATCGTCAGGTCGACCCGGCGCGGCGGGCCCGGGCGCGGGCCAGGGCGGCCTCGATCACGGCGCGTTTCTGGTCCAGCACCGCCCCGTCGGTGATCTGCGAATGGGCCGCCAGGTCGGCCAGCTTGGCCTCGGCCTTGACCACCAGGCGCTCTTCGTTTTCGGTCTTTTCCCGCGCCACGCGGGCCTTGTGTTGCTCGTAACGCGAGCGGCCCATCTCGGCCTGCGCCGGGCTCCAGGCCTGCCAGCCGGTGCGCTCGCCGCTGACGATGTCCAGCGAAATGCAGTCCACCGGACAGACCGGAATGCACAACTCGCAGCCAGTGCAATAGGGCTCGATCACGGTGTGCATGCGCTTGTTCAGGCCGACGATGGCGTCGGTGGGGCAGGCCTTGATGCACAGCGTGCAGCCGATGCACCAGTCTTCGTCGATCACGGCCACCGTCACCGGGCCTTCGATGCCGAAGTGCGTGTCCAGCGGCACCACGGGTTGGCCGGTGATGGCCGCCAGCCGCTCAATGCCTTCCTGCCCGCCGGGGGGGCACTGGTTGATGCCGGCCTCGCCCGCGGCAATCGCCTGGGCGTAGGCGGCGCAGTCGGGGTAGCTGCAGCGCTGGCACTGGGTCTGGGGCAGGGCGGCGTCAATGCGCCGGGCGAGTTCGTTCATGCCCCCGATGGTACCGGCGTGGTCAGGCTCAGGCCGCGCTCTTGCGGGCCGGCGCCTTCTTGGCCGGTGCGGCTTTGGTGGGCGCCGTCTGAGCGTGCGGTTGCTGGTGCTGGTGCGCCAGGATGAATGACTGCACCACCGGGTACACCATCTCACGCCAGCGCCGGCCGCTGAAGATGCCGTAATGGCCCGCGCCCTTGGCCTCGTAATGCATGCGGTGCGTGGCCGGAATCTGGGTGCACAGCTCGTGGGCAGCGGCCGTCTGGCCGGAGCCGGAGATGTCGTCCAGCTCGCCTTCCACTGTGAGCAGGCCAATGCCCTGGATGTCTTGCGGGCGCACCCGCTCGACTTTGCCCTGCTCGTTGCGCACATCCCAGGTGCCGTTGACCAGCTTGAAGTCCTGGAACACGGTCTGGATGGTCTCCAGGTAGTAGTCGGCGTCCATGTCGAGCACGGCGTTGTACTCGTCGTAGAACTGTCGGTGGGCTTCGGCGCTCTCGTTGTCGCCCTTGATCAGGTTCTGGAAGTAGTCGTAGTGGCTGTTGGCGTGGCGGTCGGGGTTCATGGCCACGAAGCCCGAGTGCTGCAGGAAGCCGGGGTAGACGCGGCGGCCAGCACCCGGGAATTTGTCGGGCACGCGGTAGATCACGTTGTTCTCGAACCACTCAAAGCTGCGCTGCGTGGCCAGGTTGTTCACCGCCGTGGGCGATTTGCTGGCGTCAATGGGGCCACCCATCATGGTCATGGACAGCGGCAGCTGCTCGCCCCGGCTTGCCATGAGCGAGACCGCCGCCAGCACTGGCACCGTGGGCTGGCACACGCTGATCACGTGGCAGTCACCGTAGATGCCTTGCAGGTGGCGGATGAAGGACTGCACGTAGTTCACGTAGTCGTCCAGGTGGAACTCGCCTTCCGACAAGGGCACCAGACGGGCGTTTTTCCAGTCGGTGATGTAGACCTTGTGGTCTTTGAGCATGGTGCGCACCGTGTCGCGCAAGAGCGTGGCGTAGTGACCGGAGAGTGGCGCCACGATCAGCACCACCGGTTGGCCCTTGAGCTTGGCCAGGGTGGCGGTGTCGTCGGAGAAGCGCTTGAAGCGGCGCAGCTCGCAGAAGGGCTTGTCCACCTCCACCCGCTCGTGGATGGCCACGTCCACGCCGTCCACGTCCACCGTGTGGATGCCGAACACCGGCTTTTCGTAGTCTTTGCCCAAGCGGTGCAACAGGTCATAACCGGCCGACACGCGCTGCGCCAGTGGCAACTGCGCCAGGGGCAGGGCGGGGTTGTTGAACATGCGTGAGGCCACTTGGGCCAGGTCGGAAAACGGCTCCATGATCGAGCGTTGGGCTTCGTAGAGCTGGTAAAGCATGGCGTTGGGCTCCGGTTATGTTGCAGTGCAATATAACAGCCAGCTGATTTCCGCGCAGCGGGGTCAATACTGATGTCAAGGGCGAATCTGTCACCTGCGCGAAACGCCGCAGAGGCGGGCGACAATGCCGCCATGCCCGAACTCGATACCCTTCCCCGCACCGCACGCTTGCCGGTGCTCTTCGTGGGCCATGGCAGCCCGATGAACGTCATCACCGATAGCCCCTGGCGTCGCCAGTGGCAGTCGCTGGGGCCGGTGTTGCGGGCGCAGGCCGCGCCACGCCTGGTGCTGTGTGTCTCGGCCCATTGGATGACGCATGGCTGGTGGCTCACCGCCATGGCGCAGCCCCAGACCATTCACGACTTCGGCGGCTTCCCGCAAGCCCTGTTTGATTTGCAGTACCCCGCGCCCGGTTGGCCCGAGGCTGCCCGCGCCATCGCGCAGGCCGTGGCCCAGCCCGGCAGCGAACAGCCATTGGGCCTGGACGAAGGCGAATGGGGCCTGGACCACGGCTGTTGGGGGGTGCTGCAACCCATGTTCCCCGAGGCCGACATTCCGGTGATTCAGCTCAGTGTGGACCCAGGGCGCAGTGGTGCGGACCACCTGGCGCTGGGTCGGCGCCTGGCTGTTTTGCGCGAGCGTGGCGTGCTGATCGTGGCCAGCGGCAACGTGGTGCACAACCTGCGCGCCTTGCGCAGAGAAGTGCCCGACAACCAGGCTTATGAATGGGCCATCGGGTTTGACCAGACGGTGGCCGAGGCCTTGTCGGCCGGGCAGCCGGCGCGGCTTGCCGACTGGGCCGGCCTGGGCGAGACGGCGGCGCTTTCGCACCCCAGCCCCGAACACTGGCTGCCCCTGATGGTGGCGGCCGGGGCCGCGGGGGAGGGGGCTGTGCCCGAGTACTTCAATGAGGGTTTCCAGGCTGCCTCCATTGGCATGCGATCCATGGTCTGGGCCTGACACCTGGCCCGTCGCCAGACAAAAAAGAAGCCACCCGAGGGTGGCTTCTTCATGCGCAGGGCAACGAGGCGGGTGATCAGATCACCTTGGCGATGGCCTGGCAGACGTAGTCGATGTTCTTGCTGTTCAGCGCGGCCACGCACATGCGGCCGGTGTCGGTGCCGTAGATGCCGAACTCGCTGCGCAGGCGAGCCATCTGGTCTTTGCTCAGGCCCGAGTAGCTGAACATGCCGATCTGGGTGGTGATGAAGGACATGTCCTGCTTCACGCCGGCGGCCTTCAGGCCGTCCACCAGCTTCTGGCGCATGGCCTTGATGCGCACGCGCATCTCGGCCAGTTCTTTTTCCCACAGGGCGCGCAGCTCGGGGTTGTTCAGCACGGCGGCCACCACGGCGCCACCGTGGGTTGGCGGGTTGGAGTAGTTGGTGCGGATCACGATCTTGAGCTGCGACAGCACGCGGTCGGCCTCTGCCTTGTCGCTGCACAGCACCGACAGGGCGCCCACGCGCTCACCATAGAGGCTAAAGCTCTTGGAGAACGAGGTGGACACGAAGAAGTTCAGGCCCGAGGCCACGAACTTGCCGATCACGGCGCCGTCTTCGGCGATGCCGTTGCCAAAGCCTTGGTAGGCCATGTCGAGGAAGGGGGTCAGGCCCTTGGCCTTGATGACGGCGATCACCTGGTCCCACTGCTCGGCGGTCAGGTCGTAGCCGGTGGGGTTGTGGCAGCAAGCGTGCAGCAGCACGATGGTGCCGGCCTCGGCGGCGTTCAGGCTGACCAGCATGCCCTCGAAGTTCACACCGCGCTTGTCGGCGTCGTAGTAGGCATAGGTGTCCACCGTGAAGCCGGCGTTGGTGAACAGGGCGCGGTGGTTTTCCCAGCTCGGGTCGCTGATGAGCACCTTGGCGCTGGGGCTGAGCTTCTTCAGGAAGTCGGCGCCGATCTTCAGACCGCCGGTGCCGCCGATGGCCTGCACCGTGGCCACGCGGCCGCTCTTCACGGGTTCGCTGTCGGCGCCGAACACCAGGCCCTTCACGGCGGCGTCGTAAGCGGCGATGCCGTCAATGGGCAGGTAGCCACGGGCGGCGGGCTTGTCCATCAGGGCCTTCTCGGCGGCCTGCACGCACTGCAGCAGCGGCAGCTTGCCGTTGTCGTCGAAAT
>NZ_JAYSFD010000028.1:0-12929 GCF_041913525.1 Hydrogenophaga sp. | reverse complement strand
TCATCGACGATGAACTCAAGCGCTTCCGCCTGGACCTGAACGACCAGCTGCGCATCGTCGAGGCCGACGCCTTCGACCGTATCGAGAAGCTGCTGATCGGCCGTGTGGCCAATGGTGGTCCGCAGAAGCTGGCCAAGGGCACCAAGCTCGACAAGGCCTACCTCGACGGCGTGGACAAGTTCCATTGGTTCGACATCCGCCCCGCCGAAGACGAAGTCGCCGCGCAACTGGAGTCGATCAAGAACTCGCTGGAGCAGACCCGCCACAGCTTCGACCTGGCCTTTGAAGAAAAACGCAAGAAGCTGACGCAAGGCGACGAGCTGCCCGCAGGCGTGCTGAAGATGGTCAAGGTGTACCTGGCCGTCAAGCGCCGCCTGCAGCCTGGCGACAAGATGGCCGGCCGCCACGGCAACAAGGGCGTGGTCTCCAAGATCGTGCCCGTGGAAGACATGCCTTACATGGCCGACGGCACGCCCGCCGACATCGTGCTCAACCCGCTGGGCGTGCCCTCGCGCATGAACGTGGGTCAGGTGCTGGAAGTTCACCTGGGCTGGGCCGCCAAGGGCCTGGGCCAGCGCATTGGCGATCTGCTGCAGCAGGAAGCCAAGGCCGCCGAGATCCGTCAGTTCCTGGAGTCGGTCTACAACCACGCCGGCAAGAAGGAAGACTTCTCCGACCTGAGCGACACCGAGATCGTGGAAATGGCGCGCAACCTGCAAGGTGGTCTGCCCTTCGCCACGCCGGTGTTCGATGGCGCCTCGGAAGACGAGATCCGCGCCATGCTCAAGCTGGCCTACCCGGACGACATCGCCGCTCGCAAGGGCCTGACGGCCACCCGCACCCAGGCGCAGCTGTACGACGGCCGCACCGGTGATGCCTTCGAGCGCGTGACCACCGTTGGCTACATGCACTTCCTGAAGCTGCACCACCTGGTCGACGACAAGATGCACGCCCGCTCCACCGGCCCGTACTCGCTGGTCACGCAACAGCCGCTGGGTGGTAAGGCCCAGTTCGGTGGTCAGCGTTTCGGTGAGATGGAAGTGTGGGCGCTGGAGGCCTATGGCGCTTCCTACATCCTGCAGGAAATGCTCACCGTCAAGTCCGACGACGTGCAGGGCCGCACCAAGGTGTACGAGTCCATCGTCAAGGGCGAGCACACGATCGACGCGGGCATGCCCGAGTCGTTCAACGTGCTGGTCAAGGAAATTCGCTCGCTCGGTATCGACATCGAGCTGGAGCGTTCCTGATTCACCGAACCTGAGGAAAGCCAACCATGAAATCTTTGCTCGACCTGTTCAAGCAGTTCACGCCCGACGAGCACTTCGATGCCATTCGCATCGGCCTGGCCTCGCCGGAGAAAATCCGCTCGTGGTCCTTCGGTGAGGTGAAGAAGCCCGAGACCATCAACTACCGCACCTTCAAGCCCGAGCGCGACGGCCTGTTCTGCGCCAAGATCTTTGGCCCGATCAAGGACTACGAGTGCCTGTGCGGCAAGTACAAGCGCCTGAAGCACCGCGGCGTGATCTGCGAGAAGTGCGGCGTTGAAGTCACCCAGACCAAGGTGCGCCGCGAGCGCATGGGCCACATCGACCTGGCCGCGCCTTGCGCCCACATCTGGTTCCTGAAGTCGCTGCCGTCGCGTCTGGGCCTGATCCTGGACATGACGCTGCGCGACATCGAGCGCGTGCTGTACTTCGAAGCCTATGTGATCGTCGATCCGGGCATGACCCCGCTGAAGAAATTCGCGATCATGTCCGAGGACGACTACGACGCCAAGCGCAAGGAATATGGCGACGAGTTCATCGCCAAGATGGGCGCTGAGGGCATCAAGGAGCTGCTGCAAGCCATCGACCTCGACATCGAGATCGAGAAGCTGCGCAACGACCTGACCGGCTCGGAGCTCAAGATCAAGAAGAACGCCAAGCGCCTGAAGGTGCTGGAGGCCTTCAAGAAGTCGGGCATCAAGCCCGAGTGGATGGTGCTGGACGTGCTGCCCGTGCTGCCGCCGGACCTGCGTCCGCTCGTTCCCCTGGACGGCGGCCGCTTCGCCACCTCCGACCTGAACGACCTGTACCGCCGCGTCATCAACCGCAACAGTCGCCTCAAGCGCCTGCTGGAGCTGAAGGCGCCCGAGATCATTGCGCGCAACGAAAAGCGCATGCTGCAGGAAGCCGTTGACAGCCTGCTGGACAACGGCCGCCGTGGCAAGGCCATGACGGGCGCCAACAAGCGCGCCCTGAAGTCGCTGGCCGACATGATCAAGGGCAAGAGCGGCCGCTTCCGTCAGAACCTGCTGGGCAAGCGCGTCGACTACTCGGGCCGTTCGGTGATTACCGTGGGCCCGACCCTGAAGCTGCACCAGTGCGGCCTGCCCAAGCTGATGGCCCTGGAGCTGTTCAAGCCCTTCATCTTCTCGCGCCTGGAAGCCATGGGCATCGCCACCACCATCAAGGCGGCGAAGAAGGAAGTGGAAGCCGGCACCCCCGTGGTGTGGGACATTCTGGAAGAGGTCATCAAGGAGCACCCGGTTCTGCTGAACCGCGCGCCCACGCTGCACCGCCTTGGCATCCAGGCCTTCGAGCCGATCCTGATCGAAGGCAAGGCCATCCAGCTGCACCCCCTCGTCTGCGCGGCCTTCAACGCCGACTTCGACGGTGACCAGATGGCCGTGCACGTGCCGCTGTCGGTGGAAGCCCAGCTGGAAGCCCGCACGCTGATGCTGGCCTCCAACAACGTGCTGTTCCCCGCCAACGGCGAGCCCTCCATCGTGCCGTCGCAAGACGTGGTGCTGGGCCTGTACTACGCCACCCGCGAGCGCATCAACGGCAAGGGCGAAGGCATGATCTTTGCCGACCTGGCCGAGCTGCAGCGCGCGCTGGACAACGGCGCCGTGGAGATCACCGCCAAGATCAGCGTGCGCCTGACCCAGTGGAACAAGGACAAGACCACCGGCGAGTTCGTGCCCTACCAGAAGCTGGTGGACACCACCGTGGGCCGTGCGCTGCTGTCGGAGATCCTGCCCAAGGGTCTGCCTTTCGAGGTCATCAACAAGGCGCTGAAGAAGAAGGAAATCTCCAAGCTGATCAACGCCAGCTTCCGCAAGTGCGGCCTGAAGGAAACCGTTGTGTTTGCCGACAAGCTGCTGCAGAACGGCTTCCGTCTGGCCACGCGCGCCGGTATCTCGATTGCCGTGGACGACATGCTGGTGCCGCCGCAAAAGGCCGAGGTGATTGCCCGTGCCGAAGCCGAGGTGAAGGAAATCGCCCAGCAGTACTCGTCCGGTCTGGTGACCGCTGGCGAGCGTTACAACAAGGTGGTGGACATCTGGGGCAAGGCCGGTGACGAGATTTCCAAGGTCATGATGGCCCAGCTGGCCAAGCAGAAGACCGTGGACCGCAGCGGCAAGGAAGTGGACCAGGAGTCGTTCAACTCCATCTACATGATGGCCGATTCGGGTGCTCGCGGTTCTGCCGCCCAGATCCGTCAGCTCGCCGGCATGCGCGGCCTGATGGCCAAGCCTGACGGCTCCATCATCGAGACCCCCATCACGGCGAACTTCCGTGAAGGTCTGAACGTGTTGCAGTACTTCATCTCCACCCACGGTGCCCGTAAGGGCCTGGCGGACACGGCGCTGAAGACCGCGAACTCGGGCTACCTGACCCGCCGTCTGGTGGACGTGACGCAAGACCTGGTGGTCAACCAGCAGGATTGCGGCACCAGCAACGGCACGCTGATGCGCGCCATCGTCGAGGGCGGTGAGGTGATCGAGTCGCTGCGCGACCGTATCCTGGGCCGCTCGACCGCCGAGGAAGTGCTGCACCCCGAGACCCGCCAAGTGCTCATCCCCGCAGGCACCCTGCTCGACGAGGACATGCTCGACGAGATCGAAGCCGCCGGCGTGGACGAGGTCAAGGTGCGCACCGCGCTGACCTGCGAAACCCGCTACGGCATCTGCGCCAAGTGCTATGGCCGTGACCTGGGCCGTGGTGGCCTGGTGAACATCGGTGAAGCCGTGGGCGTGATTGCCGCCCAGTCGATTGGCGAGCCGGGCACCCAGCTGACCATGCGCACGTTCCACATCGGTGGTGCGGCCTCGCGTGCGGCTGTGGCCTCTAGCGTGGAAGCCAAGTCCAGCGGCCTGATCGCCTTCAACGCGACCATGCGCTACGTCACCAACACCAAGGGTGAACTGGTGGTGATCGCGCGCTCGGGCGAGATCATCATCCAGGACGAGCACGGCCGTGAGCGCGAGCGTCACAAGGTGCCTTATGGCGCCATCCTGACGATCAAGCCCGACCAGCAGATCAAGGCCGGCACCATCCTGGCCAACTGGGACCCGCTGACCCGACCCATCATCACGGAATTCGCCGGCTCGGTGAAATTCGAGAACGTGGAAGAGGGCCTGACGGTGGCCAAGCAGGTGGACGACGTGACCGGTCTGTCGACCCTGGTCGTGATCGACCCGAAGCGCCGTGGTGCCACCAAGGTGGTGCGTCCGCAGGTGAAGCTGATCGATGCACAGGGCCACGAGGTGAAGATCCCCGGCACCGACCACGCCGTGACGATCGGCTTCCAGGTCGGCGCCCTGATCCAGGTGCGCGATGGCCAGGAAGTGGGCCCCGGCGAAGTGCTGGCCCGTATCCCGGTGGAAGGCCAGAAGACCCGCGACATCACGGGTGGTCTGCCGCGCGTGGCCGAGCTGTTCGAAGCCCGTTCGCCGAAGGACGCTGGCATCCTGGCCGAAATGACCGGTACCGTGTCGTTCGGCAAGGAGACCAAGGGCAAGATTCGCCTGCAGATCACCGATCCGGAAGGCAAGGTCTGGGAAGAGCTCATCCCCAAGGAAAAGAACATCCTGGTGCACGAAGGCCAGGTGGTCAACCGCGGCGAGAGCATCGTGGACGGCCCGGCCGATCCGCAGGACATCTTGCGCCTGCTGGGCATGGAAGAGCTGGCCCGCTACATCGTCGATGAGGTGCAGGACGTCTACCGCTTGCAGGGTGTGAAGATCAACGACAAGCACATCGAGGTGATCGTTCGCCAGATGCTGCGTCGCGTGATCGTCGACAGCGTGGGCGATTCGTCCTACATCGCTGGCGAGCAGGTCGAGCGCTCCGAGATCCTCAACACCAACGACGCCCTGCGCGCCGAAGGCAAGATCCCTGCCACCTACAGCAACGTGCTGCTGGGCATCACCAAGGCCTCGCTGTCCACCGACTCGTTCATTTCCGCGGCTTCCTTCCAGGAAACCACCCGCGTGCTCACCGAGGCTGCCATCATGGGCAAGCGCGACGAGCTGCGTGGCCTGAAGGAAAACGTGATCGTGGGTCGCCTGATCCCGGCGGGTACCGGCATGGCTTACCACGAGGCACGCAAGGCCAAGGAAAAGATGGACGACGAAGAGCGCCGCGCCATCGCCGAAGCCGACGCACTGTCGCTGGCGGCCGACCAGGCCGAGGCCGCTGACGCCGCGGGCGACGCCGCCGAGTAATCGGAGCGTTCAACCCGAACCAAGCCCCGGCCCGTTGGCCGGGGTTTTTTTTGCCCATGCCGTTCGCCTTTCGTGGCCAGGGGCCTGGGCTATAGTCGCCGCGCAGAAGCACCAACACGGCGCGCGCCAAGGAGTTTGAACATGTCTGTCACGCAATGGGTGTTGCTGGGCCTTGCCCTGGTGTCGGTTTTCTGGGCCGTGGGCGCCTACAACCGCTTGGTGCGCCTGAAGAACGCCATCGCCAACGCCTTTGGCCAGATCGACGTGCAGCTCAAGCGCCGCTATGACCTGATCCCCAACCTGGTGGAGGTGGCACGGCGGTATCTTGAGCACGAATCCAAGACCCTGGAGGCCGTGATCGCAGCCCGCCATCAAGCGCGCAGCGCCGAGCAAGTGGCGGCCACCAGCCCGCTCAACGCCACAGCGTTGGGCCAACTGGCGGGTGCGGAGGCGGTGCTGGGCGGCGCCCTGGGGCGCCTGATGGCCGTGGTGGAAAACTACCCCGAACTCAAGGCCGATGAAACCCTGCGCGAACTCAGCGAAGAGTTGGCCAGCACCGAAAACCGCGTGGGCTTTGCCCGCCAGGCCTACAACGACCACGTGCTGGCGTTCAACGACGCCGCGGCCCAATTCCCGACGCTCATCATTGCCCGCCTGTTCGGTTTCGTGCCCCAGCCCATGCTGGCCGCCACCACCAGCGAGGCCGAGCGCCAGCCAGTGGCCGTGAAGCTCTGAGCGCTGGTCCATGCGCTTTGCCGAGCACCAGCAGGAGGCCCGCCGCCAGACGGCGTGGCACTTGTGCGCCTTCGTGCTCACCGTGGTCCTGATGGTGCTGGCCATCAACGTCGCTTTGGCGGCCGCCTGGGGACTGATCTGGGGATTTTGGATGCCTGGCCCCATGGCCTTTCCCCGTCTGTTCTTCGAGGTGAACACGGGCGTTGCCCTTGGCTTCGTGCTCGGCGGCTGGTGGCTGGAAACCTCGCGATTGAAGCGCGATGGCGGCGTGCGCCTGGCGCAGCGCCTGGGCGCACGGGCGGCCCACCGCAGCGGATCGCACACCGAGCACAGGTTCTGCAACATCGTCGAGGAAATGGCGCTGGCCGCGGGCCTCGCCAGGCCAGCCCCCATGGTGCTGGCTCGCGATGCCTCCATCAACGCCTTCGCTGCCGGCTGGGACGGCAGCGATGCCGCCCTGGTCGTCACGCAGGGGGCGCTGGAGCAGCTTACCCGCGACGAACTGCAAGGTCTTGTGGCCCACGAGCTGAGCCACATTGGCGAGGGCGACACCCGCCTGAACCTGCGGCTGGTGGGTATGGTGTTCGGCCTGGAAATGGTCTACCGCATGGGCGATTCGATGACCGAGCCCGATGCCACCGGTCGCCCCACGGCGCTGGCCTTGCTGGGCTGGGTACTCAAGTTGGTGGGCTGGCTCGGCTGGATCGCCGGCCACGCTTTGCAGGCCGCGGTGTCGCGCCAGCGCGAGTTTCTGGCCGATGCCCGCGCGGTGCAATGGACGCGCAGCCGCGACAGCTTGGGCGGCGTGTTGCGCAAGGTGCTGGCCCAGCGCCAGGCCGGCGTGGCCGGACAACACCAGCCCGCCGCGGTGCAACACCTGCTGCTGGTGGGCAGTGAAGGCGGCCACGCCGCCCGCTGGCTGAACGCCCACCCACCGCTGAGCGAGCGCATCTACCGCCTCTACGGACGCCGGATGGGACCATTGCCCCTGAGCACCCCATCCCTCGATTGGCCATCCGAGGCCCCCGCTGCGGTGAGCGCCCCGGATTGGACCCTCAGCTAACCCGAGTCAACTTTGAACGCACCTTCCCGCCCTAGCGCCCCGGCCTTGGCCGACCAATTGCTGCACACGGCCCGTTGCGTGGCCGCGGTGGCGAGCGGCCAGTCGCTGTCCGACGCCCTGCCTGCCGTCCCCGATGCCCTGCGTCCTGGCGTGCAGGCCCTTACCTTTCATGCCTTGCGCCACTTCGGCCTGGCCCGAGCTGTGGCCGCCAGGTTGGTGCAGCGAAGCCCGGAACCCCTGGTGCATGCGTTGTTGTGTACCGCCATCGCGCTGCTCAGCACGGACGATGGGCCTCGGTACGCCGAGCACACTTTGGTGGACCAGGCAGTGGCCGCCCTGCGTCGGCAGCGCCGAACCGAACGCCAGGCCGGATTCCTGAATGCCTGTTTGCGCCGCTTCCTGCGCGAGCGGGATACTTTGCTGGCCGCCGTGCGCGACGACCCAGTGGCCCGGTTCAACCACCCGCTGTGGTGGATCGAGCGCCTGCGCCGCGACTACCCCCAACACTGGCAAGCCATCGTGGCCGCGGATAACGAGCCCGGTCCGATGACCTTGCGTGTCAACCGTCGCCAGGTCAGCCGCGACACTTACCTGCAATCGTTGGCCGACCGTGGCATTGCCGCGCAGCCCGTGGGCGACGATGGCGTGGTGCTGGGCCGGGCGTTGCCAGTGGAGCAACTGCCGGGCTTCGCCCAAGGCCAGGTCTCCGTACAAGACGCGGCTGCGCAACTGGCGGCCCCCCTGTTGCTGGCGGGTCGCACCTGGGCACCTGACGACCGCGTGCTGGACGCTTGCGCTGCCCCCGGCGGCAAGACCGCGCACCTGCTGGAGCAGGCCGATGCGCAGGTGGTCGCGCTGGACGTGGACGCGCAGCGCGCCCATCGCATCACCGACACCCTGCAACGCCTGGGTTTGCAGGCCAAGGTGCTGGTGGCCGATGCCGCGCACCCCGATGCCTGGTGGGACGGCAAGCCCTTTGACGCCATCCTGCTCGACGCGCCGTGCAGCGCGGCGGGCATCGTGCGGCGCCACCCCGATGTGCGATGGCTGCGCCGCGCCAGCGACATTGCTGCACTGGTGTCCATTCAGAAAGCCTTGCTGGAGGCGCTGTGGCCCTTGCTGAAACCGGGCGGGCGCTTGGTCTACGCCACCTGCTCCGTGTTCAAGGCTGAGGGCGAGGACCAGGTCCAGGCGTTTCTCTCGCGCCACACCGATGCCCGCTGGCAGCCCGGCCCAGGCCACTTGCTGCCCGGGCGGGCGTCCGCTGAAGGGGACTTCAACGACAATGCGCCGGGTGGACACGACGGCTTCTATTACGCCCGCATCGACAAGGCGCCCCTGTGAGCGCCTGCGCTTGCTGATGGCCTGTCGGCGCTGGCTGTGGGCCTGGCTGTGCGGGTGCTTCCTCGCCCTGCCCGCAGTCGCGCAGGCACCTCAAGCGCAGCAGGTGAGCGTGCAGCGCGGTGCCGACGGGGTGTTCCTGTCGGTGCGCCTCACCCTCACACCGGCCGATGTGGTCGAAGACGCGCTGACCAAGGGCGTCCCCTTGTATTTCGTGTGGCAGGCAGAAGTGATGCGTTTGCGCTGGTATTGGTACGACAAGCGCGTGGCCAGCGCCACCCGCGTGTTGCGCCTGGCCTTCCAGCCCTTGACGCGCCGATGGCGCATGAGCGTGTCCAACGAGGTGGGGGCCAACCCCAGTGCGTCGGGCCTGCAGTACGCCTTGCACCAGAGCTTCGACAGTTTGGACGATGCCCTGGCGGCCGTCGGGCGAGTGGTGCGCTGGAAGATTGCCGACGCGGGCCAACTTGACCCGAGTGCTGAGCACCGCATCGAGGCCAGTTTCCAACTTGATCTGTCCCTCTTGCCGCGGCCGTTCCAGTTCGGCATGGCCAATCAGCCCGATTGGAGCGTGGAGTGGCGCCAGCGCTTGCCCTTGCCCGCGCCGGAAACCGACGCCACCGCCGAGGCCCTCAGCAAGCCGTGAGCATGGACGACGCCCCATCTCGTCGCGTGGCACCCCGCCGTTGGGCCATCGGCACGGCCCTGGTGGTCATGAGCGGTCTGGGCATGGTGCTGCTGTTTCTGCTGACGGTGGCCACCAAGAACCGCAACCTCTACGAGCAGAACTTCACCTGGCTGGTGGCCATCAACGCCACGGTGGCGGCCTTCTTGCTGGCGGTCATCGCCTGGCTCGCGGTTCGCCTGGCCGTGCGCTTTCGCCGCGGCAAGTTCGGCAGCCGCCTGCTGGTCAAGCTCGCCGGCATCATTGGCCTGGTGGGCGTGCTGCCCGGGCTGCTGATCTACACCGTGTCGTACCAGTTCGTCTCCCGCTCAATCGAGAGCTGGTTTGATGTGCGCGTGGAAAACGCTCTCACGGCGGGCTTGAACCTGGGGCGCACCACCCTGGACACCCTCACGGCCGATCTGGCCAACAAGACGCGGCTCGCCGCTGACGGCCTGGCACGTCAGCCCAACACGGCCGCGGCACTGGCGCTGGATGGCCTGCGCGAGCAACTCGGCGCCTCTGACATCGTGCTGTGGGGCGCCAACGGCCAGGCCATCGGCAGTTCGGGTCTATCGCGCTTTGACATCAACCCCGAGCGCCCGAGTGCGGCCTTGCTGCGCAGCGTGAGGGCCACCCGTGTGCTGGCCCAGATCGAGGGCCTGGAGGAGGGCGCCGACGGCGAGCTGGAGGCCATGCTGGCGTCCAATCAGGCGCGCATTCGCGTGCTGGCGTTGGTCAGCCCGCCCAGCTACGGGTTCGGCGTGGAGCCGCGTTACCTGCAAGTCATCGCCCCACTGCCTGCTGCCTTGGTGGTGGACGCCCTGGCGGTGCAGGTGGCCAACCGCGAATACCAAGAGCGGGCGCTTGGGCGCGAAGGGCTGCGCCGCATGTACATCGGCACGCTCACGCTGGCGCTCTTCCTGGCGGTGTTCGGCGCCGTGCTGTTGGCGGTCTTGCTGGGCAACCAGCTCATCCGGCCGCTCTTGGTGCTGGCCGAGGGCATGCGAGAGGTGGCCGCTGGCAACCTTGCGCCCAAGCAGGCGCTGACCTCCAAAGACGAGATCGCCGGTCTCACCCGCACCTTTGCCCACATGACGCAAGACCTCGCCGATGCGCGTGAGGCCGTGCAGCGCAGCATGTTGCAGGTGGACGCGGCGCGCGAAAACCTGCAGACCATTCTGGACAACCTCACCGCCGGCGTCGTGGTGTTGGACGAAGACGGGAAACTGCGCAGCGCCAACCCGGGAGCGGCGCGCGTCCTGCACACCCCACTGGGCGTGCACCTGCACAAGCCCTTGGCCGAGGTGCCCGGTTTGGAAGCGTTTGGGCAGGGCGTGGCGCAGCAGTTCGAGCGCTTCCTGGCTGAGCAGACGCCCCATGAAGGCGGCCACTGGCAGCAGTCCTTCGAGCTGGGCTCGGGTGGCGACACCCCCTTTGAGCGGGGCATTACCCTGATCGCACGGGGCGCCCTCTTGCCCAACAACGAGCGCCTGCTGGTGTTCGATGACGTGTCAGAGATGGTGTCGGCGCAGCGGGCCAAGGCATGGGGCGAGGTGGCACGGCGCCTGGCCCACGAAATCAAGAACCCGCTGACACCCATTCAGTTGTCGGCCGAGCGCCTGGCCATGAAGCTCGATGGCAAGGTGGCGGCGCCCGAGCAGGCCATCCTCGACAAATCGGTGCGCACCATCGTGGACCAGGTGGACGCGATGAAACGCCTGGTGAACGAGTTCCGCGACTACGCCCGTCTGCCCGCCGCCCACCTGGAGCCGCTGGACCTCAATGCCCTGTTGCGCGACATCCTGGGTCTGTACGAAAACGCGGCGGTGCCGGTGCGCCTGGAGCTGGCCGACGACGTGCCGCCAGTGCTGGCCGACCCGCAACAGGTGCGCCAGATCGTGCACAACCTGGTGCAGAACGCACAGGACGCCATGGCAGGCCAGCCGCAGGCCGAGGTGATTTTGCGCACCCGCCGCTCCGACAGCGGTCAGTGGGTGCGCCTGGCGGTGCTCGACCATGGCCCGGGTTTTGCAGAACACATTCTCAAGCGCGCCTTCGAGCCCTACGTGACCACCAAGTCCAAGGGCACTGGCCTGGGCCTGGCGGTCGTGAAGAAGATCATGGACGAGCACCGAGGCCGGGTTGACCTGGCCAATCGGGTGTTGGACGGAGCGGTGATTGGCGCTCAAGTCTCGTTATCATTCGAAGTTGCAAATTGGCAACAGAGTCAGAAAATTACGGGGTGACATGGCAACGATCCTGGTCGTAGACGATGAATTGGGGATCCGTGACTTGCTCTCGGAAATCCTCAACGACGAGGGGCACACGGTCGAGCTGGCCGAAAATGCTGCCCAGGCCCGAAACCTGCGTGCGCAGATGCGCCCAGACCTCGTGCTGCTGGACATCTGGATGCCCGACACCGACGGCGTGACACTGCTCAAGGAGTGGGCCACTGCTGGCCAGCTGACCATGCCCGTGATCATGATGAGCGGGCACGCCACCATCGACACCGCCGTGGAGGCCACGCGCATCGGCGCCACTGCCTTCCTGGAAAAGCCCATCACGCTGCAGAAGCTGCTCAAAGCGGTCGATCAGGGGCTGTACAAGGTAGCGCCCAAAGTGCCTGCTGCCGGCATGCCGCCCCTTCGCGGCAACGGGCCGGTGGAGTTCACCGTTGAGCAGGCCATGACCGCATCGGTCTCGGTCGCCGCGAGCCAGGTCGCGGTGCCCACCGGCCCGCTGCCTCAACAAACCTTCAACCTCGACGGCCCGCTGCGCGATGCACGTGACGAGTTTGAGCGCGCCTACTTCGAGTACCACTTGGCCAAGGAGTCCGGCTCCATGACCCGTGTGGCCGAGAAGACCGGCCTGGAGCGCACTCACCTCTACCGCAAGCTCAAACAACTCGGTGTTGACCTGGCCCGCAGCAAGCGCGGTGCTTTCTGATCGCGAAGGCCAAAATCCCTGCTATAATTGCGTTTTTCGCACGGCCCGGTAGCTCAGTTGGTAGAGCAGCGGATTGAAAATCCGCGTGTCGGTGGTTCGATTCCGCCCCAGGCCACCAAAATTTCCAAAAGCCCATCCTAGCGATGGGCTTTTGCTTAGACCGAATATTCCCTGATAGCTCAGTCGGTAGAGCGACGGACTGTTAATCCGCAGGTCCCTGGTTCGAGTCCAGGTCGGGGAGCCAAACAAAAGGCCTTGGCGCATCCAAGGCCTTTTTGTTAACGGTTCGGTGTGAGTGCTGGCGTCGTTGAGCCTGATCGATGGATCGGCTTCGCGGCGGGGGCGAAAAAACTGGTTATAATGCCGAGATTCGTTCTTCACCAAAAAGAGCGAAAGACTTGAGTAAAAGCAGTGGCTTCGGCCAGTGAGAGAAGCTCAAGCAAGATCAAAGAATTTGCGAAAGCAAATTCAGCACAGATCAACAACGGTGGTGTTCCACCAGGCCAACCAAGCCGTTGATCTGCACGCGGATACGCCGCGGGAATAGCTCAGTTGGTAGAGCGCAACCTTGCCAAGGTTGAGGTCGCGAGTTCGAGCCTCGTTTCCCGCTCCATCGTTTCTCGATGGCCCGTGCCCATGTGGCTCAGTGGTAGAGCACTCCCTTGGTAAGGGAGAGGTCGCGGGTC
>NZ_JAYSFD010000027.1:0-13945 GCF_041913525.1 Hydrogenophaga sp. | reverse complement strand
AGACGCACTAGTTTCAGGTACTAGCGGGTAACTCCGTGGAGGTTCGAGTCCTCTCTTGGGCACCAAGAACATGGCCCGCTGATCAATGATCAGCGGGCCTTTTCTTTTCCGCGCTCCGAACGAAGGGCGCAAGCGCCCCCCCGCCTCGTCAGATCGGCATGGCCACCAAATCATGCCCTTCGGCCGCCACGATGCGCGCCTTGGTGAACTCGCCCACCTTCAGCACCTTGCTGATTTTCTGGGGCGGCAACAAGCGCACCACACCATCGATCTCTGGTGCGTCGGCATAACTGCGCCCCACACCACCCTTCTTGCCCAGGCCCGGCGCCGAATCGACCAACACCTGCATGGTGGCGCCCACGCGCTGGCGCAGCCGCTCGGCGGACACCGCCTCAGCCACCGCCATGAACCGGGCGCGGCGCTCCTCACGAACCGCTTCAGGCACGGGATCGGCCAAGGCGTTGGCCGCCGCCCCCTCCACCGGGGAATAAGCAAAACAGCCAGCGCGGTCGATCTGCGCCTCACGCACGAAGTGCAGCAAGTGCTCGAACTCTGCCTCGGTCTCGCCAGGGAAGCCCGCGATGAAGGTGCTGCGCACCACAATCTCAGGGCAGATCTCGCGCCAGCGCGCGATGCGCTCCAGGTTCTTCTCGCCGCTGGCAGGCCGCTTCATGCGCTTGAGCACGTCAGGGTGACTGTGCTGCAGGGGCACATCAAGGTAGGGCAGCACCAGCCCCTCAGCCATCAAAGGAACGACATCGTCCACGTGCGGATAGGGGTAAACGTAGTGCAAGCGAACCCAGGCACCGAAAGGTTTGGCCAGCTCACCAAGAGTGCGCACCAGATCGAGCATGCGGGTCTTGACCGGCTTACCGTCCCAGAAGCCGGTGCGGTACTGCACGTCCACCCCATAGGCAGAGGTGTCCTGACTCACGACCAACAGCTCTTTCACGCCCGACTCGAACAGCTTGCGGGCCTCGGTCAACACATCGCCAATCGGTCGGCTGACGAGGTCACCGCGCATTGACGGGATGATGCAGAAGGTACAGCGGTGGTTGCAGCCTTCGCTGATCTTGAGATACGCGTAATGGCGCGGCGTGAGCTTGATGCCTTGAGGAGGCACCAGGTCAACAAAGGGGTCGTGCGGCTTGGGCAAGTGCTTGTGCACCGCCTCCATCACCTCGTGGGTGGCATGGGGCCCCGTCACCGCCAGCACGCTCGGATGCATCTCTTGCACCAGGTTGCCCCCGCCCTGCCCTTCGCGAGCCCCCAGGCAGCCAGTGACAATGACCTTGCCGTTCTCGGCCAAGGCCTCGCCGATGGTGTCCAGGCTTTCCTTGACGGCATCGTCAATGAAGCCACAGGTGTTGACGATGACCAGATCGGCCCCAGCGAAGGTCTTGGAGGTCTGGTAACCCTCGGCGCTGAGTTGGGTCAGGATGAGTTCCGAATCGGTCAGGGCCTTGGGGCAGCCAAGGCTGACAAATCCGACTTTGGGCGTCGTGGTGCCCAGGGATGCAGGGGTATCGCTCATGGGCCCGATTGTCTCAGACCCCAAGCCACTAGCGCTTGATGCCCAACGCCGCCAAGAATTGCTCGCTGTTCTTCTGCATCTGCTCCTGCATCTGCGTGAAGGCGTTGCGAGACTGCTCGAGGTAGGTGCCCATCATTCCCTGCATCATGGGCGACTGCATGTTCATGAACTGCTGCCAGGCCTCGGGGTTGAGCCCGCCCGGCTGCTCGGTCATCTTCTGCTGCAGGTCCATGAAGATCTGGATGTTCTTCTCCAGGTACGACCCCATGAAGTCTTGCATGGCGTGACCATAGAAGCGAATGATGTTGGCCAGCACCTGCTCGGTGAAGATGGGCACGCCAGCCGTCTCTTCCTCCAGGATGATCTGGAGCAGGATGCTTCGCGTCAGGTCCTCGTTGGACTTGGCGTCACGCACGACGAACGGCTCGTTCGCCATGACCAGGCCTTTGACCTCGGCCAGGGTGATGTACGACGACGTATCGGTGTCGTACAGGCGCCGATTGGGATACTTCTTGATCACCCGGACAGCCCCCTTGGGGCTGCTGGCATCGGCCTTGGATTTCTGCACGACTGGACTTTCGAAAGGGAGACGATGGGGCGGCGCCATTGGCCTGCGCGAGCCTGCATTCTAGAAACCCCCTGGGGTGATGCAAGAATGGGTTTTCCCTGTGCGCTTCGGCAACAAAAAAGCCTGGCTGAACCAGGCTTTGCGTCTCGGATGTTTGGTAGGCGCGATTGGACTCGAACCAACGACCCCCACCATGTCAAGGTGGTGCTCTAACCAGCTGAGCTACGCGCCTACAAACGATTCGAAGCTGAAAGTATAGCAGGTATTTTGAGGCTCACTTGCGGCGCACCACGCGCACGCCCGGCACCTCGCCCACAACCGACATGGCGCGGGTGACCTGGCGGGCGTCCGCCACCTCGATGGTGAATGTCATCCAGGCCACGCCCTTGACCGTTTGCGTCTGCACCCCGATCACGTTCATCTTCTCGCGGGCAAACACGTCTGAGATGTCGCGCAACAGGCCCTGGCGGTCAGACGCTTCGATGGCCACGTCCACCGGGTACACAGGCGCGTGGTCGCGGCTGACGCCCGACAGCCCTCCCCATTCGACATCAATGACCCGATCGGGCGCTTTGCGCACCAAGTGCTGAAAGTCGGCGCAGTCAGCGCGGTGCACACTGACGCCCTTGCCTCGGGTCACGAAGCCTCGAATGTCGTCGGGTGGCGCGGGTCGACAGCACTTGGCCAGTTGGGTCATCAAGGAGCCCACGCCCACCACCAGCACATCTCCAGCACCACCGGCCGATGGCCGGCGAGGCTTTTTCAGCCACTGGGCCGGGGGCGCGGCAGGCGTCGGTTCGGAGGGGCGCAACTGGGTTTCGATGGCGCGCAGCGACAACTCATCCTTGCCCACCTGCTCGAACAACTCTTGAGCAGACTCAAGGCCCATGGCCACGGCGAGGTCGTCCAGCTTGATGGCGGTCTTGCCCTCGCGTTGCAGCAGTTTTTCCACCGCCTCGCGCCCGCGGGCCACGGTCTCTTGCAGCGCCTGGGCGTTGAACCAGGCGCGAACCTTGGTGCGCGCGCGGTGACTGACGAGATAGCCCAGATCGGGGTTCAACCAGTCTCGCGACGGCCCGCCCTCCTTGGCGGCGTTGATCTCAACCGTCTGGCCGTTTTGCAGCGCGGTGTTGAGTGGCACCATGGCACCGTCCACGCGCGCGCCGCGGCAACGGTGACCGAGATCGGTGTGAACGTTGTAGGCAAAGTCCACCGGGGTAGCGCCTTGCGGCAGCTCCACGATGGCGGCGTCAGGCGTCAGCACGTAGATGCGGTCATCGAACAAGCCCCCAGCCGAGCCGCTGAGGTCGCGCTCCCAAGCCAGCAGCTGACGCAGCACTGCGATCTTGGCGTCGTACTCTGAACTGGCCGACACGCCAGCGTAGCCCTTCGATCCTGCCTCCTTGTAAGCCCAGTGGGCCGCCACGCCATGCTCGGCATGGTCGTGCATGGCCTGGGTGCGGATCTGGATCTCGAACGCCCTGCCCTGCGCGTCGCGCACCACCGTGTGCAACGACTGGTAGCCATTGGGCTTTGGCTTGGCGATGTAGTCGTCAAACTCGTCTGGCACCGGCGCGAAATGGGCGTGTACGTAAGCCAGCACCGCGTAGCAGTCTTCAAGCGTGGGCACGATCACGCGCAGCGCGCGAATGTCGAACACCCGGTCAAAGCCCAGGTCCTTGCCCCGCATCTTCTTGACGATGCTGTAGATGTGCTTGGGCCGCCCCTGAACCGACGATGCAATGCCCTGCGCCAGCAGGTCGGTCTGCAGTTGCACCCGCACCTGTTCGACGTGCACCTCGCGCTCAGCCCTTTTTTCGTCCAGCAGGCGCGCCACTTCCTTGTAGGTCTGTGGCTCAAGGAAACGAAAGGCCAGGTCCTCCATTTCCCATTTGATTTGCCAGATGCCCAGGCGGTTGGCCAGCGGCGCGAACACGTGCAGCGATTCGCTGGCCAGCGCCTCGCCAGGGTTGCCTTTGATGGACGCGAAATAGCGCAAGGTCTGCAGGCGCGAAGCCAGGCGAAGCATCACCACGCGCAGGTCGCGAGAGAAGGCCAGCAGCATCTTGCGCACGTTTTCCGTCTGGCTGGCGGCCAGTTCGGAAACAGGCGCCTTGCCGGGGCCGGGCGTCGGCTGCGCGGCATCGCTGGCGGCCTGGCGCTCTTCGGCCTTTTTTGCCTGCGCCGCCGCGGCCTTGTTGCGCGTCTGGCGCTGCAATTGCACCAGCTTGGTGGTCTCCAGGGCCAGCGCAGCGAAGTGCTCGCCAAAGGCCTTGGCGATGACCTCTTGCGGCTTGTTCAGGTGTTGGCAGGCGTACACCAGGTAGGCCGCTGCCTGCATGGCCTCAGAGCCCCCGATATCGCTGAGGATCTGCGCCACCGCATCGGCGTGGGCAAAGACGTTTTCGCCGGTGTCCAGCGACTCACAGGTCAGCAGGGGTTCGGCAAAGGCACGCGCCCGGGCCAGTGCATTCACTTGGTGGGGCAGGCTGGCGGCCGTGGCGGCCACGATGGCAGATGACTGCCCTGCCGGCAGAGGGGTGCTCGCCGAACTGGCGGGCAACGCAGGGGGAGAAGATCGTTTCATGCAGGCTACTCAGGCGGTCCAGAGGAAATCTCGAACCGCGGCAATCTGGTTGTCGGCCACCAGGGTGGGGGCATGGCCAACGCCCTCGAACCTGACGCAAGCGGGGTGCGGCCCGCGGGCCTGCATCTGGGCCACGGTGGCCTCGCTCAGCAAATCGGACTGCGCCCCGCGCAGCAGCAAGGTGGGGCAGGCGATCGCATCGTAGAGCTGCCACAAGGCCGCTTCACCCTGGCGCACCGCCTCTTCGGGGTTGGGGCTCTGCAGCAACGCCTTGACGGGTTGAGCCAGAGCCGGGTCGTAATGCAGGTACCACCGGCCTTCGCGCTCCCGCAACATGGGCAGGCTCAGGGCGCGCCACTGTTCGGGGGTGTGGGGACCAAAGTCTTGCGAGATGGAGGCCAGGTAATCCACGGCCTGCTGTTCGCTGTCAAACGACGGGTTTTGCCCTAGGTAGGCGCCAATGCGCTGCAAGGCTTCCAGTTGAATGATCGGACCCACGTCATTGAGCACCAGGCGGCCGATGGACAGGGCTGGCTGCGCGGCCACCGCCATGCCGATCAAGCCCCCCATGCTCGTGCCCACCCAGTCGATGCGGGCATCAGGCTGCTGGCGACGAAGCTCACCCAGGAGCGCCACGGCATCGGCCACATAGGTGGGCAGCTGGTAGCCCATGGGATCGGCGAGGCGGTCACTGTGGCCACGGCCCGCCACGTCAAAGGCCACCACGCGGCAACGGGGCTGCAAGGCCTTGGCCAGGGCATCGAAGTCGCGCCCCTGGCGCGACAGGCCGTGGGCGCACACCACGACATGGCGGCTGGCGGGATCGGGACAGGGCCAATCCCACCAGGCCATTTGGCGCGGCGAGCCGCTGGGGGATGCCGGCAAGCCGACGGCAAGGCGCTGAAGCTGAGGATCGGACATGGTGCTAAGAGGCAATGTCATCAGGAGGTGTCATGGCCTCCCCCTATGATTTGGGTGTCTTGAACCGATCGTAATGGAACTGGAGACCCACATGCTTGCTCGAAAAACCGCCCTCGTGACCGGATCCACCAGCGGGATTGGCCTGGGCATCGCCAAGGCCTTGGCTCGTCAGGGCGCCAACATCGTTCTCAACGGCTTCGGTGAAATCGAGGCAGCCAAGGCCGAGGTGAAGGCACTAGGCGTCGAGGTGGAGTACCACGGCGCCGACATGAGCAAACCGACCGAGATCGAAGCCATGATGGCCTTTGCAGCCCAGCGCTTCGGCCAGGTGGACATTCTGGTGAACAACGCGGGCATCCAGCACGTGAGCCGTGTGGAAAACTTCCCCGTGGAGCGTTGGGACGCGATCATGGCCATCAACCTGACCAGCGCCTTTCACACCACGCGCCTGGCCCTGCCAGCCATGCAAAAGGGCAACTGGGGCCGCATCATCAACGTGGCGTCGGTGCACGGCCTGGTGGCCTCGGCGGAGAAGTCGGCTTACGTGGCCGCCAAGCACGGCATCGTGGGCTTGACCAAGGTCACCGCACTGGAGAACGCCACCACCGGCATCACCTGCAATGCCATCTGCCCGGGCTGGGTGCTCACGCCCTTGGTGCAGAAACAGGTGGACGCGAAGGCCGCAGCGCTGGGCATTTCCAACGACGAAGCCACCCGGCTGCTGCTGGGCGAGAAAGAGCCGTCGATGCAGTTCACCACGCCCGAAGAGTTGGGCGAGTTGGCCGTTTTCTTCTGTTCGCCGGCCGCCAACAACGTGCGTGGCGTGGCCTGGAACATGGACGGCGGCTGGGCCGCCCAGTAAGCGAGCAGCCAGCCAACGGCGCGCTGAGCGGCCTCGCGCTCAGCGCAGCTGAACCGAGCCAGACACCGTCACCGACACGGTGCTGGTACCGGCCTCCACCGGAATCGGGGCATCGCTCATGGCCGCTTTGGCTTCCATGGCCATGGGACGAGCGTAGATCGGGCGCCCCGGTTCGTCGGCGGCGCTCACCGAGACCTCACGCAACTGGTACCCGGTAAAGCCGAAGCCCTGGGCAATCTCGGCTGCCCGGGCCTTGAAGCGATCAATGGCCATGGCTTGCACCTGCGACTCCAGCTTGCGGCGCGCCTCGCGCGACAACGAGAACCCCATCTGCCCCACCGTCATCCCAGACACCTTGCCGGCCGCGGCGCTGATGCGCTCAATGTCGCGACCTTCGATGATGACCTCGGCCGAGCCATGCCACCCCGCCATCTTGCCGGCGCTGGCGTAGCGAGGGTACACGCCGAAGGAGCCGGTGCGCACTTCGAAATCGCCAGGGCGCACCTGCGCGCGCAAGCTTGCGAGGGCAGCCTCAGTGGCCTGCTTCAACTGGTTTTGCACGGTGGCCGCGTCCGAGGCTTCGCGGGTGGTGCTCAAGCGCACGGTGAGCCAGTCTTGCGGCACATCGACCGAGCCCGACGCTTGCAGCTGCACCACGTTGCTGGGAACGGGCACGGTCTGCGCATTGGCGACTGGCGCCAGGGTCAGGGCACCAAACGCGAGACCGATGACAAGGGCGTGACGAAAAGAGGCAAATCGGGGGCTGGGCATCTGGGTGTTCACGGTCATGGTTTGATGGATCGGTCTGGGAATTGGTGGCCTCGCAACTGCTCTCGCAGGCGAAGGCGCTCTTCATCGGACAGCCGATAGGGCTGGCCAGGGCCAGTGGAGGTGTCGAAGGGCTGACGCAGCACCTCGCGCAAGCGGGTGCCGCCCCTTGGTTCGCCCATGTCGGTCGCGATGGGCACGATGGACGAGGGTGGCGCCATTGCCGGGGCGTCGACGCGGGCGCGCTCAGGGCCCGCCCAGGCCGCCGAGAGCGCCACCCAACCGAGGCTGAACAAGATGAAGGGTTTCATAACGCAGCAAACTCCAAGAGACGGACCATTGTCTCGGTGGCCTTCCGGCTTCTCTTGGGGGTATTGGGCAACATCTGTAACAGGGTGTCAGAAAAACAAAAATCGAGCGCTGACAAGCACTTGGCGCTGCCAGAATCGCGTTTGTTACATTTAACGGAAGTTGCTCTTATGCCACAAACGCAAACCCGTCCCAACAAAATCCTGGTGGTCGATGACGACGTTCGCATTCGCGACCTGTTGCGCCGCTACCTCATGCAAGAGGGTTTCGAGGTGATGCTGGCCGAGGACGGCAAAGCGCTCAACCGCGTGATGCAGCGTGAAGCGGTGGACCTGATCGTGCTGGACCTGATGATGCCGGGCGAGGACGGGCTGTCGATCTGCCGTCGTTTGCGCGCCAACGGCGACCGCACGCCCATCATCATGCTCACAGCCAAGAGCGAAGACGTGGACCGCATCGTCGGCCTGGAAGTGGGTGCAGACGATTACCTGGGCAAACCTTTCAACCCCCGCGAACTGTTGGCCCGCATTCATGCCGTGCTGCGCCGCCGCCCCCCGACCGAAGTGCCCGGCGCACCGTCGCAAGAGGCCGAGGTGGTGAAGTTTGGCCCCTTCGAGTTCGACCTGAGCCTTCGCACGCTGCGCAAGGACGGCACAGACGTTCCCCTGACCACCGGCGAGTTCGCGATGCTCAAGGCCTTGGTGCGCCACCCGCGCCAACCGCTGTCGCGCGAAAAGTTGGCACAACTGGCCCGCGGCCGCGAATTCGAGCCCTTTGACCGCAGCCTGGACGTGCAAGTCTCACGGCTTCGAAAGCTGATCGAAGAAGACGCCGCTTCGCCGCGCTACCTGCAAACCGTGTGGGGCGTTGGGTATGTGTTCGTGCCGGACGGCAACAACTGATGAGCCACGACTCGCGCCTGCCGTTCGAGGCCCTGCCCACCGGGCTGGAGACGGCACCCGCCCCGCTGGAAATGCGGCCGCAGCGCGGCGTGAGCCTGTTCTGGCGCACGTTCTTCTTTCTGACGCTGCTGCTGGTGGGCTCCATCGTGGCGTGGTTGCAGACCTTTCGGGCGCTGGAATACGAGCCTCGTGCGCTGCAGAGCGCCCAGCAGTTGGCTTCGCTGGTGAACCTGAGCCGCGCGGCCCTGGTGCACTCCGACTCGATCGCCCGGGTCTCGCTCATCAAGACACTGGCGGCCGAAGAAAGCCTGAGCATTGCGCCGCGTGAGCCCAATGACAACTTCAAGCTCTACGACACCGATGCGCTGAGCCGCAACGTGTCGGCCCGCCTGAAAAAGCGCCTGGGCAATGACACGGTGGTGGCGCGAGAGGTCAATGGCACGCCGGGGCTGTGGATCGGCTTCAGCATCGATGGTGACCCGTACTGGCTGCTCACCGACCCCTCACGCATCGGCCCCGTGGCAGGCACCACCTGGCTCATCTGGTTGGGCACGGCGGCCCTGCTGTCACTGGCGGGCGCAGCCCTGATAGCGAGGCTGATCAACCGCCCCCTGAAGAAACTGTCGTTCGCGGCCAGCCGGGTGCGCGAGGGCGACTTCAACTCCAGCCAACTCAATGAAGCGGTGGCCACCAGCGAGATCCGCGAGGTGAACATCGGCTTCAACCGCATGGCGCAGCGCCTGTCCAAGATTGAGCAAGACCGGGCGCTGATGCTGGCCGGCATCTCGCATGACCTGCGCACGCCGCTGGCGCGCCTTCGCCTTGAGGCCGAGATGAGCGTGAGCGACCCGGTGGCGCGCGAGCACATGGCCGCCGACATCGACCAGGTCAACGCCATCATCGACAAGTTCCTGGACTACGCGCGGCCGGACAACCTGCGACCGGAGGAAGTGAGCCTGAACCAAGTGGTGGAGGCCGCCGTGTACGCCCTGGGAGAAGACCCCACGCGACAGGTGACGGTGGCCATTCCGCCCGATACCCGGGTGATGGGCGATGCGGTGGAGCTGCAGCGGGTGTTCTCCAACCTGCTGGAAAACGCCCAGCGCTACGGTCGCTCTCCCGGCGATGGCATGGTGCGGGTGGACATCACCGCCAAGGCCAAGGACGACGCGGTGCTGGTGAAGCTGCGCGACCACGGCCCGGGCGTGCCACCCGACCTGGTGCAGCAGCTCACCCAGCCCTTCTTCCGAGGAGACGCCTCACGCAGTGCCGCCACCGGCACCGGCTTGGGGCTGGCCATCGTGGAGCGCGCCGTGGCGCGCATGGGTGGGCGCTTTGCGCTGGCCAACAGCAGCACGGGCGGCCTGGCCGCCCACATGAAGCTGGTGCGAGCCCCGCGCTGAGGGTTTGACGGCTCAGCGCGCCAGCAGCAAGGCGACGGCGCGCGCCTCGATCGACAAGCCCTGCCCCACCGGGCCCAGCTTCTCCGCCGTTTTGGCCTTGATGTTCACCAGGGCCTCGTCCACGCCCAGCGCGCGGGCCACCGAGGCGCGCATGGCGGCCATGTGAGCCGCCAGCTTGGGCGCCTGCGCCACCACGGTGCTGTCCACATTGCCCAGCTCAAAGCCCGCCTCGCGCACGCGGCGCATGGCCTCGGCCAACAGCACGCTGGAATCGGCGCCCTTGAAGCGCTCGTCGGTGTCGGGGAAGTGCCGCCCGATGTCACCCAGGCCGGCCGCGCCCAGCACCGCGTCGGTGATGGCGTGCAGCAGCACGTCGGCGTCGGAATGGCCCAGCAGGCCTTGGTGGTGCGGGATGTTGACGCCGCCGATGATGAGCGGGCGGCCGGGCACCAGGGCGTGGACGTCCCAGCCCTCGCCAATGCGAATAGCGTTCATGAGCGGCTCCTGAGGACGGCTTCGGCCAGCGCGAAGTCTTCCGGGTAAGTGACTTTGAAGTTGCGGGCACAGCCCTTGACCAACAAGGGTTGCAGGCCCGCCTGCTCGATGGCGCTGGCTTCATCGGTGATGCCAGCAAAGCCATCGCCCTCGCATGCGGCCAGTGCCGCGTGCAGCGGGCCCAGCCGGAACATCTGCGGCGTCTGCGCCAGCCACTTGTTGCTGCGGTCCAGCGTGGCGGCCACACGACCACCGCGCTCCACCTTCAAGGTGTCGGGCAAGGGCAAGGCCAGCAGGCCGCCCACCGGGTCGTTCAGGCAGGCGTCGATGAGGCCGTCGATCTCTTGCGGCGTCACCAGGCAGCGCGCGGCGTCGTGCACCAGCACCCAGTCGTTGTCGCTGGCGCCACTGGCGCGCAGGGCACTCAGGCCGTTGAAGACGCTGTGGGCCCGGGTGTCGCCCCCCACGCCCAACACCTCCACACCGGCCGGCACCGTGGTCCAGAACGCATCGCCCGGCGACACCACCAGCAAACAGCGGGCGATGCGAGAGACCGCGCGCAAGGCCGCGAGGGTGTGCATGACCATGGGCTGCCCGGCCACAGGCTGGTATTGCTTGGGTTGGGGAGCACCGGCCCTGGAGCCGCTGCCCGCGCAAGGCAGCAAGGCATGGCAGCGCACGGGGGCGGGCGAGGTGGTGGGGTATTCGGCGGCGGCAGCGGGCATGGTGTGGGCGCATTCTAAAATCTCGCTTTCACACCCCCGGGGCCCTCCTTCGGGGGTGTTTGTCTTGGCAGCCGGCTTGCCCGGCCCCCTCCGCATGGACCTGCCCAAACTCACCCCCGGCAAGCGCCACACCATTCCGCAGCCTGGCGGCGCCGCCGATGCCCTGTTGCTGGCGCAATTGGCCACCCGCGAGGCCTCGGCCAAACGGCTCACGGCCATCGTCACCGCCGACGCCACCGACGCGCAGCGCCTGATCGATGAGATGGCGTTTTTCGCGCCCGATCTGCGCGTGACGCTGTTTCCCGACTGGGAAACCCTGCCCTACGACACCTTCTCGCCCCACCAAGACCTGATCAGCGAGCGGCTGGCCACGCTGTGGCGCATCTCCCAGCGCGAACACGACGGCGGTGCCGACGTGGTGCTGGTGCCAGCCACCACTGCGCTGTACAGGTTGGCGCCACCGGCCTTTCTGGCGGGCTACACCTTTGAGTTCAAGGTCAAGCAGAAGCTGGACGAGGCGCGGCTGAAGGCCCAGCTCACGCTGGCGGGCTACCAGCACGTGACGCAGGTGGTGAGCCCGGGCGAGTACGCGGTGCGCGGCGGACTGATCGACCTCTTCCCCATGGGCAGCCTGGTGCCCTACCGGGTGGACCTGTTCGACGACGAGATCGACAGCATCCGCACCTTTGACCCCGACACCCAGCGCAGCCTCTACCCCGTGCCCGAGGTGCGGCTGCTGCCCGGGCGCGAGTTCCCCATGGACGATGCCGCGCGGGCGAAATTCCGCAGCCGCTGGCGCGAGCTGCTGGAAGGCGACCCGACCAAGAGCCGCATCTACAAAGACATGGGCAACGGCGTGGCCACCGCCGGCATTGAGTACTACCTGCCGCTGTTCTTTGACGAAACGGCCACGGTGTTCGACTACCTGGGCGCCAGCGCCACCCTGGTGCTGCACGGCGACCTGGAGCCGGCCTTCCAGCGCTTCTGGCAAGACACGCGCGAGCGCCACCGGCTGTTGCATGGCGACCCCGACCGCCCGGTGCTGCCGCCCGAGGCCCTGTTCCTGAACGCCGAGCAGTTCTACACGCTGGCCAAGCCCCACGCCCAGCTCGCGTTGCGCGCCGGCGTGGAAGACGTGGAGCACAGCGCCCTGGCCCAGAAGCTGCCCGACCTGTCGGTGGTGCGCGGCGCCGAAGACCCGCTGGCCCGCCTGCAGGCCCACATTCGGTCCACCGGGCAGCGCGTGCTGCTGCTGGCCGAGAGCGATGGCCGGCGCGAGAGCCTGCTCGACTTCTTGCGCGCCAGTGGCGTGAACCCGCCAGCCTTCGATTCGCTGGCCGAGTTCCAAAGCAGCGACGAGAAAACCGGCATCGCCACCGCCGCGCTGACCACGGGCTTTGCCTGGGTGCAAGGCGGCATTGACTTCGTCACCGAGCTGGAGCTATTTGCCGCCGGGCCCAGCGCGCGCCGGCGCAAGAAGCAAGAGCAAGTCAGCGACGTTGAGGCGCTGATCAAAGACCTGTCCGAGCTGAACGTGGGCGACCCGGTGGTGCACGCCCAGCACGGCATCGGGCGCTACCGGGGACTGGTGAACCTGGACATGGGCGAGAAGAACCCCGATGGTTCGCCCGCCCTGCAAGAGTTCCTGCACCTCGAGTACGCCGACAAGGCCGTGCTCTACGTGCCGGTGAGCCAGCTCGGCCTGATCGGCCGCTACACCGGCGTGAGCGCCGACGAGGCCCCGCTGCACAAGCTGGGCAGCGGCCAGTGGGAAAAGGCCAAGCGCAAAGCAGCCGAGCAGGTGCGCGATGCCGCCGCCGAGCTGCTCAACATCTATGCCCGCCGCGCGGCTCGCCAGGGCCACCCCTTCCGCTACTCGCCGCAAGACTACGAAACCTTCGCCAACGATTTCGGCTTCGAGGAAACCGCCGACCAGCGCGCGGCCATTCACGCTGTCATCCAGGACATGATCAGCCCGCGCCCCATGGATCGCCTGGTGTGCGGCGACGTGGGCTTCGGCAAAACCGAGGTCGCGCTTCGCGCGGCCTTCATCGCCGTGACCGGCGGCAAGCAGGTGGCCTTCCTGGCGCCCACCACGCTGCTGGCCGAGCAGCACTACCAGACCCTGGTGGACCGCTTCAGCAAGTGGCCGGTGAAGATCGCCGAGATGAGCCGCTTTCGCTCGCAGAAAGAAATCACCGCTGCGCTCAAGGGCGTGGCCGATGGCTCGGTGGACATCGTGGTGGGCACCCACAAGCTGCTGAGCGAGAAGACGCAGTTCAAAAACCTGGGCCTGCTCATCATTGACGAAGAGCACCGCTTCGGCGTGCGCCACAAAGAGGCCATGAAGCAACTGCGCGCCGAGGTGGACGTGCTCACCCTCACCGCCACGCCCATTCCCCGCACGCTGGGCATGGCGCTGGAGGGCCTGCGCGACCTGTCGGTGATCGCCACCGCGCCGCAGCGCCGCCTGGCCATCAAGACCTTTGTGCGCAACGAGGGCAATGGCGTGATCCGCGAAGCGGTGCTGCGCGAGCTCAAGCGCGGCGGGCAGGTGTACTTCCTGCACAACGAGGTGGAGACCATCGAGAACCGCAAGCAAAAGCTCGAAGAAATCCTGCCCGAGGCGCGCATTGCCGTGGCACACGGCCAGATGCCCGAGCGCGATCTGGAGCGCGTGATGCGCGACTTCGTGGCCCAGCGCTTCAACCTGCTGCTGTGCTCCACCATCATCGAGACCGGCATTGACGTGCCCACGGCCAACACCATCGTCATCAGCCGTGCCGACAAGTTCGGCCTGGCCCAGTTGCACCAGTTGCGCGGGCGCGTGGGCCGCAGCCACCACCAGGCCTACGCCTACCTGCTGGTGCC
>NZ_JAYSFD010000026.1:0-15635 GCF_041913525.1 Hydrogenophaga sp. | reverse complement strand
CGCGCTGCTTCATCAGCGCGGCCATGCGGATGGCGTTGCGCGAGTAGTCGCTGAAGGTGAGGAAGGTGCCGCCGTAGGGGATGAAACCACCGTGCAGCGCCAGGCCGTTCATGATGGCGGCCATGCCGAACTCGCGCACGCCGTAGTTGATGTGGCGACCACCCTGGCCGGCCTCGTTCTTCACCACGGCACCGGCGGCGTCAAAGCGCAGGTTGGGCGTGGACTTGGTGTTGGTGAGGTTGGAGCCGGTCAGGTCGGCCGAGCCGCCCAGCAGCTCGGGCAGGGCGGCGGTGAAGTGCTCCAGCGCCAGTTGGCTGGCCTTGCGGCTGGCCACGGTTTCGGCCTTGGCGTGCGCGCCCACGGCGGCGTCCACGGCCACCTGGTGGAAGTTGGCAGGCAGATCGCCCTTCATGCGGCGCACAAACTCGGCGGCCAGCTCAGGGAAGGCGGCCTGGTAGGCAGCAAAGCGCTCGGCCCAGGCGGCCTCGATCTGCGCGCCAGTGACCTTGGCGTCCCAGGCGGCATACACCTCGGCCGGAATCTCGAACGGCGCGTGGGGCCAACCCAGCGACTCGCGGGTGAGCGCGATCTCATCGGCACCCAGCGGCTCGCCATGGGCCTTGGCGGTGTTGGCGCGGTTGGGCGAGCCCTTGCCGATCGAGGTCTTGCAGACGATCAGCGTGGGCTTGTCGGCGCTGGTCTTGGCTTGGGAAATGGCGGCGTCCACGGCGTCCACGTCGTGGCCATCCACCGGGCCGATCACGTTCCAGCCATAGGCCTTGAAACGCGCAGGCGTGTGGTCAATGAACCAGGGGGCGACCTGGCCGTCGATGGAGATGCCGTTGTCGTCGTACAGGGCGATGAGCTTGTTGAGCTTCCAGGCGCCGGCCAGGGCGCAGGCCTCGTGGCTGATGCCCTCCATCAGGCAGCCGTCGCCGAGGAACACGTAGGTGCGGTGGTCAACGATGGCATGGCCGTCGCGGTTGAACTCAGCCGCCAGCAGCTTCTCGGCCAGCGCCATGCCCACGGCATTGGTGATGCCCTGGCCCAGCGGGCCGGTGGTGGTCTCCACGCCGGGGGTGTGGCCCACCTCAGGGTGACCGGCGGTTTTGCTGTGCAACTGGCGGAAGTTGCGCAGCTCTTGCAGGGGCAATTCGTAACCGGTGAGGTGCAACAGCGCGTAGATCAGCATGGAGCCATGGCCGTTGCTCAGCACGAAGCGGTCGCGGTCGGCCCAATGCGGGTTCACCGGGTTGTGCTTGAGGTGGCGGCCCCACAGGGCCACGGCCATGTCGGCCATACCCATGGGCGCGCCGGGGTGGCCCGAGTTGGCGGCCTGCACCGCGTCCATGGCCAGTGCGCGGATGGCGTTGGCCTGGGTTTGTGGCGTTGCGGTGGAAACGGTGGAGGGCTGGGTGCTGGCGTCGGACATGGGGAGAGGGCGGTTGGGGCCGCGCAGGCGGGCGGCGGGGCGCAAACCGCAGATTTTATCGGCCTCGGCAGGCCGCGATAATGCAAGCCGCCATGGAGTCCGCTGCCCCCACCCCGTTTCCCCCGGCCATCGTGCTGGCCGCCGGGCGCGGCATGCGCATGCGCCCGCTCACCGATCACACCCCCAAGCCGCTGCTGGTGGTGCGTGGCCAGGCGCTGATGCAATGGCCCATGCAGGCCCTGCAAAAAGCCGGTGCACGCCAACTGGTGGTGAACGCCGCCTGGCTGGGCGAGCAGGTGCGCGACTTCTGCGCGCAATGGCAGGCGCAACACCCCGACGTGGCGGTGCACCTGTCTGACGAGGGCAGCGATTTCGGCTACGCACTGGAAACCGCCGGCGGCATCTCGCGCGCCCTGCCCGCCCTGGGCGAGCGATTCTGGGTGGTGGCGGGCGACGTGTTCGCGCCTGACTTTGTGTTCAGCCCTGAGGCCGTGGCCCACTTTGACGCCAGCGACGCCCTGGCCCACCTGTGGCTGGTGCCCAATCCGGCCCACCACCCCACGGGCGATTTCGGCCTGGGCGAGGGTGGCCGGGCCATCAACGGCGGCGATGTCCGTTTCACCTACAGCACCATTGGTCTGTACCGACGCGAGCTGTTCGCCGAACCCTGGACCTCGGTGGCACCCGGCAACCCGCAAGGCACGGCCGAGCCGCTGGGGCCCTTGCTGCGCCGCGCGATGGACGCCGGGCGCATCACCGCCGAGCTGTACACCGGCGCCTGGACCGACGTCGGCACACCCGAGCGCCTGGCCGAGCTCAACGCCAGCCACACCTGACACACCTGGGTAAGGCGCGGGGAATGGCGTTGGGGCCACAATGCCCCCATGGACGCCAGCACCTCGTACACCCTCTACGCCGAACGCCGCGCCCGCGTGGCCGCCCAGCTGGGCGATGGCGGCATCGCCATCATCCCCACCGCGCCTGAGCGACAGCGCAACCGCGACAGCGACTTCCTCTACCGGCACGACAGCTACTTCTATTACCTCAGCGGCTTCACCGAGCCCAACGCCTGGCTGGTGATCACCGCTGAAGGCCACACCACGCTGTTCTGCCAGCCCAAAGACCTGGAGCGCGAAATCTGGGACGGCATTCGCCTGGGGCCGCAGGCCGCGCCCGAAACGCTGGGCGTGGACGAGGCGTTCTCCGTGGCCGAGCTCGAAACCCGCCTGCCCCGCCTGCTGGAGAACCGCCACACGGTGTGGTACCCGTTCGCCACCCACACCGGCCTGGAAAGCCGCGTGGACGGCTGGCTGCAAAAAGTGCGCGCCCGCGTGCGCTTTGGCGCCCTGTGCCCTGAGACCCAGCGCGACCTGTGCAGCGTGCTGGACGAAATGCGCCTGGTGAAAGACGCGCACGAACTGGCCATCATGCGGCGCGCCGCGCAGATCAGCGCGCGCGCCCACATCCGCGCCATGCAGCGCAGCGCCGCCATGCTGCGCGCCGGGCAAGACGTGCGCGAGTACCACCTCGACGCCGAGCTGCTGCACGAGTTCCGCCAGCATGGCTCGCAATACCCGGCCTACGGCAGCATCGTGGCCGCTGGCGCCAACGCGTGCGTGCTGCACTACCGCGCCGACACCGCGCCCATTCGCGATGGGGAGCTGGTGCTGATCGACGCCGGCTGCGAACTCGACGGCTACGCCAGCGACATCACCCGCACCTTCCCCGCCAACGGTCGCTTCAGCGGCCCGCAGCGCGCCCTATACGACCTGGTGCTGGCCAGCCAGCACGCCGCGGTGGCCGCCACCCGGGCCGGCGCGCGTTTTGTGGACCCCCACGACGCCACGGTGAAGGTGCTGGCCCAGGGCCTGCTGGACCTCGGCCTGCTCGACAAAAACAAAGTGGGCGGCGTGGACGACGTGATCGCCAAGCGCAGCTACTTCCCCTTCTACATGCACCGCACCGGCCACTGGCTGGGCATGGACGTGCACGACTGCGGCAGCTACGTGGAGCCCAGCGAAGTCGGCCAGGTGAGCGAACGCCAAGACCCGCTCTCGGGCGAGACCATCAAAGACCGGCCCAGCCGCGTGCTGCGCCCGGGCATGGTGCTCACCATCGAGCCCGGCCTGTACGTGCGCCCCACCGAGGGCGTGCCCGAGGCGTTCTGGAACATCGGCATCCGCATCGAAGACGACGCCGTGGTCACCGATGGCGAGTGTGAACTCATCACGCGCGATGTGCCGGTGGAGGCCGACGCCATCGAAGCGCTGATGCGTGGCTGACGTGCCACCGATGCGCGTACTCAGCGTCAACACCGGCACCGCCCAGGCCCTGACCATCGGCGGCCGGCGCGTGTTGTCGGCCATCGGCAAGGCGCCCGTGAGCGGGCCGGTGGCCGTGGGCGCCCTGGGCCTGCAAGGCGACGAGCAGGCCGATCTGTCGGTGCACGGTGGCCTGCACAAAGCGGTCTACGCCTACCCGGCCGAGCACTACCCCTTCTGGCGCGAGCAGCGCCAAGACCTGTTCGACGCCCCCCTGCCACCAGGCAGCCTGGGCGAGAACCTCACCATCGAAGGCCTGCTGGAGCGCGAGGTGTGGATCGGCGACGAACTGCATTTCCCCCACGCCGTGCTGCGCGTCACCGCGCCGCGCGAACCCTGCTTCAAGTTCAATGCCGTGATGGGCCGCCGCGACGCGGGCCGCCTCATGATGGAGCACCTCTGCTGCGGCTTCTACCTGGCGGTGGTGCAGCCCGGCACCTTGTGCGAAGGCGAGGCATTCGACCTCGTGCCCGGCCCGCGGGGCCTGCGCGTGGACGAGGCCTTCGCCGCCAAGCGCTTCAAACACCTGCGCGGCTGAGAAGTCGCCCGATCTTCGCGACATTGATCGCGACTTGCCCCATGTCCCCTGTGCTTTGCCTCACCCTTAATCCCTCCGTTGATCTGTTCACGCACACGCCTCGCGTGGTGCCCACCGACAAGCTGCGCTGCGGCCCGCCCCAGCGCGGTCCCGGGGGCGGCGGGCTCAACGTGGCGCGGGTGCTGCAGCGCCTGGGGCTGCCGGTGCGCGCGGTGTTCCCCGCTGGCGGACCGGCCGGGCGCTGGCTGGTGGACCACCTGGCCGGCACCGGCATTCAGCCCGCCTGCGTGCCCATCGCCGGCGAAACCCGCGAGAACTTCACCGTGATGGCGCAAGACTCGGGCGAGGAATACCGCTTCGTGTTGCCCGGCCCCACGCTGAGCGATGCCGAACTGCAAGCCTGCCTGGCCGCCGCCACCGACGCCCTGCCCGCCGGTGGCTGGGTGATCGCCAGCGGCAGCCTGCCCCCCGGCGCGCCCAGCGACACCTACGCCCGACTCGCCTCGCTGGCGCGCGACCGTGGCGCCCGGCTGGTGCTGGACACGGCTGGCACCCCATTGGCGCAGGCGCTGGCCACGGGCGTGGCCATCGTCAAGCCCAACCGGCGCGAGCTGTCAGAGTTGCTGGGCGAGCCACTCGACACAGAGCAGCGCTGCCTGGACGCCGCACGGCGCCTGGTGGACAACGGCCAGGCCGACACCGTGGCCTTGAGCATGGGCGCAGACGGCGCCATGCTGGTCACCTCGACAGGTGCCTGGGTCGCCCCCGCGCTGCCCATCACCGTGGCCAGTTCGGTGGGCGCAGGCGACTCGTTCACTGCCGGCCTGGTGGCCGGGCTGGCGCAGGGCCTGGCGCCCGAAGCGGCCTTTGCCCAAGCCGTGGCCGCCGGGTCGGCGGCGCTGCTGCGCCCTGGCACTGGTTTGGCCTTGGCCGCCGACATCGCATTGCTGGAACCCCAGGTACAGGCCCGCCGCCTCGCCTGAGCCAAGCCCTGCGGCAATCGCCTGATTGGCGCAGGGCCATCCGGGTAGGGCCACCGAGGCCCCGCCTTAGAATGTGAAGCTCGTTTTCACATGGCAAGAATGCCGTCACCGCCTGGAGACACCATGAGCAAAGACACCGCCCCCGAAGACAAGCGCGCCGAACTGCGCCGCGCCGCGCTGGAGTACCACGAGAGGCCGGTGCCAGGCAAAGTGGCCATCGCCGCCACCAAACAACTCACCAACCAGCGCGACCTGGCCCTGGCCTACTCGCCCGGCGTGGCCGCGCCCTGCGAAGAAATCGTGGCCGACCCGGTCAACGCCTTCAAGTACACCAGCCGCGGCAACCTGGTGGCCGTCATCACCAACGGCACCGCCGTGCTGGGCCTGGGCGACATCGGCCCGCTGGCGGCCAAGCCGGTGATGGAAGGCAAGGGCGTGCTCTTCAAGAAGTTCGCCGGCATCGATGTGTTTGACATCGAAATCAACGAAAAGAACCCCGACAAGCTGGTGGAGATCATCGCCTCGCTGGAGCCCACCTTCGGCGGCATCAACCTCGAAGACATCAAGGCGCCCGACTGCTTCTACGTCGAGCGCAAGCTGCGCGAGCGCATGAAGATCCCCGTCTTCCACGACGACCAGCACGGCACGGCCATCGTGGTGGGCGCGGCCATCCTCAACGGTCTGAAGGTGGTGGGCAAAGACCTCAAGAAGGTCAAGCTGGTCACCTCGGGCGCGGGCGCCGCCGCCCTGGCCTGCCTGGGCCTGCTGGTGAAGCTGGGCCTGCCGCGCGAGAACATCTGGGTGACCGACCTGGCCGGCCTGGTTTACGAAGGCCGCACCGAGCTGATGGACGAGGACAAGATCCAGTTCGCGCAGAAGACCGATCAGCGCACCCTCAGCGAAGCCATTGACGGCGCCGACATCTTCCTGGGCCTGTCCGCCGGCGGCGTGCTCAAGCAAGACATGGTCAAGAAGATGGCGGCCAAGCCCATCATCCTGGCCCTGGCCAACCCCAACCCGGAAATCTCGCCGGAAGACGTGAAGGCCGTGCGCGACGACGCGGTGATGGCCACCGGCCGCACCGACTACCCGAACCAGGTCAACAACGTTCTGTGCTTCCCCTACATCTTCCGCGGCGCGCTGGACGCGGGCGCGTCCACCATCACCGATGCAATGGAAATCGCCGCCGTGCACGCCATCGCCGAGCTGGCCCAGGCCGAACAGAGCGAGGTGGTGGCCGCCGCCTACGCGGGTGAGAAGCTGGCCTTCGGCCCGGAATACCTGATCCCCAAGCCCTTCGATCCGCGCCTGATGATGAAAATCGCCCCGGCCGTGGCCCAGGCGGCGGTGGACTCGGGCGTGGCGCTGCGCCCCGTGGCCGACATGGACGCCTACCGCGAGAAGCTGCAGAGCTTTGTGTTCGCGTCGGGCACCATCATGAAGCCCATCTTCGCCGCCGCGAAAAAGGCCCAGCGCAAGCGCGTGGCGTACTCCGAAGGCGAAGAAGAGCGCGTGCTGCGCGCCTGCCAGATCGTGGTGGACGAAGGCCTGGCCCGCCCCACGCTGATCGGCCGCCCGGCCATCATTGCCCAGCGCATCGAGAAGTTCGGTCTGCGCCTGCAAGAAGGGCTGGACTACGACGTGGTCAACGTCGAACAAGACGAGCGCTACCGCGACTTCTGGCAGACCTACCACCGCATGACCGAGCGCAAGGGTGTCACGCAACAGCTCGCCAAGATCGAGATGCGCCGCCGGCTCACCCTCATCGGCGCCATGCTGTTGCACAAGGACGAGGTGGACGGCCTGATCTGCGGCACCTGGGGCAACACCCACAACCACCTGCAGTACATCGATCAGGTGATTGGCAAGCGCCAGGGCGGCAGCCCGCGCACCGCGCAAGACCAACCCACCTACGCCTGCATGAACGGCCTGATGCTGCCGGGCCGTCAAGTGTTCCTGGTGGACACCCACGTCAACCACGACCCCTCGCCCGAGCAGTTGTGCGAAATCACGGTGATGGCGGCCGAGGAAATGGTGCGCTTTGGCCTGCAGCCCAAAGTGGCGCTGCTGTCGCACTCCAACTTCGGCTCGTCCGACCAGCCCTCGGCCGTGAAGATGCGCCGCACCCTGGCCCTGCTGCGCGAGCAAGCGCCCTGGCTGGAGGTGGATGGCGAGATGCACGGCGACGTGGCCCTGGACGCCGACGCCCGCGCCGCGCTGATGCCCAACTCCACCCTCAAAGGCTCGGCCAACCTGCTGGTGCTGCCCAACATCGACGCAGCCAACATCGCCTACAACCTGCTCAAAACCGCCGCTGGCGGCAACATCGCCATCGGCCCGGTGCTGCTGGGCGCGGCCAAACCGGTGCATGTCCTCACCGCCAGCGCCACTGTTCGCCGTATTGTCAACATGACCGCCCTCACCGTGGCGGACGCCAACGCCAGCCGATAAGCCTTGGCACGCAAGCGACTGCTCACTTAGCATCGGGTTTTGACCCGATCGCGGTGCCCGAAATTTGAGCAGTCGCTTGCATTTTCGCAACGGTTAGGGCACACTTCGGGCCTTGGAATTCAGGGTTAACCCGCCTCCTTCACAGACCCCATCCGACGCCTTGGCGAGCGGAATTTTGCGGTGATGGTGGCGGGTTGATTGCATCAGGAGCACACCAACTCATGGGTCTGCGGCAGATCCGCTCCCGCATCGGCAGCCACAAAACCTGGGTCACCTGGACCGGGGCGGCCCTGCTGGCGGCGGCTCTGAGCACCGTCTTGGTGCAAGCCCGCACGCCGGATCCCGTGGCCCCCGTCTCTGCGGCCACCGTTCCGGTGTCCGGCTTGCCACCGCATGGCCAGCAAGTGATGGGCCAGATCCTTCAAGGCGGCCCCTTCCGGTACGAGAAAGACGGCACGGTCTTTTTCAACCGGGAACGGCTGCTGCCGAGCCAGAAACGGGGGTACTACCGCGAATACACGGTACCCACCCCCGGCCTGCGGCATCGGGGGGCTAGGCGCATCGTGTGTGGCGGCTTCGAACCCAGAGAACCTGACGCGTGTTACTACACCGAGGACCACTACGCCAGCTTCAAGCGCATCGTGCAGTGATCTCCCCAGGCAGTGCCAACGGATTTTTAACTTTGACTGTAGAAAGAGACGCGGAGATGGACACGCCACTTCGTAACGTACGCCCCAACATCGTTCAGTCGATTCGCGCCTTCGGCGTCAAGGACCTGCAGGCCGCCGCCGAGCACCTCGGCCACCACTTCCTCTACGCCAACCTGGCCAAGGCCCAGAGCAAGCAGGACGTGCTCGACCTCATCGCCGCCCAGTACACCCTGCCGCCGCACTTCGGCAAGAACTTCGACGCCCTGTACGACTGCATGACCGACATGGTGCACAAGTCGGGGCCGCAGACCGGCTTCATCGTGGTGCTGGAGCACATCCCCGCCCACGCCAAGTTCGACAAGGAAGCCCGCGAGCAACTGCTGGACATCTTCCGCGACGCCGCCGACTACTGGAGCGACCGCAAGATTCCCTTCCGCTGCTTCTACTCTTTTTCGGTGGCCCGTGCCCCCCAGGGCGAAGAGCCCATCGAGGTGCAGGCCGATGAGCCCATGCCCACCGACAAAATCCTGGACGTGAGCCCGCAAGCGCTGCGCATGAGCAGCCCGTTCAATGCTGGTTACTGGATGGCCGCCGCCTGATCGGGGGTTGTCCCCCAGGCCCTCGGGCCCGCCCCAGAAAAAGCCGCTGCCCTGCAGCGGCTTTTTTTTGCCCTCGGGACTCAGGGACTCAGGTGGCCAAAGACAGCGCCACGTACTCGTGCACCGGCACCTCTTCGGCCCGGCGCTGCAAGTCAAAGGGCACGTCGGCCCCGCGCTGCTCCAGCCAACGCCCCAGCGTGTGGCGCAGGATCTTGCGGCGCTGGCTGAACGCCACTTGCACCATCTCACTGAAGCGAGCCACGTCGATGGCCGGGGGGTTGGCCAGGGGCACCATGCGCACCACCGCGCTGTCCACGCGCGGGGGCGGATCGAAACTCTCGGGCGGCACGAACAGCACGTCTTCCATGGCGTAGCGCCACTGCAGCATGACCGACAAGCGGCTGTAATCGGCCGTGGCGGGGGAGGCCACCATGCGGTCGATCACCTCTTTCTGCAGCATGAAGTGCTGGTCTTGCACCACCTCCACGTGCTCGAGCAGGTGGAACAGGATGGGGGTGGAGATGTTGTAGGGCAGGTTGCCAACGATGCGCAGGCGCTGCCCAGGGAATCGGTCGCGGGCCAGGGCAGAAAAATCCACCTTGAGCACGTCAGACTCCACCACCTGCAACTGGGGATGGGCGCGCAGGCGCGCGGCCAGATCGCGGTCCAGCTCCACCACAGTGAGTTGGCCCAGGCGCTCAACCAGCGGCTGCGTGAGGGCGGCCAGGCCCGGGCCGATTTCGACCATGGCATCGCCCGGCACGGGCGCGATCTCGCGCACGATGGCCTCGATGATGGCGGAGTCGGTCAGGAAGTGCTGGCCGAAGCGCTTGCGCGCGATGTGTTTCACAGCTGCGGTGCTTCCCGAAGTTCAACGTAGGCGCGAGCGCGCAGGTCTTGCATCCACAGGTCAAAGGCCTCGTCGACCTTCTTCTCGCGCACCACGTTGCGCACCACCTCGCGCTGGTCGCGCTGGCTCAGGGTGTTCTGGCGACGCTCTTCCACGCGAATCAGGTGCACACCGAAGCGGGACACCAGGGGCTGAGACACCTCTCCGGGGCGTAAGGCGTTCATCACCTGCTCGAACTCGGGCACGAATTGGCCTGGGGCGGCCCAACCAAGGTCGCCCCCGGTGGCGGCGGAGCCGTCCTGGCTGTGCTCGCGCGCCAGGTCTTCAAAACGGGCCTGACCGCTGACGATCTGCTGGCGGAAAGTAGCCAGCTTTTCCTGCGCCTGGGCCTGGCTGAGCTGGGCCGTGGGCACCAGCAAGATGTGCCGCGCACGGGTCTGGGTGACGACCATGTCGGGCAAGCCCGCCTGGCGCTTCTCGATCACCTTGAGCACGTGGAAACCGGCGCCGCTGCGCAGCGGGCCAGCAATGGCACCATTGGCCAGGGTGCGGGTAGCGTTCACGAACAGGTCGGGCAAGCGCGAGGCAGGTCGCAGGCCGAACTGCCCGCCGTTGTTGCGCTCGGGCGAATCAGAGAACTCACGGGCAAGGGCCGCGAAGTCTTCGCCGGCACGGGCCCGATCGGCCACGCGCTGGGCACGGGCCTGCAGCTCGGCCACTCGGGCCGCATCGGCACCTTCGGGCACGGCCACGAGCACATGGCCCAGGTTCATCTCAAGCGAAGCGAGGTCACCACCGCCTTGCTGCTCGCGGATGTGGTCGTCGATGTCGGCCTCGGTCACCTTGACGCGGCCCTCCACCTCGCGCTCGCGCAGGCGCTGCAGGGTGATCTGCTGGCGCAGATCGGCGCGCAGGCGATTGGTGTCGATGACGCCTTCGGCATTGAGGCGGCGACGGAATTCTTCAACGCTCAGGCCGTTCTGGGCGGCCACGGCCTGCTCGGCCTGGTTGACGTCGTCATCGGAGACTCGGATGCCCACCTCGGTGGCGTGCTGCATCTGTACCCGTTCGTTGATGAGCTGGTCCAGCACCTGGCGCACGATCTCGGCGCGGGGCGGCATGGGGCGGCCCTGTTGCGAGAACTGCTGCTCCAGGCGTTGCACGCGCAGGCGGACCTCGTTGTTGGTCAGGGGCTCAGAGTTGACCAGCGCCACGATGAAGTCCGCCGTGCGGGCCACGCCTGCAGCAGCAGGCGCAGAGGTCAACTGGGCCGTGTTGCGCAGGCCTTGGGCCGACACCTGACCGGCCACGGCCAGCGCCAGGGCCAGCGTGGTGAGTCGCAGAAGAGCGGGGAAGCGATCAGTCATATTGTTGGAACCGGCTCGGCGGGTTGATTTCTTCGCGCAGGTATTGGTAGCGCGGCACGTTCTCTTTGAGGGTGCGCAAGGGGTTGGAGCCGATGCGCGAGAAACCGGAGAACTCCAGCTGGAACAAGATGCGCTGGGCCGCCGTGGAGGCGCTGCGCTGCAGCCGCTCAACCACGATGCGGCCGAGCCAGCAACCGGCATCGTACTCAAAGCCCGCCACCAGATCGACGATCTTGCGGTCGGGCACGCTGTAGTTCACACGGCCCACGCTGTACCACTGCCCCGGCCCCAGCGCGCGCCCGGGCACCTCGGCCAGCGGCCCTTTGCCGAACAGATCGCTGAGCGGCCATTGCCAGCCCACGTCGAACTGTTCGCTGCTGCCGCGCTGCAGGCGATAGGCCGCGCTGAGCACACGGTACTTCGCCGGGGTGTAGCGGGTGCTGAGGGTGGTGCGCACCGACTCGCGGCTGCCGGGGCTGTATTGAAAGTTGGTGTCCACCAGCCAGCGCGGGTTCCATTGCACGCGCGCGGCGAGCAGCACGTCACTGAATCGGTCGGTGACCGGGTCGCCGCCGGGCAGGCCGGCCGCGCGGGGCAGGAACACGTTCTGGTCGCGCAGCAGGTAGCGCTGGGCCAGGCCGAGGCGCACCACCTCGGCCCCGGTATTGGGCTCCAGCAGGCGCGAGCTCACGCCCAAGGTGAGCGAGCGGGTGTCGGAGATGCGATCGCTGCCGCCGAACACGTTCTCGCTGAAGATGGACGCGAAGTTGAAGTCGGTGACGGCAGAGTCGTAATTGGGCAGGTAGCTCTGGTCGCGGTAGGGCGTCCAGGTAAAGAAGGCTCGCGGCTCCAGCGTCTGAACGAAGTCGCGGCCAAAGTAGCTGGCGTTGCGCTCGAACACCAGCCCGCTGTCCAGGCTGACGGTGGGCAGCACACGGCTGGCCGAGCGCTCACCATTGGCCAGCGGGTTGTCGAAGCGGTACTGGGTGGCGTGTAGGCGAGCGCGCGGCTGCACGAACCAACCCGGCGCCTGCCAGCGACGGGTGAGCTCGGCACTGGCGATGGCCCGCGAGCCATTGGTCTGGCCGGTGAGGCGCGGGTCGGACTCGAAGCGGGTGTACTCGGTGACCAGCGAGCTGGACCAGCCATCGCTGCCGCCCAGGCTCAGGCCCGAGCGGTCGTGGCGCAGGGTGAGCGATGGCACGCGGTCATAGGGCGGCGTGATGGGCGCGGCCACGTCTTGCAGGGTCTGCCAGGTGTAGGCACCCGCCGAGAACGACCAGGGGCCCTGGCCCCAGTTGAACGAGGCATCACCCGGCAGCAGGCGCTGCGTGAGCGAGGCGGTGGCGCGGGGGAAGTCGCGCCAGTAGTCGTCGTCGCTGACGCGGTTGAGGTTCAGGTTCAGGCCAGCCGAGCCACCACCACCGAGCCGATTGAGCGCCTGGGTCAGCGATTGGTTGTGCTGCAGAGAGTAGCCCCAGCGGTTGGCGTCGCGCAGCGGGTCGGACGGCATGTAAGCGCCGCGCACCACGCCCGCGTAGTCGGGCTGCAGGTAGCGCACCTCGGCCCCCAGGTCCACGCCACGTTTGGTCATGAGCGTGGGGTAGAGCGTCGCGTCCAGATTGGGCGCGATGTTCAGGTAGTAGGGCAGCGTGAGCTCAAAGCCGCTGATGTTGTCGAGGTTGATCGTTGGCGGCAGCAGGCCAGACTTTCGCTCGTCGCTCAGCGGGAAGGTGAAATAGGGCGCACCGAGGATGGGCACCCCTTTGAACTCAAGCACCCCGCCCGTGGCGGCGCCTGTCTGCTCGACATTGTCAAACTCGATGCGATCGGCGCGCACCATCCAGTCGGGCAGCCAGTCGGGGCCGGGACGGCGCGGGCAGGTGGAGTAGCGCGCCTCGTGGGCCACGGCGTGGTCGGCGTCGATGAAATCCAGGCGCTTCGCATCGCCCCGACCATCGTTGTTCAGCAGCTCGAACGTGGGCTGGCTGAAGCTGCCCTTGAAGGTGTCCACGTTGAGCTGGACCTCGGGGCCCATGAAGCGGTCACCGTTGCGGTTGATGAGCACCTGCCCGGTGGCCTTGGCGTCGCTGGTGGCCTGGTCGTATTCGAGCCGGTCGGCGCGGATCACGGTGTCGTGCCGCCGCAGCTCGGCATCGCCCTCGACCGTCACCACCCCCTCGGTCTGTCCCTCCACGCGGTCGCCTCGCACAAAGGTCGGCGCCTGCTGGCGTGCGGGTTCAGGCAAGGCCTCCTGCAAGGCGGTGCTGGGCTTGAGGGAGGCCGCCTCTTCAGGCGATGCGGCTTGCGCGAACGCAGCGCCGGCCCACCCGCCTGTGGCCGCCATGACCAGGCAAACACGCGCCGCCCAGGCCACGGCGGAAATGGCGGGCGTGTGCAGCGGCGGGGCGAAGGGGGCAGGGCGGAACTTCAAGGCCAGACAGGGAAGCGAGGAAAGAGGCTCACGTGGGAGCCTCTGAGCAGGGGGTGGTTTGTAGAATCTGCGGCCATTATCCTATGCGCCTCGAGGCGCGCGCCCGCCTGAACATGACCACGCCCCCCTCCACCGTTGCGTGGGCAGACCCCGCCCGCGAAGCCGCCTTCTCAGCCTGGCTGGCCCCGCTGGCCGATCGCCTGCAACTGCTGCCCGCCACCCTTCGCCCCGCCTCCGCCGATGCCAGTTTCCGGCGCTACCTGCGGGTGGACACCGCGCAGGGTGGCAGCGCCATCGTGATGGATGCACCTCCCGAGCACGAGAACTGCGAGCCCTTCGTGCGCATCGCCGGGCTGATGCGCGACGCGGGCCTGCGCGTGCCCGAGGTGCTGGCCTGGGACGAGGCACAAGGCTTCATGCTGCTGGACGATCTGGGCCACCAGACCATGCTCGACGTCATCCAGCCAGAGCAACCCACCGCCAACCTGCCGCTGTACCGCGCGGCGGTGGACGCGCTGCTGGCCTGGCAACTGGCATCGAAGCCAGGGGTGCTGCCGCCCTACAACGAGGCCCTGCTGCGCCGCGAACTGCAGCTCTTTCCCGACTGGTACCTGGGCCACCACAAAGGCCTTGCGCTGAGCGAAGCGCACCAACAGACCCTGGCCAAGACCTTCGATACCATCGTTGCCCGCGTGCAGGCCGCGCCCCAGGTGTACGTGCACCGCGACTTCATGCCGCGCAACCTGATGGTGCTGCGCCAACCGGGCGACACACCGGCGCGGCAACTCGGTGTGCTGGATTTCCAGGACGCGGTGCACGGCCCCATCACCTATGACATCGCCAGCCTCATGCGCGACGCCTTCCTGAGCTGGGAGGAAGACATGGTGATTGACGTGACGGTGCGCTACTGGGAGCAAGCGCGCAAAGCCGGCCTGATGGACTTTGAAGACTGGCACAGCGACTTCGGCGCCTTCTACCGCGCGGTGGAATGGATGGGGCTGCAGCGTCACCTGAAGGTGGCCGGCATCTTCGCGCGCCTGACCCTGCGCGACGGCAAACCCAAGTACCTGGCCGACGCACCCCGTTTCATTCATTACATCCGCTCCACCGCCCACCGCTACCGCGAACTCGGGCCGCTGCTGCGCCTGATCGACGAGGTGGAAGGCTTCCAGGCCGCCAGCGGTTACGCCTTCGGGCGCGTCTGACATGCCCCGCTACTTTTGCGATGCGCCGCTGCACCTGGGCCAGACCCTGAGCCTGCCCGAGGCCGCCGCGCGCCATGTGCAGGTGCTGCGGCACCAGCCCGGGCACACCATCACCCTGTTCAATGGACTGGGTGGCGAATGGCAGGCGAACATCGACAAGATGGGGCGCCAGGACGTGGTGGTGACGGTGCTGTCGCACGAAGCCGTCGAACGCGAGGCCCCGCGTGCGGTGCATCTCGCCGTGGGCATGCCGGCCAATGAGCGCATGGATTGGCTGGTGGAGAAGGCCACCGAACTGGGCGTGAGCGGCATCACGCCCCTGCACACCGCGCACAGCGTCTTGCGCTTGTCGGGCGAGCGCGCGCAGAAGAAACAGGCCCATTGGCAAGCCGTCGCCGTCGCGGCCTGCGAACAGTGTGGGCGCAACCAAGTGCCGCTGGTGGCACCGGTGCAAAACCTTGAGGCCTGGCTGGGAAAGGCGAACGACGCTGCCTTGCGTTGCGTGTTGTCGCTGGCCGAAGGCAGCCGGCCGCTGACCGAGGTGTTGCAAGACACCGCAACCGATTGGCCGGTGTGGTTTCTCAGCGGGCCTGAGGGCGGCCTCTCCGTCGCCGAGGACGCGCGGGCGCGCGAGGCTGGCTTCGTGCCGGTAAGCCTGGGCCACCGGGTGCTGCGCGCCGAGACGGCCGCGCTGGCGGCGCTGGTGCTGGCGGCAGGTTGATCCGGCGCCCGTGTCTCAGCCCTTGACCTGAAACACCTGCACGGTCTCGGCCAGTCGGGCGGCTTGCTCGCGCAGGCTCTGCGC
>NZ_JAYSFD010000025.1:0-22045 GCF_041913525.1 Hydrogenophaga sp. | reverse complement strand
GGCGTGTCCAAGGGCACGCTGTTTCTGTATTTCCCCAGCAAGGAAGACCTGTTCAAGGCGGTGGTGCGCGAAACCATCGCCGGGCGATTTGCCGAATGGAACGAGGAATTCGAGCGCTTTGGCGGCAGCAGCGCTGACCTGGTGCGCCACTGCCTGATGGCCTGGTGGGAGCGCGTGGGCATGACCGAAGCGTCCGGCATTACCAAGCTGGTGATGAGCGAAGCCGGCATGTTTCCCGAGATCGCGGCGTTCTACCAGCAAGAGGTGATCGGCCCGGGGCAAGACCTGATCCGGCGCATCTTGCAGCGCGGCATTGACCGCGGCGACTTCCGGCCCATGTCAGTGGACCTGGCCGTCTACAGCCTGATGGCCCCCATGATTTTTCTGCTGATGTGGAAACACTCCATGGCGCCGTGCTGCCCGGCGACGTCCACCATCGACCCGGTGGCCTTCATCAACACCCAGACCGACCTGCTGCTCAGCGGCATGCTGCGCCGCCCCTGACCCCGCTCTTCTGTCGTCCACCATGAAACTCCCCCGCTCCCGCGCCGCCTGGATTCAATGGGGCCTGCTGGCCGTGCTCGTCGTGGCCGTGGCCCTTGGCCTGGTGCGCGCGCTCAACAAGCGCGCCACGGTGCAGGCACAAGCCAGGCAGGCCGCCGAGGCCTTGCAGCAGACGCCGGTGTACACGCTGGGCACGAACGATCTGGTCACGGTGCGCAGCCTGCCGCTGACGCAGGCAGTGGCCGTCTCGGGCTCGCTCAAGGCACTGCAGATGGCGGCCATCAAGGCCAAGGTGGCGGGCGAACTGCAGGGCCTCAGCAAGCGCGAGGGTGACCCGGTGCAGGCCGGCGAGGTGGTGGGCCGCATCGACAGCACCGAGGCCCAGGCCCGTATGCGCCAGGCCGAGCAGCAGGCGGCCCAGGCCCTGGCCCAGGTGGCCATTGCCAAGCGCACGCAAGACAACAACCAGGCCCTGGTGAAGCAGGGCTTCATCTCGCCCACCGCGCTGGACACCTCCACCGCCAACCTGGCGGCCGCCGAGGCCACGCACCGCGCCGCCCTGGCCGCGCTGGACATTGCGCGCAAGGGCCTGCAAGACACCACGCTGCGCTCGCCCCTGAGCGGGCAGGTGTCGGCGCGCGGCGCGCAAAACGGTGAACGGGTGGCACTGGACGCCCGCGTGCTGGAGGTGGTAGACCTCAGCGCGTTTGAACTGGAGGCCGCCATCGCCCCGGGCGAGGCCGTGCCGGTGGCCGTGGGGCAGCCGGCCGAGCTGGTGGTGGAAGGCATTGCCCAGCCGGTGAAGGCGGTGGTGAGCCGCATCAACCCCAGCGTGCAGGCCGGCAGCCGCAGCGTGCTGGTGTACCTGAAGGTGCCCGCGCAGGCCGGCATGCGCCAGGGCCTGTTCGCGCAGGGGCACATCGCGGTGGGCACGGTGACGGTGCCCGCGGTGCCGCTGGCCGCCGTGCGCAACGACAAGCCACAACCCTACTTGCAGGTGGTGCGCGACAGCCGGGTGGTGCACGTGGCGCTGGCGGCCGGCGCCAGCGGCCTGAGCGGGCGCGAACCCATGCGAGAGGCCAACGGCCTGACCGAGGGCGTGCAGGTGCTGGGCCCGCTGGCAGGTGCCATGCGCGACGGCACCCCGGTTCGCCTGCCCGACGCGCAGCCGGCCAAAGCCGCCAACTGAGGACCGCGCCATGTGGTTCACCCAGGTTTCCTTGCGCAACCCGGTCTTCGCGACCATGGTCATGGTCGCCTTCGTGGTGCTGGGCGCGTTCTCGCTGCAGCGCCTGCAGGTGGACCAGTTCCCCAACATCGACTTCCCCGTGGTAGTGGTCACCACCGCCTACCCCGGCGCTTCGCCCGAGATCGTGGAGTCGGAGGTGACCAAGAAGGTGGAAGAGGCGGTGAACGCCATCGCCGGGGTGAACACCCTCACCTCGCGCAGCTACGAGGGCAGCTCGGTGGTCATCATCGAGTTCCAGCTCACGGTGGACGGCCGCAAGGCGGCCGAGGACGTGCGCGAGAAAATCGCCATCCTGCGCCCCACCCTGCGCGACGAGGTGGAAGAGCCCCGCGTGCTGCGCTTTGACCCGGCCAGCCGCGCCATCTGGTCGGTGGCGGTGGTGCCCCAGGCGGGCGATGGCAAAGCCCCCAGCGCCGTGGCGCTGACCACCTGGGCCGAGCAGGTGCTGAAGAAGCGCCTGGAGAACGTGCGCGGCGTGGGCTCGGTGACGCTGGTGGGCGGCACCAAGCGCAGCGTCAACATCGACCTTGACCCCCGCGCCATGGAGGCCCTGGGCGTGACCACCGACCAGGTGAACGCCGCCGTGCGCAGCGAGAACCAGGACCTGCCCGTGGGCACGCTCAAAACGCCTGAGCGCGAGCGCGTGGTGCAGATGCTCTCGCGGCTGCGCAACCCGCAAGACTTTGAGCAAATCATCGTGGCGCGACGCAACGGCCAGCCGGTGCGGCTGGGCCAGGTGGCGCGCGTGAGCGACGGCGAACAGGAAGTGGAAAGCCTGGCCCTCTACAACGGCCAGCGCACCCTGCTGCTGCAGGTGCAGAAGGCGCAGGACGAAAACACCATCGCCGTGACCGATGGCCTGAAGGCCGCCCTCGACGCCATCGGCCCCGAACTGCCGGCCGGCGTGCGACTGGAACCCATTGCCGACGGTTCGCGACCGATTCGCGTGTCGGTGGCCAACGTGCGCCAGACCCTGATCGAAGGCGCCCTGCTCACCGTGGCCATCGTGTTCCTGTTCCTGAACTCGTGGCGATCGACGGTGATCACCGGGCTGACGCTGCCCATCGCGCTGGTGGGCACCTTTTTCTTCATGAACCTGTTCGGCTTCACCATCAACATGATCACGCTCATGGCGCTGACCTTGTCGGTGGGCCTGCTGATCGACGACGCCATCGTGGTGCGCGAGAACATCGTGCGGCACGTGCAGATGGGCAAGAGCCCCTTCAACGCAGCCATGGACGGCACGCAGGAAATCGGGCTGGCGGTGCTGGCCACCACGCTGTCCATCGTGGCGGTGTTCCTGCCCATTGGCTTCATGGGCGGCATCATCGGCAAGTTCTTCCACGAGTTCGGCATCACCATGGTGGCCGCGGTGCTGATCTCGATGTTCGTGAGCTTCACGCTTGACCCGATGCTGTCTTCTGTGTGGCACGACCCGGCCATCGAGCAGCACGGCAAGCCGCACGAGGCGCGCACGCTCTACGACAAGACCATCGGCCGCGTGACGCACTGGTTTGACCGCTTCCAGGACGAACTGGCCGACACCTACCAGGGCGCCTTGCGCTGGTCATTGCGCCACAAGCTGGCCACCCTGGGCCTGGCCCTGGCCACCTTCGTGGGCAGCCTGTTCATCCTGCCAGTGCTGGGCAGCGAGTTCGTGCCCAAGGCCGACTTCTCCGAAACCTCGGTCAGCTTCCACACGCCGGTGGGTTCCTCTTTGCAGGCCACCGAGGCCAAGGCGCGCGAGGTGGAGGCCGTGCTGCGCGAATTCCCCGAGGTGCAGTACACCCTGGCCACCATCAACACCGGCAACGCCCAGGGCACCATGTACGCCAGCGTCTACGTGCGCCTGGTGGACCGCAAAAACCGCAAGCTCAGCGCCGACGACATGTCGGCCCGCCTGCGCGAGCGCCTGCGCCGCGTGCCGGGCATCACCGTGACACACGCCGGCCTGCTGGACGCCGTGGGCGGCAACAAGCAGATCGAGTTCTCGCTGCAAGGCGACGACCTGGCCGAGCTGGAGCGGCTCACCACGCTCATCATGGAACGCATCCGCCCGATCGTTGGCCTGGTGGACCTGGACGCCAGCGTCAAGCCCAACAAGCCCACGGTGGACGTGCGCCTCAAGCGCGACCTCGCCTCGGACGTGGGCCTGAACACCAGCGCCGTCGCCGGCAGCCTGCGCACCCTGGTGGCCGGTACCACCGTGGGCAACTGGCGCGCGCAAGACGGCGAAAGCTACGACGTGAACGTGCGCCTGGGCCCCGAGCAGCGCGAACGCGCCAGCGACCTGCAGCACCTGCCCTTCGTGGTGGGCTCGGCCAGCGACGGCAGTGCCCGCATCGTGACGCTGGCCCAGGTAGCCGACGTGGTGGAAGGCACCGGCCCCAACCAGATCAACCGCCGCAACCTCAACCGCGAGGTGCAGATCACCGCCAACGTGTACGGCCGCTCGGCCGGCGAGGTCACGGCCGACATCCAGAAAGCCCTGGACAGCATCGCCCTGCCACCCGGCTACAAAACCGAGTTCGGTGGTTCCACCAAGAACATGCGCGAATCGTTCGGCTACGCCCTGTCGGCCCTGGCGCTGGCCATCATCTTCATCTACATGATCCTGGCCAGCCAATTCCAGAGCTTCCTGCAGCCCCTGGCCCTGATGAGTTCGCTGCCGCTCACCATGATCGGCGTGGTGCTGGCGCTGCTGATGTTCGGCTCCAGCATGAGCATGTTCTCGGTGATCGGCATCGTGCTGCTCATGGGCCTGGTCACCAAGAACGCCATCTTGCTGGTGGACTTCGCCATCCGCGCCCGCCGCGGCGACCACGGAGAGGCCCCTCTGCCCCGAGAAGACGCCCTGCTGCTGGCCGCCCGCGTGCGGCTGCGGCCCATCCTGATGACCACCTTGGCCATGATCTTCGGCATGGTGCCGCTGGCCTTTGCCCTCACCGAGGGCTCGGAGCAACGCGCCCCCATGGGGCAGGCGGTGATCGGCGGGGTGATCACCTCGTCCATCCTCACGCTGGTGGTGGTGCCGGTGGTGTATTGCTACCTGGACGACTTCACCGCCTGGTGCCGCCGTCACCTCGGCCTGAGCGCCGCCGACCCGCACCCCACCCGGTAAAATCGGGCAACTTCGTCTAACATACCCGCAGGAGTATAGGAATGGCTTCGCAGAACACCCCCGAACAGCAGCGCCTCGAACAGGCCCGCTTCAACATGATCGAACAGCAGGTTCGGCCATGGGAGGTGCTCGACGCCCGCGTGCTGGAACTGCTGGGCCGCGTGCGCCGTGAAGATTTCGTGCCAGCCGCCCACAAGGCCCTGGCCTTTGCCGACCTGGAACTGCCCCTGAGCCAGCCCGCCGTGGAAGGCCAGTGCCTGCTGGCGCCGAAGGTGCAGGCCCGCCTGGTGCAAGACCTGGCCCTCAAGCCGACAGACAAGGTGCTGGAAATCGGCGCCGGCAGCGGCTACATGACCGCCCTGCTGGCCCAGCTCTCGCAGCGCGTGGTGTCGCTGGAAATTGACCCGGCGCTGGCCGCCCTGGCCCGCGAGAACCTGCAAAAGGCTGGCATCGCCAACGCCGAGGTGCGCCAGGCCGACGCCGCTGCCAACGGTTTTGCCGCCTGCCAGGCCGAGGCCCCGTTCGACGCCATCGTGCTCACCGGCTCGGTGGCCGAGGTGCCGGCCGCCCTGCTCTCGCTGCTGGCCCCCGGTGGCCGCCTGGCCGCCATCGTGGGCGATGAGCCGGTGATGCGCGCCACCATCGTCACCCGCACCGGCGAAGCTGCCTTCCAGACCACGCAGCCCTGGGACATCAACGCCCCGCGCCTGCTGAACTTCCCGCAACCTTCGCGCTTCCGCTTCTGACGCCATGAACGCCATCCGCCCCGCCCAGATTCCCGAGTGGCTGCAGCACGTGGCCGCCGACACCCCCGCGGGGCGGCTGCCCATCGTCCTGGACGTGCGCGAGCCCTGGGAACTGCAAACCGCCTCGGTCAAGCCGGAAGGCTTCGAGCTGGTCGCCATGCCCATGCACACCGTGCCAGCCCGCCTGAGCGAACTGGACCGCGACCACCCCATCGCCTGCCTGTGCCACCACGGCGGGCGCAGCGCACAAGTCACTTACTTCCTGATGAACCAGGGTTTCAGCCACGTGGTCAACATCCACGGCGGCATTCACGCCTGGTCGCAAGAAGTCGATCCCACCGTGCCGGTGTATTGATCCACCAAGGACGCCCATGACCGCCTCGACCGCTGCCCCCTTCCGCCTGCGCCTTCCCCTGCTGTGCGCCGCCCTGGCATTGGCCGGCAGCGCCCAGGCGCAAAGCCTGCTGGAACTCTACGAGGCCGCGCGCGGCTACGACGCCACCTACCTGGCGGCCCGCGCGCAGTTTGACGCCAGCCAGGCCCAGGCCGACCAGGCCCGCGCCGGGCTTCTGCCACAAGTGGGGCTGGGAGCAGCGGCCAACGCCTCGCGGCGAGACAGCGAACTCAACAGCCTGGACGGCAACAGCAACAGCCAGAGCGTCACCCTGTCGGCCAGCCAGCCGCTCTACCGGCCCGCCAACCGCCTGACCAACGAACAAGCCGGCCTGAGCCGCGACATCGCCCAGGCGCGCCTGACCCAGGCCGAGCAAGACCTGGTGGTGCGAACCACACAGGCCTACTTCGACGTGCTCGCCGCCGACGACACCCTCACCTTCGTGCGCGCCCAGAAAACCGCCGTGGCCGAGCAACTGGCCGCTGCCAAGCGCAACTTCGAGGTGGGCACCGCCACCGTCACCGATTCGCGCGAGGCCCAGGCCCGCTATGACCTGGTGATCGCCCAGGAAATCGCCGCCGAGAACGACCTGCGGGTGAAAAAGCTCGCGCTTGACCAGTTGGTGGGCCGCGCCGGCACGGCGCCCAAGCCCCTGGCCGCCCCGGTGACCCTGCCGCCCCTTCAACCGCAAGACCCGCAGGCCTGGCTGAACCGCGCACAAGAGGGGCACCCCGCCGTGCTGCAGGCCCAGCGCGCCTTCGACATCGCCCAACTGGAAACCCAGAAAGCCGAGGCCGGTCACAAGCCCACGCTCGACCTGGTGGGCTCGTATGGCGTGAGCCGGGCCCCGTCGGGCATCACCGGCGTGAACGGCAACATCCGCAACCACACCACCAGCATCGGGCTGCAGTTCAACCTGCCCCTGTTCGCCGGTTTTGCCGTGCAGAACCGCGTGAAGGAAACCCTGTCCCTGGAAGAAAAGGCCCGCAACGACCTGGAAGGCGCCCGCCGCAGCGTGGACCAGGCCATTCGCAGCGCCTACTTCGGCGTGGTCTCGGGCCAGAGCCAGGTGAAGGCCCTGGAGGCCGCCGAGGCCTCCAGCCAGAGCGCGCTGGACGCCAACCGCCTGGGCTACCAAGTGGGTGTGCGCATCAACATCGACGTGCTCAACGCCCAGAGCCAGCTCTTCCAGACCAAACGCGACCTCGCCCAGGCCCGCTACAACGTGCTGCTCGGCAACCTGCGCCTGCGCCAGGCCAGCGGCGTGCTGCAAGCCGACGACCTGCGCCCGATCGACGCGCTGCTGGCGAAGTAAGGCTTCGTCGCCATCTTGTGTTTATGAACGCCCCCGTGTCCACCGCCTGGCAGTGCGTGCTCATCTGCTGGGGCACCAAGTACCCGGTCTCCATCGTCAACCGCCTGGTGCAAGCGATCGCCGAGCACAGCCCCGGTGTGTCCCGCTTCACCTTGCTGACCGATCGCGAGCGCCCCGGCCTGGACCCTCGGGTGACCACGGTGGACATGCCCGAGTTCTACCGCCAGCCGGCGCTGATGCGATCGGGCTGCCAGGCCAAGCTGTGCATGTTCGAGAAGGGCGTGCTGCCCACCGACCTGCCCACCATCTATGTTGACCTGGACACTCTGGTGTTCGGCGATCTTGGCGCGGCCCTGGCCCTGATGGACAGTCCCCAGACGGTGGCCATGCTGCAAAGCGCGATCATCCCCTTCGGTCCGCTGGGCCGCTGGGTGTATCGCCAGACCGATGGCCGCAAGTACGCCCGCGGCAACTCCTCGCTGGTGGTGTTTCACCCGGCGCATTGCCACTACATCGCTCAGCGTTTTCGCGAGCTGTTCGCGCAACACCCCGATCTCGGTTACCGCCCCATGGCCGCGGATGAGCGCTTCATCAGCTGGGCGGCTCAGCCGTACATGAAGGCGCTGCGCGGTGACTTCGCGGTCAAGCTCACGCTGGAATACATGTCGCGCAGCCGCTGGTGGCTCTGGATCAAGCCGCTCATGCCCTGGGTGCGCCGCCGCCGTTGCCGCCAAGTGGCCATCACGCTCAACGGCATCGACATCAAGCCAGAGAGCCTGGTAAAGCTGCGCGACGGCGATGTGGTCACCGACAACAAAGGCCGAGCGCTGATCTGGTCAGGCTGGACGCTGGGCAGAATGCGCCAGCGCATCCTGGACTTCTACGCCGGCGTGGTCTGACGTCTCACTGGCCCAGCCTGCTGCCCTGGTATTTCCGGGCCGCCTTCTCGAATGCCATTTGCCATGAACGCCACCGAACTGTCCCGCCCGCATTGCCCCCCCATCGTCTGTGTGCTCAAGAGCGGTGGCCACTACTGCGGCGATCACGTGAAGGCCCTCGCAGACAACGTGCGCCAGTTCAACCCCGGCGCCCGTGTTGTCTGCCTGAGCGACATCGAACTGCGCGGCGTGGACGTTGAGCGCGTGCCCCTGCGGCATGATCTCAAGGGCTGGTTCTCCAAGCTGGAGGTGTTTGAGCTGGATGAGCCCGAGCTTCTCTACCTGGACCTGGACGTGGTGGTCACCGGCCCCATTCAGGTGGCACTGGGCCCTGGCCTCTTTTTGCTGCGCGACTTTGGTGTCGGTGCCGTCAACTCCAGCGTGATGTACGTGCGTGGCAACTTCCGCCCGATCCTCGACACCTTCCTGAGCAACCGGGACGGCTTTACTGCCGAGTACGCCGTGCCAGAGAAATGGGGCGACCAGGACTTCATCCGTGACCACGGCCAGATCACTGGCTTCATCCAAGACTTGGCCCCGGGCCTGGCGGCCTCTTGGAAGCGCGACCTGCACTATCAGATGGGCTGGATTCGCCAGCCCCCTGGCATTCTGGTCTTTCACGGCAAACCCAAGCCCGACGAACTCACCATCCGCCATGCGCCCGGAAAGGGGCTGTACGTGTTCGGCTGGCGCTACTGGCCCAAGTCACTGCTCAAACGCTTGCGTCGCGGCAGCACTACCTAACGCTGCCTGCCAGCCACTCGTGCTCAGGCGCGGCGATGACTGACGGTGGTGAGCGCGGTGTCGAAACGCGAGAGGTAGCGCGACCAGGCTCGGAAGTACCACAAGCACTTCAGCAATGCCTTGCCCTGCTGCGCCAGTTCTGGCGCTTCGTCCACCTGCGCCACGTCGCCGACCGGCTCGCCCAGCGAGCGCAGGAAGTCTGCGTAACGCTCGCGATAGCGCCGGGGAATGGTGCCCGACGGAGGATGCCACGGCTTGCGCACACCGGAGAAATGAATCAACTGCGGCGACACCCACTCGGTGAGGAAGGCATTGCGATAGGAATACTGCCAGTTCCACACCGGCGACAACTCCAGCCAGTCGTCCTTGAACGCCAGGTTCAGCAGGCTCTGGTCGTGCCGGTGCAGCACGTGGCCGTGCCGCTCGCAAAGATCCACCATGCGCTGGTAGGCGCCCTGCGCCAGCCAGGCCTTTGAGTCGATCAGGAGCACTCCAGCGTTGAAGTAGCTCGAGTGTGAAAGCCTCAATGCCTCGAACTCGGCGACCTGCCTTTTGGGTCGTACCGATTGGTGCACATCCAAAACCGCGGCGATGGCATGTCCCCGCATGTCCAAGGAGAACAACTCGGGTAGCCTGCTTGAATTCACAAACAAGTCGGTATCAAGATACAACACTCTTTTGTACAGCTTCGCGAGATTTTCGATCGCAGGAATTCGCCAATAGGTGAACTCTCTCAATCTTTCATTCAAGGGAAGATGCTGAATGAACCCTGGCATCTCGATGGTTCTGTGCATGGCACCCACCGAGCCTACTGGCCCCAAGTCCTCACCGGAACAGACGACCACATCAGCATCTAATCCAGGGATGAACTTCAACTGCCAAGCAACAAACCATGCCGCCTTCAGGTAGGCCTTGTCGCAAGTCAGTAATATGCAGTTATTTGACATGAAATTCAATTTCAAACAAAGAGACTAGCCATCTTTCGCATTCACATGACCTCGCCTGATAGATATCAAACCAAGAATCGGAACAAAAAGATAAACAAAGCCACGGTACCAAAGCGGAGAATCAACCATACAAGACATTAAAAATACAATCAATACCGGCATGGCGATGAAATGAAAACTTAAGCGGCGCAAATGATAGCCTGCAATTGAAATCAACATTCCCACAAAAGTCGCAAGTCCAAAAATTCCTTGCTCAAGCCAGATCAACAAAAACTGATTGTGCGGATGAATGCAGCCCACAGCACACATCTGAGCATCTGCAAACTTGCGCTCAACGAGAGCACCGTAACTCCCGGTTCCATAACCCCACAGCGGATGCTCTTGAATCAGACCCCAGGTCGTCGCCCACATGTAGCGCCTGGAGCCGATCGACGAATAATTAGTTGAACCATCGTACTGCTGCCACTCAGACAACCCCAGCAAAACCCGATCCCTGACGACCGGATTGAGAGAGAAAATAAAAACAAGTGTCAATAAGGCCAACCCGAGGCCAGTCAGCCGCCAACTTCTGGGGAACCGAATCCCAACTGCAAACAAAACCATCACACCCCACGACAAGTATCCCAGGCGTTGCGGACTGATGAGCAATACCCCACCACTTGCAGCCAGAAAGCCCAGCACCAACCAACTGCGCCGTATCGCAGAAGTATGGCGTTCTAGCAACTGATGCAGACACCACCCAGAGAAAATAGCTAGCGCAACAGCCTGCGGCAATCGATTGAAGAAGACACTTGCTGGCTGTGCAGTGTCGCCCACCCAACTCGGCGTGTACCAAAACAGACCATACACATGGGCCAGGAGCACCACAATGCCCGCGGCGAAGAACTGCCAGCACCTATCAACGTCATCTGGTCGGGTCATTGTCGACACCACAATCGGAATCAACAATAGCTTCCAATAAACGTTCAGCGCTGATGTCGTCTGCCCCGCAGGGTCGGACCATAATGCCGTAACAAACATCCAAAGCACCAGCACGACGGCCAGCAAAGTGGCGGGATTACGAACAATCAAAGAGACTCGCTCCCTGTAATTCCCGACAAAAAGCCACGCCAAAAGTGCCAGCACAGCGAACAAGGTAAAGAGGCTTCGCGACAGGGCAAGCGACGCAAACAGCCCAAAAATGGCGAAGCGGGTCAACCGATTCGCCCAACCCATCACACCTAATTTCATTGCGCAAACGCCTTCTGCAAAGGCCTTTGCCAGAACCCTTCATCGCGAAGAATCTCCACGAAGCGCGCCGCGGCATCGCCGGCGCCGAAGGTGGTGTCGGCGGGGAAGCGGCGGCCCCAGGTGTCGCGCAGGAAGGTGTCGATGACCTCGGTGTCGAAGGCCGAGCAACTGGTGATGGACGGGCCGCTGGCGCGGTTGTTCTGGCGGGTGCCCACGTCCAGGCTGGGCACGCCCAGGAAGGGCGCTTCGCGCACGCCGGCGCTGCTGTTGCCGATCATGGCGCTGGCGTTCTTCATCAATTCAGAGAAGTAGTTGAAGCGCATGGACGGGATCTGGCGGAAACGCTCTTTCGGCAGGCGGTCGAGCACCGCGAAGATGTCTTCGGTGCCCGGGTCGTTGTTGGGCGAAATCACCACGAAGTGGCGCCCGCTGGCCTCAAGCCGGCCGAAGAGCGAGGCGGCCTGCTGGCCGATGGTGTCGGCCTCGGAGGTGACGGGGTGGAACACCGCGATGCCGTAGTCGTCGAAGGGAATGGCGTAGCGGCGCTTGACCTCGTCGATGCCCACGCCCGAGTCGCGGGCGTGGGTGTCCAGCTCGGGCGAGCCGATGTTGTAAACGCTGCCCGGCGCCTCGCCCAGGGCCAGCACGCGCTGGCGCGCCGGCTCGGAACTCACGAAGTGGGTGCTGCAGAGCTTGGTGTTGCAGTGGCGGATGCTCTCGTCGATGGTGCCCGAGACCTCGCCGCCTTCGATGTGGGCCGAGGGGATGTACTTCATGGCGCACACGATGGAGGCGGCCAGCGCCTCCACGCGGTCACCGTGGATCACCACCAGGTCGGGCCGGTGCTCGTGCACAAAGTCCGAAAAGCCCAGGATGGTCTTGGACAGGATGAAGTCTTGCGCGTCGCCCTCGCGCTGGTTCACGAACTCGAAGAACTCGGCATCGGGAAAGCGCCGCACCTCCAGCCGGGTCTCGCCGTAGCGCCGCATCATGTGCATGCCGGTGATGAAGAAGCTGATGGCAAAGCCGGCCTGCTGGGCCGCGTGGGCCAGCGGTTCGAGCTTGCCGTAGTCGGCCCGGGTGCCGGTGACAAAGAGCAGGCGCTGGTTCATCACGAGTTGGCCAGGGGCGTCACGCCGTCCAGGTCAGACCACAGCAGTTGCTGGTTGCGCTTGACGGCGCGGGTCAGGCGCGCGCCGATCAGGCGGTCAAAGTGCTGCACCGAAATCTCACCCGAGCCGGGGCGGCGGGCCCAGATGTCGCGCTCGGTGATCACGTGGCCGGCCGGCAAATCCTGGTCGGCCACGATGGAGCCGCGCGCGAAGCGGTACACGTCTTCCTCGGGCGCGGTGCGCACCTTGGGGTTCATCAGCGCGGTGTGGATCTCGCGCGAGCGGTCGATCAGGAACTTCAGCTCGGCCGGGTCCATCGAGCAGGGAATGTCGGGGCCCTTGCGGTAGCGGGTATCGGTGAAGTGGCGCTCAAGAATGCAGGCGCCCAGCGCCACCGAGGAGATGGCCATCTCGGGGCCGATGCTGTGGTCGGAGAAGCCGATCACCGCCTTGGGGAAGGCGCGGCGCAGCTCGCCAATGCCTTGCAGGCTCACGATCTCGGGCGGCGAGGGGTAGAGGTTGGTGCACTCCAGCAGCGCATACGGCACGCCCGCGTCGTCCAGGGCCTGCACCGAGGGGCGCAGGCTGTCGATGGTCTGCATGCCGGTGCTCAGAATCACCGGCTTGCCGAAGCTGGCGATGTGGCGGATCAGGGGCACGTGGTTGGCCTCGCCCGAGCCGATCTTGAAGCCGGCCACGCCGATCTCGGCCAGAAAGTCGGCCGCGGCGCGCGAGAAGGGCGTGGAGATGTAGATCAGGCCCAGCGACTCGGCATAAGCCTTGAGCGCGATCTCGTCGTCCTTGGACAAGGCGCATTCCTGCATCACGTGCCAGATGGACTTGTCGGCGTTGGGCGGGAAGATGGCCTTGGCCTCGTCGGTCATCTCGTCGTCCACGAAGTGGGTCTGGTGCTTGACCATCTCGCAGCCGGCCTTGGCCGCGGCCAGCACCATGCCCTTGGCCACTTCCAGGCTGCCGCCGTGGTTGATGCCGATCTCGGCAATGACCAGCGGCGGCTGGTCGGCGGCGATCTCGCGGTGCGCGATCTTCAGGCGGGGAATGCTCATGGCTGTGTCCTCAAAAGCGCTTCGGCGCGCTCGAAATCTTGCAGGTTGTCGATGTCGTGGCTGCGCTCGGCCGGCATCACCAGCGCGCCAATGTGTTCGCTCACAAAGCTGCCGCTGGCCACGAAGCGGGCCGCGTCCAGCACATAGACCGCACCGTTGGGCTTGACCACGGGCGGCAGGCTCTGGCGGTTGGCAAAGCAGTGGGCCGGGTCAGACAGCGGCACGAAGCGGTCGCCCTCAAGGCGGCCCCATTTCAGCACGCTGCGGTCGGCCTCGGTCACGCTCATCACCAGCTCAAAGGCGCCGGTGGCGTAAAGCGCCAGGCCCTGGCGGATGTCGTCGGCGCTGCGCAGCGGCGAGGTGGCCTGCAGCAACACCACCGGCCCGCTCACCTGGGCGGCCTGAAGCGCGTGCACCAGCACCGGCGCCATGGGCACGGTGTCGCCGGCCAGCTCGGCCGGGCGGCGCACCAGCGCCACCTCGGGCGGCAGCTCGGCACTCCAAAGGGCCTCGATGTCGGTGGTGACGACCACGCGCGCCGCGCCGGCCTGCAGCGCCTGGTCCACCGCGTGGCGGTACAGGGGCTTGCCGGCCAGCGGTCGGGTGTTTTTGGACGGGAGGCCCTTGGAGCCGGCGCGCAAGGGAATCACGGCGGTCCAGGCCGACAGCAGTTGGGGCATGAGAGAGGGGCTTTCCTGGGGCCTGGGCCCGCCGTTGCGTCAGGCGGGCGCCAGGGCCGTCACTATACTGAATCCCCTTTGACGCCGGGCGCCCTGCCCGGCCTTTGTCGATTGCCGTCTGCCCGCATGCCCAGCCCCACGCCCCACCGCCCATCGCGCCCCTTCCCGCCCACCTGGCGGCTGTCGCTGATGATCGCCCTGTACGAGCTGGCCTGGCACCTGCTGCTGCCCCTGGTGCTGCTGTTCCTGTGGCGCCGTGGCAAGAAAGAGCCGCTGTACCGCGCCCACTGGGTGGAGCGCTTCGGCGGCGTGGACACGCGCCTGATCCACCCCATCTGGGTGCACTCGGCCTCCATGGGCGAAATGCGCGGCGCGGCGCCGCTCATCCGCGCGCTGGTGGACGCCGGCCACCCGGTGCTGGTCACCACCCTCACCCCGGCCGGCCGCACGGCGGGGCACACGCTGTTTCAAGAGGCCATTGCCCGCGGCCGCCTGCAGGTGAGCTACGTGCCGCTGGAGCTGTCGTGGGCCGTGGCGCGCTTCGTCCGCCGGGTGCGGCCGCGCGCCGCTCTCATGACCGAGATCGACACCTGGCCCGTGCTGCTGGCCGGTATCCGCCGCGCCGGCGTGCCGCTGGCCATGGCCAACGCCCAGTACCCCAAGAAGAGCATCGAGCGCGACCGCCGCTGGGGCGGCTTCCGGGCCTCGCTGTTCCAGGCCTACCAGCTGGTGCTGTGCAAATCGGAAACCCACGCCCAGCGCTTTCGCGACGTGGGCTGCGAGCGCGTGGTGGTGGCCGGCGAAACCCGGTTTGACCTGCCCGTGTCACCCACCCAGATCGCCGCCGCCCTGGCCCTGCACCAGCCGTGGCAACTGGCCACCGGCGTGGCCGGGGGCCGCCCGGTGCTGTGCTTTGCCAGCGCCATCGTGGGCGAAGACGAGCAATTCATCGACGCCATCCGCCAGGTGCAGGCCGGCGTGAAGGCCGCCGGCCTGCCGCCCTTGCTGGTGGTGTACGTGCCGCGCAGCCCGCAACGCTTTGACACCGTGGCCGACCTGATGCAGGCCGCCGGCCTGCGCGTGGCCCGACGCAGCCGCACGCTGGACGCCGCGCTGACCCCGGTGGCCGACGCGCCCGACATGGCCAACATCGACGTGCTGCTGGGCGACTCGCTGGGCGAGATGTACTTCTTTTTGGCCCTGTCGCAGGTGGTGGTGGTGGGCGCATCTTTCGTGCCACTGGGCGCACACAACGTGATCGAGCCCCTGGCCCTGCGCAAGCCGGTGATGGTGGGGCCCAGCATCTGGGGCATTGAGTACCCCGGCGTCGAGGCCCTGGCGGCCGGTGTGCTGCAGCAGCACCACACCATCAGCAGCCTGGCCCAGTCGCTCACCGGCCTGCTCACCTCGCCCGAGGCCTACGCCCAAGCCATCGCCGGGGCCGAGGCCTTCTACGCCGAGCACGGCGGCGCCACGGCCAAGCACATGGCCGCGCTTATGCCCTGGCTGGAGCGCCGTTGAAACCCGCCCTGCTGGCCTACCTGGGCCTCTCGCGCCTGATGGCGCCCGTGTGGCGCTGGGGCCTGGGGCACCGGCTCAAGAAAGGCAAGGAAACCGAGGCCAGCGTGCAGCAGAAGCTGGGCCTGGCCTACGCGCAGCGGCCCGCCGGCCCGCTCATCTGGGGCCACGCCGTGGGCGTGGGCGAGGCCAACGCCCTGGCTGGCCTGTTCGCCCGCCTCACCGAAGAGCACCCGGGGCTGCACTGCCTCATCACCACCACCGCCCGCACCTCGGGCGATGCCCTGGCCCGCACCGGCCTACCGCCGCGCTGCCAGCACCAGTTCGCCCCGGTGGACACACCCGACGCGGTGCGCCGCTTTCTGGACCACTGGCAACCCGACCTGGCCGTGTGGTGCGAGATGGACCTGTGGCCCGCCCTCATTGCCGAAACCGACCGCCGCCACATTCCCCGCGTGCTGGTGAACGCGCGCCTGTCGGCCGAGTCGCTGGCCAAGCGGCGCTGGGGCCGCTGGCTGTACCGGGCGCTGCTGCCGGGCTTTCGCGAGCTGTTCGCGCAAAACGTGGAATCGGCCGAGGGCCTGGTGAGCCTGGGCGCGCCGCGCCAGCAGATCACCGTGACCGGCACCATCAAATCACTGGTGCCGCCCCTGGGCCATGACGCCGCCGCACTGCAGGCCTGGCAGGCGGCGCTGGGCCAGCGCCCGGTGTGGCTGCTGGCCTCCAGCCACCCGGGCGAAGAAGCCCTGGCGCTGGCGGCGCACGAGCGGCTGCGCCAGCAATGCCCCGATGCCTTGCTCATCATCGCCCCACGCGCCCCGGCGCGCGGGGCCGAGGTGGCGGCCCTGGCCGGGCCCGGCACCCCGCTGCGCAGCGCGGGTGCCGCCCTGCCCGGCGCGGGCCCGGTGTACGTGGCCGACACCATTGGCGAAATGGGCCTGTGGTACCGGCTGGCACCGGTGGCCCTGGTGGGCGGGTCGTTCGCGCGCGTGGGCGGGCACAACCCGCACGAGCCGCTGGCCCTGGGCTGCGGCGTGCTGCACGGACCGAATGTGTGGAACTTTGCCGAGAGTTACGACCGGCTCGACGCGCAGGGCTTCACCCACCCGGTGAACGAGGTGGGCGGCATCGTCACCGGGGTGTTGTCGGCCTGGCAGCGGCCGCACCGCCTGGAAGCACCGCCTCCCGAGCCGCAGGCCCAGGTGGTGCTGCAGCGCTTGCGCTCGTTGCTCCCGACCTGGCCGGCCTGATACCGAGCGCAGCGCTCAGTGCGCGCTGGCGCCCACCACCGCGTCGGGCTTGCCCTTTTTCAGCAGGTCCAGCATGGCAGCCTCGATGCGGTGCAGCGCCTCGGGCGTGTGGCCCTCAAAGCGCAGCACCAGCACCGGCGTGGTGTTGGAGGCGCGCACCAGGCCAAAGCCATCGGGCCAGTCCACACGCACACCGTCGATGGTGGACACCTTGGCCGGCGCGTCAAAGGCGGCCAGTTCCACCAGCTTCTTCACCACCGCGTGCGGCTCGCCTTCGGCGCAGGCCACGTTCAGCTCGGGCGTGCTGTGGCTGGTGGGCAGGCCGTTGAGCACGGCGTTGGCATCGGGGTGGCGGCTCAGGATTTCCAGCAGGCGCGCGCCGGCGTAGGTGCCGTCGTCAAAGCCGAACCAGCGCTCTTTGAAAAAGATGTGGCCGCTCATCTCGCCGCCCAGCGGGCTGTTGAGTTCCTTCATGCGCGCCTTGATGAGCGAGTGGCCAGTCTTGTAGATGTGGGCCTTGCCGCCGGCGGCCTCAATGGCGGGCGCCAGGCGCTGCGAGCACTTCACGTCAAAGATGATGTCGCCGCCCGGCACGCGCGACAGCACGTCTTGCGCGAACAGAATCATCTGGCGGTCGGGGAAGATGTTCTGGCCGTCCTTGGTGACGATGCCCAGGCGGTCGCCGTCGCCGTCGAAGGCCATGCCGATCTCGGCGTCGGTGCTGGCCAGGGTGCGGATCACGTCCTGCAGGTTCTCGGGCTTGCTCGGGTCGGGGTGGTGGTTGGGAAAGTCACCGTCCACATCGCTGAACAGCTCGATCACCTCGCAACCCAAGGCGCGGAACAGCGCGGGGGCGTAGGCACCGGCCACGCCGTTGCCGCAATCCACCACCACCTTCATCGGGCGCGAGAGCTTCACGTCGCCCACGATGCGGGCCTGGTAATCGGCCGCCACGCTCACCTGGCGCACGCTGCCGCCCGTGGCCTTGACGCCACCTTCGCTCTCAATGAGCTGGCGCAGCGCCTGGATGTCGTCGCCATAAATGGCGCGGCCACCCAGCACCATCTTGAAGCCGTTGTAGTCCTTGGGGTTGTGGCTGCCCGTGACCTGAATGCCGCTGCGGCACAGAGTGCTGGCCGCGAAGTACAGCATGGGCGTGGTCACCATGCCCACGTCGATCACCTCGATGCCAGCGGCCACCAGCCCGCGCATCAAGGCACCGGCCAGGGACGGGCCCGACAAGCGCCCGTCGCGCCCGACCGCCACCGTGGTCTCGCCCTGCTGCCGCGCCACCGTGCCGAAGGCCAGGCCCAGGGCTTCGGCCACGCCCTCGTCGAGGGTGGCGGGCACGACGCCGCGGATGTCATAGGCCTTGAAGATCGATGCGGACACTTGCATGAAGAGGGCTCCCGTTGGTGAAAGCGCCAATTGTAGAAACGCGCAGGTGACAGGCCTGTGCAGCACACGTCCGAAAATGGCCAGTGCGCCGGCCCGCCCGGCCCTACCATCCCCCCATGAACGCGCCCACCGACCTCGACGACGACGCCCGCTACCGCGCGCTGTGCTCGCGCGATGCGCGGTTTGACGGGCGCTTTTTCGTGGGCGTCAGTTCCACCGGTATCTACTGCCGGCCCATCTGCGCCGTGAAAACCCCGCGCCGCGAAAACTGCCACTTCTTCGCCATCCCGGCCCAGGCCGAACAGGCGGGCTTTCGCCCCTGCCTGCGCTGCCGGCCCGAACTCGCCCCCGCGCAGCGCCATTGGTCCAGCACCGACGCCGGCAGCATCCTGCTGCACCAAGCCCTGCAATGGCTTGACCACGCACCCGACACCGGCCCCTCCCCCAGCGCCGCCGAGCTGGCCGCCCACCTGGGCGTGAGCGACCGGCACCTGCGCCGAATCTTTGAACAGCACCTGGGCGTGTCACCCCTGCAGTACCGCCAGACCCGCCAACTGCTGCGCGCCAAGCAGTGGCTCAGCGACACCGCCCTGCCCGTGGCCGAGGTGGCCTGGCGCGCCGGCTTCGGCAGCGTGCGCCGCTTCAACGACGCGGTGCGGCGCCATTACGGCATGAGCCCCACCGAACTGCGCCGCGGCGCCGGCCAGGGGCGCTCGGGCGGCGGCCTGTTCCTCAGCGCCCGCGAGCCCTGGGACGCCAACGCCTGGCTGGGCTTTCTGCAGCGCCACGCCACGCCCGGCGTCGAGCAGGTAGACCCCAACGTCGGGCGCTGGCAGCGCACGGTGCGCCTCATCGATGCCGACGGACAGGCGCGGCACGGCTGGCTCAGTGCCCAGGTGACGCGCCGCGCCGGGCGCAGTGGCCTGACGCTGCGTGTCAGCGAAGGGCTGGCACCGGTGCTGCCCCTGGTGATGGAGCGTGTGCGCGCCGTGGCCGACCTCGACGCCGACCCTGCCGCCATCGACGTGGTGCTGGGCGCCTCGCTGCCACACGGCCAAGGCCTGCGGGTGGCCGGTGCGTTTGATGGCTTTGAACTCGCGGTGCAGGCCGTGCTGGGCCAGCAAATCACGCTGGCCGCCGCCCGCGCCCTGGGCGCGCGGCTGGTGGCGCACACCGGGCAGCCCATCGACACCGGCACCGACGGCCTGGCCTACCTCTTCCCCAGCCCTGAGCGCATCGCCGACACCAGCGCCGAGGCGCTGGGCCGCCTGGGCCTGATCCGCCAGCGCCAGACCGCCCTGCTCGCCCTGGTCCGCGCGGTGCTCGACGGGCGCCTGCCCCTCTCGCCCGGCGCTGACCCCGACACCACGCTCGACACCCTGCAATCCCTGCCCGGCATCGGCCCCTGGACCGCCCACTACATCGCCATGCGCGCCCTCGAATGGCCCGACGCCTGGCCCGCGCAAGACGTGGTGATCCACCGCGCGCTCGGTCTGAGCGGCAGCCCCGCCCAGAACAGCCGACAAGCCGTGCAGCTCGCCGAGGCCTGGCGGCCCTGGCGCGCCTATGCCGCCATGCGCTTGTGGCAATCCACCCTCACCGAACAGCCCACATGAAACTCCTGCTCCACGCCCACTTCATCGAAGTGCCCACCCCGCTGGGCACCATGACACTGGCCAGCACCCCGGCCGGCCTGGCCGGCGCCTGGTTCCTTGACCAGCGCGACCCGCCCAGCGCCGAGGAACGCCGCACCTGGCAAGCCGGCGAAGCCGAGCCAGTGCTGCAGGCCGGCCGCCAATGGCTGCACGCCTACTTCGCCGGTGAAGCACCGCACTGGAGCGGCCCGCTCGACCTCTCGCGCGGCACCGCCTTCCAGCAGGCCGTGTGGCGCGCCCTGCTGGAAATTCCCCACGGCCGCACCAGCCGCTACGGCGCCATCGCCGAGCGAATCGGGCGCCCGACGGCCGTGCGCGCGGCCGGCGCCGCCATCGGGGCCAACCCGGTCAGCCTGATCGTGCCTTGCCACCGCGTCGTGGGCGCCGACGGCAGCCTCACCGGCTATGCCGGCGGTCTGCCGCGCAAGGTGGCGCTGCTGGCCCTCGAATCGCCCAACCGGCCTTTGGTCTGAGCCATGTCCCCTTTGCTGCTGCTCGAATTCCTGGCGCTGGGCGCCCTGTGGGGCGCCTCGTTTCTGTTCATGCGGCTGGGCGCGGCCGACTTCGGCCCGTTGGCCACGGCCGGCCTGCGCGTGGGCATCGCCGCCGTGGCGCTGCTGCCCTTGCTGGCCTGGCCCGGCGTGTGGCGTGACCTCAAGTCGCGCGCCCTGCCCATCCTGGCGGTGGGCGTGCTGAACTCAGCCATTCCCTTCGCGCTGTTTTCCTACGCGGTGATGCACATAGGCACCGGGCTCACCTCCATCCTGAACGCCACCGTGCCCATGACCGGCGCACTCGTGGCCTGGGTCTGGCTCAAGGAACGCCCTGGCGCCAGTCGGCTGCTGGGTCTGCTGATCGGCTTTGGTGGCGTGGCCTTGCTGGTGATCGGCAAGTCAGGGCTTGGTGGCTGGCTCAGGGCCTCCAGCGCCGACGCACTGCTGGCCATGGGCGCCTGCCTGCTGGCCACCCTGTGCTACGGCATTGCCGCCAGCTACACCAAGCGCTTCCTGAGTGGCCTGCACCCGCTGGCCACCACCACCGGCAGCCTCTGGGGCGCCACCTTCGCCCTGGCCTTGCCCATGACCCTGAGCTGGCCAACCCAGGCCCCTGGCCTGCAAGCCTGGCTGGCGGTGACGGCAGTGGCTGTGTTGTGCACCGCCGTGGCCTACGGGCTCTTTTTTCACCTCATTGCCCAGGCCGGCCCAAGCAAGGCACTCACCGTGACCTTCCTGCTGCCCGTGTTTGCGCTCGTGTATGGCGTGGTGTTCTTGCAGGAAGAGGTCACGCTGTGGATGCTCGGCTGCGGCCTGGTGGTGCTGTTGGGCACCGGCCTGTCCACCGGATTGCTGCGCGCGGAGATGCTTTGGCGAAAAAAAACCCGCTCATCGATGAGATGAGCGGGCGATGAAGGGGTCGGAGGACCCTTGGAGAACCACAAATACGGGTACCAGCATACGGGTAAACCATGATTTGTGCACATCAATGGACCATTGCCAAGATCGAAACAAACCAAGATCCGATAGACGGAACTGGTCCGTGAGCCCAACGCTCATAGGCACCCCATGTGAGCAAAGGTCGCGAGCAACTGGGCAAGCACCCCCTCGCCTTCATCCGGCCGGCCACGCCTTGGCGATGGTCAGAAAGTGTGGAAAGGAATCGCCAAGGTCGCTGAACGGCCGGTCGGGTTGTCTGGACAGGCTTGCTGCCCGCCGAGAGGTGAATGGGAACCCCAGCGCGGTGGCTTGTGTGCCGAGTGTTCGTTTTGTGCGCCTGGACAGCACAAAAGACAAACGGCTTGCACAATTTCTTGCGCAAGCCGTTGTTTTGTTTGGCGGAGTGGACGGGGCTCGAACCCGCGACCCCCGGCGTGACAGGCCGGTATTCTAACCAACTGAACTACCACTCCTGGTAGATGGCTTTCGTTCTTTCGAACCAAGTGCCACCACTTGTGCCCACATGCCTTGCGGCTTGTTTGGCGACCCTACGGGGATTCGAACCCCGGTACTCACCGTGAAAGGGTGATGTCCTAGGCCTCTAGACGATAGGGTCATAACCTGGACTGGAATCCCGCATTGTATCAGAAACAAAACTGTATTTTTTGCTTCCGTCGCAATGCGCGACTCTGAATTTTGGTGGAGGTAAGCGGGATCGAACCGCTGACCTCTTGCATGCCATGC
>NZ_JAYSFD010000024.1:0-22269 GCF_041913525.1 Hydrogenophaga sp. | reverse complement strand
TGCCGTCGCTCTTGACTCGCACTTTGACGTTGTAGTCCACCACGCGTTTGACGGGTACCAACACTTTCATAAAAAACTCTCGTGTGATCGGGTTGTGCAAAAGACCATCGCGAACAATGCCACGACGGGCATCACTTTGTCAAACTTGGTTGACAAAGTGACAGGTTCTGGCCACCGCTGCTTTCGCAGCGGGCGGCGCAAGAATACGGTGCTTTGGGCATAAAAACTGACACCTAGGCGCAGGGTCAACGCGCTGGGGCGGCCACCAAGGGTTGGCGCACGGGCAACTGCAGCGACACGGCCGCGGCCAGCAACAAAATGGCGCCCGCGCTGCCAAACGAGATCCAGTGGGTGCCATAGGTCTCGTAACCCCAGCCCCCCAGCCAGGAACTGATGGCGCCGCCAATCTGGTGCGCCAGGAAACACAGGCCATAGAGCAGGCCCACCAGGCGCACGCCGTACACGTCGGCCAGGATGGCCGATGACAGCGCGATGCTGCCGGCCCACACGATGCCGCCAATGGCCGCGGCGGTGTACAGCTCCCACTCCACGCCCACCATGACCAGCGCGAAAAAGCCCAGGCCGCGCACGCCGTAGATCACGGCCAGGAGGTTGCGCCGAGGCGTGCGGTCGGCCAGGCGGCCCAGCAACAGGGTGCCGCCAATGGCGACCAGGCCGATCAGGCCCACGCCGTGGGCGCTGGTGGTGGCGTCAAAGCCGTGGTCCATGAGCATGGGCACGCCGTGCGCGCCCAGCAGGTTCATGCTGTAGCCGCAGGCGAACAGGCCCAGGGCCACCTGCCAGAAGGGCGCGGTGGTGAGGGCTTCGCGCAAGGTGGCGCTGGGAGCGGTGGCGGCGTTGCTGGCGGCCTTGGTGGCGCTGCCCTGGTCGGTCTCGGCCGGGGCGTTCTCGCGCATCACCCACAGGGCCAGCGGCACGGTGGTGAGCACCAGCACCGCCGCGAAGCCCATGAGCGTGGTGCGCCAGCCCACGGCGGCGATCGCGTGGGCCAGCACGGGCGTCATCACCGCCATGCCGGCCATGGCGCCGGTGGACAGAAAGAACAAGGCCATGCCGCGCTGGCGCGTGAACCAGCGGCTGATGATGGGCGTGAGCGCCACGGTGCTGGTGAACGACAGGCCCACCGACAGCAGCACGCCGAACGAGAGCATGAAGGGCCACCAGCCCCGCGCCACCACCGTCCAGGCCGAGGCCACGAACACCGTGGCGCAGCCCAGCAGCAGCACGCCGCGCGTGCCGATGCGCGCCACCAGGTGCCCGGCCACCGGCATGGCCAGGCCGTACACCAGCATGCCCACGGCCACGATGGCGGCCAGCGCGCTTCGGCTGAAGCCCAGGTCTTGCGTGAGCGGCAGGAAGAACGGCCCAAAGCCCAGGCGCAGACCCGAGGACAGCAGCGTGACGAAGGTGGCCGCCGCCACGATGTTCCAACCGAAGTACCACGCGGGCCTGGGGGTGTTCAAGGTTTGTCTCCACGCAAAGGCGTTCAAAACGAAAGCCACGAAACTTTACCATCATTGGTTGGGCCATTGAATACCCAGCCACTGGACGCAAGCCACCGCGCCGCCTGCCCGCATACCCTCGGCCCACCGCCCGCAAGGCAACCCATTCCCGGAGGCCCCCCTGTTTGCCACGCACCGCATTGCCAGCAACGGCATTGACATGGCCGTGCACCTGAGTGGCCCCGAGCACCCGCGCCGCCCGCCCGTGGTGCTGCTGCACGGCTTCCCGGAACTGGCCCATTCGTGGCGCCACCAGGCCCTGGCGCTGGCCGCCGCCGGCCACCGCGTGGTCGTCCCCGATCTGCGTGGCTACGGCGGCACCGGGCCGCAGGGCGGGCTGGCCGACTACCGCATGGCGAACCTCGCGCAAGACGTGCTGGGTCTGCTGGACGCCCTGGGGATTGGGCGCGCGGTGGTGGTGGGGCACGACTTTGGTGGCGCGCTGGCCTGGACGCTGGCGCGCGACCACGCCAAGCGCCTGCTGGGCGTGGCCTCGCTGTGCACGCCCTACACGCGGCGCACCGAGGTGGACCTGGCCGAGACCATGCGCCGCACCCGTGGCCCACAGAACTACATGGTCACCTTTCAGGCGCCGGGCGTGGGCGAGGCCCTGCTGGGGCGCGACATCGGGCAGATATTCCGCCGCCTGATGCGCCGCCCGGCCCTGGACCTGGAGACTTTCCAGCGCGAATCGCCCCACGCCAAGACCTTGCCGGCCGAGGCGTTTCTGGGCCTGCCCGAGCTGATGGGCGAGCCCTTTCTGAGCGAGGTCGAGGTGGACGTGTACGTGCAGGCCTTCACCCGCACCGGCTTCACCGGCGCACTCAACTGGTACCGCAACCTGCACCGCAACTGGGAAGACACCGAGGGCCGCCCCGACCACGTGGCCCTGCCCGCGCTGATGCTCTGCGCCGACAGCGACCCCTACCTGCCCCCGGCCACCACGCGGGGCATGGAGCGCATCGTGCCCGACCTGGAGCGCCACACCATCGCCAACTGCGGGCACTGGATGCAGCAGGAACGCCCGCAAGAGGTGAACGCGCGCTTGCTCGACTGGCTGGGCCGGCGTTTCGCCTGAACCAGGCGGGCAACAAGCCTTGCGCGCTATGGTCTTGCTCGCCATCGCCTTGCGCGGTGGATGTTGGTACCCTCGGGCATCGACATGCAAGACGCGCTCTTTCCCTTTGTTGGCGGACTCGGCCTGTTCCTCATCGGCATGATGCTGCTCTCCGATGGCCTGGTGGCCTTCGGTGGCGACGTGATGAAGCGCGCCCTGGCCCGCTTCACCGGCACGCCGTTCAAGGCCTTCGCCTCTGGCGCGCTGGCCACGGTGGTGGTGCAGTCGTCCACGGCCACCACGGTCACGCTGATCGGCTTCGTGAGCGCGGGCCTGATCACGTTTTCGCAGGCCATCGGCGTGCTCATTGGCGCCAGCCTGGGCAACACCGCCACTGGCTGGGTGGTGGCCAGCCTGGGCCTGAAGGTGAACCTGGGCTTCTACACCCTGCCGCTCATCGGCATTGGCGCGCTGCTCAAGCTCATGGGCCGTGGGCGGGCCAAGCCGCTGGGCCTGGCCATGGCGGGCTTCGGCCTGATGTTCATGGGCCTGAGCACCTTGCAAGAGGGCATGCGCGGTCTGGCCGCCGGCCTTGACCTGGCCCGCCTGCCCTCGACCGGCCACGGCGCGCGGCTGCTGATCATGCTCATGGGCCTGGCGCTGACGGCGATCTTGCAGTCTTCGTCGGCCGCCATTGCCACTACGCTGACCGCCTTGCACACACAGGCCATCAACATGGACCAGGCGGCCGCGCTGGTGGTGGGCGCGGCCATTGGCACCACGCTCACCGGGGCGCTGGTCACCATTGGCGGCACGGTGCACGCCAAGCGCACGGCCCTGGCCTACATCTTGTTCAACGCGGCGGCTGGCCTGCTGGCCATCGCGCTGCTGCCGGTGTTCCTGGCCGCCATTGACTGGCTGGGCCGCCTGCGCTGGCTCAATGCAGACGCCACCAGCCTGGCAGCCTTCCACACCCTGTTCATTGCCGTGGGCGTGGCGCTGTTCCTGCCCTGGGTTCACCCCTTCGCGCGGCTGGTGGAGCGGTTGCTGCCCGACGAGCCGGGCGATGCCCTGACCGCGCGCCTGGACAACTCGATGCTCAACATTCCTTCGGTGGCGCTGGAGGCATCGGCTCGGGCGCTGGAGCAGATCACGCTGCGCCTGCTTGACGTGTACGACGAGATGCTCAGCGGCCAGGGCGCCGACACGCGCCATGGCAAGCTGAGCCACGCGGGCCAGGCGCTGGATGAGATCTACCGTTTCGTGGGCCGCATCGAGCTGCCGGCTAAGGATGCCCGCACCAGCGAGCAGCGCCTGGCGCAACTGCACGCGCTGGACCACCTGATGCGCTTTCGCACGCGGCTGACCGATCTCTCGCAGGCTGCGGTGGACCTGACCGAGCCAGGTTATGGCTGGGCCCTGGAGCACAGCCGCCAGATTCTGGCGTTGGCCCGCCAGGGCATTGAGGCGCACGACCTGTTTCCCCACCAGGAGGCACTGGAGCAGCACGCCAACGCCCTCACCGGTGTGTCGCGCGAGGTGCGAAACGATGTGCTGCAAGGCACGGCCGCCGTGCCCAGCAGCGCGGCCAACGCGCTCAAGCTCAGCGACACCGCGCGCTGGCTGGAGCGCACCGGCCACCACATCGCCCGCATTTGCCACCACCTGGCACAAGGGCACCAGGCGGTGGCGCGAACCACGCCTTGATCGCGCCCCCGAGCAGGTCAGGGTTCGCGGTACGCGTCGATCACGGCCTGGTGGGTGCTGGTGGGCACGAGCTCATCGATGGCGAGGCTGCCGAACGAGGCGGCGCCCGAGTAGAAGTCGTAGTCCTGCGCCGTGGTCTGCAGGGTCATCACCACCGCGCCATGACGGAAAGCACCGAACGCGCCTTCGCTGTCGGTCTCGGGTGCGCCATCGGGCGACTGCTTCCAGACCTTGTTGGCGAACTGGAAGTGGATGGCGCCCAAGACCTGATCGGGATAGGCCCGCTGGTGATCCAGCACGCCCTGCAACTGCGACCGGACCGTGTCGGCGGCATTGGCGCTTGACACGCGGCTTTGCCCGATTTCGGTGAACAGAATGGGCAGGCGGTACCGGTCCCAGGTTTGCTGCACCCAGCCCCTGCCACCGCCCGCGTCGACGAACAGGTACTGGCGGTCGTTGTAGGTGTTGGGGTTCAACATCAACTGGGCGCGGTAGCTGGCCAGGCGCGGGTCACTGGTCAGGCGGTCGAACGCGTCCCAGGCCGGCAGCTTGCCGTTCCGGCTCTGGAAGCTCACGGGCACGCCCACCAGCACACTGGTGCTGAAGCCCTTGTTTTGTGCCTCTTGCAGGAAGCGGGCGGCCAGGCCAATGGCGTTGCCGTAGGCTTCGGGGCCCGCCAGGTCCAACTCATTGGAGATGGTGACGCCGGCGATGGCGGGGTGCCAGTCGTTCTCCTGTTGGTTACCGAAGTTGCCGTGCTTGAAGTAGAGCGGCACCTGCGCTGCCCAGTAGTCCCCGTTGTTGGCCAGCCAATTGCTGATGGGCACGATCACCTTGATTTGCAGGCTGTCGGCGTAATCGAGGAACTGGCTGTGGTCGTTGCGCGGGTCCCAGTCGTACAGGCGGACCAGGTTGATGCCCATGCTCTTCATCGTCTTCAAATCATTGCGGCATTTGTCCTCGCAGGATTGCTGCAGATAGGACGTGGCCCCCCACAGCGAGCCCATCTGTTTGCGGGCGATGTCGCTGCCAAAGTAGATGGCCGTGGTGTTGGCGGTGGAGGGGTCGTACCCATGACCGAAGGCCTGGTAGGCGATACCCTTGCCCCGCACCAGGAAGCGGGAAACCACGTTGGTGTCAATGCTCAGGATCACCTGGGTGAGCGGCTCGGGGGGCGTGGTGAGGCCGTCCAGGGAAGTGGCCCGGTAGCTCACCAAGCCGGTGGCCGGGTCGAGCACCGGGTCGTGCAGGGTGAGGAACTCCAGCCGCGTCTCGCCGCTGGCCGTCCTGCCCAGCAGGGCCGCGTTGGGGGCGCTGGTGCTGAACTTCAGGGGCCAGTCCGCGATGAAGGCCTCGGTGGGCCGGATCTCGTGGTACCGGGCTGGGGCATTGCTGACCAACCAGGTCTCGACTTCGGCCTGGCGCAAGGACAGCCGGTATCCGCCTGGAGCGGCGGTGGGCACCAGCTCAGCCTGATCGGCGTATTGCACATATGAGGCCACGGTCTTGCCCTGCTCCACGTTGTTGAGCACATTCATCGAGACCTGCCGAAGGTCCAGCGCGCCAGCCGACAGCGGCAAGGGCGAACTCGCCAGCAGCGCAACCCGAAAGCGCAGGGTGTCGGTCTCTTCGTCATACGCGGGCTGCGACAGGCTGACGAAGGCCCGCTCCAGTTCACGGCTGCCATCGAGTTGAAAGTGCACGGTGGCGTTGGGCGCTACGGCGCCATAGGCAGCGGGCCAGGTGCTTCGCACGTAGTCGGCCAGCGGCGTGGCGCCCGTGTCGCGCAGCGGGCGGTCGGCGTACCAGATGGCTTGCGGATAGGGCTTGTGCAGCACCAGCGTCCAGGCCGGCGCCGCCCCTGGCGCGGTGGCCAGCGGAATCCACTGACCAGATGGCGCCGCCAGCACGTGAATGCGCAGCGAGGCATCGGCGACCGTGCGGCTGGCATCGCCGCCGCAACTGCCCAGACCAAAGCAGGCGAGCAGCGCCAGCAAGCAATGAAAGAGGCGTTGGAGATTCATGCGATCGAGGTTCGGTGAGGCAGCGGCGCAGGCATCCCGGACGGCCAGCGCGAGTGCGCAGCCAATGGCGAGCCAGGGGCACTGGGAACGGGGACACGCTGGGTAGGTGTCGCACCGGTCGGCCACGCTGCGCCGCCAGCCCGGGGTAGGCGCGCGAGCCCACGGCCCCCCGACCGATCCAAGCCTCGCGATGGCGCCCCATCGAGCGAAAGCACCAACGAATCGGGGGGCCTGAGCCCCCCGCAACAACCTCGGCACCATAGGTGCAACCGAATGCCTGCTTCAGGCAAGTGGCCTATCGGGGAAGCGCATAGCGTCCCGCACCTCGATGGGCAGGCTGAGGGCGCTCAGCCCGCCTCCACCACGAAGCTGGCCACCGTGGCCAGCGAGCCGCCGATGTTCAGCGTCTGCACGCGGCGCGCGCCTTCGATCTGCATGGGCCCGGCCTGGCCCGTGACCTGGCGGCTGGCGTCCAGCAGCATGCGCGCGCCGGTGGCGCCCACCGGGTGGCCGCAGCCGATCAGGCCGCCGCTCATGTTCACCGGGCAGCGGCCGCCGGGGGCGATGGTTCCTTGCTCCACCGCCTGCCAGCTTTGGCCGGGCGCGCTCAGGCCCAGGTGGTCCAGCGCCACGTATTCGGTGGTGGTGAAGCAGTCGTGGGTTTCCACGCCGTCGATGGCCTCGATGCCCGAGATGCCGGCGCGGCGCCAGGTGTCTTCGATGGTCTGGCGCAGGTGCGGAAACATGTAGGTCTGGCCACGGCTGCGCTCGAGCTTGTCGAGCAGGCGAATGCCGGCGGTGCGGTGGCCCCAGCCGGCGATGCGCGCCAGCTGCGCCAGGGTCTTGCCCTGGCGGCGCGCGTGTTCTTCGGCAAAGCGGGCCGAGACCAGCACCACGCCCGCGCCGCCGTCGGTCACCTGGCCGCAGTCCTGGCGGCGGGTGCCGGGCTCGATGAGGGGGTTGGTCTCGTCGTTGTCGGTGAAGCTGTCGGGGCCGAACTGCCAGCTTCGGGTCTGGGCCAGCGGGTTGAGGCGGGCGTTGGCGTAGTTGATTTCGGCAATGCGGTTGAGGTGGCGGCGGTCCAGGCCGTAGCGCTCTTCGTATTCCTGCGCCACGCGGCCAAAGGCGGCGGGCCACATGAAGGTGCAGTCGATGTCTTCGCGGCCTTGCCAGGCGGCGGCGCTCTGGTTCTTCGATGCCTCGTGGCCCGAGGTGTTCTTGAACTCTTCCACGCCCAGCACGAGCACGCAGTCGTAGCGGCCGGCCTCGATCTCGGCCATGGCCGCCAGGGCGGCCAGCGACGACGAGGCGCACGCGCCTTCGTGGCGCATGGCCGGCACGCCCCACAGCTCGGGCACCACCTGCGCCACCATGGCGCCCAGGTGGGCCTGCTGGCGCTGCAGCTCGGCAAAGGCATTGCCCACGTGAATGCTCTGAATGGCCGAGGCGTCCAGGTCACAGGCCTGCAGCGTGCCCAGGGTGGTCTCGCGCACGATGTCGGCAATGTCCTGGCCGTGGCGCGACCAGACCTTGGCGAAGTCGGTCTGGTAACCGCCGAGGATGTAAACAGCTTGGCTCATGGGGGTTCCGTTCAAAAGGGGTTGGGGGTGGTGGACGCGGGCCTCAGGCCAGCGCCCCTTGGGGCAGTTCGCACAGCGGGCGCAGCAGGGCCGCTACCTGATCAGGCTGCTCCAGCGGCAGCATGTGGCCGGCCTTCTCGATCTCGTGAAAGCGGGCGTGGGGAATGAGCGCGGCCAGCTCTTGCGAGAGGGCCGGCGGGGTGATGCGGTCGGCCGCGCCGCACAGCACGTGCACGGGCAGGTCAAGCCGCGCCAGGGCCTCGCGGTGGTCGCCGCGGGCCATGATGGCGCGGGTCTGGCGCACGGCGGTCTCGGCGCCCACGTCGAGCATCATTTGCGTCAGGGCCTGCAGCAGCGCGGGCGTGGGCTCGTGGCTCCCCCACTGCGCGATGCCTTGCACGGTGCGCGCAAAGTCGCCCTGCAAGGCGGCGATGCTTTTCTCGCGCTGGGCCTGGCCTTGGGGCGACTCGGGCCGTGCCGAGGTGGCCACCAGCGCGGCCGCGCGAAGGCGGCGTTGCGGGCGGGCCAGCATCTCGATGGCCACGTAACCCCCCATCGAAAAACCCACCAGCACCACCGGTGCCTTGGGGGGCAGGTCGGCCAGCAGCGCCCAGGCGTCTTGCGCCATGGCCGGGATGGTGGCCTGCGTGGTGACGCGGGCCACGCGCACCTGCGCCACGTCGGCCAGGGCCTGGGCCACCCCCGCCCAGACGCGCTCGTCGTTCAGCATGCCGGGCACCAGCAGCAGCACGGGCTTCATGTTCGCGGCCGTCATGCGGGCACCCCGTCGGCCGGGGCCAGCACGGCCTGGCGCAGTTCGCGCTTGAGCACCTTGCCCACCGGGTTGCGCGGCAACTGGTCCAGCAGCACCAGGCGCTCGGGCCATTTGAATGCGGCCACGGCTTTCTCGTGGCGCAGGTAGTCCACCAGTTCGGGCAGGCTCAGTTGCTGGCCCGGTTGCGGCACCACCACGGCGCACACGCGCTCGCCCAGCACCGGGTCGGGGTAGCCGATCACCGCCGCCTCGCGCACCTTGGGGTGGCTCACCAGCAGGTTCTCCACCTCTTCCGAGGAAATGTTCAGCCCGCCACGAATCAGGATGTCTTTGTGCCGGCCGGCGAAGCGGTAGAACTGCCCACGCTCGCCCGCGATCTCGAACAGATCGCCCGTGCGGTAGTAGCCCTGCTCGTCAAAGGCCCGCTCGGTCAGTTCGGGCGCGTTGTAATAGCCGCTGAAGATGGTGGGCCCCTTGAAGCGCAGTTCGCCCACGCGGCCGGCGCTGGTGATTTCCTCACCGGTGTCCACGTCCACCAGGCGGGTCAGCACGCGCCGGGCATTGGAGAGCGACCACTCAAAGCCCGGCACGCCCATGCGCGGGAAGTACTGCGCGCGCAGGGTGCGGTCGGGGATGTCTTGCGGCGTGGCCGACAGGGCCGCGCCCTCGTTGGAGCCGAAGTAGTTCACCAGCTCCACGCCAAAGCGCTGCGCGAACTGCTCCACCAGCCAGTCGGGCACCGGGCCGCCGCCCGAGCCGATGCGCTTGAGGCGGCCCAGGTCCACGCCCTGCAGCTTGTCGGGCTCTTTGAGCAGCATGCACAGCACGGCCGGGGCGGCCACGGCGTAGTCCACCGGGTGGGCGCGCAGTTGCTCGATGAACACGTCAATGTCGAACGGGTGGTGGTGGTGCAGCCCGCCGCCCACCGTGAGCCAGGCCACCAGGCTGGTGGCCACGCCGGCCATGTTCACGAAGGGGAAGGGAATGAGCTGCTGCGCGCCGGGCTGCAAGGCGCCGGCCTCCACCACGTTCTGGCCCACGATGAGCCACTCGTTGTGGTTGCGCGGCACGCCCTTGGGGCGCGACTCGGTGCCCGAGGTCCAGCAGATGGTGAACACATCGTGCGCGGTGAGGCCGATGGCGCGCATGTGCTCGCGCAGGTCGGCCGCGCCCCAGGCGGGCGCCTGTTGCAGGGCGGCGCTCAGGTCCAGCACGCCGGCGGGCCAGGCGGTGGCGCCATCGCCCAGGGCGCCCACCCAGCGCAGGGACTCATGGCTGGCGCGCAGCGCGGCCCAGTGCTCGGCCGCCGCGCAGTTGCCCACGCGCGGCACGGTGATGGCGGCCTTGGCGCCGGTGGAGGCCACCACGTGCCCCAGCTCGTGCGCCCGGTACTGCATGGGCACGGGCGAGACCACGATGCCGCTGGCCGCGCAGGCCAGGTAGAGCATGTGCAGCTCCACGCAGTTGGGCATTTGCAGCACGACGATGTCGTCCTTGCGCAGGCCCTGCGCGTGCAGCATGGCGGCGCAGCGGCCCACCTGGGCCAGCAACTCGCCCCAGGTCCAGCGCTGGGGCGCGCTGCCCATGAGCGCGGGGCGGTTGGGCGGGTCGGCCACGGCAAAGGCCTCGGGCTGGCGCTCGGCGGTGTCGATGAACAGGTCGGCCAGCGTGCGCTGGCCCCACCAGCCCTGGCGCACGTACTCGTCAATCTTGGCTTGCGGCACCAGAATCATGGCTGCCCCCAACGGTCAAGGTTTTGCTGGCTCACGAAGGTGGCGTGAAAGCCATTGGGCACGCGGCGCGGCAGCAGGATGCGCGCCACCGGGCCTTCGGCCAGGCGGGCGCCCTTGGCGTCGAACACCTGAATTTCCGAGCGCTCGTCCACCGCGTTCCACACCAGGGTGACGAGGTAGCCGTCGTCTTCCGACTGCGGGTTGTCGCGCGGCGCGAAACCGGGCTCGTTGTAGAAGTGGCGCGGCCCTTCGCTGAAGGCCACGTAGCCGCCGGTGCGCAGGTCGTACTTCACCAGGCCGGGGAAGCGCGGGTTCTCGTTGCCACCGGGCGGGAACACCACGTGGTACGAGAAGTGGTTTTGGCGGCCCTGGTAGGCGCTGTTGATCACCGGGAATTCGGTGTTGAGCACGTCGTCGATCACGCGCTCGGTGGTCTCGCCGGTCTTGAGGTTGAAGCGCCACTCATAGAGCATGAAGTCGCGCTGGCGCAGGCGAATGGTGGTTTCCAGGCGCTGGGCGTCGGGCTTGCCATCGGGGCCGGTGTGCACGCGGTAGGGCGTGCCCACCATCACCACCTCGTCGCCCTCTTCCCAGGCGTTGACCACGTGCAGCAGGTAGGCCGGCTTGGCGGTGAACCAGCGAATGTCTTCGGGCTTGCCATGACGCGGCACCACGGCAAAGCGCGTCATCTGCTCGCCGAAGAAGCGCACCTTGTAGCGGCCGGCCGCCAGGGCCTCGGGGTCAGGCTTGAGGGGGAAGTCGTGCAGGATGGTGTAGTGCTCGGTCACGGCCATGTCGTGCGGCAGGCTCGGGCCGTCCAGCGGAATCTCGATCTTGTGCTTGAGCTGGCGGTCGGGGCCGATGACGCCGTAGGTCATGTACGGCGGCTTCACGTCGTAGTCGAAGAAAATCAGCTCGCCGGTGTGCTCGTCGGGGCGCGAGTGGGCCGACAGGCGCGCGATGGCGCCATCAAAGTCGGCCGGGCCGATGGTCTGCAGGGTCTCGGGGTCGAGCGCGTAGGGCAGGCCCGAGCGGTACCACATGCTGATGAGGCGCCCGGCGTGGTACTTCACGTCGGTGTTGGACGTGTTCTTCAGCGGCTCGTCGGGGCGGTCGGTGCGCTGCGGCTCTTTCAGGCCTTGCCAAAGGGCGCGCCCGGCGGCCTTTTCTTCCTTCAGCGCGCGGGTCTCGATCCAGCGGTTGCGGTAGCTCACCTGCCCCTGGCGAAAGCGCACGGCGTGCAGCATGCCGTCGCCGTCGTAGGCGTGGTAGCGCCACTCGGGCGGGTAGAAGGCGTTGGGGCCGTTGCGCACGTACAGGCCATTGAGGTCGGTGGGCACTTGGCCAATGACCTCCATCGCCTCAAAAACGTCTTCCTGCGACACGGGCGCGTTGTTGCCGCTCAGGGCGGGAATGGGGTGCACGGGCAAGGCGGTGCTTGTCGTCATGTGTCTCCTCTCGGTGGGGTTCAAAACCTGAGAGGCATCGTAGGAACGCCGTCGCCTGGGTGGCGCAACCGTTTCGATATATCAACTACCATTTCGATATGTCTGCTCCCCACGGTATTTCCGATGTCCCTCGCCGCACCCCCCGGGGCATGGACGATTTCGACGGCGACCGCCAGTTCGCCACCACCCTGGCCCGTGGCCTGGAGCTGCTGCGCTGCTTCACGCCACAAGAGCCGGTGCTGGGCAACCGCGAGCTGGCGCGCCGGCTGCAGTTGCCCGGGGCCACGGTGTCCCGCCTGACCTACACCCTCATGGCCATGGGCTACCTGGCACAAGACGAGAACCAGGCCAAGTACCGCCTGGGCTCGGCGGTGCTGTCGCTGGGCTACCCGCTGCTGGAGATGTTCAACATCCGCCGTCGGGCACGGCCGCTGATGATGGAGCTCTCGCGCACCTTGCGCTGCACGGTGTCGATCGGCATTCGCGACCGCTTCCAGATCGTCTACATCGAGGCCATGCACGCCGACAACAAGCGCATCTACCCGCTGGACGTGGGCACCCGCCACTCGCTGGCGGGCACGGCCATCGGGCGCGCCTACGCCATGGCCTGCTCACCGCCCGAGCGCGAGGCCTTGCTCAACCAGTTGCGCCTGAAGGCCCCGGCCGAGTGGGAGCGCTTCGGGCCTGAGCTGCTGCAAAACATTGCGCAATACCCGCAGCGCGGCTGCTGCGTCTCGCTGGGCGAGATTCACCCCGACGTGCAGGCCGTGGCCGTGCCCCTGGGCCGCATCGACCGTGGCGAGATCGCGGCCATCAACTGCTCGTTTCAGGGCCGCGCCTTCGACAAGCAGTGGCTGGTGGAAAAGGTGGCGCCGCAGTTGCAGTCGCTGGTGCAGCGGCTGATGTGAGGCCGCGCGGGGAAAACGGCGCGGCCTCAGAACAGCGGCACGCTGTGCACCGGGCGGGCCATGCCCTGCAACTCGCTGTGCAGCAACTGGCCCAGCTCGCGGCGACGGGCCGGGCTCATGCGCGGGCTGGGGCCGGCAATGCTGATGCCCACGTGGGTGGTCTCCGAGATGGGCACCGCGCAACCCACGCCCGATGTGCCCACCGGCCCGAAGGCCGTCATCTCCGAGAAGCCGCGCGCCCGCGTGGCGTCGATCAGGCCACGAATCACCGAGAGCGTGGCGCCCACGCCCTCGTAGTGCGGCACGTTGTGGCGGTAGGTGACCTCCAGGTCGTGGTCGGGGCCATGCGCCAGGATGCTCACGCCCACGGCACTGATGCCCAGCACGCGCCGCTTGCCCGGCAGCACATGGCCCGAGGGCTGGGCATGGGCGCCGCTTTCGCGGTGCACGCACAGGGCGTGGTGGCCGCTGCGCGCCACCAGGTACACCGACTCGTCGGAGAGCCGGGCGATCTTGAGCATCAGCGGGCGGAAGCGGTCCACCAGGGGCGCCATCTCGGACGACACCAGGCCGAGCTGCGCCGCCTCAACGCCCAGGCGGTAGTGCTTGCCACCGGGCACGCGCTCCACGAAGCCCTCATTGACCATGCAGGCCAGCAGGCGGTGCACGGTGGACTTGTCCATGCCGGTGAGGGCCACCAGGTCGGTCAGGCGCACCCCGAGCGGGCTGCGCGCACCAATGTGTCGAAGCAGCACCAGCGCCCTGGCGGCGCTCTGCGTGCCTGTGTTTTCGGCTTGATTTCTCATGGGGCGAGAAAACTCTTATGTCTCCGTTGTGGGGCTTCAAGGCCCTGCGCTTCAATCCGCCCGACCAATATACATCCGGTCTTTTGTGCAAAAGAAGATTGGGTGCATGGCGGTTTCGCAGAGTGAGCCAAGACGCACTTTTTGGCGCGAAGGGCTTGCCTTCCAGCGAAAAGGCGTTCATGAGTCAACACAGCAACACAGGAGACAAGACATGAGAAGACCCAACCGCCGCAGCGTGGTGCTGGGGCTGAGCGCGGCACTTTGCTCGTTCGGCGCCACGCCCACGTTTGCCGACACGGGCTACCCCAACCGCACCATCCGCCTGGTGGTGCCCTTCGCCCCGGGTGGCGGGGGCGACGTGATCGGCCGCTTCTACGCGCAGAAGCTGTCCGACTCGCTGCGGGTGCCGGTGATCGTGGACAACCGCCCCGGCGCCAGCGCCATGATCGGCACCGACCTGGTGGCCAAGGCGCAGCCCGACGGCTACACCCTGCTGCTCACCGTGCCGCTGCTGGTGCAGACCCCGCACCTGTACCGCAAGATTCCGTACGACCCGTTCAACGACCTGGTCCCCGTCGCCGAGCTGAACACCTCGCCGCTGTGGTTCGCCTCCAGCGCCACCAAGAACGACGCGGGTTCGCTCAAGGAATTCGTGACCAAGGCCAAGGCCAAGCCCAACGACTTCAACTTCGCCTCCATCGGCATGGGCTCGTCGGGACACGTGCTGGGCCAGGCGCTGAACGACGCCAACCAGCTCAACATGATGCACGTGGCCTACAAAGGCAGCTCGCCCGCCATGCTGGCGCTGATGGCCGGCGAGGTGTCGGCGGTCTTCCTGGACTACGTGACCATCAAGCCCCAGATCGCCAGCGGCAAGATTCGCCTGCTGGCCGTCACCGGCACCCAGCGCTCCGAGCTCACGCCCGAGGTGCCCACCCTCACCGAGCTGGGCTACAAGGGCTTTGAAGGCAAGGTCTGGGGCGGCATCTTCGCGCCCGCCAAGACGCCCAAGGAAGTGGTCTCGCTGCTGGATCGCGAGACGCGAAAGATCCTGGCCATGCCCGAGACCATCGCCAAGTGGCGCGAGCTGGGCTACGACACGGGCAACAAGACCCAGGCGCAGTTCGCCGAGGAAATCCGCAAGGACTCGGCCCGCTGGGGCGCCCTGATCAAGTCGGCCGGCGTGACGCTGGACTGACCCACCCCCCTCCTCCTTCTTTCCTTTTTCGGCATTTCACCCATTCACCGGGTGTGCCCGCGCACGCCTGTACACACCATGAAACACACCACTTCTGCCCAATTTGCCCTGCTGGCCGTGCTCGGCGCAGCCGCCACCACCGCCTCGGCCCAATCGTCGGTGGCGCTCTATGGCCTGATCGACGCCACCTTCATGGTGGGCCACGGCTCCACCGCCAACAAAACCCAGCTCGGCAACAGCGGCAACACCACCAGCCGCCTGGGCTTTCGCGGCACCGAAGACCTCGGCGGCGGACTGAAGGCCGGCTTCGTGCTGGAGATGGGCCTGAACAACGACGACGGCACCGGCGCCACCACCAACCCCAACAACCAGGGCACCTACAAGGCCAGCACGGGCCGCTTCACCGCCAACGCCTCGGGCGGCGGCGGCACCACCTTCAACCGCCGCTCCATGCTCACCCTGAGCAACACCATGGGCGAGTTGCGCCTGGGCCGCGACTACACGCCGCACTACTGGCAATACGTCTTCTTCGACCCCTTCACCATGAACGGCGTGGGCGCCTCGCAGATTTACGCCGGCAGCCTGGGCGGGCCCACCCTGGTGCGCGCCTCCAACTCCATCGGCTACGTGCTGCCGGGAAACCTGGGCGGCCTGTACGGCCAGGCGCAGGTGTACCTGGGCGAGAACAGCGGCACCGAGGCCGCCCCCATCGGCAAGAGCGATGGCAACGGCGTCTCGCTGCGCCTGGGCTGGGCCAACGGCCCGTGGAACATGGCCGTGGCCATGGGCCGCACCCAGTTCGCCCTGCCCGGTGACATCACCACCAGCAACGCCGGCCTGAGCTACGACTTCGGCCGCTTCAAGCTCAGCGCCATGGTGAACAGCGACAAGGTGGGCAGCGCCGCCAAGAGTTCGGGCTACCTGGTGGGCGTGAGCGTGCCCACGGCGTCTGGCGAACTGCGCGCCACTTACTCGGGCTCCAAGGCCAAGGTGAACGGCACCTCGCCCGAGGCCGACAAGGTCTCGCTGGGCTATGTGCACAACCTGTCCAAGCGCACCGCCGTGTACGGCACCGTGGCCTTCCTGTCCAACAAGGGCGGCGCGACCTTCGGCCTCAACGGTGCCACCACCGCGGCCAACACCAGCTCCAAGGGCCTGGACATCGGCATTCGCCACGCGTTCTGAGCCTGCTTGCACCACACGGGCCCACGTGGCCCGTGTGGCTTTTTATTCCGACTGTCACACACCGCCCCCATGAACCCCAGCACCGCGACCCTTCCTGCCACCACCGCCGACGCCGACCGCAAGCTCGCCATCTTTGAAGAGATGATGCGCGCCTGGTCGGCCAAAGACGCCGCCACCTGCGCCAAGCTGTTCACCGAAAACGGCGTGCTGCACTCGGTGATGATCGACCCCATCGTGGGCCGCGAGGCCATCTACCAGCGCATCAAAGGGCTGGAGGCATCGAACAAGCAGTTCCACGGCCACATCCTGCGATACGGCGTGATCGGCAACGGCACGCTGGTGACCGAGCGCGTGGACGAGCTGGTGATCGACGGCGTGAGCCGCTCCTACCCGGTGGTGGGCCTGCTCGACTTCGAGGGCGACCAGATCGCCCTGTGGAAGGACTACTACGACCGCAACCAGCTGCTGCGCGCGCAAGGCCGCACGGTGGAAGTCACCGTCAGCTAAGCGCCTGCCCACGCCGCGTTTCCCCTAGACCCCGGAGCCCCACCATGGCCAACGCCCCCCTGAAGAAAATCATTGGCTTCTACTGCCGCTTCACCCCCAGCTACAGCAAGATCGGCTTCAACTTCCGCAAGCTCTTCTGGCGCCCGCTCAAGGGCAACTTCGCCGGCCAGGTCTGGCTGGTCACCGGCGGCTCTGAAGGCATTGGCGGCTCGGCGGCGCATTCCGCCGTGGCCGGTGGCGCCACCGTGATCTGCGTGGCCCGCAGCATCGACAAGCTGCGCGCCTTCGCGCAGAGCACGCCCCACCCCGAGAAGGTGATCCTGGAGGTGGCCGACTTCTCGCTGCAGCAAGACATTCACGACCTCGTGGCGCGCCTCGCGCAGCGCGGCCTGAAGATCGACGTGCTGGTGAACAACGTGGGCATCCAGAAAAAAGACCAGGTCATCACCAAGGAAGGGGTGGAGACCTCGTTCGCCACCAACATCCTGGGGCACTACCTGCTCACGCGCGATCTGCTGGCGAACAAGCTGATTGCCCACAATGGCACCGTGATCGAGGTGTCGTCGGGCGGCATGTACAACCACCCCATGGTGGTGAACGACCTGAACATCACCGGCCCGGGCTACCTGGGCGTGCGCGCTTACGGCCTGGCCAAGCGCGCGCAAATGATGATGACCACCGCCTGGCGCGAGAAGTTTGCCGGCACCGAGCGCCGCTTCTACGCCATGCACCCAGGCTGGGTGAACACCGCCAGCGTGAACCGCTCGATGCCGCGCTTCGTGGCCATCCTGCACTCGGTGCTGCGCAGCCACCCGCAAGGGGCCGACACCATCGTGTGGCTGGCCGAAAGGCGCCCCGAGCAAAAGCGCGCCGAGGCCATCTGGTTCGACCGCAAGGAACGCCCGGCCCACATCTACCAGCACACCCCGCTGTCCAAGGACACGCCGCAAGACGTGATCCGCACGCTGGAGCGCGGCCTGCTGCCAGCCGCCCGCCAGCCCCTGAGCGCGGCCACCAGCGCCCAGGCCGCGCCAGCGGTGCCGGCGTCCCTGGCCACAGGCGCTGCCCGCAGCGCCTGACCACAAGCCCGTGCCACCACGGGCTGCCCCCTTTAGACCCACACGACAACAAGCAACAGGAGACACACCATGACATCGCGCCTGCGGGCTTCGGCCCTGAAACTTCTGGTTCTGCTGGGCGTCTGCGCGCAAGCGCCGGCCGCCCTGGCCGACGCCTACCCCAGCCGCTCCATTCGCATCGTGGTGCCCTACGCCGCCGGCGGCGGGGCCGACGCCATGGCGCGCCTCGCGGCCGAGCGCCTGCAAGTGCACCTCAAGCAGCCCGTGGTGGTGGACAACCGCCCCGGCGCGGGCTCGGTGATCGGCTCAGACATGGTGGCCAAGGCCCGCCCCGACGGCTACACCCTGCTGTTCAACATCCCGGCCCTGGTGCAGGCGCCGGCGCTGCAGCCCAGCGTGCCCTTCGACCCCGTGCGCGATTTCGTGCCCATCACCACCTTCGTGAGCGCGCCGGTCTGGCTCTCGGTCAGCGCCTCGCGCCTGAAGGCCGCCGACTTCGCGGCCTTCAAGGAAGAAGTGCAGAAAGGGCCGGCCCGCCACCGCCTGGAATACGGCTCGTGGGGGCCGGGCACCACCAACCACCTCTATGGCGAACTGCTGCTCAAGTCGCTGAACATTCAGGCCGTGCACGTGCCCTACAAGGGCTCAGCCCCGGCCATGCTGGCCCTGGCCGGTGGCGAGACCGCCTTCATGCTGGTGGACTACATCACCCTGCGCCCGCACGTGGAATCGGGCAGCGTTCGCATCATGGCCTCCACCGGGGTGCGCCGCCACAAGCTCACGCCCGATGTGCCCACCCTGGCCGAGCTGGGTTACCCCGGCTTTGAATCGGTGGGCTGGGGCGCCTTCTTCGCGCCCAAGGACACGCCCCCAGACGTGGTGGCCAAGCTGCAATCGGTGATCGCCGAGATCACCCGCGAACCGCAGGTGGTGGAGAAGATGGTGAGCCTGGGTTACGAGCCCGGCGGCAAGCCACAGGCCGAGTTCGCCCGCGAGGTGCACGGCGACCTGGAACGCTGGCGCCGCACCATTCAGACCATTGGCTTCAAGCCCAACTGACGATCAGCCCAACGGCGCCAAACAACAAACGACCAACGACAAGGCCCTCACCCACCCTGGGTGAGGGCCTTTGGCTTTGGTGGCATGGACTGCCTCACGCGCCCGCCACAGGTCACCGGACAAGCAAAAGGCCCAAGCCGGTGCGGCTTGGGCCTGGGGTGCCAGATGGTCAGGTGGCCAGACGGGCTTGCCGGCCCGGTCTCAATCGGCTTTGAACCCGATCGCCTGGATGGTGCGGCGCCAACGCTCCACATCGCCCTGCACCTCGCGGGCGAACTCGGCCTGCGGCTTGCCGCCGGGCTCAAAGCCCAGGCTGGCCATTTTTTCGATGACCTGGGGCTCACGCGTGATCTCCGCGATCACCGCCTCCAACTTGGCCACCACCTCGTTGGGCGTGCCCTTGGGGGCGAAGAAGCCCGCCCAGCCCACCGACTCAAAGCCGGGGTAGCCCAGCTCGGCCAGCGTGGGCACATCGGGCGTGAGGCGGTGGCGGCGCACCCCGGTAGAGGCCAGGATGCGCACCGTGCCAGCCTCCACGTGCGGGCGCAGCGTGGTGTAGTCGGCCAGCATGAAGGCGGTCTCACCACTGGCCAGGGCCAGCGTCGCCGGGGCCGAGCCCTTGTAGGCCACGTGCACCGCTTGCAGGTTCAGCGACTTGAGCAACAGCTCGCCGTAGAGGTGGTTGGTGGTGCCTGGCCCCCACGAGCCGTATTCCAGCCGGTTCTTTGGCTGCGCTTTCGCCGCTTCGTCTTTGAAGGAAGCGAAGTCGGTGGCCTTCAGCCGCGTGCGGTTGACGGAAAACCAGACCGGCGCGCTCACGAAGGTGGTGATGGGCACGAAATCGCGCACGGGGTCGAAGGGCACGCTGGGTTGCAGCAAGGGGGCCTGCACCAGAGCGGGAATGTTGAACAGCAGGGTGTAGCCGTCGGGGCGCGCCTTGGCCACGAAGTCCGAGCCGATCACCGAGCCGGCCCCGGGCTTGTTGTCCACCAGCACCGGCTGCTTGAGGTGCGCTTGCAGGCGCTCGGCCGCCAGGCGCGCCATGGCGTCGGCCCCGCCGCCCGCCGGGTAGGGCACCACGACGCGAACGGCGCGGCTGGGGTAGGTGTCGGCCAGGGCGGCGGGCGCTTGCGCGCACACGCCCAGCAGCACAAGGGATTTCAGGGCCGTGGCCCAGAGGCGAGGTGTCATGTTTGTCTCCTGTTGGTTGTTGTGGGGTCGGGTGGTGAAACAGGTGCGGCCTTACTCGGCGATCTCGCGGGCGTCGGCCCAGCAGGCATGGGTGCCGCTGCTGATGCGGTGGGGCAGGATGATGCGGGCCACCGGCCCGGCCGCGATGTCGCGGGCATCGAGCACCACGCACTCGGAGCGGTTGGTGTTCATGTCGGTGACGAAGCTCACCACGTAGCCGTCGTCTTCGGCCTTGGCGTCGTGGCAAGGCGCCATGGGCGACTCGCTGCCGAAACGCCCCTCGCCGAACTGGTACTGCTGCGCCTCGCCCGTCACGTGGTCGTAGCGCAGGATGCCGTCGAACAGGAAGTGCCCCGGGTGCGCCAGCATGTTGTACGAGTAGCGGTACGGGCGGCCCCAGTAAGACGCGTTGATCATGCCGAACTCCAGCAGGCGGTCGTCGAGCTGGCGCTCGCGGGTCTTGCCCGTGCTCAGGTTGAGGCGCCATTCGTAGAGCGTGGGGCCGTAGCGCGCCGGGCCCAGGGTGCGGCCCTCGCGGTCGTAGCCGCCCTTGGGCATGGGCGTTTCCTGGTGGTAGCCGTGCATCACGATCTCGTCGCCCTCTTCCCAGGCGTTGAGCCAGTGCAGCACGTAGGTGGGCGAGGCCTCGAACCAGCGGATGCCGGTCTGCGGCGCGTGGCGGCGCGGCACCACCGCGAAGCGCGCGGGCCGCTCGGCGTGGTACACGGCGCGGTGCTTGCCTTGCGCCAGCAGGGTCTCGTCCCAGTGCAGGGGAAAGTCGTTGAGGATGGCGAAGTGCTCGGTGAACACCATGTCATGCGGCAGGCGCGGGCCGGGCAGCGGCACGGGCACGTAGTGCACCAGCCGGTCGTGGCGGTCAACCTCGCCGTAGTGCATGTACGGCGCCTGGGTGGAGTAGTTGAAGAACAGCAGGTCACCGGTGCGGGGGCAGACCTTGGGGTGGGCCGAGATGCCGCCGTCCGGCAGCACCTGCTCGCCCCAGGCCGACACGCCCTTGAGGGCCAGGGTGCGGGCATCGAGGCGGTAGGGCTCACCGCATTGGTAGAAGGTGGCCAGGGCCTGGCCGGCGTGCACGATCACGTCGGTGGCCGCCGTGTCGCGCAGGCCGCCGCGCGCGCCCCAGCCCGGGCGCTCGGCCAGCGAGGGGCGGTCGATCAGACCGGCATACAGGGCACGCCCGGCCGCCTGCTCTTCCTGAAAGCCCTTGGTGCGCACGAAGCGGTTGCGGTACTCAACCTGGCCGCGCCGAAAGCTCAGCAGGTGCAGCATGCCGTCGCCGTCGAAGGGGTGGTAGGTGCCCAGGGGCTGGTGCACCGGGTTCTGCGTGTTGCGCAGGTACACGCCGTCCAGGCGCTCGGGCACCTCGCCAATGACCTCCAGGTCAACGGCATTGACCTCTTCGTAGTTGGGCGTGAAGGGCCCGGTCATGTAGGGGTGCGTGCCCGGGACCAGGGTGGGATGGATGCGGTCCACCGTTTCAACTTGCATGCTGTGTCTCCTGAATGGGGTGTGGAAACTGTAGGAATTCGCGCGTTTTCCCGAGGCACACAATCCCGATATTCCGGCGACGATTCCGATATGCCGACACACCAGACCGAACCCGCCAGCCGCACCTGCGTGCCGCCCACCTACCAGGACTACGAAGGAGACCGCGAATTCGCCACCACGCTGGCGCGCGGGCTGGAGCTGCTGCGCTGCTTCACGCAAGACGACCAGTTGCTGGGCAACCGCGACCTCACCCAGCGGCTGGGCTTGCCCCGCTCCACCGTGTCGCGCCTGACGTACACGCTGGTGGCCATGGGCTACCTGTCACAAGACGCGGCCTCGGGCAGATACCGGCTCGGGGCGGCCCTGCTCTCGCTGGGCTTTCCGCTGCTGGCCACCTTCTCGGTGCGCCAGCGCGCGCGCGGCGCCATGCTGGCGCTGGCGCAGCGCCTGCGCGGCACGGTCGCCATCGTGATTCGGGACCGCCTTGAAATGGTCTGCGTGGAGGTGGCGCGCTCCGGCACCCTGGCGGTGGACACCATGGACATCGGGCGCACCTATTCCATGTGCGGCTCGGCCGTGGGCCGCGCCTACCTCACGGCCTGCGCGCCGGCCGAACGGCAACGCCTGCTGAACCAGATTCAGGTAAAGGCCCCGGCCGAGTGGGAGCGCCACCAGGCCCGGCTGCAGCTCAACCTGACCCAATACGCCAACTGGGGCTGCTGCGTCTCAACCGGCGAGATCTACCCCGACATCCAGGCCGTGGCGGTGCCCCTGCGCCGGCAGGAACACGGCGAGCACGCCGCGCTGAGCATCGCCTTTCAGCGCCGGGCGCTGAACGAGCGCTGGCTGATCGAAGAGGTGGGGCCGCAACTGACCGCGCTGGCGCGGCAGTTGATGTGAACCGCCGCGTCAAACCCGCTTCACCTCACACCCGCTCCAGCACCACCGCAATGCCCTGGCCCACGCCAATGCACATGGTG
>NZ_JAYSFD010000023.1:0-26587 GCF_041913525.1 Hydrogenophaga sp. | reverse complement strand
GAGCACTCCCTTGGTAAGGGAGAGGTCGCGGGTCCGATTCCCGCCATGGGCACCACCCCCTCACTTCCCTCCCAAAAACGCTTTGGCCGCCGCGCTGGGTTCGCACGGCGGTTTTGCGTTCGGCTTCGTGTTCAGCGGCGATGACTCGCTGACCATCGGGTTGGCACTGCGCGCGTCGCGCATGAGAATGGCGACATGCGCCTCATTGCCTCGCCCCCACCCTGGATGCTGTTGCTGCTGATCGCCAGCGGCACATTGCCCTTGCAGGCCCAGACCGTGTACCGCTGCCAAAGCCCGTCGGGGCAGGTGTTGTTTTCCGATGAGCCATGCCCTGCGGGCTCTCGGGTCGAGCGCGTGAACGTGCAACCCAATTCGATCGATGCCTCCGCTGATCGCGCACGCGCCGTCTCGAGCGCACCGCCGGCTCCTGCGGCGGCTTCGCCGCGCGAAACCGTTCGCAGCGACGCGGCCGATACCGCGGCGAGCGACCGGTCTCAATCCTTCGCTTGCCGGCAGGCCCAACGCGATTACGAGGTCACGGCCAGCTCCACCGGCAACCCACCGGCCTTGATCGAGGCCAAGCGCTCGGCCATGTTTGCCGCCTGTGGTCTGCGCGAGCCCGATCGAGCCCCGACCGAGGTGGGGCCCGTCATCGTGCCCGTCCCAGTGCTCGTCCCTGCTCGCCCCGTGGTGAGGCCGCGCCCGCAACCTCTCCCGTCAGGGCCTCAGCCGTGCCCCGCTTACCCCGGGGATTTGCGCCGTTGTGGCCCTGGAGGGGCAGACGATGCGTTGCTGCGTGAGATGAGGCAGCCGCGATGAGGCCGTGGCTGCCGATGGGGCTGTGCGTGTGGGCGCTCGCCGCTTGCGGTGGTGAGGCCGTGGGCACGGCCGCCACGGCCACAGGTGCGGCAGCGCAGGCCGCGAAGCAGGGGCAGCAGGCCGCTCAGGGCCTGAAGCAAGACCTGAACCACAGCCTTCAAGCCGGCCAGCAGCAGCGACGCGACGCGCTGGACGCCGCTGAGCGCTGATTCAGTTCCAGCCCGAGGCTTTCTTCAGCCGAAACTGCAGCGTGGGCTCGTCGCTGGGGCGGCCCTCGGCGGGGCGGCGGGTGCCTTGAAATTCGTTGCCGCAGGCCTGCGGTACCCCGGTCCAGACCGCGTCCAGGTCCACGCCGTTGGCCGATTCGTCCAGGTTGAACTCGCCATCGGCCACATCGCCAGAGACGACGGCCTCGCGGTCGTTGCCGGGGCCGCTGCGCTTGAGCCGCCCACGCACGCCGCCGGCGTACTCGGGGTGGCGCTCGAACAGCACGGCGCCAGTGGAACTGGGGCGCTCGGGCGAGCCCGCCTCGGGCCACAGCGTGAGCTGCCACAGGCCGTACAGGCGGGCTGGCTCGAAATCGGCGGGCAGCTCGCAGGGGGCGGGGGTCTGGGCGTTCGTCAGGCCATTGGACAGGCAGAGCACGAGTGCCAGCGCGGCCAGGGCGGGGCGGTGTGTCATGGGGCGGTAGGCGAGGGTTTGGTGGCGGCGCTGTCTTGCGCGCGTTGGGCGAATTCGGCCCGCAGCGCCCGCAGCTTTTCGCGCGGGTCTTCTTTCACTGTGGCTTGGTCGAGTGCCATTTCCTTGATGAAGCGGCTGGGCGTGCCGGGCACGCTCTCGCGGCCTTTCTTGCGGCGCTTGAGCCAGCTCACCATGAGCGTGCGTTGCGCGCGGGTGATGCCCACGTACATCAGGCGGCGTTCTTCCTGCACACGCTGGGCCAGCACCTCGGCGGGCAGGTCGCTGTCGGCTTCGTCGGTCTTGAAGGGCAGCAGGCCTTCGTTCACGCCCACCAGCACCACATGTGGCCACTCCAGGCCCTTGGAGGCGTGCAGGGTGGAGAGGGTGACCACGTTCTGGTCTTGTTCGCGTTCGCTCAGGGTGGAGATGAGGGCAATGGTCTGCACCACCTCCATCAGCGTCTTGCGCTCGGACTCAATTTGTGCGCCCGCCTCGTCGGCCACCTGGCCCCCGCAGCGACCGGCCATCCAGTCACAGAAGTCGAGCACGTTGGACCAGCGTGCCGCGGCCACCTTCTCGCTTTCTTCGCTGTCGTACAGGAATTGCTCGTAGCCGATGTCTTTGAGCCAGTCGGTGAGGAAGGTGCGGGCGGCCTCATGCCCTGTGGTGTGGCGGGCGCGGTACTCCAGGTCGTTCACCGTGCGGCCGAACTCGTGCAGCGCGGTGATGGCGCGGCTGGACACGGCGCTGGGCAGCGAGTGCGAAAACAGCGCGTCGAACAGGCTGAGCTTGTATTGGGTGGCGAAGGTGCCGAGCTGGCCCAGGGTCGTGTGGCCGATGCCACGCTTGGGCGTGGTGGCAGCGCGCAGAAAGGCCGGGTCGTCGTTGTTGTTGACCAGCAGCCGCAGCCAGGCGCACAGGTCGCGGATTTCGGCCTTGTCGAAGAAGCTCTGCCCACCCGACACCTTGTAGGGGATGTTGGCGCGCCGCAATGCCGTCTCGAAGGCGCGCGCCATGTGATTGGCGCGGTAGAGGATGGCGAAGTCGCGCCATTCCTTGTGGGTGGAATTGGCGCGCAGGCTCTGGATGCGGGCCACGGCGCGTTCGGCCTCGTGGTCTTCGTTGTCGGCGGCCACCACGCGCACCGGCTCGCCTTCGCCCAGGTCGCTCCACAGCGTCTTGGGAAAGAGCTTGGGGTTGGGGCCGATCACGTTGTTGGCCGCGCGCAGGATGGCGCTGGTGGAGCGGTAGTTCTGCTCCAGCTTGATGACCTTCAGGCTTGGAAAGTCCTGCGGCAGGCGCTTGAGGTTGTCGAGCGTGGCGCCGCGCCAGCCGTAGATCGACTGGTCGTCGTCGCCCACGGCGGTGAAGCGCGCGCGCTCGCCCACCAGCAGCTTGAGCAGTTCGTACTGGGTGGCGTTGGTGTCCTGGTATTCGTCCACCAGCACGTGGCCCATCTTCTGCTGCCACTTCTCGCGCACCTCGGGGTAGTCGCGCAGCAGCTTCAGCGGCAGGCTGATGAGGTCGTCGAAGTCCACACTTTGGTAGGCGGTGAGCCGTTCCTGGTAGCGCTCCATGATGGCGGCGGCCACGCGCTCGTCTTCGTTGCGGGCTTCCTTCATGGCCTGCTCGGCGGTGAGGCCGGCGCTTTTCCAGCCACTGATGGTCCATTGCCATTGCCGCGCGGTGGCCGCGTCGGTGGTGCCGCCGCAGTCCTTGAGCATGCTGGTGATGTCGTCGGTGTCCAGAATGGAAAACTGCTGCTTCAGGCCCAGCACCTGGCCGTCTTCGCGCAGCAGGCGCACGCCCAGGGCGTGGAAGGTGCAGATCACCACCTTTTTGGCGTCACGCCCCACCAGGTGGCCGGCGCGCTCGCGCATTTCGGCGGCGGCCTTGTTGGTGAAGGTGATGGCGGCGATGCGCTCGGCCGCCAAACCGGCCTGAATGAGCCGGGCGATTTTGTGGGTGATCACCCGCGTCTTGCCCGAACCGGCGCCTGCCAGCACCAGGCAGGGGCCGCCGAGGTGGTTCACGGCATCGAGCTGGGCAAGGTTCAGACCGGCTGACATGGGCGTTCGGGCAAAGCCCGGGATCATACCGGGGGGTGTCGCGCGCCGGTCTCGCCGCCCGACGAGCCCCAGCGGCGGGCTGCGAGAATGGCTGCCGTGCTCAACGTTCTGCTGGTCACCTTCCCTTTCTTTGCCCTGGTGCTCGCCGGCTACGTCGCGGCGCGCCGGGGGCTGCTGCCGCTGGAGGCGATCCCCGGGCTGAATGGCTTTGTGCTGTTCTTTGCCCTGCCGTGCATGCTGTTTCGTTTCGGCTCCACCACGCCCATCGTGCAGTTGCTGGACGTGCGGGCCGCCGGGCTGTACCTGCTGTGTGGCCTGGTGGTGGTGGCCGTGGCCATTGCCCTGTCGCTCAACGCGCGCATCCGCTGGAACGACGCCTCGCTCGGCGCCCTGGTGGCGGCCTTTCCCAACTCGGGCTTCATGGGCGTGCCGCTGATCGTGGCGCTGCTGGGGGCTTCCGCGGCGGGCACGGTGATCCTCACCATGGTGGTGGACATGGTCATCACCAGTTCCTTGTGCATCGCGCTCTCCCGGTTGGACCAGGCCGAAGGCAATGGCCGATCGGCGGTATTTGACGCAGCGCGCAAGGCGCTCAAGGGCGTGCTCACCAACCCCATGCCCTGGGCCATCATCCTGGGCGGGCTGGCGTCGGCGTGGTCGTACCGCTTGCCAGGACCGGTGGAAAAAACCGCCTGGCTGCTGGCCGATGCGGCGTCCCCGGTGGCGCTGTTCACCATTGGCGCGGTGCTGGCGCGCGCCCAGATGAAGGCCAACCACCCCATGCCGCTGGGCGACTACCTGCCCGTGGCCTTGCTCAAGCTCTTCGTGCACCCGGTGCTGGTGCTGCTGGCCGGGCTGGCCGCCAATCGCCTGGGGCTGGGCCTGTCGGACGCGGCCCTCACGGTGATGGTGCTCACCGCCGCCCTGCCCAGCGCCAGCAACGTGTCGCTGCTGGCCGAGCGTTTTGGCGCCGACAACGGCCGCATCGCCCGCATCATCCTGGTCACCACGGTGGCGGCGTTTCTCACCTTCTCGGGGGCGGTCACGCTGTTGACCTGAGGCGCGGCGGTCTGGCCTGTCAGATCGTCAGCGGGTCCACGTCCACCGCAAAGCGCAGCAGTCCGCGCGCCTCGGGCACCTGGCGGGCGGCCAGCAGGTGGGGCGCCCAGGCGGCCAGGAAGCGCTGCAGGTCTTGGCGCGAGGCGGCTTCCACCAGCATCTGGGCGCGTTCCACGTTGGCCACCCGCTGAATCGTCAGGGGCACCGCAGGGTAAACCGTGACCTCGTCGCGCAGCGGCAGGCCGTCACTGGCCTTGGCCGCTGCGTTCAAGAAGGCTTGGGCCGCCTGCTGCGTGCGGGCGTCTGCGCGCACCAAGGCCTGGTGACCGAAGGGCGGCATGCCAGCGGCCTCGCGGTCGGCCAGTTCCTGGGCGGCGAAGGCGGCGAAGTCGTGCGTGCGCAGGTGGGTGAACAGGGCATGGGCGGGGTGCCAGGTCTGCACCCACAACTCGCTGGCGGCGCTGTGTTGGGCGTCGCGCCCGGCCCGTCCGCCGGCTTGCATGAGCAGGGCGAACAGCCGCTCGGGGGCGCGGTGGTCGCTGGCAAACAAGGCGCTGTCGGCGTTGAGGGCCGCCACCAGGGTGATGCGGCGAAAGTCGTGGCCCTTGGCCACCATCTGGGTGCCCACCAGCACGTCCACTTCGCCGGTATGCAGCGCATCGAGCTGGGCCTCCAGTGCGCCCTTCAGGCGGGTGGTGTCGGCGTCCATGCGGGCCACGCGGGCGGGGCTGCCGTCGGGGCGGCGCACATCGGCCAGCAGGTCGGTGAGCTGTTCTTCGATTTGCTCGGTGCCGCGCCCGATGGGGGCGATGTCCAGGTTGCCGCAGTCGGGGCAGGCGCGCGGCACCCGCTGGCTGAAGCCGCAGTGGTGGCAGCGCAGGGTGCGGTCGAGCTTGTGGAACACGCGGTAGGCGCTGCAATGGGGGCAACCGCTTTTCCAGCCACAGGCGTCGCAAGCCAGTACCGGGGCGTAGCCGCGCCGGTTGATGAGCACCAGGCATTGCTCGCCGCGCGCCACGCGCTCGGCCATGGCCGCCAGCAGCGGTGGGGCCAGCGAGGCGCCTTTGGGCTGGTGGTTCATGTCCACCAGGCGCAGGCGCGGCAGGCTGCCGCCGCCAATGCGCGCGGGCATGGCCAGGCGAAGGTAGCGGCCCTGGTCGGCCGCGTGCCAGCTCTCCAGCGAGGGCGTGGCCGAGCCCAGGACCACCGGGCAGTGGTCCACCTTGGCGCGGTAGACGGCCAGGTCGCGGGCCGAGTAGCGCGCGCCGTCCTGGCTTTTGTAGCTGGGGTCGTGTTCTTCGTCGACCACGATCAGGCGCAGGCCGGGCAGGCTGGCGAACACCGCCAGCCGGGTGCCCAGCACGATGCGCGCGCGCCCGGTGTGGGCGGCCAGCCAGCCGGCCAGGCGCTGCGCGGGGGTCATGCCGCTGTGCAGGCACACCACCGACTGCGGGCCGAATAGCGGGTCAAAGCGGGCGCGAAAGCGCTCTTCCAGTTGGGGCGTGAGGTTGATCTCGGGCACCATCACCAGCACCTGGGCGGCCGGGTCGGCCGCCAGCGCGCGCTGGGTGGCCTGCAGGTAGACCTCGGTTTTGCCGCTGCCGGTGGCGCCGAAGAGCAGCACCGGCTGGGTGGCTCCGCCGATGGCGTCCAGGGCCTGAGCCTGCTCGGGGGTCAGGGCCTTGGGGGTGTCGGGCTTGGTGGATGAGGCCTTGGCCTTGTCGGCCCGCTTCAACCGCCGCGCCAGTTGCTCGGGTTGCAGCTCGCGCAGCGAGGGGGGCAGGGCGGCCAGCGCCACCTCGCCCACGCTGCGCTGGTAGTAGCGGGCCGCGAAATGCACCACTTTGCGCCAGCCCTCGCCCAAGGGCGGCAGGCCTTCCAGCACCCCGGCCACGTCGCGCAGGGCTTGGGGGTCGAGGCCCTCCGGGGGCTGGTCGGGGCATTCCCACACCACACCCAGCACCTCGCGCTTGCCCAGCGGCACGCGCACCAACGCGCCCGGGCTGAGCGCGTGCTCACTGCGGTAGCTGAGCCAGTCGCCCACGCCGCTGTGGGCTGGGGTGGCGATGATCACGCTGGGCCAGAAAGGCATGGTTTAGGGGCGACTGTTCAGCCAAAACTTCAGAAATTCGCCTAAGTGCTTGATTTGCAACCGTCTGTACAGATATCCCAAGGTTCTGTGGATAACTTTGTTGATAGCTCGTGGTTGAGGCCTCAGAAGCCTTGAAAATCAAGGGCTTTCTTAAAATGCCTTCAAAAAGGGCAATCCACAAACAGTATATAAATCAACCACTTAGCGATGCCCTCCCACAACAACGGGCGTTTGATGCACTGAAGGCTTCTTGGCGCACCGCAGCACAAATTTTGTGCATAAGTAAAGGCTGTCAAGTTCTTTTTGGGGCGATTTTTGTGCTAGGGCCGCCTTCTGGGCGCGACACTGGCACCCGATTGGGGGCGCTGGCGCTCGGCCAGCGACCCTTGTGCACAAGCCGCTTCGAAAACCGAAGCGGCTCAACGCCCGGCGCGCAAACGGCGCGAATGCGAGTGAACCGCGTTCACCAGCGCTGTCACGTGTTCGGGGGGCGTGAACTGGCTGATGCCGTGGCCGAGGTTGAAGATGTGGGTCGGCCCGAGGCCTTCGCCTTGGTGCGGCGCACCAAAACTGTCGAGCACGGCGGCCACTTCGGCTTCGATGGCGGCCGGCGGGGCGAACAGCACGTTGGGGTCGATGTTGCCCTGCAGCGCCTTGCGATCGCCCACCAGGGCGCGGGCGCGGCCGAGGTTGACGGTCCAGTCCAGGCCGAGCACCTCGCAGTCGAGGTCTTTCATCTCGGGCAGCCACAGGCCGCCGCCCTTGGTGAACACGATGCGCGGGATCACCACGCCTGCGTGCTCGCGCTTGAGCTGGGCCAGCACGCGCCGGGTGTAGGCGAGGCTGAAGTCCTGGAACTTGCCGTCGGCCAGCACGCCGCCCCAGCTGTCAAAAATCATCACGGCCTGGGCGCCGGCCTCGATCTGGGCGTTGAGGTAGGTGGCCACGGCGTCGGCGTTGACCGCCAGGATGCGGTGCATCAGGTCGGGGCGGCTGTACATCAGGCTCTTGACGAGGCGGTAGTCGTCCGAGCCCCCGCCTTCCACCATGTAGCAGGCCAGCGTCCAGGGGCTGCCGGAGAAGCCGATCAGGGGCACGCGCCCGTTGAGGGCGCGGCGGATGGAGGTGACCGCGTCGAACACGTAGCGCAGCTTGTCCATGTCGGGCACGGCCAGCTCGGCCACGGCGGCTTCGTCGCGCACCACCTTGGCGAACTTGGGGCCTTCACCGGCCGCGAACGACAGGCCCAGGCCCATGGCGTCGGGCACGGTGAGGATGTCGGAGAACAGGATGGCGGCGTCCAGCGGGTAGCGCTCCAGCGGCTGCAGCGTGACCTCGGTGGCGTAGTCGACGTTGGTGGCCAGGCCCATGAAGCTGCCCGCCTTGGCGCGGGTGGCGCAGTACTCCGGCAGGTAACGCCCGGCCTGGCGCATCAGCCACACGGGGGTGTGGTCGGTGGCCTGGCGCAGACAGGCGCGCAGGAAGGTGTCGTTCTGCAAAGGGGCGAATGGCATGGGCGTCGGTCCGTTAGAAGTCTGTGGGGTATGCCCCGATTATCCCCATGGCCTTGCGGCGCCCCGGCGCGCGCGGGCCAGGGCTCAGCCCGCGGCGTTGCGGTACTTGATGCTGCAGCCGTAGGGCAGACTGGTGGGGCGGCTCACGGGCTTGCCGGCCGCCAGCTCGGCCAGGGCCACGCGCACGTGGTTGGTGGCGCGGGCGATGTCTTCCACCCGGGCCGAGGGGATGCTGTCGATGCCACCGGCGTAGGCCAGCACGCCTTGCGCGTTGACGATGTACATGTGCGGCGTGACCCGCGCGCCATAGGCGTGGCCCACGGCGCCGTGCTCGTCCATCAAGGTGGCGGTGGGCGCGGCCTGCTTCTCGGCCATCCAGCGCGCCAGTTGGGGCGGGGTGAGGTAATCGGCGCTGTCTTCGCGGGTGGAGTTGATGGCCAGCCACACCACGCCCTGGGCCGTGGCCTCTTTTTGCAGGGCCTGCAGGTTGCCCTGGTAGTGCTTGCGCACGAAGGGGCAGCCGGGGTTGTTCCACTCCAGCACCACGGTCTTGCCCCGGAAGGCGGAGAGCTTCACGGGCTTGCCGCTGGTGTCTTCCAGGCTGAAGTCGGGAGCGGCCTGGCCCACGGTGGCGGTCTGGGCCATGGCGGGCAGCCAGCCGGCCAGGGGCAGGCCGGCGGCGAGGGCGAGCAAGGGGCGTCTTTTCATGACGGTCATCTCCTCAAGGCATGAAAACAGCGGCGGGCTCACAAGGCCGACAGCGCCGCGCGAACCTCCTCCACACCGAGCACTTCGGTCAGCACCTGGGGCGGGCGACCGTTTTGGTAGATGGCATACACCGGCACGCCGTTGCGGCCCAGCGAGGCCAGCGCGGCGGTCACTTGCGGGTCGCGGCGGGTCCAGTCGGCGCGCAGCAGGGCCACGTTGCGCTGGGCCACGTCGGCCAGCACGCGCGCATCGGCCAGGGTGGTGCGCTTGTTGTACTGGCAGGTCACGCACCAGGCGGCGGTGAAGTCGACAAACACCGGGCGGCCTTCGGCCAACAGGGCGGCTTGGCGTTGGGGCGACCAGGGCTCCCAGCTCACACCGGCCACGCTGGTGGCCACGGTGGTGTTGTCGGTGCTGCCTTGCAGGCGCGTGATGTGTGGGCCCAGCGCCACCAGCAATGCCGCCAGGGCGGCGGTGCTCAGGCCGCCCATCACCCAGCGGCTGCGCCCGCGCAGGCCCCAGGCCCAGAGCAGGGCCGCCAGGGCCACCAGCACGGCCAGCAAAGCGGCCACGCCGTCAATGCCGCTTTGTTGCCCCAGCACCCACAGCAGCCACACCACGGTGGCGAACATGGGGAAGGCCATGAGGTGGCGGAAGGTGTTCATCCACTCGCCCGGGCGCGGCAGGGCGCGGGCCACGGCCGGCACCCAGCTGGCCGCCAGGTAGGGGAGGGCCATGCCCAGGCCCAGGGCGGCGAACACCGCCAGGGCTTGCCACGCTGGCAGGGCCACGGCCAAGCCGAGCGAGGCGCCCATGAAGGGCGCGGTGCAGGGCGAGGCCACGGCCACCGCCAGCACGCCGGTGAGGGCCGAGTCCACCACGGGGTGGCGGGCCTGCAGTGTGGCCACCCGGCTGGGCAGGAAGTGGCCGAACTCGAACAGGCCGGCCAGGTTCAGGCCGATCACGGTGAACAGCGCGGCCAGGGTGGCCACCACCGCCGGGCTTTGCAGCTGAAAGCCCCAGCCGAGCTGCTCGCCGGCCGCGCGCAGCGCCAGCAGCAGCCCGCCCAGCGCCAGGAAAGACACCACCACGCCTGCCGTGTAGGCCAGCCCCTGCACGCGGTGGGCGCGCGGGTTGTCGCCGTGGCGGGCAAAGGCCATCACCTTGATGGCCAGCACCGGGAACACGCAGGGCATGAGGTTGAGGATCAGGCCGCCGAGCAGCGCCCCCAGCAAGGCCGCGCCCAAGGTGAGGGCGCTGGCGCCACCCGGCTGGGGCGCAGCGGCGCGGGCGGCGTTGGCGTCGAGCGCGGCTTGCAGCTCGGCCGGTACTTCGGCCGCCGGCAACGCCGCCACTGGCGGCCAAGTGCCTTGCACCGGCACGTCCAGCCGCACGCCGGGCTCGCCGGGGCCGCTGCCCGTGGGCTGGGCCCGGGCCACCACCAGGGCCAGGCGCTCGGGGCTTTCGCTGCGCTGGGCCGACAGGGGGATGCGGGCCGTCCAGCGGTCGCCCTCCCAGGCCTGGGTCCAGGGGGCGCCGGGTTCGATGACGCCAGGGAGCTCGGGGAAAAACTCCAGCTTCTGGCCGCGCAGCGCGGCGGGCAGGCCCGCCAGCGAGACCTTCAGCGCGTCACCATCGGGCGACAGGGTGCTGTCGCCAGCCGCCTGCCCGGTCGGCACGGCGCGGGCGCTGGCCTCGAAGGCCGCGCCGTTCAGTGCCGTGGAGCCTTCCACCGGCAGGCTCAGGGTATAGCGGCCTTCTTCGGGGATGCATTCCTGGCGGCACACCAGCCACGAGGCCTCGAGTTGCACCTTGAGCTGGCTGGCATTGAAGCCCGGGCCGATGGTCAGTGGCACCGGCAACAGCACCGTGCCATCAAAGCCGTAGTTGGCCAGCGTGCCCAGGGGGAATTTGCGTGGCGTGGGCCAGGCGATGTCGCCCGCGCTCACGCCCTCGGGCAGGGTCCAGCGCAGTTCGGTGGGCAGGCCAGAATCGCCGGGGTTTTTCCAATAGGTGTGCCAGTGCGGGGCGTGGGTGATTTGCAGGCCCACCCACACCGTCTGGCCGGGGCGCGCGCCTTGCGGTGCGTGCGCCAGCAGCTCGGTGCGCGTCTGCTCGGTTTGCACCACGGTGGCGGCGGGCGCCAGCAGCGGGTTCTGGGCGCTGGCGAACACGGGCAGGGCCAGGGCGAGGCAGGCGAGGGACGAACGCAGGGAGAGCATGGACATTTCCGGAAAAGCGGCAGCCAGTGAGAGCGCACCGACACCGGGGAGTTCCGGCCGGCCGGCGGCGCCGCGAGGACCGTGGCGGACTATATCGGGGCCGGCCTGCCCTGCTGGCGTGGTCGGCCCGTAAGATCGGGCGCCATGAAGCACGCCGACCGCCCCGTTCGTTACTGGTCTGACCTGAGCACCGAGGCCTTTGCCGCGCTGGACAAGCGCCGCGCCATCGCGGTGCTGCCGGTGGGGGCCACCGAGCAACACGGCCCGCACCTGCCGCTGAGCGTGGACACCGACTTGGCCGATGGCATCGTGCGCGCGGCCCTGCCGCACCTGGCGCCCGACCTGCCGGTGCTGGTGCTGCCCACGCAGGCGGTGGGTTTCAGCCCCGAGCACAAGGCCTTTGCCGGCACCCTCAGCCTCAAGGCCGAGACGGTGATTCGCCTGTGGACCGAGATCGCCGAAGGCGTGGCCGCCAGCGGCGTGAACAAGCTGCTGATCTTCAACACCCATGGCGGCCAGGTGGGCCTGCTGGACACGGTGGCGCGCGAGCTGCGTGCCCGCCTGGGCATGCTGGTGGTGAGCACCAGTTGGTTTCAGTTGCCATTGCTGGACGAGCAGGGGCGTGACGTGAACGAGCGCTTCAGCGCGCACGAGCGGCGCTTCGGCAGCCACGCCGGGCAGATCGAGACCGCCATGATGCTGGCCCTGCGCCCGGGCAGTGTGCACACCGATCGGCTGGCGGCGTTCGCGTCCACCTCGGAAGACCGGGCGCGCGAGTTGCCCATCCTGGGCAATGGCCGCAGTGCCCGCTTCGCCTGGGCCACGCAAGACCTTAACCCGGCCGGCGCCGTGGGCAACGCGGCGGCGGCCACGGCAGAAGACGGCCATGCGCTGGTGCAGGCGGCAGGCGTGGCGCTGGCCCGCCTGCTGGGTGAGATGGACCAGTTGCCGGCCGACGTGCTCAAGGGCTGAGCGCGTGGCCTGGCAGGGTCAGGCGTAGGTGATCCAGTCCTTGAGGGACGGGTCGTCCAGGTGGGGCAGGGTGTTGTAGGTCAACAGCGTGTGGCGCTTCGGGTTGAACTGCAGCTCGCACACCGCGCTATTGCGGATGCGCATGTTCAGCTCAATCGTTGTCTCCGGGCTGGTGCCCAGAATCTGGCCCACGATGGTGGAGATCGGCCCGCCGCTGCTGACGATCACCACTTTTTGCCCTTGGTGGTGGGTGCGCACGTGGTCCAGCGCCTGGGTGATGCCTTGCACGAAGTCTTCGTAGCTGGGCATGCCGTGTGGCGTGACGGTGCCCGCCATCCACAGCGCCAGCCCGTCGCGCAGCAGGCGAAAGTGTTGCTTGTACAGCTCGGGCGTGTCGGGGCGCGGCAGGGGGTTGGGGTGCACGGCCTGGATCACCGCGTGGCTGTCGTATTCGTTCAGGCCGGGCCAGACCAGGGGTGAGAGGTCTGCCACTCCGGCGCCTTCGGCGATGCCGGCCCAGGTCTGGGCGTGGCGCTTGAGCGAGCCGGTGATGACGGCGTCGGGCTTGAAGCCGCGCTGGGCCCAGTAGCGGCCCAGTTGCACGGATTGTTGTCGCCCCAGGTCGCTGAGTTGGTCGTAGTCATCAGCGCCAAAAGAGGCCTGGCCGTGTCGCACAAGGTAGATCGTTCCCATGGCGCGGATTCTCGGCACGGCGCCTGGTGTGGTTTGTCCCGGCAGCGACTGTCACCACTGTGACTGGCGCCCCGTCGCGGGAGCGCTGGAAGTCTTGCTTGAACTGGGCGTTTTTCCGGTGTGGCGAGCCTTGTCGCTGTGCTCCAATTCTTGGCATGACGCCACTGTTCCGAGCCCATGACGTTTGACCTTTCCACTCTGATGGTGGTGCGCGTCTGTGTGGACGCCCTGATTGCCGCTGCCTTTTGGGCGCAAAGCCGACGCCACCCGACCGTGGGGGGCTCAGTGTGGTGGTCAATGGCTGCGATGTCGGCCATGGTGGCCATGGTGGCCACCATGGCCAGGGGGTCTTGGCCTGACTTGCTCACCATCCCGGTGAGCAACACTGCCTACACCGCGAGCTTTCTTTGCGTCTGGATTGGCTTTCGCCGGCACGAGGGCTTGCCTGTCTCGCAGGGGCGGGCAGGGCTGGCGATGCTGGGCCTCATGCTGGTTTATGCCGTGTTGGTCGGCGTCTGGAACAGCATGGCCGCACGGCAGCTGGTGTACGTCGCCGCTACCTTGAGCATCCTGCTGCTTCAGTGGCGGGACGTGCGGTACGTGCGGGCGCAGCGGGACGTGCCCGAACTGCGGGCGGTGACTTGGGTGACGGTGCTTGAAGCCATGGCCATTGCCGTGTATGGCTTGGCCGTGATCACCACCCAGGTCACTTTCGCCACGGCGGCGCCTTGGCTGATGTTCTACTTTCTCATCATGGCGCTCGTGCGCGCCGCAGCCTTCAACGCCCTGGCGCTGCACCGCCTGTGGCAAGAGGGCGAGCGCGCGCGCATGCACCTGTTGCTCAGTGAAGCCGACTCGCGGGCGCTCATCCAGAACCTGAGCGCGGGCGTCATGGTGTTCCGCCCCGATCGGTCGCTCGCGCGCATCAACGAGGCCGCGCGGCGGCTGCTGGGCTGGCAAGCCCCCGCAGGGGGGGGGAGCGCGCCGGCGATGGCCGACGCGGTGTGGTTCATGCTGGACGAAGCTGGCGAACCCATGCGCCGTGACGACCTGCCCTTTGAGCGCGTGCTTGCCACCGGGCATCCGGTGCAAAACGTGATCGTCGGCATGCCCATGGTGGAGGGCGATCAGGTGCGTTGGGCCTTGTGCAATGCACACCCTGAGATCGACGCCAGCGGTGGGTTGCGCCATGTGGTGCTCACCTTTATCGACATCACCACCCTGCGCGAGGCGCAAGCCGAACAGAAGACCCTTCAGGCGCAACTGGCGCAGTCACAGAAGATGGAAGCGTTGGGCACGTTGGCCGGCGGAGTGGCCCACGACTTCAACAACATCCTGGCGGCCATCCTGGGCAATGCCAATCTTGCCCGTGATGAGCTGGCCGCCGACGATCCGGCCCAGGTCAGCTTGCGAGAGATCGGAACGGCCGCAAGGAGAGGGCGGGAGTTGGTGCGTCAGGTCCTGGCTTTTAGTCGGCAGCAACCCACTGCACGCGCCGAGGTGGATCTGGCTGACACTGTAAGAGAGGCTTGCGCGTTGCTGCGCGCGGCCCTGCCGCCGTCGGTTCGCCTGGTGCAGCGCATCGCAGGCCATGTGCCGAAGGTATTGGCCGACAGCACCCAGCTCGGGCAGGTGCTGGTCAACCTCGGGGCAAATGCCGTGCATGCCATGCAGGGACGCACCGGACAGGTTGAGTTCTGTCTCGACGCGCTGCCGGCCAGCAGCGAGGACTTGCCGCCAGAGATGTTCAAGGCACAGTCTGAAGCCGGTGTGGTGCGCCTGCGCGTGATCGACAACGGATGTGGCATGGCTGAAGGGGTGCGCGAGCGGATATTCGAGCCCTTTTTCACCACCAAACCGTCGGGACAAGGCACCGGCCTGGGTCTGCCGGTGGTGCTGGGCATCATGCAGACGCATGGTGGCGCCATTCGCGTGGACAGTGTCGAAGGCGTCGGCACCACCATGACGCTTTTCCTGCCTGCCAGTCCTACAGTTTTGGCACCTGCACCCTCGGCCTCTGGTAGCACAATTGACGCTCGGCGTATACCGTTAGCCCCGGCAGTCAATGCGCCGGTCACTCCAGTTGCTTCGCCCGAGTCTTTGACTGCCAGTCCGCTGCTTGCTATGCCTTCGCCCCATATCCTGTACCTGGATGACGACGACACGCTCGTTTTCCTTGTCTCCAGACTGCTGGAGCGTCGAGGCTTTCGCGTGACCGCCTGCGGTAGACAGGACGAAGCCATTGAGGCCCTGCGCGCCAGGCCGGACGATTTCGATCTGCTGCTGACCGACTTCAACATGCCAGGCATGTCGGGGCTAGACGTGGCTCGCGAAGCGCTGGCCCTGGCGCCAGGCCTGAACGTCGCCGTGGCTTCGGGATACATCACGGAAGAGTTGCAGACCGAGTCGAAAGCCATCGGCGTGCGCGAGGTGATCTTCAAGACCGATGCGGTTGAAGACTTCTGCGACGTGGTGGGCCGCCTGATCGCCCCCGTGGCCTGATCAGGCCTGGGCCAGCACGTCTGAGAAAACGGCGCTGTCCACGTTGCCGCCGCTGAGCGCGGCGCCCACAGCCAGTCCTCGCAACGACGTCCGTTCCTGCCACGCCGCGGCAAAGGCCGCCGCCCCTGCGCCTTCGGCGACGTTGTGCGTGTCGGCAAACAGGGCGCGCATGGCCTGGGCAACCTCGGCGTCGCTCACCTGCACCACGTGGTCCAAGTGCCGGGCCAGGATGGACAGCGCGTCGGTCTCGGCCACGCGGCAGGCCATGCCGTCGGCCAGCCTGGTGCTCACCGGGGCGCTCACCACGTGGCCGGCGGCCAACGAGTCGGCGTAGGTGGTGGCGTGCGCGCTCACCACGCCGACCACCCGAACGCGGTGGCCCAAGGCCAGTTTGGCCGCGATGGCCGAACACGCGCTGGAGCCCAGGCCGATGGGTACGTACACCACGTCAAGGTGGGTCACGGCGCGAAAGAACTCCCACCACGCCGTGGCCACGCCGCTGAACAAGTCGGCGTGGAAGCTGGGCACCATGTGCGCCCCGCGCTCGGCGGCCAATGCCTGCGCGTGCTCGCGACTGGCCTGGAAATCGTCGCCGTGCTCCACCAGGTGGGCGCCCAGGCTTCGCATGGCGGCGTTTTTTTCCACCGAATTGCCATGTGGCACGACGATGGTGCAGGCCACGCCGTGCTCACGCGCCGCCCAGGCCACGCTCTGGCCGTGGTTGCCGCGGGTGGCGCAGATCACCTCTCGCGGCAGAGCGCGGCGCCGCGAGAGGTGATGGAAGTAGCTCAAGCCCCCGCGAATCTTGAACGCCCCCACCGGGGTGTGGTTCTCGTGCTTGAGCCAGCAGTCGGTGCCCAATCGCTCGCTGAGCGTGCCCCACCTGTACTGCGGGGTGGCGGGCATGGAGCGGTAGACCACTTGGGCGATGGCTTCGATGTCGGCCAGGCTGGGGAGCGAAGAGTTCATGCGAGTGACTGGCAATGGACGGTGCGGTCGCCAAGCGACAGCTCGGCATTCAGTGCGGGGGCATCCTCGCGCACGGCGATGTGCCCCAGACCAATGGCGCCGAGCGCTTGCCGCAGCCGATCCATTTGAGGGTGCGATAGGGTCAGCCCGGTCAGGTGCGGACCACCTGGCGCCATGGTGTCCGTGGGGTGTTGGGCCCCCCACTGAATCAGGGTGGGCAATACGCCATCGAAGCCACGGCCACCGTCGTCGGGCACGGTGATGCGCCACTGCAGCAGGCCCTGCGGCGTCTCGCGCGAGGCGGCCAGCACGGGCCCCGGGTCGATGCCCTGTGCAAGCCAGGCGCGGCGGGCACTGTCGATGTCGCTCACCCTGGCCACCCAATGGATGAGTTGGGGGCCATGGCCTGACAAGCGCGCTTGCAGCGCCGGGTCGTCCAGGTCAAACCAGCGTTTGAGCGGGGCCGGGCGCGTGGGGCATGTCGCCGGGTTGATGGCGATGATTTCTAGGTAAGCGGCCTCGGCGCCCTGCAGGCGCAGCAGGCGGTTGTGGGTGCCGAACAGCGGGTGCTCGCCACCTGGCCCAGGTGCCACGCCCAGCGTGGCCGTGCACCACGCCACGCCCTCATCGAGCGTGGCGGCCGCCACCACCAGGTGATCAAGCGCGGCGTTCACAGGCACACCGTGCCATGGATGCAGGTGACCGACTCGCCGCCCACCCACACCGTGCCGTCGGCCACGCGCTCGATGTGCACGCGCCCAGCCCTGCGCAGGGCAGTGCCCTGCGAGGCCACGTAACGCTCGGGCGCCAGGCCCGCGCCGATGAGCCATTGCGCCAGCGCGGCGTTCAGGCTGCCCGTCACCGGGTCTTCGGCCAGGCCGCCATGGCCGGGGAAGAAGGCGCGCACCTCGAAGGCAATGCCATCTTCGTCGCTGGCCCCCACCACGCCCACCTTGCCGCGCGGGCCCACCACGCCAATGTCCAGGCCGGCCAGCACGGTGGCATCCGGCTTGAGCGCCAGCACCTGCTCGGCGCTGCGCAGCATAACGCCGCGCCAGCCCGGGCCGTTGTCGCACCACTGGTGGGCCACGATGTCATCGCGCGCCACGCCCAGGCCGCGCGCAATGAGCGCCACATCGGCGTCGTCCAGCGGGCCGCTGCGGCGAAGCGCCGGCGCGGCGAAGGCCAGGCGTGGGCCATCGCGGCGAATCGCCACCAGCCCCACGCCACATTCCTGCACCACCTGCTCGCCGCGTGGCTGTCCCCCCGCGCTCAGCCAGGCATGCGCGGTGCCCAGGGTGGGGTGGCCGGCAAAGGGCAACTCGCGGCCGGGGCAGAAAATGCGCACGCGGTAGTCGGCGCCAGCGGCGCGGCCTTGCGTGCTGGGCGGCAGCACGAAGGTGCACTCCGACAAGTTGGTCCAGTCGGTGAAGGCCTGCATTTGCTCGGTGCTCAGGCCCTGGCCGTCGAGCACCACCGCCAGCGGGTTGCCCAGATAGGGCGTGGTGGTGAACACGTCCACCTGCTGAAAGGGGCGCTCCGTCATGCCGGGGCGCCCACGGGCAGGTGCTCGCGAATGGTGGCCGCCAGCGCGGCGATGCCCGTGCGGATCTGTTCCTCGCTCGCGGTCACGAAGCTCAGGCGCAGCGTGCGCGGGTCACCGTTCTGGGCATAGAAGGCAGCACCGGGCACGAAGGCCACGTTGCGCGCCACTGCGTGCGGCAGCAACTGCACCGCGTCCATGCCCTCGGGCAGGCGCAGCCACAGGAACATGCCGCCAGCGGGCGCGTTCCATTGCACGTCCAACCCGGCCATTTCGTTCGCCAGGGCGTCCAGCATGAAGCCGCATTGCGCCTTGTAGAGCGCGCGGATGCCCGGCACGTGGCGGTCCAGAAAGCCGTCTTTCAGCACCTCGGCCACCAGGCGCTGGTTGAAGCCGGGGGTGTGCAGGTCGGCCGCCTGCTTGGCCTGCAGCAACTTGGGGTAAACGGCGCGCGGCGCCACCACATAGCCCAGGCGAAGGCCTGGGGCCAGCACCTTGGAGAAAGAACCTAGGTAGAGGCCACCGTCGGGGTTGCGCGCGGTCAAGGGGGCGGCGGGTGGCTCATCGAACCACAGCTCGCCATAGGGGTTGTCTTCCACAAAAGGCACACCGGCGTCGTTCAGCGTGCGCACCAAGCCTTCGCGGTCGGCTTCGTTCAGGGTGCGGCCGGTGGGGTTCTGGAAGTTGGGCAACAGGTACATGAAGCGCGCCCCCGGTGCGCGGCGGCGCAGCTCGTCCAGCACTGGGCCGTTGTCGTTACAGGGCACGCCTTCGATTTTCGGCTCCATGGGCGTGAAGGCCTGCAGCGCACCGAGGTAGGTGGGCGTTTCCACCAGCACCTTGCTGCCGCTGTCGATCAGCACCTTTCCCACCAGGTCCAGCGCCTGCTGGCTGCCGGTGGTGATGAGCACCTGCGCCGGGTCCACCTTCCAGGGCAGGTGGGCGGCCACCCACTCGCGCAGTGGGCCGTAGCCCTCGCTGGCTGCGTATTGCAAGGCGGCGGTGCCGTCTTGTCCGAGCACGAGTGCGCAGGCGTCGGCAAAGGCCTGCACCGGAAAGGTTTTGGGCGAGGGCAGGCCGCCGGCGAAGCTGATGATCCCCGGCTTTTCGGTGACCTTCAGGATCTCGCGGATCACCGAGGGGTTCATGCGTTCGGCGCGCTGCGCCAGGGGCCAGGGGAAGCTCATGCGGGTTCCTTCGAAAGAGGAGTGGGGGGAATGGCCTGTCGGCGGCCAGCCATCACGGTAGCGGCCACCGCCACGGCGAACAACAGGGTGAAGGCATCGATCGATTCGCCCAGCAGCGGCACCGCCGCCACGATGCTGATGAACGGCTGCAGCAGTTGCAACTGGCTCACGCGCAGGGCGCCACCCAGCGCCAAGCCACGAAACCAGGCAAAGAAGCCGGCCCACATCGACACCGTGCCCACGTAGGCCAGCGCCAGCCAGGCCGAGGGCGCCACGCTGTGGCTCGGCCAGGTGAGCCAGGTGGCGGGCAGGGTGAGCGGCAGGGCCAGCACGCACACCCAGCTGATCACGCGCTCGGCGCCCATGGCGGGGGTCACTTGCGCGCCACCCACGTAGCCCACCGCGGCGCAGGCCACCGCGCCCACCAGCAGCACATCGGCCCAGGCCAACGACAAGCCCTGAGGGCCGGCGCGCAACAGGCTGTAGGCCACCACCAGCGCGCTGCCCAACAAAGAAAAAGCCCAGAAACCCAGGCGCGCGCGCTGGTGCATCAGCCAGGCCGCGGCGGCGGCGGTGGCCAGTGGCAGCAGCGCCGTGATCACCGCCGCGTGCGCCGCCGTCACGTGGCGCAGCGCCCAGGCCAGCAGCAGCGGGTAGCCGATGGCGTTGCCCAGCAAGGAAAGCAGCAGTGGCTTGCGTTGGGCCGGTGTGGGCACGGGTGAGCGCGTGGCCAGCAAATACGTCAGCGACAGCAGACCCGCCAGGGCGCAGCGCGCCCACGTGACGAACCACGGGGTGAACTGTGGTGCGTCCACCGTGCCAGTGGCCAGCCGGGTGGCGGGCAGGGTCAGCGCGAAGGCGGTGACCCCCAGCAAGCCCAGCCACAGGCCGCGCGTGGCCGGGCTCATACGGTGAGCATCCAGCCGGCCGTCACCACCAGCACCACGGCCAGGCAACGGTTGAACACCATCAGGCGGCGGCCTTGCGAGAGCCAGTGCCGCAGCATCGAGCCCACCAGGGCGTAGGTGAAGTTGCTGGTGAAGGCGAAGAAGGCCATCACCACGCACACCTGCAGCAGGCGCTCGCCCGGGTTGCTGGCGGGCAGTGCCCCGGCGTTCACCACCCAGCCGGCGCTGATGGTCAGCGCCAGCATCCAGGCCTTGATGTTCACGAACTGCAGGCCCACGCCTTGCCAGAACGTCACCTGCAGTTTGTCGGCGTCCACCTGCGCCAGCCGGTTGGCCAGCGCCAGCTTCCACGCCAGCCACAACAGGTAGCCCACGCCCACCGCCTTCACGCCCCAGCGCAAGGCAGGCACGCCGGTGATCAGTGCCCCCAGGCCCAGGCCGGTGGCCACCATCAGCAGCGTCCAGCCAGTGGGCACGGCAATGCAGAAGCGCATGGCGCGGCGCAGGCCGAGGTTGGCAGCCAGCGCGGTGGACAGCGTGGTGTTCGGGCCTGGCGAGAACGTCATGGCGGTGCAGAACAGCAGCAGGGCGGTGAATTCGGCCAGGGTCATGTGGGTTGAGCGCGAGGCGACAGGGGGATTCACTGTAGCCGGCGAAACCAATACACAATCCATACAGTTTCTCGGCGCAGCGTAAGAACTGTATGGTCCATTGCACCGATACAGTGCAGCCCGCGCCGGCCCGCCCGAGGTCTGCCCATGCTCATGAAATCTGCCGCGCAGTCGCTCACCGAGCAACTCGCTGACCGCTACGCCCAACGCATCCGCGATCGCCTGCTCGCGCCGGGGGCTCGCCTGCCTTCAGTGCGCGAGTGCGCGCGCCTGCACAGCGTGAGCCCGTCCACCGTGGTGGCGGCGTATGACCACTTGCTGGCCCAAGGGCTGGTGCAAGCGCGCAAGAACCGGGGATTCTTCGTGCGCGAGACCACGCTGGCGCGAAGCGAAGGTGCCTTGGGTGCCGAAGTGCGCCGCCCCGCCGGGGCCGCGCCCATCAACGCCACGGCGCTGATCCGGGGCATGTTCCACCACGTGAGCGACCGGCCGCAGCCCGGCACCGGCACCTTTCCACCCGATTGGCTGGAGTCGAGCTTTTTGCCGGCCGCGGTGCGCAAGGTGGCCTCAAGCCGCGCGCTCAATGACGTGTCGCTTCACTATGGCGAACCCCATGGCGACGCCGGGTTGCGTCGCCTGCTGGCCCAGCGCCTGGGGCGGCTGTCCATTCCCACCGACGCCGACCACATCATCACCACCGTGGGCGCCACCCATGCGCTGGACATGGTCAGCCGCACCCTGCTGCGCCCTGGCGACCCCGTGATGGTGGAAGAGCCCGGCTGGGCCGTTGAATTCGCCCGCCTGGCCGCGCTGGGGGCGCGCATCTTGCCCGTGCCGCGCGGCCCTGACGGCCCCGATCTGGCGGTGATGGAACGCTACTGCGCCGAGCACCGGCCCAAGCTGTACGTGAGCGTGAGCGTACTGCACAACCCCACGGGGGCTTGCGTCTCACCTGGTGCTGCCCACCGCCTGGTGCAACTGGCCCATCGCGAGGGCTTCTACATCGTGGAAGACGACACCTACAGCCACCTGGCACCCGAGCACGCCACCCGCCTGACCGCGCTGGACGGCCTGCAGCGCACCATTTACGTGAGCGGCTTTGCCAAGATCCTGGCGCCCAACTGGCGCATTGGCTACCTGGCCGCGCCGCCGGCCCTGGTCGAGCCCTTGCTGGACACCAAGCTGCTCAGCACCCTGACCACGCCCGCCTTGCTGGAAAAAGCCCTGGCGCTGTGCATTGAGCAAGGCCAGTTGCGCCGGCACGCCGAGCGCATCCGCACCCGCCTGGACGCTGCCCGCAGCCGAAGCGTGCAACTGGCCCTGGCGGCCGGTTGCCGATTCGCGGCCGAGCCGGCGGGTCTGTTTGGCTGGGTGGACACCGGCGTGGACACCGACGCCCTGGCCCAGCGTCTGTTGGACGAGGGTTACCTCATCGCCCCTGGGGCTTTGTTTCATGCCGATCGGCGCCCCAGCACGCTGATGCGCATCAACTTCGCCACCACCCAAGAGGCGGCGTTCTGGCAGGTGTTTCAGCGCTTGGTGAGCGCGCCCTGAGCCGTAGGTGCGCCATCGAACAGGTCGCTGGCTGGCTGCAGCAACGCCGCCAGCGCCACATCGATTCGCTTGGCCTCGGCGTCCATCAGCGGCAGGGCGCGCTCGAACAATTGCCAATCTTCGGCCCTCGCAGCCAGCTCAAGGCCCTTGGCCAGCCGCGCACCGCGCTCGGCCGTCATGCTGCCCAGTGACCCTTTGAGCCCGTGGGCGTGTGCTACGGCCGAGCCGCTGTCTCGCACGCTCAGCGCTGCGCGCAGTGCCTTTTGGCGGTTGGCCATGTCATTGCGCATCGCCGCAGCCAGTTGCCTCAGCGTGGCCTCGTCACCATCCAGGCGGCGGCGCAGCTTGCCTACGTCCAGCGGTTCGGGGAGCACCGTTTGCGGCACCGTGGCCTTCAACGGGGTAGCTGGCGCTTGCTCTGGTCCGGGCACGTTCGCTACGGCCAGGGCCGGCACGGACTGTGGCTTGATGCCTTGGGCATCGTGTATGCGTGACCGGACGCGATCGATCTCTTGCATCAAGGCCTGCGGGCTGAACGGCTTGGGCACATAGCCGTCCATGCCGGCTTGAAGGCATGTTTCCCGATCACCGGCCATCGCATTGGCGGTAACCGCCACGATGGGAGTGCGCGCCAGTTTGCGCCGCCCCTCGGCATCGCGAATTTGCCGCGTGGCGTCCAGACCACTCACGCCCGGCATCTGCACGTCCATCAAAACCAGATCGATCCCACCCTGCTCCCATTGCGTCACCGCCTGTGCGCCGCCCCGTGCAATGCGCACGGTGCACCCCAGACGTAGCAGAAGCTGACGCATCATCAGTTCGTTGATTGGGTGATCTTCTGCCACCAGCACCACCAGGCCCGCGTAACGGGATCCCGCCTCTGCCAGTTCGACCAGTTCAGCTGGGGCGCTCAGGGGACCAGAGGCCGATCCGATTTGCAAGGGAAGCACAACTGTGAACCGGCTTCCCTGACCCAGCTCGCTTTCCAGCGTGATATCGCCTCCCATCAGTTTGACCAACTTGGAGCAGATGGCCAATCCCAGCCCACTGCCGCCATGGAAGCGGGCTACCGAGGCGTCTGCCTGCGTGAAGGGGTCAAAAATGCTTGCCTGGTGGCGTTTTGCAATTCCAACGCCACTGTCCTGCACGGCAATTTGCATGTGCTGTTCGCTCGACAGGCCCGTGTGAACGCTCGCGTGCACGGCTACTCGGCCGCCCTTTGGCGTGAACTTGATGGCATTTGACAGCAGGTTTCCCAGCACCTGCCTTAGACGCCCCGGGTCTCCCATCACCCATCTGGGCAAGTCGGGGGATACCTCGAGCTCAAACTCCAGGGGTTTGCCTCGAGCCTGTTCCGCATATGGGCCGACGCTTTCTTGCAGTTCTTGCGCCAGTTCGTAGCGCGTGTGCTCCATCTGGAGCTTGCCCGACTCGATGCGAGACAAATCGAGGATGTCGTTGAGCAAGGTCAGCAGCGACTGAGCTGAGTTGTCCATCAGCTGTAGCCAGTTGGCTTGCTCGGGATTCACCGGCGAATCCATCAGCATGCGCGTCAGCCCCATGAGCGCATTCAGTGGCGTGCGAACCTCATGGCTGATGTTGGCGAGAAACTCGCTCTTGGCCCGGCTCGCCTGCTCCGCTAGGTCCCGCGCCTTGGCGCTGTCTTCTTCCGTGCGCTTGTGCGCATCGATGCTAGCCACTGTGCCCATAAGGCGCAACGATCCGCCGTTGGCATCGCGCTCGGCAACCATACCGTGAGCTTCCATCCAGTGCCAGCCATCAGGCCCATTCACGCGAAATTCGGCCATTGCCCGCTGCGCCATTCCCTTCACAAGGGGAGCTGCGGCCAGTTTCAATCCATGCACGTCATCGGGATGCACGTGAGCGAACAATTCGCCGACTGGCCATTTGGCATCCATGGTCATCTGGCCTAGAAACTCGCCCCATCGCGCCGACAGGAACACCTGATCACTGCCCACGGCCCAGTCCCATAGGGCTAGTCCGGCGGCATCCACTGCAAGCTGCAGACGATCTCGAGTCTCGTCCAGTGCCTCCTCCGCCAAGAAGCGGCTATTGGATTCGCGGTGAACCGAGTGGCGCAGCTTCTCCAGTTCGTGGCTTTGCGCCTCCAGTTCTGCCAAGAGCTGACGACTGCGCTCTCGTTCCTGTTTCAGATCGTCAAGCGCGCGCTGCAAATCCAGCGCCAGGCGCTCAGGCGATTGGGGCGATACTGCCGGCGAAATGCGCACAAAAGTTCCTGTGATGGCTGTGACTAGATGCCGCCCAGCGCTTCCCAGCGTTCCAGAGCGGACATCCATTCTTCTTCAATCTCGGCATGGCGTGAGGCAAGTTGAGCGGCTCGGGCGGGATCTGTTGCGTACAACTGACCGTTCGCCAACTCTTGGTTCACCTGGGCTTGCTCAGCCTCCAGCGCCGCCATGCGCTTAGGCAACGCTTCTAACTCTCGTTGCTCTTTGTAGCTCAATTTTCGGCGTGCCGTGGAGGACGAAGACCTCGTTTGCGGGGTTTCCGTCACCACCGGTTCCTTTGCCGGTGCCGACGTTGCTGGAATTGCCGATTGCGGCGCAATGGATTTCGCGCGAGCCGATTGCGTCAACCAATCTTGTACATCACCTACGTACTCGCGCCATTGCCCCTCGCCCTCGGCCACGATCGTGCTGGTGACCACGTTGTCCAGAAAGCGCCGGTCATGGCTCACCAGAAAGACCGTCCCTTCGTATTGCTGCAGCAGATCCTCCAGCAGCTCCAGGGTGTCAATGTCCAAGTCATTGGTGGGCTCGTCCAGCACCAGCACGTTGGCTGGCCTCGCAAACAGCCGCGCCAGCAGCAACCGGTTGCGCTCGCCACCAGACAGCGTGCGCACTGGCGAGCCAGCGCGCGCGGGCGAAAACAAAAAGTCGCCCAGGTAGCTGCGTACATGGGTGCGCTTGTTGCCGATCTCGATCCATTCGCTGCCCGGGCTGATGAAGTCCTCCAGGGTGGCGTCGAGGTCCACCTGGTCTCGCATCTGGTCGAAGTAAGCCACGCTCAGGTTGGTGCCCAGTTTTACCGTGCCCTGCTCCGGCACCAACTCGCCCAGGATGATCTTCAGCAAAGTGGTCTTGCCCGCCCCGTTGGGGCCAATCAGCCCCACCTTGTCACCACGCAGAATCGTGGTCGAGAAATCGCGGATCACCGTGCGCCGCTGCCCCGAGTTCGTCGGGAACGAATGGCCCACGCGATCCAGTTCTGCCACGATCTTTCCGCTGTTCGCGCCAGTGGCCACCTCCATCTTCACACGGCCCACGGCGTCGCGACGCTGCGCGCGCTGTTCCCGAAGCGCCATCAGGCGGTTGATTCGGCCTTGTGCACGGGTGCGGCGCGCCTCCACACCCTTGCGAATCCACACCTCCTCTTGCGCCAACAGCTTGTCTGCCTTCGCCTGAATCACCGCCTCTTGCGCCAGTTGTTCTTCCTTCAGAGTCTGGTAGCGAGCAAAGTTACCGGGGTAGCTCTGCAGCTTCCCGCGGTCCAGTTCCACCATCCGGGTCGCCACCCGGTCCAGAAAAGCCCGGTCGTGGCTGATCGTCACCACACTGCCGTTGTAGGCCAGCAGCAGTTCCTCTAGCCATGTGATGCTGTCCAGGTCCAGGTGGTTGGTCGGTTCATCCAGCAGCAGCACATCGGGGCGACTCACCAATGCCTGTGCCAAGGCCACCCGCTTGCGATTTCCGCCCGACAAGTCGCCCACCCGTTGCGCAGCATCCAGGTGCAGGCGCTGCAGAGTCTCCTCCACCCGTTGCTCCCAGTTCCAAGCATCCAGTGCCTCAATCTGGCTTTGCAGCGCGTCGAGATCGGCGCCGTCTCCGCCCCGCATGTAGGCATCGCGCGCCTCACGCGCGGAGCCCAGCCCCTCGCTGGCGGCCTCAAACACCGTCGCCTCTAAATCCAGCGTCGGCTCCTGCGGCACATACGCCACGCGGACCCCGGCTTGCACTTGCAATGTGCCGTCATCTGGCCGCTCCTGGCCGGCCAGGATGCGCAACAACGAAGATTTGCCGGTGCCATTGCGACCAATCAACCCCACGCGCTCCTGTGCCTCCAGCGAAAAATCAGCGTGGTCGAGGAGGGCCACGTGTCCGTAAGCCAGTTGAGCGTCGAGCAAAGTCAGCAGAGCCATATATATAGAGTGAGAGAAAAGGTGCGCACGGCAAGGGCCAGCAGCCCTAGATCCCCCGGCGATTATCGAGTCCGCCCCGAGCAGCACCTCTTGGCAAGGTCATGGGCTGCGAGCGCATGTGCCAGCCAATCTGCAAAATTTTTTCGTGCGGCGTTGACGAAGCCTCAAAAACCGACGTATACTGCGAGGCTCAGCTGATGTCGGCGCAACACGCAACGAAGTCAGCTAAGCGGCTCAGACGAGTAGCAAGCAAACAAAAAAAGTTTGCAAGACGCGAAAAACCTGTGCTACAATGCAAGGCTCT
>NZ_JAYSFD010000022.1:0-30491 GCF_041913525.1 Hydrogenophaga sp. | reverse complement strand
CACCATGTGCATTGGCGTGGGCCAGGGCATTGCGGTGGTGCTGGAGCGGGTGTGAACCCGGCGGCCAGGGCAGGAGGGCAGGGCGCCCTCCACGCCCTTCAATGCGGCTCAGATCAGTTCCCTTACCAGGGTGCGGAGATCTGATCGCTGCAGTCAACGCCCGTGGGGCCGTGGCAAGTGGCGCGCTTTTGGGTTGACGTGGAGGCCGTGCGATCAAGTAAGAACGTCGCCTACGCAGAGGTACTTGATCTCCACGTAGTCGTCCATGCCGTGGTGCGAGCCCTCGCGGCCCAGGCCCGACTGCTTCACACCGCCGAAGGGCACGTGCTCGGTGGCCAGGATGCCCACGTTGATGCCCACCATGCCGTACTCCAGCGCCTCGCTCACGCGGAAGATGCGGCCCACGTCGCGGCTGTAGAAGTAGCTGGCCAGGCCGAACTCGGTGTTGTTGGCGGCGTCGATGGCCTCTTGTTCGGTCTTGAACTTGAACACGGGCGCAAAGGGGCCGAAGGTTTCCTCGCGCGCGCAGAGCATGTCGGCGGTGGCATCGGCCACGACCGTGGGCTCAAAGAACTGGCCGCTCAGGCGCTTGCCGCCGGTCAACAGGCGAGCGCCCTTGGTTACGGCGTCTTCCACGTGGCGCTGCACCTTGTCCACCGCGGCGGGCTCGATCAGCGGCCCCTGGTTCACGCCTGCCTCAAAGCCGTTGCCCACCTTGGCGGAGGCCACCTTTGCGGCGAACTTGTGCACAAACTCGTCGTACACACCTTCTTGCACATAGAGGCGGTTGGAGCATACACAGGTCTGGCCGGCGTTGCGGTATTTGCTGGCGAATGCGCCTTCCACGGCGCTGTCGATGTAGGCGTCGTCGAACACGATGAAGGGCGCGTTGCCTCCCAGTTCCAGCGACATCTTCTTGACCGTGGGGGCGCATTGGGCCATGAGAATGCGCCCGACCTCGGTGGAGCCGGTGAAGGACAGGTGGCGAACCAGGTCACTCGCGCAAAGCGCCTTGCCCACCTCGATGCTGCCCGTGCCATCGCTTGTGATGATGTTGAGCACACCCGGCGGGATGCCGGCGCGAAGCGCCAACTCGCCCACGGCCAATGCCGTCAGCGGGGTCAGCTCAGCCGGCTTGATGACCGCCGGGCAACCCGCGGCCAGGGCCGGGGCCACCTTGCGGGTGATCATGGCCAGGGGAAAGTTCCAGGGCGTGATGGCCGCGCAGACGCCGATGGGCTGCTTGAGGACCAGCAGGCGGCGGTTGTTGTCGAACTGGGGCAGGGTTTCGCCATTGACTCGCTTGGCTTCTTCGGCGAACCACTCGATGAAGCTGGCGCCGTAGGCCACCTCGCCCTTGGCCTCGGCCAGGGGCTTGCCTTGCTCGGCGGTGATCAGGCGGCCAAGGTCGTCCTGATTGGCCATCAACAGGTCGAACCACTTGCGAAGGATGACGCTGCGGTCTTTGGCGGTCTTGCCGCGCCACGCAGGCCAGGCGGTGTTGGCCGCGGCAATGGCCAGCTCGGCTTCGGTCTTGCCCAGGAGGGCGACATCTGCCAGCTTCTGCCCGGTGGCCGGGTCGTGCACGTCGAAGCGGGCGCTGCCCGGCACCCACTCGCCGTTGATCAGCGCATCGGTCTTGAGCAGTGTGGGGTCGGCCAGCAATGCCAGGGGAGAGGTATTCATGTCCATGGGCGTCTAGGAGGAACGGGTGGGAAGAGGGCGATTCAGTGCCACCGGGTGGTCGCGCTGCTACTTCGCCCCTGCTGCCGCCATGTGCGAAGATGACTGGCCGGGGCGGCGGTGGTGGTGGCCGACAACACCTGTCGGCGCAAGGCTTATAGCCAGACCAGAGCGGCCAGCACCAGGAGGGCCAGGAACACCGTTTCGCCCAGCAGCATGGCCACCGGGCGCCAGCCCACCAGCGCAAGGTCTTGCAGGCGGGTGCGCATGGCCGCGCCGGCGATGGCCACCACCAGCAGGGCTCGCGAGGCATCGGTGGCGGCTTGCGTGAGTGCCGGGGTGGTGAGGCCGAAGGAGCCCAGGGCCACGAGCGCGATAAAGCCCACTAGAAAGCCCGGCACGATGGGCGGACGGCCAGACCCCGCGGCCTTGGCGCCGCGGCTGGCGATGATGGAGATCACCACCACCACCGGGGCCAACATGGCCACGCGAAACAGCTTGACGATGGTGGCCGAGTCGCGCGCCTCGGGCCCCAGCATCGTGCCGGCGGCCACGACTTGCGCCACGTCGTGAATGGTAGCGCCCAGGAAGATGCCGGCGGGCACGCCGGTGATGTCGAGCAGGTTCAGCACCAGCGGGTACACGACCATGGCGATGGTGGACAGCAGCGTGACGCCCATCACCGTGAGCAGCGTGTGGCGCTCGTTCTCGCGCGTCTGCGGCAGGGCGGCAGAGATGGCCAGCGCGGCCGAGGCGCCGCAGATGGCCACCGACACCCCCGAGATCCAGCCTTCGTCGGCGGGGCGGCGCAGCAGGCGCGAGAGCAGCAGGCCGCAGGCGATGGTGCTGACGACGCCGAGCGCCACGATCAGGCCGGTTTGCCAGCCGAGCTGCGCGATCTGGTCCACCGTGATGCGCGCGCCCAGCAGGGCCACGCCCACGCGCAGCAAGGTCTTGGAGGTGAACACGATGCCCGGTGCCAGGCTCTCGTGGCTGGACAAAAAGTTCAGTGCCATGCCCAGCAGCAGCGCGTACAGCAGTTGCGGGCCGCCGTAGTGCTCAGAGAGAAAGCCGGCCGCCAAGCCGACCACGGCGCACAGCGCCAGGCCAGGCCAGACGGTTTGTGCTTGTACCCACATGGCGCGGGGCGCTGCTTGCATCGTGTCTCCTTGGTGTTTTTTCTGCGGGCCATGCTAGGTCGATTGCGTGAATAAAAAAATCGAACAATTTAAATTTGCTTGATCGAAAATGCAGATCACCGAGGCGGTGCAGCCTGGTCCCCAGCGGACCGATCACCGCCAGACTCCCCGGAAATCGCGCATGCCTGAGCCCAAAATCCATCGCCTTCGCCTGTCCTTGCGGCAGCTCGAAACCTTCGTGGCCACGGCCATTGCCGGCTCCACTCGCGCCGCGGCAGACAAGGTGGCGCGTTCGCAGTCGGCCACCAGCGTGGCCCTGGCCGAGCTGGAGGCGAGTCTGGGCGTGACGCTGTTTGATCGGGTGGGGCGGCGCCTGGTGCTCAACGAAAACGGGCGCCTGCTGTTGCCGCACGCCGCCACCTTGCTGGACAAGGCGTTGGAAATCGAGGCGCTGTTCGATGGCGAGGCGGTGGTGCCTTTGCGGGTGGCGTCGAGCTTCACCATCGGGGAGTACCTGATGCCTACGCTGATCGCTGGCTGGAAGGGGCTGAACCCCAGCGCCCAGGTGCAGCTTGATGTGGCCAACACCCGGGCGGTGCTGGAATCGGTGGCCACCATGCAGGCCGACGTGGGTTTCATCGAGGGGTCGCACACCCACCCTAGCCTGAAGGTGGAGCACTGGCTGGAGGACGAGCTGGTGGTGGTTTCCGCACCCGGGGTGGCGTGGGGAGCTGGGGCCGTGTCGACCGAGCGCCTGGCGCGCGCCACCTGGATCATGCGCGAGGCCGGCTCGGGTACCCGCGAGGCGGCCGACCGCTTCCTCATCCCGGCGCTGGGGCACCTGTCCCTCGGCCTTGAGCTGGGCAGCAACGAGGCGGTGAAGCGGGCGGTGGCCTCTGGCTTGGGGCTGGGTTGTCTGTCGTGGCACGCGGTGCAAGACGCCGTGGCCTATGGCTGGCTCGCCCAGGTGCCCACTCGTTTGCCCAAGATGCGCCGCACCTTGGCCATCGTCACCCACCGCGACAAGCCGGTGGGCAGCACGGCGCAGGCTTTTCTGGCGCATTGCCAGGGTTGGGCCAAGGCGCAGGGCAGCGAGCCTGCGCTCCCTCACGGCGAGACCTGACTTTCCCATTGCCGGTGACGTGTGAGGGGCCCAGCCGCCGGCTGACCGCCCTAGGGCGTCGCGCGTTCCAAGGCCCATTGCCCTGAACCCGGCGGTGCGCCTCTAACTTCAGAAAAACAAAAGCAAAAAATACTTGATAAAAATAAAATGCATCTATAGACTGCGCTCCACACCCCAAAACGTGGCTGGCCCACATGGCCAGCTCCCAAGAGGAGACGCATGGAAACCCAACCCGACACGCCGCAGCGCACGCTGACGGTGAAGATCTATCGTGGTGAGAGCGAGGGCGACTTCGTGACCTACTCGGTGCCCTGGCGCGAGAACCAGACGGTGCTGGACGTGGTGACCGAGGTGCAACGCTCACTGGAGCCCACCTTGTCGTACCGCTTCGCCTGCCGCGTGGGCGTGTGCGGGTCTTGCGCGATGACGGTCAATGGCAAGCCGCGCTGGACCTGCCGCACCCACGTCAGCCGCGTGGAGGAAGACGGCGTCATCGTCATCGAGCCGCTTCGCAACATGCCGCGCATCAAAGACCTGGTCGTGGACATGAGCGAGTTCTTCGACAAGTGGAAGAAGGCGGGCAATGAGTTCAAGGGCACGGCCACGCGCCACGACCCGCCGGCCAACGTGTCGCCGCAGAGCAAGAAGCGCAAGCTGGCCGACGCGGCCATCGAGTGCATCAACTGCGGCGTGTGCTACGCCGCCTGCGACGTGGTGGCCTGGGACAAGGAGTACCTGGGCCCCGCCGCGCTGAACCGCGCCTGGACCTTGTTCAACGACGAGCGCCACGCCGACCCCAAGGGCGTGTTGCACAAGGCCACCTCGGGCAGCGGCTGCAATTCTTGCCACAGCCAGGGCAGTTGCATGACGCATTGCCCGGTGAGCCTGAGCCCCACCGGCAGCATCGCGGGCCTGAAGAAGAACGCGCTGCTGAGCTTCTTCAAGGGGGACTGACGTGGAGCAACGCTTGTTCGTTCTGCAGCGCCTCACGGCGATGCTGATGGCACCCCTGGTGCTGGGCCACCTGGCGGTGATTCTGTACGCGGTGCGCGGCGGGCTCACGGCCTCGGAGATCCTGGCGCGCACCCAGGGCAATGCCTGGTGGATTGGCTTCTATGGCCTGTTCGTGCTGTGCGTGGCGGTGCACGTGCCCATTGGCATGCGAAACATCCTGATCGAGTGGCTGCGCCTGGGGCGCGGCGCCGCTGGTGCCGTGGCGCTGGCGCTGGGGCTGCTGCTGCTGGGCCTGGGCCTGCGCGCGGTGGTGGCCGTGGGAGGGCTGGCCGCATGAACTCGCCACGTCGCCACAAGGCCTACTGGGCCTTCATCGGACACCGCGTGTCCGGCCTGCTGCTGGGCCTGTTTCTGCCGGTGCACTTCTACGTGCTGGGCATGGCCCTGGAAGGCGCGCAGCGCCTGGATGGTTTCCTCAAGTTGTCCGAGATGCCCGCCGTGAAGTTCGGCGAGTGGGGCCTGGTGCTGCTGCTGTCGGTGCACCTGGGCTTTGGCCTGCGCCTGCTGGCCATGGAGCTCTTGCCCTGGAGTTCGACGCGCGATGCCAAGCTGTCGTGGATCGTGCCGAGCGTGTTGGTGTCTCTGGTTGTTGGCCTGGTGTTCCTGGCAGGAGTTGTTTGAATGCAAATCGAGAACCACAAAACCGACATCCTCATCCTGGGCACCGGGGGCGCCGGCCTGTTCGCGGCGCTGCACGCGAAGAAGGCCAACCCCGCGCTGAAGGTGACGGTGGCCGTGAAGGGCCTGCTGGGCAAGTGCGGTTGCACGCGCATGGTGCAGGGTGGCTACAACGTGGCCTTGTCGGCCGGCGATTCGGTGGAGCGCCACTTCATGGACACCATCGAGGGCGGCAAGTGGCTGCCCCGCCAAGACCTGGCCTGGCGCCTGGTGGAGGGCGCGATCGAGCGGGTGCGCGAGCTGGAGAACGAGATCGGTTGCTTCTTTGACCGCAACCCCGATGGCACGCTGCACCAGAAAGCCTTTGCCGGCCAGAGCTTTGACCGCACCGTGCACAAGGCCGACCTCACCGGCATCGAGATCATCAACCGCCTGATGGAGCAGGTGCGCGCGCTGGACGTGGAAGAGATGGAGGAGCACCGCGCCATCGAGCTGGTGCCCGCCGCCGACGGCTCGGGCATCGCGGGTGTGCTGTTCATCGACATGCGCCGTGGCGTGTACCGCTTCGTGCAGGCCAAGGCCGTGCTGCTGGGCACGGGCGGCGGCCCCACCATGTACCGCTACCACACGCCCTCGGGCGACAAGACCTGTGACGGCATCGCCATGGCCATGCGCTACGGCCTGAAGGTGCGCGACATGGAGATGGTGCAGTTCCACCCCACGGGTCTGCTGGGGGGCGCCAACACGCGCATGACCGGCACCGTGCTGGAGGAAGGCCTGCGCGGTGCGGGTGGTTACCTCATCAACGGCCAGGGCGATCGCTTCATGACCAATTACGACGCCCGCGGCGAGCGCGCCACGCGCGACGTGGTGAGCCGTGGCATTTACGCCGAGATGCGCGCCGGGCGCACCGGGCCCATGGGCGGCATCTACATCCAGATGAGCCACCTTGGGCCAGAGAAGGTGGCCAAGTCGTTCCCGGGCATGGTCAACCGCTGCAGCGATTGCGGCTTTGACCTGGCCGGCGGCCGCGTGGAGGTGGTGCCCACGGCCCACTACCTGATGGGCGGGGTGGAGTTCAACATCGACGGCTCCACCGCCTCGCCTGGCCTGTACGCCGCCGGTGAAGACTGCGGCGGCGTGCACGGCGCCAACCGCCTGGGTGGCAACGGCGTGGCCAACAGCACGGTGTTCGGCGGCATTGCCGGCGATTCGATGGCGGCCTTCGTGGCGAAGGAAGGGCGCTGGCGCGACCCGGATGCCCGCGTCATTCAACAAGGCGTGGCGCGAGCCGAGTACCCGTTCTCTCGCCCGGCCGGGGCGATCCACGATCTGCGCGAGGCACTGTCGCAAACCATGTGGGACGACGTGGGCGTGCTGCGAAACCGCGCCGACATGGAGCGCGGCCTGGCCACCGTGGGCTCGCACCGCAGCGCGCTGCGCGACATGGGCGTGCCCGATGGCGACCGCCGCTTCAACCTCACCTGGCACGACTGGCTCAACGTGGAGAGCCTGATTGACATCTCGCGCGTCATCACGGTGTCTGCCCTGGCGCGCGACAACAGCCGCGGCGCGCACTACCGCGAAGATTTTCCCGAGGCGGGTGACCTGCACACCAGTTGCTACACCCGCGTGAGCGCCGATGGCGAAGACCTCTCGCTGGAGATGGTGCCGGTGTCCTTCGACATCGTGCGCCCCGGCGAATCCCTGATCTCGGGTGAGGCGGGCCGCCCGCCCGTCCAGGTCGCGAACTGAGAAAGCCCCATGAAGCAGATACCCATTCAGAAAGTGCAGGAAGCGGCGCTGGAGATCATGAAGCGCGCGGCCATCGACATTCCCGAGGATTACAAGCAAGGCATCAAGGCCTCGGAGAAGGCCGAGACCGGCAAGCTGGCGCGTTTCGTGATCCACGCCATGCAAGACAACTGGGACGCCGCCAGCCAAGACCGGCGCCCGATGTGCGCCGACACCGGCGTGCCGCGCTACTACGTGAAGGTGGGCAACCAGGCCATGGTCGAGTCCGGCTTCATCGCCGTGGAGCACGCGCTGCGAAAGGCCACGGCCGACGCGACCACCGCCGTTCCGCTGCGCCCGAACCGGGTGCACCCGCTGTGGCGCACCGATCACAACAACAACGTGGGCATCAACGCGCCCGAGATCGAGTGGTCGTTCGAGCCCGAGGCCGACTGGATCGACATCACCACCGTGCACAAGGGTGGCTTGTTCGGCACCGACTACCGAATGCTGTTCCCGGGGGATGGCATCGACGGCATCAAGCGCTTCGTGCTGGACACGCTGATTGCCTTTGGCAAGCGGGGCCTGGCCTGCCAGCCCGCCATCGTGGGCATCGGCCTGGGCGGCTCGAAAGACACCTGCATGCAACTGGGCAAGCAGGCGGCCTGCCTTCGCACCGTGGGCGACCGCAACCCCGACCCGAAGATCGCCGAGCTAGAGCTGGAGCTGAAGAAGCTGGGCAACTCGATTGGCATGGGCGCCATGGGTTTCGTGGGCTCGCAGATGGTGGTGGATTGCCACATCGAGGTGGGCTACACGCACACCGGCGGCATGCCCATCAGCCTGCACACCTTCTGTCTGTCCTCGCGCCGGGCCACCGCCCGCATTCACCCGGACGGATCGATCGAGTACCGCACGGACCCGCAGTGGTTCACCCCTTACATGCGCCGGGAGACAGTGGAATGGTAGACCGCACCAACGATGACGAGATGAAGGTGTTCCACCTTCAATTGCCGGCCCAGCCGCAGGACATCGCCAAGCTCGAACTGGGCGCGGCGGTGTACCTCACCGGGGTGGTCTACACCGCCCGCGAGGGCGTTTACAAGAAGGTGCTCGACCAGGGCCTGCCCATGCCGGTGGAGAACCTGGCCGAGATCAGCAACGTGAACTTCCACTGCTCGCCGGCCGCGGCCGAAGACGGCAAGGGCAGCTACAACGTGGGCGCCGTGACCGCCACCGCGAGCTTTCGCTTCTCGAAGTGGTTGGGCCCGTGGATCGACCGCAGCGGCGCGCGAATCATCATCGGCAAAGGCGGCATGCCCGCCGACGACTACAAGACCGTGCTCGCCCCGCGCGGCGCGGTGTACCTCACCACCGTGGGCTACGGCACCGGTGCGCTGCTGGGGCGCGGCATCAAGGGCGTGCGCGCGGCGCACTGGATCGACGAGCTGGGCATTGCCCAGGCGATGTGGATGTTCGAGGTGGAGAACTTCGGCCCCTTCATCGTGGAGAGCGACGTGCAGGGCAACTCGTTGTTCGCGCAGCACGGCGAGGCCATCAACGCCGGCATCGAGCAGCTCTACGCCGGCCTGAAGCCGCCAGCCCTGCACCGCTACGGCGAAACCGACAACCGCCAAAACGAAGTGATGTAAGGCCGCACGGCCAGAGGGACCAGCCATGATTGTGGATTTCCGTCTTCGCCCGCCTGTGGGCGGTTTCCTGGACACCTTGATGTACTCGGCCGGCGAGCGCCGCGATGGCTTCACCCGCACGGTGGGCTTCGAGCCTTCGCCCGCGGCGCAGCAGCAGTCGATGGAGTTGCTCTTGCAAGAGATGGACGCCGCCGGCGTGCACAAGGGCGTGGTGGTGGGCCGGCTGGCCGGCACGCTGGGCAGCGTGCCCAATGCCGACGTGCAGCGCATCGTGGCCGAACACCCGGGCCGCTTCATCGGCGCGGCCTCCATTGACCCGACCTCGCGCCAAGGCGCTTGCGCCACCATCGACCAGGCGCTGCGCGACGGCTTCAAGCTCATCAACATCGAGCCGGGCTCGTACCCCGTGCCCATGTACGCCGACGATCGCCGGCTCTACCCCATCTACGCGCACTGCGAAGACGTGGGCGTGCCCGTGATCATGATGGTGGGCGGCACAGCCGGCCCTGACCTGAGCTACTCCGACCCGATCCGCACCGACCGGGTGCTGGCCGACTTTCCTCAACTCAAGGTGGTGGTGGCGCACGGTGGCTGGCCCTGGGTCAACGAGATCCTGCACATCGCCTTCCGGCGCATCAACCTCTACCTCTCGCCCGACATGTATTTCTCGCGCATGCCCGGCTGGGAGGAATACGTGAAGGCGGCCGACAGCTTCCTGGCCGACCGCATGCTCTACGCCAGTTCCTTCCCGTTCTGCCCGGTCAAGGACTACAAAAACTGGTTCGAGCGCTTGCCCATCAAGCCCGAGAACCTGGCCAAGGTGATGGGCGGCAACGCCTGCCGCTTGTTGGGGCTCTAATACGCGGCATTTCACCAACCCGCGAGCCCCAAGCCATGGATGTCAAAACGCTCTACACCCTCATTGCCATCGCCGACCGCGGCAGCTTTGCCGAGGCCGGCCATGCCATCGGTCTGTCGCTGTCGGCCGTCAGCCTGCAGATGCGCTCACTGGAGGAAGAGCTGGGCATCCAGATTTTTGATCGCAGCCGCCGCCCGCCCGTGCTCACCGACAGTGGGCTGGTGCTGGTGGCCCGGGCGCGCGAGCTGATCGCCCACTGGGAGAGCATGAGCGCCGCGCTCAAGCGCGACGCCTCGGTGGGCCTGCTCAAGCTGGGCGCCGTGCACACCAGCGTGGCCGGCGTGCTGCCCCTGGCACTCAAGCGCCTGCGCCAGCAAGGGCAGGGCATTGACATCCACCTCACCACCGGCCTCACCCACGACCTGGAGAAAGCCGTTTACCACCGGCAGATCGACGTGGCCGTGGTCACCGAGCCCGAAGCGCCGCGCAGCGAGCTGGAGTTCTTCCCGTTCGCCGACGAACCCTGCGTGGTTATCACCCACCGCGACACCGAGGGCGACACCGACCAGCAGGTGCTGGAGTCCACGCCCTATGTGCGCTTCAACCGCGCCGCGCGCGTGGGCAACCTGGTGCAGCAAGAGATCTTGCGGCGCCAGATCGCGGTTCGCTCGGTGATGGAGATCGACACCCTGGAAGGCGTGATTGCCATGGTGGCCAATGGCCTGGGCAGCTCGGTGGTGCCCTCGCGTGGCGTGCGGCACGAGTTCCCCTCGTCCATCCGCACCTTGCCCTTCGGCTCACCACCGCTGACCCGCCGCCTGGGCCTGCTGGTGCCGCGCGACAACCCGCGCCTGCATCTGTCGCAGCTCTTGCTGGAGGCCCTGAAAGAGGTCTCGGCGCGGTCTGCCCCCTTACTCAGCGTTGCGGCACCTCGCCCGCGCCGCCGAGCCCCTTCGTCATGAACGCATGACGGCCCATCTCAGCCCATGGCACACAGAGCGAGAACGCCGGGTCATGGCTGGGCAACACCACCCTTGGAGACATGCATGAACCACCTGAAGATGAACAGCCCCCAAGCCCTTGAAGCGCCAGCCTTGGCGAAGCGCCGAGCGGGCTTGAAATGGTTGGCCCTGACCGGCATTGGCTTGGCCGTGGCGTGGCCCGCGGCACAGGCCCAGCAGGGCGACTGGCCCAACAAGCCGGTGCGGGTGGTGATTCCCTTCTCTTCGGGTGGCGCCACCGACCTGCTGGGCCGAGCCCTGGGCAATGAGCTGGGCAAGATCTGGAAGCAGTCGGTGGTGATCGACAACCGCACCGGCGCAGGCGGCGCGGTCGCGGCCGAGCTGGTGGCCAAGGCCCCGGCCGACGGCTACACCCTGCTGCTGGCCTCGGGCAGCATGTTCACCGTCAACCCCCACCTCTACGCCAAGCTGCCCTATAGCCTGCAGAGCTTCGAGCTGATCGGCAAGACGGCCAGCGGCCCCATGGTGGTCACCATCAACAGCGCCGTGCCCGCCAACAACTTCAAGGAATTCGTGGCCTACGCCAAGGCCAACCCGGGCAAGCTCAACATGGCCTCGGCCGGCAACGGCAGCCAGGTGCACATCGCGGGCGAGGCGTTCGCACAGGCCAGCGGCATCGACGTGACGCACGTGCCCTACAAGGGCGAGGGCCCGGCTTACGCCGACCTCATGGGCGGCGCGGTGCAGATGGCCGTGGGCAACATCAACGCCATCTCGCCCCTGCTCAAGAGCGGCCGGGTGAAGGCGCTGGCCGTGACGGGGCGCGAACGCTCGGGCCTCATGCCTGAGGTGCCTACCGTGGCCGAGGCGGGCCTGCCCAACTTCGAGTTCACCGGCTGGTTCGCGCTGGTGGCCCCCGCTGGCACGCCCAAGGCCCTCACCGCCAAGATATACGCCGACATCCAGCAGGCCATGGAGCAACCTGGCATGAAGCGGTACCTGGCCGAGCAGGGCATGCTGGCCTCGGTGATGGGCCCGGCCCAGCTCACCGACGACATCACCCGCGAATCCGCCCGCTGGAAAGAGCTGGTGGCGGTGCGCAAGATCACGGCCAACTGATCGCGCTGCGTCCCTTGGGCTGCCCCAGCCATTGGCTTGGGCGGCCTTTTTCACTTCGCCCGGCAGGGCCGGGCCTTCGTAGGGGCTCACGTGAGCACAGTTGACTATTGGTGGGCCGCCAGCGCGGTGGTGCTGGCCTACACGGTGTTCGGGCTCACCGGCTTCGGCGCGGCCATGATGGCCATGCCGATGCTGGTGCTCGTGGTGCCCCTGAAATTCGCTGTGCCCTTGATGGTGCTGCTGGACCTGGTGGCCACGTCCTTGGTGGGCCTGCGCACCTGGCGCCACCTGTCCTGGCGCGACACCGCGCAGATATTCCCGTTCATGTTGGTCGGGGTGGGCCTGGGGGCTACCTTGCTGGTGAGCTTCCACAGCGGCTGGCTGCTGATCGGCCTGGGAGTGTTCATCGTGATCATCTCGTGGCGCAACCTGCGAAATCTGGGCGCCAAGTTTCGCCCCTTGCCGGCTGTCTGGGCTGCACCTGCTGGCACCGTGGGTGGGATCTTCAGTGCCTTGTTTGGCACTGGCGGTCCCATCTACACCATTTACCTCGCCCGGCGCCTGGCCGATCAGGAAACGTTTCGCGCCACCATCTCGGCCGTGATCTTCCTCAGTTCAGTGGTACGCCTGATCTCATTCGCCATGGGCGGCCTGTTCCAGCAAGAGGGCCTGCTGATCCTTGCCGCCTGGTTGTTGCCCGCCAGCCTACTCGGGGTGTTCATCGGCTCTTACAGCCGGCATCTAATGCCGGTGCAGGGTATTCGCCGCTTCGTGCAGGTGTTCATGCTGGTGGCGGGGTCGGTGGTCATCACGCGAGGTATCGCATTGATGTCGCCGGCATAGCCTTCAGTAAAACCACTGCCAGCAACGCGCCAATTTGGTCTCTGGTCCTGGTTGGCTGTTTAACAGGCGCGAAAAGGGGGCTTAAGGGGGACTAAGGTGGGTTGGCTGGACGCTGACATTGGAAGCGCGCCAGCGCTCTCAAACTGCAGTGCGTCTTGCCGCTGTACCCATAGCCTGCGGACATGACGAGCCCTTCTTGCGCTTCGACTACCCAGTCGCTTAGCGGGTTGGGTGCGCCCGCGGGTGCTCTATTCGGTAAGACGCTTCGCCTATTCCCATTTCCTGGAGATACTTACTCCAGTCATTGCGATCATATTTGGCTTTTTAAAAGCCGTTAGGACGTAAAAATGGAGTTATCTTGAGCTCTCTTTCCCCCTTGCCTGTTGAGCGTGCCCTGCAGCGCCTGGGCCAAAACATCGCCTTGGCGCGCCGGCGGCGCCAGTGGACACAGCAGATGCTGGCCGACCGCATCGGTGCATCGGTGAGTACCGTGCGCCGTATGGAGGAGGGGGGATCCGGCACGGCCATCGAGAACATCGCGCGGGCGCTATACGCCTTCGGCGAACTCGACGCCCTTACGCAGGTGCTCGATACCGCGAACGACCAGGTCGGCCTGGCCTTGATGGACGAAAAACTTCCCAAGCGTGTGCGCTTGCAGAAGGCACCCTCTGGGCCAGAAGACCTGGGCGGTTGAGATGGCCGATCGCACCAGGCTCTCGCTGGCGCTGGGGGAGCAGGCGTTGCCGCTTGGGCAGCTTGTCCACGTGGAAGACGGCGATCGCGTGTTCAGCCAGTTCACTTACGACCTGGCCTGGTTGCGCCACCCCAAGGCTTTTGCGGTCTCGCCCGAGCTGGACCTGCTGCAAGGCGCCTTCATTCACAAGCCGCGCTGCGCGCAGGACCCCAGCGTCTTCTTCGCCTTGGCCGATACCCTCCCGGGGACCTGGGCCCGGCAGATCATCCAATATGCCCGCAGCGGTTCTCCCTCTGCCGGCGCGGACGATCGCTCGTTGAACGACATTGAACTTCTGTGCACGGTCAACGAGACTTGCCGCATGGGCGCGTTGCGCGTGCTCAATGGCTCACTGCCTTGGTGGCATCACCCGATTCAGGTGCCGCCTGCCACCCTGGATGACCTGCCGCAAGCGATCGGAGCCACCTGGGCCGTTGAGATCGGCAAGATCATGAAGTCCGATTTGCCGTTTCTGATGGCCCATGGGGTGTCGCTTGGTGGCTCCCGGCCCAAGGTTTCTGTGCGGGACACCAATGGCCATTTGTGCGTGGCCAAGTTGCCGCGCCGCTCAGAAAAAGCCAGTGTCCCGCTGGCCGAGGTGCTCGCCATGAAGCTGGCCAGTCGTGCGGGCATCGACACGGCGCACGCCGAGGTCTGGGGCAAGGAGAGCGACACGCCTGTGGCACTGATCCGCCGCTTTGATCGGGGAGAGAACGGACAGCGCAAGCCCTATGTTTCAGCCGCCACCTTGCTGCAGGCCAGCTGGAAGGAATCGCTGAGCTATCTGGACCTGCTGCGCGCCATGCGGCGGTACTGCAGCGACTACGCCGATGATGCGAGGCAGTTGTGGCGACGGCTTGTGTTCAACCTCTTGATCACCAACGTGGACGACCACTTGCAAAACCTGGGTTTTGTCTATGCAGGTCAGCAGCGCTGGCGACTCGCCCCGGCGTTTGATCTCAACCCATTCCCTCATCGAGATCGCGTTTCCCGCACGCCACTGAACGTCAAGGCGGGGCGGATTCGTTCCGTGCAGATGCTGCTCGACCATGCCGGGACATTCGAGCACACCCCCGAGAGCGCGCGTCAGGTGCTGAAGCAAGTGGTGGTCGCCCTGAGCGCATGGCGTGACGTGGCGTCTTCAAGGGAGATTGGCATGCCGAAGGCCCAGCAGGCACATTTGGCGCCGGCCTTCGAGCACGAGCAGACGATAGAAGCCAAACGTGACTGATATCACCCATTAAGAGTTCAAAAAAGAACTATTAAGATATTTAATAAATCACTAAAGAACGATTTGTCCTGCGGGCGGTAAATGTCTAGAGAATCTGGTCGGAAGTGGCCGGGTGACGCGAGGGAAAGTGGTGATGAGGGGTATTTGGGGAGCCGGATTGAGCGCAAACTCAACTGACAGGGCCTCCCATTCGACAAAACACGCGCGTGCGCGCGCGCCTTTTTGGTTCACAAAACGGGGTGATGATTTGAGCGCTCAACGCTCACACGCAGCGCTCACGACCTGACGAGAGTGCTCAATTTGGAGCCGACCTTCCTCTCCTCGCCCCCTGAGAAGGGTTCGGTCCTACCTACGCCCACCGCCAGATAAAAAGGGCCCCCGCAACGCGGGGGCCCTTTTGCATTCCAGAGCCCCATTTCCTGCGGGCTTCCAGCCGGGTCCAGTTTCTCTGCTGGCTCTCCCCGGAGACTTTTTCCCTTCCTTTGCCGATTCATTCTCCGCGGGCACTTTTGGCCAGTGGGGCTTTTGCTTTCTGGCATGACCCTCGAGCGCAGGGCGAGAGTTGCGGGATGAACCGGGGCATCCGGCGGATGCACTTGGCCAAGCGGCAAGCCCGTCACAAGCGACGCAGGCTACTTGGTGATACGGGCACCAGGCTTGAGAACCGCATCGCGCCCAGCCATTTGCAGCGCGACTTCGAGGCCAGCGGTCCGAACCAGAAGTGGTGGCCGGTTTCACCTGCATCTGGACGGCCGAGGGATGGCTGTGTGCAGCAGCGGTGATGAACCTGTGCTCCCGTCGCATCGTGGGCTGGTCATGACGGCTGTTCATCAAGAAATGGCGTAGTCCATGATTTGCTGCGGGGTGTGTGCGCCTGTCACGCCCCTTGGCCGCCGACGTGGCGGCCACGTTCTCGCGGCAGGAGGGTGAGGAGGGCGCGCTGCCCGCCCCTCATGGCATTGCCCACCGAGCCGTCGGTTCCACATCGCCGGCGGTGTCTCGCCCGGTGGTGCTGCGGCCGGATTGAACCCACCCCCGCATCCGAAAGAAACTGACCTCAATCCGCCACCGCCGCCGCATGGCCTGCTGCTCCCGCGTGGGGCAGGAGTGGATTCGGCATCACCCCGGTTTCCATCGGGGGGGCCAGCCCGGTTGAGACAACGGGTGTGGTCGGCGCTGGCTGCTCAAACACTTTCCCAAACTGCCATGACACAAGAACGTCCTTTCCGCGCCAACCCCCTCACTGCCTGCCTGGTGGGCGTCGCTTTGCTCGGACTTTCCGCCTGCTCGACCCTGGCGCCTGCGCCGCTGAGCCAGGGCGACATTGACCTGGCCAACCAGGCTGACCGTGAGACCGCGAGAAAAGACGTGCAGCCCGTCACGGGCCCCTTGACCTTGGATGAGGCCATGGCACGGGCCCTGAAATACAACCTGGACCGTCGGGTGCGCTTGCTGGAGGAGGCCATGGCCTTGCGCCAGCTTGACGTCACGCGCCTGGACATGCTGCCCAAGCTGGTGGCGCAGGCCGGCTACTCGGACCGCAGTGTGGAGCGTGCAACGTTCAGCTCGCCGTTCAGCCCGGTGTATGGGCCCACCTCCACCGATTCGTCCTTCTCCAGCGCCCCCCATCACAGCACGCTAGACCTGGGCCTGACCTGGAGCCTGCTGGACTACGGCGTGGGTCAGTACAACGCCCGCCAGCAGGCCGACCGCGTGCTGATCGCTGCTGAAAAGCGCCGCAAGGCCATGCACCTGCTCATGCAGGACGTGCGCACCGCCTACTGGCGCGCGGCCAGTGCCCAGCAGCTTCGCGATGACGTGACGCGCACCATCAGCCTGGCCGAAGAGGCCTTGGCCGATTCCCGCAAGGTGGAGGCCGAACGGGTGCGCAACCCCATTGACGCACTGCGTTACCAGCGCCAGCTGCTCGAGAACCTGCGCCTGCTCGAAGCCATCAACCAGGAACTGCTGTCGGCCCAGGTTGACTTGGCCAACCTCGTCAACGCGCCGCTGGGGCAAACCATTCCGATTGCGGAGGCTGATGTGCCCGTCACGCCCGATCACGTGGTGAAACTGCCCGTGCAGACGCTCGAAGAGGTCGCGCTGCGCCACAACGCTGACCTGCGCGAGGCGCACTACAACGCACGCATCGCCCGCGACGAAACGCACAAAGTGATGGCGCGCATGTTCCCGAACCTGTCGTTCAACTACAGCCTGAACTACGACTCGGACAAGTTCCTGGTGGACCGCAATTGGCAGGAGGCGGGCCTGCAACTCTCGTTCAACTTCATGAACCTGCTGACCGGCCCGGCGCAGAAGAAGCTGGCCGAAGCCGGCGTGGCCCTGGCCGACCAGCGCCGTGTGGCCACCCAGATGGCCGTGCTCACCCAGGTCCATCTCACGCGTCTGCAGCTGCTGAACGCGCGCAGTCAGTTCAAACGTTCCGAGGAGATGTACGCCACCGACCGGCGCATCAGCGAGCTGGGTCGCCTGCGCGAGAGCGCCCAGGCGGGCAGCAAGCTCGAGCGCGTCAGCAACGACACCGCCGCCATCCTCAGCCTGTTGCGCCGCTACCAGGCCATGGCCCAGGTTCAGGTGGCCGAGAGCCGCCTGCTGGCCCAGCTGGGCCTTGAGCCCCAGATCGGCAGCACCGACGAACTCAGCCTCAAAGACTTGACGGCGCAGGTCAAGGGTGAGGGCAATCCCTGGCAACGCCTCGTCGTGAGCAAGTAAATGCACGGGCTGTTCGCTTCCCGGCTGGGCCTGTGGTGGCTGCTCATGGGCGTGGCCAGTGGGGCCGCCGCCCAGACCCAGCCGCCCGTTGTTCCCAAGGCGCACCCCCCGTCTGTCGCCCCTGCCGAGGCGGTCGGCCGCAGCGCCGGTGCCGAACGCGAGATTCGCGCCCAGTTGACGCCTCGCCGCTACACCACGGTGGCAGCCGAGATTGGCGCCAAGATCAGCCGGCTGCCCGTGAGCGAAGGCGGCGCCTTCAAGGCGGGGCAGTTGTTGGTGAGCTTCGACTGCACGTTGCAGCAGTCACAGCTCAACAAGGCCAAGGCAGAACTCGAGGGCGCCGAGCAATCGCTCAAGACCAATGAGCGACTGGTCGAGCTCAACGCCGGCGGGCAGCTGGAGGTGGAGTTGGCCCGCGCCGCGCGAGCCAAGGCACGGGCCGAGATGGGGGCAAACCAGGCGGTGTTGGGCAAATGCAGCGTCAGCGCACCCTACGCCGGTCGCGTGGCCGAGCAGAAGGTGCGTGAGCAGCAGTACGTGCAACCCGGCCAGGCCCTGCTGGACATCATCGACGACAGCGTGCTGGAACTGGAGTTCCTGGTGCCTTCGCGTTGGTTGGCCTGGCTCAAGGCCGGTGGGCAGCTGCAGGTGCAGATCGACGAAACCCAGAAAACCTACCCCGCCCGCTTCACTCGCATTGGCGCGCGCGTGGACCCGGTCAGCCAGTCTGTCAAGGTGGCTGCAGCCATTGATGGCCGCTTCCCGGAGCTGATCGCCGGCATGAGCGGACGCGTGATCGTTCCCTCCGCAACCAACCCCTGAGACAGCCATGAAGAAGAAGCCCCACGACAACCTGCCCTCGACCTTTTCTGCCGTGGCGCAGGCCTCCCGCCTGGTGCGGCGCAAGGCCTCTCCCATGGTGCTGGAGCAGCGCTTCATGTTTGACGGGGCCGCCTTCGTGGAGGCCACGGCGGCGCTGGCAGCTGACCCCCAGCAGGCCCCCGCACAGGAATCGGCGGCATTCGATGGCGCGCTGACTTCGGCGCTCAGCGCCGACACCCGTCCCCATGCCGACGGCCCCTCACTGTTCACTTTGGTGGTGGACGGCGACAGCGGCCCGAGCGGCAAGCTGGAGCAGGGGGTGGCGGCCGCAGAACAGACGCTGCTGGGCTGGGCGGGCAGCGCCGGCGCTGTTGCGGACGTGGGCGCCATCTTTGCACCGCAGGACAGCGGCCTTGGCACCGCAGACGGCCGTGTCGCGCACGTGCTGGAGGGCATTCGCAGCGGCGACATCTCGGTGAGCCTCGAGCTGCGCGACCCCAGCGACCTGTTGGGGGCGATGGGCGCGTTCGCCGCCTCCGGGCCGGGTGGCACACCCGCGATCTACCTGAACCGCGACTGGGTGGAGAGCGCCAACACCACCCGCGAAGCCATCGTCGCCGTGCTGCTGGAGGAGTACGGTCACTACCTGGACTCGATGCTGAACCAGGGGGGTGACGCTGCCGGCGACGAAGGTGAAGCCTTCGCCAACTGCCTGCTCGAGGAAAGCACGTCCGAAGCCGACCGCCAGCGGATCGCCGCCGAAAGGGACGCCGTGGTGGTCTGGCTCGAAGGCCAGGAGGCCCACCTGGAACTGGCGTCCCTGTTGTTCAGCAAAGCCGCCTATTTTGCCGAGGACTCGGCTGAGCCTGGATCGCAAACCGCCGACCTGGAGGGCAACACGCTGAGACTGCTGGATAAGGTCAATCAAGCCGACGGCGCGACCCAGTTCCTGTTCAACTCCGACCCCGACAGCGCCCCGGTGTATTCGGGCAACAACGTCCGCGGCACGCTGTACGCCATCAACAGCAGCGACACCGTGGTCGGCTCGTACTACGGCGAGATCAGTCGACTGGTCAAGTCCGGCTCCACCGTCTATGCCGGTCAGTTTTTTGTTTATCCCACCGGTGGCAACTCCGCCACCGGCGATCCATCCACCACCATCCTGATCGACTTCGGTACTGGTGGGGCGTTTTTCACGGGTCAGACCATCCACACCAGCAGCGACCCGGTGGATACGGCGCTGAACAACTTGCTGCTCCAACCGACCTCACCCGAGGCCATAGCCGACGTTGGCATTGCCCATGAATCGGGCGGCACCGCCAACGCCAGGGCTCCTGCCAATGCCAGCCCCACAGGCAACCTGCTGACCAACGACGTCCAACCGGCAGCCGACACCGACGCCAACGACAACTACGTCAGTGAAGTCAAAACGGCCTCTGATCCCAGGGTCGCCAACCCGGTGGGAAGCGTTGAGTACACCACCCCTGAGGGCGTTGTCGAAACCTGGGGCGCCAAACTGCAGGGTCTCCACGGCGACCTGTATGTCAGTGCCGATGGTTCCTACCGCTACGTCGTGAACGATAACGACCCGCAGGTCCAGGCGCTCAAGACCACCGCCGACACCCTGACCGATGCCTTCCAGTACAAGGTCAGCAACGCGCAGACCATGGGCGATTCCAACTGGGCAGAACTCACCATCACCATCAAGGGCAGCAATGACGCGCCGGTCGCCAGCGATGACCAGGCGTACGCCCGGGAGGCCGTTGGCACCCTCGCGGCAGACCCGGCGGGCAATGCCGACGGCAACGTGCTGACCAACGACACCGATGTGGACGCCGGCGACACCAAACGCGTCGTCGATGTCACGGCAATCCACATCACCATTCCCACCGCCGTTCCAATCAGCGATGGTGGGACGGCCATTCCGGGCAAGTACGGCCAACTGGTCATGGGGCCTGACGGTACTTACACGTACAGCGTCAACAACAGCCACCCAGACGTGAATGCCCTGGGCTCAAACGCGACGCTGTCCGAATCGTTCACTTACACCGTGTCCGATGCCGGTGGCCTGACCCACACCGCCATCCTCACCATCACCATCCTGGGGGTGGACGATGGGCTGAGCGTCAGCACGGTGACGGTCAACGAAGGTTCGCCCTACGCCGTGTTCACCGTGACCGGCACGCCAGGCCAAGCCACCTACCTGTCCCTCGACAACGAGCAAACCACGGGCCTGGAGAGGCTTGAGTACCACGACCCCAACAGCACCGATGCCAATGCCAATGGATGGGTGCTTTACACCAGCGGCACCGTGAACCTGGATGCCAACGGCGAACTTCTGGTTCGCGTGGCCATCGACCCCGAGCAGGAAGCCATGCTCGACAGCCCGGAAACCTTCCGCCTGATCGCGACCAACGTGAATGGCATCGAAAGCGCATTTGACGCAGGCATCGGCACCATCTTGGACGATGGCACCGGGGACTACTTTGCCGACGACAACACCGATGGTGTCTCTGTGGTTCCCGAGGGCATATCACTGGACGACGATAGTCCGGGCATGACGATTGTTCCGGTGACAGTGGAGGAGGGCTCCACTGCCGTCTTCAACGTCAAGGTCACCGCCGCCGAGGCGCCCTACACGGTCACCTTTGCCACCAGCCTGAGCGGCCAGAGCGCCGAGGCCGACGACATTGGCGCGCTGGTGGTCAAGGACAGCACCGGTCAGGTGATCGAGCCCAACCAGGACGGCAGCTACACCGTGCCCGCCGGCACGACGGCGCTGACGGTGGAGGTCATCACCAACGACGATGACGTCTACGAAGGCAGCGAGACTTTCCTGCTGACCGGCAAGTCCGAGTTCATGGCCAGCAACACCAGCGCAGCGGGCACCATCCTCGACGATGGTTCGGGCAAGGTCTACGACGAGAATGGCACCGACTCTGGCGCCACGCCCGACAACGATCGCCCCGCGCCGGGGCCCGTCGCCGAATCGGCGGCAGTGGACGTCCCCGTGGCCGTGGTGTTGACGCCGGAAGCGTCCACGCCCCGCGAGCCGCTGCGTTTCGACTCGACGACCTTCGTCGCGTTGCCCAGTGACCAGCAGCCGCAGCTCTCAGTCGAGGTGTTGGCGCTGGTTCAGCGCGGCTCCATGGAAACCGAGGTGCCGCGCTTGTTGACCCAGGCCACCGGCTTCCAGGTGCTGGTGAACGAGCGCCAGAGCGGCCAACTGGAGCTCAACCGCACGATCGACAAGCAGTTTGTCGAGGCGGGCGCGCAGGGCGGCATTTCCCTGCCGTTTGACACCTTCACCCACAATGACCCGAACGCCCGGATCATCCTGGCAGCCAATCTGTCGGACGGGCGGCCCCTGCCCAAATGGGTCAGTTTCGATGCCCGCACGGGCACTTTCACGGTGCAGGCGCCGGCGGGGTATGTAGGGGACCTGGAGGTCGAGGTCAGCGCGCGTGACGACAGGGGCAACGAGGTGAAGACCAAGTTCAAGCTCACCGTGGGCGCCAAGGCCGCCGTCACCGGCCGCGAAGGCCTGAGCGATCAGTTGCGGCAGGCGTCGAAGAGCGCCTTCGTCTGGCGCGACACGGTGCGCGGCGAACCGGCTGCCGCACCGGCCCGTGAGCCCGCCCCTGCACAGCAGGTGCAGCGCGTGGACGCCTGATGTCCGCCGCCCCTCACCCGGCCACTCGCACGGTGCAGTCGCTGGCCGTGCTGCTGGACTTGACGCGGCGCGCGCGCGCGGCCGGGTCGGTGCGCGAACTGGCCTTCTTCGCCGTCAACGACAGCAGCCAGCTGGCACCGCTGCGCCAGGGCGCCACCTGGCGCCTGGACATGGGGGTGGATGCGCTGTCTGGCGTGCTGCAGCCCGAGGCCAACGCGCCCTACGTCCAGTGGCTCGACCGCCTGGCCCGGCGCCTGCACGAGGAGACGACGGCAGAGACCGCCGTGCGTGCCTTTGACAGCCACTCACTGCCGCCGGGCCTGGCCGAAGACTGGCGGTCGTGGTGGCCAGCCCATGCCTTGTGGGTGAGCGACCCGGCAGCTCCAGCGACAGACAAAGACCTGCAACCGCCGGCCTGGCTGTTCGCCCGCGAAGCACCGTGGACCGAGGACGAGCTGCGGCTCATTCGCGAATGGCGCGCAGCCTGGAGCCACGCCTGGACCGCCCTGCAGCCGGACCGCCCGAAGGGCCTGCGCTCGGCCTGGCAGCGCCTGCGCCGCCACCTGGCGCCCCGTGCGGATTGCCCCTGGTGGCGACAGCCGCGCGTGGACTGGGCGGCCGCGGCGTTGGCCGTGCTGTGCCTGCCGGTGCGCATGACCGTCATGGCCCCGGCCGAGCTGGTGCCGGCGCAGCCGGCCGTGGTGCGCGCGCCGCTGGACGGCGTGATCGCCACCTTCCACGTGCAACCCAACGCCACCGTGGCGCAAGGGCAGCCGCTGTTCGACTTCGACGAAGCCCTGATTCAGGGTCGCATTGCCGTGGCTCAGCAGGCCCTGCTGACCGCCGAGACCGAGCACCGGCAGGTGATGCAGCAGGCCCTGTCAGACCCCAAGTTCAAGGCACAACTGGCGCTGTTGGCCGGCAAGATCCAGGAAAAGCAGGCCGAGTTGGATTTTCTGCAAGACCAGGCCACCCGGGCCCGCGTGCTGGCGCCGCGCAGCGGCGTGGTGATCTTCGACGACCCCTCCGAATGGGTGGGAAAACCGGTGGGCACGGGTGAGCGAATCTTGCGCATTGCGGCGCCGGATGATCGCGAAATTGAGGCCTGGATTCCGATGGCCGACGCCATTCCCTTGCCCGAGCGGGCCCACGTCAAGCTGTACCTGAACGCCAGTCCGTTGTCCCCGGTGGTGGGGCAGGTCCGCTATGTCGCCCACGAAGCTGTCGCTCGCCCTGAAGGCGGCCATGCCTACCGTGTTCGCGCCACCTTGACGGCCGACACCGAGCACCGCGTTGGTCTCAAGGGCAGCGCACGGGTGCAGGGCGACTGGACAGTGCTCATCTACTGGATGCTGCGTCGCCCGCTGGCCAGCTTGCGCAGCAGCCTGGGCTTATGAGCGCCACGGCCTGGCCCCTCTTGCGCGAAGACTTGGCGCTGCTGCCCGGGCCCTGCCTGCCCGACGGGCAGCCCAGCTGGACACTGCACGACCCGGCGCGCAACCTGTTCTTCCGCATCGACTGGCCCAGCTTTGAAATGCTCAGCCGCTGGCGCCTGGGCGACGGACAGCGCATTGCCCGCGACATCGCCCAAAACACCACCCTCAACCTGGACGCAGACGATGTGAGCGGTCTGGCCCGCTTTCTGGAGCAGAACCAGCTGGTGCGGCCCCAGTCCGGCGACAGCGCCAGGCACATGGCCGAGCGCTGGGCGGCCATGCGCAGCAGTTGGCTGAAATGGCTGGTGCACCACTACCTGTTCTTTCGTGTGCCGCTGGTGCGGCCCGATGCCTGGCTCACGCGCTGGCAGCCGGTGGCGGACCGCCTGGCCTCGGCGGGTTTCCTGTGGCTCACGCTGGCCGCGCTGCTCAGCGGCCTGGTGCAGGTGGTTCGCCACTGGGAAAGCTTCACGTCGAGCCTGGTCGACACCTTCAACCTGGAGGGGCTGGCCGCCTATGGCGTGGCGCTGTTCGTGGTCAAGGCTTTGCACGAGCTTGGCCACGCCTTCACCGCCAAGCGCCACGGCTGCCGGGTGCCCACCATGGGCCTGGCCTTTCTGGTGATGTGGCCGGTGGCCTACACCGACACCAACGAGGCCTGGAAGTTGAGCAGCGCCTGGCAACGCCTGCACGTGGCCGCTGCCGGCATCGCGACCGAACTGGTCATCGCTGCCTGGGCCACCCTGGCCTGGGCGTTGTTGCCCGATGGCGCCTTGCGCTCAGCGGCCTTCGTGCTGGCCACCACCTCGTGGGTGGCGACGCTGGCCATCAACGCCAGCCCCTTCATGCGTTTTGACGGCTACTTCATCCTGGCAGACGCACTGGACATGCCCAACCTGCACGAACGCAGTTTCGCCCTGGCCCGCTGGCAGTTGCGCGAAGGGCTGTTTGGCCTGAAAGAGGCGCCGCCAGAGCACTTCTCGCCCTGGCGCCATCGCTCTCTCGTGGCCTTTGCGTGGCTGACCTGGCTTTACCGGCTGGTGCTGTTCATCGGCATCGCGCTGATGGTCTACCACCTGTTCTTCAAGCTGCTGGGCATCGTTTTGTTCGTGATCGAAATCGTGTGGTTCATTCTCAAACCGGTGCAGTCCGAATGGAGGGCGTGGCGCGAGCGCGCCGGCGCCATCCGTGCGAGTCGGCGCACGCGGCGCACGCTGCTGGGCCTGGGCCTGGGGTTGCTGCTGATGACCGTGCCCTGGCCATTGAGCGTGAGCGCCAGCGCGTTACTGCGCCCTATGAATGTGTGGCCGATTCATGCCCCGGCCGGCGCCTACCTGGCGCAGCTGCCGGTGGCCCACGGCAGTCGCGTGTCTGCTGGACAGACCCTGGTGCATCTGGCGTCGCCGGCACTGGGGGCCCGCGTGCGCGCAGCCCTGGCGCGCGTGGAACGGTTGCGTCGCCAGGCGGGGACGGCGGCGTTTGCAGAGGAGTCCCGGCAGCAGTGGCTATCCATGCACGAAAGCCTGGTCACCGCCGAATCGGAGTTGGATGCTCTGCACGCCGAGACTCGGCGGCTGACTCCGGTCGCACCCTGGCCTGGTGTTGTGCTTGATCTGGACCCGGATCTCCAGCCCGGTCAATGGGTGGCCAGGGATGAGCGCCTGGCCATCCTGGTCCAGGAAAACAGTTCCTGGATGGTGGAAACATGGCTCGATGAGGATGACGTGGCCCGCATACAGGTGGGGGCGAAAGCCCGGTTCCATCGCGATTCGGGCATCGGCGGCACCGTTGCCTTGAAAGTAAGCGCTATCGACAAAGACACGTCACGGGTGCTGGCCCGCCCGGAACTGGCAGCGGTGAATGGCGGGCATGTGCTGGTGCGCCACAGCAACCAGCAACTTGTGCCGGAACGAGCCATTTACCGTGTGCAGCTTGAGGTGATTGGCGCACCAGCCGATGTGGGCGATGCGTCACAGAGCTGGCGCGGGCGAGTGGCCATTGAGGCCAACAGTCAGGCCATGGCCGCGCGATACGTCCGGCAACTTTTGATGGTTCTGGTCAGGGAGCTCGGCTTTTAACAGGCAGATCGTCAGGCCGGGGTCGGCATGACGATCCGGGGCATGGCGGGGTGCCCTGGGGGAGCTCAGTCCAGTTGCACGCCCGTGGCCTTGATGGGGGCTTCCCAGCGCTTGAGGTCGGCGGCCTGTGCGGCGGCCAGCTCTGCCGAGGTGGAGCCCACCGGTTCGTAGCCCTGCTCAATGAGCTTGGCGCGCAGGGCGGGGGTGCGCACGGCCTTGGCCACGGCGGCGCTCAGGCGGTCGCGCACCTCGGGCTTGAGGCCAGCGGGGGCGTACATGGCGAACCAGGCGGTGGCCACCATGTCCACGCCCTGTTCCTTCAGGGTGGGCACCTCGGGCACCTGCGGGTCGCGTTGGGCGCCCGTCACCCCCAGGATGCGCACCTTGCCCGCGCGGTGCAGCTCGGCGGTCTCGGTGACGACATCGAACTTGTACTGAATGTGCCCGCCCAGCAGCGCGGTGTTGGCCGGGCCGCCGCCCTGAAAGGGCACATGGGTGAGGTCGGCGCCGGCCTTCTGGCCGAACAGCACGCCCATGAAGTGGGGCAGGGTGCCGGAGCCAGGCGTGCCGTAGGTGGCCTGGCCGGGGGCGGCCTTGGCCTTGGCCAGCATCTCGGCCACGTTTTTCACGCCAGCGGCGGGGCCGGCCACCACGCTGAACTGGAAGTGCGCGATCTGTGAGATCGGGGTGAAGTCTTTCACCGCGTCGTAGTCGAGCTTTTTGTACGCGTGCGGGAACAGCACCATGGGGCCGCTGGGCAGCACGATCACGGTCTGGCCGTCGGGCGCGGCGCGCTTGACTTGCGCCAGCGCAATGCGGCCCCCGGCACCGGGTTTGTTCTCCACCACCACCGCCGAGAAGTCGTTCTTCAGGCCCTCGGCCATCAGGCGGGCCAGCAGGTCGGCCGAGCCGCCAGGGGGGAAGCCGACGACGATCTTCAGCGGTGCGGGTTCCTGGGCGTGGCCGGGCAGGGCCAGGCCAGCGCAGGTGGCCAGTGCCGCGGCGGCCGTGAGCAGTTGTCGTTTGTTCATGGTCTGTCTCCGTTCTGGTGGTGCTCCAGCGGTGGTGTTCCGCTTGGCGCCCGATGCTAGAGACGGACCATTAATTGCGGAAATCAATCGTTGCCGGTGATTTCCCGGGGCTGCCGGGCGGCGGCGCGTGCCAGGCGGGCGACCAGGCGCGCGGCCACCCGGGCCGTGAGGCCGTCGCGGTCTTGCGCGGGGTTCAGTTCGGCGATGTCGGCCGCCACCACCAGGCCGGAGGCCATCACCAGGTCCAGCAGTTGCTCCACGTGCGCCAGCGGCACGCCCAGCGCGGCGGGGGCGGACACGCCCGGCGCCTGGCCCCCGGGCAGCACGTCCAGGCAGACGGTGAGGTACACCGCGTCGGCCTGGGCCAGGTCTTGCGCCAGGGCTTGCCGGGCCTGCGCAAGGCCTGCCGGGTCTTGCAACTGCTCGTCGAGCCAGTAGCGCACGCCCATGGCCTCGGCGCGCTCGAACAAGACGGCGGTGTTGGCGAAGGTGCTGACGCCCAGCACGCGGTAGTGGAAGGGGCGCCCATGGGCGGTCTGCCAGTCGTGAATCTGGCGAAACGGGGTGCCCGAGTTGCCGCGCGCGGCCATGCGCAGGTCAAAGTGCGCGTCGAGGTTGACGATGAGCAGGCGCCGGGTGTCGGCCCGGGCGGCGGCGATGCCCTGGAAGGTGCCCCAGGCCACCTCGTGGCCGCCACCCAGCACGATGGGCAGGCAGCCCTGGGCCATGGCGGCGTGCACGCGCTCGCCCAGTTGGCGCTGGGCGGTTTCCAGGTCGCCGCTGTCGCAGCCCACGTCGCCCGCGTCCCACAGCGCGGGTTCGCCTTGTACCGGCACATTGGCCAGTGCCGCGCGCAGGGCGGCTGGGCCGGCGGCCGCGCCACCTCGGCCTCCGTTGCGTTGCACGCCCTCGTCCACCGCGAAGCCGATCAGGGCCACGCCCTGGCGGCTGGTGTCGGTGTAGGGGCGAACCACGTGGTGCCAGCGCTGGCTGGGGCCGGTTTCTTCGCTGTCGGTGCGGCCGTGCCAGGCCGGTGCGGGGTGGGCGTTCATGGTCGTTGGGTTCCTTGGGCGATGACGCGCAGGCAGGGGTTGCGGCCGAACCAGTAGGCCAGCTCGTTCGGGTGCCGCAGGTCCCAGGCCACGAAGTCGGCGCGCTGGCCGGCGATCAGCCGGCCACGGTCGTGCAGGCCCAGGGCCTGCGCGGCGTGCACGGTGATGCCCTGGACGGCCTCCAGCGGCGTCAGGCGAAACAGGGTGCAGGCCATGTTGGCCATGAGCAGCAGCGAGAGCCCGGGCGAGGTGCCGGGGTTGTGGTCGGTGGAAATGGCCATCGGCACGCCGGCCTGGCGCAGCGCGTCGATGGGCGGGCGCTTGGTTTCCCGGAGGAAGTAATAGGCCCCCGGCAGCAGCACGGCCACCGTGCCCGCGGCGCGCATGGCGGCAATGCCCTGGGGGGAGAGGTGTTCCAGGTGGTCACACGACAAGGCGCCGAACGAGGCCGCCAGGGCGGCGCCGCCTTGGTCAGAGAGTTGCTCGGCGTGCAGCTTCACGGGCAGGCCCAGGCGCTGGGCCGCCTCAAACACGCGCCGCGTCTGCGCCGCCGTGAAGCCGATGTTTTCGCAGAACGCGTCCACGGCATCGACCAGGCCCTGGGCATGGAGCTGGGGCATCCAGTCGCAAACGGCGTCGATGTAGGCGTCGGGCTGGCCGTCGAATTCGGGCGGCAGCGCGTGGGCGCCCAGGAAGGTGGTGCGCACGTCCACGCCGAGCGACTGGCCCAGGGCGCGGGCCACGCGCAGGCAGCGGGCCTCGGCGTCAAGTGAGAGGCCGTAGCCCGATTTGATTTCCAGCGTGGTCACGCCTTCGGCCAGCAGGGCTTGGGCGCGGGCCGTGGCGGCTTGCAGCAGCTCGCCCTCGCTGGCCTGGCGGGTGGCGGCCACGGTGGAGCGGATGCCCCCACCGGCGCGGGCAATGGCTTCGTAGCTCGCGCCATTGAGCCGCATCTCGAATTCGGCTGCGCGGTGCCCGCCGTAGACCAGGTGGGTGTGGCAATCGACCAGGCCGGGCGTCACCAGCGCACCGCCCAGGTCAACCGACCGGGCGGGCTTGAGGTCGGCGGGGAGCTCGGCCAGGGCACCGACCCAGGCGATGCGCTCGCCCTCGGTGAGGATCGCGCCGCGCTCAATGAGGCCCCAGCCGTCTGGCCCGGCCAGGGGGTTCAGGGTGGCGAGGCGCGCGTTGTGCCACAGGGTGCGTGGGTTCATGGGTGAATGTCGGTTGGCAAAAAGTGCAGCCACCAGCCGATGGGCGCGGTGGGGGCGTCTGGCTCGGCGGGTGCGTGCGTGTCGGGTTCAAACACCCAGTCGCCGCCAGGCGGTTGCGCCAACCACAAGAGGCCAGGCCCCGGCAGGTGGTGTTGCAGGTCATCGCTGCGCCAGCGGCCAGCCACCCGCGCGAACAGGCCGGCCTGCGCGCCCGGCGGCGGGCGCCAGGGCTGGCCCTGCGCGGCGGGGGCCATGCCGCCATCGGCGCCACTGCACATGAGGTTGAGGTCTCGCACCGGGCCACCGAGAAGGCGGCAGCCCGGGGCCTGGGCGCCGTCAAAGGCCAGGGGGGCATCGCCCAGGCGCAGCGCGTGGGGCTGGCCGCCAAAGTCAAGCACCACGCCGTCACCCGACAGCAGGGCGAACCAGCGCCGCACGCCCGCAAAGGCCGAGAAAGGGCCGTCGGCACCGATGTCGGCCACGCTGATGCGCAGCCGCCAGTCGGTCGGATGGGGCCAGGCCAGCAGCTCGCGCGTCACCCCGCCGCCATTGCGCCAGGGGGTGCAGGGCGCACGGTCCAGCGCGATGGCGTGTGCCTCAGGGTGCACGGTGTGGGCCATGGTGGCGGGGTGGCGAGCGGGCAATCAGCCGATCATCGGCAGCTTCAGGCCGTGCTTCTTCGCGGTGGCCACGGCCAGCTCGTAACCGGCGTCGGCGTGGCGCATCACGCCAGAGCCGCAGTCGTTCACCAGCACGCGCGCCAGGCGCTCGGCGGCGGCGTCGCTGCCGTCGGCCACGATGACCATGCCCGAGTGCTGCGAGTAGCCCATGCCCACGCCGCCACCGTGGTGCAGGCTGACCCAGCTCGCGCCGCCGGCGGTGTTGAGCAGGGCGTTGAGCAGCGGCCAGTCGCTCACGGCGTCGGTGCCGTCCTTCATGGCTTCGGTCTCGCGGTTGGGGCTGGCCACGCTGCCGGTGTCGAGGTGGTCGCGGCCGATGACGATGGGGGCCTTGAGCTCGCCGTTTTTCACCATCTCGTTGAAGGCCAGGCCGGCGATGTGGCGCTCGCCCAGGCCCAGCCAGCAGATGCGCGCGGGCAGGCCCTGGAAGCTGATGCGCTCGCGCGCCATGTCCAGCCAGCGGTGGGTGTGCTTGTTGTTCGGAAACAGCTCTTTGATCTTGGCGTCGGTCTTGTAGATGTCTTCCGGGTCGCCCGAGAGCGCCACCCAACGGAACGGTCCCTTGCCTTCGCAGAACAGCGGGCGGATGTAAGCGGGCACGAAGCCGGGGAAATCGAAGGCGTTCTTCACGCCCTGGTCAAAAGCCACCTGGCGGATGTTGTTGCCGTAGTCCACCGTGGGAATGCCCATGGCCTGGAAGTCCAGCATGGCTTGCACGTGAACGGCGCAGCCCTTGGCGGCTTCGTCGCTCAGGCGCTTGTGTTGCGCCGGGTCTTTCTGGGCGGCCTTCCACTGCGCCACCGTCCAGCCCACCGGCAGGTAGCCGTTGATGAGGTCGTGGGCCGAGGTCTGGTCGGTCACCAGGTCGGGCTTGATGCCGCCGGCCTTGGCGCGCTTGACCAGCTCGGGCAGCACCTCGGCCGCATTGCCCAGCAGGGCGATGGAGACGGCCTCTTTCTTGGCGGTGTGCTCTTGGATGAGTTCGAGCGCGTGGTCGATGTCGCGCGCCTGCTTGTCCACGTAGCGGGTGCGCAGGCGGAAGTCGATGCTGCTCTGCTGGCA
>NZ_JAYSFD010000021.1:0-35067 GCF_041913525.1 Hydrogenophaga sp. | reverse complement strand
CTGTAAACGGACTCTACTAACCTTCAACTGGTACGCCTTATGGGGGGCAGGTCAGCTCAGCAGTTGCACAGGGTCGGTGTCGTCGGATGCAATGCGGTCAGCGAATGTTTCACTGAGCAGGTCCAGTTTGGCTTTGAGCGGCCACACGCCTTTGTTGTCCACTTTCACCAAGCCCGTAGTCCCCAACTTGCCGTTCGGATCCAGGGCCGAGCGAATGGCCTTGACGGGGGCATTCAGCAAAACTGAAAGCGCATGGTGCACCTTGGCGGAGGACAATATACCCAGCCAATCGGCGGCATCGTCCAGCAAACGTTCGTTGTGCAACTCAACGACGAACGCTAACAACTGCTGTTCAAGGTCGTTCAACGCGATCATGTCTGCCAAGCGTCGGATGTTGCGTTGCAGCAAGTCGGGCAGCATGCACTCTGCGGCAGTCTCTTCGGCCAACTTGTACATCTGCGACAACTGAGCCTTGGCCTCGGCTTGATCAAACTTCCCCAGTGGCTGGCTATCCTGGGGGACTAATCCCAAGGCGACGGCCGTGCGGTCACAGCGGTACTGCGTTACTTCAATGAACTCACGGTGTCCACCAAGCGGAACCAGAAGCCGTAGCAGCCACAAGTTCTGAAGCGGGTTCAGTGTCGGCTGCGCGGGTGGATGTTTAGCAGAGTTTGTCATTCAGAACCTCCTATTGGGAGATTCTTCGTATCGTCGCGACAGAATATGTCGCAGCTGGACTGAAGCGGGGGGAGGACCTCGTAACGGGAGTTTGCGCTCCACCTACTGCATCACTTCCAGTTCGCCCCTTTTGATCAAGGGCGCGTCCTTACCGTGATCCGCTCGCTATTCGTTGCCTCTGGTGGCATCCTGCTGAGTAGGCCGACGACCCCTCGCGCGTGAGGCTCAAAGGAAAGCCAATCCTTTCGCTCGCGGACGCGAGCGCGCAAAGCCGCAGGTGTCCCATAGTTCATAGGCTGGTGAATGGCGAAGGTGATTGGCCGCGCACCTCAGTTCAAGGGAGGAAAAAACGATGTGGTTGATGACCCCGGTGGGGTTTTTCAGTGTGGTGCGCAAGGCCGTGGACATCCAGGGCAAGACGCTGACTGTGCGGGCACGTGTTCGAGAAGATCTGGAGGCACTGAAGACGGAGTACCTCCCCGAGTTGGGTGAGATCCAAGAAAGCGCGGTGAACGACTACCGCTTTCGGGCGGTTGCGCCCCAGGAGGCCGTGGCGCAGGCCATGGCGCGGCTGGTGAATGACTTGGACTACGACAACTTCAAGAATGCCGTGGCCAAACGCCAGGGGCAGGGAAGGGCAGATGTTTACCACGACGTTTGGTCGGTGTTGTATGGCTTGCAACGAACAGCAGCACCAGTGAAGCGGCGGGTGCGGCAGAGCGCCCCGTGAACGCTCCAGGGACCGGCCCATCTAAGAGCGCACTTCTTCATCCGCGCCGAGACGATGACGGCCAAGCAGTGTTGATCCGCCGGCCTAGTACGCCTACAGCTCTGGAGGCTTGGACCGACCCCACGCAGACTGCATCCGTCGTGCCGAATGGGGCGCTTCCTGGCGCGATCAACGGAGTGGTGCTGGAGCCTTGGAATGACCCGCCCACTTCACCAGAGGGATGGGCAGCGCTGGCGCGGGAATCCAAAGTGGCAGAGCCTGAGTTCAAGGTCCCAGACGGCTTGGAGCCTGCCGCTGGCGCGGTCATCGTGGAACCCGATGGCCGAGTGTGGATGGTCTGCCCGACGAATCAGTTCGGGGGATACGAGGTGACCTTTCCCAAAGGTCGGTTGGACGGCAAGAGCTTGCAGGCGGCCGCTCTGGTCGAAGCCTATGAGGAGGCGGGGTTGAAGGTGCGCTTGGTGCGCCACCTCGTGGATGTTCCGCGCTCGCAGACTTACACCCGCTACTACCTGGCCGAGCGCGTTGGGGGATCTCCTGCAGACATGGGCTGGGAGGCGCAATGCGTGATGCTGGTTCCAGCAGCAAATTTCATGAGCTTGAACTTGTCTGCGCCCGACCGCGCAGTGGTGGCGGCAATGACTGCGACGCAGGCCAAAGGCCATCAATTGGAAGCAGTCCGTGGGGCTCGTGCGTAGGGTTCCGTTTAGGTCCGGAGGTCGAAAGCCTGGATTTTTCCGCGGCTAGTGGACAGCACCACGAAGCATTCAGGTCAATGCCGCTTTGTGCAAGGGCAGGCGAGTCGCGCTCAGGGCGGTCAGCTGCTCGCGCGCGATTTGCAGGAAAGAAGTGCCCAAGCGCGAGAGAGGCCGGTGCCGGTTGCGCACAGCGTAGATGGGGAAGGTCGGTGTACCTGGCAACGCAGCGAAAACCAGGCCCTCGGGGCGATGGGCTCGCGCGGAAAGATCGTCCACGAAGGCCACGGCAGCCCCGGTGGCCGCCACCGAACAGGCCGCCAGGCCCGAGCGAACTTCGGCCGCCACGTTGCGCGCCAAGCCATGCGACTCGATCCAGTGATCAATCACTGCGCTCTGCGGCGCTTCTGGGCTGTAGACGACGAGGCGGCCCGCCAGCACCTCAGCCAATGATGGCTTCTTGCGTTTGAGCACCGCATGGTCGGCAGGCAAGGCGCAAAGAAGCTCCCAGCGTCCGATTTCCTCGATGTCCAGCGCCGGGTGGTCCAGCGGCGCGCTCGAGATCGCGACGTCGGCCTCTTCGGTCACGAGCAGCTTGACGATCTCACGCGTGGGCAAGGCCTCGAACAGCACCCGCGCCGAGGTGGCCTGCTCAATCAGCGCGGCCATGCTTCGCGGCACCAGTTGCAGCGCCGTGTTCGCGCTGGACAGCACCCGCAGCGTGGTCTTTGTGCCAAAGCGCAGGTGGGCGGCCACGTCGCGCACGTGCTGCACGCCGCGGTAGACCTTCTCGATTTCTTCGTGCAGCTCGCGGGCCTCGGCCGTGGGCACCAGGCGGCCACTGCGCCGCTCGAACAAGGCCACCCCCAGTTGCAGCTCCAGGTGCCGTACCAGGCGGCTGATACCTGGTTGCGCGACATGCAGCAGGCGCGCAGCCTCGGTGGTGGAGCCGGTGGTCATGACGGCGCGAAATACCTCGATCTGTCGCAGGTTCATGGCGCGCATTGTCGCTCGAGGATAACTCGGTGTTATTCCGGGCTGGCGTAAAAGTATTGGATCGTATGGCCATGCACTCCTAGCATTCCCGCAGGCAAAAGAATGCCGATTCAACCTTCCAGGAGACAAGACATGTTCAACCTTCACCGGCGCGCCTTCGCGCGAACCGTCCTCGCCGCCGCCCTGTCGTCGACGGCTCTACTGGCGCATGCCCAGGCGCTTGCATGGCCCACCAAGCCGATCACCCTCGTGGTGGGCTTCGCCCCTGGCGGATCGGCCGACATCCTGGCGCGCACGCTGAGCCAGAAGCTCAGCGGTGCGCTCGGTCAGCCGGTGGTGGTGGACAACAAGCCCGGCGCGGGCGCCACCATTGCCACCGCCAGCGTGGCTTCTGCCCAGCCCGACGGACACACCCTGCTGCTGGTCACCAGCGGCCATGCCGGCAGTGGCTCGCTGTACCCCGCGCTGCGTTATGACCCCATCAAGGCGTTTGCTCCAGTGGTCAAGCTGGCGGCGTCGCCCGTGGTGGTGGTGGTGCCGGCCAGTCAGCCTTGGAAGACCCTGCCGGACCTGCTGGACGCTGCGCGCAAGGCGCCGGGTACGCTGAACTACGCCGCTGGCGGCGGGGGGGCGACAACCACCGCGCTGGCCGCCGAGTTCCTGAAGAAGGATGCGCAGGTGGACATGGTGCAGGTGCCTTACCGGGGCTCTGGCCCGGCGCTCACGGCCTTGCTCGCGGGCGAGGTGCAGGTGGGCTTCGAGATCCCGTCGAGCGCCTTGCCCCACATCCAGTCGGGCAAGCTGCGTGCGCTGGCCGTGACCTCGCGCACGAAGAGCGCGGCGCTGCCTGAGGTGCCGACGGTGATGGACCAGGGCATTCGCAACTTCGACGTGGTTGGATGGTTTGGTGTGCTGGCGCCAGCCGCCACCCCCAAGGCGGTGGTGGCCCGCCTCAACCGCGAGCTCAACGCGATCCTGCAACAGCCGGACATTCGCGAGCGCTTCTCTGGCCTGGGCCTGGAGGCAACCGGCGGGACGCCGGAGGACTTCCAGAAGCTCATCGAGTCCGACACGCAGCGCTACGGCGAAGCCATTCGCCGCATGGGCATCAAGGTGGAGTGAACATGTCACGTGCAGGCGGTTGGACAACGGAGGTCGCCATCGTTGGTGGCGGGCTGGGCGGGGTATCGGCGGCGCTCGCGGCGCTGCGCTTGGGGCGGCAGGTGGTGCTGGTCGAGGCGTTGCAGTGGCTGGGCGGACAACTCACCGCCCAGGGCGTGCCACCCGACGAATACCCCTGGATCGAGTCGCTGCAAGCATCGCAGAGCTATGCGCAGCTGCGCCGAGCCATCCGCGACTACTACCGCCAGCACCTGCCCTTGACCGCCGAGGCCCGGCGCACGCTGTGCCTCAATCCGGGTCAAGGCAATGTCAGCACGCTGTGCCATGAGCCGTGGGTTGCCGCCAAGGTGATCGACGATCTGTTGGCGCCCTGGCAGGTGGGCGGGCAACTGCGCGTCTTGCGCTGGCACCGCGTGCTGCGGGCCGACACCTCGGGGGATCGGGTGACGGCCTTGCACCTGCTGGACCTGTCCACCGGAAACGAAGGGGTCTTGCAGGCGCCGATGTTCATTGACGCCACCGAAACAGGGGAGTTGTTGCGCCAGGCGGGGGTCGAGCACGTGACCGGTGCGGAGGCTCAGGCCGTCACACAGGAGCCGCACGCGCTAGCGCAGGCCGACCCCTTGGATCAGCAGGCGGTGACCTGGTGCTTTGCCATGGAATACCGGCCGGGCGAACATCACGTGATCGACAAGCCCGAGGGCTATGACCGATTCCGCGCGCTGCGGCTCGATTGCTGGCCCAACGCCCAATACAGTTGGACGCTGTCAGATTTCGTCACCCACCAGCCGCGCGTTCGTCCCTTGTTCGCCGGCGACACCGATGCGCCCGGTGTGTATGACCTCTGGCATGCCCGCCGCATCGCATGGCGAGGGCATTTCCAGCCGGGTGCATACCCCAGCGACATCACGCTGGCCAACTGGCCGCAGATGGACTACTGGGAACAGCCCCTGATTGGCGTGTCCGACGAAGCCGAGCAGCATGCGCTGCAGCAGGCCAAGCTGTTCAGCCTGGGCTTCTTCTATTGGATGCAGACCGAGGCACCGCGCCACGACGGGGGTGTTGGCTACCCCGGCTTGCGCCTGCGGGGCGATGTGCTGGGCACACAAGACGGCATGGCCCAGCAGGTTTACTGGCGCGAGGGGCGCCGCATTCAGGCAGAGTTCACCGTGCTGGAACAGCACATCGGTGTGGCCGCGCGCCCAGGGCAGGAGGGTGCCGAGCGCTTCTTTGACAGCGTGGGCATCGGGGCCTACCGCATCGATCTTCACCCCAGCACGCGTGGGCGCAACACCGTCGACATCGACTCGTACCCGTTCCAGATTCCCCTGGGCGCCTTGTTGCCCCAGCGGGTAGAGAACCTGTTGCCCGCCTGCAAGAACATCGGCACGACGCGCGTAACCAACGGCGCCTACCGGGAGCACGCCACTGAGTGGAGCATTGGTGAGGCGGCAGGTTCACTGGCTGCGTTCGCCTTGCAGAAGGCCGAGCCGCCGCGCGCCGTGCGCGCCAAGCCTGAACTACTGCAAGACTTTCAGCGTCTGCTGCAGGCCCAGGGGGTGTTGCTTGAGTGGCCGCGCTTCGGTGCGCTTACCCCACTCATGCGCACCGGCTACCAGAGCGCCGCCCAACGCCCCTGAGCCTGGCGCTTCCGGGCGCTTCAGGGCGCTTGGCGGCGCAGTCGCATCTGGCTGGGCAGCGGCACCGACAGCCGCAGCACATCGTCGGCCAGCCACTGCGCCGAGCGGCGCGCCCGCTGCGCCACGGTGGCCAGCGGCATTTGCAGGTAGTCGTCGTTGAACACCTCGAAGCTGTAGTCGCCCGCGTAGCCCAGCGCGTCGAGCTTGAGCACCAGTTGCACCAGCTGTTCGCTGTGCACTCCCTCGCCCGGGAACACGCGGAAGGTGCGCGCGGTGGCCATGCGTTCCTCGAAGGTGCGCGTTTCCTGCCACATGAAGTCAGCCAGCTGCACCAGGAAAATCTTGTCTGGCTGCAGGTCGTCGATGGCGTCCAGCGGGGTCTGTGCGGCAAAGATGTGGAACGAGTCAATGCCGATGCCCAGGTTGGGGCAGTCCGCGCGCTGGATCACGTCCCAGGCGGTGGTGAATTCGTTGACCGTCCGCCCCCATGACAGAGCCTCGTAGGCGATGCGAATGCCGTGGGGGATGGCCAGCATTGCGAGTTTTCGAAGGTCGCGCGCGAGGTGGTCGAGGTCATCGCTGGCGTGCTTCGAGGTGGACGAACAAGCCAGCAGCACATCGCAGCCGAGGGCGGCACACATCTCCAGCATCGACTTCGCGATGTCAACCTTGTAGGCATGCAGGTGGCCTGAGAGGCCCTCGAAGTCACGCAGCACCTGAAAGCCCGTGCCGCGCAGCCCGCTGGCGTGCACTGCCTTCACGGCGGCCTGCCAGCCCTGGGCATGGCCCACGAGGTCGTTGGCCTTGAGCATGACCTGCCCGAAGCCGGCCTCGGCCATGGCCTCCAGCTTGGCCTCCAGCGGCCCGGCCAGCGTGATGGTGTCCATGCCGAAGGAGTGAATGGCGAGGTCTTGCCGTTGGCGAAGAAGGGTGTTGTGGCCCATGGCGTCACTCGTGATCGGGTTCGTTTTGCACCAGCTCGAACACCACCGAGCCCAGGTAGGTCTTGGTGATGGCGCCACGGCGCTCGGTGTGCACGGCATCCGTCTCGACGAACTCGACACCGCGCGCACGCAACGCTTGCACGGCCGCCATCACATCGGGCACGCCCAGGCCAATGCGCTGCAGCCGCTCTCCGACGTCGAGCACGTTGGGCTCGGGCTCGATGAGCTGCAACATGAAGCGCTGAGAGGCATTCAGCGCTGGCGTGCGCAGCAGCCGGCCCTTGGGCATGATGCCGAAGCGCTGCTCGTCGGGAATGAGCTGCGTGCCAAAGAGCTCGCCGTAGAACTCGATCCAGTCGTGGCTGCGCTCGGGGCCGATGTACTGCACCACGCCGAAGAAGTGGATGCCAGCGGTGGCGGGCGGGTGCTGCTCCACCGTGGGAATGGGCACGAAATCGACGTCGTAGATGCTGAAGTGCTGGTACCGGTCCACGAAGTGGATGCGGCTGCCGCCCGCGCCGTGGATCGCCGGGATGTTGAGCTCCATCACATCGGCATGGGTGGGCACCGCCCAGGCGCCGCGCTCCAGCACGTAGCGATAGGCGGCCTGGGCGTCGCGCACGCGCAGGGCCATGGCGGAGATGGCCGGTGCTTCTCCTGCGTGGCCGGCGGCCTGCGCGTCGCACGGGTGCGCGTTGACCACGATATTCAACGCACCCTGGCGGTACAGCAGCACCTCGCGCGAGCGGTGGCGCGCGATGGGCCTGAAGCCCATCATCTCCAGCACCTGCCCTAACGCCTGGGGCTTGGCGGTGATGTATTCGATGAACTCCAGGCCGTCCAGGCCAATGGGGTTGCGTGCGTCGCTGAACGACGCTTGCAGCGGTTCTCGTTTGTCGGGGGTTAGCGTCAGCAGATCGCTCATGGCGTACTCCGGTGAAAGGCAGGCCAACCTGCCGGGCTGTGGCGGCTCAGTACTTCAGCCTGGACAGGCGGCGCAGATGGTCTGCGTCCGTGCTCGGCAAATCGAAGAAATCCAGGTAGGCGGGGATCTGTTCGAACAGCATGTCGGTGCCGATTTGCACCTCACAGCCCCGGGCCGTGGCGGCCCGCAGCAGCGGTGTCATCTCGGACTTCATCACCACTTCGCCAACGTAGGCGTGGGGCGATAGCCGATCGACGTCCAGTGGCAATGGATCGTCGGCGTTCATGCCGAGTGGCGTGGCGTTGACGACGAGGTCGAAATCGTGGGGGTCGTTGTCTCCGGCGGCCACGTCCAGGGCTGGGTGGTGCTCGCGCAATCGTCTGGCCAGTGCCTGGGCCGAGGCCGGGTTCGCATCGAACAACGCCAGCGTGCCCACGCCCGCAGCGGCCAGGGAGGCGGCAATTGCGCTGCCCACGCCACCGCTTCCCACCACCAGGGCGCGGGCGCCCTTCAGACGCAGGCCCTTGCGCCGCACGCCGCGCACGAAGCCCTCGCCGTCGAACATGTCGCCCACCAGGCGGCCATCTGCGTCGCGCCGCACGGCGTTGCACGAGCCGGCCACTTTCACGGCCACGCTGCTGTCGTCGAGCAGTCCCACGGTGGTGATCTTGTGCGGCATGGTGATGAGGGCACCCACCGCGTTTTCCAGCGCGAAGAAGCTGCGCAGCAGGGGCACGAAGTGTTCCGGTCGGCAACCCATTGGCACCACGACGGCGTTGATGCCCGCCGCCTCGAAGTACGGGTTGTAGATCATCGGCGACTTGAAGGTGTGCGTCGGGTAGCCGATGTGGGCGATCAGCCCGGTGTGGCCATCGATGTGCAGGCTCATGCGTTCACCAGCGCGCCGTTGGCCACCAAGGTGCTGCGCAGGCGGGTCGGGTCCACCCCTCGCACGTCCACCTCGCCACCGCCCTCGCAGGCCATCGCGGCCGCGATGCCGGCCGCCTGGCCCACCGCCATGGAGATCGTCATCACGCGGATCGCGGCCAGCGCGGCGTGCGTCGCCGAGATGCCTCGTCCGGCCACCAGTGCGTTTGAGAGACCGGTGGGGATGAGGCTGCGCAAGGGAATCTGGTACGCGTGGTCATCGCCCATGGCTGCATAGACCAGCTCACCGCCCGAGGCGGGATGGATGTCGATCGGGTAGGCGCCGCAGGCAATGCCGTCGGCGAACACCACCGGCTGCGTGAGCTCCTGCGCCGTGAGCACGTGGTCGCCTTCGACGCGGCGCGTCTCGCGAATGCCAACCTGCGTGGCAAACGCCCGCAGCCGACCGCCCGCGCAACCCGGCACGGCGCGCTTCAGATAGCCCGCTGCCCTCCATGCCTGTCGGCGGCCGTCGATCTCGGCCTGGCTCAGAGCCGTGGCATCGGTGGCGTTGATGCCCAGTCGGCTGATGTTGAACCAGGCGTCGGTGGAGTAGGGGTCTCGCGAAGAGTGCAACGCGGCACGGGCCAGTTCGCCGCTCTGGAATCCCTGGCGGGCCAGCGTCTGTAGCTCGGTGGGGGAGATCGCGTCGAAGCGCTCGAAGTCGATGGGGCCGAAGCAGAACATCATGGTTGCCGGCTGCAGCGCTTCCCCCTCCTCCAGCGGCAAAAAGCGCGCGCCTGCGCGGTGCAGCACGTCGATGTCGCCCGAGGTGTCGATCACCATGCGCGGGCGCACCTCGATCACGCCGCTCTTCGTGAGCAGGTGCACGGCGCGGATGTGTCCGCCTTCGCAGACCACATCGCAGATGCTGGCGTGCAGCATGGGCTGTACGCCCGCTTGCGTCACCATGTCGTCCAGCACGAGCTTGAGCACCTCGGGTGCGTATTCCACGCGGTCCATGCGGTGGCCGGTGGACATCACGAACACCTGGTGTTCGCCCGCCGCCTCGTAGCCACGCAGCCGCTGCACGACTTCATCGGCCAAGCCCGCCACCACGCGACGACCACTGGCGGTCTGCCAGCTGTTGAACTGCGCCACCGCGCCCCCGGTGGCGTTGCCGCCGAGGAAGCCGTACCGCTCCACCAGCATCACAGAGGCGCCCTGGCGCGCCGCGGCCACCGCCGCCATGGTGCCGGCCACACCGCCGCCGCACACCAGCACATCGACCGCCCTGAGCGGCCCCGGGTTGTGGGTTGTCACCTTCATTCCGCCTTGATGCCCCGGGCCTTGATGACGGCGGCGTAGCGCTCGCCCTCTGACTTGATGAACTTCACGGTGTCGGCGCGGTTCAGGATCACCGGTGCCACGCCAAGCGCGGCGAATCGGGTTTTCACGGCATCCGAGGCGAGCGCGGCGCCAAGCAGCGACTCCAGTCGGGCCAGACCAGCGGCGGGTATCGATTCCCTGGGCGCGAACAGCGCGGCCCAGCCTTGGACTTCCAGGCTCGGCTGGTTCAACGAGCGGAAGGTGGGGACGCCCGGCAACTCGGGCACCTCCTTGGGCGACGAAACCGCCAGCGCACGAAGGCGGCCTGCGCGGATGTGGGCGAGCACACTGGGCAGGTTCAGGAAGCCCAGCGCGACCAGGCCCCCCAGCAGATCTGGCATGAGCGCGCTCTCGCCCTTGTAGGGCACGGGGGTGAGCGTTGCACCGATCTGGCTCGCGAAAATCTCCGCGATCAGGTGCGCCAGCGTGCCGTTGCCGCTGTTGCCCGCCATCAGCTTGCTTGGATGGGCTTTGGCCTGGGCGACCACGTCGGCAAAGCTCTTCAGCGACGAGGTGGCCGGCACCACCAGCACCAGCGGCTGCGCCGAGACCATGCCCACGGCGTCAAAGTCACGCGCCACGTCGTATCCGATGTTGGGCATCAGCGACGGGTTGATCACCATGCTGTTGCTGCCCATGAGCAGGGTGTGGCCATCGCGGCTTTGCGCAGCGGCACTCACGCCGATGGCACTGCCCGCGCCGGGTTTGTTGTCCACGATCACGCTCTGGCCCAACTGGGGGGCGAGCAACTCGGCCAGCACGCGAGCCGAGCTGTCGGCCCCGCCCCCCGGGGCGAAGGGCACGATGATGCGCACCGTCTTCGAAGGCCAGGTGTCGGCGGCCTGTGCGCGCTGGGGCCAGACGGCGGCGGCTGTCAGCGCGGCGGCGCCGGAGAGCAGTGCGCGGCGGCGCAGGGGAGTGGACGGGAGTCCGGAAAGGGTAGTCATGCGTGTCTCCTGAGTCGGTTTCGAGGGATCCGGCGCAATGCTCGGAGCCAGACCGGGCATCCTAGGAACGCCACCTCTAACAGGCAAATACCAATCCTTTGCGGTGAAATAACATGTTGTTATCACCCCCCGCAGGACCAAGATACATGAACTTGCGCCAGATTGAAGTGTTCCGGGCGACCATGCTCACCGGCTCCACCGCTGATGCGGCCCGGCTTCTGCACGTGTCGCAGCCTGGCATCAGCCGGATGATCGGGCACATTGAGTTGCAGCTTGGGTTTCGCCTGTTTGAGCGCGGCAAAGGCCGGCTCAAGCCCACGCCGGAGGCCCACGCGCTCTATGCCGAGGTGGAGCATGTGTATCGAGGCGTACGGCGCATTGATGAGCGCGCTCGGGCGCTGAAGTCGGGCGGTGGCCTCACGCTGCGTGTGCTGGCCAGCCCCAGCACCCTGCTGGAAATTGTGCCCGGCGCGGTGGCTTCGCTGTCGGCCGACTACCCCGATTCCCTCATCTACCTGGAGTCACAACTGGTGCGCGACATGGTGCGCTTGCTCTCCACTGGCGAGGCCGACGTGGGCATCAGCAACCTGCCGATCGACCATCCGATGCTGGTGTCGGAGCCGGTGGGCTCCTGGTCATTGGCTTGCGTGTTCCAGCGCGGGCACCGATTCGAGCAGGAGACCTCGGTATCCATCGGCGAGATCGTGAAGGAGCGGCTGATCGCCTTTAGCCCAGACACGCCTCAAGGGCGGTTGGTGGCCGAGCACTACCCGCGCGCCATCGGCACCGGGCCCCGGCGCATTGAGGTTCGCTCCGGTCAGGTGGCTTGCGCGCTGGTCGAGGCCGGTGCCGGGGTGGCCGTGGTGGACAACCTCACGGCCCGCGCATGGCGCCAAGACCAGCTCTTGTTCCGTCCGATCAAGCGCTCGCCGCGAACCCTGGTGTACAGGGTTCGCAACCCGGGTTTTCCCAGCTCGGTGCTCGAACAGGAACTGGTTGATCGCGTTCGCCAGGGCTTTGGCGACCTTGAAAAAAAGGACTCTCGATAACGCAATGAACGGGTGTGCTGTCGCGGTTGCTTTTAGCCGCGTTCAATGCTGACAAAAGGTAAAGACCTGCCGACATGAGTCGAGGTCTATCTATTTGTGAGTAAGCGTCCGGCAAACCCAGGCCTACCGAGGCCGGTGATCAGGCGTCGGCGGGTTTCCAGCGGTGTGGCAGGAGCTCGACGATGCGGCTGGCCTTGTGCGTGGGCAGTCGCGTGAGCACGTCCTTGAGGTAGGCATACGGGTCGTGCCCGTTCATGCGGGCCGACTGGATCAGGCTCATGACGGCGGCCGCTCGCTGGCCCGCACGCAGGCTGCCGGCAAACAGCCAGTTGTTGCGCCCGATGGCAATGGGCCGGATCTGGTTCTCGATCTAGTTGTTGTCCACCGGCAGTTGTCCGTCACCCGCGAATCGGGTCAGCGCCACCCAGCGCCGCAGGCTGTAGTCCAGCGCCTTGGCGGTTGCCGATCCGTCGGGTACCTGGCGCCGTTGCAGCGTCATCCATTCATGCAAGGCGTCCAGGATCGGCCGGGTCTGCTGCTGCCGAACGGCTTGCCGCTGCTCGGCCTCCAGTTCTTTGACTTCGCGCTCGATCTCATAGACCCGGGCGAACTGCTGCAGGGCGAACTCGGCGATCTGACTCTGATTGGCCGCGTGCAGGTCGAAGAACTTGCGTCGTGCGTGGGCCAGCCACCCCACCTCGGTCACGCCGCTGGCGATCAGGGCCTTGTAGCCACTGAAGTTGTCGCAAGTCAGGCTGCCCTTCCAGGCATCGTCGGTGCCGTGGCCCAGAAAGCGCCGGGCGTGCTCGCCCGAGCGCGACTCGCAGAAGTCGTAGACCACAGCCTTGATGCTCTCGAAGGCCCCCGGCGCATAGGCCCGGAGGTAGGCGCGGTGCGTCTTGCCCTCGCCGGGCTTGAGCATGGCCACCGGTGTCTCATCGGCATGCAGCACCCGGTGGCTGAGGATCTCGGTCTTCAGGGCATCGACCAGCGGCTGCAGCCGCACCCCGCAGGTGCCCACCCACTGCGCCAGGGTCGAGCGCGGGATGGCCAGGCCAGCGCGGCCGAAATTCGCCTCCTGCCGGTACAGCGGCAGGTGATCGGCGTACTTGTCCACCAGCACCTGGGCCAGCAGTCCGGCGGTGGGGATGCCCTTGTCGATAACGTGCGCGTCGACCGGCGCCTGTTGAATGGTCTCGCACCGGGCGCATGCCCACTTGCCGCGGATGTGGCGCTCGACACTGAAGACGCCGGGCACATAGTCAAGTTTCTCGGCCACGTCCTCACCCACGCGTTTCATCTGGCACACACACGCGCATGTGGTGGACGCAGGTTCGTGGCGAACCTCGCGGCGCGGCAGGTGCGCCGGCAGCGGTAGCCGTTTGGCTTGTTTCTTATCGGGGGTGGCCGACGTTTGTGTCTGCGCCAGCGTATCGATCTCGCTGGCCACAGCCGCCAGGTCCGCTTCGATCTCGTCTTCGAGCAGGCTCTTCTATTCGGGGTTGAAGCGCTCTGACTGGGCGACGAACTTCATGCGCTTGAGCAGCGCGTTCTCGTGGGTGAGCTTGTCCAGCAGCGCGCTCTTGTGGCGAACCTGAACCATCAGCCGAGCGGCCAGCTTGCGCATTTGTTCTGCACTCAGACTCTCCAGCGATTGCGGCTCGACCACCATGGGCAGGACTGTGCCAGCGCCGGTGCAGCCGCACCATCGGCGCATGCCCCAATTGGCAAGCGCTTGCGCACAGACCAGAGTCAGATCACGGTGATGACGCCACCATCGCCCAGACGCTGCCAGGGCAGGCCCAGCACCAGCGCATCGAACTGCGAGCGACTGATCGTGGCGGTCAACGCACCCTCACGAGACCAGACGAACTTGCCGCTGTTCAGGCGCCGTGCTGCCAGCCACACCCCGATGCCGTCATGCACCAGCACTTTCATGCGGTTGGCTCGCCGATTGGCAAACAGGTAGGCGTGATGCGGGCGCGCAGCACCGAAGACGGCTACCACGCGGGCTAGAGTGGTGTCCGTTCCGGCACGCATGTCCAGCGGCTCGGTGGCCAGCCACAGGGCATCAATGCGGATCACTTGAGCAGCTCGCGCATCCAGGCCGCGCAGTGCTCGGCCGCGCAGACCGGCCAGGTCAGCGAGATGCTGGTAGCGCCACGGCGCAACTCGTTGCGGATGTCCGGGGCCGGCGCACAGCTGGGCGCAGGCAGCGTCACCGGCACGAAGGTGGGGACTTGCACATCTGTGCTGGGGGCATGGGCCAGTCGGCGCCATTTGTGCACGACGTTGGCGTTGATGCCGTGCGAGAGCACCACGCTGGCCACCGATGCACCGGGCTGGGCGCACTCGGCCAGGATCTGCTGCTTGGGCTCGGCACTGTGGCGCCGACGGGTCCTGTTCTTGGCTTCGGTCATGGTGTCCACCTATCTCGTTTGGTGGACACCATCGTTGCCGCCTACGCCGTCAACCTCAAGGGCGGGATGACCGCGCGCTTGCATTTGTGAAATGGTGCCTCAAAGTGAACCCATTCAGCTACGGTTTCCTCCTCCCTTGCTTGTCAGAAGCGCCTTGCAGCGCCGGGCCAAGACATTGCGTCGGTGCGCTGGCCGCGCCATTGGGCACCGCAGATGCTGGCCGAGCGCCTCGACGCTTCGGTGAACACGGTGCGGCGCCTGGTGGAGGCGGGTGCCGGCCACGGCGTGCTGATGCGGCCCTGACCATCCCTGCTGGTTAGCCCAACAAGAAATAGTCGCTTCCCTCTCGATGCGCGGCTCCCTAGAGTGGTTGCAGGTGCCCGCGACTGCGGCGCCTTGCACCGCGCAGGAGGTGGTGGCGATGGCCAGGGTTAACCCACCTTTGTTCCCAGGCCTGCATGGCCCGCGCACTTGGCTAAGACAACAGGAGACAAGGTCATGACACGGTTCTTTCGTTCGCTTCCGGTGAGACTGGCCTGCGCCGCCGTGGTGGCCGCCGGTGCACAGGCGCCGCTGCAGGCGCAGACCCCCACGTACCCGACGAAGCCGATTCAGTTGATCGTGCCGTTCAGCGTGGGTGGCGATGCCGACCAGTCGGCCCGTAACCTACAAACGCTGGCGCAGCAGTTGCTGGGGCAGCCGGTGCTGGTGGTGAACAAGCCGGGCGCAAGCGGTGCGATCGGCTCGCAGCTCGTGCGTGACGCCGCGCCTGACGGCTACACCTTGCTGATGGCGCGCACGGGGCCTCAGGCCATCTTGCCGGCCTTGCAGCCCAAATCGCTGGGCTACAAGTGGAATGAGTTCACCTTCATCGGCATGCTCGACCTGAACCCTGTGGTGTGCGTGGTGAACGTTGACAGCCCGCACAAGTCGATCGCGGACCTCACCAAGGCCCTGATCGACAAGCCGGGCAAGCTGTCGTACAGCACCTCCGGCCCGGCCACCACGCAGAGCCTGGCCCCGCAGTTGCTGCTGTCGCTGCTGGGCCTCAAGCCCGATGCCGCACTGAACGTGCCCTACAAGGGCGGTGGCGAAGTGACCATGGCCGTGATCTCGAAAGAGGTGGACTTCGCCTGCAACAACTTCAGCTCGCTGGCTGGGCAGATCAATGGGGGCAAGCTGCGCGCGCTGCTCACCACCACGCCCAAGCGGCTGGAGAAGCACCCCGACATTCCCACGGCGCGCGAAGCCGGCTACCCCCAGTTGGAGGCTGTGTTGGGCTGGAGCGCCCTGTACGGCCCGCCCAAAATGGACCCGGTCGCGGTCAAGCGCTGGACCGCCGTGTTGAAGCAACTTTCGGAAGACCCGAAGTGGATTGCGGGTAACGCGACTTTCGGTGGCATCCCGAGCGTGATGTCGGCCGCCGACACAGAGAAGTTCGTGAGCGACAGCTACGCCACCTACCAGGCCCTGGTCCAGAAGACAGGCATGGAGATCAAGTGAGGTGTTGCCTGGGGCTGGCATGAACCCGGCGGAGCAGGGCTGGTGCCAGGCACTGGTGAGCGCCGTGGGCGAGGCCCATGTGCTGAGCGAGCCGGTGGACATGGGACCGTACTGCACCGATTGGCACGGCCGGTACCGCGGGCGGGCCCGGGCGGTGGTGCGGCCTCGCACGACGCAGGAGCTGGCGCAGGTGCTGCGCGTGTGCCAGCGCGAGGGCATTCCGGTGGTACCACAGGGCGGCAACACCGGCCTGTGCGGCGGCGCCACGCCAGACGACTCTGGCCAGTCCATCGTCTTGCACCTGGGGCGTTTGAACCGGCTGCGGGCGCTGGACCCGGTGAACGGCACCATCACGGTGGAGGCTGGCATGGTGTTGGCCCAGGTGCAGCAGCACGCCCGTGAGGCGGGTATGTTGTTCCCGCTGAGCCTGGCAGCCGAAGGCAGTTGCACGATTGGCGGCAATCTGGCCACCAACGCGGGCGGCACGGGCGTGCTGCGCTATGGCAACGCCCGCGACCTGACCCTGGGCCTCGAGGTGGTGACCGCCACGGGCGAGCTGTGGGACGGCCTTCGCAGCCTGCGAAAGGACAACACGGGCTATTCCCTCAAAGACCTTTTCGTGGGCTCGGAGGGCACCCTGGGCATCATCACCGCGGCGGTGTTGAAGCTCTATCCCCAGCCGGCCGAACGGTCCACCGCTTTCATCGGCGTGTCGGGCCTGGACGGGGCGGTGCGCTTGCTGAAGTACGTGCAACAGGCCTTCGGCGCGGACGTCACGGCCTTTGAGGTGATGTCCCGGCGCTCGCTGGAGCTGGTGGAGCGCCAGGCCAGCTTAGGCGCACCGCCCATCACCCCCAGCCCCTGGGCCGTGTTGCTGGAGATGTCGTGTGGGCGCGCGGGCCTGAACCGCGAGGCCCTGGAGGCGGTGCTGGCCGAGGCGATGGAAGAGGGACTGGTGCTGGATGCTGCTATTGCCGTGTCGCTGGAGCAGGCGCAGACCCTGTGGGCCTGGCGCGAGCGCATTCCCGAAGCGCAGAGTGCGTACGGCGGTGTGCTCAAGCACGATATCTCGCTGCCGATCTCGGCGCTGGCCGATTTCGAGGCCGAGACCAGCCGCCTGATCCACGAGCGCTGGCCGTCCCTGCAGACTGTGGTGTTTGGACACGCGGGCGATGGCAACTTGCACTACAACGTGGCGCTGCGCGAGCCGGGAGATTTCTCGGCCCTGGCCGCGTGGCGCGATGAGGTGCTCACGCTGGTGCATGACCACGTCGTCCAGCGCCAGGGTTCCTTCTCGGCCGAGCACGGCATTGGTCAGTCGAAGCGGCAGGAGTTGGGCGCGCGCAAGCCGGCGGTGGAGCTGGCACTGATGCGCGGGCTCAAGGCCGCGCTGGACCCTCAGGGCATTCTGAACCCGGGCAAGGTGCTGCCCTGAGGTGCGGGCCTCGGTGCCGCGGCTCAGGGTGTGGGCGCCAGTGTCTGGCAGGGAAGGTGCGGGCGCAGCACGGCAGGCGCCGGCGTGGCGGGCGCGCGTGTGAGCGGGTCTTGCCCGAAGAAGAGGCCAAGGGCGGCGTTCACCTGGCGCTCGTGGTGCACCGCCAGGTGAAGGGTGCGCCGCAGCGGCGGCACCGTGGTGGACAGTTCGACCAGCGTGCCTTTGGCCAGCTCGTCCTGCACGATCAGGCGCGAGAGGCAGCTCACCCCCAGGCCGATCCGCACGGCTTGCTTGATGGCCTCTGAACTTCCCAGCACATGCGGCGGCTGGCTGGGCTTGATGTACGCCATCAGGGCGTCATCCATCGCGTTGCGTGTGCCAGAGCCTTTCTCGCGTACCAGCCAGGCGGCGTTTTCCAGGGCTTGGCGGCCCAGGCGTACGCCCGAGCAACGCTGTTGCACCGCCAGGGGGTGGTCCGCTGAGGCCACCAGAATCAGTTCGTCGTCGCGCCAGTGCTGCAGGTGCACGCCGGTGGTGTCGCCTGGTCCCTCGATGGCGCCACCGTCCACGTCGCAGTCGCGCACCAGGCGAAGCACCTCGGCGGTGTTGGCGATGTGCACGTCCACCCGGTGGTCGGGGCATTGGTGGGCGTAACGGGCCAGCAGGTCGGGGATGAGGTAGTTGCCGATGGTGGTGCTCACGGCCAGGCGCAGGTGGCGGCACGGTCGCCCGCTGAGGAAGTCCATCTGGATGCCGCGGGCGCTGTCGAGCATGGACGCGCCGCGCGCCAGCAAGGAGCGGCCCACTGCGTTCAAGACCAGCTTCTTGCCAATGCGGTCGAACAGTTGCACGCCCAGGGCGAACTCCAGGTCGTTGAGGGCCGCGCTCACGGCCGATTGCGAAATCGCCACCTCTTCGGCGGCGCTGGCGGTCGAACCCGAGCGCGCCACCGCAGAGAAGATCTCCATCTGCCGCAGGGTGAAGCGCAGGGCTGCCATGGCGCTCAGTGCACGCTGGCCGACGCGGTGGTGAACACGGGCGCGGGCTGGCTGCTGATGCGCACGTTCACGCAGGCGGGAGTCTGGCTTTGCACGGCCGCTTGCAGCGCCGGCCCTAGTTGGTCTGGCTCGCTCACCAGGCAACCCAGGGCGCCCAGCGCCGCCGCGGCGGATTCGTAGCGCGAGGTGGGCGCCAGCGCGCAGCCGATCAGGCGGTCTTCACCGTAATCGCGAAGCTGAATGAGGTGCTCGGCGTTCCATCGGTCGTCGTTGCCGATCACCGCGACGAAGGGGGCGTTTTCGCGCACGGCAGTGTCGAACTCCATGAAGTGAAAGCCGCTGGTGCCATCACCCATGAGCACCACCACGGTGGCCTGAGGGCGTGCGATCTTGGCGGCGATGGCGTAGCAGATGCCCCCGCCGATGGCGCCCGAGACGCCGTTGATGAGGCGCACAGGGGCGCGGCAGAAAGCCTGTGCCCATTGCCCGAACTCGCCGCCATCGCACACCAGGATGGGTTCCTGCGCTTGCGCCAGCAGGGTCTGTACTTGCTCGCAGAGATGGCGCGAACCAATGGCGCCCGGGGGCGGGGACACGGGGCATGCCTGTTCGCGCGACGCCACGGCCTGGGCCACTTGTTGCCGCCAGGCGTGGCGCGGCGCGGAGGTAGCTTGCCGCTGCGCCAGCGCCTGCAGAGCGGCGATGGGGTCTGCCTGAAGTGCGAGACACAGGCGCGATCCGAGGAGGCTGTGGGCCCTCTCCAGCAGGGTCGCGTCGGGGTCGATCACCACCACCTGGGCGTTGGCCGAGAAGACGCCAGGTTTGCCGAAGCCCAGGGTGAAGTCAAGCCGCTTGCCTGCGAGCACCACCACGTCTGCTTGCGCAATGCCCTGGGCGGCGGCGCCGATGGAGGGATCGCGCAGGCCGCGTGGGCTTTCCATGGAGATGACCGGGGCCTGCAGGGTGGCTGTCAGCGCGTCCCAGGCCGGTCGGGCATGGCCTCGGCACGCGCTCGGGCCGGCCAGGATGACGGGGCGTTGCGCCTGCGTCAGCAGCTTGCCCAGCACACCCAGGTCGGCATCGCTCACGGGCCGAGGCTCTACGCCCAGGGCCGGGGCGGCCGGGTCTTGGTCGGGCACTTGCGCGGTGAGCAGGTCAAAGGGCAGGGCCAGGTGCACCGGACCACGGCGCGGCGCCATGGCCACCGCAATGGCCTCATGCACTGAGGGTCGCAGCGCATCAAACGACGACACGCGGCGCGAGAGCTTGGTGGCCGGCCGCGTCATGGTGGCCTGGTCCAGTTCCTGAAACGACCCCATGCCGTCTTCGCTGGTGGGTGAGTCACCTGAGAGCAGCAGGAGCGGGCTTTCGGCGTGCAGCGCCGAGAACAGTGGCGCCACGCCGTTGGACAGGCCCGGCCCGGCGGTGAGCATGGCCACGCCGATCTCGCCCGTGACCTGGGCCCAGGCATCGGCCATGAACACAGCAGCGGCTTCGTGGCGCACGTGCACGATGCGAATGCCAGCGTCGATGCAGGCATCGTAGAGCGGCATGATCTGGTTGCCCGAGAGGCTGAAGATCGTTCGCACACCTTCGCGAGCCAGCGCGCGAATCACCAATTCAGAACCCAACATGCTTTTCCTGCCTTCTTCCATTGAGGTGTGGCCGCCTGGGGAGACGGGATGTGTCGGGAGTCTATATATTTAAGAAAAGTAGAACAAGAAAAAAAATAGTTGAACAAAAAAAGATTTTGGTAAACCCTGAGCGGGCAGGAGCTTGCCTTGGCGCGGGCCGTTCGTCCCGCAGGAATTGGATTGGCGAGGCGCTCAGCGCCGGGAGGTCAGGGCCTGCACATGGGCCGCGGGCATGAAGGCGTGGCCGTGGGCCTTGGCGTCGCGCACCAGCGTCCACAGGGCGCGCGCCGCGGGCGACAAGCGCTTTTCGTTTAGGCAGGCCAGGCCCACCCGGCGCGTGGAGGTGGGTTGGATGCGCCGGTACACCAGGCCCTGGTAGTCCTGCGGCAGCACCAGCGAGGCCAGAATCGAGATGCCCTGGCCGCGCCGCACGAACTCCAGGATCGACAGGATCTGGGTGAGGTCGTGCACGATGCGAGGCTTCACCTTGGCCTTGGCGAACATGCGCGCGATCACGGGCTGTGACCCGGCATGTGTCATGACGATGGGGTAGTCGGCCAAGGCTTTGACGGGCACGGTGTCCAGCGCGGCCAGGGGGTGATCGGGCGGCAGCACCACCAGCAGTTCGTCAACTGCCAGGATCTGGGTGTCCAGCTCGTCTTTGGGTAGGGCCACCACGCCAATCTCGATGCGGCGCTCGATGATGTCCCGGGCGATTTCCACGTCAGGCTTCTCGGTGACGAACAAGTCCACGCCCGGGTAGCGCTTCTTGAAGGCCTCCAGGATGGGCGGCAGCACGTTCAGCGAGGAGCTGGCCCCGTGCGAGCCGATGGTGAGCAGCCCGGTGTCGAGCTTGGCGCCGGCGCTGGCCGTGGCCCGCACGATCTGCAGCGAGGCAAACACATCGCGCACGTGGGGCAGGATGGCCTCGCCTGCGTGGGTGAGCTTCACGCCCGGGGCGTTGCGGTCTATCAGGGCAATGCCCAGGCTCTTCTCCAGCGCCCTGAGCGAGTGGCTGGTGGCCGAGGGTGTCATGCCCAGCCGCGCCCCGGCGCTGGCGATGCCGTTGGACGAGGCCAGGGTCAGCAGCAGTTCAAGCTGGCGAAGGGTGGGGCCCCCGCTGGTGGCGTCAGACATGGCCATGGTTTTAGTTGAATTCAAATTCAATTGAGCATGAAGCATGTGAATTCTAGACTGGCCTCATTCTGGACATCACGACCATGCTCATTCACTTCTTTTATGGCCTATCGGGCCCATCGGGCCTCTCGGGGGCGCGCCCATGAGCCCCATGTCTCCCGCCGCGCTGGCCGGCATCCGAGTGTTGGATCTGTCTCGCATCCTGGCGGGCCCGAGCGCTACCCAGTTGCTGGGCGACTTGGGCGCCGACGTGGTGAAGGTGGAGAAACCCGGCGAGGGCGACGACACCCGAAAGTGGGGGCCGCCCTATGTGCAGACCCCCAGCGAAGAAGACACCGAAGAGAGCGCCTATTACCTGGCCGCCAACCGCAACAAGCGCTCCATCGCGATCGATCTGGCCGCGCCCGAGGGGCGGGCGCTGATCCACCAATTGCTCTCGCGCGCCGACGTGCTGGTGGAGAACTACAAGGTGGGCACGCTGGCCAAGTACGGCCTGGGCTACGAGCAACTGAAAGAACGCTACCCGCGCCTGATCTATTGCTCGGTGACAGGCTTTGGGCAGACCGGCCCTTATGCCCACCGCGCCGGCTATGACTTTTTGATCCAGGGCATGGGCGGCATCATGAGCCTCACGGGTGAGCCCGACGGCACGCCGATGAAGGTGGGGGTAGGCATTGCCGACGTAATGACCGGCATGTACGCCGCCGTGGGCATCCTCGCCGCGCTGCAGCACCGCCACAGCAGTGGCCTGGGCCAGCACATCGACATCTCGCTGCTGGACACGCAGATCGCCTGGCTGGTGAACGCGGGCACCAACTACCTGGCCAACCGCGAGCTGCCCACCCGCCTGGGCAATGGCCACCCCAACATCGTGCCCTACCAGGTGTTCGCCACGGCCGACGAGCCCATGATCCTGGCGGTGGGCAATGACGGCCAGTTCCGGCGCTTCTGCGAGATCGCGGGCGCTCCTGAGCTGGCGCAGGACGAGCGCTTCGCCACCAACGTGGCGCGCGTGCGCCACCGCGAGGCTGTGTGCGAGCGGGTACAGGCCCTGCTGCAAGCGCGCTCGCGCGCCCATTGGCTGCAGGTGCTGGAGCAGGCCAACGTGCCCTGCGGCCCGGTGAACCATCTGGGCGATGTGTTCAGCGATCCCCACGTGCAGGCACGCGGCGCCGAGCTGCGCATGCCCTGCGCCTGGGCCAAGGACGGCGAGATTGGCCTGCTGGCCAACCCCTTGAAGCTCTCGCGCACCCCCGCGAGCTACCGCATGCCCCCACCCCGGCTGAATGAGCACCAGGCCGAGGTGCTCAACGACTGGCTCAACCCCCAATGACCCACCACAGGAGACGCAATGTTTGATATCACCCCCGCCCAGCAGGCCCTGCAGGCCCGCGCCCGGGAACTGGCCCAAGGTCACTTCGCCGCCACCGCCGCACAGACCGACCTCACCGAGCAATACCCCTGGGACAACATTGCCATGCTGCGCGAGGCGGGCTTCATGGGCATGACGCTGCCCAAGCACCTGGGAGGCCAGGGGCTGAGCTACCTGGACGCGGTGATCGTGGTGGAAGAGATGGCCAAGGCCTGCGCCACCATGGGCCGAATCACGGTGGAGGCCAACATGGGCGCCATCGGGGCCATCATGAAGTACGGCACGCCCGAGCAGCAAAAGCTGTCGGCGGCGGTGGTGCTGGCAGGCGACAAGCCGGCCATCTGCATCTCCGAGCCCAACGCCGGCAGCGCCGCCAGCGAGATGACCACCCGCGCCGATCGTAAGGGCGACCACTACATCCTCAACGGCGAAAAGTACTGGATCACCGGTGGCGGTGTGTCCAAGCTGCACCTGATCTTCGCCCGCGTGTTTGACAATGGCGTGGACCAGGGCATCGGCGCCTTCATCTGCGTGCGCGAGGACGACAAGCCCAGCGAGCTGGTGATTGGCCGGCGCCTGTACGCCATGGGGGTGCGCGGCATTCCCGAGACGCACGTGGAGTTTCGCGATCTGCCCATTCACAAGTCGATGCTGGTGGTGCCGCCCGGCGGGCTCAAGCGGGGCTTTGCGGCGCTCATGTCGGCTTACAACGCGCAGCGCGTGGGCGCGGGCACGGTGGCGCTGGGCATCGCCCAGGGCGCGTTCGAGGAGGGTGTGGCCTACCTCAAGAGCCGCGAGCAGTTCGGGCGCCCCATTGCCGAGTTCCAGGGCTTGCAGTGGATGGTGGCCGACATGTCTACCCAACTGGAGGCCGCGCGCCTGATGCTGCGCCACGCCGCGGCCAGCGGCGAAGACTTCCCCGACATCGACAAGGCCGCGCGGGCCAAGATTTTTGCCGCCGAGACCGCCAACAAGGTCACCAACGACGCGCTGCAGTTCTACGGGTCGTCCGGCTACGGCCGCCACCACCCCATGGAGCGCCACGTGCGCGACGCGCGCATGTTCACCATCGCCGGCGGCACCGCCCAGATCCTGCGCACGCAGGTGGCGTCCAAGGTGCTGGGCATGAAGCTGCCTCAGACGCGCGATGGCTACCTCAAGCTCGCTGCGGGCGACAAGACCTGATTCCTGACCACTTTCACCACAACCACAAAGGAGACAACCATGAACCGCCGACACCTCTTGGCCGCTGCGCTTTCAGCCGCTGGCGTGCTCACCCCCATGGGCCAGGCCATGGCCCAGGCCAAATACCCCGCGCAGGTGATCCGCCTGATCGCGCCCTACGCTCCGGGCGGCACGGTGGACATCCTCTCGCGCACCTTGGCCGAGCAACTCAGCCGCGACCTGGGGCAGTCGGTCATCGTGGAAAACCGCGGTGGTGCGGGTGGCACGGTGGGGGCAGACGTGGCTTCCAAGGCCCAGCCCGACGGCTACACCATTCTGTTTGGTGCGGTGCACCACGCGATCGCGCAATCGGTTTACCCCAAGCTGGGCTACGACATTCGCGAGCTCACGCCGGTGGGCTTCCTGGGCCGGGTGAACCACGCTGTCATCGTGAACAACGCGCTGCCCGCCAAGAGCGTGGCCGAGCTGATTCCCTTGCTGAAAAAGAACCCCGACAAGTACAGCTACGCCACGCCGGGCGCCGGCACCATGCAGCACCTGATGACGGAGTACTTCATGAACGTCACCAGCACCAAGATGGGCCACATTCCCTACCGGGGATCGGCGCCGGCCATCGTGGACGTGATGTCCGGCAATGTGCACATGATGTTCGAGACCATGCCCTCTGCCCTGCAGCACATCAAGGCGGGCAATGTGCGCGTGCTGGCGGTGACGTCCAGGCAGCGCTCGCCGCACCTGCCGGACGTGCCCACCGTCATGGAAAGCGGCGCCCCGAACTACGACGCCACCAGTTGGTACGGCATCTTTGCGCCGGCCAAGACCCCCGCGCACGTGGTGGACAGGCTAAACCTCGCCATCAACAACGCCTTCAAGGACAAGGCCTTTTCTGACAAATGGGTGTCGCTGGGAGCGGACACCGGAGGAGGCACACCAGATGAACTGAAGAAGCTGACGCTCGACGAAGTGAGCCGATGGGCTGAAGTTGCCAAGAAGGCCGGCATCACGGTGCAGTGAGCATCGAGCAGGTTCTCGGGCGGGCCTGACGCCCCGTGCCCCTCAGCGCATGTGAATGCCACCGTTCACGTCCACGATGCTGCCCGTAATGAAGCTCGCCCCCGGGCTGCACAGGTAGGCGATGGCGCTGGCCACCTCTTGCGGGTGGGCAATGCGCTTGAGCGGGAACTTGTCGAGGTCATGGCCGGCATCGTGGGTCATGCCAGTGGCCACCGGGCCGGGGGCCACGCCGTTCACGCACACACGGTGCGGCGCACCGTGTTGTGAGAACCAGCGCACCAGGGCGTGCACGCCACCCTTGGTCGCCACGTAGTGGGGGCTGGACATCAGGCCGCCGGTCCAACCCGCGATTGAGCCGCACAGGACCATGCGGCCGTAGCGCCGCTGCATCATGCCCGGCAGGAAGGCGCGGGCTAGGTTGATGGGGCCGCGCAGGTTGATGTTCATCACCCGGTCAAAGGCGGCGTCCCAGTCGTCGGCCATCCAGTCGTCTCGTGGCCAGATGCCGGCGGTGTCCACCAAGATGTCCACGTCGCCCAAGGCGCGGGCGATGGCCTCCACCTCGGCGCGCTGGCTGGTGTCGCAGCGGTGCACCGAGGCCACCTGCGGCACCTGCTCATTGACCCGGCGCGTGGTGGCCGGGTCTTGAATGTCCAGCAGGTGCAGGCGCACGCTCGCTTCACCCAGCAGTTGTGCCACCTGGTGACCAATGCCGCCGGCCGCACCGGTGATGACGGCCACCTGTCCGTTCATGTTGCGTTCCATGTCGCTTCGCCTTTTCGGAGGGGCACGGGGGACTCAGAGGGGTACGTAGTGGCGGTTGGGGGGGCCGCCGTACGGCGCCCAGCCCGCCCCGGCCATGTAGCCGCCGTCGCACACCAGGGTGGAGCCCGTGACCGCGCTGGCTGCAGGCGACAGCAGGAAGGCGATCACCTCGGCAATCTCTAGCGGCTGCAGCAGCCGGCCTTGCGGCGTTGCGTCGAGGATGGATTTGAAGTCGCTGTTCTCGCGCTCCTTGCGGCGCACAAAGGGCGTGTCGGTCCAGCCCGGGGCCACCGCATTGACCCGCACGCCGCGGCCAGCCCAGTGGGCGGCCAGTGACTGGCTGAGGTTCACGATGGCGCTCTTGGCCGCTCCGTAGGCCAGCACCGGCCCCGGCCGAAAGGCCAGCACCGAGGCGAGGTTCACCACGGAACCGCCCTGTCCGCTGGCTGCCATGTCGCTGCCGAACACCTGGCACGAGAGGTAGGTGCCGTTCAGGTGAGAGTCGATTACGCGCATCCAGTCGGCAGATGCGTACTGTTCGATCGGCGTGGCCGTGGGCGGAATGCCGGCGCAGTTCACCAAGCCGTTGATGGCCGGGGTGCCATCCGCCTTCACCTCGTCCAGGATGGCTCGCAGCCGGACCTCATCGGTCACGCTGCCCTGGTGTACCCGCAGGTGATGGGGAAACTGCCCGGCCAGGGCCTGCGCCCGTTCCGTCTGCAGGTCGATCAGGGTGACGTGGCACTGGCGCTGCAGCAGCAACTTGGTCAGGGCCAGGCCAATGCCGCTGCTGCCGCCGGTGACCACCACCGACATGGGCGCCTGTGCGTGGGATGAAGGCATGAGATCTCCTGAAGGGTTGGCCCGGTGCGCATTGCGCTGGCGGCCAGCCGGTTGGGGGGAGGGCACGCGCGAACGGCCTGCTTGCTGTCACGGGTTGGTCCTGTTTTGGTTGAATCAAAACTATATAGTTGAATATAGTTTGTTCTGCTAGGGAAACCACTATGACATTTGCAAGTTGCGCGATCTTACTATGTAGTAACGGCTGATCCTGATGGATGAGTCGTGTTGCGTGAGGCAGGTGTAGAAGCGAAGGCATAGGTTAAACCATGTCCGTGGTTTCCTCGGCAGAGGTGCACGGCAAGGCAGGCCGAACACAGAGGGCGATAGCCCACCTTTCAAAGCAGGAGACAACATGAAGACCATCACCAAGATCGTGTGCGCCGCTGTTGTGGCGATCTCGGCCAGTTCGGCCAGCTTGGCTCAGGACAAGCCCAACGGGGGTGACACCCAGATTCGCGTGCAGGAGTACCCCGGCTCGATCCTGGGCATTCCCATGTGGGTGGCCATTGAGAAGGGGTTCTGCAAGAGCTACAACATCCGCTGCTCCACCGTGGGCCTGGCCAGCGGTCCGCTGGGGCTGCAGACCCTGGCGGCCGGCAGCATTGAGGCCACCTTCGCCTCCAACGAGGTGAACCTCATGGCGGCCTCGCGCGGCAACGAGATCCAGCTGGTCGTGGGCCACAGCCCCAACAACTACTACACGCTCAACGTCAGCAGCGACTACCCCCTGCCCAACCGCAGCAAGGGGTATCCGGAGTCCATGAAAGACCTCAAGGGTGCCAAGGTGGGCGTGACCGCACGCGGCTCGGGCATCGAGATCGTCACGCGGGCGCTGCTGCAGGGCGCCGGCATGAAGGGTGATGACGTGACCTACGTGGCCGTGGGTGCCCCCGCCACCTCGTACCCGGCGCTGCTGGCCAAGCAGATCGACGCTTCAGTGTCGTTCGAGCCTTTCAACACGCTTTGCCTGGCCCAGAAGACCTGCGTGGAGCTGGTGAGCCCAGGCAAGGGTGAAGGGCCGGCCAACATGCTGGCCATGAACGGCGGCTTTGCCAGCTTTGCGATGCGAAAGAACTTTGTGCAGTCCAACCCCAAGGCGGCGGACGCCTTCATCGCGGCGGTGCGTGATGCGATCACCTGGGTCAAAGACCCCAAAAACTACGACGAGGTGGTGGCCATCACCAAGAAAAAGATGTCGATGGGCGACATCCCCGATGCCGACAAGGTGCTCGCTCTGCTCGTGAAGGGGCAGACCACCAGCCTGGGCTACACGATCGAGCGCAAGGCGGTGGACGCGACCTCTGATTTCCTCATGCAGAACAAGCTGTCGGAGAAGCCGGTGTCGTCGGCCTCTGTGGTGTACGAGAAGGCCCCCAAGCCCTGAGCCGAGCGACCAAAACAGACGGAGTCCCGCCAATGATTGAAATCAACAACCTGTCGCACCGCTTCGGGGGTGAGGTGTTCGCGGTTCAGGACGTGACCCTCTCCATCGCCGCGGGCGAGTTCGTGTCCATCGTGGGGCCGAGCGGCTGCGGAAAGACCACGGTGCTCAACATCGTGGCCGGCCTGCTGCCAGTGGAGCAGGGCACGGTGATGGCCAATGGCGCGCCGCCCACCGCCGGGCGTCACGACGTGGCCTACATGTTGGCCAGGGATTCCCTCTTTCCCTGGCTCACCGCGCTGCAAAACACCGAATTCGGTGCCGAGCTGCGCGGCGAGCCGGTGGAGTCCCGGCGCAAGAAGGCCATGGGCCTGCTGGAGGCGGTGGGCCTCAAGGGCTTCGAGAGCAAGCTGCCCAAGGCGCTGTCGCACGGCATGCGCCAGCGGGTGGCGCTGGCGCGCACCTTCTGCCTGGACTCGCAGATTCTCTTGATGGACGAGCCCTTCGGTGCGCTGGACGCCCAGACCAAGCTGCAGCTCGAAGACGTGCTGTTGCAGCTGTGGGCCAGCATGCAGCGCACGGTGATCTTCATCACGCACGACCTGGCCGAGGCGGTGCTGCTGTCCGATCGCGTGATCGTGATGAGCTGCCGCCCTGGGCGGGTGGTGGCCGACATTCCCATCCCGCTGAAGCGCCCGCGCTCGGTGAGCGATCTGCAGCGCGATCCGCAATACCACGAGCTGTACGCCGAGGTGTGGTCGCGCCTGGAAGAGGGCATGAAACAACACGACCGGGTCATGTAAGGGGTACACAGGTGATCGCACTCATTCGCTTCGTTCTGCTCATCGGCCTGTGCTTGGCCTGGGAATACGTCTCCATCAAGGGGATCATCAACCCCATTTTCATCGGGCGCCCCACTCAGATCGCGCTCTACCTGTTTGATGGGCTGTTCATCAACTACGAGTTGCTGGTCCACGCCTACTGGACTTTGCTGGCCACGACCGCAGCCTTCGGCCTGGGCAGCGTGATGGGCATTCTATTTGGCTTCCTCTTCGTTACCTACCCATCGGTTGAGAAGCTGCTGGAGCCGGTGTTCGATGGCTTGAACGCCTTGCCTCGCATTGCGCTGGCGCCGCTTTTTCTGCTGTGGTTCGGCCTGGGTCTGTCGTCAAAGATTGCGCTGGGGTTCAGCCTGACCTTCTTCATCGTGCTCAGCAGCACCGTGGCCGGCGCGCGTGGCGTGAACACCGACTTTCTGATCCTGGCCAAGACCATCGGCACCAGTCCCATGACGGTGTTTCGCAAGATCACCTTGCCCAGCGCCGTGCCGTCGATGTTCTCCGGCCTGCGCCTGGGCTTGATCTACGCGCTGCTGGGGGTGATTGCCGGCGAGATCATCGCGGCCGAAAAAGGCCTGGGGCAACTGCTGAGCTTTCTGGCCGGCAGCTTCAAGACCAATGGCGTGTTCGCGGTGCTGATCCTGCTGGCCTTCATGGGCAGCATGCTGACCCTGGTGGCCAGCAAGATCGAGGCGCACCTGCTGCGCTGGCGCTGAGCCGCGCGCCTCTGCCCGCTCAGAACGCGATCTTCAGACCACCCGACGGCACGTAGAGCTGATGAAAAAAGATGGGAACGCCATGAGAACTGTTGGCCATCACCTCCAGCCAGGTGCCGAAGCTCTTGGGGGGAATGCCCAGGGCGTCGGTCGCGAACTTGGGCAGCGGCGCCGCGCGCACGGTGCGCATGATCTTGGAGGCCGTCACGCGGTAGACCTCGGCCGTGAGCTTCACGAAGTTCTCGCTGTCCAGGTCTTTCAGCTCAATGGTCTCGAACAGCGGAAAGCGCTCGGGGCACACGTTGTACTGGCTGAAGAACGAGAAGCCTTCGGCGTGGATGACCCGCTCCAGGCGAATGATGCGCTGATCGGTCTTGCCGCTCCTGAGCCAGGTGGCCCAGCTCGCGTCGGATTCCACCTCGACGCGACGAAGCACCTTCGTCGTCATGGGCACGTACCGTGATTCGTCGGGCGACAGCACCCGGTAGATCCAGGGCTCGCCCATGCGTTTTTCGCGAGGAATGATGAACGTGCCCTGACCCCGCTTTCGCTGCACGTATCCCTCGCTAACCAGAAACCCAATGGCCTTTTGCACCGTGCCAAGGCTAAAGGGCGTGATTTTTGCCAAAACTTGTTCGGTGGGTAATTTTTCGTCGTCTTTCCAATGGCCATCTTCAATTGCCGCGATCAACACCTGCTTCAGCGCTTCGTGCTTGGGCTGCTGATTTTTTATGTGCGACTTGTACCGCTCGTAGAAACCGTCGTTTTCCATGGTGTGCGTCCTGAAGGGGGCGTTGGAAGGCTTGAGTTGGGCATTATAGGCCGCCATCCCCGTAGGCTGTCCAATGTAATTTTCTTGCCCCTTGTGTTGACTGGTGCCGCTATTGCGGCGGCGGGAGGGCTGAAATGAGCGCGGGCATGGTGGTGTGTTCCCACCCATTGGCCGCGCAGGCCGGGGCGGCGGTGTTGAAGAACGGAGGCAATGCAGTGGATGCCGCCATTGCGACCGCATTGGCCTTGTGCGTTGTGGACCCGGCCAATGGTGGATTTGGCGGCTACGGCGGTTACATGACCGTTCAAATGGCACCGGGTGAAACGCCGATGGTGGTGGATTTCAATACCCGCATGCCCGAGGGATGGGGTGGCCGCGCCTTGGCGGGTGCCAGTCGCTGCGGCCCATTCGTGAATGGCGAGCATTCGATTGCCCTGCCTATGGTGCCCAGCGGTCTGGCGCAGGCCCATCGCCAATTTGCTTCGATGCCCATGGCCGATCTGGCGAAAGGCGCCATTCAATTGGCGCGGGACGGCTTTTTGATTGACGCCAATCTTCACAAGGCCCTGCGCTGGATGGAACGACGATTGGCTTCGGTGGGGGATTCGTTTTGCGAGGTGTTTGGCCAGAATGGACATTTGTGCCAGCAAGGGGATGGCTTGGTGCAAAAAGACCTGGCCGAAACCTTGGTCGATTTTGCGGCCGAGCCGGAAGGCTTCTATTCGGGTGCTGTGTTTCGCGCCATCGCCCAATACATGGGCCAGAAAGAAATGCTGGGTTGGTCTGAGGACATGCCAATTGCCCCTTCTTTTGTGGTGCCGGCGGAGCAATGGAAGGGGCCCGGTTTTTCGGTGGCGGGGCCTTCGCTCGATGAATCGGGTTATGGCATCTTTTTGCCCGCATTGGTCCAATACGCCGAATCATTCAAAGGCGGAGCATTGGTCTGGGAGGCGAGTGCTTTTGTGGCCGCTTTGCAAACGGCCTGGCAATGGCGCGCGGCCAATACCGAATCGCCCGAATCGGTCACCAAACACACCACGCATTTCTGCGTGAGCGATGCCCGGGGCGGCCTGGTGTCCTGCACCTTTACGCACGGCCCTTTGTGGTTTGGCTCGGGTGTGCTGGTGCCGGGCACTGGCGTGGTGATGAATTGCGGCACCAACCTGGCGCGGTATTCCAAGCCCCACGGACGCTGGCTGGCCATCAACAACCTCACGCCGGTGCTGGTGTGCACCGAGTCGGGCGACCGGTACGCCATGGGTGCGCCAGGGGGCAGTCGCATCCCTGCCATCGTGCTCAAGCTGCTCATCGATTCGGTGGTCCCAGGCGGCGAGCTGGCATCGGCCATGGACCGCCCGCGCGTGTCGGTATCGCCCCAGGGCGAGGTGGAGGCCGAGCCCGAGGCGAACTGGCCAGGGCCCCACCGGGTGCTGGGGCCGGAAGAGTTTTATGGGCCGGCGTCGGCCATTGGCCTCATGGGCGATGGGCGCGCGGTGGTGGCCGTGGATCGGCGATGCGCCTCGGGATTCGCCCAAGCGTAAAGACGGATTTTTTGACAGGAGACCTCATGACCAGCAGCAACAAAAAAATTGGGGTGATCGACACCACCCTGCGCGACGCCCACCAGTGCCTGTGGGCCACGCGAATGACCACCCCGCACATGCTGCCCGTGGCGCGGCAGATGGACCGGGCCGGTTTCGAGCAGATCGACTTGGCCGGTGCGATCCAGTTTGACGTGTGCGTGCGCTACCTCAAGGAAGACCCGTGGGAGCGGGTGCGCCTGATGCGCGAGCGCGTGACCCACACGCCGCTGCGCTATCTGGTGCGAAGCAAGAACCTGATGGCCTTTGACATGCTGCCCGACGACATCATGGACCTGTGGGTGGAGCGCATCGTGGCCAACGGCTTCGGCGTGGTGGGCTCTTTTGACGGCCTCAATGACGTGGACAACATCCTAGCTTCGGTGCGTGTGGCCAAGCAGATGGGGGTGAAGACCTTTGGCGCTCTGTCGTATTCGCTGAGCCCGGTGCACACCGACGAGCTGTACGTGGAAACCGCCCGCAAGCTGGTGGCCAGCGGCATGGTGGACGCCATCATGCTCAAGGACGCGGCGGGCCTGCTCACTGTGGATCGCGTTCGCACCCTGGTGCCGGCCTTGAAGAAGGTGATGGGCACGGTGCCGCTGGAGATTCACAGCCACTGCCTGACCGGCCTGGCGCCCCTGGTGTACCTGGAGGCGGTGAAGTGCGGGGTGGATCTCATCCACACCTCGATCGCGCCCATGGCCAATGGCGCGGCCCAGCCGTCCACCCAGAGCATGGCGCGCAACCTGAAGTTTCTGGGCCACGACGTGGACGTGGACGCCTCGATCATGGAAGAGGTGGGCGAGCACTTCCGGCGAATCGCGGTGGCCGAGGGCAAGCCCCTGGGCCAGGTGCTGGAGTACGACGCCTTCCACTACGCGCACCAGATGCCCGGCGGCATGCTGAGCAACTTCAAGTCGCAACTGGAGGCCGCGGGCCTGCAAGACAAGTTTGACGAACTGCTGCAAGAGGTGGCGCGGGTGCGCGAGGAGTTGGGCTACCCGATCATGATCACGCCCTTCGCGCAACTCGTGGGCACCCAGGCCGTGCTCAACGTGGTGCACGGCGAGCGCTACCGCGTGGTGCCCAACGAGATCAAGAAGTACGCGCTGGGCTACTACGGCAAGTTGCTGGCCCCCATTCACCCCGAGGTGCTCGACCGCATCGTCGAGAACGGTTCCAGGCAGATCGCCCTGACCCCCGTTGCCCCGGCCCCGGCCGTGGCCGAACTGCGCCGCAAGTACCCCAACGCTTCCGACGACGAGCGCCTGCTGCGCTTCATGTTCGCTGGCTCGCAGGTGGACGACATGCTGCGCGACAAGGTGCCGGTGGTGGACTACCGCCACGAGCACTCGGTTGTGGCCCTGGTGCGCCACCTCGCCCAGCAACCCAAGCGTGCCCGCATCCACATCGAGCGGGGCAGTTTTTCCCTGGAAATGGCCAGCTACTGACCCACCCCACCGACCCAATTTTTCACACACGAGGAGACCAACATGAGCAACACAAGCCTGCGGCACGAAGACGTGCTGGAAATCATCAAGCTGGTGGAGATGGGCGACGCCTTCACCGACTTCAAGCTGCGCTACGAGGGGTTCGAGATCGAGATCAGCAAGGGTGGCGGCCGTGCCGTGGTGCAGACCACGGCCCCTGCGGTGATCGCCCAGCCTGCGGCCCCCGTGCTGGCGCCCAGGCCGGAGGCCGCGGCGCCAGTGACGCCATCGGTCGCCACCATCGGCGACGGCATGGTGGTGGTCACGGCGCCCATGGTCGGCACCTTCTACCGCGCCTCCGAGCCGGGCGCCGAGCCTTTCGTGAAGGTGGGCAGCCGGGTGCAGGCCAACGACACGGTTTGCATCATCGAGGTGATGAAGCTCATGAACGCGCTGGGGGCCGAGGCCGCTGGCGTGGTGGTGGACGTACTGGTGGCCGACGGCCAGACCGTGGAATACGGCCAGCCGCTCATCGTCATCGACCCCACCCAGTGAGGCAGCGGCATGGCATCCACCCACAGAATCAAGAGCGTGCTGGTGGCCAACCGCGGCGAGATCGCGGTTCGCATCATCCGCGCCTGCCATGAAATGGGCATCGAGGCGGTGCAGGTCTTCTCCGAGGCCGACCGCGACTCGCTGGCGGTGCGTATGGCCGACCGCGCCGTGTGCATTGGCGGCCCCCGCCCGCACGACAGCTACCTCAGCCAGCAGCGGGTGCTGGCCGCCGCCAGCGCGCTCAAGGTGGATGCCGTCCACCCGGGCTACGGCTTTCTCTCGGAGAACGCTGCCTTTTCCGATCTGGTGGAAAAAGAAGGCTTCACCTTCATCGGCCCCACGGGCGACACCATCCGGGCCATGGGCGACAAGGCCATGGCGCGCCGGCTGGCCGAAGAGGCGGGCGTACCCACCACGCCGGGCTCCAAGGGCGTGATCGAAGACGCCAGACAGGCCGCTACCATTGCCGAGAAGATCGGCTACCCCGTGCTGCTCAAGGCCTCGGCCGGTGGCGGCGGGCGTGGCATGCGGGTGGTGCACGACCCCTCGCAGATCGAGCGCGCCTTTCTGGAGGCCTCGCGCGAGGCCATGGTGGCCTTCGGCAACGGCGCCATGTACCTGGAGAAATTCCTCACCGACATTCGCCACATCGAGATCCAGGTGCTGGGCGATGGCGAGACGGTGGTGCACCTGGGCGAGCGCGACTGCTCCACCCAGCGCCGCAACCAGAAGCTTATCGAGGAAAGCCCCTCGCCGGTGCTGAGCGACAAGCTGCGTCAGGACATCGGCCGCGCCGCCATTCAGCTCTGCCAGCACGTGAAGTACCGCAGCGCCGGCACCATCGAGTGCATTCTTGACCTGGCCTCGCAGTCCTTCTATTTCATGGAAATGAACACCCGCATCCAGGTGGAGCACCCGGTCACCGAGATGATCTCGGGCGTTGACCTGGTGAAGGCCCAGATCGCCATCGCCGACGGGCAGGGCGTGGGCATGCGCCAGTCCGATGTTCGCCTCAGTGGCCACGCCATCGAGTGCCGCATCAACGCCGAAGACCCCGCGCGCGACTTTCTGCCCAGCCCGGGCCGCATCCACAGCTACACCCCGCCCGGGGGCATGGGCGTTCGCATGGACAGCCACCTGTTCACGGGCTACGTGGTGCCGCCGTATTACGACTCGCTGCTGGGTAAGGTCATCTGCTGGGGGCGCGACCGGCCCGAGGCCGTTGCCCGCATGAGGCGCGCCTTGTCCGAGCTGGAAATCGATGGCGTGACCACGACCCGGCAGTTCCACGAGTCGCTGATCGCCACCGACGATTTCGCGGCCGGCCGCATCCACACCCGCTACGTGCAAAACATTTACCTGCCCGGCCTCGGGCAAAGCTGAGCCCGCGCAGGAGACACCTCATGATCAACAAAATCGCGCCCTCGGTATCGGCCGCGCTGGCCGGCCTGCAAGACGGCGCCACCGTGCTCATCGGCGGCTTCGGCACCGCGGGCATTCCCA
>NZ_JAYSFD010000020.1:0-37854 GCF_041913525.1 Hydrogenophaga sp. | reverse complement strand
GCACGCTGCTGAGCGCGCCGCCGTAGCGGCCGAAGGGGGTGCGGATGGCGTCGCAGATAAAGGCGTGGTGTTGGGCGTGGTTCATGGTGAGGGGTGAAGCAAAAAAGTCGATCAGTCCAACAAGGGGCCGAGGTCGGCCACGCGGTGGCCGTGGCCTGAGGCGGCCACCAGGGCCTGCAGGTCGCGTTGCAGCGTGGCGCGGTCTTGCTGGCGGGCCCAGAACACCGGGCCACCTTCCCAGCGCGGGAAGCCATAGCCTTGCACCAGCACCACGTCAATGTCGCTGGGCCGCGCGGCCACGCCTTCGGCATACAGCCAGGCGGCCTCGTTCACCATGGCCAGCAGGGCGCGGCGGCAGATGGTGGCGGCGTCCAGCGGCTGGCGCGTGATGCCCCGGCGCGCGCTGGCCTGCTCGATGAGCTGGCGCACCACGGCGTCGGTGCCGGGGGCGGCGCGGCCATCGGTGTAGGTGTAGTAGCCCGCGCCGGTCTTGCGGCCCAGGCGGCCTTGTTCGCACAGGCGGTCGAGCACGTCCACGTAGCGCTCGCGCGGGTCGCGCGTGGCGGCCTGGGCCAGGCGCATGCGCCAGGCAATGTCCAGGCCCGAGAGGTCGGCCACGGCAAACGGCCCCATGGCGAAGCCCATGCCGGTGAGGGCGCGGTCCACGTCTTCGGGCCAGGCGCCGTCTTCCAGCATGAACTCGCACTGGCGGCGGTAGGCGTTGTAGATGCGGTTGCCAATGAAGCCGAAGGCGTTGCCGCAGGGCACGGGCAGCTTCTTCAGGGCCTTGCCCAGCGCCATGCCGGTGGCCAGCACGTCGGGCGCGGTCTGCGCGCCGCGCACCACTTCCAGCAGCTTCATCACGTTGGCGGGGCTGAAGAAGTGCAGGCCCAGCACGTCTTGCGGGCGGGTGGTGGCCTGGGCGATGGCGTCGATGTCGAGGTACGAGGTGTTGGTGGCCAGCACCGCACCGGCACGGGCGTGGCGGTCGATGCGCTGGAACACCTCGCGCTTGACGCCCAGGTCTTCGTACACCGCCTCGATCACCGCGTCGGCCTGGGCCAGCGCGGGCCAGTTCAGGGTGGTGCTCAGGCGGGCCTGGGCCTGCTCGGCCACGGCGGCGCTCACTTTGCCGGCGGCCACGCGCGAGCGGTAGTGCTCGGCCACGCGGGCCTGGCCGCGCGCCAGGGCGTCGGCGTCTTGCTCCAGCAGCAGCACCTGCAGGCCGGCGTCGAGCGCGCAGATGGCAATGCCGGTGCCCATGGTGCCCGCGCCCACCACGGCCACGGTGTGCACGGCGCGGGGCGCCACGCCCTCGGCCTGCGGCAGGCGGCTGGCCTCGCGCTCGGCCTTGAACTGGTGGCGCAGCGCCTGGGCCGGCGTGCTGGACAGCAGGCCCAGGAACAGCTCGCGCTCGCGCGCCGCGCCTTGCTCGAACGGCAGGGCACACGCCTGCACCGCGTCAAGCAGGGCGGCGTAAGCGGGTTGCAGGCGCTGGCGCGGGGTGAGGCGGGCGCGGTGCTCGGCCACCTGGGCCTGCACGCGGGCGGCGTCCAGCGGGCGCTGGCGCACGGGCAGTGGCGCGGCACCAGGCTCGGCCCAGCGGCGGGCCAGCTCGCTGGCGGCGGCCACCGGGTCGGTGCTCACCACCGCGTCGAACAGGCCGCTGCTGGCCAGCGACTGGGCGCTGCGGGTCTGCCCGGCCAGCATCAGGTCCAGCGCCAGGTCCACGCCCACCAGGCGCGGCAGCAACTGGGTGCCGGTGGAGCCGGGAATGAGGCCGAGCTGGATTTCGGGCAGGCCCACCTTGGCATCGGCCTGGGCCACGCGGCCGTGGCAGTTCATGGCCAGCTCCAGCCCACCGCCCAGCGCCACGCCGGTGATGGCGGCCACCACCGGCTTGCGGCAGTGGGCCACGCGGGCCAGCACGCTCAACAGAATGGGCTCTTGCAGTTGCGCGGGCGTGCCCAGCTCGCTCACGTCGGCCCCGGCGGAGAAGGCCTTGGCGCTGCCGGCGAGCACGATGCCGCGCACCGTGGGGTTGGCCTCGGCGGCGTCGATGGCCTCCACCATGAAGCGGCGCAGCGCCAGGTTCAGGCTGTTGACGGGCGGGTGGTCGAGGCGAATGACGGCGATGTCCATGGGCAGCAGGAGGGGCAAAACAAAAAGGGGGCGCGGGGGCGGCGCGGGCTCAGATGACGCGGCGCGCCTGCAGGTCTTGCAGGTCGTCGGCCGACAGCGAGGTCAGGGACTGCAACACCTCTTGCGTGTGCTGGCCCAGCAGCGGCGGCGCGCTGCGGTAGGCCACGGGCGTGCCCGAGAGCTTCAGGGCGCTGCCGGGCACGCTCACCTGCCCGGCGGTGGGGTGCGGCAGGCGCACCAGCATGTCGCGCGCCAGCACCTGCGGGTCTTGGAACACGTCGGCCATTTGGTTGATGGGGCCGCAGGGCACGCCCGCGGCCTCCAGCGCGGCGATCCACTGCGCGCGGGTCTTGTGGCGCATGAGGTCGTCGAGCAGGGGAATGAGCACCTGGCGGTGGCGCACGCGCTGCGGGTTGGTGCTGAAGCGCTCGTCGCTGGCCAGTTCGGGCGCGCCGGCCACCTCGGTGAGCTTGCGGAACTGGCTGTCGTTGCCGCAGGCCACGATCACCCAGCCGTCGGCCACCTGGAAGGTCTGGTACGGCACGATGTTGGGGTGGGCGTTGCCCCAGCGCACGGGCGACTGGCCGGTGGCCAGGTAGTTGGTGGCCATGTTGGCCATCATGGCCACCTGGGTGTCGAGCAGGCAGATGTCCAGGTGCTGGCCTTCGCCGGTGCGGTCGCGGTGCGTGAGCGCCGCGAGGATGGCGATGGTGGCCTGCGCGCCGGTGAACAGATCGGCAATGGCCACGCCGGCCTTTTGTGGCGACGAGCCGGGCACCTGCTCGCCTTCGCCGGTGACGCTCATGAAGCCGCCCATGCCCTGCACGATGAAGTCGTAGCCGGCGCGCGGCGCGTAGGGGCCGGTCTGCCCGAAGCCGGTGATGGAGCAATACACCAGCCCGGGGTGCTCGGCGCGCAGCGACTCGTAATCCAGCCCGTAGCGGCGCATGTCGCCGACCTTGAAGTTCTCCACCAGCACGTCGCACTGGGCCACCAGCTCGCGCACGATCTGCTGGCCCTCAGGGGTGGCGATGTCCAGCGTGACGGAGCGCTTGTTGCGGTTCACCGCCAGGAAGTAGGCGGCCTCGGTGGTGGGCTGGCCTTGCGCGTCGGGCGCGAAGGGCGGGCCCCACTGGCGGGTGTCGTCGCCCTGGCCGGGGCGCTCGATCTTGATGACATCGGCCCCCAGGTCGGCCAGGGTCTGGGTGCACCAGGGCCCGGCGAGCACGCGGGTGAGGTCCAGTACGCGAAGGTGTTGAAGCGGTCCCATGGGGCGTCTCTTGTGTCTCTTGTGTCTCGTGTGGCGGTGGGTCTCAGGCCTGGCGCATCAGGTGCTTGCCGATGATGAGTTGCTGAATCTGCGTGGTGCCTTCGTACAGGCGCAGCAGGCGCACGTCGCGGTAGAAGCGCTCGACCTTGTATTCGTTGATGTAGCCCGCGCCCCCGTGGATCTGCACGCCACGGTCGGCCACGCGGCCCACCATTTCGGTGGTGAAGAGCTTGGCGCACGAGGCCTGCATGCTCACCTCGGGGTCGCTCTGGCCCACGGGCTTGGCGTCGTAGCGCTGGGCCACGGCCTGCACCATGGCGCGCCCGGCCAGCAGCTCGGCCTGGCTGTCGGCCAGCATGGCCTGGATGAGCTGGAAGTCGCCGATCTTCTGGCCGAACTGGCGGCGCTCCTGCGCGTAGGCCAGGCTCTCGTTCAGGATGCGCTGGGCCATGCCGCAGGCCAGGGCCGAGACGTGCAGGCGCCCGCGGTCGAGCACCTTCATGGCGGTGCCAAAGCCCTTGCCCGGCACGCCACCGATGATGTTGGCCGCTGGCACGCGCACGTTGTCGAGGTACACGTCGCAGGTCTTGGTGCCGCGTTGGCCCATCTTCTTGTCGGGCTTGCCCAGGGTGATGCCCGGCAGGTTAGCCGGCACCACAAAGGCCGACACGCCCTTGGCGCCGGGCCCGCCGGTGCGCGCCATCAGGGTGAAGGCGCCGGCGCGCGGCGCGTTGGTGATGTAGCGCTTGGCGCCGCTGATGAGGTAGTCGTCGCCATCGGCCACGGCGCGGGTTTGCAGCGAGGCCGCGTCCGAGCCGGCGTTGGGCTCGGTCAGGGCGAAGGACACGATGAGCTCGCCCGAGGCGATGCGCGGCAGGTAGCGGGCCTTCTGCTCGGGCGTGCCGTCCATGAGGATGCCTTGCGAGCCAATGCCGATGTTGGTGCCCACCACCGAACGGAAGGCCAGGGCGGTCTGGCCCAGCTCGAAGGCCACCTCGCACTCCTGCGCCATCGACAGGCCAATGCCGCCCCATTCCTCGGGAATGGACAGGCCGAACAGGCCCAGCTCTTTCATGTCGTCCACGATGTCGGCGGGCACCTCGTCGTGTTCTTCCACGCTGTTTTCCGCCGGCACCAGGCGCTCGCGCACGAAGCGCTGCACGCTGTCCAGCAGCAAAGAAAAGGTCTCGTTGTCCAGTGCCATGTGTGGTGTCTCAAAAGCCGTGTTCACGCGCACCCCACCCGTGGGGGCACGACCGGCTGGCATTGTGATAGGGAGTCAATTCGTTGACAATTCCGCTTTTTTTGAAAACAACGTCACATTTTTTTTGACAATCAAGCCATGGACTTCTCTGGACTGCTGCTGCTGGTGGACATCGTGGACGCGGGCGGCCTCAGCCGCGCGGCCGAGAAGCTCAAGGTCAGCCGGGCCAACGTGAGCCACCGGCTGCAGCAGTTGGAGAAAGCCGTGGGGGTGCAGCTCATCCGGCGCACCACGCGGCGCATCGAGCCCACCGAAATCGGTCTCACGCTCTACCGCCACGGCAAACACATTCGTGATGAACTGCTGGCCGCCGAAGAGGCCGTGGCCACGCTGGCGCGGGGCCTGCACGGCTCGGTGCGGGTGAGCGTGCCCACCGGCTTTGGGCAGTGGGTGATGACGGACTGGCTGATCGAGTTCAAGCAGCGCTTCCCCGACATCAGCCTGGAGCTGCTGTTCGAGAACCGGGTGGACGACCTGCTGCGCGACGAGGTGGACGTGGCCATTCGGGTGATGACCGAGCCGCCTGAGGCGCTGGTGGCCAAAGAGCTGGGCGTGGTGCGCTACGTGGCCTGCGCCTCGGCCGCTTACGCGCAGGCCCACGGCCTGCCCGCGCACCTGGACGGGCTGCAGCGGGTGCCGGTGATCACCTCGCCAGCGGCCGGGCGCGAGCTGCGGGTGGCGGGCTACCTGGGCGAGCAGCGCCACGAGCTGAAGCTGCAGCCCAGCATCGCCTCAGAGAACTTCCAGTTCCTGCACCAGGCCATCCTGGCGGGCCTGGGCGTGGGCCTGGTGCCGCGCTACGTGGTGGCGCAAGACATGGCCGAGGGCCGCGTGGTGGCGGGCCTGAGCGACTGGCGCCTGAGCATCTTCGGCAGCCGCCTGTTCCTGCTGCGCATGCCCGACCGCTACCAGACGCTGGCGGTGCGCTCGTTCGTGGACTTCATTGCAGAAAAGGCCCAGTCGCTGCGCGACTGAGCCTTTTGCTGAACTGGCACCGACGCAGGCCAAGCCCGCGTCAGGCCGCGCCCAGGCGCTCCATGGGCGGGCGCTTGAGCGCGATGGTCACCGTCTTTTCCTCGGTGTAGAAGTGGCGCATGCCCTCGATGCCCTCGCGGCCCACGCCCGAGTTCTTGTAGCCGCCAAAGGGGAAGCGCAGGTCCAGCACCATGGGGGTGTTGACCAGCACCACGCCGGCTTCAATGGCGCGGGTGGCGCGGTTCACCTGGGCCAGGTCGTTGCTCCAGAGGTAGCTCACCAGGCCGAACTCGGAGGCGTTGGCGATGCGGATCGCGTCCTCGAAATCGTCAAACACCTGGAAGGCCGCGAAGGGGCCGAAGATTTCTTCCTGGCACACGCGGTTGTCGTTGGACGGCATGAGCACCGCCGTGGGCTCCAGGTAGTAGCCGGTGGGCAGGTTCGCCGGGCGCTTGCCGCCGCACAGCAGGCGGCCGCCCTCTTGCTCGGCCAGGGCCACGAAGGACACCACGCGGGCGTAATGCGCCGCGTTGGACAACGGGCCCACCTCGGTGCCCGGGTCCAGCGGGTCGCCCACGCGAATGGCCTGGGCGCGCGCCACGAAGCGGCGAATGAACTCGTCGGCGATCGAGCGGTGCAGCAGGATGCGCGAGCCGGCGAAGCACTGCTGGCCGTTGTTGGTGTAGATGGAGGTGAGCGCACCGTCGAGCGCGTCGTCCAGGTTGGCGGTGGCGGTGACGATGTTGGCCGACTTGCCGCCCAGCTCCAGGTCCACGCGCTTCAGGCCGGGCGCGGCGGCGGCCGCGATGGCGCGGCCGGTGGCCGTGCCGCCGGTGAAGGACACCACGCGCACGTCGGGGTGGCGCACCAGGGCATCGCCGGTGACGGCGCCGCGCCCGTTGATCAGGTTCACCACGCCCGGTGGCACGCCGGCCTGGGTGAGGATTTCCATGAAGCGCGCCACCGCCAGCGGCGTGGTCTCGGCGGTCTTGAGCACGCAGCAGTTGCCAAACGACAGGGCCGCGGCGATCTTGGTGGAGGCCAGGGCCAGCGGGGCGTTCCACGGCGAGATCAGGGCCGCCACGCCAGCGGGCTCGCGCAGCACGTAGCGCAGGTACTGGTCGTCTTGAATGCCGGCCTTCTCCACGTTTTGCGACTGCCAGTCGGCAAAGAAGGAGAAGTTGCGCACGATGCGCGGCAACTGGCGCGAGCGCAGGTAGCGCAGGGGCAGACCGCTGTTGAGCGACTCCAGCTGGGCGAGTTCGTCCAGGTGGGCCTCGGTGAGCTGGGCGATCTGGCGGAAGATGGCCTGCTTCTCGGCGGCCGGCTTGCCGGCCCACACGCCTTGCTGGTGGGCGCGGCGGGCGGCCTGCACGGCGCGGTCGGTCTCGGCCGCGTCGGCCTCAGACAGCCGGGCCACCACCTGCTCGGTGGCGGGGTTGACCACGTCCAGCAGGTGAGCGCCCGCGGGCTGCCACTGACCGTCGATGTAGCTGGTGACGCACTCGCGCGAAATAGAAGAGGCCTGCGTGCTCATGCCATGAAGCTCCCGCCGTTGATGTGGATGGTCTGCCCGGTCATGTAGCTGGCCGCCGGGCTCAGCAGGAACAAGATGCCCTGGGCAATGTCGTCGGGCTGGCCCAGGCGGCCCAGGGGCACGCCGGTGAGAAAGCGGTTCATGTCCAGGCCGGTGGCCTTCACGTCGCGGCCGGTGCCGCCCTTGAGGAAAGCGGTGTCCACCACGCCAGGGGCGATGCCGTTCACGCGCACGGCGGGCGCCCACTCGGTGGACAGCGCGCGCACCAGGTTGATGACGCCGGCCTTGGAGGCCGCGTACGGCGCGTAGCCCACGTGCGGCACGCGCACGCCGAAGGTGGACGACACCAGCACCGCGGCGGGCGAGCCGCCCTGGGCGGCGGCGCTTTGCAGCAGGGGGGCGGCCGCGCGGGCCACCAGGAACATGCCGCGCAGGTCGGTGTTGAGGATGTCGTCCCACTCGTGGGTCTTCATGTCGGCCACGGCCACGCGCTCGCCGGTGTAGCCGGCCAGGTTCACCAGGCTGTCGATGGCGCCCCACTGCTGGGTGAGGGTGGCGAAGGCGGCTTGCACCTCGGCCTCGTTGCGCACGTCGCACGGCAGCGCCAGCACACCCTCTGGCGGGGGGAAGGCCTCGATCGAGCGGGCGATGTCCAGCACCGCCACCTGCAGGCCCAGCGCGCGCGCCAGGCCCACCAGCGAGCGGCCCATGCCGCCACAGCCACCCACCACCACCAATTTCCGCCCAGGCGCGGGCACAAATTGGGAACTGATATTTTCCCGAGACAAATTGATCTCCCTGAATTTATTCAATCGTGCCAACTTCGGCCAATGCCTTGGCCCAGTTGTCGGTGTCCAATACCAATCGTTTCTTCATTTCATCCAAACTCACATTGAGCCAGGGCTGATTCGATTGGGCGCGATAGGCTTTTTGCACTTCCGGGTCTTGCATGACCTTTTTGGCGGCGTCCTGCAATGCCTTGAGAATGGGTTCCGGCGTTTTGCTGGCGGCGTAAACGGCCACGCCATAAGACCAATCCAGGTCCTTGTAGCCCAATTCGGTGAAGGTGGGCACATCGGGCAGGAATTCGCTGCGCTGGGTGGCCACCACGGCCAGAATGCGAACGCGGCCGTTCTTTTGCAATTCGCGCGCCTGGCCAATGCCGACAAAGCCCATGTCCACCTGGCCGCCGAGCATGTCGGCCACCATGGGGCTCTCGCCACGGTAGGGCACGTGGGCGGCGTCTTTGGCGCCGAGCTGCTTCATGAGATGGTGCTGCATCACGTGGGTGGACGTGCCCTTGCCGTACGAGCCGTAGGCCACTTTGCGGCCCTTGACCCAGGCCTCCAGCTCTTTCATCGACTTCACGCCCGTGCCCTCGCCCACGGCAAAGGCCAGCGGGGTGACGCACAGGCCCACCACCGGGGTGAAGTCCTTGATGGCGTTGTAGGTGGGCTTCACGCCGGCGGGCACCGAGGTGAGCTGCGAGGTGACGGTCAGCAGCAGGGTGTAGCCGTCGGCGTTGGCCTTGTAGACCGAGTCGGCGCCGATGGTGCCCGAGGCGCCGCCCTTGTTGTCCACCACCACCGGGGTTTTCAGTTCTTCGCCAAAGCGCTTGGAGAACACGCGGGCGATGTTGTCGGCGTTGCCACCCGCCGGGTAGGGCACCACCACCTTGATGGGCTGGCTGGGAAAGCGCGGGGAAGATGCCAGGGCGGGCGCGCCCAGCACAGCGGCGGCGCACAGCACGATGGATTGGCGACGGTTGATCGTTGACATGCTTGTCTCCTTGGAATGAATGGTCCGTTGGCCTGGCCGGGCGCTAGTGTCGGGCGGCCTGCCGGCCCGACCCACCCGTTTCCCGCCACTGTTTCGCCTGTCGGAACCAATCTGCACCAATCGGTCGGGCGACCGACTGGTGCAGGGCCCTCAGGATCAGAAGTGGTGGCGCAGGCCCACCTCGTAACCGCGCGAGGACGAGCCACCGGCAATGCCGGAGGCGCCACCCGGCACCACGAACTTCGCGTTGCCCTTGTTGGACACGAACATGGTGGTGCCGTACACGGCGGTGCGCTTGGAGAGGTTGTGCACGTAGCCCAGGCCCAGGGCGTTGACGTCGTCGCCGTCCACGCTCACGTTGGCGGCGGTCAGGCCCGACTGGTTGATGCGGTGGTAGATGGCGCGAATCGCACCCTGGCCCACGGGCCACTCGGCGCCCAGGCTGAAGTTGGACTGCTTGGCGTTCATGAAGCGCATCTGGGCCAGGCCGGCGGTGATCTTCACGTCGTTCCACTTGGTGGTGCCCACCACGCCCTGCAGCGTGAAGTCGCTGTCGCTGGTGCTCAGGTTGGTCTTGCCGCTGTACACCGACACGTCGTTGCTCTTGTCGCTGTAGCCCACGCGCAGGCCGTGGAAACTGAAGTCGCCAGCGGCGGTGCCGGCCTCACGGCCCGAGATCATGGCGTTGGCGTAGAAGCCGCCCAGGCCAGCGGGGGTGTAGTACTGGATGGCGTTGTTGGTGCGCGCGATCGAGGTGTTGGTGCTGGCGGCGCCGAAGGCGCGCGAGACCACGTTGGAGGCGGTGGAGCTGTAGAGCATGCCCATGCCGGCGGCGCCCACGTAGCCAAAGGTGTCGGCGCTGGTGTAGGCGCGGAACAGCGGCGTGTAGTCGCGGCCCAGGCGCAGTTCGCCGAAGTTGCCGCTCAGGCTCAGGGTGGCGCGGCGGTCCCAGAAGGTGGCGCCGGTGCCGCCCACGCCGGTGTCGGCGGCCACGGTGGATTCCAGCCAGAAGCTGGTCTTCAGGCCGCCGCCCAGGTCTTCCTCACCGCGCAGGCCCCAGCGCGAGGTGGCGTTGTTGCCGCTGTTCATCGAGGTGAGTGAGCCCTTGCTGTTCTTCACGTGGCGCACCCCCAGGTCCACCGCGCCAAACAAGGTGACGCTGGACTGGGCCAGGGCGGCACCGGCAGAGGCGAACAGCAGGCCAGCGGCCACGGCGGCTTTCGCGGGCGGGCAAACGAAATGCGAATTCAAACGGCTAAACATGGGGTCTCCAAAGGCTAATGGCGTTCATTTTTTTTGCCGCCGCCGCCCACAGCAACGCGAGACGGATTGGCGGCAATCGGTGCGGAAATTTCCGCGCCGCGAATGGTGGTGGGGGCCGATGGCGAAGGCCATCGCAAATGCGCCGAGTTCCACCAGACGGAACTCGGAAGCTTGGCGCATGGGCAATTTCCCTAGGCAAAAAACCCGAAGTTCCGCACACCGGAACTCTTGCCGTTTGGCCATGCAAGCGCCCAGACCGCCTCGCATACTGCGCCCCATTGCCGAAAAGCCGTCGCGCCATTTCCGCCATCTTTTCTGCAATCTTTTCCGCCATCCATTGCGCTGGATTCACCCCAACCCAACCGCCCATTGAGTGCCATGAACGACCATTCCCGCCTGCCCGATTACCAAGTCGCCGGCCACGCCGATACCACCGTCTTCCTGCTGCACGGCGCCTATGGCTCCAAGGACTACTTCCGCCACGAGATCGAGACCCTGGTGCGCGCCGGACTGCGCGTGGTGGCCTGGGACGCCCCGGGCTACGGCATCAGCCCCCTGCCCGAAGGCGGCCTGAGCATCGAAGGCCTGGCCGAGGCGGCGGGCCGCCTGATCGACAAGGAAGGCACCACCACCAACGTGGTGCTGGGCCACAGCATGGGCGGCATCACCACGCCGGCGGTGTACGCGGCGCGGCCAAACAAGGTGCACGCCATTGCCATTTCGGCCACCGTGGCCTCCTTCAGCCAGAAGAGCGAGGAAGACCGCAAGACCTTCCTGGCCGAGCGCATTGACCCGCTGAACAACGGCAAGTCGTTCCGCGAGACCGCCGCGCCGGTGGTGAATTCGATGTTCGCGCCCATGTCCAAGGGCCCGATGGTGGAGCTGGTGCGCGAAGTGGCCCTGAGCACTGCCAAAGAGACCTTCTGCGCGGCCATCAAGGCCATCACGGAATACGAGGGCGTGGACAACCTCAAGTCGGTGAAGGTGCCCACGCTGCTGCTGGCCGGCCAGTACGACAAGGTGGGCCGCCCTGAGGGCATGGAGCGCATCAAGGCGCAGTTCGTGCCCCACGCCGACTACTGCCTCATTCCCGACGCCGCCCACTACGCCTTCGCCGAGCAGCACGAACTGTTCAACCAGCACCTGCTGCGCTTCATCAAAGACCGCGTGCAGGCCGCCTGAGCCCACCCCCACAAGACAGGAGACACACCATGATTCGTTCGCTTCTTGCCAAGCTGCTGCCCACGGTGCTGGCGGCGGCCGCCCTCGGCACCGCCCACGCGGGCGAGTGGCCCGAGCGCCCCATCAAGCTGGTGGTGCCCTACCCCGCCGGCGGCCTGACCGACATCGTCTCGCGCATCGTGGGCGAAGAGGTGGGCAAGGCGCTCAACACCTCGGTGGTGATCGAGAACAAGGCCGGCGCGGGCGGGCAGATCGGCCTGCAAGGCGTGCTGCAAGCCCCCAAGGACGGCTACACCGTGGCCCTGGTGGTGCCGGCCACCATGGTGACCCTGCCCCTGACCAACCCCGACTACAAGATCAAGCCGCTGGAGCAGTTCGAGCCCATCACCATCGCGGTGGACACCTTCATGGCCCTGGTGGTGGACAACCGCCTGGGCGTGAAAACGGTGAACGACTTCGTGGCCCTGGCCAAGAAGAAGCCGGGCGACCTGAACTACGGCACCCCCGGCGCGGGCACGAGCTTTCACTTCAACAACGTGCTCATGGCCCAGAAGCTGGGCATTGACACCGCCCACGTGCCCTACAAGGGCGAGGGCGCGATGCTCAACGACATCGCGGGCGGCTCGCTGCACTACGCCCTGGTGTCCAACACCGGCAAGACCTATGTGGACGCCGGGCAGGTGACCGCCCTGGCCGTGACCTCGGCCAAGCGCGTGAACTCGCTGCCCAACGTGCCCAGCTTCAAGGAATTGGGCATTGACTTCACCACCGACGGCTGGGTGGGCTACGTGGTGGCCAAGGGCACACCGGCCCCGGTGCTGAGCAAGCTCAACGCCGCCTTCGTGAAGGCACTGAACACCCCGGCCGTGAAGAAGCGGCTGGAGGACATGGGCTACCAGGTGGTGGCCGGCACGCCGGAGCACTTCGTCAACGAGGTGAAGGCCGGCACCAAGAAGTACTCGGAGCTGCTGCGCTCAGGCGCGGTGAAGCTGAACTGATCGCCCCTCTTCATCGACCCCAAAGGAGCCCGACATGCAAAAGATTCTGCGAACCTTCCAATCGACCATCAGCCCCGACAACGACCACCCCTTCCTGAAAGGCCCTTTCCAGCCCGCCATGGAAGAGTGGGTGGCCGACACCGACAGCATGAAGGTGATTGGCGAAATCCCGAAAGACCTGCACGGCATCTACGTGCGCAACACGCACAACCAGGTGCACGAGTCCATCGGCATGTACCACCCGTTCGACGGCGACGGCATGTTGCACGCCATGCACTTCGAGAACGGCAAGGCCACCTACCGCAACCGCTTCGTGGAAACCACCGGCTTCCTGGCCGAGCAGGCCGCCGGCCGCTCGCTATGGCCCGGCATGCTCTCACCGCAACTGCAGGCCCGCCGTGGCTGGGGCTCGATGGGCGCCATGAAAGACAACGCCGGCACCGACGTGAAGATCCACGCCGGCAAGCTGCTGGCCGGCATGTCACAGGGCAGCGAGCCCTGGCGCCTGGACCCGATCACCCTGGAGACCCTGGGTGCCGACCCCGACTGGGCGCGCTTCGTGCCCGATGGCGTGGCCTCGCACTACAAGATCGACAACGAGACCGGGCACATGATGTTCTTCAACTACCCGGAGAAGCCGCCGTACATGAACTACGGCGTGGTGGACAAGCACAACCGCCTGGTGCACTACGTGCCCATCGACCTGCCCGGCGCCCGCTGGCCGCACGACCTGGGCATCACCAAGAACTACACCATCCTGCACGACCTGCCGTTCCACTTCGACAACGAGCTGCTGGCCAAGGGCCAGCGCAAGATGACCTTCTACCGCGACCGCCCGGCGCGCTTTGGCATCTTGCCGCGCTTTGGTGACTCCGCCTCGGTGCGCTGGTTCGAGGGCACGCCCTGCCACATCCTGCACCTGGCCAACTGCTACGAAGACGGCGACGAGGTGGTGATGGACGGCTGCATCATGCCCAACCCCCACAAGCCCAACGTGGGTCAGAGCACCAGCGAAGGCCGCCAGGCCGCGTACGACAAGATCCGCGCGCACCTGGACAAGCACAACAACCCCACGCTCATGTACCGCTGGCGCTTCAACCTGAAGACCGGCGAGACGAAGGAAGAGCAGATCGACGACGAGATCACCGAATTCCCGGTGGTGTCCAACGACTACGTGGGCCGCCCCTACCGCTACAGCTTCAACGTGCTGTACGAAAAGGGCGAGTGGCTGTTCCGTGGTCTGAAGCGCTACGACATGTTCACGCGCCAGACGCAATCGCTGGAGTACGGCAAGGGCCGCTACGGCAGCGAGCCGCAGATCGGCCGCCGCGTGGGCGCCACCAGCGAAGACGACGGCTACGTGCTCACCTTCGTGAACAACATGGCCGAGAACCAGTCGGAGTGCTGGGTGATCCCGGCGCAAGACATCACCCGTGGCCCGCTGGCGCGCATCATCCTGCCGCACCGCATTTCGGCCGGCACGCACGCCTGCTGGGTGGAAGGCGACCGCATTCACGGCGAAAACCGCAACCCGCGCTACCTGCCGGCATGACGAGCACCACCCAACACCTCGCCCTGGTGCCCGGGCTCAACAACACCCGGGCCGTGTTCGACGGCGTGGTGGCCCACCTGCCCGCCGGCATCACGCCCCACGCCCTGGACAACCCGCCACTGGAGACGGTGGAGGCCATTGCCCAGGCCTGGCTGGCCCAGTTGCCCGAGCGCTTCTGGCTGGCGGGCTTTTCCTTCGGCGGCTACGTGGCCCTGGCCATGCTGGAGGCCGCGCCCGAGCGCGTGCAGGGCATCGCCCTGCTCTGCACCGCCCCCTTTGCCGACAGCGAAGCGGCGGCGCAAAAGCGCCTGGCCGCGCTGGACGCCGTGGCCCAGGGGCGCTACTTCGAGATGGTGTCGGCGCAAGCGGGCAATGCCTTCCACCCCGACAGCCTGAACAACAGCGCCCTGATGGCCGCGCGCCAGCGCATGGTGCAGGCCTACGGCCCGCAGACCTACGCCGCCCACGTGCGCGCCACGGCCGCGCGGCCCGACCGCAGCCACCTGCTCAACGGCGACCGGCCCACGCTGGTGCTGGCCGCTTCGCACGACCGGGTGTTCGCCCCCGAGACCTTGCAGGCCTACGCCCGCCACATTCCCGGCGCCCGCGTCGAGACCGTGGCGCACGCCGGCCACTTGGCCCCCATGGAGCAACCCGCCGCCGTGGCCGCTGCGCTGCAGGCCTGGGTGGAAGGCGCGGCGTGAACCACACACCCGGCTTTGTGCGGCACGACGTGACCGTGCCGGTGCCCGGCGCCGACCTGGCCGCCTGGTGGTACCAACCCACCACCCAGGGCCCCTGGCCCGCGGTGGTGATGGCCCACGGCTTCGGCGCGGTGAAGGACATGTTTCTGGACCGCTTCGCCGAGCGCTTCGCCCGCGCCGGCCTGGCCGTGCTGGTCTTTGACCACCGGGGCTTTGGCCACAGCACGGGCGAGCCGCGCCAGGAAGCCGACCCCGAGCAACAGGCGCGCGACTACCGCCACGCCATCACCTGGCTGCGCGCGCAGCCGCAGGTGGCGCGCGAGCGCATTGGCCTCTGGGGCACCAGCTACAGCGGCGGCCAGGTGCTGCAGGTGGCCGCGCAAGACCGCCGCGTGGCCTGCGTGGTGGCGCAGGTGCCCATCATCAGCGGCAGCGAGCAACTGCGCCGCCGGGTGCCCCCCGAGCAGCAGCAGGCCGTGCACGACGGGTTCGCCCAGGAGCGCGACCGCCTGGCCGCCGGCCACGCCCCCACCTGGCGCGCCCTGATCCCCGAGGCCGATGGCCCCAGCCCCATTTACCGCGCCCCCGAGGCGGTGGCCTTCTACGGCCAGGGCTTGGCGCTCTCAAGCACCTGGCGCAACCGGGTGACGCTGAGTTCGGTGGCCATGTCGGCCGAGTTCGAGCCGGGCGCGCACATCCACCACATCAGCCCCACGCCCTTGCTCATGGTGGTGACCACGCACGACACCACCACGCCCACCGACCTGGCCCTGGCCGCCTACGAGCGCGCCTTGCAGCCCAAGCAACTGGTGCTGCTGCCGGGCGACCATTTCGTGCCCTACCAGCGCGAGTTCGAGAAAGCCAGCTCGGCCGCCCTGGCCTGGTTCGTGGAACACCTGGGGCCCGTGGGCGCGTAAGCGCCCAGGCGCGCGCCGCTCAGAACTCTTTGGGCACCACCAGCTTGGGCGGGCGGGCGGCGCGCATTTCCGCCTGAATGTCCTGCACCATCTGCTTCAGGGCTGGCCCCATGTCGCTTCGCATCAGGGACAGCGGCATCTGGTTGGACGGCCCGGCCATGTGGAAGACATAGGGCGTGTTGCTGCCCATGGGCACCATGCCCACCGCCACCCCGCTCACGTCGCGCCCCAGCGAGCGCTGCGACACGATGTAGCCATAGCGCTCGTGTTCCTGGTGGGCGCGCTCGATGCGGTTGCGCGCCTCCACCCATTGATCGCCCAGTTGCTTGCGCAGGCCTTCGATCACCTGCTCACGGTCTTTCACCGGGGTGTTGACCAGGCTGGCCAGGCCCAGTGAGGTCTGGCTCAGCGGCAGGTGGGTGCCGGCGTCGAAATTCACCACCAGGCTCGCCAGACTGGGCGGGCGGCACACCTCCAGCAGCACCACCGACAGGCGATCGCGCGTGCCCATGGTCACGGTCAGGCCAAAGCGCTGGCTCAGGGCTTCCATGTGCGGCCGCGCGATGCGCTGCAGGCCCAGCTTGCGCTGCACGCTCACGCCCAGGCCCAGCACGCGAGCCCCCATGGCCAGCTTGCGCGAGCGCGGGTCCACCTGCAGGTAGCCGAGCTTGACCAACGTGGACGTGAGGCGCGACACCGTGGCCTTGGGCAGGCCGGTGAGCTCCACCAGTTGCTGGTTGCCCAGCAGCTCGCCCTCGGAAAAACAAGACAGGATTTCGAGCCCCTTGGCCAGGGAATGCACGAGGCCTGTCCCCGATTCCTGGAGTTGGTCCGGTGTCTTCACGTGGGTCGCCATGGGGTGGTGCTTCTCAAGTTGCCCCGCCGCCTGAGCGGCCACCTGTGTGCAAGGCGACCACCCGAGTGCGCGGGGCGGGCCCGAACTGTACCGGATAGAGAAGGCGCCAGTGCCCCGTGAAAACACGCGCCAGGCGAGCCCCCAGCCCGCCTGGCCCACCTTCAAGCGTCAGGCCACGTAGTGCATGAACTTGGTGTCGAGGAAGGCTTCCATGCCCTCAGTGCCCGATTCGCTGCCGTAGCCGCTGTCCTTCACGCCGCCAAACGGGGCCTCGGGCACCGACACGCCCATGCCGTTCACGGCCAGGCTGCCCACCTCCAGCCGCTCGGACACGGCCAGGATGGCCTTGGCCGAATCGGTGAACAGGTAGCCCGCCAGGCCATACGGGTTGTGGTTGGCCTGGGCGATGGCCTGGTCCAGCGACTCGAAGGGCACGGCGCAGGCCACGGGGCCGAAGGGCTCTTCGCTCATCACCGGCGCGTCCAGCGGCACGTCGGCCAGCAGGGTGGGCGCCACGAAGTAACCGGCCTCGGGCACGGCGCTGGCCACGGGCCGCGCACCAGCCGCCACCGAGCGGGCAATGAGGTCTTGCACCGCGGCCTGGCGGCGCGCGCTGGCCACCGGGCCCATCTGGGTCTCGGCCGCCATGCCCGCCCCCACGCGCAGGGCCTGGGTGGCGGCGCCGAAGGCGTCCACGAAGTCGCCGTAAATGCGGCGGTCCACGAAGAAGCGGGTGGGCGCCAGGCAGGCCTGGCCGGCGTTGCGGAACTTGTGCTGCACCATCAGGTTGACGGTGCGCGCAATGTCGGCGTCGCCGCACACGATCACCGGCGCGTGGCCGCCCAGCTCCAGCGTGATGCGCTTGAGGTGGCGGGCCGACAGCTCGGCCAGGTGGCGGCCCACCGGCACCGAGCCGGTGAAGGTGACCTTGCGCACCACGGGCGAGGCGATCAGCGCCTGCGACACCTCGGCGGGCACGCCGTAGAGCAGTTGCACCACGCCGGGGGGCAGCTCCTGGTTGAGGCAGTCCACCATGGCGGCCACGCTGGCCGGGGTTTCCTCGGCCGCCTTGAGCACGATGGAACAACCCGCCGCGATGGCGCCACCCAGCTTGCGCGCCGAGAGCACCAGGGGAAAGTTCCAGGGCGAAAACGCCGCCACCGGGCCGACCGGGAACTTGAACACCTCCATGCGGCTGTTGGGCAGGCGGGCCGGGATCACGCGGCCGTACACGCGGCGCGCTTCTTCGGCGTACCACTTGATCAGGTCGGCCGCCATGGCGCATTCCATGCGGGCCTCGGCCAGGGTCTTGCCCTGCTCCAGCGTGAGCAGGTGGGCGATGCGCTCGGTGTTCTCGCGCAGGCGGGCCACGCCGCGCTCCAGGCGGGCGCAGCGCTCGTGCGCGGGCACCTGGCGCCAGTGCTCAAAGGCTTGCTGCGTGGTTTGCAGGGCGAGTTGCAGGTCGTCGGCACTGGCCAGGCGCAGCTCGTCCAGCGGCTCGCCGGTGGCGGGGTTGCGCACCACCAGGCGTTGCTCGTGGCGGCCAGGGCGCCATTCGCCCCCGATCAGCAGCTCGGGGCAGCGGTAGGACGCGGTGCTCATATGTTGCGGCCCCCGTCCACGTCCAGGCACACGCCGGTGAGGAAGCTGGCGTCATCCGACGCGAGGAAAGCCACGGCCGAGGCCACGTCGTCGGGGCGGGTGAAGCGGCCCAGCGGAATGCGCGAGAGGAAACGCTCGCGGTTGGCGGGCGTGTCTTCCATGCCCATGAAGTCGGCCATCATGGGCGTCTCGCCGATCATGGGGTTCACCGCGTTGATGCGCACGCCCGAGCGGGCGAACTCCAGCGCCAGGCCTTTGGTGAGGTTGATCATGGCGGCCTTGCTGCCGCTGTACCAGGTCAGGCCCGGGCCGGGGCGCACGCCGGTGGTGGAGGCCACGTTGACCATCACCCCATGCCCTTGCTGGGCGAAGTGGGGCAAGGCGCACTGGGCAGACCAGTACACGCTTTTCAGGTTCACGCGGTAAACGCGGTCGAACTCGTCTTCGGTCACGGCCAGCGCCGGCTTGTTGCGGTGCGTGGTGCCGGCGTTGTTCACCACGATGTGCAGCCCGCCGAGCTGGGCGATGGCGGCATCGACCACCGCGCGGTAGTCGGCCTCTTTCGACACGTCGCAGGCCATGCCCAGGGCGCGGCCACCGGCCTCGTTGAGTTCGGTCGCCATGCGCTGCGCGCCCTCGGCGTTGAGGTCGGCCACCAGCACGGCCGCGCCGGCCTGGCTGAGTCGGCGGGCGATGGCCGCGCCAAAGCCCGAGGCGCCACCGGTCACGATGGCCACTTGTTTGTTCAGGTTCATGGTGTTGGGTTGTTCAGATGTCCAGGACCAGCCGGCCGCCGCCACAACGCGACACGCAGACCATCATTCGCCGCTGTTCGGCGCGTTCTTCGGGCGAGAGCACGTAATCGAGGTGCTGCACCTCGCCTTCGAGCACCGGCGCTTCGCAGGTGCCGCAAATGCCTTCGCGGCACGACCAGGGGAAGTCCACGCCCACGCGCTCCATGGCGTCGAGCACGCTCTCGTGCGCGTCCACCGTGGTGCTCAGGCCGGCGCGCTGCAGCACCAGCTCAAAGGGCTGGCGCTCGCTGGCGGGCTGCTCGGCGCCCTTGAAGCGTTCCATGCGCACCGAGCCCGGCGCCCAGTGGGCGGTGGCGGCGGTGAGCGCGTCCAGCATGGGCGCGGGGCCACAGGCGTAGACCGCGTCCCAGCGCTGGGTGGCCAGGCGCTCGGTGAGGTTCATGGGGCCGCCCTGCTCGTCGTCGGCGTGCAGGTGCAGGCGCTGGCCCAGCAGTGCCTTGAGTTCTTCCAGGTAGGCCAGGCGCGGGGCCGAGCGGGCGCTGGCCCACAGCTCGACGTCCACGCCTTGCTGCGCGCAGGCCTGGGCCATGGCGTAGATGGGCGTGACGCCAATGCCACCGGCCAGCAGCAGCACGCGGCGGTGCTCGGGCGCCATCTCGAACAGGTTGCGCGGTGCGCTCACGCGCAGGGCCTGGCCCACCTTGAGCTTTTCGTGAATCCACACCGAGCCGCCACGGCTGTTGGCGTCCCAGCCCACGGCCACCTGGTAGCAGTCCATGGTGGCCTGGCCGGTGGCGTTCACCAGCGAGTACTGGCGCACCAGGCCGTTGGGCAGGGCGAGGTCAATGTGGGCACCGGCGCTGGCGCCGGGCAGGGGCTGGCCGTTGGCGTGGCGCAGTTCCAGCGCCAGCACGTCGCGGGCCACCGCCCGCACGGCGGCCACGATCACGGGCACATCGGCGCTCATGGCGCGGTCCCGCCGTTCTCGGCCTTGAGCAGGCGGTCCAGCAGCCAGCGGGCCTGGTTCAGGCCCGCGTCGGCGGCGATGGGCACCATGGGCCGCTCGGGCACCTGGCTCAAGATTTTTTGCTGCGCCTCGATCATGGTGCGGTCTTCTTCAAAGGCCACGACCACGCCCTGGTAGATCTTCTCGGTGAGGGCCTCGTCGTCCAGGTCGAAGTTGCGCGCCTGGCAGAACCAGTAGTGGCTGGTGGTCTCGGTCTCGGGGGTCTGGATCGAGGTGTGGCGGAACTGCACCGCCTCGGGCACGCGGCGGCCCTCGGGCGCGCCGGTGCCGGTGGGCGCCGAGCCGGCGTCCATGCGCAGCAGGGCCGGGGGCGACCACTGGTAGATCTGCCAGCGGTCCACCTTGCCCTCGAACTTGGCCACGCCCTTGTGCAGGTTGGGCATGTCGTCGTTGAGGTACCAGCGGGTGATGGTGAGCTTGCCAGTGCCGGTGGTGTCGCGCTCGATCACGGGCTTGAGCGAGGCGGCGCTGTCGGTGCCCAGCGTGGTGGGGTGCACCCAGGCCAGGTGGGTGAAGTCCAGCAGGTTGTCCACGATCAGCTTGTAGTTGGCCTGGTAGTGGATGTAGCCGGGCTTCATGCGCCACTCGGGCGAGTCGTGCCAGAAGTAATCGACGATGTCGTCGGGGTTGGCGCGCGCCGGGTCGCCCATCCAGATCCAGACCAGGCGGTTGCGCTCCACCACCGGGTAGCTCTTGATGCAGGTCTTGGGCGGGATCTGTTCCTGCCCCGGAATCTCGACGCAGGCGCCGCTGGGGTTGAACTTCAGGCCGTGGTACAGGCAGCGCACGCAGTCGCCTTCCTGGCGGCCAATGTGCAGCGGCGCCGAGCGGTGGCAGCAGCGGTTTTCCAGCGCCACCACGCGGCCCTGGGTGTCGCGGTAGAGCAGAACGGGCTCGTTGAGCAGGGTGCGGTGGAACAGGCCTTTGGCGGGAATTTCGGTGTCCCAGGCCGCCACGTACCAGCAATTGCGGATGAACATGCAGTGTCTCCTTGTTGGGGTTTTGCAGGATGCTAGTGACGCAGCACTGAACACAACAAATCGTTTTTTCGGCGATATGATCGGTTTTTCCAATCACTGAACCGGGACATTGCCGTGAAGCTCCAGACGCTGCAGGCACTCATCTGCATTGAGGAAGTGGGCAGCCTGCGCGCAGCGGCGCAGTTGCTGCACCTCTCGCAACCCGCTCTGTCGGCGGCCATCCAGCAACTGGAAGACGAGCTGAAGGCCCCGCTGCTGGTGCGCACCAAGCGCGGCGTGAGCCTCACGTCCTTCGGGCAGGCCTTCATGAAGCACGCGCGGCTGATCGTGACCGAGAGCCGCCGCGCGCAAGAGGAAATCGGCCAGCTTCGCGGGCGCTGGGAGGGGCACATCACCTTCGCCGCCTCGCCCGCCATTGCCCTGGCGGCCCTGCCGCTGGCGCTGGCCAGCTTTGCCCGCGAGTTCCCCGACGTCACCGTGAACGTGCGCGATGGCCTGTACCCCGCGGTGTCGCCCCAGTTGCGCGACGGCACGCTGGACTTCGCCCTCACCGCCGCCCACAAGCACGACATCGACACCGACCTGGAAGCCCAGCCGCTGTACGTGAGCGACGTGGTCATCGTCGGCCAGCGCCAGCACCCCATGGCAAACGCCACGCGCCTGGCCGAGCTGCAAGAGTGCCGCTGGGCTTTCTCCAGCGCGCCGCGCGGCCCCGGCGCCATCATTCGCGACGCCTTCGCCCGATACGGCCTGCCCGAGCCCAAGCTGGGCCTGGTGTGCGAATCGTTCCTGGCCCTGCCCGGCGTGGTGGCCCATTCCGACCTGCTCACCACCATGCCGCGCACCCTCTACGAGCGCAACGCCTTCAAAGACCAGCTCTGCAGCATCCCGCTGCAAGACGCCCTGCCCAACCCCACCATTTACGTGCTGCGCCGGCACGACCTGCCGGTGACCCCGGCCGCGGCCGGCCTGATCCGCTGGATTCAGCACCACGCCTTGCAGACGGGCTGATCGCATGGGCTGGCAAGAATGGCTGTACCCCGCCAGCGTGCTGCTGGCGGCTTATGCGGTGATGGGCATCACCGGCTTTGGCTCGGCCCTGGTGGCGGTGCCGCTGCTGGCCTGGATCTGGCCGCTGCCCGAGGTGGTGGCCCTGGTGATCCTGCTGGACGTGCCGGCCTCGATGCTGCACGGCGGCCTGAACTTCCGCCAGGTGCGCTGGCGCGCCATCGGGGCCATGCTGCCCGGCATGGCGGTGGGCGCCTTGATCGGCCTGTGGCTGATGGGGCAGCTCGACAAGCGCTGGCCGCTGTTCCTGCTGGGCCTGTACATCACCTGGGTGGGCTGGCGCACCCTGCGCCACGGCCAGCAGGCCGCGCGCGCCCTGCCCGGCTGGACGCACCACGCCGGCAGCGGCCTGGTGGGCGTGCTGGAGGTGATGTTCGCCACCGCCGGCCCCATGGTCATTGCCCTGCTGCAGCGCCGCCTGCGCGAGGTGGCCGAGATTCGCGCCACCGTGCCGGTGGTGATGGTGGTGGCTGCCTCCATCGCCATCGCGGTGCTGTTCGGGGCGGGCCAGATCGACCGCGCCCACACCTTTGAGCGCTGGCTGGTGGCCCTGCCCATCGCCTTCATGGGCGTGGTGCTGGGCAACCGCCTGGCCCGGCACATACCGCCCCCGGCCATGCGCCGCGCCATGGCCGTGTTGCTGATCGCCAGCGGCCTGTCGCTCACCCAGCACCTCTGGCGGTGAACCCGGCTGGGCACTGGCGGCCATTCTAGGGTTAACGCTTATCTGCGTTTCCGATCAATGACCGCAAAAACCGATTTGTCTCTGGCACTGGGGCCTCCCTATCATGCCCACCGGCCTCGATAACACTGGAGACAAACATGAATTTCCGCCGCCGCCTTTGCACCGCCGCCCTGATCGCCGCGCTGCCCCTGGCCTCCCAGGCCCAAAGCAACACCCTGCTGCTCAACAGCTTTCTGGCGCCGCAGCACCCCGTGACCAAGATGGTCGTCAAGCCCTGGGCCGAGAAGATCGCCCAGGTCACCGAAGGCCGCGTGAAGGTGGACGTGGCGCCTTCCAGCCTGGCCGCGCCGCAGCAGCAACTGGCCAGCGTGAACAAGGGCGTGTTCGACATCGCCTACCAGTTCCACGGCCTGCTGACCGACCAGGTCAAGCTCAACCAGATCGCGCAACTGCCTTTCGTGAACACCACGGCGCGCGGCAGCTCGGTGGCGCTGTGGCGCACCTACCAGAAGCACTTCGCCAAGGCCAATGAGCTGGGCGAGGTGCAGGTGCTGGCCCTGTTCGTGCTGCCGCCGGCGGTGATGTTCGGCATGAAGGGCCCCATCGACGGCATGGACAAGCTCAAGGGCCGCAAGGTCTATGCCCTGCCCGGCGTGCCCTCCGCCATGGTGGAGAGCGCTGGCGCCGGCGTGGTGGCCGCGCCCGCTGCCCGCAGCTACGAGATCGTCTCGGGCAAGACCGTGGACGCCTTCGTGGGCTACTCCACCTCTGACGCCGAGGGCCTGAAGACCCTGTCGTACGCCACCGACGTGACCGACATCCCCGGCAACCTCACCGCGCCCTCCTTCGTGCTGTTCATGAACAAGAAGCGCTGGGCCGCCCTGTCCGAGAAAGACCGCAAGGCGATCGAGTCGATCAGCGGCGAGGCCTTCGCCCAGGGCATGAAGCAGTACGACGACCTGGAAACCAAGGTGCGTGGCGAGGCCGCGGCCAAGGGCATCAAGTTCCACATGGCCAACGACGCCTTCGTGAAAGAGCTGCAAACCCTGGCCACCCCCATCACCCAGGCCTGGCTGAAAGACGCCAGCAGCCGTGGCGTGAACGGGCAGGAAGCGCTCGACTTCTACCGCGCCCAGGCCGCCGCCAACCGCTAAGCCACTGCGGTTCGCATCGCCCGGGCCATCCGGGCCGCCCCCCACGGGCCGCCTCCGCGCGGCCCGTTCCTTCCCCAAGGAGCCCCCCATGTTTGTGAAAAATGCCTGGTACGTGGCAGGGATGGCCACGGACTGCTCGCGCAAGCCACTGGCCCGCACCTTCCTGAACGAAAAGGTGGTGCTGTTCCGCACCCACGACGGCCACGCCGTGGCCCTGGAAGACCGCTGCTGCCACCGCCTGGCCCCGCTCTCGCTGGGCGACGTGGAGGACGCCGGCATCCGCTGCCGCTACCACGGCATGGTGTTCAACGCCGCCGGTGCCTGCGTGGAAATTCCCGGGCAAGAGCAAATTCCCCCCGGCATGTGCGTGCGCCGCTTCCCCCTGGTGGAGCGCCACGGCCTGCTCTGGATCTGGATGGGCGACCCCGCGCGCGCCAACCCCGACGACATCGTCGACGTGCACTGGAACGGCGCCCCCGGCTGGCCCACCGCGAGTGGCTACATCCACTACCAGGCCAACTACCAGCTCATCGCCGACAACCTGCTGGACTTCACCCACCTCACCTTCGTGCACCGCACCACGCTGGCCAACAACGCCTTCCCCAACGCGCGCCCGGAGATCACGCCCTTTGAGCGCGGCATCCGCCTGAACCGCGTGATCCGCGACTGCGAGCCCTCGCCCCTGCACGGCATGGCGGGCAAGTTCACCGGCAAGGTCGATTTCTGGAACCGCCAGGTCTGGTGGCTGCCCTCGGTGTTCGAGAACTGGGCCGGCACCGCGCCCCTGGGCGAGGGCGAGCCGCACGAGCGCGCCGGCGCGCTGCACCTGCGCCACTTCTCGCTGCTCACGCCCGAGACCGAGCAGACCACCCACTACTTCTGGGTGCAGCCCTGCCAGTTCCCGCACGACGACGCCAGCATGATCGAGAAGGTGGGCCAGGGCATCGCCACCGCCTTCGCCGAAGACCGCTGGGTGATCGAGGCGCAGCAGCAGGTGATCAACAGCCAGCCCGACGCCAAGATGCGCTCGGTGCGCAACGACGCCGCCCTGGGCCGCGTGCGTTACATGATCGACCGCCTGTTGGAACAAGAGGCGGCCGAGGCCCCGGCGGCCCGCACCATCCCCATCGCCCAGACCGCCTGACGGCACCCCAGCCATGCAAGTTCAAGCCGCTGTTCTCGACGCCCCCAAGGCGCCGCTTCGCATTGAAACCCTTGAGCTGGAGGCCCCGCGCGACCGCGAAATTCGCGTGCGCGTGGTGGCCACCGGCGTGTGCCACACCGACATCTCGGTGATCGGCCGCCCCTTCCCGGTGGACCAGCCCATCGTGCTCGGCCACGAAGGCGCGGGCGTGGTCGAATCGGTGGGCCGCTCGGTGACCAAGGTGAAGGTGGGCGACCGCGTGGTGCTGAGCTACAACTTCTGCGGCGAGTGCCCCAGTTGCCAGCGCCACGCGCCCAGCTACTGCCAGTACTTCTTCGGCACCAACTTCCTGGGCCAGCGGCGCGACGGCAGCACCGCCCTGTCGCGCCGGGGCCAGCCCGTGCGCCACCACTTCTTCGGCCAGTCGTCCTTCGCCACCCACTGCCTGTGCACCGAGCACAACGTGGTGAAGGTGCCCGACTGGGTACCTGACCACTTGCTGGAACTGCTCGGCCCCCTGGGCTGCGGCATCCAGACCGGCGCGGGCGCGGTGATCAATGTGCTCAGGCCGCAACTGGGCGAATCGGTGGTGGTGTTTGGCGCCGGCGCCGTGGGCATGGCCGGCCTCATGGCGGCGCGCGCCGTGGGCGCGGGCACCCTGATCGCGGTGGACCGCGTGCCCGAGCGCCTGGCCCTGGCCCGTGAGCTGGGCGCCACCCACACCCTGCTGGCCGACGGCAGCACCGACGTGGTGGCCAGCATTCGTGAAATCACCGGCGGCGGCGCCGACTGCAGCCTGGACACCACCGCCGTGAGCGCCGTGCTGCGCCAGGCCCTGGACTGCCTGGGCCCGCTGGGCCGCTGCGGCTTCGTGGGCGGTGCGCCCGTGGGCGCCACGCTGGAGGTGGACGTGCGGGACATGATGCTCAACGGCAAAACGCTGCGCGGCATCGTGGAGGGCGACACCAACGCCGACACCTTCATTACCCACCTGCTGCGCCTGCAGGCACAAGGCCGTTTCCCCTTCGAGAAGCTCATGAAAATCTACACCTTCGAGTCCATCAACGACGCCATCGCCGACTCGCTGGCTGGCCTGACCGTCAAGCCCGTGCTGCGCATGCCGCGCTGAACGCCCATCGCCACCCCGTCTTTTCTGGAAGGCCTCTTCACCATGAACGACAACCCCAAGCCCGCGCCAAGGGCGCACGCGCTGGACCGCCTGCTGGGCGGGCTCAGCGCGCTGCCAGTGGCGCTGATCGTGGTCCTCACGTTTGCCGACGTGCTGGGCCGCTACGTGTTTTCTTCGCCCTTGCGCGGCAGCGTGGAGCTGATCGAATACGCCATGGCCCTGGTGATCTTCACCGCGCTGCCGCTGGTGACGCGATCGCGCGGCCACGTGAGCGTGAGCCTGATCGACGGCCTGGTGCGCGGCACGGCCAAGCGTTTCAAGCTGGTGCTGTGCGACGCCCTCAGCGCCCTGGCCCTGGGCCTGATGACCTGGCGCCTGTGGGTGCAAGGCACCGAAGACCTGGAGGCCGGCACCTCCACCATCGTGCTGGGCTTGCCCCAGGCGCCGCTGAGCTTTGCGCTGGCGGCCTTCGCGGGCATCTCCGTGCTGGTGGTGCTCATGTTGATCGCGGCGACCCTTCGCCAAGCAGGAGAGGCCGCATGACCGCCGCCATCATTGGCTTCATTGCCGTTTTCGTGCTGGCCTTCGCCGGCGTTCCCCTGGCCTTTGCCATGCTGCTGGCCGGCGTGGGCGGCTACGCCGCCGTGCGCGGCTTTGACCCGGCCCTGCACATGTTGGGCCAGATCGTGGTGGACGCCTCGGCCAACTACGGCATGTCGGTGCTGCCCATGTTCATCCTCATGGGCCTGTTCGTGCACAAGGCCGACATCAGCGGCGAGCTGTACGACGCCGCCAACGCCTGGCTCGGCCACCTCAAGGGCGGCCTGGCCCACGCCACCCTGGCCGCCTGCGGCCTGTTCGCCGCCATCTCGGGCAGTTCCATCGCCACCGCCGCCACCATGACCAAGGTGGCCATGCCCCCCATGCGCCGCCTGGGCTACCACGACCGCCTCTCCACCGGGGCCGTGGCCTCGGGCGGGGTGCTGGGTGTGCTGATACCGCCCTCGGTGCCGCTGGTGATCTTCGGCCTGCTCACCGAGACCGACATCCGCCAGCTCTTCATCGCCACCATCGTGCCCGGCATCCTCTTGCTGCTGCTGTTCCTGGGCGCGGTGTGGGTGGTGATGCTGATGAACCCCGGCCTGGGCCCGCGCGGCGAGAAGGTGCCGCTCAAGCAGCGCTTCGTGGCCCTCAAGGGCGTGTGGTCCACCCTGCTGCTGTTCGGCTTCGTGATGGGCGGCCTCTACGGCGGCGTGTTCACCGCCACCGAGTGCGCCGGCATGGGCGCCACCGGCGCCCTGCTGATCGCCCTGGCCCGCCGCAAGCTCAGCTTCGCCGGCCTGGTGGACTGCCTGAAAGAAACCGCCGCCACCACCGCCATGATCTTCGCCATCGTGTTCGGGGCGCTGGTGTTTGCCAACTTCATCACCCTCACCGGCCTGACCAACCAGCTCGTGGAGTGGATTCAAGGCAGCGGCTTCTCGGTGACTGGCGTGCTGCTAGCCATGGTGCTCATCTACCTGGTGCTCGGCGCCCTGATGGAAGCCATGGGCCTGCTGCTGCTGACCGCCCCCATCTTCACCGCCGTGGCGGTGGACATGGGCGTGAACCCGGTGTGGTTCGGCATCTTCGTGGTGATGATGATCGAGGTGGGCATGCTCACCCCGCCCGTGGGCATGAACGTCTTCACCGTCAAGACCCTGCTGCCCGAGGTGAAGCTCTCCACCATCTTCCGCGGCGTCATGCCCTTCGTGGTGGCCAACCTCGTGGCCGTGGGCCTGCTCATCGCCTGGCCCGACATCGCGCTGGTGTCGCTGCGCTGGTTCTGAGGGCCGCCCGATCTCGCCCGAACGCCGCCCCCGCCACCGCGGGAGGCGGCGTTTTGCATTTATCGGGGTCTGCGACGATGCGCAGGCCTGTGGATGAGCGTCACAGTCATTCAGCCTTGCGCTTGGGTGGCGGCACCGGTCACGACAACTATCTGTATTTATCCGAAAAAAGATAAAATATCTAAATTCCGGATAAAAAGAGGTAGTCGCATGATCGCGTACCACCGCACCGCACTGGCGCAACAGCTGGTGCAGGCATTGCAGGGCAAAGCGCTGCTGGGCGATGCACACAACGGCCTGTTCCTGGCCGCGCCGCGCCGCACCGGCAAAAGCACGTTTTTGCAAGGAGATCTGGCACCCGCGCTGCAGCAGGCTGGCGTGGAGGTGGTGTACGTGGACCTGTGGGCCGACACCCGCCGCGACCCGGGCGCCCTGATTGCCGAAGTCATTGCCCAGGCCTTGCAGGCGCACCTGGGGCTAGTGGCCCGCGCCGCCAAAAAGGCTGGCGTGAAAGGCGTGAAGGTGGCGGGAGCCCTGGACATCGACACCAGCAAGATAGGCCAAGTCGACGGCCTGACCCTGGTGGACGCGTTGCGCAGCCTGCATCAGGCGGCAGGCAAGCCGGTGGCGCTGATCATTGACGAGGCCCAGCACGCCCTGACAAGCGAGGCGGGCGAAGTGACGATGACGGCGCTGAAATCGGCGCGCGACCAGATGAACCAGCCGGGCCGCGTGAACCTGATGCTGGTGATGTCGGGTTCAGACCGTGACAAGCTGTTGCGCCTGGTAGTCAACGCGGGGGCGCCGTTCTACGGCTCGCAAATCCAGTCGCTGCCACCGCTGGACACCGATTTCATTGCCCACGTGGCCGGGCTGGTGGAGGCACAGCGGCCCGATCTGGTGCCGGTGGACCGAGGCGCGTTGCAGGAAGCGTTTGCCGCCTTTGGCTACCGGCCGCAATTTTTCATGGCGGCCATGGGAGCGGTGCTCAGCCCGCTGGCGGGGCACACAGGGCGCTTCGAGCCTGCGCTGCAACAGGCGGCGCGGGACCAGCAGGCACAGGATGAGGCCCAGATGGAGTCCGATTACCTGGGCCTCAAACCCACCGAGCAGGTGGTGCTGTGGCGCATGCTGGACCAGGGGCCGCGTTTTCGCCCGTACGACGCCGAGGCCCTGCGCTTCTATCGCGAGAAGTTGGGGCGCCCGGTGAGCGTGCAGCAAGCACAAAAGGCATTGGAATCCCTGCGGCAGCGCACGCCTGCCCTGGTGTGGAAATCGGCGCGCGGAGAGTACGCCGTGGAGGACGCGGCCATGCACCGCTGGTACGAGGCACGGGCGGCGGCGGCCCAGTGGCCGCCCGCCTCGCTACAGGGCACGTTGGCACTGAACGACGATTGAACGTCGCGAGACGGCAAGATCAGAAAGTCTCAAGAACATGCCGCTGATGATCTAGGGCGTCCATTTGGTGCTGCCCAGGCCAACGCTCCGGTAAGGCAGGTCGCCCGGCGCATACCACTTCGAGCGCAGGCGCGCCGATCCGCAGAAGGTCGACACCCTCAAGCCACCCGATCGCCCCATGACACCCCGCCCCACCCCCCTGCACCTGACGGTCGGCGAAGTCGCCCGCCGCACCGGTATGACGGTGCGCACCTTGCACCATTACGACACCATCGGCCTGGTGTGCCCCAGCGCCAGAAGCGACGCGGGCTACCGGCTTTACCACGCTCGCGACATCGAGCGCCTGCACGCCGCGCAAGCGCTCAAGCAACTCGGGCTGGGCCTGGACGCCATCGCCAAGGCGCTGGCAGGCGACGGCATGGCGCCGCTTGAGCTGGTCGATCGCCAGATCGCGCAGGCCGAGCAGGCCATCGAACAGGCCCGAGCCCTCAAAGAAAGCCTCACGCTCTTGCGCGACACGCTGGCCCACGGGGGTACCGAACACCACACCGACGCCCTGCTGGCCGCCATGCAACTCGTGGCCACCTACCAGCGCTTCCTGCCGGGCAGCGGTGTGCGCCAACTGCTCACCCGCTGGCGCCAGGCCCGCCGCCAATGGACGCCGCTGGCCACCGAACTGGCCCGCCTTCAGGCCAGCGGGGCGCCGGTGGACACACCCGAGGTGCAGCGCCTGGCGCAGCAATGGATGAACGTGGCCATGGCGGTGTTTGGCGGGCAGCTTCGCACCGTGCTGCAGTGGGCCCAGATGCACCACCAGGCACCTGACACCGCCACACATGCCGGGCTCGACCCCGCCCTGCTGGCCTACCTGGAGCAGGCCATTGGCGCGCGCCTGGCCGCGCTGCGCCGGCACCTGAGCGACGACGACCTCGCCCGGCTCGACGGCTCGCTCGGCCCCGAGTGGGCGCGCTTCGCTGACGACGGTCAGGCGCTCATGGCCCGCGGCACACCACCGGACGCGCCGGCCGCGCAGGCGCTGCGCGAGCGCTACCTTGACCTGCTGGCGCGCACCGTGCGACACGACGCTACCCTGGCCGAGAAGATGCGCCAGGCCTATGCCGCCGAGCCCCTCCTGGCGCACGGCCACTTCGTGGGCCCCGAGCTGCGCGCCTACCTCGCGCCGCCCAGCCCTTGACCCTCACCCCACGTGAGGCTTGAGAGTGCGGGTTTTCTTCCACGGAGCACCCGCCCATGTCATCCCTCACCCCCTCTTCAACCTCCACTTCAACCCCCTGCCCCAGCCCCTCGGCCTTTCGCGTGGCCACCGCCCGCGCCCTGCACCAGTTGCTGGATCAGGCGCGCGTGCTGGACGACCCCTTCGCCCTGGGCAGCCTGGGGCCCGCCAGTGCGGCGGCCCTCATGCTCGACCCCGACGCCCACAACGACGTGAGCAACCGGTCCCTGCGCGCGGGCATCGTGGCCCGGTCGCGCTTCGCCGAAGACCGCTTGCTGCGCGCCATCGCCGCCGGTGGCCGGCAATACGCCATCGTGGGCGCCGGCCTCGACACCTGGGCCCTGCGCGCCGCGCAAGCCCTGCCCAGCGTTGACGTGTTCGAACTCGACCAGCCCGCCATGCAAGCCTGGAAACAGCAGCGCCACGCCGAGAACCGCTGGGCCACACCCGCCAGCCTGCACTGGGTGCCCGCCGACCTGCGCGACACCTCGGCCGCCGACGCGCTGGCCAGCGCTGGCGCCCGCCTCGGCGCCCCCATGGCCGTGTCCATCCTGGGCGTGTGGGTGTACCTCGACCCCGCCGTGGTGGCGCGCGAAGCGATGGCCCTGGGCACCCTGCCCGTGGGCTCGTCGCTGGTGCTGGACTACCGCCTCGACGAGTCGTGCCTGAACCCCATCGAGCGCACCATGATGCAATTCACCGCCCACATGATGGCCGCCGGCGGCGAACCCTGGCGCTCGGCCAGCACCCCCGAGCAGATGAAGCAACTGCTGGCCAGTGCCGGCTTTGACGTGGAAGAAGACCTGGGCCCCGCCGAGCTGAACACCCGCTACCTGGCCAAGCGCCGCGACGGCCTGCAAATCGCGGGCGGGGGGTTCCGCTACCTCAGCGCGGTGAAGGTGCGATGAGGGCAGACCATGCGCTCGTGCCGCTGCCCATGCCCGTCAGGGCCCGGCGCTACGAACTGGTGGTCTTCGACCTCGACGGCACCCTGGTGGACTCGTTCGACTTCTTCGTGCAAGCCCACAACCGCCTTGCCCCCAAGCACCGCCTGCGGCCCATCGCCCCGCACGAAGCGGCGGCGTGGCGGCATTGCCCACCGCGCGAGATCATGGCCCTGGTCGGGCTGGCCCGGTGGCGCCTGCCCTGGGTGGCGCGCGACTTCGTGCGCCTGATGCGAGACACCGGTGGCGGGCTGCGCCTGTTCCCCGGCACCGACCAGGCGCTGCGGCACCTGCACGCGCAAGGGCTTCGGCTGGCTGTGGTCAGCTCGAACTCGACCGACAACTGCCGGCGCCTGCTCGGCCCCGAGTTGTGCCAGCGCATGGCCTGCATCGATGGCGGTGCGTCACTGTTCGGCAAACGCACCCGCCTGCAGCGCGTGCTACGCCGCCTGCACGTGCCACCCCACCAGGCCATCTACGTGGGCGACCAACTCACCGACGCCGACGCGGCCCGCGCCGCCGGCCTGGCCTTCGGGGCGGTGAGCTGGGGCTACGGCGCGCCCTCGGCCCTGGCGCGGGCGCACCCACAGTGGTGGTTCAACGCTGTCGAGGAACTGAGCTGGCTGGCGGGCAGCGGCATACCCCGCGACGCCGCTATGCTGCGCGGTTAACGTCCCGCAGGCCTCGGCGCTGTCGGGACAAAATCGCCAGCGACCCATTTACCCGAACTCCCGCCGTGGTCTGCCGGCCATTGAGCCGTTGGCACCGACCACGAACACCCCAGAATGCCCATCAAGAAGTCCGATCTCTACGCCAAGCTCTGGGCCTCCTGCGACGAACTCCGCGGAGGCATGGACGCCAGCCAATACAAAGACTACGTGCTGGTGCTGCTGTTCATCAAATACATCAGCGACAAATACGCCGACCAGCCATTTGCCCCCATCCAGATTCCCCCGGGCGCCAGCTTTGCCGACATGGTGGCGCTCAAGGGCAAGAGCGACATCGGCGACCAGATCAACAAAAAGATCATTCGCCCGCTGGAAGAAGCCAACCGCCTGCGCATCAAGGCCGACTTCAACGACGACGCCCTGCTGGGCCAGGGCAAAGAGAAGGTTGAGAAACTCACCAACCTGATTGGCATCTTCGAGTCAAAAGACCTGGACTTTTCCCGCCACCGCGCCGATGGCGACGACATCCTCGGCGACGCCTACGAATACCTCATGCGCCACTTCGCCACCGAGAGTGGCAAGAGCAAAGGCCAGTTCTACACGCCGGCCGAAGTGAGCCGGGTGATGGCCCAGGTGCTGGGCATTGCCAGCGCCCCCACCAGCCCCGACACCACCGTGTACGACCCCACCTGCGGGTCGGGGTCGCTGCTGCTGAAAGTGGCCGAGGCCGCCCCCACCCCCCTGACCCTGTACGGCCAGGAAAAAGAAGAGGTCACCAGCGGCCTGGCCCGCATGAACATGATCCTGCACCACAACCCGGGGGCGGTGATCGAGCAAGGCAACACCCTGGCCGACCCGAAGTTTCTGGACGGCGACCAGCTCAAGACCTTCGACTACGTGGTGGCCAACCCGCCGTTTTCAGACAAGCGCTGGAGCACCGGCCTGAGCGGCGACCCACACGGGCGGTTCACGGGCTTTGGCACGCCGCCCGACAAACAGGGCGACTACGCCTACCTGCTGCACATCGTGCGCTCGCTCAAGAGCACGGGCAGGGCCGCCTGCATCCTGCCGCACGGCGTGCTCTTTCGCGGCAACGCCGAGGCCGACATCCGCAAGAGCCTGGTGCGGCGCGGGCTGATACAGGCCATCATCGGCCTGCCGGCCAACTTGTTCTACGGCACCGGCATTCCGGCCTGCATCATCGTGATCGACAAAGCCGGCGCCGCCGCGCGCCGGGGCATCTTCATGATCGACGCCGCCCAGGGCTTCCTGAAAGACGGCGCCAAGAACCGCCTGCGCGAGCGCGACATCCACCGCATCGTGGACACCTTCAAGCGCCAAGACAGCAGCCACCCGCGCTACGCCCGCCTGGTGGGCCTGGACGAGATCGAGAAGAACGACTTCAACCTCAACCTGCCGCGCTACATCGACAGCAGCACACCCGAAGACCCGCAAGACATTGACGCCCACCTCAACGGCGGCATCCCTGAAGCCGACGTGCTGGCCCCCGACACGCTGGGCCGCTACTGGGCCGTCTGCCCCCAGCTGAAGGACGCCCTGTTCCAGCCACGCCGCCCCGGCTACCTGGACCTGACCGTGCCGCCCGCCGGCATCAAAGCCGCCATCCACCAGCACCCCGAGTTCCAGGCCTTCACCCGCACCATGGCCGCCCACTTCGAGGCTTGGCGCACGGAAGTGACCCCGTACCTGAAGGCCCTGGAGCCCGGCTTCCACCCCAAAGAGCTGCTGACCGACGTGGCCGAGGGCCTGCTGGACCACTACGAGCACCCACCCCAAGGCTGCAACCTGCTGGACCCCTACGCCGTGTACCAGCACTTCATGGACTACTGCGCCACCACCCTGCAAGACGACGCCTACCTCATTGCCGAAGACGGCTGGAAAGCCGAGCCCTACCGCGTGCTGGAGACCAGAAAGAACAAAGACGGCACACCCGGCAAAACCTTGGACAAAGGCTGGGCCTGCGACCTCGTGCCCAAGACCCTGCTGGTGCAGCACCACTTCGCCGCCGAACAGGCCCAGCTGGACCAACTGGCCGCCGAGCTGGACCGCACCCTGGCCGCGCAGGCCGAGCTGGAAGAAGAACACAGCGGCGAAGAAGCCGCCTTCGGCTGCCTCGACAAGATCAACGACAAGGAAGTGAAGGCGCGAATCAAGGAGATTGGCAAGGATGCGGACACGGCCGATGAGCTGGCCGTGTTGAAACAGTGGCTCACCCTGTCAGACCAGGCCGCCACCCTCAAGAAGCGCATCAAAACGCTGGACGCCGAGCTCGACGCCAAGGCCCTGGCCCGCTACGCCACGCTCACGCCCGACGAAGTGAAGGCCCTGGTGGTGGACCACAAGTGGATGGCCGCGCTCGGCACCGCCGTGCACGGCGAACTGGACCGCGTGAGCCAGGCGCTCACCGGGAGGGTGAAGGAACTGGCGGAGCGCTACGGACGCACCATGCCCGAGCTGGCGCAGCAGGTGGCGGAGATGGAGGCACGGGTGGCGGGACAGTTGGCGAAGATGGGGTTTGTATGGAAGTGAAGGAGCCCAACGCGCGTTATTTGAATAGGGGCGACACGCATCAAACAGAGGTTGGCACATTGCCAATCGACTGGTCTGCAATCCCTCTGTCTGATTTGCTGACTGCAAAGCAGCTAGGCGGCAACTACAAAAACGGAGCGACGGAAACGGCATGGCCGCTGATCAAGATGGGGAATCTTGGGCGAGGCCAGATTGACTGCGAAAAAGTTGAGTACGTCCACACCTCAACACCGCCCTCGGCACGAGACCGCCTCCAGGCAGGAGATGTGCTGTTCAACACCCGCAACACACTAGACCTCGTCGGGAAAGTTGCCATTTGGCGAGACGAATTGCCGGAGGCCTACTTCAACTCAAACATCATGCGGATGTGCTTCGATCCTGAGCGAGTCGGGTCGAGTGCCTACATGAACTATGTTCTCAACACGTCGCGTTCCGTTTCGGCTCTGCGAGCCATCGCGACTGGAACCACCAGCGTGGCAGCGATTTACAGCCGGGATTTCTCCAACGTATTTTTGCCAATCCCCGACAGCAAAACCGAGCAGCAATCCATCGCTGACACTTTGGGGGGAGCCGACGCCCTGATCGACTCGCTGGAGCAACTGCTGACCAAGAAGCGCCAGATCAAGCAAGGCGCCATGCAGGAACTGCTCACCGGGAGGCGTCGCTTACTTCAGGACACTAGGGCTTGGCGTCAAGTGCCGCTTGGCAAGCTGGGAAGATGGTCTGGCGGTATGACTCCGTCAATGGCAAGAGTCGACTACTGGTCACCTGCCGAGGTGCCATGGCTTTCATCGGGCGACCTGAAGGCTGCTCAGCTTTCCGAGTCTGCGAAGTCCGTATCAAATGCTGCCATCCGGGATGGCACGACGAGGGTCGTACCGCCGAAGTCAGTCGTCCTAGTGATGAGAAGCGGCATCCTTCGCAAGTACTTGCCAGTCGGCATCACGCTTAAACCGATGGCGATAAACCAAGATCTGAAGGCGATTCAGCCAAACGATGAAGTTACCGCCGAGTTCCTATTGCATGCGTTGACGTTCTGGGGCGAAGGCATTCTGGCGACGTGCCTGAAATCAGGAACTACTGTCGAGAGCATCGAATTCCACTGGCTAAAAGCTTTCACCATAGTGTTGCCGCCAATTCCTGAACAGGACGCGATCGCCGAGGCGCTCTCCGCCATGGACACCGAAATCACCGCCCTCGAAGCCCACCTCACCAAAGCCCGCGCCCTCAAGCAAGCCATGGCCCAGGCCTTGCTGACCGGCCGCATTCGCCTGGTGGAGCCCAGTGCGTGACGCCGGGCGGCCAGCGCGCTCAGGCGGCCGAGTGCCTGGCGTTCGGCGCGCGGTGGCCAACGACCCAAAGTGGGCCCCGGCGCACAAGGCCTGCGGAAAGAGGGCCTAGAAACAGCGAAAAAAGGCAGTGAACAAAAAGCAGTGAAGGAGGCGGCAAGTGGCCGAGAAATTCGCACTGGTGACCGATGACGCCATCTGGCACCACATCCAGCAGGCACTGAAATCGGGGAAGCCGGCACGCATCGCGGTGCCCTTCGTTGGCATGGGGGCCAGCCGGTGGATCAAACCGGCGCCAGGCAGCTGGGTGCTCACCCGTTGCGATCTCCAGTCTGCCCGCGCCGGGCAGGTGTCGGGCCAAGACCTGCTGGCCTGGCACAAACGCGGCATTCGCCTCTTCAACCTGCAAGCCCTGCACGCGAAGGTGTTTGCGTTCGGCAGGTCGGCCTTCGTCGGCTCCAGCAATGCATCGGTGACCAGCCGCGACCGCTTGGTGGAAGCGGGCGTGTGGACCACGGACAAAGCCCTGGCGCAGGCGGCCTGGCAGTTTGTCGAATCGCACTGCCTGGAAGAGGTGGACGAGCACTTCCTCTCCGAGATGGCCGCGGCCTATCGGCCCCCCACGGCCTACCCCCTCCAGGGAGAGCCCCGCCCCGGCACGCCGACAAAACGCAAACCACAAGCGGCCGACCGCACGCAAGACGAGGCCAAGCTGCACCTGCTGCGGCTGTACGCCGGCACTTATTCCGATGCCGAAGAGCGCGCCGCCGAGCGGGCCGAGGCCGATGGACAAAACCGGGTGGATGCCTCGGTGAAGGCCGAGATCGAGACGTTTGCGTGGCAAGGCGCACCGAGCCACCTCCAGATTGGGGACCTGGTGCTGGCCCGGTTAACCGACAAAACGAGCGGGCAGGAAACCGTGATGCCGTGGGCGCGGGTGGTGGCCATCCGCAAAGTGCGCGGCGAAGACAAGCACATAGTGGCCACCGCGACCTTGCCTTCCTGGCAGCCGATGGCGCTGGACGAGTTTCGCGCCGCCGTGGCGGGCCAACTGGAGAACTTCCTGCGAGCGGGTGGCCGATCTCGCCTGGCCACCGCATCAGAGCGAAGCGCCATCTTGAAGGTCTGGCAGCACCGGAAGTCGCGCCTGATCTGAGGTCCAGACGGCCGGCTTTTGCACTTGCTGGCAGGCCAGCGTCAAGATGCCGAAGGGGGAGAAGTCAAGTTTTTTCTCCCACCCATTCACCGCAAGCCCATGTCTTAAAAGAACTTTTTCAAAATCTTTAAAGATATGATGCAAGCCCCATTCAAGATCTGGAATCGCCATGCCCCGGTTTTTTCACCACGATCTGCAGTTGCTGAACCCCCGGTTCGACTCGCCGCTGCTCGACGTGCTGACCGATCTGGAGCACCTGCGTCGGCTTGAGATCCGGGGAAGCACCCCTCCCCCTGTCTTCCTGCAGCTCAAGGAGGTCTTCCACCTGCTGGAGAGCTTGGCGTCGGCCCGGATCGAGGGCAACCACACGACGCTGGCCGACTATGTCGAGGCCAAAGTGGCGCCAGCCCCCACAGGCTCGGAGGCCCTGCGCGAGATCGACAACATCGAAGCCGCCATGCGCCAGGTGGAGTCGGCGGTGGAGCCCGGTGCGGCCTTGAGCGAGCACCTGCTTCGCGGCCTGCACGCCACCACGGTTGACGGGCTTCAACGCGAGGGCGACCGCACCCCGGGCAGCTACCGCACGGGGCCAGTGCAAATTGCCCAGGCCGAACACTTGCCGCCAGACCCGGTGCAGGTGCCCAGCTACATGGCCGAACTGGTGGCCTTCATCAACCGGCTCGATCCCCCCAAGTACGACCTGATGAAGGTCGCGCTGGCCCACCACCGGTTTGCCTGGGTGCACCCATTCAGCAATGGCAATGGGCGCGTGGTGCGCCTGCTGACCTACGCCATGCTGATCA
>NZ_JAYSFD010000019.1:0-58868 GCF_041913525.1 Hydrogenophaga sp. | reverse complement strand
CCTCCGGCCTCTACGTCCCGAACGTAGCGCTCTACCAGGCTAAGCTACACCCCGAATGACCTCTGGCGAGGCCGTTGTCAAACGATTGACGCGTTTGACGGACTCAGGAGCGACGCTCCAACAGTCCAGCCGCTAATTGTAGCAAACCCGCGCGGTGCTCATTGGCGGGCAGTTGGCTGGCGGCGTCGATCGCGCGCTGGGCTTCGGCATGTGCGCTGCGGCGAGCGGCTTCCAGTGCGCCAGTGGACAGGATGATGTCGCGGATGTCGTGAAGGTGGGAAAGGTCGCCTTGCTCGATCGCGTCGCAGATGACCTTGCGTTGTTCGGCATTGCCCGCGCGCAGGGCGCAAATGATGGGCAACGTGACTTTGCCCTCGCGCAAGTCGTCGCCCAGGTTCTTGCCCAGTTCCTCGGCGCTCCCCTCATAGTCAAGAACGTCATCGATCACCTGAAAGGCAGTGCCCAGGGCCTGGCCATAGGTCGCGCAAAGGGCCTCGGTGTGTGGATTGCTGCCGGCGATGATCGGGGCCAATTGGGCGCTGGCTTCGAACAGCTTGGCGGTCTTGGAGCGAATGACCCGCAGATAGGTGGCTTCGTCGATGGTGGCGTCGTGCATGTTCATCAACTGCAGCACTTCGCCTTCGGCAATGATGTTGGTGGCGTCCGACAGCACTTCCATGACGCGCATGTTGCCGACATCGACCATCATCTGAAACGCTCGCGAGTAAAGAAAGTCTCCCACCAGCACGCTTGCGGCGTTGCCGAAGCGCTCGTTGGCGGTGTCGCGGCCTCTTCGCAGGGTGGATTCGTCCACCACGTCGTCGTGGAGCAAGGTGGCCGTGTGAATGAACTCCACGACCGCTGCCAGTGTGTGGCGATGGGGGTGCAGACTGCCGATGGCGCCGCTGACCAGCAGGAGCAAAGCCGGACGGAGGCGCTTTCCGCCCGCCGAGATGATGTACTGGGCGACTTCCCGAACCAGGGGCACCTCGGAACCAAGCCGTTCGGCAATGACGCCGTCGACAGCTTGCATGTCGCCCCGGATCAGGGCCAGCGGGTGAGAGGATGGGGGCGGCGAGGTGGACAAGATAGGGGCCCGGTGAGAGGGTGTCTGGGGCCGTCTAGGCCGGCGGCGATTATAGGAAGCCCCGGCTTGTGCGTGCCGCTCGGCGGGCAAGGCCTTGTTGGCCCCGGGAGTTCGCCGTATACTCGCGGGTTCGGCGGAATTGGGTCTGCCGATGTCCCTAGTGGATTAGCTTAAGAGGTTCATATGTACGCGGTCATAAAAACCGGTGGCAAGCAGTATCGCGTGGCTGCCGGCGAAAAAATCAAAGTAGAACAGATTGCTGCGGAAGTGGGCCAAGAGATCGTGTTTGATCAGGTTCTGGCTGTCGGTAACGGCAGCGAGATCAAGGTGGGCACTCCCTTGGTTTCCGGCGCAACGGTCACGGTGAAGGTGGTCGCCCACGGGCGTCACGACAAGGTTCGTATCTTCAAGATGCGCCGTCGCAAGCACTATCAGAAGCGCCAAGGCCACCGTCAGAATTTCACCGAGCTCGAAATCGCCTCGATCTCGGCCTAAGGAGAGAGCAACATGGCACAGAAAAAAGGCGGCGGCTCTACGCGAAACGGGCGCGATTCCAAGCCCAAGATGCTGGGTGTGAAGGCGTTTGGTGGTGAGCTGGTGAGCGCCGGTTCCATCATCGTGCGTCAGCGCGGCACCAAGTTCCACCCCGGCACCAACGTTGGTGTGGGCAAGGACCACACCCTGTTCGCCACGGCGGACGGCCACGTTCAGTTCGCCGTGAAGGGCGCCCTGAACCGCCACGTGGTGAGCATCACCCCGGTCTGATCCAGTCGGATCATTCCCACAAAGGCCCGCGCGTGCGGGCTTTTTTGTTGGGGCCGCGAACACCACCAGTGAGGAGCTGATCATGAAATTTGTGGACGAAGCCACGATCGACGTTGCGGCAGGCGACGGGGGCAATGGTTGCGCCTCGTTCCGTCATGAGAAGTACAAGGAGTTCGGCGGCCCCGACGGTGGTGATGGCGGGCGAGGCGGCCATGTGTTCGCGCTGGCCGATGCCAGCCTGAACACCTTGGTCGATTTCCGCTATACCCGCCGCTTCGAGGCGCAGCGCGGCGAGCACGGCAAGGGCTCGGACATGTTCGGTGTCAAGGGCGACGACATCGTGCTCAAGATGCCGGTGGGCACCATCATCTCCGATGCGGAGACGGGCGAGGTCATCTGCGAACTGCTCAAGCCGGGCGAGCAGGTGATGATCGCCAAGGGCGGCGATGGCGGCTTTGGCAACATGCACTACAAGAGCTCCACCAACCGGGCGCCGCGCCAGAAGACGCCAGGCTGGCCTGGCGAGCGGCGAGCCTTGAAGCTGGAGCTCAAGGTGTTGGCCGATGTCGGTCTTCTGGGCATGCCCAACGCGGGCAAGTCCACCCTGATCGCCGCCATTTCCAATGCCCGACCCAAGATCGCCGACTACCCGTTCACCACGCTGTACCCCAACCTCGGGGTGGTGCGCGTTGGCCCGGAGAAGAGCTTTGTGGTGGCCGATGTGCCTGGGCTGATTGAGGGTGCCTCTGAGGGCGCAGGCCTTGGCCACCAGTTTTTGCGCCATTTGCAGCGCACCCGTCTGCTGCTGCATTTGGTCGACGCCGCGCCTTTTGACGAGGCAGTGGACCCGGTGGCGCAGGCCAAGGCCATTGCGGCCGAGCTCAAGAAGTTCGACCCTGCGCTGTACGAGAAGCCGCGCTGGTTGGTGCTCAACAAGCTGGACATGGTGCCAGCCGAAGAGCGCGAAGCGCGCGTGAAGGACATCGTGAAGCGCTTGCGCTACAAGGGCCCTGTGTTCGAGATTTCAGCCTTGACGCGAGAAGGTTGCGAGCGATTGATCCAGAAGATCTATGAACACATCGCCCAGGTACACCAGGCGGCGCAGCCGGTGACCGTGGTCGATCCCCGCTTTCAAGACGGCGCCACTGGCGCCTGAAACTGCTCCATCGCATGAGCCCTGAACTGTCCGATTTGTCGAGCACCCAGGTGCTCAAGAACGCCCGCCGTATCGTGGTGAAAGTGGGCTCCAGCCTGGTCACCAACGAGGGGCGAGGCCTCGATGAAGAGGCCATTCGCCAGTGGAGTCGTCAGTTGGCTGCTCTGGTGCAGCAAGGCCGCGAGCTGATCATGGTCAGCAGTGGTGCGGTGGCCGAGGGCATGAAGCGCCTGGGCTGGACGGCCCGTCCCAAAGAGATTCACGAGCTGCAGGCTGCCGCGGCGGTGGGGCAGATGGGCCTCGTGCAGATGTACGAGACGCAGCTCCGCGCCTGTGGCGTGGGCAGCGCCCAGGTGCTGCTGACCCACGCTGACCTGGCCGACCGTGAGCGTTACCTCAATGCCCGTTCAACCCTGCTGACCTTGCTGCAACTCAAGGTGGTGCCGGTCATCAACGAGAACGACACCGTCGTGAACGATGAGATCAAGTTCGGCGACAACGACACCCTGGGGGCTTTGGTGGCCAATCTGGTGGAGGCGGATGCCCTGGTCATCCTGACCGACCAGAAGGGGCTCTACACGGCTGACCCGCGGCGCGACCCCGCGGCGGAATTCGTGCACGTCGCCAGGGCAGGCGACCCAGCCCTGGAGGCCATGGCCGGCGGTGCCGGCTCCGGCATTGGCAAAGGCGGCATGATCACCAAGATCCTGGCCGCCAAGCGCGCGGCCGGCTCTGGCGCTTCGACGGTCATTGCCTGGGGGCGTGAGCCCGATGTGTTGTTGCGCCTGTGCGACGGCGAGTCGATCGGCACCTGCTTGGTGGCGCAGACCGCGAAGCACCAGGCGCGCAAGCGCTGGATGTCCGACCATCTGCAACTGCGCGGTGCCGTGGTGGTGGACGACGGCGCGGTGGAAAAGATCGTGGGCGAAGGCAAGAGCTTGCTGCCCATCGGCATGACGGCGGTTGAGGGCGAATTCTCGCGGGGCGACGTGATCGCGGTGCGCGATGCCCGAGGCCTGGAGATTGCCCGAGGCCTGGCCAACTACGCCAGCCCTGAGGCGCGTCTCATTTGTCGCAAGGCCTCAACCGATTTCGAGCGCTTGCTGGGCTACGCGGCAGAGCCGGAAATGATCCACCGCGACAACCTGGTGCTGTCGCGGGGCTGATTTCAGCTCTTACCGTGTCAGTTCGGTGTTGCCCGACTGCAAGGCGCGCAGGATGCGCGCTGGCGTGCCGTTGGGCACTTTGCCTTCGCACACGCCGCCGCGGGCCATCTGCATCGCACGTCGGGTGGTACCCCTGAAGGCGAGGGGCTCCCACTCCGCTTTGCCGCTGGTGTTCCAGGATGAGACGTTGTCCCAGCGGGCGTAGACCTTCACCTCGGCGCTGGCGCAGCGAATGCCTTCGTACAGCACATTGAGCGCCCCTTGGCTGCTCTTGGCCACCAGCACGTAGCGCACCACGCCATCCGGGTCGATGGTGAGGGTCTTGGGGTCGATGCCCAGGCGCATGCTGCTCTGAGGGTCCAGCACGAAGTCGGCGACGGCTTCGGTGCTGAAGTTCATTGGCGGCGAGACCTGAGACTCTTGCCAGGGGGCTGGCTCTTCAGGTTGGTTCAGAGCGAAGGCTGTGGTCACCGCGAGTGAGGCAGAAGCGATGCCCAGCATGGCGGCGGCAAGGTGACGCGCCCGGGGCAGGTGAAGAGTGCTCATCAGCGGAGGGAGGATGGCGTACCCACAGCGCACTGTGGGTCGGGGTCAAAGGTGGCGCCGGGAGGCAGTTCCAGGCCGTGCGGCGTGGTGGATGCGGACAGGGGGGAGGCGTCGTCCGGACGGCGCCGCCCGCCGCCACGCAGGAAGCGGTTGCGGTGATCGGGCTTGGGCAGGTATCGCGACAACTCGGTCAGCGCCATCTCGTAGACGCCTCGCTTGAACTCGACCACCACGTCCAGCGGCACCCAGTAATCGTTCCAGCGCCAGGCGTCGAACTCCGGATGGTTGGTGGCGCGCAGGTTGAGGTGCCAGTCTTGTGCGACCAGCCTCAGCAGGTACCAGATCTGTTTCTGGCCCTTGTAATGACCGCGCGCATCCCGACGGATGAAGCGGTCTGGCACTTCGTAGCGCAACCAGTCCCGCGTGCGGGCGACGATGGTCACGTGCTCGGGCAAAAGCCCCACCTCTTCGTGCAGTTCGCGGTACATGGCCTGTTCAGGCGTTTCACCGCGGTCAATGCCCCCTTGCGGGAACTGCCAGGAGTGGGAGCGGATGCGCTTGCCCCAGAACACCTGATTTCGCTGGTTGAGCAGAATGATGCCGACATTGGGCCTGAAGCCTTCTCTGTCAAGCATAATCAACCCCAAATTTTGAACTGTGGTCATTATGCATCGCCCCTCCCGCGAAGCGAAGTGACGATTGGCGGTAGACGGCCCTCGCAGCCCAGGGGTTTCCCCGCACCCCGCCCGGTTCAAGACCCAACGCCACCCCCTTTCACCTTCTTTTCTTGCCCTGCGCACCCAGGGCAACGCGCCTGCATGAAAGCCTCGCAATTCCTCATCAGCACCCTCAAGGAAGCCCCGGCCGATGCCGAGGTCGTCAGCCACCGGCTGATGACGCGCGCCGGCATGATCAAGAAGCTGGGTGCTGGCATCTACAACTACATGCCCATGGGGCTGCGCGTGATCCAGAAGGTGGAGCGCATCGTGCGCGAGGAAATGAACCGCGCGGGGGCCGTGGAGCTGACCATGCCGGTGATCCAGCCGGCTGAGCTTTGGCAAGAGACCGGCCGCTTCGACAAGATGGGTCCCGAGCTGCTGCGCATCAAAGACCGCCACGACCGCGATTTCGTGGTGCAGCCCACCAGCGAAGAGGTCATCACTGACATCGCTCGCCAGGAACTCCGCAGCTACAAGCAGCTGCCCAAGAACCTGTACCAGATCCAGACCAAGTTCCGTGACGAGCGCCGTCCGCGCTTTGGCCTGATGCGCGGGCGCGAGTTCATCATGAAGGACGCCTACAGCTTTGACCGCGACGAAGCAGGCGCCAAGGCGAGCTACCAGGTGATGGCCGCTGCCTACCGCCGCATCTTTGACCGCTTTGGCTTGACCTACCGCGCGGTGGCCGCCGACAGCGGCGCCATTGGTGGTGACCTGAGCGAGGAATTCCAGGTGATCGCGGCCACGGGCGAAGACGCCATCGTCTATTGCCCCACCAGCGATTACGCCGCCAACATCGAGAAGGCCGAGGCCCTGGCGCCGGCAGGCCCGCGCCCGGCTGCCTCCAACGCGCTCACCAAGACGCCCACCCCTGGCAAGAGCACCTGCGCCGACGTGGCCGAACTGCTGGGCGTGCCGCTGGCGACCACGGTGAAGTCGCTGGTGCTGGCCACCGATGAGCTGAACGAGGCGGGCGAAGTCGTCAAGACCCAGGTCTGGCTGCTGCTGCTGCGCGGCGACCACGACATGAACGAGGTGAAGGTGGGCAAGGTGCCGGGCTTGAGCGCTGGCTACCGTTTCGCCACCGTGCCCGAAATCGAGGCCCACTTCGGCTGCAAGCCGGGCTACCTGGGCCCCATTGGCCTGAAGCTGCCGGTGAAGCTGGTGGTGGACCGTGAGGTGGCGGTGATGGCCGACTGGATTTGCGGCGCCAACGAGGTGGACTTCCACCTCACCGGTGTGAACTGGGGCCGCGACCTGCCCGAGCCCGAGGTGGTGGCCGATATCCGCAACGTGGTCGAGGGCGACCTGTCGCCGGACGGCAAGGGTGTGCTGGCGATCGAGCGCGGCATCGAAGTGGGCCATGTGTTCTACCTCGGCACCAAGTACAGCAAGGCCATGAACGCCACCTTCCTTGACGAAGATGGCAAGCCCAAGGCCTTCGAGATGGGCTGCTACGGCATCGGCGTCACGCGCCTGCCGGCCGCCGCCATTGAGCAGAACCACGACGAGCGCGGCATCATCTGGCCCGACGCCATCGCGCCCTTCACCGTGGTGCTGTGCCCCATTGGAATGGACCGTTTCCCCGACGTGAAGACCGCCGCCGAGAGCCTGTACGCCGAGCTGGTGGCCGCAGGCGTGGACGTGCTGCTGGACGACCGAGGCGAGCGCCCCGGTGCCATGTTTGCCGACTGGGAGCTGATCGGCGTGCCGCACCGGGTCACCATCGGCGACAAGGGCCTGAAAGAGAGCGTGCTGGAGTACCAGCACCGCCGCGACACGGCCGCCACCAAGGTGGCCGTGGCTGAGGTCGTGGCCTTTCTGAAGGGCCGCATTCAGGCATGAGCCCAGTCGGGTGGTCTCGCCGTGATGCCCTGGCCGGGCTGGCGGCGCTGGGGCTGCCCAGCTTGGGGCAAGCGGGCGGGCAGATCGAGGAGCCGCTGGCCGACTCGGTGCGCAGCGCCCTGAGCGCCGCCATCGCCAATGACGCGCCGCCCGTGCCCGAGTTCACCGACCTGAACAAGCGCCTGGCCTACCTGCGCTGGCTGGGCGCCATGGGCGACCGGTTGAAGAAGCGCAAGCCCGATTTCCAGACCCGGGTGGAGTTTTTGCAGACGGTCTGGTACGAGTCGCGCCGCGCTGGCCTGGACACCACCATGGTGCTGGGCCTGATTCAGGTGGAGAGCGCCTTCCGGAAATTCGCCATTTCCCGCGTGGGCGCGCGTGGCTACATGCAGATCATGCCCTTCTGGGCGCGGCTGATCGGCAATGGCGACCCGGGCAGCCTGTTCCACATGCAGACCAACATCCGCTTTGGCTGCGTGATCCTGCGGCATTACCTGGACCGCGAGCGCGGCGATACCTTCCTGGCGCTGGGCCGCTACAACGGCAGCCGTGGCCGCTCGGAATACCCCAACGCGGTGTATGCCGCGCAAAAGAATTGGGTACACCCGGACGCTTGAGCGCCCGGGGTGCCCCTCATTGCAGGAAGCCGATTCGGCCCTTGCCCAGGCCGGGGCGAGGCAGGTCTTGCGGCTCTACCGTGTCGCGGTGGTCGAGGCGGGCGTTGCCGAAGGCGGTGAGCAGCGCGCGGCGCATCTCGCGCGGCGCGAGGGTGGCCAGTTGATCGAGCACGTCGTCGCTGAGTTCGGGGTCGAAGCGCTGCCCCCAGTCGTGTTCGGTCCGAATGCCCCGGTAGAGGTGCGCCGCGATTTTCCGGGCGGCTTCCAGCGAGGGCGGTGCGATCTCAAACACGTTCATGCGGTTCAGGATGGGCTCGGGAATGCCGCGCTCGTCGTTGGCGGTGGTCACCCAGATCACCTGGCTGGCGTCGATGGGCACCTCGGCGAACTCGTCGATGAAGTGTTGGGCGGTGTCGTGTTCCAGCAGGCTGTAAAGGGCGCCTAGCGGGTCGTATTGGGCGTCGGCGCTGGCCTTGTCGATCTCATCGACCACGATCACGGGGTTGGCGTACTGGCCGTCCACCAGCGCCTCGAATACCTTGCCCGGCTTGGCGCCTTTCCACTGCGATGACGAGCCCGAGAGCAGCCAGCCGGCGGTCATGCTGCTCATGGGCACCAGGTTCATGCCGGTGCCCAGCAGGTCGGCAAGCTGGCGGGCAAAGTGGGTTTTGCCCACGCCGGGCGGGCCCAGCAGCAGCATGGGCGTCACTTCGAGGCTGTCGCGGCTGTCCTGGCTGAGGGCCACGTGGCGCTTCACGTCGTCGAGCACTTCCCCAAAGTTGGGCAGCAGCTCGTACAGGGGCTCCATGTCGGGGATGCCGGATGGCTTCACGGCGAAGCGGCCGGGGCCGCGCTCCAGCATGCGCTGCCAGGTGGCCCGCAGGCCTTCGTGATCGCGCTCGTGGCCGCTGGCCTGCAGGTTGGCGAGCTTGCGCTCGACTTCGTCGGCATTGAACACGTTGCGCACCTGGGCGATGGGAAGGCCCAGGGAGGAGGGTGCGACCAGGCTGCGTGAGTGGCTCATGCGGTTCTCCGGTGACCAATGACGCTTTCATTCAAGCACAAGGTGTGCCCAGCCTCAACGTCGGGAATGCCCCGAAAAGCACCGAAAGCCGGGCGCTTGTCGCACGCTTGCCACGGGCGTGAAAAAAGCCACCCGAGGGTGGCTTGTGTGTGCGGGCGGTCTGTGGCTCAGGCCTTGGCGTCGAGCACCTGCTGCAGCTCACCGGACTGGTACATCTCCATCATGATGTCGGAGCCGCCGATGAACTCGCCCTTCACGTAGAGCTGGGGGATGGTGGGCCAGTTGCTGTAGTCCTTGATGCCTTGGCGAATTTCGTTGTCTTCCAGCACGTTCACCGTGTGGATGGCCTTGGGGTCGACGCCGCAGGCCTTGAGGATCTGCACCGCACGGCCTGAGAAGCCGCACATGGGGAAGCTGGCGCTGCCCTTCATGAACAGCACGATGTCGTGGGATTTGACCAGTTGGTCGATGCGGGTTTGCGTGTCGCTCATGGTGTCTGCGTCCTCATGGAGAAGGGACGGCGTGGCGTCCCGGAAGCTGGCGATTATCGCGCCGCTGGCCAGCGCCCGCCGGTGCAGCGCGCGATGCCCGCCAGGTCGGTGCGGCTGCTCACGTCGACAAAGCCCGCCTGACGCAGCAGGGCTTGCACGGCGGGGGCCTGGTCGTGGCCGTGTTCGAGCAACAGCCAGCCGCCCGGGTGCAGGTGGGCGGGGGCTTGGGCCACCAGGGTGCGGATGTCGTCCAGGCCGTCGGGGCCCGCGGTGAGGGCGCTGATGGGCTCGTGGCGCAGGGCGGGCAGGTGCGGGTCGCCTTCGGCGATGTAGGGCGGGTTGCTCACGGCCAGGTGAAAGCGCTGGCCGGGCACGGCGGCAAACCAATGGCCGGCGGCCAGTTGCACGGCCAGGCCCAGGCGCTCGGCGTTCTGGCGGGCCACGGCCAAGGCGGCTTCACTGGCGTCGGTGGCGGTGATCGCCAAGCCCGGGCGCTGGCTGGCCAGGGCCAGGGCGATGGCACCGCTGCCGGTGCCCAGGTCGATGGCGCTGGCGTTGTTAATGGGCAAGGGCAGCGCGTCCAGCACCTCCAGCGACCACTGCACCAGGGTTTCGGTGTCGGGGCGCGGCACCAGCACGCGGGCGTCCACCCGCAGGGGCAGGCCGAAGAACTCTTGCTCGCCGCGCAGGTAGCCCATGGGCTCGCCGTCGCGGTGGCGTTGCACCAGGGTTTGCAGCCGGGCATTGGCCGATTCGTCGAGCGCGTCCGTGTCGTGGGCCAGCAGCCAGGCGCGGTCGTGCGGGTCTCGGCCCAGCGCCATGAGCAGCAGGTTCTGGGCCTCCAGGCGCGGCATGCCTGCCTGGGCGAGCGAGTGGAGCGCGTCGGTGAGGGTCATCGGGCGGCCTGCTCCAGTTCGGCCAGCAGCTCGGCGCCGCGCGCCACGCGCAGGGCGTGGATCACGTCGTCCAGCTCGCCTTCCATCACCGCCAGCAGCTTGTAGAGCGTGAGGTTGATGCGGTGGTCGGTGAGGCGGCCCTGGGGGAAGTTGTAGGTGCGGATGCGGTCGCTGCGGTCGCCGCTGCCGATCAGGCCCTTGCGCGTGGCGGCCTCTTTGGCGGCGCGTTCGGCTCGATCTTTTTCTTGCAGCCGCGCGGCCAGCACCTGCAGGGCCTTGGCCTTGTTGCTGTGCTGGCTGCGGCCGTCCTGGCACTCGGAGGTGATACCGGTGGGCAGGTGGGTGACGCGCACGGCCGAGTCGGTTTTGTTGATGTGCTGGCCGCCCGCGCCGCTGGCGCGGAAGGTGTCGATGCGCAAATCGGCCGGGTTGAGCTGAATGGCCTGGGCCTCATCCGGCTCGGGCATCACCGCCACCGTGGCGGCGCTGGTGTGGATGCGGCCCTGGGTTTCGGTGGCCGGCACGCGCTGCACCCGGTGGCCGCCTGACTCGAAACGCAGCAGGCCGAAGGCGCCTTCGCCCTCAATGCGCAGCACCACCTCTTTGTACCCGCCCAGGTCGCTGGGCGAGGCGCTCACCACTTCCACCCGCCAGCCCTGGCGCTCGGCGAAGCGGGTGTACATCCGCGCCAGGTCGCCGGCGAACAGGGCCGATTCGTCGCCGCCGGTGCCGGCCCGAATTTCCACGAAGGCGTTGCGGTCGTCGTCGGGGTCGCGCGGCACCAGGCGCTGCTGCAGGTCGGCGTCGAGCGCGGCCATGTCTTGTTCGCACAGGGTGATCTCGTCGCGCGCCATGTCGGCCATGTCGGGGTCGCGCAGCCATTCCTGTGCGGTGGCCAGATCGGCTTCGCGCTGCAGGTAGCGATCGAACACCTCGATCAGCGCGCTGGCGTCGGCGTGCTCGCGGCTCAGGGCGCGAAAGCGGGCGATGTCGTCCACCACGTCGGGGGCGCAGAGCAGGGCGTCCAGCTCGTGGAGGCGGGCGCGTTGGCGCAGCAGGGTGTGGCGAACAAAGGGTTTCATGCGGGGCGGCCGCGGGCGGCCGATGGGCGCGCAGGCGCCTAGGAGCGCTGGCCGCGGGTGGGGTTGCCTTCGCGCAGGAAGAGGCGCGAGACGGTCTCGGCGGTGGCCGCACGGGTTGGCGCGTCGCCGGTGTGCAGCTCGGCCAAGGCGCCGTGCAGCATCTTTTGCGTGAGGCCTTTGGCCAGGGCGTCGAGCACCGCGTCCACTGGCTCACCCTTGGCCAGCAGTCGTTTGGCGCGGGCCAGCTCTTGGGCGCGCCAGGCGTCGGTCTGGGCGTTGAGCTGCTGGATCAGCGGCACGATGCCCTTGGAGGGGTCGCGCTGCTCCATCCAGTGCATGAAGCTGAGCACGCCCGCGTCAATGATGGCCTCGGCCTGCGCCACGGCGGCCTGGCGGTGGTCTTTGCCGGTCTGCACCACGGCGGCGAGGTCGTCCACGGTGTAGAGGTAGACGTCGTCCAGCTCTTTCACCTCTGCCTCGATGTCGCGCGGCACGGCCAGGTCGACCATGAACAGGGGACGGTGGCGGCGTTTTTTCAGGGCCCGCTCTACCGCGCCCAGGCCGATGATGGGCAGGGTGCTGGCGGTGCAGCTCACGATGGCGTCGAACTCGTGCAGGTGGTCGGGGATGTCGGCCAGGCGCATGACCTGCGCCCCGAAGCGCGAGGCCAGGGCCTCACCACGCTCCAGCGTGCGGTTGGCGATGGCCATGGACTTGGGCGACTTGGCGGCGAAGTGCGTGGCCGCCAGCTCGATCATTTCGCCCGCGCCCACGAAGAGCACGCGGATGTCGCGCAGGTCTTCAAACAGTTGCGAGGCCAGGCGCACGGCCGCGGCCGTCATGCTGATGGAGTGGGCGCCGATCTCGGTGGAGGTGCGCACCTGCTTGGCCACCGCGAACGAGCGCTGGAACAGTTGGTGCAGCGTGGTGCCCAGGGCGCCGGCCTCGTCGGCGGCGCGCACGGCGTCTTTCATCTGGCCCAGGATCTGCGCCTCGCCCAGCACCATGCTGTCCAGGCCACTGGCTACGCGGAAGGCATGGCGGGCTGCCTCGTCGCCCTTGAGGACGTAGGCATGGTCGCGCAACACCTGCGGGTTGACGCCACCGGTCTGGGCCAGCCAGGCCAGCGTGGGTTCCACGGCCGAAAGATCGCCCGCGCCATACAACTCGGTGCGGTTGCAGGTGGACAGCAACGTGGCCTCGGGCTGGCGCGGCAGCGACTGGCGCAAACCCTGCAGCGTGGGCTGGATCTGGTCGAGCGCAAACGCGAACCGCCCGCGCAAATCGAGCGGGGCGGTGTGGTGGTTGATGCCCAGGGTCCAGACGGCCATGACCCGGATTATAAAATCGACCGCTTATAGACGCGCCAAGGCAATCTTCGATGACACCATTGGGTTTTGTGCTGCACATCGCCGGCTTCGTGATGCCGGCCTTCGGTGTGGCCCTGGTGTTGTGGCTGGGCCTTCGCGTGCGGCGTGCCGGGCGCCAGTCGGCGGCAGTCCAACTGGGCTGGCTGTTCGCGGCCGGTTGTGTGGTGTTGCTGGCTGGGCTGGCCTACTTCGGGCGCGACGGCAAGATGGCCACCTACGCCGCGCTGGTGCTGGCGCAGGGCAGCGTGGCCTGGTGGCTGCGCGGGCGCTGAGGCTCAGTTCTCGGGCACGAAGCCGTCCACCCGGTCGGTGATGATGCCGTCCAGGCCCAGCGCCAGCAGGCGCGCGGCGCTGCTCTCTTCGTTCACCGTGTAGGCTAGGCGGCGCATGCCGGCGGCCTGCACCTGGGCCGAGGTGTCCTCGGTCCACAGGTCTTGCTGGCAGACGATGGCCGCGCAGCCCAGTTCGCGGGCCGCGTCCAGCCAACCGTCCCAGAGCTTGTGCAGCAGCAGGCCCCGGCGCAGTTCGGGCGCCGTCTCCAGTGCGCCGCGCAGTGAGTCGGGCTGGAACGAGGTGAGCAGTGGTGGCCTGTCCACCTGCGCCGCCCAGAGCCGGCGGGCCTCGGCGGCCACCGCCCGCCCGGTCTCGCGCTCCAGCCCTGGGGTGGGCTTGATCTCGATGTTCAGCCAGTGCCGGTGGGCCTGGCAGTGGCGCGCCACCGCTTCCAGCGTGGCCGGGGGCTCGCCTGCGTAGGCGCGCGAGTGCCAGGCGCCAGCGTCCAGGCGGCTCAGGGCGCTCCAGGCTTGGTCGCCGCCACGGCCGCTGCCGTTGGTGGTGCGCTCCAGCGTGTCGTCGTGCAGCAGGAAGACCACGCCGTCGGCGCTGAGCTTGGCGTCGCATTCGTACATGCGGTAGCCGTGGTGCGCGCCCAGGCGGAAGGCGGCCAGGGTGTTTTCGGGCGCGAGCTTGCCGGCGCCGCGGTGGGCGATCCAGCGGGGGTAGGGCCAGGGGGTGGTCATGGCGGTGGTGTTCAGAGGCGCTGGCCGGTGGTGGCGTCGAAGGCGTGCAGGCGGTCTTGGCGCGGGCGGACCGTCAGGGTGCTGCCCACGGCGGGCGCGCCTTCGCCTTCGTGCAGGCGCACGATCAGGGCCTCGTCGCCCAGGCGGGCGTGCACCAGGCGCTCGGCGCCCAGCAGTTCCACGGTTTCCACCTGCACGGGCCAACCGTCGCTGGCCACGTCCAGGTGCTCGGGGCGGATGCCCAGAATTTGCCCCGGCCGGTTGCCGGGCGCGTGGTGCAACAGGTTCATGGGCGGCGAGCCGATGAAGCTGGCCACGAAGGTGGTGGCCGGGCGGTTGTAGACCTCTTCGGGCGTGCCGAACTGCTCCATGTGGCCGGCGTTCATCACGATCATGCGCTGGGCCAGGGTCATGGCCTCGACCTGGTCGTGCGTGACGAAGAGGCTGGTGATGCCCAGTTCGCGGTGCAGCTTCTGGATTTCCAGGCGGGTTTGCGCGCGCAGCTTGGCGTCCAGGTTGGACAGGGGCTCGTCGAACAGGAAGATTTGTGGCTGGCGCACGATGGCGCGGCCCATGGCCACGCGCTGGCGCTGGCCGCCCGAGAGCTCGCGCGGCTTGCGCTCCAGCAGGTGGCCCAGCTCCAGGATCTTGGCGGCCTTGTCCACCCGCGTCCTGATTTCGTCCTTGGGCACCTTGGCGATCTTCAGGCCGTAGGCCATGTTGTCGAACACGCTCATGTGCGGGTAGAGCGCGTAGTTCTGGAACACCATGGCGATGTCTCGCTCGGCGGGCTCCAGCTGGTTGACCACGCGCGGGCCGATGGCGATCTCGCCACCGCTGATTTCCTCGAGCCCGGCCACCATGCGCAGCAGCGTGGACTTGCCGCAACCCGAGGGGCCGACGATGACGACGAACTCGCCATCGGCGATTTCGGCGTTCACGCCGTGGATGACCTGCAGCTCGGTCTTGCCGGTGCGGTAGCGCTTGATGACCTGGCGCAGCGAAAGTGATGCCATGTTGGTGCGGTGCTTATTTTTCGGTGTCGACGAGGCCCTTGACGAACCACTTCTGCATGAGGATGACGACGATGGCCGGCGGCAGCATGGCCAGGATGGCGGTGGCCATCACCACGTTCCATTCCACGTAGACCTCGCCAAAGATGGCGCGTTTGATGCCCAGCACCACCGGGTACATGTCTTCGCTGGTGGTCACCAGCAGGGGCCAGAGGTACTGGTTCCAGCCGTAGATGAACTGGATCACGAACAGCGCGGCGATGCTGGTGCGCGACAGCGGCAGCAGCACATCCCAGAAGAAGCGCATGGGCCCGGCGCCGTCGATGCGCGCGGCCTCCACCAGTTCGTCGGGCACGGTGAGGAAGAACTGGCGGAACAAAAAGGTGGCGGTGGCCGAGGCGATGAGCGGCACCGTGAGGCCGGCGTAGGTGTTGAGCATGCCCAGGTCTGACACCACCTCGTAGGTGGGGCCGATGCGCACCTCCACCGGCAGCATCAAGGTGACGAAAATCATCCAGAAGACCAGGTTGCGCGCCGGGAAGCGAAAGTAGACGATGGCAAACGCCGACAGCAGCGAGATGGCGATCTTGCCCACGGCGATCACCATGGCGCTCACGAAGCTCACCCACAGCATGGGCGCCACCGGCGCGATGGTGGAGCCGCCGCTGGTCTTGCCGCCGAAGAGGGCCAGGCGGTAGCTCTCCAGGACGTTGCTGCCGGGCATGAGCGACAGCGGGTTGCTGCTGGCGATCTGCTCGGCCGTCTGGGTAGAGCCGATGAAGGTGACAAAGACCGGGAACACGATCACCGCCACCCCGAGGATGAGGATGAAGTGGGCCAGCAGGGTGAGGCCGGGGCGGCGTTCAATCATGGTGCACGTTCTCGCTAATGCCGACGAGGGGGGACTCAGTACTGGACCTTCTTTTCCACAAAGCGGAACTGCACCACCGTCAGCGCAATGACGATGGCCATCAGGATCACCGACTGCGCCGCTGAGCCGCCCATGTCCAGGGCCTTGAAGCCGTCGTAATAGACCTTGTAAACCAGGATGGCGGTCTCCTTGCCCGGCCCGCCGTGGGTGGCGGCGTCCACGATGGCGAAGGTGTCGAAGAAGGCGTAGACCACGTTGATCACCAGCAGGAAGAAGGTGGTGGGCGAGAGCAGGGGGAAGACGATGGTCCAGAAGCGGTGCCAGGGCGAGGCGCCGTCGATGGTGGCGGCCTCGATCAGCGACTGCGGAATGGACTGCAGCCCGGCCAGGAAAAACAGGAAGTTGTAGGAAATCTGCTTCCACACCGCCGCCATCACGATCAGGGCCATGGCGTGTTGCGGGTTGAGCAGGTGGTCCCACGAAATGCCCAGCCAGCGCAGGGCATAGGCCACCACGCCGTAGGGCGAGGCGAACATCAGCAGCCACAACACGCCGGCCACCACCGGGGCCACGGCGTAAGGCCAGATCAGCAAGGTCTTGTAGACAGTGGCGCCGCGCACCACGCGGTTGGCCATTACCGCCAGCAGCAGCGCCAGCGTCAGGCCAATGGTGGCCACCAGCACCGAGAAGATGGCGGTGGTCTTGAAGGAGGCGAGGTAACTCTCGTCGGCGAACAGGCGGCGGAAGTTCTCCAGGCCCACGAACTCGGTGGCCATGCCAAAGGCGTCTTGCTGCAGCACGCTTTGGTAAAGCGCCTGGGCGGCGGGCCAGAAAAAGAACACCAACACGATGGCCATCTGCGGGGCCACCAGCAGCCAGGGCAGCCAGGCAGAGCGGAATCGGACGCGCTTTTCCATGTGGGAGTGGGCGGGGCGGCCCGGCAGGGGTCAAACAAGGGCGATGGACCGGCCCTCGGGTCGGCCCATCGCGTCAGGCCTTAACGGGCGACGGTCTTCTGGAATCGCTCCAGTTGCTCGTTGCCACGGCGCACGGCGGCGTCAAGCGCCTCTTTGGCGGTCTTGCGACCGGCCCAGACCTGCTCAAGTTCTTCGTCGTTGATGGTGCGGATCTGCACGAAGTTGCCCAGGCGAATGCCGCGCGACTTGTCGGTGGTCTTGCGGATCATCTGCTCCACCGACACGTCGGTGCCGGGGTTTTGCTTGTAGAAGCCCGACTTTTCGGTCAGCTCGTAAGAGGCCTTGGTCAGCGGCAGGTAGCCGGTGCGCTGGTGGCTCTTGGCGGCCTCTTCGGCTTTGGACAGGTGCGCGAAGAACTGGGCCACGCCCTTGTAATCGACGTCCTTCTTGCCTGCCATCACCCACAGGCTGGCACCGCCAATCACGGTGTTCTGAGGCGCGCCGGCGACATCGGGGTAGTAGGGCAGGGTGCCGATGCCGTTGGCGAACTTGCCGTTGCGCTTGACGTTGCCGTACAGCGCCGAGGAGCCGGTGATCATGGCGCACTCGCCCGACACGAAGGTGGCGTCGGCGGCATTGCCACGGCCCTTGTAGACGAACAGTCCGGTCTTGGCCATGTTGGCCAGGTTTTCGATGTGGCGCACGTGCAGCGGGCTGTTGAAGGTCAGGCGGGCGTCGAAGCCGCGCATGCCGTTGCCCTTGGTGGCGAATTCGGTGTTGTGCCAGGCCGAGAAGCTCTCCAGTTGTGTCCAGCTCACCCAACTGGTGGTGAAGGGGCACTTGTGACCGCTGGCCTTGAGCTTGCCGGCCGCTAAGGCCACCTCGGGCCAGGTGCGCGGGGGCTTGTCCGGGTCAAGCCCGGCGGCCTTGAAGGCGTCTTTGTTGTAGTGGAAGACGGTGGTCGAGCTGTTGAAGGGGAAGCTCAGCATGCGGCCGTCAGGCGCGGTGTAGTAGCCGGCCACCGCGGGCACATAGGCGTTGGGGTCGAAAGTGACGCCGGCTTTCTTCATGACGTCACCCACGGGGACGATGGCGCCCTTGCTGGCCATCATGGTGGCGGTGCCCACCTCGAACACCTGCAGCACGTGGGGGGCATTGCCGGCGCGGAAGGCGGCGATGGCCGCCGTCATGGACTCGTCGTAGCTGCCCTTGAAGGTCGGCACGATCTTGTAATCCTTCTGGCTGGCGTTGAAGTCCTTGGCCAGGTCGTTCACCCATTCGCCCAGGGCGCCGCCCATGGAATGCCACCACTGGATCTCGGTCTGGGCGTGCGCGGGCACGTGGGCCAGTGCCGCCAGGGCGAAGGCGGTGCTCAAGGCAAGAGAGGGTGTCTTCATGGGGGGCTCCTTGGGGTTGTCGTTGGAAAGGTCGCAGGCTATCGACCAATTGTGTGCAATCCATTACATGAAGATGGCCCTTCCATGACAACCGGGGTTTCCATGACTGGGGTGTGTGTATGGTGCGCTGCGGTACCATTCCGCGTTCTGCGCAGCAGTCCACAGCCGGCCGCCTCCATGAACGCACCCACCCCGCTTCCGCTCCTCACCGCCCACGACGAAACGCCCCGGCTTCGCGAAATTCCGTACAACTACACCTCGTTCTCGGATCGCGAAATCGTGATCCGATTGCTCGGTGAGCGCGCCTGGTCCCTGCTGGACGGGTTGCGCGGCGAGCGCCGCACCGGCCGCTCGGCCCGCATGCTCTATGAAGTGCTGGGCGACATCTGGGTGGTGCAGCGCAACCCCTATCTGCAAGACGACCTGCTCTCCAGCGCCAAGCGCCGCCAGCAACTGGTTGACGCCCTGCACCACCGCCTGGGCGAGGTGCAAAAGCGCCGCACCCCTGAAGACGACGCCGCTCGCGACGCCTTGGTGGCCGAGCTGCTGCAGGCCGCCCGCGGCGCGGTGGAGCGCTTTGCCCAGTCGTTTGACGACATGGCGGCCCTGCGCACCCGGGCCACGCGGGCCCTGCGCAAGCTCACCGCCAAGGACAACATCAAGTTCGATGGCCTCTCGCGCGTGTCGCACGTGACCGATGCCACCGACTGGCGCGTCGAGTACCCCTTCGTGGTGCTCACGCCCGACTCGGAAGAAGAAATGGCTGGCCTGGTCAAGGGCTGCGTCGAATTGGGCCTGACCATCATCCCCCGGGGGGGCGGCACCGGCTACACCGGCGGCGCCATTCCCCTGACCTGGAAGAGCGCGGTCATCAACACCGAAAAGCTCGAGACCATGACCGAGGTCGAGTGGGTGAAGGTGCCCGGCCACGACGAGCCGTTGCCCACCATCTGGACCGAGGCGGGCGTGGTCACGCAGCGCGTGTCGGACGCGGCCGAGCGCGCCGGGTTCGTCTTCGCGGTGGACCCGACCAGCGCCGAGGCCTCGTGCATCGGCGGCAACATCGCCATGAACGCCGGTGGCAAGAAGGCCGTGCTCTGGGGCACCGCGCTGGACAACCTGATCAGCTGGCGCATGGTCACGCCGCAGGCCGAGTGGCTGGAGGTCACCCGCCTGGACCACAACCGCGGCAAGATTCACGACGCCGAGGTGGCCACCTTCGAGCTGAAGTTCTTCAAGGCCGACGGCAAGACCTTCCTGCGCACCGAGACGCTGAGCATTCCCGGCAAGACCTTCCGCAAGGAAGGCCTGGGCAAGGACGTGACCGACAAGTTCCTCAGCGGCCTGCCGGGCATTCAGAAAGAAGGCTGTGACGGCCTCATCACCAGCGCGCGCTGGCTGGTGCACCGCATGCCCGACCACACCCGCACCGTGTGCCTGGAGTTCTTCGGCAACCCGAAGGACGGCGTGCCCAGCATCGTCGAGATCAAAGACTTCATGTTCGCCGAGCAGAAGCGCTCGGGCACCTTGCTGGCCGGCCTGGAACACCTGGACGACCGCTACCTCAAGGCGGTGGGTTACGCCACCAAGAGCAAGCGCGGCACCCTGCCCAAGATGGTGCTGATCGGTGACATCGTGGGCGACGACCCCGACGCCGTGGCCCGCGCCACCAGCGAGGTGATCCGCCTGGCCAACTCGCGCAGCGGCGAAGGCTTCGTGGCCATCAGCCCCGAGGCGCGCAAGAAGTTCTGGCTGGACCGCAAGCGCACGGCGGCCATCAGCAAGCACACCAACGCCTTCAAGATCAACGAAGACGTCGTGATCCCGCTGCCGCGCATGGGCGAGTACACCCTGGGCATCGAGCGCATCAACATTGAGCTGTCGCTGCGCAACAAGCTCAAGCTCTGCGAGGCACTGGAGGCCTTCTTCGAGAAGGGCAGCCTGCCCCTGGGCAAGACCGACGACGCCAACGAACTGCCCAACGCCGAGCTGCTGGAAGACCGCGTGCAGCAGGCCCTGGCGCTGGTGCGCGAGGTGCGCGCCCAGTGGCAGCAGTGGCTGGACGGCATCGAGCAGTTCTTCCCCGGCCTGCAAGACCACAGCCTGCGCGCGAGCTGGAAAACCCAGATTCGTGGGCCCCTGCAGCAGATCTTCACCGGCTCTGCCTTCGCACCCATCCTGGCCGAGTGCAATGCCATTCACAAGCGCGTGCTCAAGGGCCGGGTGTGGGTGGCGTTGCACATGCACGCCGGCGACGGCAACGTGCACACCAACATCCCGGTCAACAGCGACGACTACGAGATGCTGCAGACCGCGCACGAGGCCGTGGCCCGCATCATGGTGCTGGCGCGCAGCCTGGACGGCGTGATCTCGGGTGAGCACGGCATCGGCATCACCAAGCTCGAATTCCTCAGCGACGACGAGCTGAAGCCCTTTGCCGACTACAAGGCCAAGGTGGACCCGGAGGGCCGCTTCAACAAAGGCAAGCTGCTGCGCGGCGCCGAGCACCAGGCCCTGGTGGCCCAGGACGCCAGCGTGCGCCAGGCCGATCTGGCCCACGCCTACACGCCCAGCTTCGGCCTCATGGGGCACGAGTCGATCATCATGCAGCAGAGCGACATCGGCGCCATTGCCGATTCGGTCAAAGACTGCCTGCGCTGCGGCAAGTGCAAGCCGGTGTGCGCCACCCACGTGCCGCGCGCCAACCTGCTCTACAGCCCGCGCAACAAGATCCTGGCCACCTCGCTGCTGATCGAGGCCTTCCTGTACGAAGAGCAGACCCGCCGCGGCATCAGCATCCAGCACTGGCAAGAGTTCGAAGACGTGGCCGACCACTGCACCGTGTGCCACAAGTGCGTGACGCCCTGCCCGGTGAAGATCGACTTCGGCGACGTCACCATGAACATGCGCAACCTGTTGCGCAAGATGGGCCAGAAGAGCTTCCGCCCCGGCAACGCGGCGGCCATGTTCTTCCTCAACGCCACCAACCCCGAGACCATCAAGTTCGTGCGCTCGGCCATGGTGGACGTGGGCTTCAAGGCCCAGCGCATGGCCAACAACCTGCTCAAGGCGGTCGCACGCAAGCAGACCAGCGCGCCGCCGGCCACCCTGCGCGCCGCGCCGGTGAAAGAGCAGGTGATCCACTTCATCAACAAGAAGATGCCGGGCGGCCTGCCCAAGAAGACCGCGCGCGCCCTGCTGGACATTGAGGACAAGAACTACGTCCCCATCATCCGCAACCCGCACACAACCACGGCCGACACCGAGGCGGTGTTCTATTTCCCCGGTTGCGGCTCCGAGCGCCTGTTCAGCCAGGTGGGCCTGGCCACCCAGGCCATGCTGTGGCACGCCGGCGTGCAGACCGTGCTGCCGCCGGGCTACCTGTGCTGCGGCTACCCCCAGCGCGGCTCGGGCCAGTTCGACAAGGCCGAGAAAATCATCACCGACAACCGGGTGCTGTTCCACCGCGTGGCCAACACGCTGAACTACCTCGACATCAAGACCGTGGTGGTGAGCTGTGGCACCTGCTACGACCAGCTCCAGGGCTACGAATTCGAGAAGATCTTCCCTGGCTGCCGCATCGTGGACATCCACGAGTTCCTGCTGGAGAAGGGCGTGAAGCTCGAAAGCCAGGGCGCCTACCTCTACCACGATCCCTGCCACAGCCCCATGAAGCTGCAGGAGCCGATGAAGACGGTGAAGGCCCTGGTGGGCGACGGCGTGGTCGAGAGCAAGCGCTGCTGTGGCGAATCGGGCACGCTGGGCGTGACCCGCCCCGACATCTCCACCCAAATCCGCTTCCGCAAGGAAGAGGAAATCCGCAAGGGCGAGGCCGCTCTGCGCGCCGCTGGCGGTGTGGGTCCGCAGGACAACGTGAAGATCCTCACCTCCTGCCCCAGCTGCCTGCAAGGCCTGACCCGCTACCAGGACGACCTCAACAGCGGTCTGCTGGAGGCCGACTACATCGTCGTGGAAATGGCCCGCCAGATCCTGGGCGAGCAGTGGCTGCCCACCTACGTGGCGCAGGCCAACCAAGGTGGCATCGAACGCGTGCTGGTCTGACGCATCACCAAGGACATTGACATGGCTGGACTGAACAAAGACACCCCGACGCCGCAGGACATCACCGTGCATGGCGCCTCGCGCGTGCTGGAGGTCGCCTTCTCCGACGGCCAGACCTTCCGCATCCCCTTCGAGCTGATGCGCGTGTACTCGCCCTCGGCCGAGGTGCAGGGCCACGGTCCGGGCCAGGAGGTGTTGCAAACCGGCAAGCGCGAGGTGGGCCTGCTGGCGCTGGAGCCTGTGGGCAACTACGCGGTGCAACCCACCTTCGACGATGGCCACGACTCGGGCATCTTTTCCTGGGACTACCTCTACTTCCTGGGCTCGCGCCAAGCCGAGCTCTGGGCCGATTACGAGGCCCGCCTGAAGGCGGCCGGGGTCGATCGCGACGCCCCCATGGCACCCAAGGCCGGCGCTGGCTGCGGCCACCACTGATCACCGGACACGCCATGGCCAATACCCATTTCGGCTTCAAGACCGTCGACGAGAACGAGAAAGCGCGCCACGTGCGCAGCGTCTTTGACTCGGTGGCGCCCAAGTACGACGTGATGAACGACCTCATGTCGGCCGGTCTTCACCGCCTCTGGAAGCGCTACACCATCGCCGTGGCCAACCCGCAGCCGGGCCACCAGGTGCTCGACATCGCGGGCGGCACGGGCGACCTGTCGCTGGCCTTTGCCCGCAAGGTGGGCGCCACCGGGCGCGTGGTGCACACCGACATCAACGAGGCCATGTTGCGCGAAGGCCGCACCCGCCTGCTCGACCTGGGCGTGGTGCTGCCCACCATGGTGTGCGACGCCGAGAAGCTGCCCTTTGCCGACAACAGCTTCGACATCGTCACCGTGGCTTTCGGCTTGCGAAACATGACGCACAAGGAACTTGCGCTGGCCGAAATGCATCGCACGCTCAAGCCTGGCGGCAAATTGCTGGTGCTGGAGTTTTCCCGGGTCGCCAAACCCCTGGAAAAAGCCTATGACTGGTATTCCTTCAACATCCTGCCAAAGATCGGCAAATGGGTGGCCAACGACGAGGAAAGCTACCGCTACCTCGCAGAGTCCATCCGCATGCACCCGGATCAGGAAACGCTTCGGCAGATGATGAAGGCCGCGGGCTTCGGCCACGTGGACGTGCACAACCTCACTGGTGGTGTGGTGGCGCTGCACGTGGGCATCAAGTGCTGATTGATTGGCGTGTGTTTTTGTCTTGACGAGGAGACTCAGAATATGAACAAGTTGTGGTCGGTACTGCTGGCCGTTTCCATGGTGCTCGGCTCGAGTGAGGCCTGGGCCAAGCGCCTGGGCGGGGGCTCCTCCATCGGCAAGCAGTCCAGCAATGTGACGCAGCGAAGCACCGCGCCGAGCCAGCCGGCGCCCACCCAGGGCACCCAGGCCGCGCCTGCCCAGGCGCCGGCCACCGCCGCCAACCGCCCGGCCACCACGGCACCGGCCCAGGCGCCCAAGCGCCCCTGGGGCGCCATGCTCGGCGGCCTGGCCGCCGGTCTGGGCCTGGCCTGGCTGGCCTCGTCCTTGGGCTTTGGTGAGGGCTTCGCCCAGTTCCTGCTGATCGCCTTGCTGGTGGTCGTGGTCGCTGCCGTCATCGGCGCCGTGCTGCGCCGCCGTGCGCCCGCCGCCCAGAGTGGTGGCCTGGCCTACCAGGGCGCCGGCGCCACCCCCGCCGAGCCCGTGACCCCGCGCAGCTACAGCCCCAACAACGTGGGCAACGATGCCTCGGCCCGCCCGTGGGAGCGCAGCGCGCCTGCTGCGCTGGATAGCGGCGCCAGCACCGGTGGTTCCATGATCGGTTCGGCCCTGAGCGGCAGCCAGAGCTGGGGCGTACCCGCCGGCTTTGACGTGGACGGTTTCCTGAAGGCCTCCAAGGCCAACTTCGTGAGCCTTCAGGCCGCCTGGGACCGTGGTGACATCGCCAGCCTGCGCGCCATGATGACCGACGGCATGCTCGAAGAGGTGAAGAGCCAACTCGCCGAGCGCGAGCGCCACACGGGCGCCGCCACGAACAAGACCGAAGTCGAAATGCTGGAAGCCCAGTTGCTGGGCATCGAGGAAACCGCCGACGAGTACATGGCCAGTGTCGAGTTCTCCGGCATGATCCGCGAAGACGAGTCCGCCGGTCCGAGCCCCTTCCGCGAGGTCTGGAACATCACCCGTCCCAAGCAGGGCGCGGGCGGCTGGCTGGTGGCGGGCGTGCAAGCCCTACAGTAATCCTCACGAATGTCACCCCGGTGCCGTGCCGGGGTGCCTATCCCTCAGAATCGGGTGGTCATGAAACATGAACCACCCGATTTTTCGTCCAGTGGCGCTTCGCCTTCTTCCCCCATGTCCTCACTTTTGAACGCCCTGCGTCCCCCCGAGTGGGTGGTGGACGAGCTGCAAAACCGGGTGGTGCTGTTCCTCAACCACGTGCTCCAGCAAGAACCTGTGGCCATGGAGCGCCTCAAGCGCCAGCAGGGCAAGCCGGTGCGGGTGCGCTGGACCGATGTGCACCTGACGCTGGCGGCCACGCCCGCCGGGCTGCTGGAGCGCTGCGCGGCCGATGCTGTGCCCGAGCTCACCGTCACCCTCACCGACACCTCGCCCCTGGCCCTGGCGCAATCCCTGCTCACTGGCCAGAAGCCCGCCACCGAGATCCAGGGCGACGTGCAACTGGCGGCTGAAGTGGCCTGGCTCAGCGACAACGTGCGCTGGGACGTGGAAGAAGACCTCGCCCGCCTGCTGGGCGATGCGCCCGCCCACACCCTGACCTCGGTGGCCCGCCGTGCGGTGGAGGCGGCCAAGGCGTTTGCTGCCCGGGTGCCTCGCCCGGGACAAGGTGAAGGCAACGCCAGCGGGCCTGGCGCATGAGGCAGGTGTTTCGCGGGGCGTTCATCGTCTGGGTGGTGTTGCGACACGGCCTGGACGAACTGGTGCTGTCCAGCTTTCAGCACCCCGGCATCCGGTTGCTGGGGCGCATCGTCTCCATCGGCCGCAACCTGGACACCCCACGCGGGCAGCGCCTGCGCGAGGCCCTTGAGCGCCTGGGCCCCATCTTTGTGAAGTTTGGTCAGGTGCTGTCCACCCGGCGCGACCTGATGCCGCCCGACATCGCCGACGAGCTGGCCAAGCTGCAGGACCGGGTGCCCCCATTCCCCAGCGAGGTGGCGGTGGCCACCATCGAGCGGGCGTTCGGCAAGCCGCTGGACGAGGTGTTCAGCCAGTTCGACCGCGTGCCGGTGGCCAGTGCGTCTATTGCCCAGGTGCACTTCGCCACTTTGCGCAGCGGGCAGCACGCCGGCCGCGAGGTGGCCGTCAAGGTGCTGCGCCCGGCCATGGGCACGGTGATCGACAAAGACCTGAGCCTGATGCGCCTGATGGCCGGCTGGGTGGAGCGCCTCTCGGCCGACGGCAAGCGCCTCAAGCCGCGTGAGGTGGTGGCCGAGTTCGACAAGTACCTGCACGACGAGCTGGACCTGCTGCGCGAGGCCGCCAACGCCGCCCAACTGCGCCGCAACATGGCCGGGCTGGACCTGGTGCTGATTCCCGAAATGGTGTGGGACTACTGCCGCACCGAGGTGATGGTGATGGAGCGCATGCACGGTGTGCCCATCAACCGCGTGGACGAGTTGCGCCGCCGCGGCGTGAACATCGCCAAGCTGGCGCAGGACGGCGTCACCATCTTCTTCACCCAGGTGTTCCGCGACGGCTTTTTCCACGCCGACATGCACCCGGGCAACATCCAGGTCAGCACCGACCCGGCCACCTTCGGCCGCTACATCTCGCTCGATTTCGGCATCGTCGGCACCCTGACCGAGTTCGACAAGGAATACCTGGCGCAGAACTTCACGGCCTTCTTTCGTCGCGACTACAAGCGCGTGGCCGAGCTGCACATCGAATCGGGCTGGGTGCCGCCACAGACGCGGGTGGACGAACTGGAATCGGCCATCCGCGCGGTGTGCGAACCCTACTTCGACCGGCCGCTGAAGGACATTTCCCTGGGCATGGTGCTCATGCGCCTGTTCCAGACCTCGCGTCGCTTCCAGGTGGAAATCCAGCCCCAACTGGTGCTGCTACAGAAGACCTTGCTCAACATCGAGGGCCTGGGCCGCGAACTGGACCCCGACCTGGACCTCTGGGCCACGGCCAAGCCCTTCCTGGAGAAGTGGATGGTCGACCAGATTGGCCCGAAGCGCCTGTGGGAGCAGCTCAAGGCCGAGGCGCCGCAATACGCCAAGCTGCTGCCGGCCTTGCCGCGACTGTTTCACGACTACCTGCAGCACCGCCCGAACGACCTGCGCCGCGAGCTGGACGCTCTCATGGCCGAGCAGCGCCGCACCAACCGTTTGCTGCAAGCCATCGTGTACGGCGGTGTGGGCTTCCTGCTGGGCCTGATCGTCACCCAGGTGCTGGTCCGCGTGCGCCTCTGGTGAAGGCGCCTGGCCGCTCGGCCCCTTGAAATCGGGGGGTGAGGGCCGAATTTATAATGACCGGTTTTCTTCAACCCGCCGGCGGCCCCAGGGGCGGCCGGTGGCATCGGTCCCCCCATCCCGCATTCCAGGTTCAAGCCATGCCCATCTATGCCTACAAGTGCGAGTCCTGTGGCCATGCCAAGGACGTGCTGCAAAAAGTCTCCGACGAGCCCCTGAGCACCTGCCCTGCCTGCGGTGCAGCCAGCTTCCGCAAGCAGATCACTGCCGCGGGTTTCCAGCTCAAAGGTTCCGGCTGGTACGTCACCGATTTCCGGGGCGGCTCGGGTGGCAGCACGGGTGCCGCCGCGCCGGCCACGGCGGCCGCTGCCACCGCTGTCAGTGACGGCGCCTCGGCCTCGGCCGGCGGCGACGCGGGCCCGGCCGCCCCCGCTGGCGGCTGCGGCGCCTCCTGCGCCTGCCACTGAGCCCCGCCGATCCATGGGCGCCCTGCGCAAATGGCTGTTCTCGGGCCTGCTGGTCCTGGTGCCGCTCATCATCACCCTGTGGGTGCTCGACTGGGTGGTCGGCACCCTGGACCAGACCCTGAGAATCCTGCCCACGAGCTGGCAGCCTGACCAACTGCTGGGCATGCACATTCCCGGCCTGGGCGTGGTGTTCGCCCTGGTGGTGCTGCTGTCCATCGGCGCACTGGCGTCCAACATCATTGGCAACCGCATCGTCACCTGGTGGCACGCGCTGCTGCACCGCATTCCCGTGGTGCGTTCCATCTACTCCGGGGTCAAGCAGGTGTCCGACACCCTGTTCTCGGAGAAGGGCAACGCCTTTCGCAAGGCCGTGCTGGTGCGCTGGCCGCATGACCAGATGTGGACCATCGGTTTTCTCACCGGCACGCCCGCGGGCAATGTGCTGGAGCACCTGCAAGCCCAAGGCGGTGACGAGGCGTTCGTGAGCGTCTATGTGCCCACCACCCCCAACCCCACCGGGGGCTATTTCGTCATGGTGCGCCAGCGCGACTGTGTCGAGCTGTCCATGAGCGTGGACGAAGCCCTCACCTACATCGTCTCCATGGGCGTCATCGTGCCCGGCGGGCCGAAGAACCCGGCGGTCAAGGCCGCCATCGCCACCCCCTGATCGACCACGCGGGCCTGCCCGCGACACCCAAGAAAGAAGTACCGAAATGGCCATGCGCTCCCACTACTGCGGTCTGGTGACCGAAGCCCTGATGGGCCAAACCGTCACGCTCGCCGGCTGGGTGAACCGCCGCCGCGACCACGGTGGTGTCATCTTCATTGACCTGCGCGACCGCGAAGGCACGGTGCAGGTGGTGTGCGACCCCGACCGCGCCGAGATGTTCAAGACCGCCGAAGACGTGCGCAACGAGTTCTGCGTGCAGGTGGTCGGTCTGGTGCGTGCGCGCCCCGAGGGCACCACCAACGACAACATCAAGAGCGGCAAGATCGAGGTGCTGTGCCACGAACTGAAGGTGCTCAACCCCTCGGTCACGCCGCCCTTCCAGCTCGACGACGATCACCTGTCGGAGACCACCCGCCTCACGCACCGCGTGCTCGACCTGCGCCGCCCCTACATGCAGCGCAACCTGATGCTGCGCTACCGCGTGGCCATGGAAGTGCGCAAGTTCCTCGACGCCGAAGGCTTCGTGGACATCGAAACCCCCATGCTCACCAAGAGCACGCCCGAAGGCGCGCGCGACTACCTGGTGCCCAGCCGCGTGCACGACGGCCAGTTCTTCGCGCTGCCGCAGTCGCCCCAGCTGTTCAAGCAGCTGCTGATGGTGGCCGGCTACGACCGCTACTACCAGATCACCAAGTGCTTCCGCGACGAAGACCTGCGCGCCGATCGCCAGCCCGAATTCACCCAGATCGATATCGAGACCTCCTTCCTCACCGAGGAAGACATCCGCGCGATGTTCCAGGGCATGATCAAGACGGTGTTCCACAACACCATGGGCGTTGACCTGGGCGACTTCCCCGTGATGCCCTTCGCCGAGGCCATGCACCGCTTCGGCTCGGACAAGCCCGACCTGCGCGTGAAGCTGGAGTTCACCGAGCTCACCGACGTGATGGGCGACGTGGACTTCAAGGTCTTCAGCGCCCCCGCGCAGATGAAGAACGGCCGCGTGGTGGCCCTGCGCATTCCCGGTGGCGGCGAGATGAGCCGCAGCGAGATCGACGCCTACACCGAGTTCGTCAAGATCTACGGCGCCAAGGGCCTGGCCTGGATCAAGGTGAACGACGTGAGCAAGGGCCGTGACGGCCTGCAAAGCCCGATCGTGAAGAACCTGCACGACAAGGCCATCGCCGAGATCCTGTCGCGCTCGGGCGCGCAGAACGGCGACATCCTGTTCTTCGGTGCCGACAAGGCCAAGGTGGTGAACGACGCCATCGGCGCCCTGCGCGTGAAGATCGGCCACGGCGAATTCGCCAAGAAGACCGGCCTGTTCGAAGACCGCTGGGCCCCGCTGTGGGTGGTGGACTTCCCCATGTTCGAGTACGACGAAGAAGCCGACCGCTGGACCGCCGTGCACCACCCCTTCACCGCGCCCAAGGACGGTCACGAAGACCTCATGGACACCGACCCGGGCCAGTGCATCGCCAAGGCCTACGACATGGTGCTCAACGGCTGGGAACTGGGTGGTGGCTCCATCCGCATCCACCGCGCCGACGTGCAGAGCAAGGTGTTCTCGGCCCTGAAGATTGGCCCCGAGGAAGCCCAGCTCAAGTTCGGCTTCCTGCTGGACGCGCTGCAGTACGGCGCGCCCCCGCACGGTGGCCTGGCCTTCGGCCTGGACCGCCTCATCACGCTGATGACCAAGGCCGAGTCGATCCGCGACGTGATCGCCTTCCCCAAGACCCAGCGCGCCCAGTGCCTGCTGACCCAGGCCCCCAGCCCGGTGGACGAGAAGCAACTGCGCGAACTGCACATCCGCCTGCGCAACGTGCAGCCCGCGGCCTGACCGGCCTTTGGCTTTGCGTCAGAATGAAAAGGCACCTTCGGGTGCCTTTTTGCATTCCGTCATGGCGCTGACCCGTCCCTTCAAGATTCCCCAATCGGTGCTGGTGGTGATTCACACCCCGGCACTTGACGTGCTGCTGATCGAGCGGGCCGACGCGCCCGGCTTCTGGCAGTCGGTCACCGGCGCCAAAGACTTCGACGGTGAGCCGTTCGAGCAGACCGCCGAGCGTGAGGTCTGGGAGGAAACCGGGCTTGATGCCCGCGCGCCCGGCCATACCTTGAGTGACTGGGGGCTGGAGAACGTGTACGAGATCTACCCCCAGTGGCGCCACCGCTATGCGCCCGGGGTCACGCACAACACCGAGCACCTGTTCGGCCTGTGCATCCCCGCCGCGGTGCCGGTGCGGCTGAGCCCGCGCGAGCACCGCGACCAGGTCTGGCTGCCCTGGCGCGAAGCGGTGGATCGGTGTTTTTCCCCTTCGAATGCGGAGGCCATCACCTGGCTGCCACGGCGGCTGGGCGGTGGCATGATTTGACGATGAGCACATTGCGCGTGGCGACCTACAACATCCACAAGGGCGTGCAGGGCTTGGGCCCTGGGCGCCGGCTGGAAATCCACAACCTCGCGCACGCAGTCGAGCAGTTCGATGCCGACATCGTCTGCCTGCAAGAGGTGCGCAGCCACCACCGCAAGCTGGAAAAGCGCTTCACCCATTGGCCCGAGGTGGGGCAGGCCGGCTACCTCTCACCTGAAGGCTACGAGGCCGTCTACCGCACCAACGCCATCACCCGCCATGGTGAACACGGTAACGCGCTGCTCTCGCGCTGGCCGGTGCGCGACGTGAAGCACACGGACGTGTCCGACCACCGTTTCGAGCAGCGTGGCCTGCTGCACGCCGAGGTGGAGGTCGAGGGCAGCGCTGTGCACGTGGTGGTGGTGCACCTGGGGTTGATTCACGCCAGCCGTGAGCGCCAGGTTCAGCGATTGGGCGATTTCATTGCGCGCGAGGTACCGGGTGCCGCCCCCCTGATCGTGGCTGGCGACTTCAACGACTGGGGCGCGCAGCTGCTCAAGCCCATGGCTGATCTGGGCCTTCGCACCTTTGAAGACATCCGCCTGCCCACCTTTCCCGCGCGCCTGCCGCTGCTGCACCTCGATCGCATCTTTGTGCGCGGGCTGCGGCCGCTGTCGGCGCACGTGCCCCATGGCCGGGCCTGGTCGCGCATGTCTGACCACCTGCCCCTCATTGCAGAGTTGGGCTTGTGAGCCGCTCGATCGGACTGATGCGCCGAGGGCACCAACTGTTGTTGTTGCAAGGCGGCGCCGAGTTCTTTCCCGCCCTGGTCGAGGCCATGGACGCAGCCCGCCAGGTGGTGCACCTGGAGACCTACATTTTTGAGTTTTCCGGTGCCGCCTTGATGGTGGCCGAGGCCATGGAACGCGCCGCACACCGGGGTGTGGCGGTGCGCCTGGTGGTGGATGGCGTGGGCACGCCCCATGTGCCACTCGAGTGGCAACGGCGCTTTCGTGAAGCGGGCGTGGTGTGGCGGGTGTACTCGCCGCTGGGGCGCCTGGGGCTGCTCATTCCCAGCCGCTGGCGGCGGCTGCACCGCAAGCTGTGCACCATCGATGGCACCGTGGGCTTCTGCGGCGGCATCAACATCATTGACGACCAGGAAGACGTGGCCCTGGGCCGCCTGAATGCCCCCCGGCTGGACTTTTCCTTGCGCGTGGCCGGCCCCTTGGTGCAAGACATGGTGGACACCATGGAGACGCTCTGGTGGCGCCTGCAGGCCGCGCGCAGCGCACGCCAGCGCGAGTTCCGCGCCGCCTGGGAGGCCCTGCGCGGCTCGCGCCCGGTGGGCGATTTCACCGCCTTGCTGGAGAAGATCGGTCAGTTGGGCACTGGCACCGAAGCCGAAGAAGAGGCCGAGTCCGCCCTGCCGCCGGTGGCCGTGGACGGCGCACGCGCCTCGCTGCTGTTGCGCGACAACGTGAGCCACCGCCACGACATCGAGCGCGCCTACCTCAAGGCCATTGGCGCGGCCCGGCAAGAAATCCTCATCGCCAACGCCTATTTCATTCCCGGGCGCAAGCTGCGCAAGGCGCTGGTGCTGGCGGCCCAGCGTGGGGTGCGCGTGCGCCTGCTGCTGCAGGGGCGCTACGAGCACTTTCTGCAGTACCGCGCCGCGCGGCCGGTGTACCAGAAGCTGGTGGACGCGGGCATCGAGATTCACGAGTACGCGCCCAGTGCCCTGCACGCCAAGGTGGCGGTGGTGGACTCGCGCTGGTCCACCGTGGGCTCGACCAACCTCGATCCGCTGTCGCTGCTGCTGGCGCGCGAGGCCAACGTCACAACCACCGACCGGCGTTTCGCCGCGCTCTTGCGCCAGTGCCTGGACACCATCGTCACCACCTCGGGCCAGACGGTGGATGCGCCCGCCCTGCGGGCACGCCCGTGGCACCAGCGCGTGCTCGACCGCATCGCCTTCGGCATCATGCGCGCCACGCTCTACCTCAGCGGCCACCGCTACTGAGCCATGGCCAGCGGCGACCTGATCGTGCAGCGCCCCGAGGGCTTGTACTGCCCGCCGGGCGATTTCTACATTGACCCCTGGCGGCGCGTGGAGCGGGCGGTGATCACCCACGCCCACGCCGACCACGCCCGCACCGGCCACGGGCATTACCTGGCCACGGCCGTGTCCGAGGGCCTGCTGCGCGCGCGCCTGGGTGCCGGCATTGCCTTCCAGGGCCTGGCCTATGGCGAGGTGGTGGAACACCAGGGCGTGCGCGTCTCGCTGCACCCCGCGGGCCATGTGCTGGGCTCTGCCCAGGTGCGCGTGGAACATGGCGGGCGGGTGTGGGTGGCCAGTGGCGACTACCGGCCCACGCCGCACGGCGCCGTGCCCGACCGCACTTGCGCGCCCTTCGAGCCGGTGCGCTGCGACGTGTTCATCACCGAGTCAACGTTCGGCCTGCCCATCTACCGCTGGCGGCCCGACGCCGAGCTGTTTGGGCAGATCAACCGCTGGTGGGCCGCCAACGCCCAGGCCGGTCGCGCCAGCGTGCTGGTGTGCTACAGCCTGGGCAAGGCGCAGCGCCTGCTGGGCGGCGTGGACGCCAGCATCGGCCCCATCGTCTGCCACGGCGCGGTCGAGCCCATCAACCGCGCCTACCGCGCGGCGGGCGTGGCGCTGCCCGAGACCCTGACCGTGAGTGAGGTGACCGACAAGGCCGTGCTGCGCCGCGCCCTGGTGCTGTGCCCTGGCAGCGCCCTGGGCACACCGTGGATTCGCCGCTTCGGTGATTGCGCCGACGCCTTCGCCAGCGGCTGGATGCAGGTGCGTGGCCAGCGCCGCCGCGGCGGTTTTGACCAAGGCTTTGTGCTCAGCGACCACGCCGACTGGCCCGGGCTGCTCTCGGCCATTGGCGCCACCGGGGCCGAGCGGGTGATCGTCACCCACGGCAGCGTGCCAGTGCTGGTGCGCTACCTCAGCGAGCAGGGCCTGCAGGCCGAGGCCTTTGACACCGAGTACGGCGACGAGGCCGCCGAACCAGCGCCCGAGGCATCGCCGGCCCCATGAAGCGCTTCGCCGAGCTCTACGCCGAGCTGGACGGCACCACCTCCACCAGCGCCAAGGTGGCCGCCCTGGTGCGCTACCTGGCCGAGGTGCCGCCCGAAGACGCGGCCTGGGCGGTGTACTTCCTGGCCGGCGGCAAGCCGCGCCAGCTCATCCGCACGGCCCAGTTGCGCGCCTTGGCCACCGAGGCCGCGGGCCTGCCCGATTGGCTGTTCGAGGCCAGTTACCAGGCGGTGGGTGACCTGGCCGAAACCATCGCCCACCTCTTGCCCCCCGCCTCGCGGCCCATGGCGGCGCTTGGTTTGCACGGCTGGATGCGAGAGCGCCTGCTGCCCCTGCGCGGCGAAGCACCCGAGGTGGTGGCCCAGGCCGTGCGCGCCGCCTGGGACGAGCTGGACCCGCTGGGCCGGTTTTTGTTCATCAAGCTCGTGGGTGGCGGCTTTCGCGTGGGCGTGAGCAAGCTGCTGGTGCAGCGCGCCGTGGCCGAGCACGCCGGGCTCGACCCGAAAGAGGTGGCGGCGCGCATGATGGGCTACACCGACGCCATGCGCGAGCCCACCGCCCAGGCCTGGGCCCGCATCGTGCACGGCGAGCCAGGGGGCGAGGAGGGCGGCGAGACCGGTGGGGCTTCCTCGGGCGGTCTGCCTTACCCCTTCTTCCTCGCCCAGCCCCTGGCCGACGCCCCCGCCAGCCTGGGCGAGCGCCACGACTGGCTGGTGGAATGGAAGTTCGACGGCATCCGGGGCCAGATCGTGAAACGCCAAGGCCAGGTGTGGGTGTGGTCGCGCGGCGAAGAGCTGATGACCGACCGCTTCCCCGAGCTGGTGGCCCTGGCCAAGGGCTGGCCCGATGGCACCGTGATCGACGGCGAGATCGTGGCCTGGGACGCCCTGGCACCCAGCCTGCCGGGCAGTTCGGCCCAGGGTGCGCCCGCGCCGTTTTCGGTGTTGCAGCAACGCATTGGGCGCAAGACGCTCACGTCCAAGGTATTGGCCACCGCGCCGGTGCACTTCCTTGCGTACGACTTGCTTGAACACAAGGGAGCTGACCTGCGGGCCCAGCCGCAGGTCGAACGCCGCGCCGCTCTGGACACCCTGGCCGATGCGGTCAGCCCGCGCCTGGACTGCTCGCCGCTGGTGCTCACTGACGACTGGGCCGCCCTGGCCGCCTGGCGAGAGCGCTCGCGCGAGTGGGGGCTGGAGGGGCTCATGCTCAAGCATCGCCTGGGTCGTTACGGCACCGGGCGCGTGAAGTCGCGCCCCGGCGACGCCGAGCCGCTGGCCTGGTGGAAATGGAAGGTAGACCCCTTCACCATCGACGGTGTGCTCATCTACGCCCAGGCCGGGCATGGCCGCCGCGCCTCGGTCTACACCGACTACACCTTCGCTGTGTGGAGCCGCCCACCGCGCGACGCCGCCGAAGCCCAGGCCGTGGTGCAGGCCATCGCCGAACGCCGCCCCGCACAGCCGGGTGCTTTGCAACTGGTGGCCTTCACCAAGGCCTATTCGGGCCTGAGCGACGAGGAATTCCTGGCGGTGGACGCGGTGATCCGCCGCACCACGCTGGAGAAGTTCGGGCCGGTGCGCAGCGTGCTGCCCACCCTGGTGTTCGAGCTGGCCTTTGAGGGCATTGCGCGCAGCCCGCGCCACAAGAGCGGCGTGGCCTTGCGCTTTCCGCGCCTGCTGCGCCAGCGCACCGACAAACCCCTGCACGAGGCCAACACCCTGGCCGACCTGGAGGCCCTGCTCGGCACCGGTTCAAAGGCCACAGAAGGCGATCTGGCTCAGGGCGGGTGTTAGCATCCCCCACGACCATGACACCAGATGCCGACATGAACCCAGCAGTTCCCGCCGACGATGACCAGGGCGTGCCCGTGTCCGTCAAGATCCGCGAGCGCCTCAAGGCCGCTCGCCACCGCTTCCACTCGAACGACAACATCGCCGAGTTCATCCAGCCGGGTGAACTGGAGAAGCTGTTGGACGAGGTCACCGAGAAGATGCAAGGCGTGCTAGACGCCATGGTGATCGACACCGAGAACGACCACAACACCGGTGACACCGCCCGCCGCGTGGCCAAGATGTACCTCAAAGAGGTGTTCAACGGCCGCTACGTGAAGGGCCCGGCCGTCACCGAATTCCCCAACGCCGAGCACCTCAACGAGCTCATGATCGTGGGCCCCATCACCGTGCGCAGCGCCTGCAGCCACCACTTCTGCCCGGTGATCGGCCGCATCTGGATCGGTGTGATGCCCAACGAGCACACCAACGTCATCGGCCTGTCCAAGTACGCCCGCCTGGCCGAATGGATCATGGGCCGTCCCCAGATCCAGGAAGAGGCGGTGGTGCAACTGGCCGACCTCATCCAGGAAAAGACCCAGCCCGATGGCCTGGCCATCGTGATGGAGGCCAGCCACTACTGCATGGCCTGGCGCGGGGTGAAGGACATGGACAGCAAGATGATCAACTCGGTCATGCGCGGTGTCTTCCTCAAAGACCCCAACCTGCGCCGCGAATTCCTCTCCCTCATTCCCCGCTGAGGTCAACACCATGCTCGTTCGCCTGCTCTACGTCAGCCGCGCTGTGAACAAGGACTGCAGCAAGTCCATCGAGTCCATCCTGGACGCCTCGCGTGCCCACAACATCCACAACGGCATCACCGGTGTGCTGTGCTACGGCGGTGGCATCTTCCTGCAAGCCATCGAAGGTGGCCGCAGCGCGGTGAACACGCTGTACAGCCACATCGTCAGCGACCAGCGCCACACCGACGTGGTGCTGCTGCACTACGAAGAGATTCGTGAGCGCCGCTTTGGTGGCTGGACCATGGGCACGGTGAACCTGTCCAAGCTCAACACCTCCATCGTGCTGAAGTACTCCGAGCGCCCCGAGTTCGACCCGTACTCGGTCTCGGGCACCGTGTCGCTGGCCCTGCTCGAAGAGCTGATGGCCACCGCCAGCATCATCGGCCGCGCCTGATCGGCGCCCGTCTCCAGACCGCAGCCCGCCTTTGGTGGGCTGCGGTTTTTCGTTGCTTCGTTCGCCCGTGTCGTCCACCGCCTTTTTGCTGATCGTTCTCGCCGGCCTGATCCATGCCGGCTGGAACATCGCGGCCAAAAAGGCCAATGGCGACGCCCGCTTCGCCTTCTTCACCGCCGTGCTGATGATGCTGGTGTGGGCGCCGCTGGGCTGGTGGCTGGGCCGCGAGCAGGTGCCGCACTGGAACGCCACCGCCTGGGCCCTGGTGGCCACCAGCGGCGTGCTGCACGTGGCGTATTACGTCATCTTGCTGCGCGGTTACCGCCGCGCCGACCTCACCGTGGTCTATCCCATGGCGCGCGGCAGCGGGCCGCTGCTGTCCTCGCTGGTGGCCATCACCCTGCTGGGCGAGCGGCTTACCGTGTTGGGTGGCCTGGGCATTGTGGCGGTGGTGGGCGGTGTGTTCCTGATCGCGGGCGGGCCCGGCCTGCTGCGCGCCGCGCACGACCCGGCCGCTCGCCAGCGCGTGCACGCGGGCATGGCCTATGGCCTGCTCACTGGCGTGTTCATCGCCGCCTACACGGTGGTGGACGGCTACGCGGTCAAGGTGTTGTTGCTCTCGCCCATCCTGGTGGACTACATGGGCAACTTCTTCCGCGTGGCCCTGCTGGCGCCCGTGGCCCTGCACGACCGCCCCAGCACCTGGCGCCTGTGGCGCGAGCAGTGGCGCTATGCCTTGCTGGTGGCCGCCATCAGCCCCGTGGCCTATGTGCTGGTGCTCTACGCCATGCGCGAGGCCCCGCTGTCGCACGTGGCGCCGGCGCGCGAGGTGTCCATGCTGTTCGCTGCCCTCATCGGTGGGCGCTTGCTGGGCGAGGGCGACCGCATCGCCCGCCTGCTGGGTGCCGGCTGCATTGCTGCGGGCGTGACCGCCCTGGCCCTGGGATGACGCCCACATGACCCCTGACGACCTGCCCCTGCTGGGCTGTGACTTCACCAGCGCGCCAAGCCGACGCAAGCCCATCACGCTGGCGCGCGGCCGGCTGGACCGTGGCCGCGTGGTGCTCGACGCCCTCGACACCTTCGACACGCTCGACGCCTGGGGCGCGCACCTGGCCGGACTGCCCGCCTGGGTGGGCGGCTTTGACCTGCCTTTTGGTTTGCCGCGTGAACTGGTGCAGGCCCTCGGCTGGCCCACCGACTGGGCCGCCTGCATGGCCCACTACGCCGCGCTCGACCGCGACACCATTCGCCAGGCCTTCTCCGTTTTTTGCGATGCCCGCCCCGTGGGCGGCAAGTTCGCCCACCGCGCCACCGACGGTCCGGCCGGCTCCAGCCCGAGCATGAAGTGGGTCAACCCACCCGTGGCCTTCATGATGCACGCGGGGGTGCCGCGCCTGATTGCCGCCAACGCCACGCTGCCCGGCCTGCGCCAGGGCGACCCGGCCCGCGTGGCGCTGGAGGCCTACCCGGGCCTGCTGGCGCGCAGCGTGCTGGGCAACACCTCGTACAAAAGCGACGACAAGGCCAAGCAGACGCCCGATCGCCTGATTGCGCGCCGCACCTTGCTCAACGCCTTGGAAAACGGCCTTGCCCCCTTGCTGCAAGGCGCGGGTTTGCGCCTGCGCCTGAGCCACGCCCAACGCGATGCCCTGGCCGACGACCCCAGTGGCGACCGGCTCGACGCCGTGCTGTGCCTGCTGCAAGCCGCCTGGGCGCAGCACCAGCAGCACCAAGGTCACCCGCGCTGGGGCCTGCCCGAGTGCGACCCGCTGGAGGGCTGGATCGTCAGCGCCTGAGGCCTCGGGCACCACCTTCCTACAATGCCTGCCATGACCCAAGCCCCTGCCCCCACCGAGCTTCCCCGCCTGCCCGCCGACCTGCGCTTCGCCTTCGTGGAGGCGTCGTGGCACGCCGACATCGTTCAGCGTTCGCGCGACGCGTTTTTTGCCGAGATGGCGCGCGCCGGTTTTGGTCCCGAGTCCATCGACGTGTTCGACGTGGCCGGCGCCTTCGAGATTCCCCTGCACGTGCAGCGCCTGGCCCGCTCAGGCCGCTACGCTGCCGTGGTGGGCAGCGCCCTGGTGGTGGACGGCGGCGTGTACCGCCACGACTTCGTGGCCAGCACCGTGGTGCAGGCCCTGATGGACGTGCAACTGCAGACCGGCGTGCCGGTGATTTCCGCCGTGCAGGCGCCGCACCACTTCCACGAACACGTGGAACACCGCCGCTTCCTGCAGCAGCACTTTGCCCTCAAGGGCACCGAGGCCGCGCAGGCCTGCCTGCAGACGGTGGACGGCATCCGCCGCCTGGACGCCCAGTTCGCGGCCTGATCTCTCAAGGAGCCCGCCATGACCATTGCCCGCATCGTTGGCATTCTTCTCATCGCCGCTGGCGTGGCCGGCCTCGTGATGGGGTCTTTCAGCTACACCCAGGACACCGAGGCCGTGAAGCTTGGTCCGCTGGAACTCTCGGTCAAACAGGAAAAGACCGTGCCGGTGCCCGTGTGGGCGAGCGTGGGCGCCATCGTGGTGGGCGTGGGGCTCTTGCTGGTGGGTGGCAAGAAGGGGTGAGCTTTCACTCGATGGGGCGCTGGCCGCCACGCGCGGCGGCGCTGTCTGGCCTGCTGATGCTGACGGGGCTGGCAGGGTTGCTGGCGCTCTGGCCTGCACCGGGGCTTGCCGCTGAGGCCTACGCCGCCCGCGTCACGCGCGTGTTTGACGGCGACACCGTCTGGGTCAAGCCGCTGGCCGGTGGCCCCTACCGCAAGTTGCGGCTGGACGCTATCGACGCACCTGAGATCTGCCAACGCGGCGGTGAGACCGCGCGCGACCGGCTCGCCGCGCGCGTGCTGCGCCAGGTGGTGTGGGTGGAAGAGGGCGCGGCCGACACCTATGGCCGCGGGCTCGCTCGCCTTCAGCACCAGGGTGACGACATCAACCGCTGGCTGGTGGCCAGCGGGCAGGCCTGGGCCTATGAATGGCGGGTGGGTGAAGGCCCTTACGCCGGTGCACAGAAGCAAGCGAAAAGGGCGCGGCGGGGCGTTTTTGCCCAGGCCAATGTGGAGACTCCGCGCGATTTTCGGCGCCGCCACGGGCCGTGTCCCTTGCCCGAACGCAAGGGGCGCTGAGGCCCGGCCGTCAGCCGCGCTGCGCTGAGCAGACCGGGCAGGTCGGGTTAGCCTGCAGGGCGATCTGGTGAAAGGCCAGGTCGCGGCTGTCCACCATCAGGAGCTGCCCCACCAGGCGCGAACCCAGGCCGGCGAGCAGCTTCAGCGCTTCGGCCGCCTGCAGCGTGCCCACGATGCCCACCAGCGGCGCGAACACGCCCATGGTGGCGCAGCGCACCTCTTCCACCCCACTGTCTTCAGGGAACAGGCAGGCGTAACACGGTTGCCCGGCTTCGCGGCTGTCGTACACGCTGACCTGTCCGTCCATGCGAATGGCCGCGCCCGACACCAGCGGCTTGCGGTGCCGCACGCAGGCGCGGTTGATGGCGTGGCGGGTGGCGAAGTTGTCGGTGCAGTCCAGCACCACGTCGGCATCGGCCACCAGGCGGCTGAGCAGGGCGTCGTCGGCGCGCTCGTTCACGGTGTGCACCACCGGGTCGGGGTTGATGGCCGCAATGGCTTCGCGCACTGACGCAGTCTTGGGCTGGCCCACGCGGGCCAGGGTGTGAGCGATCTGGCGCTGCAGGTTGGTCACGTCCACCGTGTCGTGGTCCACCACTGTGATGCGGCCCACGCCGGCGCTGCCCAGGTACAAGGCGGCGGGTGAGCCCAGGCCACCGGCGCCGACGATCAGGGCGTGCCCCGCGAGCAGTCGCTCCTGACCTTCGATGCCAATGTCGTCCAGCAAGATGTGCCGCGAGTAGCGCAGCAGTTGTGCGTCATCCACGTTCGGCCTTCAGGCAAGCCGGGCGGGCCAAGCGCCCGGGCCCGGTCATCAGTTGTCTTTCTTGGCCTCGGTGCGAACCGACAGCGTCTTGCTCACCACCACCGGCTGACCCTTGAGCTGGTTGAGGGCTTGCTGCAACTGGAAGTCTTTTTCGCTGCCGAACTCGGGCACCAGGCGCTGGTTCGGGTTCTTCTTGGCTTCTTCTTCCAGGCGCTTGCGGGCGGCCTCGCGTTCCTGGTCGCGCTGCTGCTCGGCGGCGCGCTGGGCGTCGGTCATGGGCTGGTCGCCCTTGCCTTCGGGGCCATTCACCAGGTGCTTCTGCAGGTCGGCCTCGCGGGTGCGAAGGGCGGCGAACAGGTTGCCTTCGGGGGTTTCGTCCACCATCACGTCGGGCACGATGCCCTTGGCTTGAATGGAGTTGCCCGAGGGCGTGTAGTAGCGCGCGGTGGTGAGCTTCAGGCCGGTGTCGGGGCCGAGCGGGCGCACCGTCTGCACCGAGCCCTTGCCGAAGGTCTGGCTGCCCATGATGGTGGCGCGCTTGTGGTCTTGCAGGGCGCCAGCCACGATTTCGCTGGCCGAGGCCGAGCCTTCGTTCACCAGCACCACCAGCGGAATGCGCTTGTACAGGCCGTTGGTGGCCTCGGTCAGGCGCTTGACCGGGTCGCTGCCGCCGCGGCGCAGGTAGTGCTGCGGCGTGGCCTTGTAGGTGAACTTGCTGTCGGCGAGCTGGCCGTTGGTGGACACCACCGTCACGTTCTCGGGCAGGAACACGGCCGACAGCGCCACGGCGGCGTCCAGCAGACCGCCCGGGTCGTTGCGCAGGTCCAGCACCAGGCCTTTGAGCTTGGGATCGGCCTTGGCCAGTTCTTCGAGCTTGCGGGCGAAGTCTTCGGTGGTGCGTTCCTGGAACTGGGACACGCGAATCCAGGCGTAGCCCGGCTCGATGCCACGCGACTTCACGCTCTGGGTCTTGATTTCCTCGCGCGTGATGGTCACGGGGAAGGTGCGGTCTTCGTCCTTGCGCAGGATGGTGAGCAGCACCTTGGTGCGGGGCTCGCCGCGCATGAGTTTGACGGCCTCGTTGATCGTGAGGCCCTTGACCGGGGTGTCGTCGATCTTGGTGATCAGGTCGCCGCTCTTGAGACCGGCGCGGTAGGCGGGCGAGTCTTCGATGGGGGACACCACCTTGACCAGGCCGTCTTCCATGGTGATCTCGATGCCCACGCCCACGAAGCGGCCGCTGGTGCCCTCGCGGAATTCCTTGAAGGACTTTTTGTCGAAGTACTGCGAGTGGGGGTCGAGGCTGGCCACCATGCCCGAGATGGCCTCGGAGATGAGCTTTTTCTCATCCACCGGCTCCACATAGTCGCTCTTGACCATGCCGAACACGGCCGCGAGTTGCTGCAACTCTTCCAGCGGCAGCGGGGCCAGTGTGTTGCGGGCCACGGCCTGCAACTGCACCGTGGTCAACGCCCCGGCCACCGCGCCCACCGCGATCCAGCCGGCAATCTTGAGCTTGTGACTCACCTGTTTCGCCATCGAAACCACCTTCGCAAAATTCGCTCGCGCGCAAGCCAACGGGGCTTACGGTCCGGGCCAATATACACCTAGGACACAGGCCCGGGCCACGGGTTCCCTCGGGCCTGGGCGGGCCTTGTGTCTCGCCGGTTGCCGCAGGGCCTCAGGCCTTGCCCTGGGCCGCCACGGCGGCGGCCGCTCGGGCAGCGGCTTCTGCGTCGCCCAGGTAGTAGTGGCGAATGGGCTTGAGGTCGGCGTCGAGCTCGTACACCAGCGGGATGCCGTTGGGGATGTTCAGGCCCACGATGTCCTGGTCGGAGATGCCGTCCAGGTACTTCACCAGGGCGCGGATGCTGTTGCCGTGGGCGGCCACGACCACGCGCTTGCCGCTCTTGATGGCCGGGGCCAGGGCCTCGGTCCAGAAGGGCGTGACGCGCTCCACGGTGTCCTTCAGGCATTCGGTCAGGGGCACCTGCTCGGGGTTGAGCAGGGCGTAGCGGCGGTCGCTGCGCTCACAGCGCGGGTCGGTGGGCTCCAGGGCCGGCGGCGGGGTGTCGTAGCTGCGGCGCCAGACCAGCACCTGCTCGTCGCCGTACTGCTTGGCCATGTCGGCCTTGTTCAGGCCTTGCAGGGCGCCGTAGTGGCGCTCGTTCAGGCGCCAGTTCTTGACCACCGGCAGCCAGGTGCGGTCCATGGCGTCGAGCACGTACCACAGGGTGTGGATCGCACGCTTGAGCACGCTGGTGTAGGCGATGTCGAAATCCCAGCCCTCGGCCTTGAGCAGTTGGCCAGCGGACATGGCCTGCGACACGCCAGTGGGCGTGAGGTCCACGTCGGTCCAGCCAGTGAAGCGGTTTTCCAGGTTCCAGGTGGATTCGCCGTGGCGAATCAGGACGAGCTTGTACATGGTTGAGCAGCGGTGAGGAGGGAGAAATCGGGGCCGGGTGGGCCGGCTTGGCGCGGCGCGCGCCGTGGTGCAGCCGGGCATTCTAAAATCCCGCGCTTACTCGAAAGGTGCAAGACGTGAGTTTCTTTATCGACAACTGGGTTCTGATCGCCGCGGCTTTTGTGTCTGGCGCCATGCTGGTGTGGCCGGCGGTGAAGGCCGGCGGGCGTGCCGGCACGCTGGGCGTGAACGACGCGGTGCTGCTCATGAACCGCGAAAAGGCGGTGGTGGTGGACGTGTGCGAAGCCAACGAATTCGCGGCTGGCCACATCATCGGTGCCAAGCACGTGCCCCTGGGCGAGCTGGAAGCCAAGCTGCCGGGCACGGTGAAAAACAAGGCCAACCCGGTGATCTTCGTGTGCGCCTCGGGCGCCCGCTCCAACCGCGCGGTGGCCGTGGCCAAGAAGCTGGGCTATGAGAACGCCCAATCCCTCTCGGGCGGCATGGGTGCCTGGCGCGAAGCCAACATGCCCATCGAAAAAGCCTGATCATCCGGCCTGTTTCCAAGAGGTTCCGAATGGCCAAGGTCACCATTTACTCCAGCGATTTCTGTCCCTATTGCAGCCGCGCCAAGGCCCTGTTGCAGGCGCGGGGCGCCGACTACGAAGAGATCGTGGTCGACGGCAAGCCCGATGTGCGCGCCCACATGACCAAGCTCACCGGCCGCACCAGCGTGCCGCAGATCTTCATTGGCGACACCCACGTGGGCGGCTGCGACGACCTGCACGCCCTGGACGCGCGCGACGGCCTGGTGCCGATGCTGCAAGCCTGAAAGCCAGCGGCGAAGCGTCACTTTCGGGCTGACATAATCGGCCCAGTGCCCGCTGCGGGGGACGCCTCCCACAGCGGGTTTGTTTTGTCTGACCCATCGAGATTGATATGGCCGAGAACCAGGACCCCGTCTTCCAGATTCAGCGCGTTTACCTCAAGGAAGCGTCGCTGGAGCAACCCAATTCCCCGGCCATCCTGCTGGAGCAGGAACAACCCAGCGTGGACATCCAGCTGGGCGTGGAAGCCACCCCGGTGGCCGAGGGCGTGTACGAGGTCAGCGTGACCGCCACCGTGCAGACCAAGATCAAGGACAAGACGGTGTTCCTGGTGGAGGCCAAGCAGGCCGGCATCTTCGAGATTCGCAACCTGCCGCAAGACCAGATGGGCCCCATCATGGGCATCGCCTGCCCGCAGATCGTCTATCCCTACTTGCGCGGCAACGTGGCCGACCTGATCGTGCGCGCCGGTTTCCCGCCGGTGCACCTGGCCGAGATCAACTTCCAGGCCATGTACGAGCAGCAGCAGGCGCAAACCGCCGGCGGCACCCAGTAAGGCGGTGGCGCGCGTGACAGGCGCCCCCCTGAACATCACCATCCTGGGCGCCGGGGCCTGGGGCACGGCGCTGGCCATCAGCGCAGCCCGCCACGGCGCGGCCCAGGTCACCCTCTGGGCCCGCGACCCGGCCCAGGCGGCCAAGCTGGCCTCGACCCGCGAAAACCGGCGCTACCTGCCCGGCATCCCCTTCCCCGACAGCCTGCTCGTCGCCAGCGGTGAGCCTTTGCCAGCCGCCGATCTGGTGGTGGTGGGCACGCCCATGGCCGGCCTTCGGGGCTGGTTGAGCGCCCTGGCCGAGCGGCAGGTGCCGGTGGCCTGGTTGTGCAAGGGCTTTGAGCGGCCCCAGGCGGGCGGCTCGGCCGTGGGCCTGATGGGCCACGAAATTGCGGCCGAGGTGGCGCCGGGCCTGGTCACCGGCGTGCTCAGTGGCCCCAGCTTTGCGCAGGAAGTGGCGCGCGGCCAGCCCACCGCGCTGGTGGCGGCCAGCCGCCACGCGACCATGCGAGAGGCCTTGGTGACTGCCTTTCACAGCCCCAGCCTGCGCGTCTACGCCAACGATGACGTGGTGGGCGTTGAGGTGGGCGGCGCCGTGAAGAACGTGCTGGCCATCGCCACCGGCTTCTGCGACGGCCTGGACCTGGGCCTGAACGCGCGCGCCGCCCTCATCACCCGGGGCCTGGCCGAAATGACGCGCCTGGGCGTGGCCCTGGGGGCGCAGGCCGAAACCTTCATGGGCCTCTCGGGCCTGGGCGACCTGGTGCTCACCGCCACGGGCGATCTGTCGCGCAACCGGCAGGTGGGGCGCTTGCTGGCGCAGGGCCGCACCTTGGCGCAGGCGGTGGAATCGCTCGGCCACGTGGCCGAGGGCGTGTACAGCGCGCAGACCGTGGTGCAACGCGCCCGGGCGCTGGGGGTGGACATGCCCATCAGCGAGGCCGTGGTGGCCCTGCTGGACGGCGCCTTGCGCCCCGAGCAGGCGGTGGCCGCGCTCATGGGGCGCGACCCGAAGCACGAGGGCCTCTGAGGCCTCTCGCGCTCAATCGCTTTAGATCTCGAAGTTGTCGATCAGGCGCGTCTTGCCCAGGCGCGCGGCGCCCAGCACCACCAGCGGCTCACCGGCCTTGGGGGCCTGCAAGTCGGCACGGCGGCGCACGGTGAGGTAGTCGGGCTGCCAGCCACGGGCCGCCAGGCCTTCCATGGCGCGGCGCTCCAGCTCGGGCAGGTGGCGCTCCAGGCCATCGGCTGCGGCCAGGGCGTCGCGGCCCAAGGCGCGCAGGGCCAGCGAGAGTTGCACGGCCTCGGCCCGCTCGGCTTCACTGAGGTAGCCGTTGCGTGAACTGAGCGCCAGGCCATCGGGGGCGCGCTGCGTTTCGCTGCCCACGATGGTGATGGGCAGGGCGAACTGCTTCACCATGTTGCGGATCACCATCTGCTGCTGGTAGTCCTTCTTGCCAAATACCGCGAAGCGCTCGCCCTTGGCCTCGGAGAAGGCGCACTGGAAGAGCTTCATCACCACGGTGCACACGCCGGTGAAGAAACCGGGGCGGAAGTGGCCTTCCAGGATGTCGGCCAGTTCGGTGGGCGGCGTCACCTTAAAGCCTTGCGGCTCGGGGTACATCTCTTTTTCGCTGGGCGCGAACACCACGTCGCATCCCACCGACTCCAGCTTCCGGCAGTCGGCTTCGAGCGTGCGGGGGTAGGTGTCGAAGTCTTCGTGCGGCGCGAACTGCAGGCGGTTCACGAACACGCTGGCCACGGTCACGTCGCCCAGGGGCTTGGCGGTTCGCACCAGTTCCAGGTGCCCGTCGTGCAGGTTGCCCATGGTGGGCACCAGGGCGGGGGAGTGGTAGGGGCGCAGCGCCGCGCGCAGGTCATCGATGGTGTGGACGAGTTTCATGACGGCAGGGTGGGAGTTGGGGCCAGTGGGTGCCGCGGAACCGCCCTTCGACGCGCTCAGGACGGGCCGCTGGCACCGCCCCTTGAGTGGAAGAGGCGGGTGGCGCCGGTTAGCGGGTGGGCGGTGTCACCAGGCGTGCAGGGCGTCGTCAGGGAAGCTGCCTTCCTTGACGGCGCGCACGTAGGCGGCCATGGCGTCGCGCACCGAGGCGGCGCCTTCCATGAAGTTGCGAACGAACTTCGGGTTCTTGCCCAGGTTGATGCCGAGCATGTCGTGCATCACCAGCACCTGGCCCGCGCAGGCTTTGCCCGCGCCGATGCCGATGGTGTGGCAGGTCTTGAGCGAGTCGGTGATCTCGGCCGACAGGGCCGCGGGCACCATCTCCAGCACCAGCATGGTGGCGCCAGCGTCTTGCAGTTCGAGCGAGTGCCGCTTGAGTTGCAGCGCGGCCGCGTCGTCGCGGCCCTGCACCCGGTAGCCGCCCAGCGCGTGCACGGTTTGCGGCGTCAGGCCCAGGTGGGCGCACACGGGAATGCCGCGCTCCACCAGGAAGCGCACGGTCTCGGCCGTCCAGCCGCCGCCTTCGAGCTTGACCATGTGGGCGCCAGCGCGCACCAGTTCGGTGGCGCTGCGCAGAGCCTGCTCTCTGGATTCGTGGTAGCTGCCGAAGGGCAGGTCGGCGATGACCCAGGCCGTGCCTTGCACGCGGCGCAGGCCGCGCACCACGCTCTCGGTGTGGTACGCCATGGTCTCCAGGGTGACGCCAGCGGTGCTGGCCAGGCCTTGGCAGACCATGCCCAGCGAGTCGCCCACCAGAATGCACTCGACGCCCGCGGCGTCGGCCACGGCAGCGAAGGTGGCGTCGTAGGAGGTGAGCATGGTGATCTTTTCACCGCGCTCGCGCATCTCGTTCAATCGGGGAAGGCTCACCGGCTTGCGCTGTGGCAGGGGCGATGCGGACGGCAGGGTGCCATACGGGGTGGCCGTGGTCGGGTTGGGGTTGCTCATGTCCAGTGGCCCGTGTCTCGCCGGGCGTTGTCTGAGAATCCGGGGACTATAGTCCATCCCGTTATCCTTGGACCCCCCATGAAGCACCTCTCTGACTACACCGCGGCCGACCTGGCCGAGCTGGCCCGCCAAGACGTGGCGCGGGCCCTGGCCGAAGACGTGGGCACCGGCGACCTGACCGCTGCCCTGGTTGACCCCGCCCGCCCCGCACGGGCCCGCATCCTGGCGCGCGAGAGCGCTGTGATCTGTGGCACCCCCTGGGTGCAGGCCGCCGTGCACGCGCTGGACCCCAATGCCCGCCTCACCTGGCACGTGACCGAGGGCCAGCGCTGCGAGGCCAATCAGGTTGTGCTCAGCATCGACGGCCTGGCCCAGCCGCTGCTCAGCGCCGAGCGCACGGCGCTGAACTTCCTGCAACTGCTCAGCGCCGTGGCCACCAAGACCGCCACCTTCGTGCAGGCCGTGGCCGGCACGCGCGCGGCCATCGTGGACACCCGCAAGACCCTGCCCGGCCTGCGCCTGGCGCAGAAGTACGCGGTCACCACCGGCGGTGGCGTGAACCACCGCGTGGGCCTGTACGACGCGGTGCTGATCAAAGAGAACCACATCGCCGCCGCCGGTGGTGTGGCCGCGGTGCTGCAGCGCGTGCGCGAGACCGCGCCGCAGGCCCGCTTTGTGGAAATCGAGGTGGAGACCCTGGCCCAGCTCGACGAGGCCCTGCGCTGCGGCGCCACCATGGTGCTGCTGGACAACATGGACATCCCCACCCTGCAGGAAGCGGTGCGCCTGAATGCCGGTCGCGCCATCCTGGAGATTTCGGGTGGGGTGAACCTGGACACGGTGCGCGCCCTTGCAGAAACCGGGGTGGACCGCATCTCCATTGGTGCCCTGACCAAGGACGTCAAGGCCATCGATTTCTCCATGCGCTTTGAAGCGCTTTGACCCCTCACCGGAGCGCCACCATGAGCACCGCCACCTCGGGCGTCATTGACGTCGAATACGAACAACCCGCCTGCCCCACGCAACACGCCTGGGCCCGCGTGCCGGTGGAGCCCAGCCCCACCGAGCGCGCCGCGCTGAAAGACAAGATCCGCCGCCTGCTCAAAGAGCGCAACGCGGTGATGGTCTCGCACTATTACGTGCACCCCGACCTGCAAGACCTGGCCATCGAGACCGGTGGCATCGTGAGCGACTCGCTGGAGATGGCCCGCTTCGGGCGCGACCACGCGGCCACCACGCTGGTGGTGTCTGGCGTGCGCTTCATGGGCGAGACGGCCAAGATCCTGAGCCCCGAGAAGACGGTGCTCATGCCCGACCTGGACGCCAACTGCTCGCTTGACCTGGGCTGCCCCATCGAGCAGTTCAGCGCCTTCTGCGACGCCCACCCCGACCGCACCGTGGTGGTGTACGCCAACACCAGCGCGGCCGTAAAGGCCCGCTCGGACTGGCTGGTCACCTCAAGCTGCGCGCTGGACATCGTGAAGGCCCTGAAGGACAAGGGCCACAAGATTCTGTGGGCGCCCGACAAGCACCTGGGTGGCTACATCCAGCGCGAAACCGGCGCCGACATGCTGATGTGGAACGGCTCGTGCATCGTGCACGACGAGTTCAAGGCCTTCGAGCTGGCCGAGCTGAAAAAGGCCCACCCGCAGGCCAAGGTGCTGGTGCACCCCGAGAGCCCGGCCGACGTGATCGCCCTGGCCGACGCCGTGGGCTCCACCTCGGCCATTCTGAAGGCCGCGCGCGAGCTGGACGCGCCCGAGTTCATCGTGGCCACCGACAAGGGCATGATGCATTCGCTGCGCCAGCAGAACCCGGGCAAGGTCTTCATTGAAGCGCCCACCGCTGGCAACAGTGCTACCTGCAAGAGCTGCGCGCACTGCCCCTGGATGGCCATGAACAGCCTGGCCGGCGTGGCCCGCGTGCTGGAGGCTGGCCTGAACGAGATCCACGTGGACCCGGCCTTGATTCCCCGCGCCCGCGTGCCGATCGATCGCATGCTGGCCTTCACCGCCGCGCACAAGGCCGGTCACGACGCCGGCGCGCTGGTGCCCAACATCGGCGCCGCGTGAGCGGCGGCGATTCGACCGCAGCGCCCCACGCCTTCATCGACTTCGCCGCCAGTGGCCTGCCCGGCCAGCCGGGTGTGCGCCTGGCGTTTGGCCAGCCGCTGCGGGTCTGGCAGGCGCACACACCGGATGAGGTGAAGCCGGTGCTGCAAGCCGTGCAGCGCGAGGCCGCCGAGGGCCGATGGTGCGTGGGGTGGGTGGCCTACGAGGCAGCGCCCGCGTTTGACGCGGCCCTGCCTGTGCACGCGCCCGACGGGCCGCTGGCCTGGTTCGCCGTGCACGAGACACCGCTGCCGCCTGTTGCCGACGGCCTGTTTGGCGAGGTGCGCGCCCAGTGGCAAACGGCCGGCGATGCCCGCCGCTTCGCCGCCGATGTGGCCCACATCCAGCGGGCCATTGCCCAGGGCCGGGTGTACCAGGTGAACCACACCGCGCGTTGGCCGGGTGAGCTGGCTCAAGGCTCGGCCTGGCGCCTGTTCCAGGCCTTGCACCAGGAGCAGCCTGGGGGCTACGCTGCGTTCATCGACATGGGTGACGGGCAGGTGCTCAGCGTGTCGCCCGAGCTGTTTTTCGACTGGGACGGCCAGCGCATTCTGCTGCGGCCCATGAAGGGCACCGCCCCGCGCCACGCCGAGCCGCAGGCCGATGCCGCCCTGGCCGATGGCCTGCGCGCCTCGGTCAAAGAGCGGGCCGAGAACGTGATGATCGTGGACCTGATCCGCAACGACGTGTCGCGCGTGGCCGAGCCGTTTTCGGTGACCGTGTCCGAGTTGTTTGGCGTGCGCGGCTTGCCCACCGTCTGGCAAATGACGTCCGACGTGCAGGCGCAGACGCGGGCCGGCGTGGCCCTGGTCGATGTGTTCACCGCCTTGTTCCCCTGTGGCTCCATCACGGGCGCGCCCAAGCGCGAGGCCATGCGCCTGGTCCGCGAGCTGGAGCCCGATGCCCGGGGCGTGTACTGCGGTGCCGTGGGCGTGGTGCGCCCGGGTGGCGGCGCCACCTTCAACGTGGCCATTCGCACGGTGCAGGCCCGGGGCCGCTCGCTGCGCCTGGGCGTGGGCAGCGGCATCACGGCCGGTGCCCACGCCAGTGCCGAGTGGCAGGAATGGCGGCACAAGCGCTGCTTTGCCGAGCGGGCCAGTGAGCCGTTTGACTTGCTGGAGACCTTGGCGCTGCAAGACGGCCGCTTTCGCTTTGTGGACGAACACCTGGCCCGCCTAGCCCGCAGCGCGCGCCACTTCGGCTTTGCCTGCGACGCCCAGCGCGTGCGCGCCTGCCTGGCCAATCTGACCCAAGGCCGTGAGCAGGGCCTGTGGCGCGTGCGCCTGACGCTGCGCCGCGACGGCACGCCCGCCGCCACCGCCGTGGCCACCGAGCCCACGGCGGGGCCGGTGTCACTGGTGCTGGCCAGTGAGGCGTTTGAGGCGGCCGACAGCGAGTTCGTGGCCCACAAGACCACGCGCCGCGGGCATTACGACGCGGCCCTGCGCCCCGAGGGCTTTGACACCGTGTTGTGGAACGAGCGGGGCGAGCTGACCGAGTGCACGCGCGGCAACCTCGCTTTGTGCCTGGACGGGCAATGGTTCACGCCGGCCGCGGCCTGTGGCCTGTTGCCTGGCGTGGGGCGCGAGGTGGCCCTGCGCGAAGGCCGCCTGCAAGAGGCGGTGCTCACCCGTGAGCACCTGCAGCGCGCCGAGGCCCTGGCCTTTCTGAACAGCCTGCGCGGCTGGCTGCCGGCCACGCTGCTGGGTTGAGCGGGTGCCGCGTCAGCGCGCCGGCGGCACCAGGATGGTGGGCTTGGCCTCGGGCAGCAGATCGGGGTAGTCGCGGCTGAAGTGCAGGCCACGGCTCTCGTGGCGCATCATGGCCGACATCACGATCAGGTCGGCCACCTGCACCAGGTTGCGCAGCTCCAGCAGGTCGCGCGTGACGTGAAACTGCGAATAGAACTCATGGATTTCGCGCTGCAGCAGGGCGATGCGGTGCGCCGCGCGCTCCAGGCGTTTGTTGGTGCGCACGATGCCCACGTAGTCCCACATGAAGCGGCGCAGCTCGTCCCAGTTGTGCGAGATCACCACCATCTCGTCCGCGTCGGTCACGCGGCTGTCGTCCCACAGCGGCAGCTCGGGCAGGGTGGCGGCGCCGGCCTGGCGAATGGCCGTGACGGCGGCTTGCGCGAACACCATGCACTCCACCAGCGAGTTGCTGGCCAGGCGGTTGGCGCCGTGCAGGCCGGTGCAGGTGGTCTCGCCCACGGCGTAGAGGCCGGCCACTTCGGTGCGGCCGTTCAGGTCGGTGACCACGCCGCCGCAGGTGTAGTGGGCCGCCGGCACCACCGGAATGGGTTCCTTGGTGATGTCGATGCCCAGCTCGGCGCAGCGCGCCAGGATGTTGGGGAAGTGCTCGCGCAGGAACTCGGGGCTCTGGTGCGAGATGTCCAGGTGCACGCAGTCCAGGCCGTGCTTCTTCATCTCGAAGTCGATGGCGCGGGCCACCACGTCGCGCGGCGCCAGCTCGGCGCGCGGGTCGTGGTCGGGCATGAAGCGGCGCCCGCCCAGGTGTGGCGGCAGCTTGAGCAGGCCGCCTTCGCCGCGCACCGCTTCCGAGATGAGGAAGCTCTTGGCGTGCGGGTGGTACAGGCAGGTGGGGTGGAACTGAATGAATTCCATGTTGCCCACCTTGCAGCCCGCGCGCCAGGCCGCGGCAATGCCGTCGCCGGTGGCGGTGTCGGGGTTGGTGGTGTAGAGGTAAACCTTGCCGGCGCCGCCGGTGGCCAGCACGGTGTGCTGGGCCTCGAAGGTGACCACCTGGTCGGCCACGGTGTCGAGCACATAGGCGCCGAAGCAGCGGCGCTCGCCGCGCGGGCCGGCCAGGCGGCGGTCGGTGATGAGGTCCACCAGCATGTGGTGCTCGAACACCTGCACATTGGGCGTGGCCCGCACGCGCTCGATCAGCGTGGCCTGCACGGCAGCGCCCGTGGCGTCGGCGGCGTGCACGATGCGCCGGTGGCTGTGGCCGCCTTCGCGGGTGAGGTGCAGCTCGCCGTGCTCGGTGGTGAAGGGCACGCCCAGTTCGCGCAGCCAGGCCACGGCGGCGGGTGCGTGCTCCACGGTGAACTCGGTGGCCTCGCGGTCGCACAGGCCGGCGCCGGCCACCAGGGTGTCTTCCACGTGCGAGGCGTAGCTGTCGCCCTCGGCCATCACGGCGGCGATGCCGCCCTGCGCCCAGTTGCTGGAGCCGTCGGTGAGGGCGCGCTTGGTGATCACCGCCACGCGGTGGGTGGGGGCCAGGTTCAGGGCCGCGGTCAGGCCAGCCAGGCCGCTGCCGATGATGAGAACGTCGAAGCGGTGCAGTGCAGTCATGGAGATGGGGGGAGGCTAGCTCGGGGTGTAGGCCAGGCGCACATAGATGGGCGCGAAGGCCTCGGCCTGGGTGAGCTCAATGAGGGTTTCTTTGGCGAGTTCGAGCATGGCGATGAAGGTCACCACCAGCACTGGCGTGCCTTGCGAGACGTCGAACAGGTCGCCGAACTCGACGAACTTGCGGCCTTGCAGCTTGCGCAGCACGATGCTCATGTGCTCGCGCACGGAGAGTTCTTCGCGGCTGATCTTGTGGTGCTGCACGAGTTTGGCGCGCTTGAGGATGTCGCGCCACGCACTCTGCAGATCGCCCACGTCCACGTCAGGGAATCGCGGCGCCAGGGCCTGTTCCACATAGACCTGGGCGCGCAGGAAATCGCGGCCGTACTGGGGCAGCTCGGTCAGGCGCTGCGCGGCCAGTTTCATCTGCTCGTATTCCAGCAGGCGGCGCACCAACTCGGCGCGAGGGTCTTCTGCCTCTTCGCCCTCGGGGGTCTTCTTCGGGGGCAGCAGCATGCGCGACTTGATCTCGATCAGCATGGCCGCCATCAGCAGGTACTCGGCCGCCAGTTCGAGGTTGCTGGCCCGGATTTCGTCGACGTAGGCCAGGTACTGTCGCGTGACCGCGGCCATGGGGATGTCGAGGATGTTGAAGTTCTGCTTGCGGATGAGGTAGAGCAGCAGGTCCAGCGGGCCCTCGAAGGCCTCGAGGAAGACGCGCAGCGCGTCGGGCGGGATGTAGAGGTCTTGCGGCAGCTTGAACAGCGGCTCGCCGTACAGGCGGGCCAGCGCCACGTGGTCCACCACCGTGGGCAACACCTCATCGAGGCCCGGCGGCGCTTCGTCGAGCGAGTGGACCTCGGTGTTGCTCATGCCGCCTGGCTCACTTCAGGAGCGCGTCGGTCTGGTAAACGTAGGGCTTCTGCGGCACGCGGGCGGCTTGGGCGTCGGCCTGGAAGTCGCGGTCGATGGCCTTGTCCCACAGCAGGGCACGGCCTTCGCGCTGGGCCTTGTCGAGCTCGGGCTTGGTGGCCTTGAGCTTCTCGATGAACTGCGTCGCGTCGGAGGTGTAGTGCGGGCGGGCAAAGAACGACATGGCGAGGGGCTGGGTGGGTGAAAACCCGGCATTTTACGGCGCGGCGGTTGTCCAGCGGGTCAGTCGCCCGATGAAGCCGGTGCGCTGCAGCAGCGACAGCGGCTGGGGCTGCAGCCCTGTGATGGCCAGGCTGCCGCCCTGGCGGTGCACCGCCTTGTGCAGTTGCTCCAGCGCGTCCAGCCCGGTGGTGTCCAGGGCAATGAGCTGGTGGGCGTCGATCGTCACGTCCAGTGGCGTGGCCGATGCCTCAACGGCCGCCACGATGGGGTCAATCTTGGTGACCGCGCCAAAGAACAGCGAGCCGTAGAGCCGCACGGCCAGGCCCTGGTCGGTGCGGCCGGTGATGTCGGCGCGGAAGATGTCGCTCTGGCGGCGCACGAACAGCACCACCGCCAGCACCAGGCCCAGCTCCACCGCCACCGTCAGGTCAAACACGATGGTCACGGCAAAGGTGGACACCAGCATCAGCCGGTAGTGGTGGCTGAAGTGGCGCAGGCGGCCGAACTCGCGCCACTCGCCCATGTTCCAGGCCACGAACAGCAGCACCCCGGCCAGCACCGCCAGCGGAATGTGGGCCGCCAGCGGCGCGGCGATCAGCACCACCGCCGCCAGCGTGAGCGCGTGCACCACGCCCGCCACCGGCGTGGCCGCGCCCGAGCGGATGTTGGTGACGGTGCGCGCAATGGTGCCGGTGACGGGCATGCCGCCAAAGAAGGGCACCACCAGGTTGGCCACGCCCTGCGCCATCAGCTCCTGGTTCGGGTCGTGCTTGGGGCCTTCGAACAGTTGGTCGGCCACGCGCGCGCACAGCAGCGATTCGATGGCGCCCAGCAGCGCGATGGTGAGCGTGGGCGTGACCAGCAGGCGCACCGTCTCCCACGAGAAATCGGGCAACTCGAAGGCCGGCAGCGATTGGGGAATGCCACCAAAGCGCGTGCCGATGGTCTCCACCGGCATCTTCAGCGCCCAGGCCAGCAGCGAGAGCGTCACCAGCGCCACCACCGGGGCCGGCAGGCGCGAGGTGGCGCGCAGGGCGCTGGTGGTGTCCAGGCCTTCGAGCTGGCGCCGAAAGCGCGAGTCCACCGCCCACAGGCGCGGCCACACGAACAGGCCCAGCACGCACAGCGCGCCCAGCAGCAAGGCCCAGGGGTTGAAGCTGTCGCGGTGGGCCACCAGGGCCTGCAACTGGCCGAACACGCTGCCCGGCATCTTGGCGATCTCAAGCCCCAGCAGGTCGCGCAGTTGTGACAGCGCGATCAGCACCGCGATGCCGTTGGTGAAGCCAATCACCACGCTCACCGGCACGTAGCGCACCAGCACGCCCAGCCGGAACAGGCCCAGCAGGAACAGCAGCACGCCCGCGCTGGCCGTGGCGATGAGCAGGTTGGCCACGCCGTAGCGTTCGACGATGCCGTACACGATGACGATGAAGGCCCCGGCCGGCCCGCCAATCTGCACCGAGGTGCCGCCCAGCGCCGCCACCAGAAAGCCGCCGATGATGGCCGTCCACAAACCCGCCTGGGGCGGCAGGCCGCTGGCGATGGCGAAGGCCATGGCCAGGGGCAGCGCCACGATGCCCACCGTGGCGCCCGCGCCGATGTCGCGCATCAGCAGCTCTCGCCGGTAGCCCCGCAGGGCCGTGGCGGCGCGCGGGCGGAAGGGGGCGAGCGGGGGCAGTCCAAAGGCCATTCGGGCATGTTACCCCTGGCAACAGGCCGCCTGGCTGACACGGCACAGGGGCGCAGGTCGGGACTTACACTGACCTTTTTGCATTCGCGGAGGACGTGGACCATGCGACAACAACAAGGCTGGTGGTGGCGGGCGCTGCGCCCGGTGCTCGCGGTGCTGGGCGCGGTGGGTTTCGTGGGCGCCTGCGACCTGCAGAACATCGCCGAGCTGGAGCCGGGCGTGTCCACCGAGGCCGACGTGCGCGAGCGCTTCGGCCCGCCCGAGGCGGTGTGGGACGGTGACGACGGCGCGCAGGTGTACGAGTACAGCCGCCAGCCGGCTGGCCACGTGAACTACATGATCACCATCGGCCCCGACGGCCGCATGATCGCGCTGGAACAGGTGCTGACCGAAGAGAACTTCGCCAAGGTGCAGCCCGGCATGCCCATGGAGCAGGTGCGGCGGATGCTGGGCAAGCCGATGAAGGTGTCCACCTACCCGCTCAAGCGCGAGACGCATTACGACTGGCGCTACCTCGACGACAACCGCGTGGAATCGCGCGTGTTCACCGTGGTCTTCAACCCCGACCTGCGCGTGGTGCGCACCGGCTCCGAGCCCGACCCCGATCTCATCAAGAACCGCTGACGCGCGGCGCCCGTGCCCAGCAAAAAGCCGCCCGAGGGCGGCTTTTTCCGTGGCGGATGGTGCGCATCGCTGTAGGGTTGAAGCCGAAGGATCCAGTGCGGCAGGGCCGATGCCCCGGCCTGGTCGTGGGGACGCACGGCGCCCAGGACGGCAGCGAGTCAGGGAGGTGTTTGTGCCAGGCAAAGCGCAGACGCTCTTGCGGCCCTTGGCAGTGAAGCTGGACACGCTGGACCTTTTTGCTTTCCAGCCACCGCAATACATCTCCTCACTCTTCTCGTGCCAGCGACACTCCCCGCCCCGCAGCGGCCTGGATGTGCGCCACGAATCCATCTCCCTCGGGCCGATACCGCACCACCAAAACGGCCTGCACCGCGGCTGCATGATCGAACCCGACCAGAAGTTCGAGCTTGCCCTGGACCAGTTGGTCAAGAATTTGCTCGATATCGCTGCGAATCGGCGAGGTGGAGATAGCCGACTGAATCAATGGTTTGCACTGCGCCCACAGCTCGGGTACACGGTGCGCCAGGACGACAGCGACCGAGCCGTAAATCACGAGGATCGGCCCTCGTCAGAGGCCAACGTTCGCAGAAAGGCAGCCACCGGCGCCAGTACCGCTTCGGGGTCCGCCGCTGCGTCCATGAGGCCGAACACGTGATCCTTTCCCGGAACGGGCAGCAGATCGGCCTTCACACCGTTCCGTGCAGCGGCACCGATCCACCGTCCCGCGTCACGGAAATCCACCTTCTCGTCGGCATCTGCGTGCATGACAAGCACGCGACCGCCCGTGGGCCAGCGGCGCAGAAGCTCGGCCGCCCCCACGTCCGAGAAAGCGCGGATTAGGGCGCGGTCGGCTTGCCGCAGGGCGATGGCGGGTGAATCCGCCGGGCCGCTGATGAATCTCTCATAGTGATCTGCCTGGCTTCGCCAGGCTGCACGATCGCGCATCTGCGGCTCGCGCGGCCCGGCCACCTGGCAGAAGGCCTGCCGCAGGATGGTCTTGCGCAGGCCCCGCGCCGGGCATGCGGCCAGTATCACCACCGGCAAGGGGTGCAAGGCCGGTGCGATATCGGCCGCAACCAGCCCTCCCAGGCTGTGACCCGCGATCACCAGTGCCGGCCCGGACTTGGCCCGGTGCCGCTCGATCAAGGCCAGCAGCGCGCGCCGGTGATCGAGGTGGGTGACCGACGCATCCGACCTGCGCGCCACCGACAGAACGTCATACCCCTCGCGCGAGAAAAAGCGTATCCATGGGAGATAGCCCAGGTTCTCACCCAGGCGCGTGAAGCCTCTCGCGTCATATTCGCCCGAGCCTCCGATGAGCACGAACAGACCACGCGAGCGCCCCTGGGCGGGCGTCCTAAGACCTGTCAGAGGGGCACCAGTGGCAAGCAGGGCGTCGGCATCCGCCAGTTCATCCCGGAATCGAATGCCCGGCTCGGCAACGGCATCGACGGTGGCCGGGGCGCACAGTCGATCACGCCAGCGCATCATTTGCGTCCGGTCGTCCCCGGCCAGCGGCTTCAAGCTCAGCGAAGCCCCCTGGGCCATCAGCTCCAGGCATTCCGACTGGCCGGGCCCGGGCCAGCGGTAACGCAGGCCCAAGGCCGGGCAGGTCAACGTGTCAGCCTCTTTCTCCAGACGCAGGCCGAGCGTTCGATTGAGCTCCGGGATCAGCACCGCATACGTCGTGCCATCGCCCGGCCTCAACCGCTGCACGGCATGGCGCATCAGCAGCAGCAAGGCCGCGAAGTTGTTGTGCTCGATCACCGCGTGCACGACGGGTCCATCAATCAGCACCGGTTCACCGGAATCCGTCGTCAGCCATCGCCGGCCGAGCGCATCGAAGCGGTAGGCCAGGGTCCGGCCATCGCTAGTCTCGGACCGGAAGCCCATCACCGTCCCCTCTGCACCGAACCGGGTCACGCTGCTTGACGAACTGGCCTGGCCCGGTGAACGGGCCGTGCCGATGGTGCAAGCCACCAGCGCAAGGGGCAACGGGGTGTCCGGCCCTCGCTCGCACCAGGCGAACGAGGTGGCGACGTTCGCTCCGTTCAGATCGAGCTCGAAACGGAACTCCTCCACCTGGCCCGGCGCTGCTTGCTCTGGAAGAGGCCGGTGATTCAAGTCAGACATGCTTCACGCTCCAACTTGGCAGCCACCTCCCTACCGACCACGACACTATGCTTTCGAAGCACGGCGATTGCAGCAGGCTGACGCACCAGGTCTTCACAAGCCTCGCACATCGAGGCATAGCGTTCACGTGTGGTCACTGTCCGGCTGCGGTCGAGGGCTTGCGCCAACTGCAGGAGCCGATATGGCCCAATCGCGGAAATTGCATTGACCAGCAGATCCAACGCAGCTTCTCGTGCCACGGAGCTCGGACTCTGAGTAAGAACTTCACCGAAGTCGAGTACCTCGTTGCCAGCGGCCTCGATGCCACAACAAGCCACCAGATGACCGCTAGGTGCGAGCGCAGCTGAACGGATGGCCCAAGGGCAGGCCATGTCAAGCTGCGCCTGTGATGACGGATAAAACAGGTCGTCATCTCCCACATGCTCGCGCGCGCGTCCAATGCGCTGCAGAAGCCCGTTCGAGAGCATGTAGGTTGATCCGTCTTTGCTTACAGCGCGCGGCTGTGTCTGGCTGCCCTGATCGTCGAATCGCACTTCAATGTCAGGCTCATTCAGTTCCCTACGGATGAAATCCGGCGTGATCTTGCTCTGTGGTCCATAACAATTGGCGATTGCGACGTTGAGAAATCCCTGTCCTTTGCTCGCTCTCCACGCGCGCACGATGTTGTCGAACGAGATGAAGGGCAGATGGAAATCGTCTGCGCTCAGATTCAACTCCGCAAGGCCTGCCTCCCGCAACGTGCGCACCATCTTACGTGCGGCATAGTCACTCGTTGCCCAGGACGCATTGGTGACCATTCTTGTGGGGATACCACGAGCATCACAGTGAGCGATAGCGTCCAGTAGGCTTCCCTTCATGAGCGTTGGCTCTCCTCCTGCAAAGACCACGACCTGCAATCCTGATACCTCATGCAGGTCGTCGATGACACGGGTCATCGTCTCCAGAGAAAGACGGCCCCGTCGTTGTGGTGAGGAATGAACCGTGCAGTGCCCGCATGCGGCGGTGCAGGTGTTTGTGGTCAGGACGGTGAGCATGGTGGGGAACAATGGCTTCACATAAATCTCCCTGATGTTCTGTCAAAGAGGGCAGACACAACGCCCGCCCTCTGCTCACTTGCTTACAGAAGGCCTCCCGCCTGAAGTCCCCTCGATTTCCTGAGCCAGTCAGAAGTAGAGGTTGGGGAACAGTTTGACACGGTACTCGACCGGTGGGATTCGGCCGAGGGCTTGATGGGGTCGGTGGTGGTTGTAGCCGTGTAGCCAATCTGACCTGCCCCCCATAAGGCGTACCAGTTGAAGGTTAGTAGAGTCCGTTTAC
>NZ_JAYSFD010000018.1:0-69884 GCF_041913525.1 Hydrogenophaga sp. | reverse complement strand
ACCAGCGAGCGGCAGATGCGCTTGCGCGTCTCGTGCGGCAGGATCACGTCGTCAATGAAGCCGCGCGCGCCGGCCACGAAGGGGTTGGCGAAGCGGGCCTTGTACTCGGCCTCGCGCTGGGCCAGCTTGGCCGGGTCTTTCTTTTCTTCGCGGAAGATGATCTCCACCGCGCCCTTGGCGCCCATCACCGCGATCTCGGCGTTGGGCCAGGCGAAGTTCACGTCACCGCGCAGGTGCTTGGAGGCCATCACGTCATAAGCACCGCCATAGGCCTTGCGGGTGATGACCGTGATCTTGGGCACCGTGCACTCGGCGTAGGCGTAGAGCAGCTTGGCGCCGTGCTTGATGATGCCGCCGTACTCTTGCGAGGTGCCGGGCATGAAGCCGGGCACGTCCACGAAGGTGACCACGGGAATGTTGAAGGCGTCGCAGAAGCGCACGAAGCGCGCGGCCTTGATGGAGCTCTTGATGTCCAGGCAGCCGGCCAGCACCAGCGGCTGGTTGGCCACGATGCCCACGGTCTGGCCATCCATGCGGGCAAAGCCGATCAGGATGTTCTTGGCGTACTCGGGCTGCAGCTCGAAGAAGTCCCCGTCGTCCACGATCTTGAGGATCAGCTCCTTCATGTCGTAGGGCTTGTTGGGGTTCTCGGGCACCAGGGTGTCCAGGCTCAGCTCGGCGCGGTCGATCGGGTCACCGCTGGGGCGCACCGGGGCCTTTTCTTTGTTGTTCAGCGGCAGGTAGTTGAAGAGGCGGCGCAGCATGAGCAGCGCTTCCACGTCGTTCTCGAAGGCCAGGTCGGCCACGCCGCTCTTGGTGGTGTGGGTGAGTGCACCGCCCAGTTCCTCGGCGGTCACTTCCTCGTGGGTCACGGTCTTCACCACCTCGGGGCCGGTGACGAACATGTACGACGAGTCTTTCACCATGAAGATGAAGTCGGTCATGGCGGGCGAGTACACGGCGCCACCGGCCGAGGGGCCCATGATCATGCTGATCTGCGGCACCACACCACTGGCCAGCACGTTGCGCTGGAACACGTCGGCATAACCGCCCAGCGAGGCCACGCCTTCCTGGATGCGGGCACCACCCGAGTCGTTGAGGCCAATGACCGGTGCACCCACCTTCATGGCCTGGTCCATGATCTTGCAGATCTTCTCGGCGTGCGCCTCAGACAGCGCACCGCCAAACACGGTGAAGTCCTGGCTGAAGACGAACACCAGGCGGCCGTTGATCATGCCGTAGCCGGTGACCACGCCGTCGCCGGGGATCTTCTGGTCTTGCATGCCGAAGTCCACGCAGCGGTGCTCGACGAACATGTCCCACTCTTCAAACGTGCCTTCGTCCAGCAGCACCTCCAGGCGCTCGCGCGCCGTGAGCTTGCCTTTGGCGTGTTGCGCGGCAATGCGCTTCTCGCCGCCACCCAGGCGCGCCGCGGCGCGCTTGCGTTCCAGTTCATCGAGGATGTCTTGCATGGGGTTGCTCCAGAAAAATCAGTCAAACAGGGCGAGCAGTTGGCGCGCCGCGGTAGAGGCCGGCAAGGTGCCATCGAGCACGCGCCGGGTGGTGTCGTCCAGGCTGGCGCGCACCGACGGGTGCTCGCGAAACCGTTGTTTGAGGCCGGCGTCGATGCGTTCCCACATCCAGGCGCGGGCCTGTTGCTGGCGCCGCGCGGCCAGGCGGCCGTTGGCGGTCTGCAGCTCGCGAAAGCGCGAGACCTCGGCCCAGAAGCTGTCCACGCCCTGGCCCAGCAGCGCGCTGATCTGGATCACCGTGGGGTGCCAGATGTGCTGGTCATGGTGCATGTGATCGGGGTTGCCGTGCAGGCCCAGCAGGCGCAGCGAAGACGTGATCTGCGCGCGCGCGCGGGTGGCGGCGTCGGGGTCGATGTCGGCCTTGTTGATGACCACCAGGTCGGCCAGCTCCATCACGCCTTTCTTGATGGCCTGCAAGTCGTCGCCCGCGTTGGGCAGTTGCAGCAGCACGAACATATCGGTCATGCCGCTCACGGCCGTCTCGCTCTGGCCCACGCCCACGGTTTCGACGATGACCACGTCGTAACCCGCTGCCTCGCACACCAGCATGGCCTCACGGGTTTTTTCGGCCACGCCACCCAGGGTGCCGCTGCTCGGGCTGGGGCGGATGTAGGCGCGCTCGTTCACCGACAGGTGCTCCATGCGGGTCTTGTCGCCCAGGATGGAGCCGCCCGACACGGTGGACGACGGGTCAATGGCCAGCACCGCCACGCGGTGGCCCTGACCGATGAGGTACAGGCCGAGGGCCTCGATGAAGGTGCTCTTGCCCACGCCCGGCACACCGCTGATGCCCAGGCGAAGCGAACCGCCCGTGTGCGGCAGCAAGGACGTGAGCAACTCATCGCCCTGCGCGCGGTGGTCGGTGCGGGTGGACTCCAGCAGCGTGATGGCCTTGGCCATGGCGCGGCGCTGCTGGGCGGCACCGCCTTTCACGATGCCCTCGAAAAGCGCCTGCGGCGTCACGCCACCGCCTTCTTGATCTGCTCCAGCACGTCCTTGGCGCTGGCGGGAATCGGGGTGCCGGGGCCGTAGACGCCCTTCACACCGGCCTCGTACAGAAAGTCGTAGTCCTGGCGCGGAATCACGCCGCCCACGAACACGATGATGTCGTCGGCGCCCTGCTTCTTCAGCTCGGCAATGATGGCGGGCACCAGGGTCTTGTGGCCGGCGGCCAGCGTGCTCACGCCCACGGCGTGCACGTCGTTCTCGATGGCCTGGCGGGCGCACTCCTCGGGGGTCTGGAACAGCGGGCCCATGTCCACGTCAAAGCCCAGGTCGGCAAAGGCCGTGGCCACCACCTTGGCGCCCCGGTCGTGGCCGTCCTGGCCGAGCTTGGCGATCATCACGCGCGGGCGGCGGCCCTGGGCGTCGGCAAAGGCGCTGATCTCTTGCTTGAGTTGTTCCCAGCCCTCGGCCGAGTCATAAGCGGCTGCGTACACACCGGTCACCTTTTGCGTGTCGGCGCGGTGGCGCCCGAAAACCTTTTCCAGCGCGTCGCTCACCTCGCCCACGGTGGCGCGCAGGCGAATGGCCTTGATCGAGAGATCCAGCAGGTTGCCCTGGCCGCTTTCGGCGGCGGCGGTGAGTGCGTCCAGCGCGGCCTGCACCGCGGCAGCATCGCGCTTGGCCTTGATGGCCTGCAGGCGGGCGATCTGGCTCTCGCGAACCTTCACGTTGTCCACCTCCAGGATGTCGATGGCGTCTTCCTGCTTGAGCTTGTACTTGTTGACGCCCACGATCACGTCTTGGCCACTGTCGATGCGGGCCTGCTTCTCGGCCGCTGCCGCCTCGATCTTGAGCTTGGCCCAGCCGCTGTCCACTGCCTTGGTCATGCCGCCCATGGCATCGACCTCTTCGATGATCTTCCAGGCGGCGTCGGCCATGTCCTGGGTGAGCTTCTCCATCATGTAGCTGCCGGCCCAGGGGTCGATGACGTTGGTGATGTGCGTCTCTTCCTGAATGATGAGCTGCGTGTTGCGCGCGATGCGGGCGCTGAACTCAGTAGGCAGCGCGATGGCCTCGTCAAAGCTGTTGGTGTGCAGGCTCTGCGTGCCACCGAACACGGCCGCCATGGCCTCGATGGTGGTGCGCACCACGTTGTTGTACGGGTCCTGCTCGGTCAGCGACCAGCCCGAGGTCTGGCTGTGCGTGCGCAGCATCAGGCTCTTGGGGTTCTTGGCGTTGAAGCCCTTCATGATGCGCGTCCACAGCAGGCGGGCGGCGCGCATCTTGGCGATCTCCAGGTAGAAGTTCATGCCCACCGCCCAGAAGAACGAGAGGCGACCCGCGAAGTCGTCCACGTCCATGCCCTTGGCGATGGCGGTCTTCACGTACTCCTTGCCGTCGGCCAGGGTGAAGGCCATCTCCAGCGCCTGGTTGGCGCCGGCTTCCTGCATGTGGTAGCCCGAGATCGAGATCGAGTTGAACTTGGGCATGTTCTTGCTCGTGTACTCGATGATGTCGCCGATGATCTTCATCGACGGCTCGGGCGGGTAGATGTAGGTGTTGCGGACCATGAACTCCTTGAGGATGTCGTTCTGGATGGTCCCGCTGAGCTTGTCTTGCGACACGCCCTGCTCTTCGGCGGCCACCACGTAGCCCGCCAGCACCGGCAGCACCGCGCCGTTCATGGTCATGGACACCGAGACCTTGTCCAGCGGAATGCCGTCGAACAGGATCTTCATGTCCTCCACGCTGTCGATGGCCACGCCGGCCTTGCCCACGTCACCAGTGACGCGCGGGTGGTCGCTGTCGTAGCCACGGTGGGTGGCCAGGTCAAAGGCCACGCTCACGCCCTGGCCACCGGCGGCCAGTGCCTTGCGGTAGAAGGCGTTGCTTTCCTCGGCGGTGGAGAAGCCCGCGTACTGGCGAATCGTCCAGGGACGCACCGCGTACATGGTGGCCTGCGGGCCGCGAATGAAAGGCTCGAAGCCCGGCAAGGTGTTGGCGTAAGGCAGGTCTTGGGTGTCTTCCGCGGTGTAGAGCGGCTTGACGACGATGCCGTCGGGCGTGGTCCAGTTCAGGGCCGACACATCGCCACCGGGGGCGGATTTCTGGGCGGCCTTGGCCCAGGCCTCAAGGGATACGGGGGCGAATTCGGTCGGTTTGGAGCTCATGGCAATCGATGGAATGGACTCAGGGAAATCGCGCAGCAGTTTACATCATTCATAATTATTGATGCAGAATATCTGTCACTTCCGATTTGCCCCACCCTGAGCGCCCGTCCATGTCTGCTGTTTCCCTTGCGCCCCGCGCCCTGTACGAAGAAGTTGCCGAGCGCCTGCGCCAGCGCATCTTCCAACGCGAGCTGGAGCCCGGCAGCTGGATTGACGAGCTCAAGATCGCCGACGAACTGGGCATCAGCCGCACCCCGCTGCGCGAGGCGCTGAAGGTGCTGGCCGCCGAAGGCCTGGTCACCATGAAGGTTCGGCGTGGCGCCTACGTGACCGAGGTGTCAGAGAAAGACCTGATCGACGTCTACCACCTGCTCTCACTGCTGGAAGCCGATGCCGTGGCCGTCGTGGCGCAATCGGGCAGCGACGCCGCCCTGGCCGAGCTGCAGGCCCTGCACGACGAACTGGAAGGCGCCACGCAAGACCGCGACCGCTTTTTCGAGATCAACGAGCGCTTCCACCTGCGCCTGCTGGAGCTGGCCGACAACCGCTGGCGCCAGCAGATGGTGAGCGACCTGCGCAAGGTGATGAAGCTCAACCGCCACCACTCGCTGTTCAAGGCCGGGCGCATTGAAGAGTCGCTGGCCGAGCACCGCGCCGTGATGCAGGCCATTCGCGCACGTCAGGCCGAAGCGGCCGCGCAGCGCATGCGCGACCACTTCGCCAGCGGCCTGGAAGCCGCCACCTGAGCCGGGCCGTCGCCAGCATGGCGTGCTGGTAAATTGTGTGCCATTCCATTTGGCCCACTTCATTGCGCTTTTCGCCCATGCCAGCCGCCCCTACCCTCGCCTCCCTCGCCCAACCCGGCATCCTGCAAGGCATTCCCGCCCAAGCCCGCTACCTCACCTGCCAGCTTCGCGTGGGCGCTGACCCGCGGGCCGTGCTGCGCGAACTGGCGCGGCAAGCCGATGGCCAGCACCTGGTGGTGGGACTGGGCGATTCGCTGGTGCGAGAGCTGGGCATTGCCCTGCCCGGCCTCAAGGCCTTCTGCGGCGTCGACGGTGCGCGCGTGAAGCTGCCCGCCACACCAGCTGACCTGTGGCTGTGGCTGCGCGGCAGCGACCGGGGTGACCTGCTGGTGCGCAGCCGCCACCTGGAAGCCCTGCTGGCGCCCGCCTTTGACGTGCAGCGCATCACCGACGCCTTCAGCCACCACCACAACAAAGACCTCACCGGCTACGAAGACGGCACCGAAAACCCCGATGCCGAGGAAGCCCCGGCCGTGGCCCTGGTGGGCGAAGGCGAAGCGGCCCCCGCAGGCAGCAGCTTCGTGGCCGTGCAGCGCTGGCGCCACCACATGAGCCGCTTTGAGGCCATGACCCGCCAGCAGCAAGACCACACCATCGGCCGGGAACGCGACACCAACGAAGAGCTGGACGACGCGCCCGACTCCGCCCACGTGAAGCGCACCGCGCAAGAGAGCTTCGAGCCCGAGGCCTTTGTGCTGCGCCGCTCCATGCCCTGGGCAGAAGGCAACGAAGGCGGCCTGGTGTTCGCCGCCTTCGGGCGATCGTTCGACGCTTTCGAGGCCCAGCTGCGCCGCATGTCGGGCGCGGAAGACGGCATCGTTGATGCCCTGTTCACCTTCACCGAGCCCGAGACCGGCGCCTATTACTGGTGCCCGCCGGTGCACGGCGGGCACATCGACCTGAGCGCCGTGGGCCTGTAACCGACTCCCGGCGCCTCAGGCGGCCGGGCTTTCTTCGGGCTCGTCCACCACGTGGGCCTGGGCCATGGCCCACACCTCGCGCGGCGGCAGCGGTTTGAGGCGGTGGTCGCTCCACACCTGGCGCCACTTGCGCGCGCCGCGCAGGCCGTGGCGCAGGCCCAGCATGTGGCGCGCGATTGCGTACCAGGGGCAGCCGTCTTCGGCATGGGCGCGCTCCATGTAGCGCACCATCTGGTCTTCCACCCACTCGCGCGTCACGGTGCTGGACGCCTCGCCAAAGAAGTCCTCATCCCAGGTGGTGAGCTGCCAGGGGTGGTAGTAGGCGTCGCGCCCGATCATCACGCCGTCCACGTGGCGCAGGTGCTCGGCGATGGACTCGTTGCCCACAATGCCGCCATTCACCGCAAAGGTGAGCGCCGGGAAATCGCGCTTGAGGCGGTAGGCCAGGTCGTAGCGCAGGGGCGGGATCTCGCGGTTTTCCTTCGGGCTCAGGCCCTGCAGCCAGGCATTGCGGGCGTGCACGATGAACACCTCGCAGCCGGCCTCGGCCACCGTGCCCACGAAGTCGCGCACGAAGTCGTAGCTCTCGATCTTGTCAATGCCAATGCGGTGCTTCACCGTCACCGGAATCGACACCACGTCGCGCATGGCCTTCACGCCATCGGCCACGGTGCGGGGCTCGGCCATCAGGCAAGCGCCAAAGGCACCGCGCTGTACCCGCTCACTGGGGCAGCCGCAGTTCAGGTTGATCTCGTCGTAGCCCCACTCTTCGCCCAGCTTGGCTGCGCGGGCCAGGTCGTCGGGCTCGCTGCCGCCCAGCTGCAGGGCCACCGGGTGCTCTTCGGCGTTGAAACGCAAGTGCCGCTGCACGCTCCCGTGCATGAGCGCGCCCGTGGTCACCATTTCGGTGTAGAGCAAGGTGTGCCGGCTCAGCAGCCGGTGCAGGTAGCGACAGTGGCGATCGGTCCAGTCCATCATGGGCGCGACGGACAGGCGCCAGGGGGACAGGGCCTGAGAAGGGGAATGCATGGCCCGATTATCCCAGCGGGCACAAAAAACCCCGCCGAAGCGGGGTGTGGGTGAACGCCGGGGTGGGCGCGATCAGCCCATGTGCAGGCCGCCGTTGACCGAGAAGTCGGCGCCGGTGGCGTAGCCGCCCTCATCGCTGGCCAGCCAGGCGATGATGGAGGCGATCTCGCTGGGCTTGCCCAGGCGCTTCACGGGCACGGTGGCCACGATCTTTTCCAGCACATCGGGGCGAATGGCGTTGACCATGTCGGTGCCGATGTAGCCCGGGCTCACGGTGTTCACCGTCACACCCTTGGTGGCCAGCTCTTGCGCCAGGGCCATGGAGAAGCCGTGCATGCCGGCCTTAGCGGCCGAGTAGTTGGTCTGGCCGGCCTGGCCTTTTTCGCCGTTGACCGAGCTGATGTTGATGATGCGGCCCCAGCCTTTTTCCACCATGTCGGGCACGACCTGCTTGGTCACGTTGAACATGGAATTCAGGTTGGTGCTGATCACCGCGTCCCAGTCATCCTTGGTCATCTTCAGGAACATGCGGTCCTTGGTGATGCCGGCATTGTTCACCAGCACGTCGATGACGCCGTGTTCGGCCTTGGCCTTGGAGAAGGCGGCCACGGTGGAATCCCACTCGGCCACGTTGCCGACCGAGGCGTAGAAGGTAAAGCCCAGGGCCTTCTGCTCATCGAGCCACTTCTGGTAGTCGCGCGTCGGGCCGCAGCCCGCGATGACCTTGAAACCCTCTTTGTGCAGGCGCTGGCAAATGGCGGTGCCGATGCCCCCCATGCCCCCCGTGACGTAGGCGACTTTTTGGCTCATGTTGACCTTTCTTTTCGTCTGAATTTGAGTGAATTGATGGTATCTGGCCTGTCAACGCTCCACAGCGAGGGAAACCCCCATCCCGCCACCAATGCACAGGGCGGCCACGCCCTTTTTGGCACCACGGCGCTGCATTTCGTGCAGCAGCGTGACCAGCACGCGGCAACCGGAAGCACCGATGGGGTGGCCGATGGCAATGGCACCGCCGTTCACGTTGACCTTGGCCGGGTCGATGTCGAGCGCGCGGTTCACCGCGCAGGCCTGGGCAGCGAAGGCCTCGTTCAATTCGAACAGGTCCACGTCGCTGGTCTTCCAGCCGGCACGGGCCAGGGCTTTCTGGGTGGCGGGCACCGGGCCCATGCCCATGGTGGCCGGGTCAAGGCCGCTGGTGCCGAAGGCGGCGATGCGCGCCAGGGGCGTCAGGCCCAGGGCGGCGGCCTTCTTGGCCGTCATGACCATCACGGCGGCGGCGCCGTCGTTGATGCCGCTGGCGTTGCCAGCGGTGACGGAACCCGCCTTGTCAAAGGCCGGGCGCAGACCGGCCAGGGCCTCGGCGCTGGTTTTGCGGTTGAGGTACTCGTCGGCGTCGAAGACGATGGGGTCGCCCTTCTTCTGGGGAATGGGCACGCCAACGATCTCGCCCTTGAACTTGCCGGCGTCTTGCGCGGCGGCGGCCTTCTGCTGGCTGGCCAGGGCCAGGGCGTCTTGCATGTCGCGGGTGATGCCGTGGGCCTTGGCCACGTTTTCGGCGGTGATGCCCATGTGGTACTGGTTGTAGACGTCCCACAGGCCGTCCACGATCATGGTGTCCACCATCTTCCAGTCGCCCATGCGCTGGCCGTCGCGGCTGCCGTTGAGCACGTGCGGGCTGGCGCTCATGTTTTCCTGGCCACCGGCGATGACGATTTCGCTGTCGCCCCAGGCGATGGCCTGGGCAGCCAGCATCACGGCCTTCAGGCCCGAGCCACACACGGCGTTGATGGTGAGCGCCGGGGTCTCCTTGGCGAGACCGGCTTTCATCATGGCCTGTCGGGCCGGGTTCTGGCCCACGCCTGCGGCCAGCACCTGGCCCATGATGACCTCGCCAATGGCGTCGGCCGGCACGCCGCTGCGCTCCAGCAGGGCCTTGATCACGATGCTGCCCAACTCGGTGGCGGGCGTCTTGGCGAGCGAGCCGCCAAACTTGCCCACGGCGGTGCGGGCGGCTGAAACGATGACGATGTCTTCCATGGTTTTCTCCTTGAGGAATCAATGCGATCCAGTTGCGTGACGCCAGTCGTGACTTCGTCGAGAGACACCGAGGAACCGGCTTCGCCGGGCCTCAGGTGTCGCCCCCTTGAGGGGGTCGCGCGCAGCGCGGCGGGGGTGTTTCATGCTCTGGCTTTGACGTAGCGACCGGGCGCGGGCTCGATCGCCGCGTAGGTCTTGCCCTTGCCATAGGTCTTGGGCGCGGCGATCTGCTTGCCCGCCTGTGGCTTGAGCCAAGCGGCCCAGTCGGTCCACCAGCTGCCGGGGTGTTCGGTGGCACTGGCGATCCACTGGTCCACCGACTTCGGGAACTGGTTGGCAGGGCCGATCCAGTGGCTGCGCTTGTTCTTGCTGGCCGGGTTGATCACGCCGGCAATGTGGCCCGACGCCCCCATCACGAAGCGCTTCTTGCCCGGCAGCAGCTGCGTGCTGGCGTAGGCGCCAGCGATGGGCACGATGTGGTCTTCGCGAGAACCGTAGATGTAGACCGGCAGGGTGACCTGGCGGAAATCGATCTTCTCGCCGCACACCGTGGCGGTGCCAGGCTTGGTGTAGCGGTTTTCCAGGTAGAGGTTGCGCAGGTACCAGGCGTAGTACGGGCCCGGCAGGTTGGTGCTGTCGGAATTCCAATACAGCAGGTCAAAGGGCGGCGGGGTTTCCCCCTTGAGGTAGTTGCCCACCACGTAGTTCCACACCAGGTCGTTCGGGCGCAGGAAGCTGAAGGTGGTGGCCAGGTCACGCCCCGGCATCAGGCCGCCCTGGGCGAACTGCGCCTCGCGGAACTTCACGAAGGCCTCGTCGATGAACACATCCAGGATGCCGGTGTCGGTGAAATCGAGCAGCGTGGTGAGGAAGGTGGCGCTGTGCACCGGGTGCTCGCCGCGCGCTGCGTGCACCGCCAGCGCCGTGCCCAGCATGGTGCCGCCCACGCAAAAGCCCAGGGCGTTGATGGTCTCGGCGCCGGTGATGTCTTGCGTGACGGCGATCGCCCTCATCACGGCGTGCTCGATGTAGTCGTCCCAGGTCTTGCCGGCCAGCGACTCGTCGGGGTTGCGCCAACTCACCACAAAGGTGCGGTGGCCTTGCTCCAGGCAGTAGCGAATGAGCGAGTTCTCGGGCTGCAGGTCCAGGATGTAGAACTTGTTGATGCAGGGCGGCACCAGCAGGAAGGGCCGCTCGTACACCTTGGCGGTGAGCGGCTTGTATTCGATGAGCTGGAACAACTCGTTCTCGAACACCACCGCACCCTCGGTGGTGGCCACGTTGCGCCCCACCTCGAACACGCTCTCGTCCGTCATGGACACATGGCCCTGCTTCATGTCGTGCAGCAGGTTGGCCATGCCCTTGGCGATGCTCTCGCCTTTGGTTTCTATGGCTTTTTTTTGCGCGTCGGCGTTGAAGGCCAGGAAGTTGCTGGGGGCGGTGGCGTCGATCCACTGCTGCACGGCGAAGCGCACGCGGCTGCGGGTCTTGTCGTCGCCCTGCACCGCATCGGCCAGCGCCATCAGGGTGCGGGCGTTGAGCAGGTATTGCGCCGCGGTGAAGGAAGCCAGGGGATTGCCCGTCCAGGCCTCGGAGGCGAAGCGGCGATCGCTCAAGGCCTGGGGTGCGGCACCTGGGGTCCACAGCCGGGTGACCTCTTCCAGGTAGCTTTTCTGGATCTCGATCAGGCGGGCCGGGTCGATGGTGACCGACTGGCCGGTGACCTGCTGCAGCAGGTCGGCCATGCCGGGCAGTGGCATCCCGAAGGGGTTGCCAGTGTTGCCTGCCGCTGCGCCCTGGCCGGCCATGAAGGCCTTGAAGGCAGCCATCGGGTCGCCCGCGGGAGAGGCGGCACCCGCCGCCGCACCGGGAAAGGCCTGGGCCAGCTGGGTCCACTGCTGGACCATCTGTTGCTGGAACTGCTGCGCGGCCTCCAGCCACGGTTGTTGCCCTTGTTTGCCAGATGCCATGCTTGTCTCCTGCGGAATGGTTGTCGACCTATTATCTCGGTCACGATGGGCGGTGCGCCGGCTCGCCTGCAGTATTGAACAGCCGTATTGCGATTGCCTGACAACGCCGGCCCAAAAGAGGAACAAACGTGTATCTGGTGGTCATCGCGTGGATGTATGTGGTGCTGATGATGGCAGTGGCCGAAGCCGCCAGCCCCAACGGCACGGTGCTGGGCGCCATCGTGACCTTTGTGCTGTACGGCCTGGTGCCCCTGAGCATCGTGGTGTACCTGATGGGCACGCCACAGCGGCGCCGCGCCATCAAGGCCGCCGAGGCCCAGCAGGCGCAAGAGGCTCAGCAAACTTCAGGCCAGCCAGACGCAGGCGGCCAGGCGCCCGGTGCTGCCGAGACGGGCGGCGTCGCGGCGGTGCGAGAAAAACCGTGATGCCTGGGTGACGGTGCACCACTGGGGAGTGCCGTCGTTGCCGTGCACCGAGGCCGCGCCAGCGGCCAGCAAGCGGCGTCGGGCCAGCGCTGGCAGATCGGCCAGCCACTTGCCTTCGGTGTGCGGACGGAAGCAGGCACTGGCGCCCGGGTCGGCGGCTTCCATGGCCTGCACCACTTCGGGGCCCACCTCAAAGGCCGTTGGCCCGATGCAAGGGCCCAGCCATGCCACCCATTCGCCTGCCCCACCCTGCGCTTGCAGTGAGCGGGCCGAGGCCTCCAGCACGCCAGCGGCCAGGCCGCGCCAGCCGGCGTGGGCCGCGCCCACGGCCAGGCCGTCGTGCCGGGCGAACAGCACGGGCAGGCAGTCGGCCACCATGATGGTGCAAGCCACGCCGCGTGCGCTGGTGACGCAGGCATCGGCCTGGGCCCCGTCGGGCGTGGTGGCGTCGAGTGTGATCACGTCGGTGCCGTGCACCTGGCGCAAAAACACCGGGCGGGCCGGCGCGAGTGCCTCGCCCAGGCGCTGGCGGTTGGTGGCCACGGCGACCGGGTCATCCCGCACGTGATCGCCCAGGTTCAGGGTGTCAAAGGGCGGGGCCGACACACCGCCGTGGCGGGTGGTGCACACGGCGCGCACCGAGGCCGGCGCCGCCCAGTCGGGCTGCAGCAGATGCGGCGTGAGCGGGCCGGGCATTAGGCCTCGGCGTCGGGGCAGGCCGAGGGCTGGGCCTGCTGGAAGGCCGGCAAGGCCATGCAGCGCTCGAACACGGCCATGGTGCGCGGCAGGCCGTCGAGGTTGGTGTTGAAGCGCTGCGCGTTGAAGATTTGCGGCACCAGGCAGCAGTCGGCCAGCGTCGGGGTGTCGCCATGGCAGAAGGCGCTGGCGGGGCCGGCGGCGAGCTGGCGCTCGAAGGCCTCCAGGCCGGTGCGCACCCAGTGGCGGTACCAGGTGTTCTTGGCCTCTTCGTCCACCTTGAGGTCGCGCGCCAGGTACTTGAGCACGCGCAGGTTGTTCAGGGGGTGGATTTCGCAGGCAATGATTTGCGCCAGCGCGCGCACCCGGGCACGGCCCATGGCATCGGGCGGCAGCAGGCGGACGCCCTCGGGGTGCGCTTCGTCGAGGTACTCGATGATGGCCATCGACTGCGTCAGGCGCGTACCGTCGCTCAACTCCAGCAGGGGCACCAGGCCCTCGGCGGCGATGTCGGCAAAGGGCTGCTGCTTGTGGTCGCCGCGGGCCAGGTGAACCGACACGTATTCGTAGCCCAGGCCCTTCAGGCTCAGGGCAATGCGCACACGAAACGAGGCCGAAGAACGGAAGTAGTTGTAGAGCTTCATGGGGTCGAAGGATAAAGCGTTCGGGCGGCGTTACATTTCGCAACAGAGGCATGATTTACCTTACCCGAGGAGACGATTCATGGCGCGAATCCGCAAAGTGCTTGCGCTGGCCTTGTGCACGGCCCTGGCGATCACCGTGAGTGGCTGCGCCACCTTCGCGGTGCCCGCCTACAGCCCCGACTACCCCACGCTGGACCGGCTCAAAACCGCGCGATTGGCGCCGGTGGCTATACAGCCGTTTGCGCCACAAGACCCGGCCGCGCCAGTGAACGTGCTCACCCTGCGCGGCGCCCCCTTCGCACCGGCCAAGGGCACGTTTGCCAGCTACATCGAGGCGGCCATGCGGGAAGACATGGCCGAGTTGCGCCGGCTGGACGCGCAAGCCCCCACCCAACTCTCGGCCACGCTGCTGCGCAACGACTTTGACTTTTCTGGCCTGAGCGTGGGCACGGGCACCATCGAGTTGCGCGTGGTCGTCACCCGCGCGGGCCGGACCCGGCTGGACAAGACCTACTCGGCCAGCGGCCAGTACGAATCGCACCTGGCGGCCAATGTGGCGGTGCCACGCGCCCAGGCCGAGTACCCCTCGCTGGTGCGGCGCCTGCTGCGCACTGTGTACGCCGATGCGGCCTTTATCGCCGCGCTGCAACCCTGAACACCGACCCACGGAGACTCAACATGAACTTCTCTTACGTCTTGCGCCTGACTGGCGCCACCGTGCTGGTGGCCTTGCTGACCGCCTGCGCCCACCCCATCGGCATCGGACCGCTGGAGACACCGGCGCGCAACGAGGCCGGGCTCAACCCCAAGAAGGTGGCCTATGTCATGACAGACGCAGACCGAGCCAAGGAGGCGATCTCCCCTGGCGGTGGCGGGGACAAAGTGAGCTACTTTCCTTACCGCGACCTGGAAAAGTCGATTCGCGACGCGCTGCGCTCGGTGTATGCCGATGTGTTCGTGCTCAACGCGGTGAGCGACCGGGAGGCCATCAAGAACTACGGCGTGAGCTATGTGTTCACACCCACCATCGCCACCCAGTCGGAGTCGCCCTCCATCTTCACTTGGCCGCCAACCAAGTTCGACATCGAGCTCTCCTGCAGCGTGACCGATGCCGAGGGAAAGGCCGTCACGCAGGTGCGGGCGCAGGCCACCGGCACGGCCGAATTCGAGGAGTTCCGCAAAGACTTTGGCCTGGCGGGCCGCCGTGCCGCAGCCCTGGTGTCGGAACAGCTGCGACAAGCCGTGCTGGCCAACCCGCATCTGCGCTGAGGCCGGAGGGACCCCAGCTCAGGACACGGCTCAGGCCGCCAGGGCCGGGTAGTCCGTGTAGCCGGCCTCGCCACCACCGTAGTAGGTGGCGCGGTTGCCTTCGTTGAAGGGGCCGCCGCGCTTGAGTCGCTCGACCAGATCGGGGTTGGCGATAAAGGGACGGCCAAACGCCACCAGATCGGCACCATCGGCCAGGGCCTGGTTGGCCAGGACGAGGTCGTAGCCGTTGTTCACCATCCAGGCGCCCTGCCCGCCTGCGGCGCGGTAGACGGCCTTGAGGGCGGCGTAGTCGAAGGGGCGGTCGGCCAGCTCTCGGGCACCGCCGGTGGCGCCTTCGATGATGTGCACATAGGCCAGGCCGAAGCGGGCGAGCTGGCGCACCACGTAGTCAAACAGCGGCTGCGGGTCGGCATCGACCACGTCGTTGGCGGGCGTGACCGGCGAGAGGCGGATGCCGGTGCGGCCACCGCCAATGGCCTCGGTGATAGCCTGCACCACCTCCACCAGCAGGCGGGCGCGGTTCTCGATGGAGCCGCCGTAAGCGTCGGTGCGCTGGTTGCTGCCGGTCTTGAGGAATTGATCGATCAGGTAGCCGTTGGCGGCGTGAATTTCCACGCCATCAAAACCGGCTTCGATGGCGGCCTTGGCGGCGCGGCGGTAGTCGTCCACGATGCCGGGCAGCTCGCTGGTCTCCAGGGCGCGCGGGGTGGAGGTTTCCACGAAGGTGGGCACGCCGTCCTGAAGGAGCACGGTCTTGGTCTTGGCCGCAATGGCCGAGGGCGCCACTGGCGCGCCACCGTTGGGCTGCAGCGAGGTGTGCGACACGCGGCCCACGTGCCAGAGCTGGGTGACGATCTTGCCGCCGGCCTCGTGCACGGCGGCGGTCACGGGCTTCCAGCCCGCCACTTGCTCGGGCGCGTAGAGGCCCGGCACGTCGGCATAGCCCTGGCCCTGCTGGCTGATGGCGGTGGCCTCGGTGATGAGCAGGCCGGCGCTGGAGCGCTGGCGGTAGTAGGTGGCCATGAGCGGCGTGGGCACGGCGCCTGGCGCGCGGTTGCGGGTGAGGGGCGCCATGACGACGCGGTTGCTCAGGGCGATGTCGCCCACGGTGACGGGATCGAACAGGGTGGTCATGCAAACCTTTCTCGGTTGACGCTATCGAATCGGAGGCACGTGCCGGCCCGGGGCCGGTACGCGGCGGGCAAATTGTGGGCAATTCAATGGCCCGCTGCCTTGATGCGCCGCAAAGCCCCGACCACCGCGGGGACGATGCTGACGGCGTTTGACGGGTGCGCAATCGCGTCGGTGCTCCAGATCTCGCCAACGCCAGCGCCGCGCACCAGGGCCAGCGCGCCTTCGGCGAACAGGGCATGCGTCACGGCCACGTCCACCGAGCGGGCACCGGCGGCCAGCAGCAGCTCGGCGGCACGGGCCAGGGTGTGGCCAGAGCTGGCCACGTCGTCGATGAGCACTACCGCCCTGCCCTGCACCGGCACATCGGGCAAGGCAATGTCCACATTGCGGTCGCCGTTGCGCTTTTTGTGGCACACGGCATAGGCCCAGCCGCGCGGTTGGGCGGCCTGGGCCACCCACTGCAGGGCCTCTTCGTCGGGCCCGATCAACAGCACCTCGCGCCCTTGGCCGGCAATGTGCTCGGCCAGCAGCGGCGCGCCGCTGATGAGTTGGGCGTCGCGCACCGGCACCGCCTCTTGCAGCGTGGCCACTCGGTGCAGGTGCGGGTCCACCGTGACGAGGGCGTCGAAGAGGCTGGCCAGAAAGTCGCCCACGATGCGCTGGCTCACGGCTTCGCCGGGCGAGAAGGCCATGTCCTGCCGCATGTAGGCCAGGTAGGGCGCCACCAGGGTGAGGTGGCGAGCCCCCAGGGCGCGCGCCGTGCGCGCGGCCAGCAGCAACTCCACCAGTTTTTCGTTCGGCGCCTGCAGCCCACGCCACAGCACCACGCGCTCGGGCAGGTGGGTTGGCAGGCGCAGCTTGAGTTCGCCATCGGGAAAGCGATGGCGATTGATGGTGGCGAACGCCAGGCCACCGGCCTGGGCGGCGCGCTGGGCGGTGTCGGCCTCGTCGTCGAAGGCCAGCAAGAGATCGGCCATGCTCAAAACTCCACGAACACGTGGGGCACTTCGCTGGCCACGCCGATGCGGTAGCCGCTGGCGCGTTCGCAGGCCTGGCGGGCAAAGGCCAGGTCGGCCGGGTAGCGGGCGTGCACGCGGTAAAGCAAGTCGCCGGCCTGCACCGGCTCGCCCAGCTTGCGGGCCAGGTCAACGCCCGCGCCGCGCACCTTGGGCGCACCGGCCAGGCGGGCAATGTGGGCGATTTGCAGGTTGTCGATGCCGGTGACCACGCCGGCCTGCGGGGCGGTCACGTCCAGCGTGAGTTCGCCCAGGTCGGGCGCGTGGTGGTCAAAGCCTTTGCTGCCCTGCGCCGCGATGATGGCCTGCATGGCCGCCAGGGCGCGGCCGGAATCAAGGATGTCGCGAGCGATGCGAAAGCCGTCGCCGCCGCGCACGTCGGGGCTGCACTCGATGAGGCGCCCGGCCAGGTGCAGGGATTTCTGGCGCAGGTCGTCGGGGGCGCGCGGGTCGTTCTCCAGCACCTGCATCACGTCGCGTGCCTCCAGCACCGGGCCCACGCCACGGCCCACGGGCTGGCGGCCATCGGTGATGACCACGTCCAGCGAGAGGTGCAGGCGCTGCGCCACGAACTCGAACAAGCGCTTGAGGCGCTGTGCCTCGGGCATGGAGCGCACCTTGGCCGTGGGGCCGATGGGAATGTCCAGCACCAGATGGTTGGCGCCGGCGGCGATCTTTTTCGAGAGGATGGAGGCCACCATCTGGCCCGGCGAATCAATCGACAGCGGGCGCTCCACCGAGATCAGCACGTCATCAGCGGGCGAGAGCTCGGCGGTGCCGCCCCAGCCGATGCAGGCTCGGTGCTGGCGCACGATTTCCTGCATGCGCTCAAACGGCAGTTCCACATTGGCCAGCACCTCCATGGTGTCGGCCGTGCCGGCCGGCGAGGTGATGGCGCGCGAAGACGTTTTGGGAAACACCAGGCCGTAGGCCGCCACGATGGGCACCACCAGCATGGTGGTGCGGTTGCCCGGAATGCCGCCGATGCAGTGCTTGTCCACCACCAGGCTTTCGCGCCAGTCGAGCCGGCGGCCGCTGTTGATCATGGCCTCGGTGAGAAAGGCCACTTCCTCGCGGTCCAGTTCGCTGCGGTTGCAAGCCACCACGAAGGCGGTGAGTTCGATCTTGGAATAGCGCAGCCCGGCGATGTCGCGAATGATGGCGGCGAAGTCTTCGCGGTTCAGCCGCTCGCCGTTGATCTTGCGAAACAGCGCCGGAATGGACTCGGGCGGCTCGGCCTGCGACACCTGCGCCGGGTGGCCGTCGGCCACTTCCAGGCGGGCAAAGGCGTCTTCCGACACGCCGATCTGGCCGCAATCGACGATGGCGGTGTCGTCCACCACGTTGAGCGTGGCCAGGATGCGCCGGCCGTTGGCCCGCACCTCCACCTTGGAGAGCGCCTGAAAACCTTCGGCGCGCACCACCGCGCAGTCGCGGTGCAGGTAGGCCACGTTCTCGCGGTAGGTGTCGATGGCCACCCGCTTGATGACCAGGCCCTCAGGGGCACGGGATGGGGAAATGTCTGTCGCTTGAACCATGGCGTGACGATACACCCCAGGGTTCACCGACTCTGTCACCCCACCACCAGCTTGATCACCGGCATGAAGCGCTCGGACTCGGCGCGGCGCTCCAGCGCCAGGCGCATGTTCAGGCGCGCCACCTCGGTGTGCTCTTGCGCCAGCGCCTGAGCGCGCGCGCCTTCGCCTCGGCGCAGTGCGTCAAACAGCATGTGGTGCTGGCGGTGGGCGTAGAGCATCCAGTCGCGGTCGAGCGACACCGACCCCTGCATGGGCAACATGGCCGAAGCCGGCGCGAAGGGCAGTTTGTCGTTCAAGGCCACGGCGCGTTGCAGGGCGCGGTTGCCGCTGGCCTGCAGGATGAGCGCGTGAAAGCGGTCGTTCATCAGCGCGTAGGCGGCGTAGCTTTCCATGGTGAGCGGGTTGTCGGCCAGCAGGCGGTCGCCCTCGTCCAGCGTGGCCTGCAGGTCGGCCTGCAACTGGCGCGACACGCCGTGCTCGGCCACCAGGCGCGCGGCCATGCCCTCCAGGTGGCCGCGCACGGCGATGGCGTCCAGCACCTCTTGCTCGGTGAACTGGCGCACCAGGTACTTGCCGGTGTCGTTGGCCTCCACCAGGCCTTCTTGCTCCAGGGTCATCAGCGCGGTTCGCACCGGCGTGCGCGACGCCCCCAGGCGCTCGGCCAGTTGCTGCTCGGCCAGGCGCTGGCCGGGCTCGAATTCGCCACTGAGGATCAGGTCGCGGAGTTGGATCAAAACGGTTTCTTGCAGGCTCATGGAGAAAAACTGTACACTGATTTTTAGAAACGGTATACCGTTTGCACACCATCCCCCACATTAGACCGGAGATCCCCATGAAAGCCGAACTCAACCAACGCCTCACCCAGGTGGGCCCGGGCACCCCTGGCGGCGAGCTGCTGCGCCGCTACTGGCAACCGGTGGCGCTGCTCGACGAGTTCGACCCGGCGCTGGACCCGCGCATGGCCAAGCGCCCGCTGAAGGCGGTGCGCGTGCTGGGGCAGAACTTCATTCTGTTCCGCGACGACAACGGCCAGTGGGGCCTGCTGGACCGCGACTGCCCGCACCGCGGCGCCGACCTGGCCTTTGCCCGCCACGAAGGCGACGGCGTGCGCTGCCCCTTCCATGGCTGGAAGTTCGACGCCAGCGGCCAGTGCCTGGAAACCCCGGCCGAACCCAAGGGCAGCACGCTGTGCACCCGCATCAAACAACGCAGCTACCCGGTGCAGGTGCGCGCCGGCGTGGTATTCGGCTGGTTCGGCCCCGAAGGCCAGACGCCCCCGCCCATGCCCAAGCTGGACGCCTTTGAGGCCCCGGCCAGCCACAGCTTCGCCTTCAAGGGCCTGTGGCACTGCAACTGGCTGCAGTCGCTGGAGGTGGGCATTGACCCGGCCCACACCTCGTACCTGCACCGCTTCTTCGCCGACGGTTCGTTGGAAGACAGCTACGGCAAGCAGTTCCGCGGCGCCAGCGCCGGCGACGTGGACGGCGAGCGCTGGCCCATGACGCGCGTGATGCGCGAGTTCGGCCAGCCCGAGATTTCTTACGTGCAGCAGCCGCACGGCCTGCGCCTGACCGCGCTGCGCCACGTGAGCGACACCCTCACCCACGTGCGCGTGACGCACGCCGTGTTCCCGCAGACCTTCGTGATCCCGCTGTCGGAGACCATGACCATCACCCAGATGCACGTGCCGGTGGACGACACCCACAACTACTGGTTTGCCTTCTTCACCAGCTTCGCCGACCCGGTGGACAAGACCGCCATGCGCAACCAGCGCCTGGCCGGCGTGACCCTGCCCAACTACATCCCGAAAATGGGCCGCCACAACGACTGGGGCTTTGACATCGACGAGCAGCAAAGCCGCACCTACCTGGGCATGGGCGAGGAAGACATCAACGTGCACGACCAGTGGGCTTGCGAAGGCATGGGCGCCATCCAAGACCGCACCCGCGAGCACCTGGGCACCACCGACAAGGTGATCATGGCCCACCGCCGCCTGCTTCAAGAGGCCATGGAGACCGTGGCCCAGGGCGGCACCGCCCCCGGCATTGCCAACCCCGAACTGCACGATCAGATCAGCGGCCCCGACACAGTGGACGGCATGGCGCCGGCCGGCCAGTGGGACAGCTGGTGGCAACGCGCGGTGCAAGAGCGCCGCGAGGCCGCCTCGTGGAGCGCCCAGGACAGCCAGCGCGCAGAAGGCGAAACCGCATGAGCTTTGCCGACCTTTGCGGCGTGCACACGCCCGATCGCCAGGCCGCCTGCGAGCGCGTGGCACGCCAGATCGAGGCCAGCGGCATCGAGCGCGTGCGCATGGGCTGGTGCGACGTGCACGGCCAGTTGCGCGCCAAGACGCTGATGGCGGGTGCCGCCATCAAGGCCCTGCGCGACGGCGTGGGCATGGTGGGCACCCTGGCCCTGAAAGACACAGCCGACCGCACCGCCTGGAAGGTGTTCGAGCCCGGTGGCATCGACGACCTGCCCGGCTTTGCCGGGGCGTCCAACCTGATGCTGCTGCCCGACCCGGACAGCTTCGTGGCGCTGCCCTGGAGCCCCGGCACCGGCTGGCTGCGCTGCCAGCCCTGGTTCCTGGACGGCACGCCCGTGGCGCTGGACACGCGGCGCGTGCTGCAGCAGGCCCTGGCCGAGCTGGCCGCCACCGGCCACGGCTTCGTCACCGGGCTGGAGGTGGAATTCCACGTCTACAAGATCACCGACACCTCGCCCCAGCTTGACCCGATGCTGGCCGCCTGGCCGGGCCTGCCGCCCTCGGTGGCCATGGTGCACCCGGGCTATCAGTTGCAGGCCGAGGCCATGGGCGACATGGCCGACGAGGCGCTGGGCATCGTGCAGCGCACGGCCCAGGCCCTGGGCCTGCCGCTGCAGTCGCTGGAGATCGAGCTTGGCCCGAGCCAGGTGGAGGCGGTGTTTGACGCCACCGACGCCCTGCGCGCGGCCGACCACATGGTGCTGTTTCGCAACGGCGTGCGCCAGGCGCTGCGCCGCGCGGGCTACCACGCCACCTTCATGTGCCGCCCGCCGTTCCCGAACATCATGTCCAGCGGCTGGCACCTGCACCAGTCGGTGGTCGATCTGGCCAGCGGCCGCAACGCCTTCGTGCGCGAGGCGCCAGCCCCCGGCAGCGCGCCGCAAGACGCGCAGCACACCTTGTCGGCGCTGGGCTCGCAGTGGCTGGCCGGCCTGCTGGCCCACGCCCATGGCATGACGCCGCTGTGCACTCCCACCGTGAACGGCTTTGGCCGCTTCCGGCCCAACGCGCTGGCGCCGCAGTCGGTGCTGTGGGGCCGCGACAACCGCGGCGCGCTGCTGCGGGTGGTGGGTGGGGCGGGTGACCGCGCCACGCGCATTGAAAACCGCCTGGGCGAGCCCTCGGCCAACCCCTACCTCTACATGGCGTCGCAGATTCACGCCGGTCTGGACGGCGTGCGCCGCCAGCTCACGCCACCCCCGGGCAGCGAGGCGCCCTATGCCCCTGGCGCCGAGAAAATCCCGGGCAACCTGCCCGCCGCCCTGGCCGCCCTGCAGGCCGACGAGGCGCTGTGCAAGGGCCTGGGCAGCGACCTGGTGCGCAGCTTCGTGCGCATCAAGCAATCCGAGATTGACCGCCACGCCCAGGCCGAAGACAGCACCGACTTCGAGCGCCGCGAGTACTTCGCCCGTTTCTGATTTCCTTTTTTCACACCCAGCCCATGATCAAGATCCGCTTCATCGCCGCCGACGAGTCGGTGCAAGACATCGAGGCCGCGCCCGGCCAAAGCCTGATGAAAGCCGCCGTGGACGCCAACGTGCGCGGCATCGAGGCCGACTGCGGTGGCACCCTCACCTGCGCCACCTGCCACGTCATCCTGGATGGCTACTGGTCGGCCCAGGTGCCGCCGCCCGCGCCCGACGAAATCGACATGCTCGACTTCGCGGCCACGCCGCCCCAGCCCGGCAGCCGCCTGAGCTGCCAGCTGCAACTCACGCCACAACTTGACGGCTTGCAGGTGCGCCTGCCTGCGAGTCAACACTGAGGCGCCAGGGGGAGTATCGGTGGCACACTGGCCCACCCCTCTTTTCAGCCCTGGAGCGCCATCGCATGCCTGAGCCTTTTGTCTTTGCCCCGCCCCCCGTGGTGAGCGTGCCCGTGGTGGGCACCGAATCGCGCTTTCCCGTGCACCGCGTGTACTGCGTGGGCCGCAACTACGAAGACCACGCCAAGGAAATGGGCCACAGCGGGCGCGAGCCCCCCTTCTTCTTCCTCAAACCGGCCGACGCCGTGGTGGTGGCCGAGGCCGGGCAGACGGCCTGCCTCCCCTACCCTGACCTCACCCAGAACCTCCACCACGAAGTGGAACTGGTGGTGGCCATCGGCAAGGGCGGGCAGAACATTTCGGCCGAGCAGGCACCCTGGCACATTTTTGGCTACGCCGTTGGCCTGGACATGACCCGCCGCGACCTGCAAAACGAGATGAAGAAGCAAGGCAAACCCTGGTGCATCGGCAAGGCCTTTGAGCACGCCAGCCCCATCGGCCCCATCACCCCGGCGGCGCAGGCCGGCGACATCGCCAACGCCGCCATCTGGCTGCAGGTCAACGGCGCCGACCGCCAGCGCAGCCACGTGAACAAGCTGATCTGGAACATCGCCGAAACCATCGAGCAACTCTCCAAGGGCTGGGCACTCCAACCCGGCGATCTCATCTACACCGGTACGCCCGAAGGCGTGGGCGCCGTGCTGCGGGGCGACCTGCTGCACGGCCACGTGGACGGCCTGACCGACATTCGCCTGCTGGTGAACTGAAACCACCCGCACCACACCAAGGGTTAGACCTGTCAACAGCCATCGCCCGCGACCCCTATCCTCCCCTCCGTTTCCACCCTCCCCAGGAGCCATGACCATGATCCAACGCAGAACCCTTCTTCAGGCCGGCGCTGCGGCCACCCTGGGCGCCCCGGCGCTCACGGGCTTCGCCCAGTCCACCGTGACCCTGAAGTTCCACACCTTCATGGCGCCCCAGTCGCACGTGTACCTGAACATGCACAAGGCCTGGATGGACAAGGTCACCAAGGAATCGGGCGGCCGCATTCAGTTCCAAGGCTACCCAGCCATGCAACTCGGCGGCACCCCGGTGCAGCTCTACGACCAGGCCCGCGACGGCGTGGTGGACATCATCTGGTCGCTGCAGGGCTACACCGCTGGCCGCTTCCCGCGCACCGAGGTGTTTGAGCTGCCATTCATGCTCAATAACGCCGAAGCCACGTCGCGTGCGCTGTGGGAATACATCCAGACCCACGCGGCCGACGAGTACCGCGACGTGCACCCCCTGGCCTTCCAGGTGCATGGCCCGGGCATGTTCCACACCCGCGACAAGCAGATCAAAACTGCCGCAGACCTCAAGGGCTTGAAGATGCGCGGCCCCAGCCGCCAGGTCACCAAGATGCTGAGCTACATGGAAGCCATTCCCGTGGGCATGCCGCTGCCGCAGATTCCCGATGCGCTGTCCAAAGGCGTGATCGACGGCTGTGCCATTCCCTGGGAAGTGGTGCCCTCGGTGAAAGTGCACGAACTCACGAAGTACCACAGCCAGTTTGATCCGGCCGGTGGCGCGCTCTACACCGCCACCTTCATGATGGTGATGAACAAGGCCAAGTACGCCAGCCTGCCGCCCGACCTGAAGGCCGTGATCGACAAGAACTCGGGCATGGAGACCTCGGCCTGGCTGGGCAAGATTCAGCAGGAAGGCGACATTCCCGGCCGTGAGGCCGCCGTCAAGCGGGGCAACACCATCTACACCATTCCCCTGGCCGACGCCCAGGAATTCAAGCGCAAGTCGCGCCTGGTGGAAGTGGAGTGGATGCAGGACATGGACAAGCGTGGCTTCAAGGGCCAGCAACTCCTGGATTCGGCCCGCTCGCTCATCGCCAAGTACGGCGCCAAGAAGGCCTGAACCTTCGGCCGAGGCTTTTCTTGCCACACGAAAGACCGGGCTGAGGCCCGGTTTTTTGTGACAGGCCTGTCTTGCTCGCCCGCTACACTCGTCCGATGCTCCGACCGCCTGCCAAACACTGCCGCGAGTGCGGCACCGCCGTGGTGATGCGCCTGCCCGACGACGGCGACACCCGCCTGCGAGCCGTCTGCCCCGCCTGCGGCCACGTGCACTACGACAACCCCCTGAACGTGGTGGGCACCGTGCCCGTCTGGGGAGAACACGGCGAGTACGTGCTGCTGTGCAAGCGCAACATCGAACCCCGCTGGGGCAAGTGGACCCTGCCCGCCGGCTTCATGGAACTGGGCGAAACCACCGCCGAAGGCGCGCGGCGCGAGACCGACGAAGAGGCCGGCGCGAACATCGAACTGGGCGAGCTGTTCACCCTGATGAACGTGGCCCGCGTGGGCCAGGTGCACCTGTACTACCGCGCCCGTCTGCTCGACACCCACTTCAACCCGGGTCACGAAACGCTGGAGGCCCGCTTGTTCACCGAAGACGAGATTCCCTGGGACGAGATCTCCTTCCGCACGGTGAAGGAAACGCTGGAGCGCTACTTCGCTGACCGCCGCACCGGGCACTTCGGCTTTCACGCCTTCGACATCACCTGAGCCCGCATGGCCGCCAGCACTTCGCTCGTGCTGCGCCTGGGCACGGCCCAGACCCTGGCCTGGGCCTCCACCTATTACCTGCCCGCCCTGCTGGCCAAGCCCATGGCCGCCGAGTTGGGCCTGCCCGTCACCCAGGTGTGGCTGGCCTTCAGCGCCGCGCTGCTGGTCTCGGCCGGGCTGGGCCCCATCGCCGGCCGCGCCATTGACCGCTTCGGCGGGCGACCGGTGCTGAGCCTGACCAGCGTGCTCTTCGCCCTGGGCTTGGCCGCCTTGTCTCAAACGCAGGGGCCGGTGTCGCTGGCGCTGGCCTGGGGCCTGATCGGCGTGGCCATGGGCTGCGGCTTGTACGAGGCGGCGTTCGCGGCCCTGGTGCGCCTGCACGGGCATGCCGCGCGCAACGCCATCACCGGCATCACCTTGCTGGCGGGCTTCGCCAGCACCGTGGGCTGGCCACTCACTGGCTGGATGGACGCCGAGTTCGGCTGGCGCTGGGCCTGCCTGGGCTGGGCGGCGTTGCACCTGCTGCTGGGCCTGCCGCTGAACGCCAGCGTGCCCAGCGCCCCGCCCCACCCGGCACCCGAGCCACTGCCGGCCGGTGCGCCGTCGCCCGCAGCAGTGGCAGATGAGCCCCCGGCTCCGCGCCACGCCGCCTGGGTGCTGGCCTATGTGTTTGCCGCCACCTGGTTCGTGAGCACCGGCATGGCGGCGCACCTGCCGCAACTGCTGGTGGCCAGCGGCCTGACGCTGGCCGGCGCGGTGGCGATTGGCGCGCTGGTGGGCCCCGCTCAGGTGGCCGGCCGCCTGCTGGAATTTGGCTGGCTGCGCCGGCTGCACCCCTTGCTGTCGGCGCGCTGCGCGGCGGCCGCGCACCCGATGGGCGCGGTGGCCTGGCTGGTGCTTGGGCCCATCGCCGCGCCGGTGTTCGCCGTGCTGCACGGCGCGGGCAACGGCATCCTCACCATCGCCAAGGGCACGCTGCCCCTGGTCTTCTTCGGCCCGCAGGGCTATGGGCAACGCCAGGGCTGGATCATGGCGCCCTCGCGGGTGGCGCAGGCCTTTGCCCCCTTGGTGTTCGGTGCGCTGATTGAGCACTTTGGCGCCGGCGCCCTGGGCTTTTCGGCGGCGCTCAGCGCCAGCGCGCTGGCCGCCCTGCTGTGGTTGCGCACCGGTTCAGCGCGGGGCTGACCAGTCCAACAACTCGGCCAGGCGGGTGACCACCCAGGTGGCCTCGTCGGGGCTGACCACCGCGCCCTCACCCCGCAGGCCCTGGCCGACCCGCTGCAGCACATCGGCCTCGGTGATGCCCAGGCTGAACTCCATGGTGCGGGCCGTGTCGGTGAGCATCTGCGCCATGTCTTCGCACAACTCGTAGCGAGCGGTCAGTTCGGCGCGGGGCAGCGTGGGCTTCAGGCGCCCGGGCGGCAGGTAGAGGGCGATGAAGCTGGCGGGAATCTCAATCTGGTAATCGTCTGACATGAAGCGGCGCGGGCAAACAAAACGCCGATCATGCGACAGAAGCCGATGGCCCCGTCAATGAAAAGCGCTCACCGCCTCACGCAGCGACACGGCACGGGCGCGCAAGGCATCGACCGCACTGCGCGATTGCTCCACCAGGGCGGCGTTCTGCTGCGTCATGCGGTCGAGCTCACCCACAGCGGACGTCATCTCACCAATGCCCGCGCTCTGGTGCGCAGTGGACTGACTGATGTCGCGAATCATCTTCGCCACTGAAGTGGCTTCGTGCACGATGGACTCCATGGCTTGGCCGGCGCGCTGCACCAGCTCGGCCCCCCGATCCACGCGCTCAGCGCTGCTGCCGATCAGCGTCTTGATTTCTTTGGCCGCTGCGGCGCAGCGCTGGGCCAGTCCTCGCACCTCGCCTGCCACGACCGCGAAACCTCGGCCATGTTCGCCTGCACGGGCAGCCTCCACCGCCGCGTTCAAGGCGAGGATGTTGGTCTGAAACGCGATGCCGTCGATCACACCAATGATGTCGGCAATGCGGCGTGAGCTGGTGCTGATCTCGTCCATGGTGTTCACCACGTCTCGCACCACCTGCCCCCCACCATCGGCCGTCTGACTGGCCTTCTCGGCCATCTGGCAAGCCTGCCCGGCGGTCTGACTGGTGTTGGTGACGCTGGCGTTCATGGCCGCCATGGCCGCCGCTGTCTGCTCCAGATTGGCCACCGCCTGCAAGGTTCGCGAGCTCAGGTTCTGGTTGCCCTGGGCAATGTCTTGCCCCACGTCGCCGATGCCGTCCACTTGAGCGGCGACGTCGTCTAGCAAGGCACGCAGGTTCAACCCAGCCTGGTTCAAGGTGCGCGAAAGCATGCCGACCTCGTCCATGCGGTTCATGGCCGGCATGGCATCGGGCTGACCTGCTGCCACCAGCTGGGCTTGGTGCAGAACTGCCCGCAAGGGTTTGACGATCTGAGCCTCCAGCCAAGCGCCCATGAGACCCCATATCAAAGCCGTTGCCCCCCAAGCCCCTACTGGCGCACCGGTCAGCGCCAAACCGACGCACAACAGAAACGCCATCAACGCCGCGATGCCGTGCAAGCGCAGCCGTAAGCTGGCCGTGACGCCAATGGAGCGCCAACACATCCAGCCGCCATGCACCACCCAACCGCGGCGGAATGTCAGGCTGCCTTGACGGCCTTCGCGAAACCGGGCGTACAGGGCCTCGGCTTGCTGCACCTCTTCGCGAGAGGGTTTGGTGCGCACCGACATATAGCCCACCAGGCGTCCCTGACGCATCACTGGCGTGGCGTTGGCTCGAACCCAGTAATGGTCTCCGTCCTTGCGGCGGTTTTTCACCAACGCACTCCAAGAGACACCCGCCTTCAAGGTGGCCCACATGTCGGCAAAGGCCTCAACAGGCATGTCGGGGTGACGAACCAGGTGGTGCGCCTGCCCGATCAGTTCTTCGCGCTCGAATCCGCTGGCCTCGACGAAGGCCGCATTGGCGTATTGGATGTGGCTGTGCACATCGGTGGTGGACATCAGCGTGGTCTGGTCGGGCAACTCGTATTCACGCTGGGTGACGGGCAGGTTCTGGCGCATAACTGTCTCCGGGTTACGGTTGGTTCTTTCGGTGTAACCAACTTCGTCATGCACCATTTTTTCTTGAGAAAAACCAATTCCTTTGAACTCAACAGGCCAGGGTGCCATGTCCTCAATGAAAGTCCCGGCTGCTGGTGGCCAGGCGACCGAGCAACGGGGTGAGGTCTTCCAGGTGCCCGGCGATGAGGTTGGCCACCGCGCCTTCGCGCTGCCAGGTGCCGCGCACGGCCAGCAGGCGCGAGCGCAGCAAGGCCTGGCGAAAGCGCTCGCGCAGGCGGCGCCACACGATGACCTGCACCACGCCGGTTTCGTCTTCCAGGCTCACGAACACCACGCCGCTGGCGGTCTCGGGCTGTTGCCGCAGCGTCACCAGCCCGGCAAAGCGCACCAGCCGGCCGTGGGGTGCGCGGTGCAACTCGGCCGCGGTGGCCAGGCGGCGCTCGGTCAGCAGGGGGCGCAGCAGGGCCAGCGGGTGGCGGCGCAGGCTCAGGCCCAGGCTGGCGTGGTCCCAGACGATGGCCTCGCCCTCTGGGGCCTCGGGCAGGCTCAGCGGGTCTTCGTCCACCGGGGCCTGGCGCAGCAGCGCGGGCGGCGTGGCCAGGGCGGCGGCGTCCCACACCTGCTGGCGGCGGTGGCCGCTGAGGCTGTGCAGGGCATCGGCCGCGGCCAGGCGCGTGAGGTCGGCCTGCGCCAAGGCGGCACGGCGGGCCAGGTCGTCGGTGCTCTCGAAGGGCGCGCGCCGGCGCGCGGCCACGATGCGCTGCGCCACCGCCTGCCCCAGCCCGCTCACCAGGCGCAGGCCCAGGCGCACGGCGGGCGGGTGCGGCAGGTCTTCCAGGGTGCAGTCCCAGTCGCTGTGCAGCACGTCCACCGGGCGCACCTGCACGCCGTGGCGCTGCGCGTCGGCCACGAGCTGGCGCGGCGTGTAGAAGCCCAGGGGCTGGCTGTTGATGAGCGCGGCCAGGAACTCGGCCGGGTGGTGCCGCTTGACCCAGGCGCTGGCATAGACCAGCAAGGCAAAGCTGGCCGCGTGGCTCTCGGGGAAGCCGTAGCTGGAGAAGCCCTTGATCTGCTCGAACACGCCCTGGGCGAAGTCCAACGGGTAGCCGCGCTCGGTCATGCCGTCGATCAGGCGGCGTTCGTATTTCTCCAGCCCGCCCTTTCGCTTCCAGGCCGCCATGGCGCGGCGCAGGCCGTCGGCCTCGCCGGGCGAGAAGCCGGCCGCGAGGATGGCGATCTGCATGCACTGCTCCTGGAACACGGGCACGCCCAGGGTGCGCTCCAGCGCGGCGTCCAGCGCGGGGGGGAAGGTGATGGGCTCTTTGCCCTGGCGGCGGTTCAGGTAGGGGTGCACCGCCCCGCCCTGAATGGGCCCCGGGCGCACCAGGGCCACCTCAATCACCAGGTCGTAGAACTTTCGCGGGCGCAGGCGCGGCAGCATGGCCATCTGCGCGCGGCTTTCCACCTGGAACACGCCCACGGTGTCGGCGGCGCAGAGCATGTCGTAGGTGGCCGGGTCTTCGGGCGGAATGTCGTGCAGGCCGAAGGGCTCGCCGCGCCGCCGGGCGATGAAGGCCAGCGAGCGGCGCAGCGCGCTGAGCATGCCCAGGGCCAGCACGTCCACCTTGAGCAGGCCCATGGCGTCGAGGTCGTCTTTGTCCCACTCGATCACGGTGCGCCCGGGCATGGCGGCGTTTTCAATCGGCACCAGGCGCGACAGCGGCCCGCGCGTGAGCACGAAGCCCCCGGTGTGCTGCGAGAGGTGGCGCGGAAAGCCCATGAGCTGGCCGGTGAGCGTGCTGAGCTGGCGCACCGCCAGGGCCTGCGGATCGAGCCCGGCCTCTTGCAGCCGCTCGGGCGAGATGCCCTGCCCGTCCCACCAGACCATGCCCTTGGCCAGGGTGTCGAGCGTGGCGGCGTCAAAGCCCAGGGCACGGCCCACGTCGCGCACGGCGCTGCGCGGGCGGTAGGCGATGACGGCGGCGGTGAGCGCGGCGCGCTCGCGCCCGTACTTGGCGTAGAGGTACTGGATCACCTCTTCGCGGCGCTCGTGCTCGAAGTCCACGTCAATGTCGGGCGGCTCGTTGCGCTCTTTGGAGATGAAGCGCTCGAACAGCACCGACATGCGCTGCGGGTCCACCTCGGTGATGCCCAGGCAGTAACACACCACGCTGTTGGCCGCCGAGCCGCGCCCCTGGCACAAGATGCCTTGCGAGCGCGCGAAGGCCACGATGTCGTGCACGGTGAGGAAGTAGTGCTCGTACTTCAGCTCGCCGATGAGCGTCAGCTCGTGCTCGATCTGCGCCTGCACCGCCGCCGGCACGCCCGCCGGCCAGCGCCAGCCCGCCCCCTGCCAGGTGAGCTGGCGCAGCCAGCTCGCGGGCGTGTGGCCGGTGGGCACCACCTCGTCGGGGTATTGGTAACGCAGCTCGTCCAGCGAGAAGGTGCAGCGCGCCGCCACCTGCAGGGTCTGCGCCAGCAGCTCGGGCGCGAAGCGCTGGCCCAGCGCCAGGCGAGAGCGCAGGTGGCGCTCGGCGTTGGGCTGCAGCTCACGCCCGCACTCGGCCAGGGGGCGGCGCAGGCGCGTGGCGGTGAGCACGTCGTGCAATGGCTGGCGCGAGCGCAGGTGCATCTGCACATCGCCCACGGCCACCAGGGGCACCGCCGTGAGTTCGCTGCTCTGGCGGGCTTGCTGCAGGCGCAGCTCGTCGTCCAGCTCGCGGCGGTGCTCCACCCCCAGCCAGCAGCGGCCCACGAAGTGGCGCAAGAGCCAGCGCGCCAGCGCGTCGGTCTGCGCTTGCGTGGCCTGCGGGCTGGGCACGGCAATGGCCAGGCAGTCGGCCAGGGCGGCGCTGTCGATGCGCGCCCAGTCCAGGCGGTAGCTGCCCTTGGGCGCCGAGCGCCGCAAGCGCGTGATGAACTCGCACAGGTTGCCGTAGCCCTGCGCGTTGCAAGCCAGCAGCACCAGGGTGAACGGGGCCTCGGCCTGCACGCGGAACTGGCTGCCCACCAGCAGCTTCAGGCCATGCGACTTGGCCGCCACGTGGGCGCGCACCACGCCGGCCATGGAGCACTCATCGGTCAGCGCCAGGGCGGTGTAGCCCAGGGCATGGGCACGGGCCACCAGCTCTTCGGGGTGGCTGGCGCCGCGCAGAAAACTGAAGTTGGAGCAGCAGCGCAGCTCGGCGTAATGGGGCAAGGCGGACAACACGGGCGGGCCTCTTTCACGCAAACAGGCCGTGCAGAAACCAGGCGGGCGAGGCGTCGCCGACCTGCGGCCGGGTCTGGAACACCCACAGCAGCCCGGCCTGCGCCGACCAGGCCAGCCAGTAATCGCGCGCCACGTGGCGGTGGGCGCCCTGGGCGTCGTCGCGGTCCCACCAGCCGCCCTCCACCCGCTGCGGCCCCAGCAGCAACTGCAGCTCGCCCAGGTACTGGGGCCGGTGCTCACGCACCACCAGCTTCAGCGGGGCCGGCAGCAAAAACGCGGGCTGAGGCCCGGCGTCGGGCCAGTCGCCCCGGGGCGCCGGGCCGGTGGCCGGCAGCCACTCGCACATGGCCTCGGGCCGGTGGTCGGCGCGTGGCTGCGGGCGCAGCACCCGCTCAGGCCCCAGGCGCGCGCTCAGGCGCTCGAGCAACTGCGGCAAGGGCTCGGCGGGCTGGCGCTCGTCCAGCAGCAGCGAGGCGCTGGCGCCGCTCAGGGGCCGGGTGTCGGTGGCGCACAGGCGCAACTCGCCCACCGGCGCGTCCAGGGTGACGTGGGTCAGGTGCTCGGCCAGCAAGCGCGCCAGGTGCTCGGTCTGGCGGGTGGGCTCGGCGGTGCGGATGCCCAACTCGCCGCCCTCGCCCACCTCGCGCCCGCGCATGGCGTCGTGGGCCCAGTGCAGAGTGATGGCGGTCACCCCCTCTTGCCGCGCCGCCAGCCAGGCAGACAACTGCCACAGCAGGTGCCGCGCGCCGTCCATCAGGCCTGTGCTGTGCTCCACCCGCCAGGGCAGTTCCAGCCGGGCCTCGAAGCGCTCGGCCGGTTTGGCCCAGGCGTGGGCCTGCGGGCGCTGGCCGTAGGCCTGATCGAGCGCCTGCAGCAAGCCCGCCTCAAAACGCCGCCCCAGCCCGCCACGCGGCAAAGCCCGCACGTCACCCAGGCAGCGGCAACCCATCTGGGCCAGGGTGTCGGCGTGGGGCCGCAGGGCGCTCAAGGTGTGCAAGGGCAGGCCGTCGAGCAGGCTCGCCAAAGGGGCCGACAAGCCGTCCCCTCGCCCCGCCCGCGCCAGCGCCAGCGCGGCCAGCGCATTGGGCGCCCAGGCCAGGGCCTGCGCCCCCAGCAAGGGCGCCTGCTGGGCCACCCGCTCTTGCAAGGCCTGCTGGCCACCCCACAGGCGCAAACAGGCCTGCACCTCCATCAGCACCGCCTCGTCCTGCCGCGTGACGCGTGGGGTGATGGCCAGGGCCCAATGCGTGGCGTGCTCAAGCACGGCCACGCCGGGGGCATCGGCCTCAGTGGGCGACCAGGGAAACAACAGGGCGCACCACAACATGGTCGGCACCAGAAGGCAAAGGCCGCGCCCCTGGGCGCAGGCGCGCGGGCAACACGGCGGCCAAGGCGTCGGGCAAGGCGGTCAGGCGCAGGGCCTGGGTCAGCGGCGGGCCTTTGCGCTTGACCAGGTCCACCTCAATGCCCCAGTCGGGCAAGGGCCTGAGCCGCAGCCGCAAAGGCGCGGGCGACGAGGCTTGCGCCGCCCCCGCCGGCCGGCACACCAGCACCGGCCCCTCGTGCGCTGCCGCCAGCACCTGCAGGCGGCGCAACTGCGTGGCCCGCACCTCGGGCAGCCAGGCCACCACCGCGCCGGTGGCGTTGGCGCGCAGCAGTTGCTCAGTGGCCCACAGGCGCTCGGCCGGGCTGCTGGCCTGCACCCACAGCAAGTGGCGTGGGCTCCAGCCCGCCACCCGCCAGCCCAGCGGGTGGGGCACCTGCGGCGGGGCCACCAGCGCCAGCGGGGCCGTCAGGGTGGGCAGCAAGGGGGCCAGCAAGCGCCACTCGGCAGCGCCGGGCGGGGAACACAGCCACTCGGTCAGCCCATGGCCCGGCCAGCCCCCACCGGGCAGCACGGCGTCCAGCGCCGACCAGCCGCTGGGCCACACCCGCTGCGGCACCAGCCCCAGTTGGCTGGCCCGCCACACGGCAGCCCACTGCCCGGCCCCGCCGAGCAGGGCATCGACGGCGGCGTTGGGGTGGGCTTCAGGACGGGAAAACATGGGAAAAGCACTGTACACCCGTACAGTATATGAAATCCATGATGTTCGTCAGAACGCGCCAGCACTCGGCCATTGACTGCCCCTGGCATGGCATTTGCGGACTGCCCTGCGGCCCCAAACCCATGGCGTTCTGGCTTCTACCGAGACAGGGCGCCGCCCCACCGTGGTGCCCGTGTCGTCCGCATGGGCACCACGGCAGGGCCCCGATGCCAGCGACCTCGTCGCCTGGCGCGGGGTGGGCAAAGACCGAGTTCCCTACCCCCTCATCCGGAGTCCCTCTCAAATGAAAAAATCGCACCAGCGCATCGCCCTCGTCGCCTCCCTGCTCAGCCTGGCCGCCGCCAGCGCACAAGCCCAAAGCAATGTCTCGCTCTATGGCCTGGTGGACATGAGCATCGGCGCCACCAAGGCCCCCGGTGGCACCTCGGTCACCGGCATCGACAGCGGCAAGATGACCACCAGCTACTACGGCATGAGCGCCAGCGAAGACCTGGGCGGCGGGCTGTCGGCCGTGTTCAAGCTCGAAGGCTTCTTCCTGGCCGACACTGGCGCCCAAGGCCGCTTCACGGGCGATGCCCAGTTCGCCCGCACCGCCTCGGTGGGCCTGTCGCACCGCGACTACGGCACGCTGACCCTGGGCCGCAACACCACGCAGCTGTTTGTGTCCACCCTCATGTTCAACGCCTTTGGCGACTCGTTTGGCTATTCGCCCAGCATCCGTCACTACTTCGCTGGCGGCCAGGGCGTGACCACCGGCGACACCGGCTGGAACGACTCCATCGCCTACAGCAGCCCCTCCTTCGCCGGCCTGCGCTTTGGCGTGGCCTCAGCCACCAAGGAAAGCGCGCTGGGCACTGGCAACAGCGGCAACCTGAGCGTGAGCGTGGGCTACAGCAACGGCCCGCTGGCCGCTTCGCTGGTGGTGCAAGACGTGGAGAAAGACACCGCCGTGGCCGTGGCCAACACCACCACCTCGCAGCTGGGCGCCTCGTACGACTTCGGCGTGGCCAAGGCCTTTGCCCAGTACGGCCGGGTGAAGAACGACAGCACCGGCGCCAAGTACGACATCACCGGCCTGGGCGTGCGCGTGCCCGTGGGCGCGGGTGCCGTCATTGCCCAGTGGGGCGAGCTTGACGCCAAGGTGGGCGCCGATCGCACCACCCTGTCGGTGGGCTACTTGCACAACCTGTCCAAGCGCACCGAGCTGTACGCCGTGCTGATGCACGACAAGGTGGATGGCCTGTCCAGCGGCGGCGGCTACTCGCTGGGTATTCGTCACCGCTTCTGACGAGCCGGACAAGACAGGTGCCCGATCCTCTCGGGTGCCTGTCGAGGCGACATTGAGCACCGACAGGCCTGGTTCGCAAGGCCTGTCACCTTGGCACACAAGGGCGCCAACCCCAGCGCACAAACGAAAAAGCCCGATACCTTTCGGTACCGGGCTTTCGTATCACTGGTCGGCGTGGCGGGATTCGAACTCGCGACCCCTTGCACCCCATGCAAGTGCGCTACCAGGCTGCGCTACACGCCGTGAAGCCTTGAATTATAGCGTCAAAAATGGGCTTTTAGAAAGGCAGGCGAAGAAGTTCGCGAATTTCCAGCAGCTCGCGCCGAATGCCCTCAAGCGTCTCCTGGGTGGGCTCAGGCGAATCGGCCGAATCGGCAGACGCAGCGACACCTTCGGCCGACTCAATCACCGCCTCTTCTACGACCTCGCCATCGTCGACCCGGCGCCTGTCGCGCTCGGCCTGGGCAATTTCCTGCAGCTTGTTGCGTGCCCCACTGATGGTGAAGCCCTGTTCGTACAGCAGTTCGCGGATGCGACGGATCATCAGCACCTCGTGGTGCTGGTAATAGCGGCGGTTGCCACGGCGCTTCATGGGGCGCAACTGGGTGAACTCTTGCTCCCAGTAACGCAGCACGTGCGGCTTCACACCGCACAACTCCCCGACTTCACCAATGGTGAAGTAGCGTTTGGCGGGAATGGGGGGAAGCGCTTTTTCCATGCAAATCAAGGCGGTAGAAGCCAAACCTTGAAATTTACTCTAAGGGGTAGCCGGCAACACGGCCGCCCCGAGAAACTGTGTGAAAAAAGGCAAACGCCCACGAGGGGCGTTTGCCAGCCTTGACAGCACCGGGCCTTGGCGTCAGCCGTTGCCCACCGCCGCCTGCACCTGCTCCTTGAGTTTGGGGCTGGCATGGAAGGTGACCACCCGGCGGGCCTCGATGGCAACCGGCTCGCCGGTGCGCGGGTTGCGGCCCGGGCGTGGCGCCTTGGTGCGGATCTGGAAGTTGCCGAAACCCGAAATCTTCACATCGGTGCCATCAACCAGGCTGTCGGTGATCAGATCGAAGAAGGCATCGATCATGTCCTTGGATTCGCGCTTGTTCAGGCCAATCTGGTCAAACAGCAACTCAGCGAGTTGGGCCTTGGTCAGGGCTGGGGTTTCCAGGCTTTCGACAGCGAGTTCCATGAGCGGGGAGATCCTTCGGGGTTCGGTCATCAGGCGCGCAGGCGGGCCGCCACGCGCTGTTGCAGGGCATCAAGCACCGCCTTCACGGTGGTCTCGATGTCGTCCTCGGTCAGTGTAGCGTCGTCGCGGTTGAGCACCAGGCGCACCGCCAGGCTCTTCTCATCCGAAGCGAGGCTGCCCGCCGGCGCGCCCTTCTTCGGGCGGTACACGTCAAACAGCACCGCGTCGCGCAACCAGGGGCTGCCCACGGAGCGAATGGCGGCCATCACCGCGTCATGGGCCACCGACTCGTTCACCACGATGGCCAGGTCGCGCTCCACCGGCTGCTGGCGGCTCACGCCCTGGAACTGCGGCACGGGGCGGGCCAGCACGGCGTCCAGTTCCAGTTCAAACAGCACAGGTGCAGTCGGCAGCTCATACGACTGGCGCCAGCGGGGATGCAACTCACCCACATGGCCAATGCATTGCCCATCCAGCCAGACGCTGGCGCAACGCCCCGGGTGCAGGGCTGGGTGCTCGGCCGCGCGGAACTCGGGCTTGCGGGGGGCCAGCAAGGCCTCGACGTCGCCTTTGGCGTCGAAGAAGTCCACCGCGCGTTCGGCGCTGCCCCATTGCAGGCGGTCCACCGAACCGTAGGCCAGACCGGCCACGCGGCGCGGCTGCACAAACCCGGCCACCGTGGTGTCGCTGTCCACCACCGAGGCGTCCTTGCGAAACACGCGGCCCACCTCGAACAGGCGCACGCGGTCGGCGCGACGGTCCAGGTTGAACTTCAACACCGACACCAGGCTGCCCAGCAGCGAAGAGCGCATCACGCTCATCTGGCTGGCAATCGGGTTGAGCAGCTTGATCGGGTCGGCGTTGCCCGCCAACTCACGCTCCCAGCGCTCTTCCACAAAGCTGAAGTTGATGGTTTCCTGGTAGCCCAGTTGGGCCAACTGGCGGCTCACGGCATAGACGCCACGCCGCGATTCGGGCCGGATCTTGGCCGTGGTCGGCGCCAAGGGCGGTGTGTGCGGCAGCTGCTCGTAGCCAATCACGCGTGCCACTTCCTCGATCAGGTCTTCTTCGATTTGCAGATCGAAGCGGAAGGCCGGCGGGGTCACGGTGACGGTGCCCTCACCCTCTTGCACCGACAAGCCCAGGCGGCGCAGCGCATCGGCGCATTGCACCTGCGTCAGCGGCATGCCCACCACCTTGGCCGCGCGCGCCACGCGCAGCGTCACCGGCTTGGCCTGCGGCAGGTTGACCACGTGGTCGTCCATCGGGCCAGCCTGACCGCCACAAATCTCCAGCACGAGCTGGGTGATGCGCTCGATGTGCTCCACCGTGGTGGACGGGTCTACGCCCCGCTCGAAGCGGTGACCAGCGTCGGTGCTGAAGTTGTAGCGGCGCGAGCGACCGGCGATGGCCTTGGGCCACCAGAACGCGGCCTCGATGTAGATATTGGCGGTGTCGTCCGACACGGCCGTGGCGTCGCCACCCATGATGCCGGCCAGCGATTCCACCGCCTGGTCGTCGGCGATCACGCCTACGGCCTCGTCCACGGTAATGGTATTGCCATTGAGCAGCTTGAGGGCCTCACCCGCGCGGCCCCAGCGCACCTGCAGACCGCCGTGGATCTTGTCCAGATCAAAGATGTGCGACGGGCGGCCCAGCTCGAACATCACGTAGTTGGAGATGTCCACCAGCGGCGACACACTGCGCTGTCCGCAGCGCGCCAGGCGCTCCACCATCCAGGTGGGCGTCTGCACTCGGGTGTTCACGCCTCGCACCACACGGCCGGTGAAGCGGCCGCAAAGATCGGGCGCCTGCACCGACACCGGCAGCTTGTCTTGCAGGGCCACCGGCGCGGCCGGAAATTCGGGCGCCAGCAATGGTGCCCCGGTCAGCGCCGACACCTCGCGCGCAATGCCGTACACGCTCAGGCAGTGCGCCAAATTGGGCGTGAGCTTGAGGGTGAACAGCATGTCGTCCAGCGCCAGTTGCTCGCGAATGTCGCGGCCCACGGGGGCATCGGCCGGCAACTCCAGCAGACCACCGTGGTCTTCTGAGAGCTTGAGCTCACGCGCCGAGCAAAGCATGCCCTGGCTTTCCACCCCCCGCAGCTTGCCCAGCTTGATCTTGAAGGGCTTGCCGTCGTCGCCCGGCGGCAGTTCGGCCCCCACCAAGGCACACGGCACCTTGATGCCAACACGGGCATTGGGCGCACCGCACACGATGTTGAGCAGCGCACCCTGCCCCACGTCCACCTGGCACACGCGCAGGCGATCGGCGTTCGGGTGCTGCACCGCCTCCTTGATCTCACCCACCACGATCTGGGTAAACGGTGGCGCGACCGGTTGCAGCTCTTCGACCTCCAGACCCGCCATGGTCAGGGTGTCGGCCAGTTGCTGGCTGGTCAGGGAAGGATTGCAGAAGGCACGCAGCCAGGATTCGGGGAATTGCATGGAACAGCTCAGTTCGGGAACACGGCAATGGCTTCGCGACAGCCCACAGCATCGGCTTGACCGATCTGCTGGTGCAGCGCCCACCACGGGGCAACGCGAAGCGGCGCGGGAATCATCGGAATTGCGACATGAAACGCACGTCGCCGTCAAAGAACAGGCGAAGGTCGTTCACTCCGTAGCGCAGCATGGTCAGGCGGTCAGGGCCCATGCCGAAGGCGAAGCCGATGTAGCGCTCGGGGTCCAGGCCCATGTTGCGCACCACGTTCGGGTGCACCTGGCCAGACCCCGCCACCTCCAGCCAGCGGCCCGCCAACGGGCCGCTCTGGAACTGAATGTCGATCTCGGCGCTTGGCTCAGTGAACGGGAAAAAACTGGGGCGGAACCGCAGCACCAGGTCATCGCTCTCGAAGAAGGTGCGGCAGAAATCCGTGAAGACGAACTTCAAGTCCTTGAAGCTCACGTTCTCGCCAATCCACAGGCCTTCGCACTGGTGAAACATCGGCGAGTGCGTGGCGTCGCTGTCCACGCGGTAGGTGCGGCCGGGCGCGATCACGCGAATCTCGGGCATGCCCTGCCCCGCGTCCAGCGCGGCGCGGTGGCGCTTGACGTGCTGCACCGCGTGGCGAATCTGCATCGGGCTGGTGTGCGTGCGCAGCAGGTTGGGCGCCTTCTCGCTGCCCCCTTCCACATAGAAGGTGTCGTGCATCGAGCGCGCCGGATGGTCTTCGGGCGTGTTGAGCGCGGTGAAGTTGAACCAGTCGGACTCGATCTCGGGGCCATCGGCCACCTCGAAGCCCATGGAGCCGAAGATCGCCTCGATGCGCTCCATGGTCAGGCTCACCGGGTGAAGTCCGCCCTGCCCCCGCTGACGGCCGGGCAAGGTCACGTCCAGCGCTTCGGCCTTGAGTTGCGCCTGCAACTCGGCATCGGCCAGGGCCTGGCGACGTTCGGTCAAGGCGGCTTCAATGGCCTGCTTGGCCACGTTGATCGCCGCACCCCGGGTCTTCTTCTCTTCTACCGGCAGGGCGGCCATGCCCTTCATCAACTCGGTGATGCGACCGGCCTTACCCAAAAACTGGGCCTTGGCGTTCTCCAGATCGGCCGGCGTGGCGGCCTGCGCAAAAGCGGCGCGGGCGCTGTCGACCAGGGCATCCAACTCGTTCATGTCTGTGGGTGTGCAATGCAAAAGAAAAAAGGGGTTGAAGCCAGCGAGGGATCCCCTCAAGCCTCAACCCCTTCGAGCGGCGAAGGGCGGACAGACCGCCCTGCCGTGAATCAAGCGGCCAGCTTGGCTTTGACTTGCTCCACGATGCTGCCGAAAGCCGCCGGGTCATTGACCGCCAGATCGGCCAGGACCTTGCGGTCGATCTCGATCTGGGCCTTCTTCAGGCCGTTGGCGAACTGGCTGTAGGTCAGGCCGCAAGCGCGAGCACCGGCGTTGATACGGGCGATCCACAGCTGGCGGAACACACGCTTCTTCGTACGGCGGTCACGGTAGGCGTACTGACCCGCCTTCATCACCGCCTGCTTGGCGATGCGGAAGACATTACCGCGACGGCCGCGGAAACCTTTGGCCAGAGCCAGAACCTTTTTGTGTCGGGCGCGAGCCGTGACACCACGTTTGACGCGAGGCATATGAGTTCTCCTAGTTCGTCGTGATTACAGGCCAGCAAAGGGCAGCATCTGTGCCATGTGACCCATATTGGTCTCATGCACGTTCACTGCACCGCGCAGGTGGCGCTTGTTCTTGGTGGTCTTCTTGGTCAGGATGTGACGCTTGAAGGCTTGACCGCGCTTGACGGTTCCACCCGGACGAACGCGAAAACGCTTCTTCGCGCTGCTCTTGGTCTTCATTTTGGGCATCTTCATGCTCCTTTTTCATTTGTGCTCGTGAGGCGCCGCGAACCTTCCGCGGACTTGCTGGCCCCGAGCCACTTTTGTCAGGCCCCTTGCGGAAACCTGTTCGACGTCTTCCTTTGCAGGTAGCGTCTCGAACCGACAGGGGACCAACCCTGCCAGTCCAATTCAATGGCCGTCTTACGCGGCGGCCTGACCAGCCGCCGGCGCATCCGCCGGCTTGCTGGTGGTGGCCCCTGGCTTCTTACGGCCCGGAGCGATCATCATGATCATCTGGCGACCTTCGAGCTTGGGGAACTGCTCCACCATGATCGTGTCACCCAGATCGTCACGAATGCGGTTCAGGAGGGCCAAGCCCAGTTCCTGGTGCGTAATCTCGCGACCACGGAACCGCAAGGTGATCTTGCACTTGTCGCCTTCATCCAGAAAACGCCGGATGTTGCGCAACTTGATGTTGTAGTCACCGTCATCGGTACCCGGGCGGAATTTCACCTCCTTGATCTCGATGACGGTCTGCTTGGCCTTGGCTTCGGCCGCCTTCTTCTGCTCCTGATACTTGAACTTGCCGTAATCCATCAGGCGGCACACCGGCGGATTGGCCGTGGCAGCGATTTCGACAAGATCAACGTCCAGTTCCCCAGCCATGCGCAAGGCTTCTTGCAGACTGACGATGCCCAAAGGCTCGTTTTCGGGTCCGTTGAGGCGCACTTCAGGCGCCATGATTTCCCGGTTCAGTCGGTGTGCACGCTCTTCACGCTGGCGGCGGTCGCGAAAGTTGGTAGCGATGGTTCGTTCCTTGGTGGGCAGATGAGGTCTGGAAGCGCAAGCGCCATGGGCAAAGCGACCGACGGGACATTCACCGGCAAAGGATTCGTCAAACCTTGGATGAAATGTCAGCCGCCACCAATTGAGAAAAGGCTTCCAGCGGCATGACACCGAGGTCTTTGTTGCCTCGGGCCCGCACAGCCACTGCGCCAGCTTCCTTCTCTTTGTCGCCCACGACCACAATAAAAGGCAGCTTTTGCAACGCGTGCTCCCGTATTTTATACGTGATTTTCTCGTTGCGCAGGTCCGTCACCACCCTAAGCCCTTGATTCTCCAACGATTTCGCGATTTCGCGACAGTAATCGGCCTGGTTGTCGGTGATATTGAGCACGGCCACCTGCACAGGGGCCAGCCACACCGGCAGAGCGCCAGCGTGCTGCTCGATCAGGATACCGATGAAGCGCTCCAGGCTGCCGACAATGGCGCGGTGCAGCATGATGGGGCGGTGGCGGCTGCCGTCTTCGCCCACAAACTCGGCGTCCAGGCGCTCGGGCAGGTTCGGGTCCACCTGAATGGTGCCGCACTGCCATTCACGACCCAACGCGTCCTTGAGCGTGTACTCAATCTTCGGACCGTAGAACGCCCCCTCACCCGGCAGGTACTGGAACTCACAGCCCGAGGCGCGCAGGCCTTCGGCCAAAGCAGCCTCGGCCTTGTCCCAGCTCTCTTCTGAGCCGATGCGCTTCTCGGGGCGGGTGGACAGCTTGTAGATGATCTCGGTGAAACCGAAGTCTTTGTAGACCTTCTGCAGCAGTGCGGTGAAGGCGGTCACTTCCGACTGGATCTGATCCTCGGTGCAGAAGATGTGGCCATCGTCTTGCGTGAAGGCACGCACTCGCATGATGCCGTGCAGACCACCCGTGGGCTCATTGCGGTGGCAGGCGCCGAACTCGCCATAGCGCAGGGGCAGGTCACGATAGCTCTTGATGCCCTGCTTGTAGATGAGGATGTGGCCGGGGCAGTTCATCGGCTTGAGCGCGTAATCGCGCTTTTCCGACTCGGTGGTGAACATGTTCTCGCGGTACTTGTCCCAGTGGCCGGTCTTCTCCCAAAGCGACTTGTCCAGGATCTGCGGGCCCTTCACCTCGCGGTAGCCGTTCTCACGGTAGACGCGGCGCATGTACTGTTCGACCTCTTGCCAGATGGTCCAGCCATTGGGGTGCCAGAACACTGTGCCAGGCGAATGCTCGTCCAGATGGAACAAGTCCAGCTCGCGGCCGAGCTTGCGGTGGTCGCGCTTCTCGGCCTCTTCCAGCCGGGTCAGGTACTGCTGCAACTCTTCCTTGCTGGCCCAGGCCGTGCCGTAGATGCGCTGCAGCATTTCGTTGCGGTGGTCGCCGCGCCAGTACGCGCCCGCCACCTTCATCAGCTTGAAGTGCTTGAGCTTGCCGGTGCTCGGCACGTGGGGGCCGCGGCAAAGGTCTTCGAAGTTGCCCTCGCGGTAGAGGCTGACGTCTTCGTTGCTGGGAATACTTGCGATGATCTCGGCCTTGTAGTGCTCGCCCAGGCCCTTGAAATAGGTCACCGCTTCGTCGCGGGGCAGCACGCGGCGCACGACCTTCTCGTCCTTGTTGGCAAGTTCGCTCATGCGCTTCTCGATGGCGGCCAGGTCTTCGGGTGTGAACGGGCGCTTGTACGAAAAGTCGTAGTAGAAGCCGTTTTCGATCACCGGCCCAATGGTCACTTGCGCCTCTGGGAAGAGCTCTTTCACGGCGTAGGCCAGCAAGTGAGCAGTGGAGTGGCGAATGAGCTCCAGCCCCTCGGGGTCTTTCGCCGTGACGATGGCCAGCGGCGCGTCCTGCTCGATCACGAAACTGGTGTCCACCAGCTTGCCATTGACCTTGCCACCCAGGGCAGCCTTGGCCAGGCCAGTGCCGATCGAAGCGGCGACGTCAGCCACTGAAACCGGGCCGGGAAAGCTGCGCTGGGAACCATCGGGAAGCGTGACGTTGATCATGAGGGGTCCAGAAACGAAAAACGCGGCCGGGGCCGCGCTGAAAAACCAAGAGAAAAACGAGCAGGCGCGATCTGCCGGCCTCAACAGGCCAGGACGGGATGCGCCTGAGTTCGCGGTGTCATAACCGGGGTGCCTTTCTCGTTCTTTTTCGGTGGAAAGCCTGCGATTTTCCCACAAAAAAGCCCGGGGAGGCCCCGGGCTCGCTGTCTCCTCTGCCGCTCTGTGGCGGACTCGGGGGATTTCAGTGGAACTGCTCTTCTTCGGTCGAGCCGGTCAGGGCCTTCACGGAGGACGAACCGCCCTGGATCACGGTGGTCACGTCGTCAAAGTAACCCGCGCCCACTTCCTGTTGGTGCGACACGAAGGTGTAGCCCTTTTCGCGAGCGGCGAACTCGGGCTCTTGCACCATCTCGGTGTAGTGCTTCATGCCTTCGCCGCGGGCGTAGGCGTGGGCAAACTGGAAGGTCTGGAACCAGTTGATGTGGATACCAGCCAGGGTGATGAACTGGAACTTGTAGCCCAGCGCGGACAGGTCTTCCTGGAAGGAGGCGATCTGCTTTTCGTTCAGGTTCTTCTTCCAGTTGAAGGAAGGCGAGCAGTTGTACGACAGCAGCTTGCCCGGGCAGGCGGCGTGCACGGCTTGGGCGAATTCACGGGCGAAGCCGATGTCGGGCACGCCGGTCTCGCACCACACCAGGTCGGCATAGGGCGCGTAGGCCACGCCACGGCTGATGGACTGCTCCAGGCCGTTCTTCACGCGGAAGAAACCTTCTTGCGTGCGCTCACCGGTCAGGAAGGGCTTGTCGTTGGCGTCGTGGTCGCTGGTGATCAAGTTGGCGGCTTCGGCGTCGGTGCGGGCCAGCACGATGGTGGGCACGCCCATCACGTCGGCAGCGAAGCGCGCAGCGATGAGCTTCTCGCAGGCTTCTTGCGTGGGCACCAGCACCTTGCCACCCATGTGGCCGCACTTCTTCACGGCGGCCAACTGGTCTTCGAAGTGCACGCCAGAGGCACCAGCGGCGATCATGTTCTTCATCAGCTCGAAGGCATTGAGCACGCCGCCGAAGCCGGCTTCAGCGTCAGCGACGATCGGCAGGAAGTAGTCGATGAAGCCTTCGTCGCCGGGGCTGATGCCACGCGACCATTGGATTTCGTCAGCACGCTTGAACGTGTTGTTGATACGGCGAACCATCGTGGGGACGGAGTCGTAGGCGTACAGCGACTGGTCGGGGTACATGGTTTCGGAAGTGTTGCCGTCGGCAGCGACTTGCCAGCCCGACAGGTACACGGCTTCCAGACCGGCCTTGGCCTGTTGCATGGCTTGACCGGCGGTGATGGCGCCGAAAGCGTTCACGTAGCCCTTCTTGGCACCGCCATTGATCTTGTCCCAGAGCACCTTGGCGCCGCGCTGGGCCAGGGTGTACTCGGGCTGTACGCTGCCGCGCAGGCGCACGACATCGGCGGCGGTGTAGCCGCGCTTCACACCCTTCCAGCGGGGGTTGGTCGCCCAGTCTTTTTCAAGGGCTTCGATCTGTTGTTGGCGGCTCAGTTGACCATTCAGCGCGTTCGACATGGGTTCACTCCTGTGGGTTTGGACGGGCTCGAAGGACACCTCGTTTGCCACTGCGAATCTGGTGTCCATGGCCTTTACTCTAAGTCTTGTATAAGACTTGTAAAAGCTCTTATGTCTTATACAAGAGTAAATATTTTTCCAAATAAATCAATGACTTGCATCTTTATTTCTCAATGCAAAATCAAATCTCCCGTGATGAGAAATTTTTCTGCACCGCAACATTTCAATATTTCGTAATGCGGAATTTGACTTCCACATGAAGAAAAGCCATCCGGCGAATGGGGCATGATCAACAGACCGCGCTGCCTGACCCTTCTTGTCCCTTCATGCGCCCCTTCCCTCGTACCCCCTGGATTGCCTACGGTTCGCTGGCCTTGAGCATGGCGCTGGTCGGGAGCTATGTCGCGCTCTCCAAACCGCTGGTGGCGGTATTTCCGGTTTTCCTGCTGGCCTGGTTGCGATTTGCCATCGGTGGCATGGCCATGATTCGCTGGCTGAAGCGTCCCGCCAGTGAAGCACCCACCACGCCACGCGTGCGCCGCCTGCTGTTCCTGGAGTCATTCCTCGGCAACTTTCTGTTCTCGGTGTGCATGCTGTTCGGGGTGAGCATGACCACCGCCGTGGCGGCCGGCGTGATCATGGCGTCGCTGCCTGCGGTGGTGGCGCTCTTGAGCTGGGCCTTTCTTGACGAGCGGATCGAGCGGCGCACCGCCCTGGGCATTGCCCTGGCCGCGGCGGGTATCGGGCTGTTTTCGCTGCAGAAGACGGCAGGCCCGGCGAGCACTTCTTCTCTCCTGGGTAATGCCCTCGTGTTTGCCGCAGTGGTTTGCGAGGCCAGTTACGTGGTCATCGGCAAGCGCCTGACCGAGGGCCTCAGCCCTCGACGCATCTCGGCCATCATCAACGCCTGGGGCTTGGTGCTCATGACCCCATTCGGTCTGTGGATGGCCTGGCGGTTTGAATTTGCCGAGGTGACGCCCGGTCTCTGGACGCTGTTGGTCTTTTATGCGCTGGCGGCCAGCATGTGGACGGTCTGGCTCTGGATGCAGGGATTGAAATCGGTTCCTGCCTCGCGGGCTGGCGTGTTCACCATCATGCTGCCCATCACCGCAGCGGGCGTGGGCGTGGGGGTGCTGGGCGAGACCGTATCGGTCACACAGTGGCTGGCGTTTGCGCTGGCCTTGGGCGGCCTGGTGCTGGCCACCGCAGACCCCGCATCCAAGACTTCAGAGACACCATAGGCCAGTGGGCTGCGTCAGGCCCATCCACAGGGCCCAGCCGGAGGTGAGCAGCAAAGCGAGGCCAGCCAGGCGAATGCCCCAAGCGCCGGAGCGCCACTCCTTTAGCCGCAACAGCAGCCAAGGAGCGGCGGTGAGGCTGATGGACGTGCCCAGTGAAAACAGGGCCATCACCGCAGCGCCCTCAAGTGCGTTCGCGGTGAGGGAGGCCATCAGCAAGGCGGAATACAGCAGCCCACAGGGCATCAAAGCCCAGCCAACGCCCAACAAAAATGGGGCGCGGGGCCCGAGGGCCGCCAACACTGGCTTGGCCTTTCGCCACACCGATTGCGCCAGGCCATCGATCCAGGCCGGTTGTCGGGCGCGCCACAGCAGCACGGCGCCCAGCAGCAAGGCCGCCACATGAAACATGGTCCAGACCGGGCGCAGCACCGCCGTGTTGGTGCCCAGCCAGGCCAGGCCTTGCACCGAGCCAGCGGAGAAGGCACCAAAGGCCGAGTAGCCCACGAGGCGGCTGGCTTGGAAGGACACCAGTGCCCGGGTGCCGCGAGTGCCGGCTGCCTGGGCAATGCCCGCGCAGGCGGCACCGCACATGGCCACGCAATGGGGGCCACCCACCACGCCCATGAACAGGGCCGTCAACGCCATCGAGGTTTGCATGTTGCGCACTGTAGCCCACCAGGGGCCGCCTCATCGCCTCAGATGATCTTGGAGAAGCGCGCGCGGTCCTGGTCGTGCTGCAGGTACTTATCAAACACCATGGCGATGGCGCGAACCAGGTACCAGCCTCGGTCTGTCACGTGCACGCCGCTGTCGTCCAGTGTCACCAGGCCAGCCGCCTGGAAGTCTTCCAGGGCCTCGATTTCTCGGGCGAAGTAGGACTTGCACTCGATGAGGTGACCCAACTCAATGGACTCGTACAGCAGCTCGCCCTGGCACATCAAGGACATGATGACCGCGCGACGCAGCAGGTCATCGCGCGAGAGAGCCAGGCCCCGCACGATGGGCAGGCGCCCCTGGTCTAGCATGTCGTAGTACTCGTCCAGGGTTTTGGCGTTCTGGCTGTAGGTGGCGCCAATGCGCCCGATGGCGGACACGCCCAAAGCGATCAGGTCGCAATCGGGTTGGGTGCTGTAGCCCTGGAAGTTGCGGTGCAGGCGCCCCTGGCGCTTGGCCACGGCGAGGGAGTCGTTGGGCAGTGCAAAGTGGTCCATGCCCACATAGACATAGCCGGCCTCGCCCAGAGCGTCGAGGGACGCCGAGAGCATGGCCAGCTTGTCGCCAGGACTGGGCAACTCGGCCGGCACAATGCGCCGCTGCGGCTTGAAGCGGCTGGGCAGGTGGGCATAGGCGTAGAGCGCTACCCGGTCTGGACGGAGTTGCTCCAACTGCGCCAACGTGCGTGCGAAAGACTCGGGTGTCTGCAGCGGCAGGCCGTAGATCAAGTCAACGTTGACCGACTCAAAGCCGATGCGACGCGCCGCGGCCACCAGGTCGAACACCTGCTCGGCCGGCTGGATGCGGTGCACGGCTTTTTGCACAGCGGGGTCGAAGTCTTGCACGCCAAAGCTCAGGCGGTTGAAACCCAGACGGTGCAACACCTGCAACCGCTCTTCGGTGACGGTGCGGGGATCGACCTCGATCGAGTATTCGCCGCCCGGCACCAACCTGAAGTGTCGGCGGATCATGGCCATCAGGTCTTCGAGCTCGGTGTCCGAGAGGAAGGTGGGCGTGCCGCCCCCCAGGTGCAGTTGCGAGACTTGGTGCCCCACGCCGAAATGGTTGACCTGCAGTTCCATCTCGCGAGAGAGATAGCGCAGGTACTCGGCCGCGCGCTCATGGTGCTTGGTGATGACCTTGTTGCACGCGCAGTAGTAACACACCGACTCGCAAAAAGGCACGTGCACGTACAAGGACAAAGGCAGTGCCATCGAGCCAGCGCGGCGCTGCTCCAGTGCCTGGATGTAGTCGGCCTCACCGAAGGCTTCGACGAAGCGATCCGCGGTGGGGTAAGAGGTGTAGCGCGGGCCGGGGATGTCAAACCGGCGCAACAAATCATCGGGAATTGAGTGGCTCACAGGCTGCTCCAAGAATGGTGCGACTTTGCCGCAGTCTTGCCCGTTCGCCCTTGACCAGGATCAAGGGCCGCACGGTACCGCCCAGAACGGCCAAGAGCCCCTGACCCTGCCATGCAGGGTATGCTTCAGGGTTGGGAAACATCACGATACGCTTATGGACGCTCAGAGCATCAAGGTCGCCTGTTCAAGCTGCAACTTGCGCGAGTTGTGCCTGCCGATGGGCCTGAACCCTGAAGAAATGACCAAGCTCGACCGGGTGGTGTCCACCCGCAAGCGCATCAAGCGCGGCACGTCTCTCTTCAATGTGGGCGACCCGTTCACCTCTCTTTACGCCGTGCGCTCAGGCTTCTTCAAGACCTGCGTGACCACGGCAGACGGGCGCGATCAGGTCACGGGCTTTCAGATGACGGGCGAGATCATTGGGCTTGATGGCATCGTGAGCGACCGGCACTCGTGTGACGCCATTGCACTGGAGGACGCCGAGGTGTGCGTGATGCCCTTCGACAAGGTGGAAGAGCTGTCGCGCGAGTTCACTACCCTGCAGCACCACGTGCACAAGATCATGAGCCGCGAGATCGTGCGCGACCACAGCGTGATGCTGCTGCTGGGCAGCATGCGGGCCGAGGAGCGCCTGGCGGCGTTCCTGCTGAACCTGGTGCAGCGCCTGCACGCGCGCGGCTTCTCCAAGTCTGAGGTGATTCTTCGCATGACGCGCGAAGAAATCGGCAGCTACCTGGGCATGAAGCTGGAGACCGTGAGCCGCACTTTTTCCAAGTTCGTGGACGACGGCATCATCGACGTGAAGCAGCGCTACGTTCACATCAAGAACACCGACGGCCTGCGGGCGATCGTCAACCCCCAGAACTGCGGCTGAGCACGCACAGGCTCAGCAGTGGCGGGCGCAGTCACCGGGACGCTCGTCCACCGGCACAGGGCAGCGATTCACCTCGAACGGTGAGAGGGCCAGCAAGGTGGTGAGTGCACTGGAGGCCATGGTCACGCCCCAGAACACGAAGAAGGCCAGGGTGTACACCGCCTGGCGAGACAGGCCGAGGGGTTGGCCAAACCAGTGCAGGTCACTGGGATCGACCAAGGCAAACACGATCATTTCCAGCACGCCGGCCACCAGAAAAGCAGGCCAGGCGATCCACATCCAGCGGTGAGCGAGCATGGGTTGTCTCCGGTGTTTTTTTGTGGGAACTCAGGGCTTGGTCTGCGGCACCACAGGCGAAGCCGCGTGGTTGCGGGCCTGCTGGGCGGGCTGGAGCTTGATTAGCGCCTCGGCCCGGGCGGCATCGCCGATGTCCTCGGCGGGCTTGAGGGCCTGATTGGGCGCCCGCTTGTCGAGCACGGGGTCAGGGTTCTTGATGGCCAGCGTGATGGTGACCATGCTGGCGATGACCACCGCGACAGGACCGCCGACCACCAGCCACATGGCCTTGACACGCCACCAGGGGGTGGGCGCGGAGGGAATGGATACCGTGGAGTTGTTCATGGGACTCCAATTCGCCGCTCAGCGCGGCACAAGGAAAACAGATTTTTCCACCACTCGCACAGAGTCGTCGGAAGAGGACTTCACTTCGAAGGTGATGGGATGGGAACCGGGCTCCGCGCCGTTGGGGGGAATCTGCACCCGCACTGCCGCAGCGCGCACTTCGGTGGGCAAGACCTCGATGTCGGCACTCGGGTCGAGCGTGATGCCGGGAATGCCCGATACCGTCACGGTGTAACGCTGGGTGGACTCGGTGGCGTTCATCACTTGCAGGCGATAGACGTTCTCGATACGCCCCTGCTCGACCATGCGCGCCAGGGCGCCGCGGTCGCGAATCACGTCCACCTTCAGAGGCGTGCGCAGGAACAGGCTCACGAACACGGCCAGCGTGATGAGGCCCAGGATCGCGGTGTAGACCAACACACGAGGGCGGAACGCCCGCTTGAGCATCTGCGCCCTGGTCCAGCCCTGCGCCACGCCGTTCTGGGTGGAGTACTTGATGAGCCCGCGCGGGTAGCCCACCTTGTCCATCACGTCGTCGCACACATCAATGCAGGCGCCACAACCGATGCACTCGTACTGCAGGCCGTTGCGGATGTCGATGCCGGTTGGGCACACCTGAACGCACAGCGTGCAATCCACGCAGGAACCCAGGCCCAGCGCCGCCGGATCGGCCTTCTTGCTGCGGGCACCACGCGGCTCGCCGCGCTTCTCGTCATAGGTGACGATCATGGTGTCCTTGTCGAACATCGCGCTTTGGAAGCGCGCGTAAGGACACATGTACTTGCAGACCTGCTCGCGCAGGAAGCCGGCATTACCGTAGGTGGCGAAGCCGTAGAACAGCACCCAGAAGGTCTGCCAGGGGCCAAGCGAAGCGGCCAGCGTGAGGGCGCCCAGCTCGCGGATGGGCGTGAAGTAGCCCACGAAGGTGAAGCCGGTCCAGATCGCCACCGCGATCCACAAGCCGTGCTTCAGCGCCTTCTTGCCCAACTTCTGGGCGCTCATGGGCGCTTTGTCGAGGCGCTGGCGAGCAGAGCGGTCGCCCTCCACCAGCTTTTCCAGCCAGAGGAAGATCTCGGTGTAGACCGTCTGCGGGCAGGCGTAGCCGCACCACAGGCGCCCGGCCACCGCCGTGAACAGAAAAAGGGCCAGCGCCGAGATGACGAGCAGGCCCGTGAGGTAGATGAAGTCCTGCGGGTAGAGGACGAGGTTGAAGATGTAGAAGCGGCGGGCTTCCAGATCAAACAGCACCGCCTGCCGCGCGTTCCACTGCAACCAGGGCAGACCGTAGAAAACGATCTGGGTGATCCACACCAGGGCCCAGCGCCACTTGGACAACAGGCCCGACACCGAGCGGGGATAGATCTTCTGCCGCGAGGCGTACAGAGAGATCATCACCTCGTCATCCCCACCTCCACCGCCGGCAGGCACGGGTTGGATGGGAATGACGGTCTTGGGGGCCGAAGGCCGTTGGCCTTCGGGTGTGGAAGCACTCACAGGAACCTCAGAGATAGACGAAGGCTTACTTGGCCGCGGCCGGCTTGTTGGAGAGGCTCCAGACGTAGGCGGTCAGCACATGAATTTGATCGGCGTTGAGCTTGGTCGACTGGGCCGGCATGTGGTTGTTGAAGCCATTGGTCACGGCGCGAACCACCGCCTCTTCGCCCCAGCCGTGCAGCCAGGTGTTGTCGGTAAGGTTCGGGGCACCCATGGTCTGGTTGCCCTTGCCGTCCATGCCGTGGCACGCAGCGCAGGCGCCGAACTTGCTCTTGCCTTGAACAGCGCGCACCGAGTCGTGCGGGCTGCCCGAGAGGCTCAGCACGTAGTGGGCCACGTTGCGAACGTCTTCCGGGCCACCTACGGCGGCGGCCATCGGTGGCATCACGCCATTGCGGCCCTGGGTGATGGTGGTCTTGATGGCTGCGGGGTCGCCACCATAGAGCCAGTCACCGTCGGTGAGGTTGGGGAAGCTGCGGGCGCCGCGGGCGTCAGAGCCGTGGCACTGGGCGCAGTTGTTCATGAACAGGCGCTCGCCGATGGCCAGGGCTTGCGCCTCACCGGCCAGTTGCTCGGGCGTCATGCTGGTGAAGCGGGCGTACAGCGGCGCAATGGCCTCCTGCACCTTCTTCACTTCGGCCTGGTGCTGCCCTTGCGACGACCAGCCCAGGGCACCCTGGTACTTGCCGAACATGGGGTACAGCGCGCCGTAGGCCAGCGCGAAGACCACGGTGATGACGAACAGATACACCCACCACTTGGGCAGCGGGTTGTTCATTTCCTTGAGGTCGCCGTCCCACACGTGGCCGGTGGTGTTGTCGGCCGAGGCGTTGACCTTGGTGGTGCCGCTGATCCACAGCAGGATCACACAGGCAATGATGCTGACCAGCGTGAGGCCAGCCACGTAGAGGGACCAGAAGTCGTTGGTGAAGTCGCTCATGATGTTTCTCGTTGTCGGTCCGCGGGTTATTCGTCCTGGAACGGCAGTTGGGCGGCTTCCTGGAAGTTGGCCAGGTTGCGGCGCGACCAAGCCCAGCCGACGATGCCCAGGAAGGTGAGCAGGCTCACCACGGTGACGATGCTGCGCAGATCATTGATGTCCATGTCAGCCTCCGATTACTTGATGGCGGTGCCCAGCACCTGCAGGTAGGCCACCAGGGCGTCCAGTTCGGTCTTGCCCTTGACCTCGTCCACCGAGGCCTTGATTTCGTCATCGCTGTACGGCGCGCCCAGGGTGCGCAGCACTTCCATGCGGCGGGGCAGGCCTTCGGCCTTGACGGTGCGCTTTTCCAGCCAGGGGTAAGCCGGCATGTTGGACTCAGGCACCAGATCACGCGGGTTGATCAGGTGCACACGGTGCCACTCGTCGCTGTAGCGGCCGCCCACGCGGGCCAGATCAGGACCGGTGCGCTTGCTGCCCCACTGGAACGGGCGGTCGTACACAAACTCGCCCGCCACCGAGTAGTGGCCATAGCGCAGGGTCTCGGCCTGGAAGGGGCGAATCATCTGCGAGTGGCAGTTGTAGCAACCTTCGCGCACGTAGACGTCGCGACCGGCCAGTTGCAGCGCGGTGTAAGGCTTGAGGCCCTCCACCGGCTGGGTGGTGGACTTCTGGAAGAAGAGCGGAACGATCTCGACGAGACCACCGACCGCGATCACCAGAACGATGAGCACGATCATGAGGAAGTTGTTGGTCTCGATCCGTTCGTGGGTGAAACCCTGGGGTTTTTGTGCGTTGGCCATGTTGTTGTCCTCAGGCGGTGATCAAGCGTGTGCGGGGTTGACGGCGGGAATGCGCACCGCCTCCACCTTGCCGCTGCGGGCGGTCATGATCACGTTCCACAGCATCAGCACCATGCCGCCCAGGTAGAGCAGACCACCCAGCAGACGGATGACGTAGAAGGGGAAGGTGGCCTTCACCGATTCGACGAAGGTGTAAGTCAGGCTGCCATCGGGGTTGACCGAGCGCCACATGAGGCCCTGCATCACGCCGGCAATCCACATGGCGGCGATGTACAACACGATGCCGATGGTGGCCACCCAGAAGTGCAGCTCAATGGCGGGCACCGAGTACATCTTCTTCTGGCCGAACAGGCGCGGGATCAGGTAGTACATGGAACCCATGGTCACCAGACCCACCCAGCCCAGGGCGCCCGAGTGCACGTGGCCCACGGTCCAGTCGGTGTAGTGGCTCAGGGCGTTGACGGTCTTGATGGACATCATCGGGCCTTCGAAGGTGGACATGCCGTAGAACGACAGGGACACGATCAGGAAGCGCAGGATGGGGTCGTCACGCAGTTTGTGCCAGGCACCCGACAGGGTCATGATGCCGTTGATCATGCCGCCCCAGCTCGGGGCCAGCAGGATGAGCGAGAACACCATGCCCACCGATTGGGTCCAGTCGGGCAGCGCGGTGTAGTGCAGGTGGTGGGGGCCCGCCCACATGTAGGTGAAGATCAGGGCCCAGAAGTGCACGATCGACAGGCGATACGAGTACACGGGGCGCTCGGCCTGCTTGGGGATGAAGTAATACATCATGCCCAGGAAGCCAGCGGTGAGGAAGAAGCCCACGGCGTTGTGGCCGTACCACCACTGCACCATGGCGTCCTGAACACCCGCGTAAGCCGAGTAAGACTTGAACAGGTCAACCGGCACGGCGGCGCTGTTGACGATGTGCAGCAGGGCCACGGCCAGGATGAAGGCACCGAAGAACCAGTTCGCCACGTAGATGTGGCGCACCTTGCGGGTGCCGATGGTGCCGAAGAACACGATGGCATAGGCCACCCAGGTCACGGCAATCAACAGGTCAATCGGCCACTCCAGCTCGGCGTATTCCTTGCCTTGGGTCAGGCCCAAGGGCAGGGAAACGGCGGCCAGCACGATCACCAACTGCCAGGCCCAGAAAGTGAAGCTGGCCAGCGGCCCACCAAACAGACGCGTCTGGCTGGTTCGCTGCACCACGTAGTAGCTGGCAGCGAACAGACCGCAACCACCGAAGGCGAAAATCACCGCGTTGGTGTGCAGGGGGCGCAGGCGGCCGTAGGTCAGCCATTCAATGCCCAGGTTGAGCTCGGGCCAGGTGAGCTGGGCGGCGATGATGACGCCCACCAGCATACCGACCACCCCCCAGACAACGGTCATGACGGCAAACTGCCTCACGACCTTGTCGTTGTAGACCGATTGCTGATCGGCCGCGCTTGTTACGGACATACGGAACTCCTCTTCTTAAATCACTGTCGATAAGTGTCTCGGGGGGACTGGACCCCTGGGTTGACCTACGTCAATCGCTCTTGAGAATGCGCTCGCCTTCGCGTTCGATGTTGTCGAACTGCCCCGCCTGCAGTGCCCACCAGAACACGCCGATGATGCCGAACACCAGCAGCACCGACAGCGGGATGAGCAGATAAAGAATGTCCATTCGAATATACCGATGAAATATGGCTTCTAGCCGTCTCAGGTGCCCGAGACAGTCGTTGGGGCGCCAGGCACACGCGATGCCAGGCGCAGGGCGTTGACGATGACCAGCAAAGAACTCAAGGCCATGCCCAGCCCGGCCAGCCAGGGGGGCATCCAGCCCACCAGCGCCAACGGCACGGACACCGCGTTGTAGAGGGCCGCCCAGATCAGGTTCTGTCGCACCACGCGCATGGTGTCGCGGGCCAGGCGCAGGCTGGCCACCACGTCCATGACCTGCCCACCCTGGATCACGAAATCGGACTGCGCCTGAGCCAGCGGCGCGCCATGCCCCAGCGCGAAGGAGACATCGGCCCGCGCCAGCACCGGGCCGTCGTTCAGACCGTCGCCCACCATGGCCACGCGCCAGCCTTGTGACTGCAGTGCCATCAGCTCTTCCAGCTTGCGCTCGGGCGACGCCTCGGCCATGGTGCCATCGACGCCCACCAGCCCAGCCACGCGCTCAGCGGCCTCACGCCGGTCGCCCGACAACAGCCAGGTGCGAATGCCCAAGGCGCGCAATTCGGCCACGGCCTGCACCGCGTCATCGCGCAGGCCCTCTTCCATCTCGAAGGTGGCCATCCAGCCCTGCTCGTCAGCCAAGTGGGCCTGGGGCAGCGCAGACAAGGCCTGCTGAGGCGCCAGGCCCGCGAACGGTGCCGACCCCAGGCGCAACACCACCACCTCGCCTTGGCGCAACTGCACACCCTGCCCTGCCACCTCTTCGATTTCGCCCGGCCAGGTGGTTAACGGCAATGACTCGGCCGCTTGCGCAATGGCGCGAGACACCGGGTGCAGCGACCCGCGCGCCAACAGGCCGGCCACGGCCACCGCCTGCTCTTGCGTGACGCCCGGACGAGTGCGCACGGTTTGCAGGCGCAGGCGGTCTTGGGTCAGCGTGCCGGTCTTGTCGAACACCACCGCATTGATGCCCGCCAAGGTCTCGAAGGCTTGCAAGCGACGCACCAGGATGCCGCGGCGCGCCAACGCGCCGGCCGAACTCAACATGGCCGCGGGCGTGGCCAGCGACAGGGCACAGGGGCAAGTGACGATCAGCACCGCCACCGCCACGGCCAGCGCGCGAGAGGGGTCCACCTGCCACCAGGCAAAGCCGGCGGCGGCGGCCGCCACCAGCACCAGCACCAGAAAGGGGGCGGCAATGCGGTCGGCCAGCACGGCCAGCCGGGGCTTCTCGGTGGAGGCCTGCTCCATCAGGCGCACGATCTGGCCAAAGCGCGTGTCGCTGCCCAGGCCGGTGATGCGCACCTGCACCTGCCCCGCCAGGTTGAAGCTGCCGGCCACCACCGCCTCGCCCTGCTGGCGGGTCACGGGGTGAGACTCGCCCGTGAGCAAGGCCTCATCGACGGTGGCGCGGGGCGACAGGAGATGGGCATCGCCAGGGAAGGCTTGCCCGGCTTGCACCCGGACCACGTCACCCACCTGCAGCCGCCGCGACGACACAGCCTCCCAACCGCCGTCGGCCTTCAGGCGCTCCGATACCTCGGGCAGGCGGTTCATCAGGGTGTCCAGGGCGCCGGCGGTGCGGTCGCGCGCCTTGAATTCCAGGTAGCGCCCGCCCAGCAGGAAGAACACGAACATGGTGAGCGAGTCAAACCAGACCTCGCCGCCCCACGGCCCAGTGGGATCAAACGTGGCGGCCGAGCTGGCCAAGAAGGTGACGAGAATGCCGATGGACACCGGCGTGTCCATGCCCACACGACCACGCCTGAGGTCGTTCCAGGCACTGCGGAAGAAGGGGCCGCTGGCAAAAAACACGACCGGCAAGCTGATGACCCAACTGGCCCAGCGCAACAACTGGTCAATGTCGGCCGGGATTTCGCCTGGTTGGGTGACGTAAGCCGGCCACGCGTACATCATGACCTGCATCATGCAGAAGCCGGCCACGAACAGGCGCCACAGCGCCTGCCGGGTTTCTTTCAGGCGCTCGCTGATGGACAGGGCCTGTTGAAGTGGCAAGAGGCGATAGCCCGTGTCGCCCACGGCGCGGGCCAGCACAGAGACTTGGATGCGCGCCGGGTCCCAGCGCAAGACCAAGCGCCGGGTGGCAGCGTGCACGCGAGCCGAGAGCACGCCCGGTGCATGCTGCAAAGCGCCCTCCACCGTGTCGGCACAGGCTGCGCAGTACATGCCCTGCACCAGCAGCACCGACTCGGCCACCTCGCCCTCGGGGGTGGACACGCGCTCGGTGAAGGCCTGCTGCTCGATCGGATCGTCGAGCACGGCGAAGTCATCGGTGACCGTGAGGGGGCCGCGGTGCTCGCCCAGCCAGGGCGGGGCAACAGAGGAGGATGATGAAGCGTCAGCGGCCAAGGGCGCCGCCGGGCTCACGGGCGCGGCCGAAGACATGGGTTGAGGGTAATCCATTAGGTGAGTCACCTGCTTGACTTAAGTCAACCACAAGCCGGTCAACTTTGCTACCCTGCACCGTACAGCAACAACCCGCCTGAGAGGAGAAGACCATGTACAAGCGCATTCTGGTGGCCACCGATGGCTCCAAGCTGTCCCAGCAAGCCATCAGCCACGCATTGGGCTTGGCCGATGTGACTGGCGCGGACGTCGTGGCGCTCAAAGTGGTGCCGCGTTATCCGCAAACCTACTTCGAGGGCGGCGTGGCGCTCGCAGCAGCCGAGGTGGCACGCATCGAGAAGCAGTGGCAAGAAGAGGCCATGAAGGCCGTGAACGCGGTGAAAGACGCGGGCCAGAAGCTGGAAGTGAAGGTCAAGCCCATCACGGTGAAGTCGGACACAGTGTCCGATGCCATCATCTCGGCGGCCAAGCGCAACAAGTGCGACCTGATCGTGATGGCCTCGCACGGCCGCCGTGGCATCAAGCGCCTGCTGCTGGGCAGCGAAACCCAGCAGGTGCTGACCCACTCGCACATCCCGGTGCTGGTCCTGCGCTGATCGCGCCCGACCCCACCCGACGGCAAAAGCGCCGGCACCGACCGGCGCTTTTTTGTTGGGCACTCAGGCGCTGAACAGGTGCTTGTGCTGCTCGCGCAGCAGGTTCTTTTGCACCTTGCCCATGGTGTTGCGAGGCAACTCGGGCACCACCAGGCAGCGCTTGGGAATCTTGTAGTTGGCCAGCCGCCCTTTGAGGCCATTGATCAGCGAGACCGGGTCGGGCTCGAAGCCCGGGCGGGCAATGACCACGGCCACCCCCACCTCGCCGAAGTCGGGGTGAGGCACACCCACCACCGCGCTTTCGGCCACACCGTGCATCTGGTTGAGCTCGGCCTCGATCTCGGCCGGGTACACGTTGTAGCCACCCGAGATGATGAGGTCTTTGCTGCGCCCGACGATGGTCACGTAACCGCGCTCGTCGATCTTGCCCACGTCGCCGGTCTTGAAGAAGCCATCGGTGGTGAACTCTTCGGCGGTTTTTTCGGGCATGCGCCAGTAACCACTGAACACGTTGGGGCCACGCACCTGGATGCCCCCCACCTCCCCCACCTCGACCGGTCGCCCCGCGTCGTCCACCACGCGCAACTCCACACCCGGCAAGGGAAAGCCCACGGTGGCGCCGCGCCGCTCGAACTGCCCGCCATGGCGTGGGTCGGCCTGATAGGGGTTGGAGGTGAGCATGATGGTCTCGCTCATGCCATAGCGCTCCAGGATGGTGTGCCCGGTGCGCTCCTGCCACTGCGTGAAGGTCTCGATCAGCAGCGGCGCCGAGCCCGAAATGAACAGGCGCATGTGCGACGCGGCCTCACGCGTGAGCGCCGGGTCGGCCAGCAGGCGGGTGTACAGCGTGGGCACGCCCATGAAAACGGTGGCGCGGGGCAATAGGTCAATGACGGCCCGCGGTTCAAACTTGTTGAGCCACAGCATGGGGCTGCCGTTGAGGAGCGCGCCGTGAATGGCCACGAACAGGCCGTGCACGTGGAAGATGGGCAAGGCGTGGATGAGCACGTCATCCGGCCGCCAGCCCCAGTAGTCGCGCAGCACCCGGGCGTTGCTCAGCATATTGCCGTGCGAGAGCATGGCGCCTTTGCTGCGGCCGGTGGTGCCACTGGTGTAGATGATGACGGCCAGGTCATCGGCCCCGCACTGGGCCGGGGTGTGCTGGTCGCTGTGGTGGGAGGCGCGGTCGAGCAAGGTGCCGGTGCGGTCATCGCCCAGCGTGTACACGTGGCGAGTGCCGGCGTTGAAGGCCAGCTTGGACACCCAGCCGAAATTGGCGGGGCTGCACACCACCACGGCAGGCTCGGCGTTGCCGATGAAGTACTCGATCTCGGCGGCCTGGTAAGCGGTGTTGAGCGGCAGGAACACATGGCCGCTGCGCAAGGTGGCCAGGTACAGCACCAGGGCCTCAACCGACTTCTCCACCTGCACCGCAATGCGCGAGCGCGTCGGCAGCTTGAGGCTGTCGAAGTGGTTGGCGATCATGGCGCTGGCGCGGTCCAGGTCGCGCCAGGTGTAGCAAAGGCCGCCGCCCACGCCGACGGTTTCCACGGCCACGGCGTCCAGGTCGTCGGGGAAGGCCGCGCGCAGGGCCACGAACAGGTTGTGATTGCTCATCTCAATGGCTCAAAAGACAGGGGTTCGTTTGCCCAGGAAAGCGTCGATGCCTTCCCGGTGCTCGGTTGAATCGGCGTAGCGGTAGGCCTGTTGCATCAGGTCTTGGGGAATGGCGCCAGACAGCAAAGACCGCATGGTTTGCTTGTTCAGGCGGGCCGCTTGCGGCGCCATGCCGGCGATGCGTGCCGCGCGGGCATTTGCCTCCGGCGCGACCTGGGCGTCGGGCAAGACGGTGTGCAGAAAACCGCGTGCTTTCATTTCGGCGGCGTCGAGCACGGCGGCCTGCAGCAGCATCTCGCGCGCGGTGAGGGCACCAGCCTCGCGGGCCACCAGCTGCGCCTCGCGCGGCGCCATGGGAAAACCCAAGCGGGCGATCGGGGCGCCAAAGCGAGCCGATTCGGCCGCGACGCGAATGTCACAGCAACTCGCGATTTCCACCCCGGCGCCCATGCAGTTGCCCTCAATCTGCGCCACGATGGGCAGGTCGCAGTCGAGCATGGCCGACAGGCCACCCCACACGTCGTTCTCGTGAAAGTCGCGCAGGGCCGCCTCGTCAAATCGGAACGCCGGGTACTCGGCGATGTCGCCACCCGCACAGAAATGGCCGCCCTGCCCCGCTATCAGCACGCAGCGAACGCCGGCTTGCGTGGGCAGGTGGCGGAAGGTGGCGGCCAGTTCGCGCCACATGGCGCGGGACATGGCGTTGAACTTGCCCTCATGGGACAGGGTGACCCGCGCCAGCGGGCCATCGATGCTGAGTTGAACCTGTCCCATGGACTCCTCAAAAAAAGTGGTCAGTCGAGTTTGGCGCCGGAGGCTTTCACCACCTGCGCCCATTTCTGGATTTCGGCCTTCACGAAGGCATCAAAGGCCGGCCCGGCCAAGTCGGGGAACTCGGCGCCCTGTGCGGCCCAGACCGCCTTGGCTTCGTCGGTCTGGATGGCGCGGCGAATGTCGTCGATGGCGGCCTTCTGCGCATCGGCCGGCGTGCCGCGCGGCGCCCAGATGCCATACCAGGTGGTGACGTTGTAGTCGGGCAGGCCAAGCTCGGCGGCGCAAGGCACATCGGGGAAGGCTGGGTTGCGCTTGGCACCAGACACCATCAGCGCCTTGATGCGACCGCCCTTGATGTGGCCCGCTGACGAGCCCAGGCCGTCGAACATCACGTCCACATTGCCTGCGATCAGGTCGTTGAGCGCCGGCCCGGCGCCTCGGTAGGGAATGTGGGTGATGAAGGTCTTGGTCTGCTGCTTGAACAGTTCACCGGCCAGGTGGTGGGAAGTGCCTCCGCCCGCCGAGGCATAGTTGATCTTGCCGGGCTGGGCCTTCACCTGGCGCAGAAAATCCTGGAAGTTGCCCGTGACGCGCTTGGGGTTGACCACCAGCACCTGCGGCACGCTGGCCACCAGGATGAGCGGCACGAAATCCTTCTCCAGGTCGTAATCGAGCCTGGGGTACATGCTGGGCGCGATGGAGTGGTGCACGCCGCCCATGAACAGCGTGTAGCCGTCATTGGGCGCCTTGGCCGCGATGCCGGCCCCCAGGGTGCCGCCCGCCCCGCCGCGGTTGTCGATCACCAGCGATTTGCCGGTGAGGCGCGTGAACTGGGCGCCCAGTGGACGGGCAAAAGCGTCGGTGCCGCCGCCAGCGGGAAAGGGCACGATGAGGTTCACGGCCTTGGTGGGCCAAGACTGCGCCAGGGCAAAGCCGGGCATGCCCGCCAAGGCAGCCGCCGTCCAGCCGAGCCACTGCCGGCGCGTGGGTTGGAAATTCATGGGTGTTGTCTCCGTCGGTGTTGTGGTTGTCGGCCACTGGCGGCGAGCGCCGGGGGCAAAACCATCGTACGACGGCCAGGGTGAACTGCGCCCCCGGGGAGTTACCGAGGTGCGCCGGCGCCCTGCCCTCAGGCTGCAGGACGCCGGCCGAACCACCACCACATCACCACGCCCCCCACCACCATGGGCACGCACAACCATTGGCCCATGCTCATGCCCAGCGACAGCAGGCCCAGGTGGGCGTCGGGCTCACGGAAGAACTCAGCGATGAAGCGGAACACGCCATAACCCAAAAGGAAAACGGCCGACACACGGCCGGTCGCACGCGGCTTTCTTGCGTACAACCAAAGCAGCACAAAGAGCAGCAAACCTTCCAGCAGGAACTGGTACACCTGCGACGGGTGCCGGGGCAGGTCACCCGCGCCGCGAAACACCATGCCCCAGGGTAGCGACGGGTCGGCCACCCGACCCCAGAGTTCGCCGTTGATGAAGTTGCCCACGCGCCCGGCCGCCAGACCGGTGGGCACGCAGGGCGCCACAAAGTCCATCACCTGCATGAAGGGCCGTCCACGCGAACGGGCATACCAGAGCATGGCCAGCATCACGCCCACCAGCCCACCGTGAAAGCTCATGCCCCCTTGCCACACGGCAAACACCTCCAGCGGGTGCGAGAGGTAATACAGGGGCTTGTAAAACACCACGTAGCCCAGGCGCCCACCGAGCACCACGCCCAGCACGCCCAGGAAAAGAATGTCTTCCACGTCGCGCCGCGCCCAGGCTTGCGGCTGGGTGATGCCCGCGAAGGGCAAGTGCCGCAGGCGCCGAGTACCAAGCCAGTAAAACAGGCCGAAGGCCGCGAGGTAGGTCAGGCCGTACCAGTGAATGGCCAAAGGCCCGATTTGCAGGGCGACGGGATCGATTTGGGGGTGTTGGAGCATGGGCGGAAGACTTGGCGCCGGTGCTCAGGCCGGCAGGGCAGCCCGCGCCGAACGGCGCGGGCTTGACGAGGCGATCAGTCGCCGAGCTTGGACAAGTCGCGAACAGCGCCCTTGTCGGCCGAGGTGGCCAGCAGGGCATAGGCCTTGAGCGCGGCCGACACTTTGCGCGGGCGGGGCAGCTCGGGCTTCCAGCCCTTGGCGTCCTGCTCGGCACGGCGGCGGGCCAGTTCTTCGTCGCTCACCAGCACGTTGATGGTGCGGTTGGGGATGTCGATGCGAATGCGGTCACCGTTGCGCACCAAGCCAATGGCGCCACCGGCGGCGGCTTCGGGCGAGCAGTGACCAATGGACAGGCCCGAGGTGCCACCGGAGAAGCGACCATCGGTGAGCAGCGCGCAGGCCTTGCCCAGGCCTTTGCTCTTGATGTAGCTGGTGGGGTACAGCATTTCCTGCATGCCGGGGCCGCCCTTGGGGCCTTCGTAGCGCACCACCACCACGTCGCCGGCCTTGACCTCGTCGTTCAGGATGTGCTCCACGGCCTCGTCTTGCGACTCGACCACGTGGGCCGGGCCTTCGAACACCATCAGGCTGTCGTCCACGCCAGCGGTCTTGACGACGCAGCCATCCAGCGCGATGTTGCCGCGCAGCACGGCCAGGCCACCTTCCTTGGAGAAGGCATGGTCATAAGAACGAATGCACCCCTCGGCACGGTCCAGGTCGAGACTGGGCCAGCGCGTGGCCTGGCTGAAGGCCACCTGAGTGGGAATGCCAGCCGGGCCGGCCATGTAGAAGGTCTTGACGGCGTCGCTGGGCGAGCGGGCGATGTCCCACTGGTCCAGCGCGTCCTTCATGGTCTTGGCGTGGACCGTGGGCACGTCGGTGTGCAGCTTGCCGGCGCGGTCAAGTTCACCCAGGATGGCCATGATCCCGCCGGCGCGGTGCACGTCTTCGATGTGGTACTTGTTGGTGTTGGGCGCCACCTTGCACAGCTGCGGCACTTCACGCGAGAGGCGGTCGATGTCGGTCATGTCGAAATCGATGCCCGCCTCTTGCGCCGCGGCCAGGATGTGCAGGATGGTGTTGGTGGAGCCCCCCATGGCGATGTCCAGCGTCATGGCGTTCTCAAAGGCCTTCTTGCCGATGGCACGTGGCAGCACCGAGGCGTCGTCCTGCTCGTAGTAGCGGCGGCACAGCTCAACGGCGGTGCGGCCGGCGCGCTTGAACAGTTCTTCGCGGTCGGCGTGGGTGGCCAGCACCGTGCCGTTGCCCGGCAGCGAGAGGCCCAGGGCCTCGGTGAGGCAGTTCATGGAGTTGGCGGTGAACATGCCCGAGCACGAACCGCAGGTGGGGCAAGCCGAGCGCTCGACCTCGGCCAGGTCGGCGTCGGACACCTTGCTGTCGGCGGCCATCACCATGGCGTCGATCAGGTCAAGCTTTTTGATCTCGATGGTCTGGGTGGCGGGGTTGGCCAGGCGCACCTTGCCGGCCTCCATGGGGCCGCCCGAGACGAAGATCACCGGGATGTTCAGGCGCATGGCGGCCATGAGCATGCCGGGGGTGATCTTGTCGCAGTTGGAGATGCACACCAGCGCGTCGGCGCAGTGGGCGTTGACCATGTACTCCACCGAGTCGGCAATGATGTCGCGACTGGGCAGCGAGTACAGCATGCCGTCGTGGCCCATGGCGATGCCGTCGTCCACGGCAATGGTGTTGAACTCCTTGGCCACACCGCCCACGGCTTCGATTTCGCGGGCCACCAGCTGGCCCAGGTCCTTCAGGTGCACGTGGCCCGGCACGAACTGGGTGAAGGAGTTGGCGATGGCGATGATGGGCTTGCTGAAATCGCCGTCTTTCATGCCAGTGGCGCGCCACAGGGCGCGGGCACCGGCCATGTTGCGGCCAGCGGTCGAGGTCTTGGAACGGTAGGCGGGCATGTTGTCTCGGGTACGGTGGGTGAAAGGGTCAGCGGCAAATTATCGCTGCGCGGGCATGAAAGCCCCGATTCGCCTGCTGCCAGCAGGGATGAGGCCCGGCCTCAGGGACGGCGCTTGATGCCCAGGGCGTCGCGTTGCTTGTTGATGCGGTCTTGCCGCTTCTTGTCCATCTTTTCCATGGCCTTGCGGCGGGTATAGCCGGTGGAATCGGCCCAGGCCCACCACAGCACGGCCAGACCGAAGGGCAGCAGCACCCACCACCACGACCAGTCGGCCACGGGGCCCATTTCCAGCACCTTGAGCAAGGCCAGCAACACACCCAACGCCAGGAAATACATCACAAACTCCGGTAAAGGCCGAGTAAAGCCAGGGAACAAGGTGTGGTCAGTCCCCGCGCCCGAGACGGGGCTGGCTAAAATCCGCCCGCCGGTCGCCGACCGCTTTCCTAAGGACAGACCCCATGAAACGTGCTCTGCTGATTATGGCCGCGATGGCCGCCATCTCTGCCCCCGCCATGGCCGACCAGGCCCTGGCCACCGCCAAGAACTGCATGGCCTGCCACGCCGTCGACAAGAAACTGGTGGGCCCGTCCTACAAAGACGTCGCCAAGAAGTACGCTGGTGACGCCAAGGCTGCTGACATGCTGGCCACCAAGATCATGAAGGGCGGCTCTGGCGTGTGGGGTGCCATCCCGATGCCGGCCAACCCGCAAGTGAGCGACGCCGACGCCAAGAAGCTGGCCGCCTGGGTGCTGAGCCAGAAGTAATTCGGCCCTTCGCCAAACAAAAAACCCGCTGCGACCAGCGGGTTTTTTGTTGCCCCCTCCCTGCCACCCAGGCGGCAAGAGAGGAGGAAATGGCCTGATCAGTTGTTTTCTGACAGCTGATCAAGGCTTTGGGTTCTGGTGAGCACATCACGCCGCTGCGCGGCATGAGTGCTCCCCACCCCGTCCGCCTGATCAGTTGTTCTCGGCCAACTGGTCAAGAATGGCCGGGTTCTCCAGCGTGGAGGTGTCCTGCGTGATGGCTTCGCCTTTGGCGATGGAGCGCAGCAGGCGGCGCATGATCTTGCCGCTGCGGGTCTTGGGCAGGTTGTCGCCGAAACGGATGTCCTTGGGCTTGGCGATGGGGCCGATTTCCTTGCCCACCCAGTCGCGCAGTTCCTTGGCGATGGCCTTGGCCTCTTCGCCGGTGGGGCGCGAGCGCTTGAGCACCACGAAGGCCACGATGGCCTCGCCGGTGAGGTCGTCAGGGCGGCCCACCACGGCGGCCTCGGCCACCAGGTCGGTCTTGCCCACCAGGGCCGATTCGATTTCCATGGTGCCCATGCGGTGGCCCGAGACGTTGAGCACGTCGTCGATGCGGCCGGTGATGCGGAAGTAACCGCGGTCGGCGCTGCGCACCGCACCGTCACCAGCCAAATAGAAGCCCTTCAGCTCTTCGGGGAAGTAGCTCTTCTTGAAGCGCTCGGGGTCGCCCCAGATGGTGCGGATCATTGAGGGCCAGGGTTTCTTGACCACCAGGATGCCGCCCGAGCCGTTGGGCACGTCATGGCCTGCTTCATCGACGATGGCCGTGGCGATGCCGGGCAGCGGCAAGGTGCACGAGCCAGGCACCAGCGGCGTGGCGCCGGGCAGCGGGGTGATCATGTGGCCGCCGGTTTCGGTCTGCCAGAAGGTGTCCACGATGGGGCAGCGCTCGCCGCCCACATGGCGGTAGTACCACATCCAGGCCTCGGGGTTGATGGGTTCACCCACCGAACCGAGCAGGCGCAGGCTCTTGAGGTTCCAGTTCTTCGGGTGCACCTTCTCGTCGCCCTCGGCCGCCTTGATGAGCGAACGGATGGCGGTGGGCGCGGTGTAGAAGATGGTGCACTGGTGCTTCTCGATCATTTGCCAGAAGCGGCCGGCGTTCGGGTAGGTGGGCACGCCCTCGAACACGATCTGCGTGGCGCCGGCGGCCAGCGGGCCGTAGGCCACGTAGCTGTGGCCGGTGATCCAGCCGATATCGGCCGTGCACCAGAAGATGTCCTCGGGCTTCAGGTCGAAGGTCCACTGCATGGTGAGGTTGGCCCACAGCAGGTAGCCGCCCGTGCTGTGCTGCACGCCCTTGGGCTTGCCGGTGGAACCCGAGGTGTAGAGCACAAAGAGCGGGTGCTCGGCGCCCACCATCTCGGCCGGGCAATCGGTGCTCTGGCCGGCCACCGCATCGTGAAGCCAGACGTCGCGCCCGGCCACCATGTTGCAGGCGGTGGCGGTGCGCTGGAAGACGATCACGCTCTTGACCGACTCGCAGCCGCCCATGGCGATGCCTTCGTCCACGATGGCCTTCAGCGGCAGCTCTTTGCCGCCGCGCAACTGGTAGTTGGCGGTGATCACGGCCACCGCGCCGGCGTCTTGAATGCGCTCTTGCAGGGCCTTGGCCGAGAAGCCACCGAACACCACCGAGTGGGTGGCGCCGATGCGGGCACAGGCCTGCATGGCCACCACGCCTTCGATGGTCATGGGCATGTAGATGACGACGCGGTCGCCCTTCTTCACGCCTTTGGCCTTGAGCGCATTGGCGAACTGCGAGACCTTGGCCAGCAGTTCCTTGTAGGTGACGCGGGTCACCTCGCCGCCGTCGGCTTCAAAGATGATGGCGGTCTTGTTCTCCACCGGGGTGCCCATGTGGCGGTCCAGGCAGTTGTAGGAAGCATTGAGCTCGCCGTCTTCAAACCACTTGTAGAACGGGGCGTTGCTGCTGTTGAGCACCTGGGTGAAGGGCTTGTGCCAGGCAAGCGTCTCGCGGGCCAGGCGGGCCCAGAAGCCTTCGTAATCGCGCTCTGCCTCCGCGCACAGGGCCTCGTAGGCGGCCATGCCCTGGATGCGCGCGGCCTTCACGGTGGCCTCGCTGGGCTCGAAAACGCGGTTTTCGACCAGGGTAGATTCGATGGCGGAGGATGGCGTGGACATGCAGGTCTCCTGTGTGTTGTGTGAATGACGGGCCGGCGGGCACTGTGCGCAAAGGCTCTTACGAGCCACTTACACCGACGGCCCTCCTACAATACCGCGCAATCGAGACCCGTTCTTGCGGTCTCTGGCCATTCACCCCCCTCTTCCATGACCAACCCCGTCAAATCCACCGGGCCAATTCGGCCCCTGCCCAACCTGATTTTTGCCAGCCGCTGGCTGCAGTTGCCGCTGTACCTGGGCCTGATCGCGGCCCAGGCCATTTACGTCTTCCACTTCTGGGTGGAGCTGGTGCACCTGATCGAGGCCGCCTTTGGCAACCAAGAGGCGCTGCAGAAGCTGATCACCAGCATCGGCTACAAGTCCGACGTGCAGCTCACCGGCCTGAACGAAACCGTCATCATGCTGGTGGTGCTGGCCCTGATTGACGTGGTGATGATCAGCAACCTGCTGATCATGGTGATCGTGGGCGGCTACGAAACCTTCGTGAGCCGCATGAACCTGGAAAGCCACCCCGACCAGCCCGAGTGGCTGAGCCACGTGAACGCGTCGGTGCTGAAGGTGAAGCTGGCCACGGCCATCATCGGCATCAGCTCCATCCACCTGCTCAAGACCTTCATCAACGCTGGCAACTATGACCTGAAGGTGCTGATGTGGCAGACCATCATTCACATCGCCTTCCTGTTCAGCGCCCTGGCCATCGCCCTGGCCGACCGGCTGATGAGCCACCCCAGCGGCGACCACTGATCTCGCCCCCTCTGCACAAAGCGGCCCCAGCGGCCGCTTTTTTCATGGGCCGAGCATCTGGTCTGGCCGCACCCAGGCGTCGAACTCGGCCGCACTCACCCAGCCCGAGGCCAGGGCCGCCTCGCGCAGGGTCTGGCCTTGGTGGTGGGCCTGGTGGGCAATGGCGGCGGCGCGGTCGTAGCCGATGTGGGGCGCCAGGGCGGTGACCAGCATGAGCGAGCGCGCCAGCAGCTCGGCCATGCGGGCTGGGTCGGGCGCGATGCCGCTGGCGCAGTGGCGGTGGAAACTGTCCATGCCGTCGGCCAGCAGGCGCACGCTCTGCAGCAGGTTGTGCGCCAACAGCGGCCGGTAGGTGTTGAGCTGGAAATGGCCCGAGGCACCGGCCATGGACACCGCCACATCGTTGCCCAGCACCTGCAGGCACAGCATGGCCAGGGCCTCGCACTGGGTGGGGTTCACCTTGCCGGGCATGATGGACGAGCCAGGCTCGTTCTCCGGCAGGTGCAGCTCGCCCAGCCCGCAGCGCGGGCCGCTGGCCAGCCAGCGCACGTCGTTCGCGATCTTGGTGAGCGCCACCGCCAGGCCCTTAAGGGCGGCGTGAACCTGCACCAGCGCCTCGGCCCCGGCCAGGGCCGCGAACTTGTTGGGTGCGCTCACCAGGGGCAAGCCGGTGGCACGGGCCAGCTCTTTGGCCACCGCCTCGCCGAAGCCGTGCGGCGCGTTCAGGCCAGTGCCCACCGCCGTGCCACCGATGGCCAGTTCGCTCAGCGCCGGCATGGCCGCCAGCAGCGGCACCCGGGCGTGGTCGAGCTGGGCCACCCAGCCAGAGACCTCCTGGCCAAAGGTCAGCGGTGTGGCGTCTTGCAAATGGGTGCGCCCCACCTTCACCAGCCCGGCGTGGTCGTGCGCCAGGCGATCGAGCGTGGCGCGCAGCGCGCCCAGCGCGGGCAGCACACGCTGCGACAGGCCGGTCAGCACCGCCAGGTGAATGGCGGTGGGGAACACGTCGTTGGACGACTGGCTGCGGTTCACGTCGTCGTTGGGGTGCACCAGCCGTCCCGGGCCGCGAGGGCCGCCCAGGCGCTCGCTGGCGCGGTTGGCCAGCACCTCGTTGGCGTTCATGTTGGTCTGGGTGCCCGAGCCGGTCTGCCAGATGGACAGCGGAAACTCGCCGGCATGCTGCCCCGCCAGCACCTCGTTGGCGGCGGCCTCGATGGCCTGGGCCACGCGCGCGTCCAGCCCGCCCAGGCGCACGTTCACCACCGCACAGGCCCGCTTGACCTGCACCAGGGCGTGGATCAGCTCAGGCGGCATGCGCTCGGTGGAGATGGCGAAGTGCGTGAGCGAGCGCTGGGTCTGCGCGCCCCACAGGCGCTGGGCGGGCACCGGCACGGCGCCCATGGTGTCTGACTCGGTGCGGGTGTCCATGGTGGCTCTCCTGGTGCGGCGAATAGGCCCGTGTGGCGACCTGTCAAAATGCGGGGTTCGCCGACCGGGCCACTGTGCGCCAGATGACGCCGGGCGGCAATGCCTCCTTCCCAACCCCCCGTACCGCCATGCCCACGTCCATCCGCCAAGAAGACCTGATCGAGTCCATCGCCGCCGCGCTGCAGTACATCAGCTACTACCACCCGGCCGACTACATTGCCCACCTGGCCCGCGCCTACGAGCGCGAGCAGAGCCCGGCGGCCAAGGACGCGATCGCGCAGATCCTGACCAACAGCAAGATGAGCGCCTATGGGCACCGCCCCATCTGCCAGGACACCGGCATCGTCAACGTGTTCCTGAAGGTGGGCATGGACGTGCGCTTTGAAGGCTTCACCGGCAGCCTGGAAGACGCCATCAACGAAGGCGTGCGCCGTGGTTACAACCACCCCGACAACCAGCTTCGCGCCTCGGTGGTGGCCGACCCGCACTTCGCCCGCAAGAACACCAAGGACAACACCCCCGCGGTGATCTTCACCGAGATCGTGCCGGGCGACAAAGTGGACGTGACCGTGGCCGCCAAGGGCGGCGGCTCGGAGAACAAGTCCAAGATGATCATGATGAACCCCAGCGACTCGCTGGTGGACTGGGTGCTCAAGACCGTGCCGACCATGGGCGCGGGCTGGTGCCCGCCGGGCATGCTGGGCATCGGCATCGGTGGCACCGCCGAGAAGGCCGTGCTGCTGGCCAAGGAAAGCCTGATGGACGACCTGAACATGTACGAACTGCAGGCCAAGGCCAGCAAGGGCGAGAAGCTCACCCAGGTGGAAGAGCTGCGCCTGGAGCTGTTCGAGAAGGTCAACGCCCTGGGCATCGGCGCGCAAGGCCTGGGCGGCCTGACCACCGTGCTGGACGTGAAGATCAAGATGTACCCCACCCACGCGGCCTCCAAGCCGGTGGCCATGATCCCCAACTGCGCCGCCACGCGCCACGCCCACTTCGTGATGGACGGCTCGGGCCCGGTGTACCTGGAAGCCCCCAGCCTGGACCTGTGGCCCAACGTCAACTGGACGCCCGACACCGAGAAGAGCACCCGCGTCAACCTGGACACGCTCACCAAGGAAGAAGTGGCGAGCTGGAAGCCTGGCCAGACCCTGCTGCTCAACGGCAAGATGCTCACCGGCCGCGACGCCGCGCACAAGCGCATTCAGGACATGCTGGCCAAGGGCGAGAAGCTGCCGGTGGACTTCACCAACCGCGTCATCTACTACGTGGGCCCGGTCGACCCGGTGCGCGACGAGGTGGTCGGCCCGGCCGGCCCCACCACGGCCACCCGCATGGACAAGTTCACCGACATGATGCTGGAGCAGACCGGCCTGATCGCCATGATCGGCAAGGCCGAGCGCGGCCCGGTGGCCATTGAGTCGATCAAGAACCACAAGTCGGCCTACCTGATGGCCGTGGGCGGCGCCGCCTACCTGGTGTCCAAGGCCATCAAGCACGCCAAGGTGGTGGGCTTTGAAGACCTGGGCATGGAAGCCATCTACGAATTCGACGTGGTGGACATGCCCGTGACCGTGGCGGTGGACGCCGGCGGCACCAGCGCCCACATCACCGGCCCGGCCGAGTGG
>NZ_JAYSFD010000017.1:0-74242 GCF_041913525.1 Hydrogenophaga sp. | reverse complement strand
AATTTTGAAGCGGCACTCCCGCCTTCAGATGGTCAGTTTTCGGTCGGCGTCAACACTCATGCATCAGAGAGGAAGGCTTCTTGGCTCGATTTTTTGGCCCTATGAGGCATCTTGAGAAAAGTGGTGATGCCTAGTTACCGGGGGATCAAGATAGCCCGCCACCATCGAACTCAAAGATCAAGATTTTTGCGGTGCTGCACAAAAATGCGTCCTCAGCACAAGCGTGGACACGGGGTACCGCTTGCAGACTCAAACAGGCAAATTTCCTTTTTTGCGCGCGCGCCCGCGTGCGCGCGCTTTTTTTTTAAAGGTCTGCAACAGACCATACGTTTACGCTCACTAACTTCTCCCTGAGAAGGGTTCAGTCGTGCCTACCCCCACCGCCACCGAACACGAAGCCCCTGCATTGCAGGGGCTTTTTTGTTGGCGCTGCCCCGATGCGGGCGCGAGGCCCTCGCACGCAAAGGTGCTCGCCCGCGGCACCAGCCCAACCCATCAACGACAACAGGGCTGGCAGAGCGCCAGCCCTGCCAGCCCTGCGGCTGGGTGCACCGTCGAAATCAGATCAGCGCAGGATGCCGGCGAAGAAGGTGGCGAGCTCTTCGTAGCCGTCCAGCGGCAGCACGTGGGCCACGTACTGGTCGGGGCGCACCACCACCAGGCAGCCGGTGTCGCGGTTGATGCCGCGCATGTCGAAGATGTCGCCCACGCCCTTGTGGTCGACGCAGAAGACCTTCTCGAAGTCGATCAGGCCCAGCTTGCCCGTCTTGGGCTTGAGCAGCGAGGGCATGTTCTCGAAGGCGAGCTGATCGAAGGTCTGCTGGAACACGGCGCGGAAGTCGATCACCGCGTCGATGTCTTCGCCCGGGCGGGTGTGCTTGACCACCGGCGAGTTCGGGTTCGTCTCCAGCCAGTCGGCCAGCTTGTGGATGGCAGAGCCGGGGTTGGAGCTGTCGGCCTTGCCGGCGAAGGCGTAGAGGCGCCAGCGCGCGTCCGCCTCGGCCACGTGGCCCAGTTGCATCTGCATGGCATCGGCCAGGCGCACCACCGGGGCCGAGTGGAAGCGGCGGCCAATCTCCTCGCCTTTGGCCAGGGCCTGGTGCGTGGCGGGGCCCACCAGCAGCGACTGGTCGTACTTCACGGCCGTGCCGCCGGTGAATTCCAGGTTGGCCTTGAACTGGCGAATGATGCGCGGCTCTTCGGTGCCGTCGCGCTCGGCCTGTGTGGTGGGGGCCGACATGATGCGCGACCACGAGTGGTCGGTCTCGACCAGGCGCTTGGCCTCGGTGAGGCGCTCTTTGGAGTAGCTGCGCAGCAGGCTGGCGTCGGCACGGCCTTGCAGCACGTGCACCAGCTTCCAGCCCAGGTTGAAGGTGTCCTGCATGGACACGTTCATGCCCTGGCCGGCCTTGGGCGAGTGGGTGTGGCAGGCGTCGCCCGCGGTGAACACGCGGGGGTTGCGGTCTTCGCCTTCGGGCACGTCGTCAAAGCGGTCGGTGATGCTGTGGCCGATGTCGTAGATCGACCACCACACCACCTCTTTCACGTCGATCGAGTAGGGTTTGATGATGCGGTTGGCGGCCGCGATCATGTCGTCCTGCGTGAACTTGCGGCTGGCGGCGCGCTCGTCGGGGCGCAGCTTGTCGAGTTCCACGTACATGCGGAACAAGTAACCGCCTTCGCGGGGCAGGATCAGCACGTTGCCTTCGCTGGCCGAGGAGATCAGGCACTTCTGGCGAACGTCGGGGAAATCGGTGTTGGCCAGGATGTCCATCACGCCCCAGGCCTGGTGCGCGGCGTCGCCGTGCAGCGTGCCGCCAATGGCCTTGCGCACGTTGGAGTGGGCGCCGTCGCAACCCACCACGTAGTTGGCGCGCACGGTGCGGGTGGCGCCCCAGTTCACGCCGATCGAGTCTTTCAGCGTGACGGTCACCGGGTACTCGGTGGCGTTGGGGTCAATGGTGAGGCCGGCCACTTCCCAGCCGTAGTCGGGCTCAAGGCGCGAGGGCGAGTTCTTCATCACCTCCAGGAACAGCTCGTGCAGGCGGGCCTGGTTGATGAGGATGTGCGGCATTTCCGAGCTGTCGTCGGCCACGTCTTGCACACGGCCCACGCGCTTGATGTGCGCGGGGTTGGCCGGGTCGGGCATCCAGAAAGCGGTCTGGTTCACCCAGTAGGTCTCGCGCTTGACCTTGTCGGCAAAACCGAAGGCCTGGAACATCTCCATGGTGCGCGTGTTGATGCCGTCGGCCTTGCCCTTGATGATGTTGCAGGGCATGCGCTCGATGATCATCGTCTCGATCTCGGGGAACTGAGACAACTGCGCGGCCAGGCACAGACCGGCCGGGCCAGTGCCGGCGATGAGCACATCCACCTTCTCGGGCAGCGGTTCGTTGGTGCCGCGGTTGCGGCGGTTGGGCGCCGCTTGCTTGATGTCAGGGCTGCCGCCTCTGAAACCGTCTCTGTAGAACTGCATGTCCGTCTCCTTGGGTTGAGAAGCGCCACAAATGAAGGGGGTGGGTCGGCGCGCGGGCAAATGATAGCTATACATACTATTAGCCGTCAATACCGTATGTATACTTATCAAAAGCCTGCAATCACAGCGGGCAGGCCACTGACTTGAACCTTCCAACGGAGCGCGGGGATGGACTCACACGACATGGCGGGACACTTGATCCGCCGCCTGCACCAGCAGTCGACGCAAGTGTTTGTCCAGCGCACGCAGGCCGCCGGTTTTGACCTGACGCCGGTGCAGTTCGCCGCCTTGGACGCCATCGCCGCCCAGCCGGGCACCGACCAGGCGCGCGTGGCGGAAATGATTGCCTACGACCGCGCCACCATCGGCGGCGTGATCGACCGGCTGGTGCAAAAGGGCTGGGTGCACCGGGTGGTGAGCGAACGCGACCGACGGGCGCGCGAGGTGTCGCTCACCGACGAGGGCCAGCGCGTTCGCACGGCCGTGCTGCCGGTGGTGCAAGACCTGCAAAAGGACATCTTGGACACGCTGGGCGACGAGGAACGCGCCCTCTTCCTGGAGTTGGCGCGCAAGGCCGTGCGAACGTAACTGCGATCCGCCAGGGCCAGGCCGGCCATCTGGTCCACCAGCAGCACCATCACGCCCACATCGGCGATGCGGCGCATCAATGCGCCCAGACGCGCTTTGTCTTCGCGCGGGAGGCCGCCCTACTGACCAGACTCCGCAAGACGCCGGGCACTGCAGCTCGGTGCCTTGAGTTCGCAGTCCTGACAGCCTCTGCTAAGGGCGTCGGAAGCCAGCGACTTGCACAGGGCCATTGAGAGAGCAGTCTGGGGACAGTGCTACGCGACCTGAAAGTGATTCGAGATGACCTGCAGGCCGAGATCGTCAAGACCAATGAGGGTGCTCAAGTCGCGCGTCAGATGCGGATCGAGGGCCTGGGTTGATGCGATCGCGCTGATCCGTGTGTGTGGAGAATGACCGGGGCTGGTGAAGACGCTCCTCTGAAAGCCGCACAGCGCCTGGGGGTTGACAGACTCTCACTCCGCTACCGAACACGAAGCCCCTGCAGTGGAGGGGCTTTTTTGTTGGCCGAACGGCCTGCACACGGCGGCGCTGTTGCATTCAGCGCACCAGCCAGAGGGCACCTTCTTCAAGGGCAATCACGTCACAGTTGCCGGGCACGGCCGGGCCGCCTCGGTCGATCACGAGGAAGTCGGTGGGGGCATCGAGCGCCAGCAGCGGGTGGTGCCAGGTGCCCCGCGCGTAGTTCACGCCCTGGCCGGCTTGCGCCAGAAAACAGCGGATGGCCTGTGGGTCTGGCGCGGCGCCCGGGGGGGCCACCACCACCAGAAACGGCACCGGCGCCAGCGCCACGAAGGCCTGGCTGCCCAGCGGGTGGCGCTCCATCGTGGCAACAGACAGAGGAAAGGCGCGGGGCTTCGCCCGGAAAAGGCTGACGAGGGTGCGCCCACCTTCGGCGGCTGTGTCGATGTGGGCGAGGTCGTGGTAACGCTCGGCGAAGCCGTCGTTGATGGTGAAGTGCTGCGCGGTGTCGCTGGCTTCGATCACGTCGCCAAAGGGGCGGAAGGCCTCGGCCGTGAGCGGCTCGATCGGCAGGGTGTGGCGCGGCTGGGGCATGCCGTGCTCAGCAATCGATGTCGTGCAGATCGGGCGTGGCCCCCCTGCCCTTGCCACCGGCGCGCTTGGCGCGCTGCGTGCGCTTGCTGAAGGCCAGGCCCATGGCCAGCGTCTGGGCCAGGCACAGGGCCGAGGTGAGCGAGCGAAAGCCCAGCAGCTCGGCGTCGTTGACCTCAAGCACCAGGTCCGCGTCTTTGGCCACGGGGCTGAGAAAGGCGTTGGTGATGGCCAGGCGCTTGGCGCCCTGCGCGCGCACCTGCTCGCACACGGCCAGCGTGTCGCTCGCGTAGGGCGGGAAGCTGACGGCGATGAGCAGGTCTTGCTCGTTGGCGCCGAAGGCCTGCTCGGCGATGGCGCCGCCCAGGCCGTTGAGTTGCACGGCGGGCTGGCCGACGCGGTTGAGCGCATAGGTGAGGTAGGCCGCCACGGCATAGGAGCGGCGCAGGCCGACCACGTAGACCATGCGCGCGCTCTGGATGAGGGCGATGGCCTGCTTCAGGGGCAGCGCGGCGGCGTCGTCGGCCAGGTGCTCCAGCGAGACGATGTTGGCCTGGCTGAAGGCCTGCAGCACCTCGGCGGGATCGGCGGGGTTGTCCAGCGCCTGCTCGCCGCCGTAGTGGCGGATGCGCTCGCGAAAGGTGGGTTTCACGGCGTCTTGCAGCGGCGCGATGAAGAGGCGCTGCAGGTCGGAATAGCCGTCGAAGCCGAGGGCCTTGGCCATGCGCACAAAGGCGGACGGCGCCATGCCGGCGGCGGCGGCCACGCTGGCGATGGAGTTCAGCGCCACGTCGTTGGGGTGCTCCAGCGCGTGGCGGGCGGCGTCGCGCATGCGCGGCGTGAGGCGCTCGCTCTCGCGCGCGATCAGCTCGCGCAGCTCGTCGAGGTTGGTGGGTTTGGGGGCCTTCTTGTTCGCCTTGGTCACCATGTCCGCGGGGTCTGTGGAGTGAGGGAATGGCCCGCGCTCAGAAAGCGCGAACCTCGCCGCGTGGCACAAAGCGTCCCAGGCCTTCGCGGCCGTGCCATTGCTGGCCGTCCACGATCAACTGGCCGCGCAGGAACACCTTCTCGACGCGCCCCTGCAATGTACGGCCTTCGAGCAGGGTGTAGTCGCAGTTGCTGTGCAGCTCGCTGGCGCGAATGGTCTGAGAGGCCGCGGGGTTGAAGAGCACCACGTCGGCGTCGCTGCCCACGGCGATGGTGCCCTTGCGGGGGAACAGGCCGAAGAGCTTGGCCGGCGTGGTGGAGGTGAGCTCGACGAAGCGGTTGAGCGAGAGCTTGCCGCGCATCACGCCGATGTCGAACAGGCTCACCAGCCGGGTCTCGATGCCGGGCGCACCGTTGGGAATGAGCGAGAAGTCGTCCTGGCCGCGCATCTTCTGCAACTGGTAGCCCAGGTGGCCTTCTTTCATGCAGAAGGGGCAGTGGTCGGTGGCGATCACTTGCAGGTCGTCGTAGCGCAGGGCGCGCCACAGGTGCTGCTGGTCGTCGGGCTTGCGCAGCGGCGGTGTCATGACGTACTTGGCGGTGGCGAAGTCGTCGTTGTTGTAGACCGAGTCGTCGAACAGCAGGTAGTGGGGGCAGGTCTCGGCGAACACGGGAATGCCTTCGTCGCGCGCGGCGACGATGTGCTTGAGCGCCTGGTTGCTGGAGACGTGCACGAAGTAGATGGGGGCCTCGGCCAGTTCGGCCAGGCGAATGCCGCGGTGGGTGGCCTCGCCCTCCATGATGGCGGGGCGGGTGAGCGCGTGGTAGCGCGGCGAGGTGTGGCCGGCCGCGAGGGCTTCCTTGATGAGCAGGTCGATCACGGTGCCGTTCTCAGCGTGCAGCGCCACCATGCCGCCCTCGGCGCCCACCTGGCGCAGCATGCGGAAGATGGCGGCGTCGTCGGCCATCATCACGCCCGGGTAGGCCATGAACATCTTGAAGCTGGTCACGCCTTCGTGGCGCATGGCGTGGCGCACGTCTTGCAGCACCTGGTCGTCCACGCGGGTGACGATCACGTGCAGGCTGTAGTCCACGTTCACCTGCGGGTCGGCGCTGCGCCGGGCGCGCTCGATGGCGCCCAGGGGCGAATCGACGGCGGTCTGCAGGGCGAAATCGACCACGGTGGTGGTGCCGCCAAAGGCGGCGGCCTTGGTGCCGCTGGCGAAGGTGTCGCAGGTGATGGTGGGGCCGATCACGTTTTCCATGTGCACGTGGGTGTCCACGCCACCGGGCAGCACGTACAGGCCGCTGGCGTCCACCACGGCCACATCGGGCCCCACGGCGATGTGCTGGCCGATGGCGTCGATGACGCCGTCGCGCATGAGCACGTCGGCCACGTAGTCGTCGGTGGCGGTGATGACGCGACCACCCCGGATCAGCACCGGGCTGCCGTGGGCCAGGCTGGCCTTGGCGGAGGTGGCCACGGCGGCCACGCTGGGCGGGCGCGGGTGGCCGTGGGCCGCGTCGGTGCAGGCCGGGTCAACGCAGGCGTAGGGGCGAGGTGTCATGCGGCCTCTCCGGTGGCGGGCGCGGCGTTCACTGGATCACCTCGTCCAGGTGCTGGATGAGGCGGTCGATCTCGTCGAGCGTGTTGTAGTGGGCAATCGACACGCGCACCACCCCGCCCTGCGCTTGCAGGCCCAGGGCCTCGATCAGGCGCTTGGCGTAGAAATCGCCGAAGCGGATGCCGATGCCGTACTGGTCCACGTGGCGCACGATGGCCTCGGACGACTGCTGACCCGCCACGAAGGAGATGGTGGGCACGCGCTGGCCGTCGGTGGCGCTGTCGTGGCCGATCACGCGCACCGAAGGCTTGCTGCGAAGGTAGGCCAGCAGGCGCTCGGCGAGCAGGTTTTCGTGGGCCTCGAAGGCATCGAAGGCGGCCTGCATTTTCTGGCGCTCGGTGCCAGTGGCGCCCAGGGTATTGCCCACGTGCACCAGGTAGTCGCTGATGCCGATGCAGCCGTAAGACAGCTCGTAGTTCACGTTGCCGGGCTGCAGCTTGTAGGGCACCACCTCGGGGCCAATGAAGTAGTGGTTGAGGCTGGGCAGGCCCAGCAGCAGGTCGCGCTTGAGCCACAGCACGGCGTAGTGCGGCCCGAAGACCTTGTAGAAGCTGAACACGTAGGCGTCGGCGCCGCTGGCCTGCACGTCCACCAGGCGGTGGGGGGCGTAGGCCACGGCGTCCACGCACAGGCGAGCGCCCACCGCGTGCGCGCGCTGCGCCACCTCGGCCACCGGGTTCACCGTGCCCAGGATGTTGGAGGCGTGGGTCATGGCCACCCAGGTGGTGCGGGGCGAGAGCAGGCGATCGAGATCGGCCAAATCAAGCGCCAGCGTCTGGGGGTTCACTTCCCACACCTTCACCACCGCGCCGGCCTGGCGCAGGCGCATCCAGCAGCCGATGTTGGCCTCGTGGTCGGTGTTGGTGACCACGATCTCATCGCCCGGTTTCACGCCGGGCAACAGCGCCTGGGTGAACAGGAACATGAGCGAGGTGGTGGCGCCGCCCATCACCACCTCGTCGTCGGCCGGGGCGTTGATGAGCTGGGCCACCGAGCGGCGCGCGGCCAGCACGCGCTCGCCGGCCGCCTGGCTCTGGGCGTAGCTGGCGCCGAGCTGCACGCTGCTGGTGAGCAGGTAGTCGCTCACGCGGTCGGCCACGCGCTTGAGCACCTGCGAGCCGCCAGCGTTGTCCAGGTAGACACAGCCGTCTTGCAGGGCGGGAAATTCGGCGCGGACGAGGTCGAGGTTGAGGGCGTTGAGGGACATGGGCATTCGGATTTCAGTGGGCAAGAATGGCCTGCAGAAAGGCCTGGGTGCGGGGCTCGCGAGGGGTATCGAAGAACACCTCGGGCGGGGCCTCTTCGACGACGCTGCCCGCCTCCATGAAGATCACGCGGTCGGCCACGCGGCGGGCAAAGCCCATCTCGTGCGTGACCACCACCATCGTCACGCCGCTGCGCGCGAGGTCTTGCATCACGTCCAGCACCTCGCCCACCATCTCGGGGTCAAGGGCCGAGGTGGGCTCGTCGAACAGCAGCACCTTGGGCTCCATGGCCATGGCGCGGGCGATGGCCACGCGCTGCTGCTGGCCGCCCGAGAGCTGGCCGGGGAATTTGTGGGCGTGCTCGGCCAGGCCCACCCGGGCAAGCAAGGCACGGGCGCGCGCTTCGGCGTCTTTCTTGGGCAGGCCGCGCACGCGCAGCGGGCCCAGCGCCACGTTGGCCAGCACGCTGAGGTGGGGGAAGAGGTTGAAGCTCTGGAACACCATGCCCACCTCGGCCCGCACCTTGGCCAGGCCACGGCCGCGCACCACCTTTTCGCCGTCCACCGTCACCTCACCCTGCTGGTAGTCCTCCAGCAGGTTGAGACAGCGAATGAGAGTGGACTTGCCCGAGCCGGAAGGCCCGAGCACCACCACCACCTCGCCAAGCGCGATGTCGAGGTCAATGCCCTTGAGGGCCTCGAAGTTGCCGTAGGACTTGCGCAAGCCCCGAATCTGGATCAGTGCGGCCATGGTTGAGAGGATGGGCAATGGGACATCAGCGCTGGCTGGCGCGGTGCCGGGTTTCAAAGTAGCCAACCAGCCGCACCAGCGGCAGCAGCAGCAAGAGGTAGAGCACGGCCGCGCCAATCAGCGGCGTGGGGTTGGCGGCCAAGGCCTGCGCCTGCGTGGCCTGCTTGAGCAGGTCGGGCATGGCCACCACCGAGGCGAGCGCGGTGTCCTTGAGCACGTTGATGCAGTTGCTGGTGAGCGGCGGCACGACGATGCGAAACGCCTGCGGCAGGATCACGTCGCGCATGCTGCTGAAGAAGCCCAGGCCGATGGCGTCGGCCGCCTCGAACTGGCCCTTGGGAATGGCCTCGATGCCGGCGCGAAAGATCTCGGCCGTGTAGGCGCACGACACCATGGAGAGCGCCAGCGCGGCGGCGCTGAAGGAACTCAGGCGCACGCCCACGAAGGGCAGCGCGTAGTACACCAGCACCAGCAGCACCAGCAGCGGGATGGAGCGGAACACATCGGTGTAGATGCGCGCCAGCACCCGCAGCGGTGCCGGCCCATACAGGCGCAGCAGCGCCAGCAGCAGGCCGGACACCAGCCCCGCCACGATGCTGACAACCCCCAGCACGACCGTGACCCCCAGGCCTTCCAGCAGTAGCGGCAGGGCCTGCAGAAAGACGGGCCAGTTGAAAAAGGTGGTGATCAGGTCCATGGGCGTGGGGCTGGGGTCTCAGGTGGAAGCGGGGGGTGTCAGAGCTTGGGCACGTCCATCACCTTCACGGTGGACGAGGTCTCGGGCGGGGTGCTGCCAAACCACTTCTTGTGGATCGAGGCCAGGTAGCCCTCTTTCTTGAGCGTGGTCAGGATGTCGTTGACCTTGGCGGCGTCGGGGAAGGTCTTGGCGAACATGAAGGAATAGCGCTCGGCCGTGGGGATGCGCGCGGCGATGCGGTACTGCGGCTTGTCCTTGATGTAGTACTCCAGCGCCGGGATGTCGCTGATGTAGCCGTCGATGCGACCGGAGGCCAGGTCAAGCATGGCGGGGGCCAGGCCTTCGTAGCGGCTGATCTTGGCGATCTTGAGCTTGGCGGTGTTCTCGGTGGCGTAGATGTCGCCGGTGGAGGCGGTGTCAACGCCCACGGTTTTGCCCGCCAGGTCGTCGAGCTTGTTGATCTTGGCGGCCTTCGTCACGGTCAAGGCCTGGTCGCTGTCGTAGTAGGGCTGGGCGAAGGCCAGGGTCTCCAGGCGCTTGGGCGTGATGGTGATGGAGGAGATGGCGATCTGGATGCGGTTGGACTGCACGGCCGGGAACAGGCCGTTGAAGGGAATGTTCTCGATCTGCACCGTCTTGCCGGCGCGCTTGGCCACTTCGTTGACCAGGTCGATCTCGAAGCCGACGAACTTGCCCGAGGCGTCCTGGAACTCCCAGGGCACGTTGCCGATGTTGGCGCCGACCACCCAGTCGGCGGCCCAGGCGGGCGTGGCGGCGGCGGCCACCGAGGCAAAGGCAAACGCAAGCCTTGCGGCCAGTGATTTCAGTTTCATGGTGAGTGACTCCAGTGGGAAAAGTGGGGGAACTTGAAAGAGAACCTGGCCTTGTGGGAGGGCGCCGGTGGCGTGCCTTGCGTGCCTGACACGCGGGTCACACGATAGCAAAATGAAACGATTAAATCAATAATTGAATCGAATGATTTTTTTATTCCAATGTGGTGCGCAGGCGCCGCCACGGTGCGTTGGCACGCACCCAAATGGGGAACTCAAGTGAGCGACGAAAAGGCGACGGCCTGGCGCAGTTGGGCCAGCCGCTCGGCACTGGGCATCGGCGCGGCCTGCGCCGCCTGTGGCAGGGCGCTGGCCCAGCGCGCGGCGGCCATGACGCTGTCGATCAGGGGCACGGGCACCTGGGCCTGCAACTGCGCGGCCACGCCCGCCAGCCCTGCCCCACCCACGATGACCGAGTTCACCCCCCAGCGCTGCTGCGCCGTGCGGCAGACCTGGGCCAGCAGCGCACGCGCGCCCACCGGGTCGGCCGCCAGTTGCGCGCCAGTGGGGGCCACGGTGTGCACGCCGGCCAAGCGATCGCCCAGCCCCAGCGACGTGGCCAGGCGCTGCAGCATGGGCCCCCAGCGCTCGCCGCCGGTGACCACCGCGAACGGCCCCAGCCGCGCGGCCTCGTGAAAGGCCGCCTCGGCCAGGCCGCTCACGGGCACCGGGCTGCACTCGCGCAGGGCCAGCAGGCCCGGGTCGCCAAAGCAGGCGATCAACACGGCGTGCGGTGCGGGCGCCGGGCTTTGCAGCGCGTGCAGCCAGGCGTCCAGCACGGCATGGCCGGCCACCGCGCAGCCCAACTCGTCGCTGAGGTAAGGCGAGCCAAAGCGCGCCGTCACCGCCCGCACCGCCAGCGCGGGCGCCAGCGCCGGGGCCAGGTGCCGCACCACCAGGTCGGTGACCGAGGCCGAGGTGTTGGGGTTGATGACGAGCAGTTCGGGGGTCATGCGGGGGCAGTCGACAAGGTGTGGAGAAAGGCCGCGAGCGAGCGCCGGATGAGGTCGGGGGCGATGCCCTGGGTGATGAAGACCAGGCGCGAGCGCCGCTCGCCTGGCGGCCAGGCCGGCAGGTGCTCGGGCGGGTGAATCAGGTGTTGCACGCCGTGCACCACCACCGGCCGCTCGGCGCCTTGCACATGGAGCAGGCCCTTGACCCGCAGCACCCGCTGCCCGTGGGTGTGCAGCAGCAGGCTGAGCCAGACGCCGAACACCGTCCAGTCCACCCCGTGCTCCAGCTCCAGCGTGAAAGAAGCGACGCCGCCGGGGGTGCCTGCCGCTGGTTGCACCAGGGAGCGGTGAACGCCCAGCGGGCCGCGCTCGGGCACCGCGTGCCGCGCGCCAGCGCTGCCTTCGCCTCCCTCATCGCCGAGCAGGGCACCGGCCGCCAGGGCCTGGCCACCCGACTCGTGCACCACGGCCAAGGCATTCAGGCAGGCCAGCCGCTCGCGCAGGGCCTGCACCGCCTCGGGGGCCGCCAGGTCGGTCTTGGTGACGATGAGCCGGTCGGCCACGGCCACCTGCTTGGCGGCCTCGGGAAAGCGCGCCAGCGTGTCGGTGGCGTTGACCGCGTCCACCGTGGTGATGACGCTGCCCACGCGAAAGTGGTGGCGAATGACGCGCTCGTGCATCAGGGTGGACAGCACGGGCGTGGGGTCGGCCAGGCCGGTGGTCTCGATCACCAGGCGCCGAAAGGCGGGCACGGTGCCGGCGTCGCGCTGCGCGTGCAACGAGCGCATGGCCTCGGCCAGGTCACCGCGCACGGTGCAGCAAATGCAGCCCGAGGGCAGCAGCACCACCTCGCCTTGCACGGCTTCGATGAGGTGGTGGTCCACCCCCACCTCGCCGAACTCGTTGACCAGCACTGCGCAGTCGCCGAACTCGGGGCTCTTGAGCAGGTGGTTGAGCAGCGTGGTCTTGCCCGAGCCCAGAAAGCCGGTGAGCAGGTGCACCGGAATCGGCTCGTTCATGGGCTCGTTCATGGGGCCGCCCCGCCCTGCCCCGCGTGCGCGCCCAGCATCGCCCACAGGGCCGGGTCCAGCGGGTCAATGGCCAGGCCGCTCATGGCCTGCGCCGTGGCCCACACCTCGGGCAGGCTGTTGAGCACCTCGCGCTTGCCGGTGGGGCTGCTGAGCACCAGGGCCGAGCCTTGCCAGTCGTCCAGGCGCAGGCGTTGCGGGTGCAACAGCGCGTTGCACACGCGCACCTGGTGCTGGCGCTCGGCGCGTCGGGTGAGCGCGGCGTCCAGCCGCCCGGCGGCCTGGCTCCAGTGGGCGGGCCCGCCCAGCGTTCCACACAGGCCACACATGGCGACTCGACCCGAGTGGCCTCAGGCCTGGCGCGGGCAGCGCCGGGCGAAGTCGTCGGCCATTTCGTCCATGGTGACGAAGCGCACGCCGGGGTGGCGGCTCATGTGGGCGAACAGGCGCTCCAGCATCAGCAGCACCTGCGGGCGACCGGCCACGTCGGGGTGGATGGTGATGGGGAAGACCGCGTAGTCGTGCTCGCGGTAGACCCAGTCGAACTGGTCGCGCCACATCTCTTCCAGGTGGCGCGGGTTCACGAAGCCGTGGCTGTTGGGCGACTTCTTGATGAACATCATCGGCGGCAGGTCGTCGAGGTACCAGTTGGCGGGAATCTCGATCAGGTCGGTCTCCACGCCGCGCACCAGCGGCTTCATCCAGGTCTCGGGCTTGTTGGCGTAGTTGATGTTGGTCCACTGGTCGCCCACGCGCACGTAGTACGGGTGAAAGTCGTGGTGCATCAGCGAGTGGTCGTACTTGATGCCCTTCTTCAGCAGCAGCTCGTTGGTCACGCGCGAGAACTCCCACCACGGCGCCACGTAGCCGGTGGGCCGCTTGCCCGAGAGCTCGGTGACGAGTTCGATGCACTTGTCCAGCACCTCTTCTTCCTGGGCCGGGGTCATGGCGATCGGGTTCTCGTGGGTGTAGCCGTGAATGCCGATCTCGTGTCCGGCGTCGGCCACGGCCTGCATCTGGCGCGGGAAGGTCTCGATGGAGTGGCCCGGAATGAACCAGGTGGTCTTGATGCCGAAGCGCTCGAAGAGCGTGAGCAATCGGGGGGTGCCGACCTCGCCCGAGAACATGCCGCGCGAGATGTCGTCGGGCGAATCTTCGCCACCGTAAGAGCCGATCCAGCCGGCCACGGCGTCAACGTCGACGCCAAAGCCGCAAAGTATTTCTTTTGCCATGTTTTCTCCTGTGTTCGAGTGATCGCGGGTGCCTCAGGCTGGGCGGCCCTTGGCCTGGCGGCGCCGGAAGAAATGGGCCAGCGCCAGCGCGAGGGCCATCACCACCAGTGAGACAAAGGTGGTGACCGTGCCCAGCGCGTAGATGGCGGGCGTGGTGACAGTGGTGGTGAGGCCCTGCAGCTCCAGCGGCAGGGTGTTCACGTCGCCAATGGCCTGCGAGGTGCGGGCGATCTCGTCCCAGCTCAGGGTGAAGCCGAACATGCCAACGCCCACCACCGAGGGTGCGATCAGCGGCAGCACCACGTGGCGAAAGCCTTGCCAGGGCGTGGCCCCCAGGTCACGCGCGGCCTCTTCGTAGCTGGGGTTGAAGCGGTTGAAGATGGCGAACATGATGAGCAGGCCGAACGGCAGCGTCCAGGTGAGGTGCGCGCCCAGGGCCGACGAGTACAGGCCCAGCGTGGTGGTGAAGGTTTCTTGCTGCGCGGTCATGCCCAGGGCCTCGAAGGCCCACTTCAGCCCGGTGTCGAGCAGCCGGAACTCCAGGCCAATGCCCAGCGACACGATGATGGACGGCATGATCAGGCTGGCCACCACCACGAAGAACAGCGCGTGGCCGCCCTTCAGCCGCTTGCGAAAGGCCAGCCCGGCCAGCACCGACAGCACCACGGTGAGCGCCATCACCGCCAGGCCCAGGCCCAGCGAGCGCTTGAGCGCAGCGCCAATGTCCACCACGCCCAGGCCCTCGGCGAGCTGGCGGAACCAGTGCAGCGAGAAGCCGCGAATCGGGAAGGTCAGCCCGCCTTCCGGGCCCTGAAAACTCAGCACCACGATCACCAGCATGGGGCCGTAGAGGAAGGCCACGAAGGCCGCGAAGAACAGGGCAAGGAACCAGAAGCTGGCGGGGCGTTGGTCGCGGGTCATGGCTCAAAGCTCCTTGCGCACATCGACCAGGCGCGTGAGCGCCCAGATGATCATGAGCACCAGCGCCAGCAGGATCACGGCGTTGGCGGCGGCCAGCGGGAACTGCAGGTACGAGGTCTGCACCTGAATGATCTTGCCCACCGAGGCGATCTGCTGCCCGCCCATCACGCCGATGGTGACGAAGTCGCCCATGACGATGGTGATGACGAAGATCGAGCCCACGATGATGCCGGTGCGCGAGAGCGGCACGATCACGTTCCACAGGGTTTGCCAGGCCGAGGCGCCGCTGTCGCTGGCGGCCTCCAGCAGGCTGCGGTCGATGCGCATCATCGAGTTGAAGATGGGCACGATCATGAACATGGTGTAGAGGTGCACGAAGGCCAGCACCACCGAGAAGTCGGAGAACAGCAACCACTCGACGGGCTGCTCCACCAGGCCCAGCCCCATCAGGCTCTGGTTCACCAGGCCATTGCGCCCCAGCAGCGGCACCCACGAGATCATGCGGATCACGTTGGACGTCCAGAAGGGCACGGTGCACAGCACGAACAGCAGCGTCTGCACGGTGCTGGAGCGCACGTGAAAGGCCAGGAAGTACGACACCGTGAAGCCCACCACCAGCGTGATCAGCCACACCAGCAGGCTGAACTTGAAGGTGGAGAGGTAGGTCTTGAAGGTGGTGCACAGCTCTTGCGTATTGCCACAGCCTTCAAAGATGGAGACGTAGTTCTTGGCCGTGAAGGCCGGCAGCAACTCGTATTCGTTGAAGTCCCAGAAGCTCACCATGCCGATGAGCGCCAGGGGCAGCAGAAAGAACAGCACGAACACCGCCGTCAGGGGCAGCGCCTGCCACCAGGCGGCCAGGGCCCGGCCCGGGCTGCCGGATGACGGTGCGTGCGCAGAGACGGCGGGGGTGCTCATGGCGGGCTCAGCTCAGGTGCGCGCTCAGGCGGCGACGAACTCGTTCCACTTCTGCACCATGTACGTGTTCTCGTCCATGAGCGCGTTCCAGCACGAGATGGCGCCCATGCGCTGCTCGTAAGAGCCGCCGTCGCGCACGCCACCGGCCTTGTGCAGCAGCTCGCCGTTGGGGCTCTTGATGTCTTTCTCGGCGGGCTTGCCTTCCATCCAGTAGGCCCACTCGTAGGGCTCCATCTTGGCCTTGGCGGTCTCCAGCACGGCGCTGTAGTAGCCCTGGCGGTTCAGGTAGGCGCCGGCCCAGCCGTCGAGGAACCAGTTGATGAACTCGTAGGCGCCGTCGAGCTTGCGGCCGGAAAGCGTGGTGGGCAGACCGAAGCCAGCGGCCCAAGCGCGGTAACCCTCTTTCAGCGGCTGGAAGGTGCAGGCAATGCCCTTGGAGCGCACGGCCGTGACGGCGGGCGACCACATCGACTGAATGACCACCTCGCCCGAGGCCATGAGGTTGACCGACTCGTTGAAGTCTTTCCAGAGGCTGCGGAACTGGCCGGCCTTCTTGGCCTCGATCAGGGTCTTGATGGTGAGGTCGATCTCCTTCTTGGTCATGTTGCCCTTGTCGGGGTACTTGTAGAGGCCCATGGCTTCCACCACCATGGCCGCGTCCATGATGCCGATGGAGGGAATGTTCAGGATGGAGGCCTTGCCCTTGAACTCGGGGTTGAGCAGCTCGGCCCAGCTGCTGATGGGGCGCTTGATCAGGTCGGGCCGGATGCCCAGCGTGTCGGCGTTGTAGACCGTGGGGATGAGCGACATGTACTGCGTGGGCGAGGTCGCGAACTTCTTGGACTTCTCGCCTTCGAGGTACATCACCTTCTTCGGCGCGGTGCCCTGGTCGCCCACCTTCTTGCCGCCGATCTCGCCCTTGGTGAACAGCGGGGTGATCTTGTCGGCGTTCTTGATGCGCTTGGTGTCGATGCCCTTGAGGTTGCCGGTGGGCACGATCTTCTTGAGCGAGAAGTACTCGGAATCCAGCAGGTCAAAGCTGTTGGGCGCGGTCACGGCGCGCTTGGCCACCTCGTCGGTGGTGACGGCCACGTACTGGATCTCGATGCCGGTGTCGGCCTTGAACTTCTCGGCGATGGCCTTGTCCTGGTTCACCGCCGTGCCCAGGTAGCGCAGCACGATTTTTTCCTGCGCGTGAACGGCCGGAAACATGCCCGCCGCCAGAATGCCGGCCGTTCCCTTGAGCAGGGTGCGGCGCTGAACGTGACCGCTGGCGGCGTCGGTGTCGTGGGAAGCCTGGTCTGACATGGTGAAGTCCTCTTGCGTGGTGGGGTGGAAACAGGGGTCGTGAAAACAGAAAGGCGGGCTCAGGCGGCCAAGGGGTGCGCGGCCTCGGGCGCCCAGGCCAGTTGCACCTCGTCGCCCACCGCGAAGGGCTGGGCGGCGAAGCTGGCCTCGGGCACCATCACCGAGATCTCGGCCGTGGTGTGGGCGGACACGGGCGCGCCGGCGCTGTGCAGGCCCAGCAGCACATAGGTGCCCTGGTACTCCACGTCGGACACCACGGCGCGGCGGTTGGTGGCGGCCTCGGCCTGCGCCCGGGCCAGGGGCAGCACCTGGATCTGGTCGGTGCGCACGCCCACCTTGCCGGCGGGCGTCTGCAGCACGTTGTGGCCGCCCATGAAACGGGCCACGAACTCGCTGACCGGGCGGTTGTAGACCGCGTGGGGCGAGCCCACCTGCTCGATCAGGCCGTGGTTCATCACCACCATGGTGTCGGCCAGGGCCATGGCCTCTTCTTGCGAGTGCGTCACGTGCACGAAGGTCAGGCCCAGCTCTTTCTGCCAGCGGCGCAGCTCGGCCCGCATCTGGATGCGCAGGAAGGGATCAAGCGCCGACAGCGGCTCATCCAGCAGCAGCACCCGAGGCTGGGTGATGAGGGCGCGCGCCAGGGCCACGCGCTGCTGCTGACCGCCTGAGAGCTCGGCCGGCTTGCGCTGCGCCAGGTGCCCCATGGCCACGCGCTCCAGCAGCTCGGCCGCGCGGGCCTGGCGCTGCGCCTTGTCCACGCCTTTCATCTTCAGGCTGAAGGCCACGTTGTCCAGCGCGCTGAGGTGGGGAAACAGCGCGAAGCTCTGGAACATCATGGCCGTGCCACGCTCTGCTGCCGGCAGGTCGGTGATGTTGCGGTTGTCCAGCAAGATGTCACCGCTGGTGGCCGACTCGTGCCCCGCAATCATGCGCAGCGTGGTGCTCTTGCCGCAGCCCGAGGGGCCCAGCAGGCAGCAGTAGCTGCCGCGCTCGATGCGCAGGTTGATGCTGTTCACCGCCGGGCTGCCACCGCCATAGTGCTTGGTGAGCGCGACCAGTTCGATCGTGGAACCAGAGGGAGTGTCTTGGGCCGTCATGCCACCCTCAGTGCAAAGACCGTGCCACGCCTTAGGCGCTTGTCCGGGGTCAGGTCTGGTGCGAACCGCCTTGCGCCGTCCCCAAAGAAGTGCCGCCACCGGATGCCCCGCACCAGAATGGAAAAAAAATTCCCCAGGCGACCCGTTTGAATCGTTTGATTCAAACGCGGGCCGCACTGGGGAAGGCCAGTGGGCGGCAGGGAGGCGCTACGCCACGGCCGGTGCCACCTGCTCGCCAAGGTAGGCCTGGGCGAGCGCCCCGTCGGCCGCGATCTGCGCCGCCGTGCCCTGGGCCACGATGTGCCCGCCCTCGATCACGTAGGCACGGTCCGCCAGGGCCAGGGCCAAGCCGGCCATCTGGTCCACCAGCAGCAGCGTCATGCCCTCCTGGCGCAATTGGTCAAGCGCGGCGAACAGCTCGGCGATCACCTTGGGCGCCAGGCCGAGCGAAGGCTCGTCCAGCAACAAGATGCGCGGGCGCGACATCAGCGCGCGGGCGATGGCCAGCATCTGCTGCTCGCCGCCAGACAAGAGCCCCGCGCGCTGGTGCAGGCGCTCGCGCAGGCGCGGGAAGCGCTGCAACTGCGCCTCCACCCGGGCATCGCGATCGGCCGGGTGCAGGAACGCGCCCAGGCGAATGTTGTCCAGCACGCTCAGTTCGGGGAACACCTGGCGCCCCTCGGGCACGAGCACCAGGCCGCGCGCCACCACCTGCTCGGCCCCCAGGTTCTTGAGCTCGGTGCCCTCCAGGTGAATGCCGCCCTGCACCGGCCGGTGCAGGCCAGCCAGCGCCTTCATGAGGGTGGACTTGCCCGCGCCGTTGGCGCCCAGCAAGGCCACGGCCTCGCCCTGGCGCACCTGCAGGTCAATGCCGTGCAGCACCGGCTCGGCACCGTAACCGGCCACCAGCGCGCCCACGCCCAGCATCTCGGGACGCGCGCTGGTGTCGCTGGCTTCGCTGGTGCGTGGCCCGGCCTCGCCCTGCAGCGACTCGCCCAGGTAGGCCTGCTGCACGGCCGGGTCGGCCTGCACCTGGGCGGGCGTGCCCACGGCCAGGCGCACGCCCGCGTCCAGCACCACCACCTGGTCGCTGATGCCCATGACCAGGGCCATGTCGTGCTCCACCAGCAGCACCGTCACGCCCGCATCGGCAATGCGGCGCAGCAGTGCGCCCAGGCGCTCTTTGTCTTCGCGCGAGAGGCCGGCGGCGGGTTCGTCCAGCAGCAGGGCCTCGGGGTCGCTGGCCAGGCCGCGCGCGATCTCCACCAGGCGCCGGTCCACGTGCGGCAGATCGGCGGCGGGCGTGTCCGGGTGCCCGGTGTAGCCGCACCAGGCCAGCAGCTCGCGGGCCAGGGCGGTGTGCTCGGCGGCGTGGCGCCGGGCCGCGCCCAGCAGCGGGCCCAGGCGGCCCCGGTGCATGGCCAGCACCACGTTGTCTTGCACGCTGAGGCTGCCAAAAAGTTGCGAGGTCTGGTAGCTGCGGGCCACGCCACGCCGTGCGATGTGCAGGGCGCTCAGGCCAGTCAGTCGATCACCGCCCAGCGTGAAGCCACCGGCCGTGGGCTGGTAGAAGCCGCCCAGCATGTTGAGCGCGGTGGACTTGCCCGCGCCGTTGGGGCCGATCAGGCTGGTGACGGCGGCAGCGGGTGCGCTGAAGTGCAGGTCGGCCACGGCGCGCACGCCACCAAACTGCATGGTCAGACCCTGGGCGGCCAGGGGCAGGCGCGCGCGCCGGGGCAGGCCGAAGGCGGTGCCCGCATCGGCCGTGATCGGTGCCGGTGTGGCGGGTGCCAGGCGCGAGCGCAGCGCGGTTTTCAGGCGCCGCACCAAGCCGGCCACGCCATCGGGCGCAGCCCACAGCACCACCAGCAGCAACACGCCGAAGAAGAGCAGGCGGTATTCCTCCATGCCGGCCAGCAGCTCGGGCAGCAGGCCCACGATCACCGCGCCCACCAGCGGCCCCGCCACCGAGCCAGCGCCCCCCAGCACCACCACCAGCACGAACAGAATCGATTGCACAAAACCGAAGGTGTGCGGCGTGACGAAGCCCGACAGCGGCGCGAACACTGCGCCGGCCGCGGCCGCGCACAGCGCCGACAAGGCAAAGGCCACGGTCTTGATGGCCAGCGGGTTCAGGCCGATCGACTCGGACGCGGTCTCGGCGTCGCGCACGGCGCGCATGGCGGCGCCCCAGGTGCCGCGCGCCAGCCAGGCATAGGCCGCCAGGGCCAGGCCAGCCGCGCCGATGGCCAGCAAGGCCATGGCCCGCTCGCCTTGCGCCACGCCGCCCAGGGCCGGGCCGGCAATGCCCATGATGCCGTTCTGCCCGCCCGTGAGTGCGCCCGCCTCCACCAGGCTGTGCTCGACGATGAAGCCGAAGGCGATGGTGATCATGGCCAGGTACGGCCCCTTCACCCGCAGCGCGGGCAGGGCCAGCAGCGCCCCGGCGGCCGCGCCAACCAGGGCGGCCAGCGGCCAGGCCAGCCAGAAGCTCAGGCCCAGCTTGGTGGTGAGGATGGCCACGGTGTAGGCGCCCATCGCATAGAAGCCCACGTGGCCAAACGACATCTGGCCGGTCAGCCCGATCAGCACGTTCAGGCCCGCGCCCACCAGGGCCAGCAGGGCCACGTTGGCCAGCACGAACACCCAATAGCCATTGAGCGTGAGGGCCAGGATGGCGCCCAGCGCCAGCACGGCCACCATGGCCCCGATCTGCAGCGGGGTGCCCAGGCCCAGCACAGCGGCGGGGCGATGAGAAACAGTCAAGGGGCTCATACCTTTTTCACCTCCGCGCGGCCGAAGAGACCGTTGGGCCGCCAGGCCAGCGCCGCGATCACCAGCGCGAAGGTCACGATCTGGGTGTAGCCCGAGCCCAGCGTGGCGGTGATGGTGGCCTCCACCAGACCAAAAATGAGGCCGGCGATCATCACGCCCCAGGCGCTGGTGATGCCGCCCAGAATGGCCACGGCAAAGGCCTTCAGGCCAAACAGCGTGCCCATGTCGGAGTGCACGTTCATCAGCGGCGCGATCAGCACGCCCGCGATGCCCGCGAACAGGGCCGAGAGCGCAAACGCCAGGCCCACGGCACGCCGGATGGGAATGCCCATCAGGCGCGCGGCGGCGCGGTTCTGCACCACGGCCAGCATGGCCGTGCCCCAGCGCGTGCGGCGCGACAGGTAGTGCAGCAGCGCCGCCAGCACCAGGCCCACCACCGGAATGACGAGCTGCAGCGGGTACACCCCCAGGCCAAGCCCGCCCACTTCCAGCGGCGCCTGCGCCAGCGGCGACGGCAGGCTGCGCGGCTCTTTGCCGTAGGTGGCCATCACCAGGTTGTCCAGCACGATGCCCAGCGCCACCGTGGCCATGAGCCAGGCATCAGAGCCGCGGTTCACAAAGGGGCGCACCGCCAGCCACTCCACCAGCAGGCCGTAGCAGGCGCACAGGGCCAGGGCCAGCAGCACGGCCGCGTAGCCGGGCCAGCCCAGGGTCTGGGCGAAGGTGTAGGTGAGCACGGCGCCGAGCATCATGGAGCTGCCCTGGGCGAAGTTGACCGTGCCGCTGACGGCATAGGTCACGTAAAAGCCCAGGGCCATCAGCCCGTACATGCTGCCCAGGCCAAGGCCGCTGACCAGCGCGGATAACACCAACATGGTTCGTCCTCTTCAAGGGAAAAGTCGGCCAGCCCCGGGGCCGCAAGGCCCGGGCTGGCGCAGGGGTGCAGGCCACAGGGCCTCAGGGCTTCAGTTCAGGCCCACGGGCACGATGCGGTTGTCGACGAACTGCGCCCACACGTAGTCGTTGGCCTGCACGGCGTCGTGCACCTCGGGCGTGAAGGGCTTGGTGTAGGTCTTGATGAGACCCTCGAACTTGTCGATCTTGTAGAAGCCCTGGCGGATGTCATCGCCCTTGGTGGAACCGGCGGCCTGAATGGCCAGCGCGGTGAGGTGCATGGCGTCATAGGCGTTGGCCACGCCCACGGCCGGGGAGATGTCGCCCGGGCCCTTCACGTTGGGGTACTTGGCCACCATGGCCTTGATCACGCGCTCACCCACCGGCGACTGCTTGCCGAAGAAGCTGTAGGTCTGCACGAAGTGCACGTCTTTGGCCATGGCGCCGGCCAGCTCGGTGAAGCGGCCACCGGCCGGGCCCCAGTGCGACACGATGGGCACCTTCCAGCCCATGCGCTCCAGCGACTTCACCACCTGGGCCGAGGGGCCGACGTTGCCCACCATGAACAGCGTGTCGGCGCCCGCGGCCTTCAGGCGCGAGAGCTGGGGCACCATGTCCACGTCGTTGGCCTCGAACTTTTCCACGCCGGCCGGGGTGACGCCCTTGGCCGCCATGGCCGCCTTCAGGCCCTTCTCGTTGCTCTCGCCCCAGGGGTTGTTCACCAGGATCAGGCCGGGCTTGGCGGTCTTGAAGGTCTTCTGGGCGTAGGCCAGCATGCCCACGTCCACGATCTCGTCCACGGCCGACACGCGGAACGCAAAGTTCGGCTTGGCGCCGTTCTGGGTGATGCCGGTGCCCGCGGCCCACGGCCCCATGAAAGGCACCTTTTCCTGGTTCATCAACGGCACGATGGCCATGGACACCGGCGTGTCCAGGCCGCCGAAGACCACGGCGACCTTTTCGCGGTAGACCAGCTCGCGCGCGGCCACCACGCCCTTGGCGGGGTTGGCCTCGTCGTCGCGGCGCACCAGCTCCAGCTTGCGCCCGCCCAGCAGGCCGCCCTTGGCGTTGATCTCGTCAATGGCCACTTGCATGCCGCGCGTGATGGCCTCGCCGGCCAGGGCCGACTGCCCCGACAGCGCGGTGACCAGGCCGATCTTGATGGGTTCGTTGGCCAGCGCGGGGGTGGCAGCGGCCAGGGCCAGGCCAGCGGCCAAGAGGTGGCGACGGCCGAGAGAAAACGGGGAACGGGTCATGGCAGAACTCCTGAGTTGGGAAAAGGGGCGGGTGGGCCCGCGCTCCCGTTCTGCCTTGCAAGTGGCGTGCCAGTGTCGCCACGATGGCCACTTTATTGGCAACACACAGATATTAAGATTGTTGACAATTTGGCATGTCTTTTGCGAACACACCAAACACACGCCCAGGGCGTGCCCGCCTGGTGCATCGGGCACCAAAGCGGGGAACCCAAGAAGGAAATCACCATGTCGAGCCCCCACATGAGCCCCGCCCAGATCGTGGACGACTACCTGCGCCTGCTCATGATTCCCGACCCCGCCGCGGCCAGCCGCTACGTGGCGCCTGACCTGCGCATCCGCTTCACCGGCGGGCGCGCCATGAGCGCACCAGCCGAGTGCGCCGCCTTCAACGCCACGCGCTACCGCTGGGTGAAGAAGCGCATCGACGCCACCGAAACCGTGGCCGGCGGCACCCCCGAGCACACCGTGGTCTACAGCCTGGGCACCCTCTACGGCGAGTGGCCCGATGGCACGCCCTTCGAGGGCAACCGCTACGTCGACCGCTACGTGGTGCGCCACGGCCAGATCACCCAGATGGACGTGTGGAACGACAGCGCCGAGTGGCTGCTGGCGCGCGCCGGCCTCGCCACCCTGTAAGGACAAGCCCATGCCCGCGCTCTACACCGGCCTGCTGCCCGACCACGGGCGCTTTGCCTACCGCCCCATCACCCGCCGGCCTCACTACGAGTGGCCCAATGGCGCGCGGCTGGCCGTCTACCTGGCGCTCAACCTGGAGCACTTTGCCTTTGGTGAAGGCCTGGGCGCCATGATCGGCCCCGCCTCGCCCCAGCCCGACGTGCTCAACCACGCCTGGCGCGAGTACGGCAACCGCGTGGGCGCCTGGCGCTGCGTTGAGCTGTTCGACCAACTCGGCCTGCCCTCGGCCGCGCTGGTGAACACCGCCCTCTACGACCACTGCCCCGAACTCGTGGCCGCCTGCGTGGCCCGGGGCGACGAAATCGTGGGCCACGGCCACAGCAACGCCGAGCGCCAGGGCGTGCTCGACGAGGCCAGCGAGCGCGAGCTGCTGCAACTCTGCCGCGATCGCGTGCGCCAGCACAGCGGCCGCGAGCCCAAGGGCTGGCTCTCGCCCTGGATCAGCGAGAGCCGACTCACGCCCGACCTGCTGACCGAAACCGGCTACCGCTACACCCTGAACTGGTGCCACGACGACCAGCCCACCCGCCTGTCCACCCGCGACGGCCAGGGCCTGTGGGCCATTCCCTACCCGCAAGAGCTCAACGACATTCCCATGATCGTGGGCCGACAGCTCGACGGCAAAGACTTCGCGCAAATGATCGTGGACCACTTTGACGAGATGCGGGAACAGTCGCGCCAGCAGCCCCTGGTGATGGGCATCGCCCTGCACCCCTACCTGGTGGGCCAGCCCTACCGCCTGCGCCACCTGCGCCGCGCGCTGCAGCACCTGGTGGCCGCGCGCGACAGCGGCGAGGTGTGGTTCACCACCCCCGGCGCCATCTGCCAGCACATGGACCAACTCGCCACCCAACGCCCCGAGATCACCGCATGAACGCCCCCCTGCCCTTTCCCCCACCTTTCCCCATCACCGACACCGTTGGCGCCTGGGTGCCGCACGGCCGCTTCACCCTGGCCGGCCAGCCCGGCGGGCCGCTGGCCGGCCTGCGCTTCGCCGCCAAAGACCTGTTCGACGTGGCCGGCCACCCCACCGGCGCCGGCAACCCCACCTGGCTGGCCACCCACCCCGTGCCCACCGCGCACAGCCCGGTGGTGGCCCAGTTGCTGCAAGCGGGCGCCACCCTCATGGGCAAGGTCATCACCGACGAACTGGCCTACAGCCTGCACGGCGACAACGCCCACTACGGCACGCCCCTGAACAGCCGCTACCCCGGTCGCGTCACCGGCGGCTCGTCCAGCGGCTCGGCGGCGGCCGTGGCCGCTGGCCTGGTGGACTTTGCCCTGGGCACCGACACCGGCGGCTCCACCCGCGTGCCCGCCAGCTACTGCGGCCTGTGGGGCCTGCGCACCACCCACGGCCTGCTCAGCGGCGAGGGCCTGGTGCCCCTGCACCCACGCTTCGACACCCCCACCTGGCTGGCCAGCGATGGCGCGGTGTTCGAGCGCGTGGGCCAGGTGCTGCTGCCCGCCAGCCGCTGGCGCGCCACCCGGCTGCTGCTACCGCTGGACGCCTGGGCCCTGGCCGATGCGCTGTTCGCCGAGCCCCTGGCGCGCGCACGCGACGCCTTGGCTGCCCTGCTCGGTGCCCCCCCGCAAGACCTGACCATTGCCGGCGACGAAGGCCTGGGCGCCTGGCGCCAGACCTACGCCACCGCTGGCGCCTTCGAGGGCTGGCAGGTGCACGGCCCATGGATCAACCAGGCCCAGCCCGTCTTCGCCCCCGCCATCGCCGCGCGCTGGCAGGCCGCCAGCCAGGTCACGGCCGAGGCCGCCGCCGCCGCGCGCGCCGCCCAGGCCCGCATCAGCGAGCACGTGCGCGGCCTGCTGGGCGACAACGGCCTGCTGCTGCTGCCCTCGGCCGCCAGCCTGGCGCCCCTTCGCGACGCCGACCCCGCCAGCGTGGACGCCATCCGCCTGCGCACCATGGCCATCACCTGCATCGCCGGCCTCAGCGGTCTGCCGCAGGTGAGCCTGCCGGTGCGCACGGCGGGCGGCGATACTTTGGGCTTGTCGTTGCTGGGCCCCGCCGGCAGCGACCTGGCCCTGATCGGACTCGCCCGCCGCCTGCATGCCCAAATCGCCTGACCCCCGCCCCACCACCCGCGCCAAACGCCCCGCCCGCGCCACGCCGCCCCAGCGCCGGTCCAGCGCCGCGCCGCCGGTGAACAGCCCCTCGGCCGACGACAGCGCCGACGTCGAAACCCGCCTTTACCGCGCGGTGTTCGACAGCGTGATGGGCCAGCGCCTCAAGCCCGGCACCAAGCTGCCCGAGGCGCCGCTGTGTGAGCTGTTCGGCGTGAGCCGCTCGGTGGTGCGCAAGGTGCTGCAGAAGCTCGCGCACGACCACATCGTGCAACTGCGTCCCAACCGGGGCGCCATCGTGGCGGTGCCCACGCGCGAAGAAACGCGCCAGATCTTCGAGGCGCGGCGCGCGCTGGAAGCCGCCATCGTGCGCCTGGTGGCCGAGCGCGCCACCGCCCGCGACCTCAAGGGCCTGCGCGAGCAATTGCGCGCCGAACACGAGGCCATGCACCGCTTCGACCAGCCCGCCTGGGCGCGCCTGGCCAGCGCCTACCACCTGCGCCTGGCCGAACTCTCGGGCAACCCCATCCTGCAGCGCTACCTGCAAGAAATCGTCTCGCGCTGCTCGCTCATCGTGGCCGTGCACCAGCCACCGGGCAACGCATCCTGCGAACACGACGAGCACGAACGCATCGTGGACTGCATCGCCCGCGGCGACGCCGAAGGCGCGGTGCAACTCATGGACCAGCACCTGCGCGAACTGGAAGAACACCTGATGCTGGGCACGCCCGACGACGAGCGAAACCTCGCCAAGCTGCTGGGCCTGGGCTGAGGCCGGCATACAAGCCTACCAAGCCCATGCCCCCGCTCGACCACTTTCCCCCCACCCGCGCCGATGCCCTGCGCCGCATTGGCGCCATCCGCCCTTCCGACTACGCGCGCACCCGCAACGCCCTGGATGGCGCCGTGACCCGCCTCTCGCCCTACCTCACCCATGGCCTGGTCGGTCTGCGCGAGGTGCTGCAAGGCATGGTGGCTGGGCACACGCTGCCCGCGCAGCACAAGCTGGTGTTCGAGCTGGGATGGCGGGCCTATTTCCGCCACGTGTGGCAGCACCGGGGCGATGGCATCCTGCAATCGCTGCACCCGGGCCCTTTGCCCGACGAGGCCTACGCCCGTGAGCTGCCGGCCGACATCCGCCAAGGGCGCACGGGCGTGCCCGCCATCGACCAGGCCGTGCGCGAGCTGTACGCCACCGGCTGGCTGCACAACCACGCGCGCATGTGGCTGGCCAGCTACGTGGTGCATGTGCGCAAGGTGCATTGGCGCGCCGGGGCAGACTGGCTTTACGGCCACCTGCTCGACGGTGACCTCGCCAGCAACCACCTGAGCTGGCAATGGGTGGCCGGCACGGGCAGCCACAAGCCCTATCTCTTCAACGCCGAGAACGTGGCCAAGTTCGCGCCCGCGCCCTGGCACAGCCCCGGCACGGTGATCGACACCACCTATGAAGCGCTTGACCAACTGGCGCGCGATCCCTCGGCACGCCCCCCCAGGCCGCCGCCGGGGCAAGCACCGAGGCGGCCGAAGAACCCGCGCTGCTGGCCGCCCCACCAGACCAGCCAGCCTGGGCATCGCCCGATGGCGCGGCCGTGGCCGGGCGCGACGTGTGGCTGGTGCACCCCTGGGCACTGGGCGCACTGCCCACCGACCTTTCACCCGAGACGGTGGTGGTCGGCATCGCCGTGACCGATTTCCACCAGGCCTGGCCCTGGAACGCGCACCGCTGGCACTGGGTGGGGCAGCGCATGGGCGAACTCGGCGCGCTGCGCTGGCACGCCGACGCCCAGCAGCTGGGTCAGGCGCTTCGAGGCGCCAGGCGCGTGCGCACGGTGGCCGAGCCTCACCTGGCGGCCTGGCTCTCAGATTGGGCCGAGTGCCTGGCGCCCGCCGATCTGTTCCCCGAGGTGGCCAAGCGCTGCGATTCCTTCATGCAGTGGTGGAAGGTGGTGAGCCAGGGCGTCGCCACGGCGGAGCACTGGCTGACCCGCTGACCCCCCAGGCGGCGGGCCGGCACGGCAGGGCACGGGCCGACGGTGGCGGCGGGTTTCCGACCTTCGGTTGTCAAGTTTTCGGGCGGGATGGCCGAAATGCCAAGGTGGTGCGCGGCGCCGGTGCCTCGCACGCCCCTAGCCTGTCATGAACAGCTTTCCCCCTCTCCTCGCCGTGGCCTGGCACCAGGCCGGCTGGCTGCTGGCCACAGGCCTGAGCAGCGGCTGTCTGTTGCTGTGGCTTCGCCTGCGCGAGGCGAGGCAGCGGCTGCGCGTTGCCCAGCGAATCATCGCCAACTCCAACGACGCGATCGTCACCAAGTCCCTGGACGGCACCATCACGTCATGGAACAGCGGCGCAGAGCGCATCTTCGGATACCTGAGACGGGAAATGATCGGCCAACCCATCACCCGGCTGTTTCCGCCCGGGAGCGTTGATGAAGAAGCGCGGCTCATTGCCGAAATTTCCCAGGGACGCGATGTGCCCACCTTCGAGGCCGTGCGACTGCGAAGCGATGGGCGCCCGGTGCACCTGTCAATCAGCCTGTCGCCACTGCGGGACGAAAACGGCCAGGTGATCGGTTCCACCAAGATCGCCCAGGACATCTCCGACCGCCACGCCCTGCAACAAACCCGGCTGGCGCAGAAGCAGGCCGAGCGCACCGCCGCCATCCGGGAACAGTTCCTGGCCAACATGAGCCACGAACTTCGCACCCCGCTCAATGGGGTGCTCGGGTTCACGCAATTGCTGCAGAGCACCCCACTGTCAGAGAGCCAACGCGAACAGCTCGACATGGTGGAGCAATCGGCGCGGCACCTGCTCAAGCTGCTCGATGACATCTTGCAGGCCACTCGCCTTGACCGAGGTGCTGTGCAGATCGAGCCAGAGCCCTTTGACCTGCACGAGTTGCTGCGGACACTGGCGGTCTCGCATGAGCTGCTGTGTGATGCACAGGGCCTGAGCATGACCCTGAGCCTCGACCCGGACCTGCCGCGCTGGGTACGGGGCGATGCCTTTCGCCTGCGACAGGCACTGGGCCACCTGCTGGGCAACGCGGTGAAGTTCACCTCGCACGGTGGCGTCAGGCTCAGCGCCCGGCCGGGAGACGGCGGCGTCTGGATCGAGGTGGACGACACGGGCATCGGCATGTCCGACGCGTTTCTGCCGCACTTGTTCGAGGCCTTCAGCCAGGGCGACGGCAGCGCCACCCGCGCTTACGGCGGTTCGGGCCTGGGCACCCACATCTGCAAGCAACTAGTGGACATGATGCAAGGCCGCATCGAGGTGCAAAGCACCTTGGGCCAAGGCACCACCATGCGCGTGTGGCTGCCCCTGCCCGAGGTCGAGGCCGCGTCCCTTCACCGGCGCATGCTGGTGGCCGACACCCAGGCCGACTACCTCGACCTGCTGCGCTTGCTGCTGGGCCTGAACGACCGGGACATCGTCCACGTCACCGACGGCACGCAAGCCCTGTCGCTGGCGGGCGATGGTCAATGGGCCTTGGTGCTGGTCAGCGACTCGCTTCCTGGCCTGAACGGCACCGAACTGGCCCAGCGGGTGCGACAGACCGATCGCGAACGGGCCACGGCGCCCACCCCGTTGGTCGCCCTGACCCGAACGGGCAAAGGCGCCGATGCCTGGCGCGACGCGGGCGCGAATCACGTGATCGAAGGCCCGGTCAAGCTCCAGGCCCTGCTGCCCGCGCTGGCCAATCTGGGCTGGCCCCTGGGCCAGGCCCCGATGGGCTGAGGCAGCGCCCTCAGGCCGCCTGCAAGCGCTCCAGGCCGCCCAGGTAAGGCCGCAGGGCGGCCGGCACGGTGATGCTGCCGTCGGCGTTCTGGTGGTTCTCCAGCACCGCCACCAGGGCACGGCCCACGGCCAGGCCCGAGCCATTGAGGGTGTGAACCAGCTCGTTCTTGCCCTGTGCCGTCTTGAAGCGGGCCTGCAGGCGGCGGGCCTGGAAAGCCTCGCAGTTGGAGACCGAGCTGATCTCGCGGTAGGTGCCCTGCGCCGGCACCCACACCTCCAGGTCGTGCGTCTTGGCCGCGCCAAAGCCCATGTCGCCGGTGCACAGCGCGATCACGCGGTAGGGCAGCTCCAGGCGCTGCAAGATGGCCTCGGCGTGGCGGGTCATGTCCTCCAGCGCCTCATAGCTTTTCTCGGGGTGCACGATCTGCACCATCTCCACCTTGTCGAACTGGTGCTGGCGGATCATGCCGCGCGTGTCGCGCCCAGCGCTGCCGGCCTCCGAGCGGAAGCACGGCGTGTGGGCGGTGAGCTTGATGGGCAGCTCGGCCTCGCTCAGCACCGTGTCGCGCACGACGTTGGTGAGCGTGACCTCGCTGGTGGGAATCAGGTACAGCGCCTGCTCGTCCTCGCCCTCTTGCCCACCCTTCTTGGCGGCGAACAGATCGCCCTCGAACTTGGGCAACTGGCCGGTGCCGCGCAGCGTGTCGGCGTTGACGATGTAGGGCGTGTAGCACTCGGTGTAGCCGTGCTCTTGCGTCTGCACGTCCAGCATGAACTGGGCCAGCGCCCGGTGCAGGCGGGCGATGGGGCCGCGCATGAAGGTGAAGCGCGAGCCCGAGAGCTTGGCGCCGGTCTCGAAATCCAGGCCCAGCTTTTCGCCGATGTCCACGTGGTCGCGCACCGGGAAATCGAAGGCGCGCGGCGTGCCCCAGCGGCGCAGCTCCACGTTGCCCGATTCGTCGGCCCCCACCGGCACGCTCTCGTGCGGCAGGTTGGGCACGGCCAGCAGCAGGGCCTGCAGCTCGGTCTGGATCACGTCCAGGCGCGCAGCACCGGCGTCCAGCTCGGCCTTGATCGCGCCCACCTGGGCCATCACGGCGTCGGCCTCGGCGTGCTGGCCCTTGCCCTTGAGCATGCCGATCTGCTTGGACAGGCTGTTGCGCTGGCTTTGCAGCTCTTCGGTGCGGGTCTGCAGCGCCTTGCGCTCGGCCTCCAGTGCCTGATAGGCCGCCACGTCGAGGTAAGGCTGCGGGTTCTTGCGGGTGGTCAGGCGCGCGACCACGGTGTCGAGGTCTTTGCGCAGTTGAACGATGTCGAGCATGGGATGAAATGAAAGTAAAGGGTCAGCGCAGGTGCTGCAGGGGCGCGGTCTGGTCGCCGTCGATCTTCAGGCCCTTGGGCAGCGGGAACTTGATGGTCTCGCTCAGGCCTTCCATGGAACGCACCGAAATGGCCCCGAAGGCCTTGATGCGCTCGATCACCTGGCGCACCAGGATCTCGGGGGCGGATGCACCGGCCGTCAGGCCCACGCGGGCCTTGCCCTCGAACCACTCGGGCTGCAACTCGTCGGCGCTGTCCACCATGAAACTCGGCGTGCCCAGCTTGATGGCCACCTCGCGCAGGCGGTTGCTGTTGGAGCTGGTGGGGCTGCCCACCACGATCACCACGTCCACCTGCGGGCTCAAGAGCTTCACCGCGTCTTGCCGGTTCTGCGTGGCGTAACAAATGTCTTGCTGCTTGGGCTCGCGCACGCTGGGGAAACGCGCCTTCACGGCCGCCAGAATCTCGGCCGCGTCGTCCACCGACAGGGTGGTCTGCGTGACCACGGCCAGCTTCTCGGTCTGGGCGGGCTGCACGCGCGCCACGTCGACCACGTCTTCCACCAGGTGAATGCCGCTGTCGAGCTGGCCCATGGTGCCTTCCACCTCGGGGTGGCCCTTGTGGCCGATCATGAGGAACTCATAGCCCTCGCGGTGCAGCTTGGCCACCTCCACGTGCACCTTGGTGACCAGGGGGCAGGTGGCGTCAAAAATCTGGAACCCGCGCCGGGCGGCTTCGTCCTGCACGGCCTTGCTCACGCCGTGGGCCGAAAACACCAGGGTGGCGCCGGCGGGCACTTCGTCGAGTTCCTCGATGAAGATCGCGCCCTTTTCCTTGAGGTCGTTCACCACGTAGGTGTTGTGCACGATTTCATGGCGCACGTAGATGGGCCGGCCGAACTTGGCCAGCGCGCGCTCGACGATTTCGATGGCCCGGTCAACGCCGGCGCAGAAACCACGCGGCTCGGCCAAGACAATCTGCGCCCCCACGCTCCCCGCTTCGCGTGGTTCGCTGCCCCCCGAGGGGTCGCTCGCGCCTTGGGGCGGCCCGGCGGCGCTCGTCTTTCTGGTTTCAGCCGTCATGTCAAAGAACCCCGATCAACTGCACCTCAAAGCGCACGGGCTGGCCGGCGAGCGGGTGGTTGAAGTCAAACAGCACGGCGCCATCGGCGCGCACCTCGCGCACGGCGCCGGCATAAGAGCCCAGGCCGTCGGGCGTGGGGAACTGCACCACATCGCCCACGGCGTACTGCTCCATCGGGTCGCCCAGCTCATTGAGCAGCTTGCGCGCCACCCACTGCACCATGTCGGGCTGGCGCTCGCCGAAGGCCTCGCCCGCGGCCAGCTCGATCACGGTGTGCGTGCCCTCCTCCAGGCCCAGCAGGCGCTGCTCGATGGCGGGCGACAGCTCACCGGTGCCCAGGCTCAGCGTGGCGGGCGCGCCCGGAAAGGTGTCGATGATGACCTGGCCCTGCGCATCGCTCATGCGGTAGTGGAGGGTGAGAAAGGAGCCGTCTTGGACTTGGGGCATGGTAGGGGGCGTACCGACAAAACCCGTATTGTAAAAAGCAGGCCCACCCTGGGAGGAGAAACGATGGAAGGCCTGGCGAATCGAGGGCTGAAAAGCCTGCCCCATTCCACACGCCCGCGCGAAAAGCTGCTGGAGCGCGGCCCGGCGGCCCTGAGCGACGTGGAACTGCTGGCCTTGCTGCTGCGCACGGGGGTCAGCGGCAAGCACGTGCTGCAGCTGGCACAAGAGGTGCTCGACCGGGGAGGCGGCCTCTCAGGCCTGCTCAACGCGGGCCCCAAGGCGCTGGCGTCCATCAAGGGCCTAGGGCCGGCCAAGCGGGCGGAGATGGCCGCCGTGATGGAGCTGGCCCGCCGCGCCCTCACGCAAGAGCTGCGCGAAGGCACCACGCTGGACAGCCCCCAGGCGGTGCGAGACCTGCTGAAGCTGCAGATCGGCTCGCTCCCGCACGAGGTGTTCACCGTGCTCTACCTCAACAACCAGCACCAGTTGATCGCGCTGGAAGAGCTGTTTCGCGGCACCCTCACCCAGACCAGCGTCTACCCGCGCGAGGTGGTGCTGCGCGCCCTGCACCACCACGCCGCCGCCGTGGTGCTGGCCCACAACCACCCCAGCGGCGCGGCCACGCCCTCGTCGGCCGACGAAATGGTCACGCGCGCCCTGCGCTCGGCCCTGCAACTGATCGACGTGCGCGTGCTGGACCACTTCATCGTCACCCGCCACCAAGTCACCTCGATGGCCGAGCTGGGGTTGCTCTGAGGCCGCGCGGCAGCGCCGCGCCACAGCCCCGACAATGCCGGCCATGAAAGTGCAATCGCTTGCCGACCTCAAGGCCGTCAAACAGGCGCTGGCCGAGCGGGCCGCCCTTGAAGCGGCGGCGCGCGAGGCCGAGCGGCTGGAGGCCCTGCGCCGCGATCGCGAAAAACGCCTGTTCGAGCTGGCGGTGGGGCCGGTGCAGCGCCTGCGCTCGCACGGCAGGGTGGAGCATGCCCCGCGCGGCGTGGCCCCGCGCCCGCTGCAGCGCGAGCGCGATGAGGCCCTGGTGATGCGCGAGGCCCTGTCGGACGAGTTCGACATCGAAACCCTGCTGCACACCGACGAAATGCTCAGCTACCGCCGCCCTGGCCTGGGGCCGGACGTTGTGCGCAAGCTGCGCGAGGGCCGCTGGAGCATCCAGCGCCAGATTGACCTGCACGGCCTGCGCACTGACGAGGCGCGCGAGGCGCTGGGGCGATTCATCCGCGAGACCCACCAGCTGGGTCTGCGCTGCGTGCGCGTGGTGCACGGCAAGGGCCTGGGCTCGCCAGGCCGCACGCCCGTGCTTAAAAGCCGCGTGCTGCGCTGGCTGGTGCAGAAAAACGAGGTGATGGCCTTTGTGCAGGCCCGCCCGGCCGAAGGAGGCGCGGGCGCGCTGGTGGTGCTGCTGCGCCCGGCATAACGCTCCATCGGGCCAGTTCAGGCGGGCCAGGCGGTGGTGCGAAAGGCCTCCACCAGAAAGTCCACCATGGCGCGCACCTTGGGCGGCAGGTGCTGGCGGCTGGGGTAGACCGCGTAAATGCCCATTTCGCCCGAGCGATGCCCCGGCAGCACCTCCACCAGATCGCCTTGGCGAAGCGGTTCTCCCACCAGAAAGCTGGGCTGCAGGACCACGCCCTGGTGCGCCAGCGCAGCGGCCACGCAGGTGTCGCCGCTGTTGGTGCGCAAGATCGGGTTCACCTTCACCACCTCTCGCCCTTGTGGCCCGTCAAAGGCCCAGTGCTCGCCCTGGTGGAACAGGCTGTAGGCCAGCACACGGTGCTGGGCCAGATCGGCCGGGCGCTGCGGCTGCCCGTGGCGGCGCAGGTACTCGGGTGAGGCGCACAGCACCATGCGCGTGGTGGCCAACTGCCGGCTCACCAGGGTGGAACTGCTCAGTTGCGCGATGCGCACGGCCAGGTCAAACCCCTCTTCCACCAGGTCCACCAACCGGTCGGCCAGGCTCACGTCCAGCGTGACCTGCGGGTAACGCTGCATGAAGTCGGGCCACAGCGGTGCCAGGTGCATCAGGCCGAAGGTCACCGGCACGTTCAGGCGCAACACACCGCTGGGCTGCACCGAGCCGGCCGTGATCTCGGCCTCGGCCGCCTCCACCGCGCCCAGCAGCGCCTTGCAGCGCGCATGGAAGACCTGCCCCTCGGCCGTGAGCGAGAGCTTGCGCGTGGTGCGGTGAAGCAGGCGCACCCCCAGGCGCGACTCCAGCTCGGACACATGGCGCGACACGGCGGTTTTGGAGAGGTCCAGCGCATCGGCCGCGCGCACGAAGCTGCCCGCATCGACCACGGCGGCGAACACCCGCATTTCCTCGAATCGGTCCATCTGTTTCTCTTTTCGGGACAGTCAGTTATCGGGAATGTAATTTATCAATTCAATTTTGAACAATACAGTTGACGCATCGACAACCTCCCAAGGAGCACTTCCATGAGCCAATCCCTGATCTCCCGCGTCATGTCCACCCGCGCCGGCTGGGCCCCACTGGCCTTGCGCCTTCCGGTGGGCATCATCTTCGCCGCGCACGGTGCGCAAAAGCTGTTCGGCTGGTTCGGCGGCTACGGCCTCACCGGCACGGCGCAATGGATGGAATCGATCGGCCTGGCGCCCGGCGTGCTGATGGTCTTGCTGGCTGGCGGCGCCGAGTTCTTCGGCGGCCTGGCCCTGATCGTGGGCCTGCTGGTGCGCCCGGCCGCACTGGCCCTGAGCGTGGCCATGCTGGTGGCCATCTTCACGGTGCACATCAGCCACGGCCTGTTCATGAGCAACAACGGCTACGAATTCGCCCTGGCCCTGCTGGCGGCATCGGTCTCGCTGCTGATCAGCGGTGGCGGCAGCGCCTCGGTGGACGCGGCGATTGCCGGCGACGAAGGGTCGCGCTGATGGCCAGCGAGAGCAGCACCCCGATGGCACCGCTCACGCAACGGCCGGGCGACCTGATCGTGCAGGCCCCTGAAGGGCCTGCCGAAGGGCTGCTTCTGCTGTTCCATGGCGTGGGCAGTTCGGCCGAAGACCTGGCCCCCCTGGGCCAGGTGCTGGCGCGCCACCTGCCCCGGCATTGGGTGGTGAGCGTGCGCTCGCCCGAGCCCTGCGACCTGGGCGCGGGCTGGCAGTGGTTTTCGGTGCGCGGCGTGGACGAGGCCAACCGGCCCGCCCGCGTCGCGGCCGCCATGCCGGGCTTCGTGGCCACGGTGCAGCGCTGGCAGGCCAAGGCCGGGGTGGACGCGGCGCGCACAGCGCTGCTGGGCTTCTCGCAAGGCGCCATCATGGCGCTGGAAGCGACCCAGGGCGCCCCCGGCTTGGCGGGCCGAGTGGTCGCCATCGCCGGCCGTTTCGCGCAAGCGCCCCGTCGCGCCGACCCGGCCACCGTGCTGCACCTGGTGCACGGCGAGAGCGACGGGGTGATGCCGGTGGGCCTGAGCGCATCGGCCCTGCAGCAGTGGCAGGCCCTGGGCGGGCACGCCACGCTGGACCGGCTGCCTGGCCTGGGCCACGGCATCGACGCCCGTGTGGTGGAGGCGGTGCGCCAGCACCTCACCGGAGCGGCGTGATGGACGCCCACCACGCGGCTCTGCGGCATTGGCCCACGGCCACGCCCGTGTGGCTTGAACTGGGAGCCACCACGCTGAACTGGCGCCGGGCGCCCGATGGCGAGGCGCTGGCCCCGCTGCCGCTGGGCGACGCGGCCGTGGGTGCTCGCTTCTTCGCAGGCGATCGGCCCACGGCGGTGGAGCTGGAGCGCGGCATCGACTTCGTGGAAGACGCCCTCATGGCGGCGCTGCCGCACTGGCCGGCCGGGGCGGTGCTGTTAAGCGGCGATGCGCGCTGGCTGGCCAGCACCGGCCTGGCAGGCTCGAACGACACCGCCGGCTTCACCACCGTGCCCACCGCCGCGGTGGAAGCGGCGTTTCAGCGCCTGGCCAGTGGCGCCCTGGGCGATGCCAGCGCCTGGCGCGACCTGCCGCCTGGCCGGGAAGCCGCCGCGCGCCTGCTGGTGCTGCGCGAGACGCTGCACCACCTGGGGCTGGACGGCCTGCACCTGTGGCGTGGGCGGCCGGCCTGATCAGGCTGGTGTGTTGCGCATCCAGTCGGCGGTCTGGAAAAAGCTCTGGTTCAGGCGCTGGCGAAGTTCGGGGTCAATGCCCACGTCGCCCATGGCCTGGTCCATGCAGGCCAGCCACTGGTCGCGCTCTTGAATGCCGATGGCAAACGGCATGTGGCGCATGCGCAGGCGCGGGTGGCCGAAGCGGCTGATGTAGTGGTCGGGCCCGCCCAGCCAGCCGCAGAGAAACCAGAACAGTTTGTCGCGCGCGCTCTCCAGCGTGTTGCCGTGGGCGGCGCGCAGTTCGCGGTAGCCGGGCTCCAGGTCCATCAGGTCATAGAAGCGGTCCACCAGGGCGCGCACCTGCGCCTCGCCACCGATCCATTCAAAGGGGGTTGCCGGCTTCACCGGGTCTGTCATGTCGCTGCCTTGCGAAGGGTTTCCACCACCGGGGTGCGCAACACGCTGCGCAGGCCCCACCAACCGGCCATCAGGGCCAGCACCGCGCCGCCCAGTGCGCCGGCCAGCGGCACCCAGGGCGAGGCCGTCCAACTGAACTGGAAGGCGTATTTCGCCAGGGCCCAGCCCACGGCCACCGCCACCACCGAGGCCAGCGCGCCGGCCAGCAGGCCCACGCCCAGCAGCTCGATGCGCTGCACCTGCTTCAGCAGACCCGAGCCCGCGCCCACCGCGCGCAAGATGGCGAATTCGCGCTCGCGCTCGGTGCGCGTGGCCGTGACGGCCGCCAGCAGCACCACCAGACCGGCGGCCAGGGTGAAGACAAACAAGAACTCCACCGCACCGATCACCTGGCCCAACACGCGCTGCACCTGGGCGATGGTCTGGCTCATGTCCACGTTGGTCACGTTGGGGAATTGGCGCACCAGGGCGTTGTCAAAACCAGCGGTGTCGGGCGCGCGGAACGAGGTGATGTAGGTCACCGGCGCGTCGGGCACCTGGGCCACCGGGAACAGCACGAAGAAGTTCACCTTGAGCGAGGCCCAGTCCACCTCGCGCACGCTGGTGATGCGCCGCTCCAGCACCTGCCCGGCGATGTCGAACGACAGCCGATCGCCCAGCGCCAGGCCCAGCTCTTCGGCCAGGCCTTTTTCCACGCTCAGGCCGTCGGCTTCTTCCGGCGTCCAGCGGCCTTGCACGATGGGGTTGTGGTCGGGCGGCTGCACCGTGCTGGACAGGTTGAACTCGCGCTCCACCAGGCGCTGCGCGCGCTCGGCCTCGAACTGCTCGGGCGAAACCTCGCGGCCGTTGATGGCCACCAGCCGCCCACGGATCATGGGGTACCAGTCAAAGTCTTTCACGCCAGCCTGGCGCAGGCTCTGCTGGAAGGCCTCGGCCTGGTCGGGCTGGATGTTGATGACGAAGCGGTTGGGCGCATCGGGCGGCGTGGCGCTGCGCCAACTGGAAATGAGGTCGGTGCGCAGCAGCACCAGCAGCACAAGGGCCAGCAGGCCCACGGCCAGCGAGCTGATCTGCACCACCGCGAACACCGGGCGGGCGCTGAACTGGCGCGTGGCCATCACCAGGGCGCGCGGCGCGGTGGTCTCGTTGACGCTGGCGCGCAGCAGGCGCACGGCGGCGTAGCTGGCCACCGCGAACAGCAGCACCGCGCCGGCGAAGCCGCCCACCGCGATGCCGCCCAGCACCAGGTCGCGGCTGGCGGCCAGCAGCAGCGCGGCAAAGCCGGCGATGCCCAGGCCCAGCACGCCCAGGGTGGCGGGCTTGAGCTGGCCCACGTCGCGGCGGATCACGCGCAGCGGCGGCACCTTGGCCAGTTGCAGCACGGGCGGCAGGCCAAAGGCCATCATCAGCGTCAGGCCCATGCCCAGGCCCAGCAGCACCGGCGCCAGGCTGGGCGCGGGCAGGTTGCTTTCCACCAGACCGGCCAGCAGCAGCACGAACACGTGGTGCACCGCCCAGCCCAGGGCCACGCCCAGGGCGCTGGCGAACAGGCCCACCAGCGCGAATTCCAGCGTGTAGGCGCGGGCCATGGTGCCTTGCGACAGGCCCAGCACGCGCAGCATGGCGCAGTCGTCCAGGTGGCGCTGGGCGAAGCCGCGCGCCGCGATCGCCACCGCCACCGCGCACAGCAGAGCCGCCAGCAGGGCCACCAGGTTCAGGAATTTTTCGGCGCGCCCCAGGGTGCGCTCCATCTCGGGCTGGCCGCTTTCCAGCGATTCCAGGCGCACGCCGCGCACCTCGTGCCGGTCAATCTCGGCACGGGCCCAGGCGTTGAACTGGGCCACGCGGGCGTCGTCGCCGGCCACCGCCAGGCGATAGTTGATGCGGCTGGCGGGCTGCACCAGGCCGGTGGCGGCCAGGTCGTCGCGGTGGATCATCACGCGCGGGGCAAAGCTCATGAAGCCGGCGCCCCGGTCGGGCTCGGCCACCAGCACGCGGGCGATGGTGAAGGCGGTGTCGCCCAGCAGCAGCGGCTGGCCCACCTTCAGGTCAAGCGCGCCCAGCAGGGCCGCGTCCACCCAGGCGGTGCCCGGGGCCGGAATGTCAGACGTGGTGGCCTCGGGCTGGTCAGGCGCGGGCGCGGTGCGCAGCGTGCCGCGCAAGGGGTAACCGGGGCTCACCGCCTTCAGGGCCACCAGCCGGCTGGCGCCACCGGCATCGTCGGGCGCGCGGCCCATGGTGGGGAAGGTCTCGTTCTGGGCGATCTGCAGGCCCAGTTCGCGGGCCTTGTCGGCAAAGGCCGCGGGCGTGGGGTTGTCGCTGCGCACCACCGCATCGCCACCGATCAGCGCGCGGGCGTCACGCGCCAGGCCGCCCTGCAGGCGGTCGGCAAAAAAGCCCACCGCCGTGAGCGCCGCCACCGCCAGGGTGACGGCCAGCACCAACAGGCGCAACTCACCGGCGCGCCAGTCGCGCCAGAGGGAGGACCAGCCCAGGGTCCAGAAGCGAATGGGCAAGGCGGCAGGTGAGGTCATGGCAGGCTTGGAGCGGCAAGCCGCCCGCGGGTTCACTTGGTGCCGAAGATCCGGTCACCCGCGTCGCCCAGGCCGGGCACGATGTAGCCGTGCTCGTTCAGGCCGCGGTCCACCGCCGGGGTGTAGATGGGCACGTCGGGGTGGGCGTCGTGGAAGGTCTTGATGCCCTGCGGGCAGGTGACCAGGCACACAAAGCGAATCGAGCGCGGGTTGGTCTGCTTCAGGCGGTCCACCGCGGCCACGGCCGAGTTGCCGGTGGCCAGCATGGGGTCAAGCACGATCACGTCGCGCTCGTGCATGTCCTGCGGCATCTTGAAGTAGTACTCCACCGCCTGCAGCGTGGCCGGGTCGCGGTACAGGCCGATGTGGCCCACGCGCGCGCCGGGAATGATCTGCAGCATGCCGTCCAGGAAGCCGTTGCCGGCGCGCAGGATGGAGGCCAGCACGATCTTCTTGCCGTCGATCACGGGCGACTTCATCTGCTCCAGCGGGGTCTCGATGTCGATGAGCTGCATCGGCATGTCGCGGGTGAGCTCGTAGGCGAGCAGCGCGCTCACCTCGTGCACCAGCTCACGAAAGCTCTTGGTGCTGGTTTCCTTGCGGCGCATCAGCGTGAGCTTGTGCTGCACCAGGGGGTGGGAAATGACGTGGACTTCTCGGCTCATGGGGCTCTCGGCAAATGGGGTTGGGCCCGTCGCCAGGTGTGGGCGGGCCAGGTGGCCCGAGTTTAGGTCGATTCGACCCGGGCGCCGGCCCCGGTGGCGTGGCTGGGCACCGCGTCCAGCAGCAGGCGCTGCGGGTTGGCGTAGCAAAGAAAGTGCTTGTTGGTGGCCCGGCCAATGGCGCACAGGCCCACGCGCTGGGCCACTTCCAGCCCCATCTGGGTGATGCCGCTGCGCGAAACCACCACCGGCACGCCCATCTGGGCCGACTTGATCACCATCTCGCTGGTGAGCCGGCCCGTGGTGTAGAACACCTTGTCGATGCCGCCATCCGGCACGGGCGCGGCGGGCGAGTCATTCAAGGCCAGCCAGCCGGCGATGGTGTCCACCGCGTTGTGGCGGCCCACGTCTTCCACGAAGAGCTGCAACTGCTCACCCCGGAACAGCGCACAGGCGTGCACCGAGCCGGCCGATTTGTAGGTGCTCTCGGTCAGGCGAATGGCGTTGACGATGGCATAGAGCTGCGACTGGCGCAGCACGCCATCGGGCAGCGCGATGCGGTCGATCTCGTCCATCAGGTGGCCGAACACGCTGCCCTGCCCGCAGCCGGTGGTGACCACGCGCGTGGCGGTGCGCTCTTCGATGCGCTCGATGCCCGCGCGGGTGGTGACGGCGGCGGCGCCCACGTCCCAGTCCACCTGCACCGAGGCCACCTCTTCAATCGAACCGATCAGGCGCTGGTTCAGCAAATAGCCCAGCACCAGCCACTCGGGGTGGGCGCCCAACGTCATGAGCGTGACCAGCTCGCGCTTGTCCACGTACACGGTGAGGTCGCGCTCGGCCGGAATGGCCACGGTGCTGGCCACGCCGAACTCGTTGACCACCGGCACCTCGCGCGTGAGCGGCGCGCTGGCCTGAGACAGCAAGGGGCGCAGGGGCTGGGCAGCGGGCGTGAGGTCAGACAAGTTCATGGCGCGAGTGTGCCTGGGCACAAAAGAACGCAAAGGGAAAAGGGAAAGGGCGCAGATCAGCGCGCGCAACAAAAAAGGCCCAGCGGGCCTTTTTTGCGAGAGCGAGGCGAACCTCAGCCCTTCTTGGCGGGCGCTGCGGCCGGGGCAGCAGGCGCCGGTGCGGCGGCCGGCGCCGCGGCAGCAGGCGTGTAGACGAACGGGCCCGGGTCGGTGCAGGCCGGCGCGTTGGCCGAGGCCTGCGCACTCTTGCCACGGGCCGCCGCGTACTTGAAGTGGTTGGCCGCGGCCTTGTCCATCGACTTGCACAACTGGTAGGCCGCCACCTTGTTGTCGTGGGCGGTCTTGGCGGCGGCCTCGGCCGCCTTGGCCTTGGCCTCGTCGGTGAGCACCGGCGCGGGCAGCTTGGCCATGGCCGCGCCCGACACCAGCAGGGACAGGATGAGAACGGTGCGTTTCATGTGAACCTCTTACAAATCAGGCCTTGGCGGGCTGGGCAGCCTCGGCGGCCGCCGTGGCGGTGCGCTGGGCCGGGATCTTGCCGGCCTTGATGTCGTCGTACCAGAGCTCGTGGTGTTCCTTGGCCCAGGTCTCGTCCACGTAGCCGGTCTTCATGGCGCTGTAGGCGCCGCTCATGCCGATGGTGCCCATGTAGATGTGGCCCATGAACATGGCCATCATCACCACCGCCGCCGTGGCGTGGATCATGTGGGCCACCTGCATGTTGGCGCGGGTGTATTCCACCGCCGGCACGATCTTGTCGAGGAAGACACCAGAGCCCACCACGACCAAGCCGAACAGGAACACACCGCCCCAGAACAGCACCTTCTCGCCCGCGTTGAAGCGGTGCGACGGCACTTCATGCCCGCCCAGCAGGCCACCGCCCTTGAGCAGCCAGGTGATGTCGTGCTTGCTCGGCAGGTTGTCCTTCACGAAGGTGAGGATCACCACCACCAGCGACACCGCGAACAGCGGGCCCACGAAGTTGTGCACGTTCTTCAGCGCGTAGGTCAGCCAGCCAAACAGCGTGCTGCCGATGATGGGCAGCAGGAAGAACTGCCCGAACGCCATCACGATGCCCGACACCGCCAGCGCCACGAAGGCAATGGCGTTCACCCAGTGCGCCGCGCGTTCCACATAAGTGAAGCGCTCGATCAGCCGACCCGTTTCGGGGCCGTGCAGCTTGAGCGTGCCCTTGCCGAAGTAGAACAGGCCAATGGCCACGGCCACGATCAGCAGCAGCGAACCACCGTAGGGCAGGATCCAGTTGTTGCGGACCTGGCGCCAGGCCTCGCCGGCCGTGGTCAGGCGCGAACCCGGGTACTGCACGGTGGGCTGGATCAGGTTGCCAGCCTCGGGGTACGGCAGGCTGCTGTAGCCCGTGACGCCGCCGCCCACCGAGCGCCACATGGGCGCGTTGTTGCCGGGTTGCACCTGGCGGCGCTCTCCGTTGGTCTGCTGGGCGTAGTTGGGGTCTTTGTCGGCGTCGGGCGCAATCTCGAAGATGTTGGCGCCCTTGATGCCGCCAGTGGCCGGTGCCGCTGCCGCCGGGGCGGGCTGCGGCGCCGGGGCCGACTGGGCGATGGCCCAGCCCGCGCTCACCGACAGCAACGCTGCCGCGAGCCAGGCCCGGCCTGATCGCCCAAGATGAAACATGGCCTTCATGGGAAGCCTCCTCACTTGGGCGCGGCGACGCGCTGGTACTCGTTCTGACCGTACTGGGCACGGGCCTTGAGCTGCTGTTCCCAGCTGTTCTTGTCGCCCACGGTCCAGCCGCCATTGGCGTACTGGCTCTTGCCCACGCCGGTGTAGGCGGCGCGGTCTTGCTTGACGCCAGTGGCCTTGAGCTCTTGCGGCTTGTCGCCACAGGCCACCAGGGCCAGCGAAGCGGCCGCGGCCGCGCAGATGAAGGTGAAACGCTGCATCACGACTTGCCTCCTTGTGCGGTGCCGTAGGCGGTGCCCCAGCCCCAGACTTCGGCGCCCTTGCCGCGTGCGATCACGCGGGAGCGGAAGATGTCGGCCACCACGTCGCCGTCACCAGCGAGCAGGGCCTTGGTCGAGCACATCTCGGCGCAGGCCGGCAGCTTGCCCTCGGCCAGGCGGTTGCGACCGTACTTCTCGAACTCGGCTTGGCTGCCGTGCTCTTCCGGGCCACCGGCGCAGAAGGTGCACTTGTCCATCTTGCCGCGCACACCGAAGGTGCCTTGCGAAGGGAACTGTGGCGCGCCGAAGGGGCAGGCGTACGAGCAGTAGCCGCAGCCGATGCACACGTCCTTGTCGTGCAGCACCACGCCTTCTTCGGTGCGGTAGAAGCACTGCACCGGGCAGACGGCCATGCAAGGCGCGTCGCTGCAGTGCATGCAGGCCACCGAGATGGACTTCTCGCCGGGCACGCCGTCGTTGAGCGTGATCACGCGGCGGCGGTTCACGCCCCAGGGAACTTCGTGTTCGTTCTTGCAGGCGGTGACGCAGCCGTTGCACTCGATGCAACGCTCGGCGTCGCAGATGAATTTCATTCGTGCCATGTGGTTCTCCTGGGCTTACGCCTTCTCGATATTGCAGATGGTGGTCTTGGTTTCCTGCATCATCGTCACGATGTCGTAGCCATAGGTGGTGGCCGTGTTGACCGCCTCGCCACGCACCAGCGGCATCGCGCCATCAGGGTAGTAAGGCTTCATGTCCTCGCCCTGCCAGCGACCCGAGAAGTGGAAGGGCAGGAACACCGTGTCAGGCCCCACGCGCTCGGTCACCAGCGCCTGCACGTTCAAGCGTGCACCGGTGGGTGAGCTCACCCACACGCGGTCACCGTTGCGGATGTTGCGCTCGGCAGCGGCCTTGGGGTTGATCTCCACGAACATCTCTTGCTGAAGCTCGGCCAGCCAGGGGTTGGAGCGGGTTTCCTCGCCACCGCCCTCGTACTCGACCAGTCGGCCCGAGGTCATGATGAACGGGAATTTCTCGTGCAGCTTTTCCTCGACGTTCTTCGCCTGCAGCGACTTGTAGAGGATGGGCAGGCGCCAGCGGTTCTTCTGGTCGTCGTGGCTGGGGTACTTGGCCACCAGGTCGGGGCGCGTGCCGTAGATGGGCTCGCGGTGCTGCGGAATGGCGTCGGGGAAGTTCCACACCACGGCACGGGCCTTGGCGTTGCCAAACGGGTGGCAGCCGTGGGCCATGGCCACGCGGATGATGGCGCCCGTGGGGTCGGTCTTCCAGTTTTTGCCCTCGGCGGCCTTCTGCTCGGCCTCGGACAAGTCGCCCCACCAGCCCAGCTTCTTCAGCAGCACGTGGTCGAACTCGGGGTAGCCGGTGGTGATCTCGGCACCCACCGAGTGCGAGCCGTCTTCGGCCAGCAGGCTCACGCCGCCACGCTCCACGCCGAAGTTGGCGCGGAAGTTGCCGCCGCCGTCCATCACGTGCTTGGAGGTGTCGTACAGGTTGGGCGAGCCCGGGTGCTTGATCTCGGGCGAGCCGTAGCAGGGCCAAGGCAGGCCGAAGTAGTCGCCGGACATGTCGTAGCCGGTTTCCTTGTCCACCACCTTGCCCTTGCACTTGAGCGTCTTCACGTCAAAGGCGTGCATGTTGCGCATGTGGGCCTTCAGGCGCTCAGGGCTCTGGCCGGTGTAGCCAATGGTCCAGACGCACTTGTTGATCTCGCGCAGGATGGACTCGATCTCGGGCTCTTCCATGCCGCCCTTGCCCTTGACCATCTTGTAGTTCTTGCACAGCTGTTCGGCAAAGCCGAGCTTCTGGGCGAACTGGTACATGATCATGTGGTCGGTGCGGCTCTCCCACAGGGGCTCGATCACCTGCTCACGCCACTGCAGCGAGCGGTTGGAAGCGGTGCACGAACCGCTGGTCTCGAACTGGGTGGCCGCCGGCAGCAGGTACACCGCGCGGTTGGGGTTCACGTCCTTCGAGGGCATGGCCGCCATGGCCGCGGTGGCCGAGGGGTACGGGTCCACCACCACCAGCAGGTCCAGCTTGTCCATGGCCTTTTTCATCTCAAGGCCACGGGTCTGCGAGTTGGGGGCGTGGCCCCAGTAGAAGACGCCGCGCAGGTTCGGGCCCTGGTCGATGAGCTCGTTGTTCTCCAGCACACCGTCGATCCAGCGAGACACGGTGATGCCGGGCTTCTCCATCGTGCCCTCGGCGTACTGCGACTTGATCCAGTCGTAGTCCACGCCCCAGGTGGCGGCGAAGTGCTTCCAGGCGCCGGCGGCCAGGCCGTAGTAGCCGGGCAGCGAGTCGGGGTTGGGGCCCACGTCGGTGGCGCCCTGCACGTTGTCGTGGCCACGGAAGATGTTGGTGCCGCCGCCGCTCTTGCCCACGTTGCCCAGGGCCAGTTGCAGGATGCACGAGGCACGCACCATGGCGTTGCCGATGGTGTGCTGGGTCTGGCCCATGCACCACACGATGGTGCCGGGGCGGCTGTCGGCCAGCATCTTGGCCACCTTGGCCATCTGCGCTTCCTTCACGCCGCAGGCTTCTTCCACCTTGTCCGGCGTCCACTTGGCCAGCACGTCCTTCTTGACGTCTTCCATGCCGTAGACGCGGTCATTGATGTACTGCTTGTCTTCCCAGCCGTTCTTGAAGATGTGGTACAGCAGGCCGAACAGGAAGGGGATGTCGGTGCCCGAGCGGATGCGCACGTACTCGTCGGCCTTGGCCGCGGTGCGGGTGAAGCGCGGGTCGACCACGATCATCTTGCAGCCGGTTTCCTTGGCGTGCAGCATGTGCAGCATCGACACAGGGTGCGCCTCGGCGGCGTTGGAGCCGATGTACAGAGCGACCTTGCTGTTCTGCATGTCGTTGTACGAGTTGGTCATGGCGCCATAACCCCAGGTGTTCGCCACGCCAGCCACGGTGGTGGAGTGGCAGATGCGCGCCTGGTGGTCGCAGTTGTTGGTGCCCCAGAAGCTCACGAACTTGCGCAGCAGGTAGGCCTGTTCGTTGTTGTGCTTGGACGAGCCGATGAAGTACACCGAGTCGGGGCCGCTGGCCTCGCGCAGCTCTTTCATCTTGGCCACGATCTCGTCGTAGGCCTGGTCCCAGCTGATGCGCTGGTACTTGCCGTTGACCAGCTTCATCGGGTAACGCAGGCGGTACTCGCCGTGGCCGTGCTCGCGCAGCGAGGCGCCCTTGGCGCAGTGCGCGCCCAGGTTGATGGGCGAATCGAACACCGCCTCCTGGCGCACCCACACGCCGTTCTCGACGATGGCGTCGGTGGCGCAGCCCACCGAGCAGTGCGTGCAGACGGTGCGCTTGACTTCAATCTTGCCGGTGCCGTCAATCGACTTGCCTTCGGCGGCCTTGGCCTTCTTCACCAGCGTGAGCTGGGTGGCGGCCAGGCCCACGCCCACGCCCAGACCCGAGCGGCGCAGGAAGGCGCGGCGGTCCATGGTGGGCAGGGCGGCGGAGAGGCCGCGCTGCAACTGGTGCACGAAGGCGGGCCGGGCGCTTGACGCGTGGCTGGCGTGGGCGGTGTTTTTCTTGGTCAGCAACATGGTGATGCCTCCTGTGGCGCTGCGCGGTTCCAGCCGGGGGCCGTTGCGGGCAGCGGGGACATTTCGTGGGGATCGGACGGGGTGCCTGGCGCTCAGACGCGGGTGGTCTGGTAGTAGCGCTTGACGTGTTCGCTCAGCGTGTAACCACCGCCTTTGGCGGGCGGGGCCTTGGGCTGCGCCACGGGCTCGGCCTCAACGGGCGCACGCGACACCACGGCAGCCGCAGCGGCCAACACACCAACGGTGGAAGCCCCGGCAAACAGGGTGCGGCGGCTCAGGCCGCCGCGGCCGTCTTCGGTGGGGCGAGGGGACTTGTTCATGCATGTCTCCAGGGTTGAACGAGAGCGCGCATTTGCACATGCGGCCCTTTTGCATAAGTGGGGAATCTAACCGCCCTATCCCCCCCCTGCAACCGACCCCACACGGGTGCTTTCCCTGCCCCCGTTTTCAGAGAGAAACCAGCGGGTTGAAACACGCCTTTCCCGGCGCGCGCTTAGCCAGATCCATGCCAACCATCACCCCTGCGCAAACAGGCATACCAAAGCGTGCAAGACCCGCCCCGAAAGTGCGGCGCAATGGCAGGACCACGCGACCGCAGCGCGGGATATCCCGCACCCCAAAGCCTGCCCTCGCGCACACCACCGCCAACTTGACGCAGCCCTTCGCGACAATTTGTCGCACGCCACACGCCTGGCAACGCCCTGTGACACGGTGGGGAATGCGCCAATATCCGAGTGATTCATTGGGGCACCTCCGTAGAATCCCGCCGCGTGGACACCCCTCGACCCCCCTCTTTTTCTCCCGATAAACCCGTCGAGGGCTGGCCTGGCTGGTCGATCCTGGTGGTGGACGACGAGCCAGGCATGCTGCATTTCCTGGTCAAGACCCTGGCCCCGCGCTGCCACTTCGTGATGAGCGCCGGCAGCGCCGAAGAGGGCGAGCAATGGCTCAAGGGCCACCACGTGGACCTGGTCATTCTGGACATCTCCCTGCCCGGCAAGAGCGGCGTGGTGTGGCTCAAGGAACTGCGCGAACAGGGCTTTACCGGCGAGGTGATCCTCATCACCGCCTTCGCTGACCTGGACACCGCCATTGAGGCGCTGCGGGCGGGCGCGTCTGACTTCATCCTCAAGCCCTTTCGCGTGCCGCAAATATTGAACGCGGTGAAGCAGTGCTACGAGCGCTCGCGCCTGCGCCGCGAGAACTTCGTGCTGCGCCGCGCCACCAGCGGCAGCGGCCCGCAAGCGCCCCGGCTGGTGGGCGAATCGCCCGCCATGCGCGCGCTGCGCGACGCATTGCCGCGCGTGGCGGCGGTGGACAGCACCGTGCTGCTGCAAGGCGAATCGGGCACCGGCAAAGAACTGGTGGCCCGCGCCCTGCACGCGCTGGGGCCGCGCGCGGCCGGCCCTTTTGTGCCGGTGAACTGCGCCGCCGTGTCGCCCGAGCTGATCGAGAGCGAGCTGTTCGGCCACGCCAAGGGCGCCTTTGCCGGCGCCAGCCGCGCGCGCGACGGCCTGTTTCATTACGCGCAAGGCGGCACCCTGTTTCTGGACGAAATCGCCGAGCTGCCCCTGGCCATTCAGGCCACGCTGCTGCGCGCCATTGAAGACCTGAAGATCCGCCCCGTGGGCAGCGAACAGCTGGTGCCGCTGAACCTGCGCATCGTGGCCGCCACCAACCGCCAGCTCAGCCACGAGGTGGCCGCCGGCCGCTTCCGGCAAGACCTGTTCTTTCGCCTGCAGGTGGTGGACATGGCCCTGCCGCCCCTGCGCGAGCACAAAGACGACATCCCCGCCCTGGTGGCCCACTTCATGGCGCAACTCGCGCCCTCGCTGGGCACCGAGCCACTGCAGATCAGCGAACAGGAAATGGACTTCCTGCGCCAGTACCACTGGCCAGGCAATGTGCGCGAGCTGCGCAACCTGATTGAGCGCTCGCTGATTCTGGGCTCGCTCAATGTGTCGGCCCTCTACCCTGCCCCGCCCAGCGGCGCCGCCCAGGGCGTGACCGACCTGCAAACGCTGGAGAAACTGCACATCCTCTCGGTGCTGGACTCGGTGCAGGGCGACAAGACCCGCGCCGCGCACCTGCTGGGCGTGTCGCGCCGCACGCTGGAGCGCCGCGTGGCCGAGTGGAGCGTCTCTTGAAAACACCCCCGCCGCGCTTCGCGCGTCCCCCTCAAGGGGGCAACCCGGTGCGGCCCGGCCAAGCCGGTTCCGCCGGGTTCCTGAACAAAGCCCTGCGCACCGGAGAGCTGGCTTGATGCGGCTCACTCCATCCCGCTGGATCGGCGCGTCGGTGCGCCGGCAACTGCTGGTGATGGCGCTGCTGCCGCTGCTGGTGGCCTTTCCGCTGCTGGTGGTGGCCCTGGCTGCGTGGACCAACGTGGCCTACGACCGACTGCTCATTACCAAGGTGCGCTCAGACCTGGCGGTGGCCCAGGGCTACTTTGAACAGGTGATCAGCGAAGTGGGCTCGGGCACGCAAGGCGTGGCCGGCTCACAAGACCTGGTGGCCGCCATGCGCCGTGGGCAAGGCCTCAACGCCACGCTGTCCGACGCCAGCGCCCGCCTCTCGCTTGACTTTCTCACCCTGCACGACCTGCAAGGCCGCCCCCTGGCCCGCGCCCTGCCCGCCGGCCTGAGCGCGCAAGCCCTGCAAACCCCCATGCCGCCCATGCCCGCGGCCCTGGCCAACACCGTGCAAAGCCCGCACCAGCGCGCCCGCGCCCAGTTGCTGGTGCTGCCGGCCGAGGCGCTGCAGGCCCTGGCGCCGCACCTCATGTCGCGCCTGCACATTCCCCTGGTGCCCACGCTCAACGCCACGCCCACCGAGCGCAGCACCGAAGAGCGCGCCCTGGTGGCCCTGGCCACCCTGCCCGTGAAAGACGCCCAAGGCCACACCGTGGCCCTGCTCAGCGGCGGCCTGCTGCTGAACCAGAACCTCGATTTCATCGACCACATCAACCGCATCGTCTACCCCGACGACGCCCTGCCCTTCGGCAGCCAGGGCACGGCCACCCTCTTTCTGGACGACGTGCGCATCACCACCAACGTGCGCCTCTTTCAAGACGAGCGCGCCATTGGCACCCGCGTGTCGCAAACCGTGCGCGAGCGCGTGCTCAACGAAGGCCGCGTGTGGCTGGACCGCGCCTTCGTGGTGAACGACTGGTACGTGTCCGCCTACGAACCCCTGGTGGACGCCGCCGGCCAGCGCATCGGCATGCTCTACGTGGGCTTCACCGAAGCGCCCTTTCGGCTGGTGCGCTACGCCGTGCTGGGCGCCATCGGCCTGATCTTCTCGCTGGCCATGGTGGCCTCGGCCTGGTTCTCGCTGCGCTTCGCGCGCGCCATCTTCGAGCCCGTGGCCCGCATGAACCGCACCATGCAAGCCGTGGAAGAAGGCGACACCCAGGCCCGCGTGGGCACCCTGCCCGCGCGCAACGAACTGGGCGCCCTGGCCGGCCACCTCGACCACCTGCTCGACGTGATCGACGAAAAAACCGCCGCCCTGCGCCGCTGGGCCGACCAGCTTGACCTGAAAGTGGCCGAGCGCACCCGCGAACTCGAAGCCAGCAACGCCGCCTTGCGCCAGGCCCAGCAGCAACTGGTGAAAAGCGAAAAGCTCGCCGCCATCGGCCAGCTCACCGCCAGCATCGCCCACGAAATCAACAACCCCATTGCGGTGATGCAGGGCAACCTTGACCTCATCCGCGAAGACCTGGGCCCCAACGCCGAGCCCGTGCGCGACGAGCTGCGCCTGCTTGACCAGCAAGTGGAGCGCATGCGCCTGATCGTGACCCAGTTGCTGCAATACGCCCGCCCCACCGAATACGCCGGCTACGTGGAAACGCTGGACCTCAACCGCACCGTGGACGACAGCCTCGTGCTGGTGGGCCACCTGCTCAGCCAGACCCGCATCACCGTGAAACGCGAACTGGCCGCCACCCACCGCGTGGGCATCAACCGGCAAGAGCTGCAGCAAGTCATCATCAACCTGCTCATCAACGCCATTCAGGCCATGCCCGAAGGCGGCGAACTCTGCCTGCAAACCCAAGACACCCCCCAAGGCGCCGAGCTGCGCGTACTCGACACCGGCACCGGCCTCAGCGACCAAGCCCTCGCCCGCCTCTTCCGCCCCTTCTTCACCACCAAAAACGACGGCAACGGCCTGGGCCTGTGGATCAGCCAGGGCCTGCTGGAACGCTACGGCGCCCAGATCGCCGCGGGCAACCGGGGCGATGGCACGGGGGCGGTGTTCACGGTGACGCTGCTGACGGAGGCGCAAGCGCCGGCGGCGGTGGGGACGGGGGATGGACGGCCGGGGGTGGGGTGAGGGGGTGGATGGTTTGCAACGAAAGGTGTCATCGGCCCAAGTCCGCAGGCTGACTGCGACCATCCAGGAGCGGTCGTCGGCCGCCATATCCCGAAAACGGACATTCCCCCCATTTGGGGGATGGGCGTTGGTGGGCGGCATTCCTAGAATCTGCCGAATTTCACCGTCAAACGCCGATCACATATGGCGACGGTTTGCTTCGAATTCTTAGAAATCGCAAATGAGCACCGTGACAGAACGCACATTCTATTCAGGGGTCGATTCGAAGCCGCCGTACGTGGTGGAGCAGCACAGTGCTTTTCGACTTCCCCAGCCTCCGAGAATCCCGGGACTAATCAACGGCATGCTCGTTGCCGTTGAGGTCGAGAACCGCCTTCGGCACATTGCGTCATTAGTCAACGCAGCGACTGTCGCTTATCAATCTCAGCAACTGCACGAATACTTTTTTACGGTTGAATCCATGCTCCTGTCAATGCGACGAGTGCTTGATGACCTCGTCATGTCGCTCTACTGTCGCTTGAAGGAAGAGGAAGTCGTGAGGACGCGGCGAATCGAGGTTGACAGCTATGGAGCACTGTTCCGATCCGGGAAGCCGACTCCGTTCGGCGCTGCACTTGTCGCTGATTACATCCATCCGAACGAGGAATTTGCGGATGTTCTCGTGGAACTATCAAATTCGTACAAGCATAGCTACTTGCTAGCTGAGACGCGCGCTTGGGGCGCGGATTTCCCGACGGTGCTTGCGATCTACGCTCCGCGAAATGACTATTCCAAGCCAATCACCTTTCATAATCACAGCCTGGGACAATTGATCATCGGCTTCAACGCACTCGTTGCCGGCATCGCACAGAGGTCGCGAAAGATCGAGGTCCCGGCGGCGAAGGAAGATGGCGCGCACGATGCCTAACTCGGCAGTCGAAACGGAAGGTCTCGCGGAACGCTATCGCGTGGCCATGGTCCGCCGATCATTTCTATGTTGAGCGTCCGCTTTTATTTCCTCGGGATGTTCGCATTGGGTCGAGAGCAGCTTTTGATCAGTGGCAAACCATGGGACCGCTCACAGCCTGAAGTCGTCGCCTGCCTGACTAAAAACCCGGCCTCATGGCAATACGCCGTTGTTTCCGCCCGGTCCCCATACCAGTCCCTCACCTCTTACAACCCCGTAACCGCAGCCGGCCCCGGTCCATCGCCGTCACCAGATCGAAGCCGACCAAGGCATGTCCCGATGTGCGTGCCCTCAGCCCCTGTTCTTTCGCGCGATTCGCTCCCAATCGCGCAAGGTTTGCAGCAGGCGGTTGTGTGCGTCGGGGTGGCCGCCACTGAAGGCCTGGGTCAGGCGCGCTTTCATTGGCTCGCCGGGTGGCGGCGCACCGGTGGCTTTGAGCTGATCGATCAACAGCATCAGTGACTGGAAGTCACGGGCGTTCAAGGCCAACTCCAGCATGCTCTTGCCGTCGGCCGAGACGTCGGCCACGTTGGCGCCGTGGGCGATCATGTGTCGGACAAGGCCCGTTTTGCCGTGCTCGCAGGCCCAGTGAAAGGGGACCAGGCCGCTGGGCGTGGCTTGGTTGAAGTTGGCGCCAATGGCCAAGGCGTCGGGGGTCTCTGGCCAGCCCGAGGCCTTGATCATCTGCTGGGTTTTCCAATCGCTCATGGGGAATGTGGGTGTGTGTGGGGGCCGGGGTAGGGTAATGCCTGTGCGAATGGGCAAGGGCCGCGGCGTGTTGCGTGCGACGCAGCCCCCAATGCTTCACATGGCGGACGACCGAGGAAACCAGGTGGCGCCGCCCCCGGGTGCCGCGGTGGTCCGCCGCGTTCCGGCGATGGCGTAGGACAGTTCGTTGGCGGCGGTCATCACGGTCTGCGCGAGTTCGTGCAGGCGCTCCTCCGTGAGGCGTGAGGTGGGCCCCGAGATGCAGACCGAGCCCAGCAGCCGCCAGTTCAGGCCGAACACGGGTGCCGAGACGCTGGAGACTTCGGGCTCGCGCTCGCCCATCGAGAGGTGAAAGCCTCGCCGTCGGATCGACTCGTAGGGCTCACCCGGCTCACCTGAAAACGCCAGGATGACCCGCCCCGGCGAGCCGAGGTCAAGCGGCAGGCCGATGCCCACGCGCACGTGGTGGCGGATGGTCTGCGGCCCGTCCACCCGCGCCAGGCATTGGCGCTGTTGGCCTTCGCGCACGTAGAACGACGCGCTTTCCCCGGTCTTGACCGTCAGCGCACGCAACACCGGCTCCACGATCTCGTGCACGTCGAACACCGCCTGGTAACAGGCCCCGAGCCAGCCCGCCGCTCGGCCAAGGCGCCAGCTGCCGTCTTCTTTCTGCACCAGGTAGTGCTCGGCCGCCAGCGTTCGGGCCAGGCGCAGCGTGGTGGTCTTGTGCATGCCGGTGCGTCGGCTCATCTCCGCCAGCGTGAGCTGTGAATCGTCCATGCCAAAACTCTCAAGCAGGCGAAGTGCCCGCACCACGGCGGTCACGCTGCCGGTGCTGGTGTCGTTGTCTGCCGCATCTACCGCCTCGGCGGACTTTCGGGTGGGTTTCATTTGACGGCCTTGGTTTCAACTATTGAAACCACATTGTATTGAGCGAAACACCTCCGTACAGTCCGTTCCAGCCGTGGCACTGACCAGCGGCCGACAACTTCCACCGACATCTGGAGACAAGACATGCCACTTTCCCGCCGCCAAGCCCTGGCCGCCGCCAGCCTGTTGCTCGCCACGGGCGCCGCCTTCGCCCAGGCCTACCCTGCCAAGCCCATCAAGGTCATCGTTCCCTTCCCGGCCGGGGGCGGCACCGACCTGATCGCCCGCGAAGTGACCAGCCGAGTGCAGGCCAGCAAGGGCTGGAGCTTTGTCGTCGAGAACCGCCCGGGCACCGGCGGCAACATCGGCATCGACGCAGTCGCCAAGTCCCCGGCCGACGGCTACACCATCGGCCTGGGGCAGACCAGCAACCTGGCGATCAACCCGACCCTGTACAAGAAGATGCCGTACGACTCGGTGAAGGACTTGGCACCGATCGGGTTGGTGGCCAGCGCCCCGCTGGTTCTGGTGGTGGGTGAAACCTCGCCCTTCAAGACGCTTGGCGAGGTGGTAGCGGCCGCCAAGGCCAAACCGGGTTCGCTGAACATGGCCTTCTCCGGCAACGGCACGGTGGCGCACCTGGCCAGCGTGCTGTTCCAGAAGTCGGCCGGCGTCGAGTTCACCCACGTGCCCTACAAGGGCGCCGCTCAGGCTTCCACCGACGTGGTCAGCGGCCGCGTGGACCTGTACCTGTCGTCGGTGCCCACCCTCATCGGCTACATCAAGAACGGCAAGATGCGCCCGATCGCGGTGACCTCGCTCAAACGCGTGGATGACCTGCCCCAGGTGCCCACCATCGCCGAGTCGGGCGTCAAAGACTTTGAGGCCGTCACCTGGTTCGGCTTCGTGGCCCCGACTGGCACCCCGAAAGACATCGTCGCGCTGCTCAACGCCGAGTTCAACAAGGCCCTGCAGTCGCCCGACGTCAAAAAGAAGCTGAGCGACCAGGGCGCCGACGTGCTGGGCGGCTCGCCAGAAACCTTCGCCACGACGATCAAAAACGACCTGGCGCGCTGGGCCCCGATCGTCAAAGCCTCCGGCGCCACGCTGGACTGATTTCCTTCACCGAACGAGCACCCGACATGTCCCAGCCCGACATCATCAAAGACTTTCCCCGCGTCGCCCCTGACCTGGTGGCACAAGCCGCCCGGTACCAGCCGGCGATCTTCTCTGACATCAACGGCCGCCGCGGCGCGCTGCATGGCCGCATCCAAGCCCTGCGCCCGCGCATGAAGGTGGCCGGGCCGGCCTTCACGATCGAGGTGCGCCCTGGCGACAACCTCATGATCCACGCCGCCATGGCGCTGGCCAAGCCCGGCGACGTGCTGGTGATCGACGGCAAGGGCGACCAGACCTCGGCCCTGATGGGCACCATCATGATGACCGCCTGCCGCCAGCTCGGCCTGGCCGGCGTGGTGATGGACGGCGCGGTGCGCGACAGCCTGGAGATCGACGAGATGGACTACCCGGTCTTCTCGGTGGGCACCAACCCCAACGGCCCGACCAAGAACAACGGCGGGCGCATCGGCCACCCGGTCAGCGTGGGCGGCGTGACGGTGCACCCCGGCGACTTCGTCATCGGCGACGGCGACGGCGTGGTGGTGATCGAGCGCGAGGCGCTGCCCGGCCTGCTGCCGCTGGCCGAGCACAAGGTGCAAGCCGAAGCCAAGCGCATCGCGCAAATCCAGCAGGGCAACACCTCGGCTGCGTGGCTGACGGCCTCGCTGGTCGCGGCCGGTGTGCTGAAGGAAGGGGAAACCTTGTGAGCCACAAGCCCGTCATCCTGATCACCGCCGCCGACCTGGCGCCACAGGCCCTGGCCCTGCTCTCAGACCATGAGGTGGTCTTTGCCGGAAAGGCGCCGACGCAGGCCGACGTGGTGGCGCTGGCGCGCCAGCACAACCCTGTGGCCATCATCGTGCGCTACAGCGGCGTGAACGCCGAGGCCATGGACGCGGCACCTGCGCTGCGCGTGATCTCCAAACACGGCAGCGGCACCGACACCATCGACAAGGCGGCCGCCGCCGAACGCGGCATCGCGGTCACGGCCGCCGTGGGCGCCAACGCCGCCGCCGTGGCCGAACAGGCCCTGGCCCTGCTGCTGGCCTGCGCCAAGTCCGTGGTGCAGCTGAACCAGCGCATGCACGACGGCCACTGGGACAAGGCCACGCACAAGAGCCTGGAGCTGGGCGGCCGCACCGTGGGCCTGGTGGGCCTGGGCGCCATCGGCCTGCGTTTTGCCAAGATGGCCGACGCCATGGGCATGCGGGTGATCGGCTTTGACCCGTTCGCCAAGAACCTGCCCGGGTACGTGACGGCGGTGGACCTGGAGACGATCTGGCGCGACGCCGACGCCATCTCGCTGCACTGCCCGCTGACGCCCGAGAACAAGGGCCTGCTCAACGCGCAAACCCTGGCGCGCTGCAAGCCGGGCGTGATCGTGGTGAACACGGCGCGCGGCGGCCTGATCGACGAGCCCGCGCTGCTGGCCGCGGTGCAGTCGGGCCAGGTGCGCATGGCGGGGCTGGACAGCTTCGCCGTCGAGCCCATGACCGTGCCGCACATCTTCCACGGCCAGCCGGGCTTCATCCTCAGCCCGCACATTGGTGGCGTGACCAGCGATGCCTATGTGAACATGGGCGTGGCGGCGGTGCAGAACACATTGGCGGTGCTGCGCACGGCCACCGCCACGGCCTGAGCCTCAGCCCGCAGACCACCATGAGCACACCACGCTGGCAACAGTCTCCCCCAGGCAGCCACTGGGGTGAGTTTGGTGCCGACGACCAGCTTGGTCGCATGAACCTGGTGAACGCGGCCAAGGTGCTGCAAGGCGTGGCCGAGGTCCAAACCGGCCAGACCTTCTGCCTGTCACTGCCCCTGGACGTACCGGGCGGCCAGGCCCTCAACCCACGGCGCATGCCGCCGCGCCGCTACAGCGTGCTGCGCGACGGCAAGAGCGCCGGGCAGCAGGGGTTCTGCTGGTCGTACCAGGGCGAAGACCCGGACCTGACCGACGTCATCAACGATGACGTGGTGCTGATGAGCCTGCAGTACTCCACGCAGTGGGACAGCCTGGCCCATGTCGGCAGCCATTTCGATGCCGACGGCGACGGCGTGGCCGAGGCGGTGTTCTACAACGGCCACCGCGCGGGCGACGCCATCCGCCCCGCGCAGGAAGACCCGCAGGCCACTGCGCCCTGGGCGCGCTACCCCGGGCCACAGGCCGGCGCGCTGGACATCGCGGGCCTGGCCGCCCACGGCGTGCAGGGGCGCGGCGTGATGATCGACCTGGAACACCACATCGGCCGCCAGCGGCAGGCCGTGGGCTACGACGCGCTCATGCGCGTGCTTGACGCCGACGGCGTGGTGGTCGAGCCCGGCGACATGGTCTGCCTGCACACCGGCTTTGCCGACACCCTGCTGTCCATGAACCGCCAACCCGACGTGGCGCGGCTGCACGCCACTGGCAGCGGTCTCGACGGACACGATGCGCGTTTGCTCAACTGGATCACCGACAGCCGCCTGGCCTGCCTGCTGGCCGATAACCCGGCGGTGGAGCTGGTGGTGCCCAAGCTCGCCAGCACCTCACAAGCCGGTCAGCCGCTGCGTCAGCCCCGCCTGCCGCTGCACGAACACTGCCTGTTCAAGAACGGCATCCACCTGGGCGAGCTTTGGTACCTCACCGAACTCGCGCGCTGGCTGCGCCAACACGGACGCAGCCGCTTTCTGCTCACGGCGCCGCCGCTGCGCCTGCCGGGGGCGGTGGGCTCACCAGCCACCCCGATCGCCACCGTCTGACGGTGCCCACCGATTCCGGTTTCAATCACCCTTGGAGACAACCATGAACCCCAATAACACCCGCCGCTCCCTCCTGGCCTTCAGCGCCGCACTGGCCATGGCCGCCCTGGCTCCCCTGGCCCAGGCCCAGCCCGCGTGGCCCGCCAAGGCGGTTCGCATCATCGTGCCCTATGGCCCTGGCGGCGCGGTGGACGTGGTCACCCGCAAGATGGCGCAGAAGCTGACCGAACAGACCGGCCAGAGCTTCTACGTAGAAAACAAACCGGGCGCGACCGGCACCATCGGCGCCAGCCTGGCAGCCAAGGCCGAGCCCGACGGCTACACCCTGTTGGCCAACGACACCACCCATTCGCTGCTGCCCCATATCTTCAAAAAGCTGCCCTTCGACCCGCAGGCCGATCTGGTCCCCGTGAGCGCGTTCGTGTTCGCGCCCATGGGCCTGGCGGTGAACGCGCAGTCCCGTTTCAAGACCCTGAACGACCTGCTGGTTGAAGCCAAACGCGAAGCCAACAAGGTGAGCTACGGCACTGGCGGGCCGGGCACCACGCCGCACTTCGCGACCGAGGCCCTGGGCATCGCCACGGGGGTGAACTTCATGCACATCCCGTTCAAGGGGGCAGGAGAGGCCACGACCGCCATCCTGTCGAACACCATCGACATGCAGATCGCCTCCACCACTGGCCTCATGGGCAACGTCAAGGGCGGCAAGATGCGCCTGCTGGCCGTCAGTGGCGACAAGCGCCTGCCCGCCCTGCCCGACGTGCCCACCTTTACCGAGGCCGGCGTCAAGTGGCCCGGGGTGGTGAACTGGACCGGCCTGTGGGCGCCCAAGGGCACACCGGCGGACGTGCTGGCCCGTCTGCAGAAGGAAGTCGCCACCGCCATGGCCAGCGCCGACATGAAGACCTTCGCCGAAGGCATGGGTGCCGAGGCGCGCCAGATCGGTTCGGAAGCCTTCGGCCGGATGCTCAAGGACAGCACCGACGCCTGGGGCAGGGTTGCCGCCAACACCGCCTTCGAAAAGCAATAAGCACCGCAGGGGCCGCGCCATCGCGCCCCATTGCCACCCCTCGGAGACCAGCATGCAACAACACCTTGGGCACGCCCGTGCCCTGGCCGCACTCGGCCTGACATTTCTGATCACCCCGCTGAGCAGCACCTGGGCCCAGACACCCGCCTGGCCCGCCAAACCGGTGCGCCTGGTGGTGGGCTTTGCCGCCGGCGGCCCCACCGACGTGGTGGCCCGCGGCTTCGCCGAGCAAGCCGGCAAGGGCCTGGGGCAAGCGATGGTGGTGGACAACAGGCCCGGGGCCAACACCATCATCGCGGCAGAAGCCGTGGCCAACGCCAGCGACGGCCACACCTTGCTGATGGCCGCGACCAACCACACCATGATCCCGGCCCTGTACAGCGAGCGCATCAAGTTCGACGCGGTGCGCTCGTTCAAGCCGGTGTGCCGCATCGCCAGTGCGCCCACGGTGCTGGTGGTCGGCCCGTCGCTGCCAGTCAAGAGCCTTGGCGAGTTCGTCGAACGCGCCAGGGCAGCGCCACTGGGCATCACCTACGCCACGCCGGGCATGGGCAGTTCGGTGCACTTCGCCAGTGAACTGTTCGCCCGACAAGCCGCCGTGAAACTGACCCATGTGCCCTACAAGGGCGCCGCCCCCGCCGTGGCCGATGTGATGGCCGGTCAGGTCGATGCCTCGTTCGCCACGCTCGGCTCGGTGCTGCCGCTGATCAAGTCAGGCAAGCTCACCGCGCTGGCCCTGGCCCACCCGCAGCGCTCGGCCCAACTGCCCGGTGTGCCCACCTTTGCCGAGGCCGGCTTCAAGGACTACGCGGCCAACGCATGGTACGGCCTGCTGGCCCCCGCCGCCACGCCTGAGCCGGTCATGGCCCTGCTGCAACGCGAGGCACGCGCCTACGCGACCTCGGCCGCCGGCTCCGACAAGCTGCGCTCGCTGGGCATGGAACCCCAGGTGCAGTGTGGCGACCCCTTCGCGCAAGACGTGGCCCGCGAGACCGCCGTCTGGACCCAGATCGCCCAGCAACTCAAGCTCAAGGTCGACTAAGACACACCCCAGAAAGACAACAGGAGACGCACCATGAAGCCCATGCCCATTGACACCGTCCGCCGCCAGTTCGTGGCCGCCCTGGGCGGCGCCGTCTCGCTGGCCGGCCTTGCCGGCTGTGCCACCGCCCCCGCCCCGCGTGCGCCCCAGGCGCCGCAACCCCAGCCCACCACCGTGCCACACTCCGCCGGCACCGAGGTGCCGCGCTTTGCCCTGCCCGCCTTGGCCTGCGACTGCCACCACCACATCTACGACCGCCGCTACCCGGCCCACCCGTCGGCCACGCTATTGCCCGACGACGCCAGCGTGGCCGACTACCGCCTGCTCCAGCAGCGCCTGGGCCTGCAGCGCAACGTGGTGGTGCAACCCTCGACCTACGGCACCGACAACCGCCTGCTGGTTGACGCGCTCAAGGCATTTGGCACGGGCGCGCGCGGCGTGGCCGTGGTGGACACCAGCGTGACCGATGCCCAGTTGCGCGACCTGCACGCCGCGGGTGTGCGCGGCCTCCGCTTCAACCTGAGCTTCCTGGTCGGTGTCACCGCCGACATGATGGAGCCGCTGTCCCGCCGCATCGCCCCGCTGGGCTGGCACCTGCAAGTCAACGGCAACGCCGACCGCCTGCTGGCGGCGGCCGACACCTTGCAGCGCCTGGCCTGCCCGGTGGTGTTCGACCACATGGGCCAACTGCCACAACCGCAAGGCCTCAAGCACCCGGCGTTCGCGCTCTACGCGCGCCTGCTGGAGAGCGACAAGGCCTGGTTCAAGCTCTCGGGCGCCTATCTCACCAGCAAACAGCCCGATCTGTCGGACGTGGGCGTGGTCGCGCGTGCCCTGATCGGCCTGGCCCCCGAGCGCATGCTCTGGGGCAGCGACTGGCCACACCCGACCAAGAAGGCCAACGAGAAACCCGACGACGCGGCGCTGCTGAACCTGCTGGACGATTGGGCGCCCACCGCCGCCATCCGCCAGCGCATACTGGTCGACAACCCCGCCAAGCTCTACGCTTTCTGAGGCCTGCCATGTTCCTGCTCCAACCACCCGAAGTCCGCACGCTCGACGTCTTCAGCACCCTGCCCGCGCGCTTCCGCCAACGCCAACGCACGGTGTGGAGCGAGGCCAACATGGGCGGGCGAGAGGTGGACTCGTTCCTCGAAGGCCCGGTGTTCGACGACGCCGGCAACCTCTACGTGACAGACATTCCGTTCGGCCGCGTGTTCCGCATCGACCCCAAAGGCGAATGGGACCTGGTGGCGCAGTGGGACGGCGAGCCCAACGGCATGAAGTTCCTCAACGCTACCGAGTTGCTGGTGACCGACTACCGCAACGGGCTGATGGTGGTGGACAGCCGCAGCGGCGCGGTGCGGCCTTACCTGGGCCGGCGCAACACCGAGAGCTTCAAGGGCCTGAACGACCTCACCTTCGATTCGCAAGGCAATCTGTACTTCACCGACCAGGGCCAGACCGGTCTGCACGACCCCACGGGCCGTGTCTACCGGCTCAGCCCGACGGGTCGGCTGGACCTGCTGCTGGCCAACGTGCCCAGCCCCAACGGCATCGTGCTGTCGCTGGACGAGAAGTTTCTGTTCGTCGCCGCCACGCGAGGCAACTGCGTGTGGCGCATGCCACTGCTGGCCGATGGCGGTGTGTCCAAGGCCGGGCAGTTCTTCACGTCCTACGGCCCCAGCGGGCCGGATGGTCTGGCCATGGACAGCGCCGGGCAACTGCTGGTGGCCAACCCGGGCCTGGCCTATGTGTGGGTGCTCAACCACCGGGCCGAGCCGGTGCAGGTGCTGCGCGCGCAGACCGGCACCTCCCTCACCAACCTGGCCTTCGGCGGGCCGGACCGCCAGACGCTGTACTGCACCGAATCGACCAGCGGCACGATCCTTTTCCACCCCATGGGCCACCCAGGAGGCCCGGTGCACGCCGGGACCGCCCAGCCTCGCACTTGATCGGCCCGACACCGGGCATGGCCGGTCTCGCAGGCCAGTCAAGCCAAACGGCGCACCCAAAAAATCGGGGCCCCAAGGGGCCCCGATTGCTCTCTTACCGATGCTCGATCAATCGAGCTGAATGTTCAGCCCCTTGATGAGCGACTCCATCTTGCGGGCCTCGGTCTTGATGAGGGCCTCGAACTGCTCAGGCGTACCCACCACCACCTCAGAGCCGATCTCCAGCCACTTCTCCTTGAACGCGGGGTCGGCAAAGATGGCGCGCACCTCGGCGTTCAGGCGGTTGACGATGGCTTTGGGCGTGCCGGCGGTGGTGGAGATGCCGTGCCAGGCGTAGTACTCAAATTCGGGGTAGCCCAGTTCGCTGATGGAGGGCACGTCGGGCAGCATGGGCGAGCGGCTCTTGGTGGTCACGGCCAGGGGGCGCAGCTTGCCGCTCTTGATGTGCTGGATCGAGCTGCCCAGGATGTCGAACATGCTGCTGATCTGGCCACCCATCAGGTCGGTGATGGCCGGGCCGGCGCCCTTGTAAGGCACGTGGGTGATGTCCACCTTGGCCATGTCCTTGAACAGCTCGGCGCCCAGGTGCTGCGGCGTGCCGTTGCTGGCCGAGCCGAAGGTGAGGCGGTTGTTGGGCTGGCGGGCGGCGTCCACGTAGTCTTTGAAGCTGCGGATCTTGCTGTTCTCGGCCACTTCCAGCACCAGCGGGAACTTGGAGATCTGCACGATCGGCGTCAGGTCTTTCACCGGGTCAAAACCCAGCTTGGGGTAGAGGTACTGGTTGGCCGAGAGGTTGCCGCTGGCGGCCAGCAAGATGGTGTAGCCGTCGGGCTTGGCGCGCACCACCTGGCCGGTGCCGATGTTGCCGCTGGCGCCGGCGCGGTTGTCCACCACCACCGTGGTGTTCAGGCGCTTGGACAGGGGCTGGGCAATAAGGCGGGCCATCAGGTCGGTGGGGCCGCCCGGGGGGAAGGGCACCACGAAGGTGATGGGGCGGCTGGGCCAGGCGTCCTGGGCCAGGGCGGCCAGGGGCAACAAGAGGGCAGCAATCAGGCTAGCTTTGAATTTCATGGTGTGTCTCCTGGTTCTGGTGGGGAAAGGGGGATGGCGCGGCGGCTCGGCCTCAGCGTCAGCGGGCGTCGTGCGAATGGATCTGCAGCGCCTCCAGAAAGCGCGAGACCATGTTGTAGGCGGCCACGGTGGCGGTGATCTCCACGATCTGCTCGTGCGAGTGCAGCGCGGCCAGCTCGGCGAACACGGCATCAGGCACTTGCACCTGGCGGGTCATGGCGTCGGTGTAGGCCAGCACGGCGCGCTGCTGCGCGTCAAACAGCGGGCTGTTCGCCCAGTCGTTCAGGGCATCCAGCTGGGCCTGGGTCATGCCCTCGCGCAGGGCGATGGGGGCGTGCTGGTCGGCCTCATAAGGGGCGTTGTTCAGCAGGGCCACCCGCATGATGATCAGCTCGCGCAGCGCGCCAGAGAGCGTGGTCTTCTGGCGAATGGCCGTGAGGTAGGTGAGCCAGCCCTCGGCCACCGGCCCGCTGTGCATGAGCATCTGGTACAGGTGCAGCAGGTTGCCGCGCTCGGCAATGATGCGCTCGGCCAGGGGGCGCACGGCGTCGCGGGTGCAGTCGGCGTAAGGGATACGGGCCACGAAAACTTCCTTGCTTGTCGAATCGGGTGGTCTGCCCTGGCGCCACGTGGGCGGCCGGGCTTGGGTGGGCCGATTCTGGTGGCGGCTGATATATTTTTGAAATTCTTTTTTGATATTGATTTATCGGCCGACGGAATGAATATCTCGCCCAAGCAACTGCGGCTGTTCCTGGCCTTGTCGGAATCGCTCAACTTCAGCAAGACGGCCGAGCAGCTCTTCATCTCGCAGCCCTCGCTCAGCAAGGCCATTCAAGAGCTGGAGGAAGAACTCGGCCTCACGCTGTTTGAGCGCACCACGCGCAGCGTGCGCCTCACGCCCTCGGGGGCGCGCATGGCGGTGGTGGCGCGCTCGGTGCTGGGCGAGTTCGAGGCGGGGCTGAAGCGGTTTCAGTCATCGGCCGAGCGCGAGGCCGCACAACTGTCCATCGCCGCCTGGCCCTCGCTGGCGCACGTGGTGCTGCCCGCCGTGTGCGCCGCACTCGAGCGGCAAACGCCCACGCCCCAAATCACCCTGCACGACTGCGCCAACAGCGCCTGCCTGCAGCGCCTGCTGAACCACCAAGCCGATTTCGCGCTGGCCTCGGTGGCGCCCTCGCACCCCGACCTGCAATACGAAGAGCTGCTGCGCGACCGCTTCGTGCTGCTGGCCGGCGGCAAGTGGCGCAAGCAGGTGCGCCCGCAAATGCGGCTGGACGAGCTGCTGGCCCTGCCCCTCATCACCCTCACCGACGCCAGCACCGCCATGCGCTACATGAGCGCGGCCTACCTGCAGCGCGGCATTGAGTACCGGCCCAAGATGCAGGTGGACCAGGTGGCCACGGTGGCTGGCCTGGTGAAGAAGGAAGTGGGCGTGGCGGTGCTGCCCTACCTGGGGGTGATGCCCATCCTGGGCATGGCCGGCATTCAAACCAGCGAAATCGTGGACGGCCCTTTGCGCTCGGTGGGCATCGTCACCCGCCGCCTGGGCCACCCCAGCGCCGTGGCCCAGACCGCCATGGACCTGGTGCGAAGCGTGAGCGCCGAACTGATGGGCAAGTACCCGGGCTGGCTGCTGCCGCCCTCTTCGCGCAAGCGGTGAACGCGATGCCCTTATTTTTTAATACTTAAGTTAAACTTCATGCTTCCTATATAGACATCAGGGAGTAAAAGTGAAAGTAGTTGACAAGGAAGTATTGGCCAATCAGCCGAACGATCTCAAGGCACCAGCATCGAGCGGCCAACCACTTCGCACACCAGCCATTTCGCTCATTACCCAAGGGTTCGCCATACTCAAGCTCCACGAGGCGGCCCTGGCATCGACTTGGGCATGCCTTGACAAAATCAATCGCGTATCAATGGAAGAGCGCACGGCCTTCAGCTTTCCCCAGACCACAAGCGGCTTTCTCCCTCAAGGCGGCGAACACGCCAAGTACACAAACAATGCCGATCTCTGCGATCGCTTTTGTTACTGGCAAAAATACGCAGCGATGTACAAGGCGCATCCGTTCGCAAATGAGCCTCTTTTTGGGGAGATCGCCGCTTCCGAGCTCCATATGTGGTCACTCGCACAAAATCTCATCAAAGAGATTTGGACATTCTTCCATAGCAGGGAGGAACTAATGCTAAGGAGCAACTCGTACCTGCAACTCTGCATGTATGAGAGTCAACTCCATGACAGCGCGCGTGAGTACCTTCAAGACCGACACGAGGATGGTCATTTGCTAACGCTAATCAAACCTAACCGCGATGGACTGGTTCTATTTTTGGATGATGAAGAGACGCCGATCTATCTCAAAGACGATGAGATTCTTGCTATCACTGGGTCCCTGCTGACCACCCTGTCGGATGGACAAATTGCACCCATGTATCACGCGGTGCGCAAGCCGAATGTTCGACTTACCCGAAATTCAATTGTGTACTTTGCAATACCCGACCTCAGTAGACCCTATACAACTCTTCTAGGTAAAAACTGCATCTCTATCGCTGATCAGGCAAATGAGAGCCATGTGGCTTTCGGCAATCTACCGTTGGTTTGATCCCATTGCCGCACCCAATTAGCAAGCTCTTGGACACAGTTCAAAAAAAGCCGGAGGAGAGATGGTGGTCTGGTCCTTCATTGAGGGCATGCTACTGGGCGCAGGCTTGCTGGTTGCCCTTGGCCCTAAGGACGTCTTTGTCATCCGCAACACCATGCACGGACACAACGCCTTGGAACTGATTGCCATCTGTTCGCTGGCCGATGTTCTGCTGATTTCCTTGGGCGTGCTGGGCCTCGGCGCGGCACTCACCTCGCACCAATGGCTGATGACGCTCACGATGGTCTTCAGCATTGCGTACTTGGCCTACTTCGGCGTCAAAGCGCTTCTGGCCATCCGAGGTAGCGCCGACGGCGCACCTTTCGACAAGGTGTCGGCGCCATCGGCCGGAACCAATCGTCAAGTGATCAAAGCCGCCCTTTTCCACTCCCTGCTCACGCCCTATGCCTGGCTGGACACCGTACTGGTGATCGGCTCATTGAGCGCGCTGAAGATCGGCCCAGCCAAATTTGGCTTTGCCGCCGGCGCCATGGCCGCCTCATTCACGTGGTTCGTGTTTCTGGCGATAGGGTCGCGCATAGCTGCCCCGGCCTTTCGCCATCGAAGGGCTTGGCAACTGCTCGACTTGATCGTCGCCGCGTCCATGCTGACGCTGGCCACCAAACTGGCAGCCGACTACCCTTGGCGCGCGGCTTAAAAAGGGGTGGCAGCAAGCTCTGCATGACCTTGTATACGGGCATTTCTGGCTCGTTGGTCTGTCGTGCTGCCGAACACAGCGAATAAATCTCTTGTAGTAATAACTGTATTTATGTACAGTATTTTGGATGTGCAATCCCGCACATCCATCCAGCTCCAGGAGCCCCACATGCTTGACCACATGACGTTTCGCGTGACCGACATCGCTCGCGCCAAGGCCTTTTACTCTGCCGCCCTCGCTCCCTTGGGCTATTCCATCTGTTTCGAAGGCCAGTACGGGTCGAACATCCTGGGGCTGGCCTACCCAGACGCCGCCGAACCCGACGGCCAGAAGGCGGATGTGTGGTTCATCGACGGGCCCTCACCCTACGGCGGCCCGGCTGCCACCTCGGGCTGCCACCTCGCCTGGAAAGCCCAAACCCGTGCACAAGTGGACGCCTTCTACCGCGCGGCGATTGCCGCTGGCGGACAAGACAACGGCCCCCCCGGGCTTCGGCCGGACTACCACGCGAACTATTACGGGGCGTTCGTCATTGACCCTGAGGGCAACAACATCGAGGCGGTCTGCCACCTCCCCGAATAAGCCATACGAGAGGCGCGGATACAGCCCGCGCGGGCTCAACCGCTGCACACCTGGGGCCGACGATCGCTGGTGGGGCTTTCGGATCTCGCGTAGCCCCGTCTGCCCTGGCCCTCAGGCCAGCATGTCGAAGCCCTGAGCCTCCACGCTGACGAAGGCGCGGGTGAAGCCGGCCAGGGCGGCGTAGAAGCGGGCCTTGGGGTGGGCTTCGATGGCGTCGCACATCTGGGTCACCCAGGGCTGCACGTGGGCGCTGAAGAACTTTTGCTGCTGCGTGAGGTTGGCCACTTCCACGTCGTCACCGGCGATCAGGTAGCGCATCACCTCGCACACATAGGCCACGTGGTCTTCGGTCTCGGGCATGGCCTCGTCGCGGGCCAGGCCCAGCGCGGCCAGGTCGCCGCGCAACTGGGCCAGTGGCTTCTCATTCAGAAAGCCGCTGAGGTAGTGCGAGCCGAACAGAAACACCTCGGGCTTGCCCACGCCGCCGAAGAGCGCGTCGTACTCGTCGGCCACGTCGGCGTCGCTCAGGTCGCGGGCCGCACCCACCACCAGGCGCCAGGGCTCTTCCAGAAAACCCCCGGCGGCGGGGGCCTCGGTCACGGCCACGCGAAGCTGGCCCATCAGCTCAGGGCTGGGCGGCGCGTAGTACATGGCGGCCAGCAGCCCATACACCTCGGCGCGGGCGGTTTCTTCGTCGAGGGCGGAGGAGACGGGGATGCGTTCTTGCATGGTCGGCTCAGAGGTCGGAGATTTTTGTTTCGTTCGGGTTGGTGTACAGGTCCACCACGCGGCAATCGCCGCACATCTTCAAGCGCTCCAGGGCCTGGCCCTGGAACATGCTGTGGCCCGTCAGCTTGCCCAGCATGGCCTCGATGCCCTTGAGCGTGCCGAAGGGCTTCTGGCAGCGGATGCAGCGGTAGGGCTCGGCCTCGTTGATCACGCGCGGCTGGCGGCGCTGCTCGGTGAGCAGCAGGCGCGGCTGCAGCTCAATGGCGTTTTCGGGGCAGGTGGTGGCGCACAGGCCGCACTGAACGCAGTTCTTCTCAATGAAGCGCAGTTGCGGGCGCTCGGCGTTGTCTTGCAGGGCGCTGGCCGGGCAGGCGCTGACGCAACTCAGGCACAAGGTGCAAGCGTCGCGGTTGATGTTGAGGGTGCCGAAGGGCGAGGCCGCGGGCAGCGCAATGGCGGCATCGCTCGTGCGGTTGGCGCGGGTAGCGCTGTCGTGCAGCAGGTGGTCAATCGCCAGGTCGAGCGTGGCGCGTTTCTCGGGCTGCACGGCGAAGCTGGCGGCCTTGGTGACGCCTTGGGCCGGGGCCTCGGCCAGCTCGGCGTCGAGCGCGGCCAGGTCGCGCGCGTCGCGCACTTCGATGAGTTTGAAGTGCTGGCCGCTGTAGCCCAGGGCCTGCACGATGGACTCGGCCACGGCCATCTGCTCACGCAGGGCATCAAAGTACTGCGGCGCTTCTTCGCCGGTCATGAGCACCCACACCTGCGAGGCGCCGTAGGCAAAGGCGGTGAGCCACAGGTCGATGCCAGTGGACGCGGTGTGCCACAGCGGCAGCGGGATCACGCGGGCGGGCACGCCGCGCACGGTCTTGTCGAGCTGGGCCAGGCGGCCCAGGTCGTTCACCAGCTCGGCGCCGGCCTGCTGGCTGTGCAGCAGCAGCGCAGCGTCTTTGCCACCGGCCTTGGCGTAGGTGGCCAGCAGGGTGCGCAGCTTCACGCCCTGCTCGCTGGCGCGGGGGTAGGCGTAGCTGATGGCGCCGGTGGGGCACACGGTGGTGCAGGTGCCGCAACCCACGCAGAGGTTGGGGTTCACCACGATCTGCTGGCGCTTGAGGTCGCTGCTGATGGCCGAGGCGGAGCACACGTCCACGCACGCGCTGCAACCCACGGTCTGGTTGCGGCCGTGAGCGCAGAGCTTTTGTTTGTAGGTGAAGAACTTGGGCTTCTCGAACTCGCCCACCAGGTCGCGCAACTGCGTGACCGCGCGCACCTGGGCCAAGGCGTCGGCCGCGGGCGGCAGGTGCACATAGCCCTGGGGCAGCGCGTGCTGGGTGAAGCCGGGCGCGGCGCGCAGGTCAAGCACAAGGTCGAATTTCTCTTCGCGCTCTTGCGCGTCGCGCTGGAAGTTGATGGCGCCCACGGCCTCGCAGGCCTTCACGCAGGCGCGGTGCGACTGGCAGCGCGAGAGGTCGATCTGGTAGTCCAGGCCGATGGCGCCTTCGGGGCAGGCGGCCACGCAGGCGTTGCAGCGGGTGCACAGGTCAAGGTCGATCGGGTTGCGGCTGCTCACCACCACGTCAAAAGCGCCCAGCCAGCCGCGCAGGCTTTGCAGCTCGCCGGCGATCACCGGGTACTGGCGCGCCTGCTGGCCGCTGCCGCCGGTGGCCAGCAATGTCACGTCAAGCGCGTCGCTCACCAGGGCGGCCATGGCCTCGGCGCGCTCCAGCGGGCCAATGATAAGCAGGCGGCCTTCGCTCTTGTAGGTGACGGTGGGCACCGGCTCGGGGTCGGGCAGGCGCGCGGCGGCCAGCAGCGCGGCCATCTTGGGCGTGGCCTGTTTGGCCTCGCGGCCCCAGCCGCCGGTTTCGCGGATGTTCACGAAGCGGATGGGCCGCACGTCCAGCGACACGGCGCCTTCGGTCTCTTGCGAGAGCTCGGTGAACAAGCGGCTTTCTTGCGTGCAGGCCACCACCAGCTCGTCGCTGCTGCGGGTGGCGCGCTGGAAGGCCGGTGCGTCGCGCCGGCACAGCGTGGTGTGCAGGGTCAGGTCTTCATCCAGCGCGTCCCCCAGGGCTTTCGCGTTCAGGGGCATGGTCTGGTTGCAGTTGCAGATCAGCGTGGTCATCGTGGGGCAGGGGCTGGGGCGGTTCGGTGGCCTGCGCGGGCAGGTCGGTGTCGGCGGCGACCGGGTCGCTGGCCGGGGCAGGTTCGGCGGCGGCTTCGGTGGCCGTCTGTGCCTGGGTGTCGGGGTTCGCTTCGGTGGCGGCGGCTTTTTCCTGGGGCTCGTCCACCAGCTTCAGGAACTGGGCGCCCACCATCTTGGCCAGCTCCAGTTGGGAGAGCGGGCTGGGCTTGGTGTAGTCGTCGATGTAGATGTCCAGGCCGTCCATCACGTTGAAGTGCGGGTCGGCGAACAGCTTTTTCACCGCGGCGTTGCGCACCTCGCTGGGCACGGTCTTGGCCACGAAGGGCGAAAAGTCGGCCTGGGGCGTGAGCTGGGCCACGTCGTCCAGCGTGGGCGCGGGGGCCGGGGCAGGCTCGGCCGCTGGCGCGGGGGCCGGTGCCACGGGCGCTGCGGCCACCGGCTTGGGCGGCGGCTCGACCGGCGCTGGTGTCACCGGCTCAGCCGCCACCGGCTGGCCCACCCGGTCTTGCGCCTTGCGGCGCGACCAGCGCGAGAAGAAGCTCTCGTTGTCCTGGGCCATGGTCAGGCTCCGGGTGGCGGGCCGCGGCGCTTGTCGGTGCTGATGCGCACCGGGTTGCCGAAGCGGTCGGTCAGGGGTTTGAAGCTCTCGGGGCGCTTGCGCTTCTTGGGCTCGGGCACGTAGGTGGTGTCCACGAAGGCGCGCAGCCAGTCCACCACCTCGTCGGGCGCGGGCACCTGGTCCACGCGCTCTTGCGCGTCAAGCCAGCGGCCGGCGTCGTGGTAGCTCAGGGTCACGATCTGGGGCACGGCCATGGGCTCGCCATCGAGCAGGCGCTCGTCGTCGGCGCGCCAGAACACCCAGAAGCAAGGGTTGGGGCTGCTGAGGTTGAGGTAATAGCCCTCGGCGTCATCGCGGAACAGCTCCACCCGGTGGCGCGGGAACAGCCAGTGGCTGGCGCGCGGGTCGGCCCCGGCGGCGTTCACCGGCTCCACGGCCTGCGGCTCGTGTTCGGTATCGGCGTCCAGCAGGTTGGTTTCGTCGGGCGTGGCGTGCAGCAGCACGTCGGCCAGCACCCAGCGCCAGGGCTGCCAGCGGGCCATGGGGCCGTCCACCGGCTCGCGGCGCATGACCACGTCCACCTCCAGGGCGGGGCGTGTCGATGGGGTGGGGGTATGGGTGTCGGACATACGAGGGCGAGACTGTACGCCATCACCCCCCGGGGTGCAGCACCGCTGGGCCTTGACCCCGCGGTGCGCCCCGCCAAGCCAGGGAATACCCCGACTCAGGTGTCCTTGGAGATCTTGATGGACGGGAACTTGGACGAGAAATCCTTGGCCTTGGCCGCGATCTTGATGGCCACCTGGCGGGCCACGCCCTTGTACAGGCCAGCGATCTCGCCCTCGGGGTCGGCCACCACGGTGGGCCGGCCGCTGTCGGCCTGCACGCGAATGCTCATGTTCAGCGGCAGCGCGCCCAGGTAGTCCATGCCGTACTCGGCGGCCATGTTCTTGCCGCCGTCGGCGCCGAAGATGTGCTCCACGTGGCCGCACTTCTCGCACACGTGCACCGCCATGTTTTCCACGATGCCCAGAATGGGCACGCCCACCTTCTCGAACATCTTGATGCCCTTGCGCGCGTCCAGCAGGGCGATGTCTTGCGGGGTGGTGACGATGACGGCGCCCGTGAGCGGCACGCGCTGGCTCAGGGTGAGCTGGATGTCGCCGGTGCCGGGCGGCATGTCCACGATCAGGTAATCGAGGTCTTTCCAGTTGGTCTGGCGCAGCAGTTGCTCCAATGCCTGGGTGGCCATGGGGCCGCGCCAGATCATGGCCTCGTCGCGGTCGATGAGGAAACCGATCGAGATGACCTGGATGCCGAAGTTCTCCAGCGGCTCCATGGTCTTGCCGTCGGCGCTCTCGGGGCGGCCTTCGATGCCCAGCATCATGGGCTGGCTGGGGCCGTAGATGTCGGCGTCAAGCACACCCACCTTGGCGCCCTCGGCGGCCAGGGCCAGCGCCAGGTTGACGGCGGTGGTGCTCTTGCCCACGCCGCCCTTGCCCGAGGCCACGGCGATGATGTTCTTCACATTGGGCATGAGCTGCACGCCGCGCTGCACGGCGTGCGCAATGATGCGGGTGCTCAGGTTGACCGACACGTTCTCCACGCCCGGCACCGACTTGGCCGCGGCGATCAGCGCCTTGCGCAGGCCGGGCAACTGGCTCTTGGCGGGGTAGCCCAGTTCCACGTCGAACGACACGTCGCCGTCTTGCGCCTGCAGGTTCTTCAGGGCCTTGGTGGTGACGAAGTCGCGCCCGGTGTTGGGGTCCTGGACGGTTTGCAGCGCGTTGAGCAGCGCCTGGGAATCGACGGGCATGGGGGATGGCTCCGGGAGGTGGGTTGTCTTGCTTGTAGTGGGTGCCAGGGGGCGGGCGCCAAGTCTACCGACTCTGCCCGGGCCCGGCGATTCACGCAGACCCTGTGCGGTCTTGCGCCCGCCTAAAATTGCGGGTTCCGCCCAAGAAAGCACATGCCATGAGCCAGCGCCGCCTCTTCGTCACCACCGCCCTGCCCTACGCCAACGGCCATTTCCACATTGGCCACATCATGGAATACATCCAGGCCGACATCTGGGTGCGGTTCCAGCGCATGCAGGGCCACGAGGTGAACTTCGTCGGCGCCGACGACGCCCACGGCGCCCCCATCATGATCGCCGCTGAGAAGGCCGGCAAAACACCGCAGCAGTTCGTGGCCGACATCGCCGCTGGCCGCAAGCCCTACCTCGACGGCTTCCACATCGCCTTCGACAACTGGCACAGCACCGACGCGCCCGAGAACCACGAACTGGCGCAAGAGATTTACCTCGCCCTCAAGGCCAATGGCCTGATCGAGACCCGCACCATCGAGCAGTTCTTCGACCCCGAGAAGAGCATGTTCCTGCCCGACCGCTTCATCAAGGGCGAGTGCCCCAAGTGCGGCGCGAAAGACCAATATGGCGACAACTGCGAGGTGTGCGGCGCGGTGTACGCCCCCACCGAACTGAAGAACCCCTACTCGGCCCTCTCTGGCGCCAAGCCGGTGCTCAAGAGTTCCGACCACTTCTTCTTCAAGCTGTCCGACCCGCGCTGCCTCGATTTCCTCAAGGCCTGGACCAACAGCGGCGCGGTGCAGCCCGAGGTGCTGAACAAGATCACCGAGTGGATCGAGCCCGGCGAGGACGGCAAGCCCAAGATGGGCGACTGGGACATCAGCCGCGACGCGCCTTACTTCGGCATCGAGATTCCCGACGCCCCGGGCAAGTACTTCTATGTGTGGCTGGACGCTCCGGTGGGCTACCTGGCCTCGCTGAAAAACTACCTGGGCAAGACCGGGCGCGACTTCAATGCCTTCATGGCAGACCCGGCCACCGAGCAGTACCACTTCATCGGCAAGGACATCATCACCTTCCACACCCTGTTCTGGCCCGCCATGCTGCACTTCAGCGGCCGCAAGGTGCCCAACGCGGTGTTCGTGCACGGCTTCCTCACCATCAACAACGGCGAGAAGATGAGCAAGAGCCGCGGCACCGGCCTTGACCCGCTGAAGTACCTGCAGCTCGGCATGAACCCCGAGTGGCTGCGCTACTACCTGGCCGCCAAGCTCTCGGCGCGCAACGAAGACGTGGACTTCAACCGCGACGACTTCATGCTGCGCGTCAACAGCGACCTGATCGGCAAGTTCGTGAACATCGCCAGCCGCGCCGCCGGCTTCATCGCCAAGCGCTTCGGTGGCCAACTCGGCAGCGTCTCGGCCGACGGCCAGGCCCTGCTGCAAGCCCTGCAAGCCAAGGCCGACGCGGTGGCCGCGCTGTACGAATCGCGCGAATACGGCAAGGCCCTGCGCGAGGTGATGGCCCTGGCCGACCAGGTCAATGCCTACGTCGACCAGAACAAGCCCTGGGAACTGGCCAAGCAAGAAGGCCAGGACGCGCGCCTGCACGATGTGTGCACCACCTGCATCGAGGCCTTCCGCCTGCTCACCCTCTACCTCAAGCCGGTGCTGCCGGCGCTGGCCGCCAGCGTCGAAGGTTTCCTGCAGTCGGCCCCGCTGGTGTTCGCTGATGCGCAGCGCCTGCTGGGCGCGGGCCACGCCATTCAGCCCTACCAGCACCTGATGCAGCGCGTGGACGTGAAGCAGCTCGACGCCCTGTTCGAGCCCCCGGCCGCGCCCGAGCCCGAGAAGACCGTGCCCGGCGGCGAGCCCATCGCCGAGACCATCTCCATCGACGACTTCGCCAAGATCGACCTGCGCATCGCGCAGATCGTGAACTGCGAGCCGGTGGAGGGCTCCACCAAGCTGCTGCGCCTCACGCTGGACGTGGGCGAAGGCCGCACGCGCAACGTGTTCAGCGGCATCGCCAGCGCCTACCAGCCGGCCGACCTGGTGGGCAAGCTCACCGTGGTGGTGGCCAACCTGGCGCCACGCAAGATGAAGTTCGGCGTGAGCGAAGGCATGGTGCTGGCCGCCAGCCACGCCGACGAGAAGGCCGAACCCGGCATCTACGTGCTCAACCCCTGGCCGGGCGCCCAGCCCGGCATGCGCGTGCGCTGAGCCTGCGCGATCAGTCGGCATCCTTAAGGAGGTCGAGTTGGGTGCGAAGGTCGGCGAGACGTGCAGGAGGCACGGCGTGAGCGAGCCGACGTACTACAAGTGGAAGAGCCAGTTCTCGGGCATGACCGTCTCGCAGCTGGCGCAGCTGCGCCAGCTGCAGGACGAGAACGCCAAGCTCAAGCGCATGTACGCCGACCTGGCGCTCATGCATCACGCACTCAAGGATGTCGTCGACCGAAAGCTCTAACCCCGGAGCGTCGTGAGCTGGTCGTGCAGGCCCTCGTGGCCGAGCAAGGCATGAGCGAGCGACGTGCCTGCCAGACCAGCGGCATTGCCCGCTCCACGCTGCGCTACCGACCCGTTGCACGCGACGACTCCGGGGTCATCACCTTCATCCAGGCCCACATGGCACTGAACCCGCGCCACGGCTTCGGGCTGCTATACGACAGTGCCCGCCACCAGGGCAGCCCTGGGGCAAGACGGTGCTCTGGCGCGTGTATTGCGAGCTGCGGCTGAACCTACCCCGGCGCGGCAAGAAGCGCCTGCCTGCGCGCATCAAACAGCCCCTACACCCCGCAGGCCAACCCAACCAGGGTTGGAGCTGCGACTTCATGGCTGATGCGCTGTGGTCAGGGCGCAGGTTCCGCACCTTCAATGTCATCGACGAGTTCAACCGCGATGGCCTGCGCATCGAGGTCGACACCAGCCTGCCGGCTGTGCGTGTCATCCGGGAATTGAACGAACTGGTGGAGGTGCGCGGTGCGTCGCTGTCGATTCGCCTAGACAACGGCCCAGAGTTCATCGCCAGCGCGCTGGCCCAGTGGGCTCAGAGCAAGGGCATCACTCTGCAGCACATCCAACCAGGCAAGCCCATGCCAAACGCCGATGTCGAACGATTCAACAAGACCTGACGCACCGAGGTTCTCGGCTGTTGCGTCTTCGACAAGCTACAGGAAGTTCGTGACATGACGGCCGATTTGACCTGCCCCCTTTAGACGTACCAGTGTTGAGTTAGCGAGTCCAAGGTTGTGGA
>NZ_JAYSFD010000016.1:0-85289 GCF_041913525.1 Hydrogenophaga sp. | reverse complement strand
TGCCCACGTTCACGTGCGGCTTGGTCCGCTCAAATTTCTCTTTTGCCATTTTTCACATCCTAAAAAGAACAAGGCCCGTGTCGGGTTTAAGGTCTGCACGCCACTGCTGAATCGCCCCGCACGGGCACAGGGCGGCGTGACGTCGCAGACCGACTGAAATTACTTGGCGCGAGCCGAGATGATGGCCTCGGACACGTTGCGCGGCGCTTCGCTGTAGTGCTTGAATTCCATGGTGTAGGTGGCACGACCTTGGGTCATCGAGCGCAGCGTGGTGGCGTAGCCGAACATTTCGGACAGCGGCACCTCGGCCTTGATGGCCTTGCCGCCACCCACCATGTCGTCCATGCCCTGCACCATGCCGCGGCGGCTGGACAGGTCACCCATCACGGTGCCGGCGTAGTCTTCAGGGGTCTCGACTTCCACGGCCATCATGGGCTCCAGGATGACGGGCTGGGCCTTGCGGCAACCTTCCTTGAAGCCGAAGATGGCAGCCATCTTGAAGGCCTGTTCGGACGAGTCCACATCGTGGTACGAACCGAAGTGCAGGGTGACCTTGACGTCGACCACCGGGTAACCGGCCAGCACGCCAGTGTTCAGGGCTTCGATCACGCCCTTCTCCACCGCCGGGATGTATTCGCGAGGCACCACACCGCCCTTGATGGCGTCGATGAACTCGAAGCCCTTGCCGGCTTCGTTGGGTTCGATCTTGAACACAACGTGGCCGTACTGGCCCTTACCACCGGACTGACGCACGAACTTGCCTTCGGCTTCGTCGACGGTACCGCGAATGGTTTCGCGGTAGGCCACCTGAGGCTTGCCAACGTTGGCTTCCACGTTGAACTCGCGCTTCATGCGGTCAACGATGATTTCCAGGTGCAGCTCGCCCATACCGGCGATGATGGTCTGGCCAGATTCTTCGTCGGTCTTGACGCGGAAGGACGGGTCTTCAGCGGCCAGGCGCGACAGGGCGATGCCCATCTTTTCCTGGTCAGCCTTGGACTTCGGTTCGACAGCCTGCGCAATCACGGGCTCAGGGAACACCATCTTTTCCAGGGTGATCACGGCGGACGGATCGCACAGGGTCTCACCCGTGGTCACGTCCTTCAGGCCCACGCAAGCAGCGATGTCACCAGCGCGGATTTCTTCCACCTCCTGGCGGTTGTTGGCGTGCATCTGCACGATACGACCGATGCGCTCTTTCTTGCCCTTGACCGGGTTGAAGACGGTGTCGCCCTTCTTGAGCACGCCCGAGTACACGCGAACGAAGGTGAGCTGGCCCACGAACGGGTCGGTCATCAGCTTGAAGGCCAGGGCCGACAGCTTCTCTTCATCGTCGGCCTTGCGGCTGGTTTCTTGCTCGGCCTCATCAGTCCCTGCCACAGGCGGGATGTCCACAGGCGAGGGCAGGAAGTCGATCACGGCGTCCAGCATGCGCTGCACGCCCTTGTTCTTGAAGGCGGTACCGCACAGCATGGGCTGGATTTCGGTGGCCAGGGTGCGGGCGCGAATGCCAGCCTTGATCTCTGCCTCGGAGAGGTCGCCCTCTTCGAGGTACTTGTTCATCAGCTCTTCGTTGGCTTCAGCGGCGGCTTCCACCATCTTGCTGCGCCACTCTTCGGCAGCGGCCTTCAGTTCGGCCGGGATGTCGTGGTATTCAAACTTCATGCCCTGGGAAGCCTCGTCCCAGATGATGGCCTTCATCTTGATCAGGTCCACCACGCCCTTGAAGTTGTCTTCGGCGCCAATGGGGATCACGACGGGCACCGGGTTGGCCTTCAGACGCAGACGCATCTGGTCGTAGACCTTGAAGAAGTTGGCGCCGGTACGGTCCATCTTGTTCACGAAGGCCAGGCGGGGCACCTTGTACTTGTTGGCTTGGCGCCAGACGGTTTCCGACTGGGGCTGCACGCCACCCACGGCGCAGTACACCATGCAGGCACCGTCCAGCACGCGCATGGAACGCTCCACTTCAATGGTGAAGTCCACGTGCCCAGGGGTGTCAATGATGTTGAAGCGGTGCTCGGGGTAGGACAGGTCCATGCCCTTCCAGAAGCAGGTGGTGGCGGCAGACGTGATGGTGATGCCGCGCTCTTGCTCTTGCTCCATCCAGTCCATGGTGGCGGCACCGTCGTGCACTTCACCAATCTTGTGGTTCACACCGGTGTAAAACAGAATGCGCTCGGTGGTGGTGGTCTTGCCGGCGTCGATGTGAGCGGAGATACCGATGTTGCGGTAACGCTCCAGGGGCGTGGTACGTGCCATGAAAAATTCTCCAGAGATACGGGCAAAGCCCGCCACCCTTTTTGAGAGTGTTGCGGGCCTTGCGGATGGGCTTGAGCCGGGTACGGGAGCGGCTTAGAAGCGGAAGTGGCTGAAGGCCTTGTTGGCTTCGGCCATGCGATGCACTTCATCGCGACGCTTCATGGCACCGCCACGACCTTCGGTGGCTTCCACCAGCTCGTTGGCCAGGCGCAGGGCCATGGACTTTTCGCTGCGCTTGCGCGCGGCTTCCTTGATCCAGCGCATCGACAGCGCCAGACGGCGAACAGGGCGCACTTCCACGGGCACCTGGTAGTTCGCACCACCCACGCGGCGGGACTTGACTTCCACCATGGGCTTCACGTTGTTGATGGCGGTGGAGAAGATTTCCAGCGGGTCCTTGCCGGTCTTCTTCTCGATCTGCTCAAGGGCACCATAAATGATGCGCTCGGCCACAGCCTTCTTGCCGCCTTCCATGATCACGTTCATGAACTTGGAAAGCTCGACATTGCCGAACTTGGGATCCGGCAGGATTTCACGTTTAGGGACTTCGCGACGACGGGGCATTTGATCACCTCTTGCTTCAGTTGATGCCTGGACGTCCTGTTTTCCAGACACCGCGCAGACTCATCATGAACCTGCACTTACTCGACCCAACAGTTGGGTCACTACGCCGGTCCGGCTCGTCAAAACCGGGCGGCACCGAATCAGAAAACCTGCAATTAGGCCTTCTTGGGGCGCTTGGCACCGTACTTGGAGCGCGCCTGCTTGCGGTCTTTCACGCCTTGCAGGTCCAGCGAACCGCGAACGATGTGGTAACGCACACCGGGAAGGTCCTTCACACGACCACCGCGAACCAGCACAACGCTGTGTTCCTGGAGGTTGTGGCCTTCACCGCCGATGTACGAAATGACTTCGAAGCCGTTGGTCAGGCGCACCTTGGCGACCTTACGCAGAGCGGAGTTCGGCTTCTTGGGCGTCGTGGTGTACACACGGGTGCACACACCGCGGCGCTGCGGCGAGTTTTCCATGGCCGGGCTCTTGGATTTGGTCTTCTCGACCTCCCGGCCGTGGCGCACGAGTTGGTTAATGGTTGGCATGAAACGTCCCTAAACGTTTAAGAAATCGGAAAAGAGTGCTCCTCGGAAATTTCCGAAAAGCTCTCTACTGTAGCACGGGGGCACCCAAACCTCCAAGCGGAGGTCACGGGCTTACTGAATCCAGAGGCGAATGGCATCCCAGGCTCGACCAAAGACGCCACTTTCTTCGACCGTCTCGAGCACCGCCAAGGGCACTTCGGCCACCACACCGCCAGCGCCCATCGTCACGCGCAAAGTACCAACGGACTGGCCTCGCTGCAGAGGAGCCACCAGAGGATCGGGGCGGACCACCTCAGACTTCAGGCGCGCGCCCTCGCCTGCGGGAACCGACACCACCACACCTTCGGGACGACCCAGCTTCACGGTGTTGGACTTGCCTTTCCAGATGCGCGGTTCAGCGGCCGCCTGTCCTGGCGCCAGCAGGCGCACCGTGTCGAACGCGGTGTAACCCCAGTTCAGCAGCTTTTGGCTCTCAGCGGCGCGAGCGTTTTCGCTCGTGGCACCCAGGAGCACGCTGAGCAGACGACGCTGACCAGCCGGGCCATCACCCAGGCCTTGAACCGGCCGCTTGGCAGTGGCCACCAGGCAGTAGCCAGCGGCATCGGTGTGACCGGTTTTCAAGCCGTCCACCGTGGGATCGCGAAACAGCAGCAGGTTGCGGTTGGTGTCATTCGCCGCCGGGGTGCCGGGGTAGCGGTAGCGCTGGATGGAGTAATAAGGAACGTACTGCGGGAAGTCGTTCATCAGGCGCGTGGCCAAGGTGGCGAGGTCGCGTGCGGTCGTGGTGTGCCCCGCTTCGGTCAGGCCTTCGGGGTTCTTGTACGAGGTGTTGGCCATGCCCAGGGCCTTGGCCTGCTGGTTCATGAGCTGCACAAAGCGCTCCAACGACCCGCCCACGCCCTCGGCGAGGGCCACGGTGGCGTCGTTGCCGGACTGCACGATCATGCCCTTGATGAGGTCTTCCACCGGCACCTGCATCTTCGGGTCGATGAACATGCGCGAGCCCGGCATCTTCCAGGCGCGCTCACTCACGCCAAAGGTTTGGGTGAGCGAGATCTTGCCCGCCTTGAGCGCATCGAACACCAGGTACGCGGTCATGAGCTTGGTGAGCGACGCGGGTTCGACCGGCTGATCGGGGTTCTTCGATGCCAGCACTTGACCGGTGGTGACATCCAGCAAGAGGTAAGCCTTGGCGGCCACCTCTGGGGGCTGAGGCATCTGGGCCAGCGCGGCGCCATGGGCCAGACTGACAACGGCAAGAGCGCCGATCCACGCACGGAAACGTCGGAACAACAACACGGGAATCCTTGTGAGAGAAGAAAGAAAAAGCGCCAGCAGCGCCTTAGGCCTGAAGGTGGTGCAGCACCCGATCGCGGAGCATGGGCAACTGGCCATGAAAGAAATGGCCACCTGAGGGCACCACCAGCACCGGCAGGACCTGCGGCCGAGCCCAGTCCATCACGCTGGACAGGGGCACGGTGTCGTCCTGCTCACCATGCACGACCAACGTGCGCACGTGAAGTTCCGGCGGAATCGTTGCGACTTGAAACCGACTCGCCGCTGTCCCCACAAGCACCACGTGGCGAATGTCGCGACTGCCCTGGAGACGATCCACCGCATGGCTGGTCACAAAAGCGCCGAAGGAGAAGCCCGCGAGACACAAGGGCCCGCTGGGCGCCTGCGCCTCGACCACCGACAGCAGGTCGTCCAGCTCGCCTCGACCGTTGTCGTGAATGCCTTCACTCTGCCCCACACCGCGGAAGTTGAACCGCACCGCGGTGTAACCCGCCAGAACAGCAGCGCGGGCCAGCGTCTGAACCACCTTGTTGGTGAGCGTGCCGCCATGCAACGGATGGGGGTGGGCGATGACGGCCGTGCCGACCGCCAACCCTTCCGGGCGGTCAATGGCCACTTCCAGCAAGCCGGCAGGGCCTGACTGGGTCTTCCACTCGGTCTGCGCGTTCACGATCGACTGCTCAACGGCCCACCTCAGGCGGCGTCACCAGGCGCTCGACCACCACGCCGTCCCGCAGGTGTGACTGCACGATCTCGTCGATGTCGTTTTGGTCAACGTAGGTGTACCAGACTGCCTCAGGGTAGACCACGGCGATCGGCCCGCCAGCGCATCGATCCAGGCACCCAGCCTTGTTCACGCGCACCTTTCCAGGCCCCAGAAGCCCCAGGGCTTTCGCCTGTGACTTGCACCGGTCGAAGGCTTCTTGCGCCTTGTGGTCGGCGCAGCACGCCTCGCCGTTGTCGCGGCGGTTCAAGCAGAAAAAGATGTGCCGCTGGTAGTAAGAGGGTTCGGACATGTCGCGATTCTAGTGGGCCGATGCCGCCGGCCACTGCCGCACGACGGCTCGCAAACCGTAGGCCATGGCCGCAAAGGGCCAGAGCCAGCCAAGCCACTGCGACACCCCGTGAAAGCGAATAAAACGCCCCTGCTCCCAGACCTCCAGCGATTGCTCGAAATAAGGACTGTCCGGGGACCCATTCAGCAGGCTGAGCGATGTCGCCAGCGACATGAGCATCAGCACCAGGCAGAGCCGCCTTGGCATGGGCAGCGCCACCAGGCCAGCCAGCAGACCGATCCCCATGCCCAACACCACCTGCGGACTCATCCAGGCCCAGGCGTGAGCCGGGCCGTAGGTGAGCGATGCCGACAAGCCCGCCACGCCGAACGCCCCCAGAAAGAACAGCGGCAAAAACACAGCCCTGCGCAAAAGAAAACGCATGTCCGAGAAGGCAAGCAACACTGGCGACAAGAGACTCAGCGAGATGCAGAAGGCCTCCGCCAGCGGACTGAGGGGCGAAGGGGCCTCCAGCCTCAGGGGCAACCACTCCACGAAAGGTGTGTCCATCAGGAATTCGACCAGCCCGCCTTCCAGGCGCTCCCAAATGTGGCCCAGGCCAAAGGGCACCGGCGCAGGGTACAGAAGCGCCAAGGGCCAGAGCGCCAGCAACACCAGCCCACCGTGGGCGGAGGGCTCAAGCCACCGCGCCCTGAACGCCGCCCATCGCCGCAGCAAGCCCAGCCGCCACGCCAGCACCATGCAGGAGGCGCCGATCAAGGCCCCCGCGCTGTTGAGCAGGAAATCGACGTTCGAGGGCACCCGCATGGGCAGGTAGTTCTGCAGCGTCTCCACGCTCAGCGACAGGCCAACACCCATCAATGCCCCGCCCAGCCAGCCGACCCGAAGCGAATGGCCCGATCGCACCAGGGCTACCGCGAGCAGAAATCCCAGGGGGACGTAGCCCAGCAGATTGGAGGCAACGTCAAACCCCGTCCAGTACTGAGGCAGAGGTGCCAGCAAGAAGGCCCAAGGCTCGACGCCCTGGTCCCGCCAACCCACGAAGGGATACAAGCTGGCGTAGAGGACGACCGCGCCCAGAAGCAGTGCCAACGGCCAGGCAGAAGATCGGGTCTTGGTCAATTCCGTCAGAAGGGTTTGACCACCACCAGCACAACGGCGATCAGCAACAAAACGACCGGGATTTCGTTGAACCAACGAAACCACACATGCCCCCGTCGGTTGGCACCGGCGGTGAATCGCTTGAGCAACACGCCGCAGCCATGGTGGTACCCCAGCACCAGTGCCACGATGAGCAGCTTGGCGTGCATCCAGCCATTGCCAGGCCCCTTGCCGATGCCATAGCCCAGCCACAGCCAAAGTCCCAGCACAACGGCAGGCACCATCAGAATGGTGGTGAAGCGCATGAGCTTGCGAGCCATCTGCAGCAACCTCTCGCGCTCGGCCACGCTCTCGGGCGGCACCATGGCCAGGTTGACAAAGATGCGCGGCAGGTAGAAGAGACCAGCGAACCAGCTGGCGACGAACACGATGTGGAAAGATTTGACCCAAAGCATCTCGGCAGTGTAGTGCGCGAAAGACTCGGGGCACAGGCCCTTACCGCGAACGGATTGGCCAAAAAAAACCCGGCCATGGGCCGGGTTGGGAAGCCTTTTTGCTGTCACACACTAAGGCACCCGCTCAGGGAGGAAAAGCGGGGGGATCCTCGCGGAACCCAGCGCGAATATTACCGCATGATGGCGAAATGTCCATGCGAAAAATCACCGATTGGCCGCCCAATTGGGCGCGCGGGCGGTGGCGGCTCTTCACATCACCTTGGCCAGCTCGAACATCACCGCCGTGCCCAGCGATTCGCGGATATTGGTGCGCCCCACCTTGGCCATGGACATCTCGTCGAAGCCCGACATGTCGAAGGAACGGCTGTCGGGTGAGATCTCGACGAACGGCATTTCGAGGAAATCGCGAAGCACCGCGCGCTGGAAATCGTCGAAGTCATCGCCCCGCAACTCGGCATCCAGGATGATGAGATTGGGGGTGCGGTGCAGCAGCGCCGCACGGGCCTGGAGGAAGTCGGTCACGCTGTCGGAGGAGATGCCCAGCTCACGCAAGGCGTCGCGAACCTCCGCGCGCAATTGCAGGGAAGGCGACACCGTCAGGACGTAAACCCCTTGCATCGACTTGAAAACAGTGGTGGGATCGTCTCCCATGTCGTAGGTGCACAGTCCGTCGATGGACTGGACGGTTCGCGTGAAGAACACCGTCAAGGCCACCCCTTCGTCGTTCACATCACGCTCGATTTCGATGCCACCCGATGCCTTCGCAATTTCGCGCAGCAACATCCAGCTGAGGCTGTCGGGCTGTGCGCCGCTGGAGGGCGGCATGCCTTCGTTGAAGGCACGTACTTGCAACCGAGCGTGTTGGGGCCAAGTGTTCAAGTCTAGGCGAACGTCCACACGCTGCCCGAACGGCATGACCCAATCGAGCGCCGCGTTGACAAAAGCGTACGCCACCGTAGGGTCGATCAACACCTCGACTGGCTTGCACTTGCGACGCAATTCGATGGCCAGGGCAGCGAAGTCGCGCCGACGCTCATCGAGCAGCGCCTCGACCAGATCGGCCATGGGCACCTTTTCGTGCGACTGGCGAATACGCCCTTCGTGGAAGCGCTGAATGCGTTGGGCAGTCAGGCTGGTCTGTCGAAGGCGCTCAAGCGGTACCGAAATGGCACGATGTTCGATGGGGCCCAACCGATCGCGTGCCAGCAGTTGATCCACCTGGTTTTGCAAGGTGGTGACGGCATGCGCCATCTCATCGGCCACCGCAAGCACGAGATGACCCCAACGCCCGTCCAGCGACCACTCCTGCCCCTCCCGCGGCTGAATCTGGGCTTTGACGGGGGCGCGTGCGCCGTGAGACTTCTTGAGGGTGGACATGATGCGGACCGGATGAAAGCAGACAAAACCGCCGGAACGTGAAATTAACACCTTAGACGTCAAGCGGAAGACTTGGGCATAAGCGGAAACACCTCAGGGCGTGGAGTTAGGCACACTCCCTGCGGGTTTGTGACCAGAACCGGTACTTTTGCCACAATGCGGAGATGCACACCCCTGCCCCCTTCCCCTCCAATCGTCCCCGTCGCCTGCGCCGCGACAGCTTCACCCGCGACCTGGTTCGCGAGCATCGCCTGCACCCGTCAGACCTGATCTACCCGGTGTTCGTGCTGGACGGACAAAACCGGCGCGAGGCGGTAGTGTCCATGCCCGGCGTGGAACGCCTGAGCCTGGACTTGCTGCTGCCGGTGGCCGAAGACTGCGTGAAGCTTGGCATTCCGGTGATGGCCCTGTTCCCGGTGATCGACCAATCGCTGAAAACACCAGACGGCCGGGAAGCCAGCAACCCGGACGGCCTGATTCCGCGCGTGGTGCGCGGCCTGAAAGAGCGTTTTCCCGAACTGGGGGTGATGACCGACGTGGCACTGGACCCGTACACCAGCCATGGCCAGGACGGGGTACTGGATGAGAACAACTACATCCTGAACGACCCCACCGTGGCGATCCTGGTGCAGCAAGCCCTGACCCAGGCCGCCGCTGGCGTGGACATGGTCGCGCCCAGCGACATGATGGACGGCCGCGTGGGCGCGATCCGTCAGGCGCTGGAGGCCGGCGGCCACATTCACACGCGAATCATGGCCTACAGCGCGAAGTACGCCAGCGCCTTCTACGGCCCCTTCCGCGACGCCGTGGGCTCGGCCGCCAACCTGGGCAAAGCCGACAAGAAGGTTTATCAGATGGACCCGGGCAACAGCAATGAGGCGCTGCGCGAGGTGGCGCTTGACCTGGCCGAGGGTGCGGACATGGTGATGGTCAAGCCCGGCATGCCGTACCTGGACATCGTGCGGCGCGTGAAAGACGAGTTCGCGGTGCCCACCTTTGCTTACCAGGTCAGCGGCGAGTACGCCATGCTCAAGGCCGCGGCCCAGAACGGCTGGCTTGACCACGACGCGGTGATGATGGAAAGCCTGCTGGCCTTCAAGCGCGCGGGCGCCGACGGCATCCTGACCTACTTCGCGCGCGACGCGGCGCGCCTGTTGCGCGCCTGAGGGCGATGCGGGTCTTTCGTTTCGGCCAGCCGGCGCTCAGCGAGAGCGACACGCTGCCCGACCGACTGGGTGACAAGGGCTATGTTTGGGTGGCCTGCACCCGAGCCGAGTTCGAGCAGCGCCTGACCGAGATTCAGGCGATGTTGCAAGCGCTGTGCGGCGCCAGCCTGCTGGAGCTGCACGTGAGCGACCTGCTGAACACCCAGCTGCCCTCGCACTACGACTACACCTCGCAGTACGACCTGCTGGTGTTTCGTCGCCTCACCAGCGAGCGCGGCGAGGCGCCCGCCAAGCCGGTGGCCAAGCGCGGCGGGCCACCGGTGCTGCGCAGCATTGACACCAGTCCGGTGGGGTTCGCGGTGTTTGACCGGGTGTTGCTGAGCGTGCACCCAGGGGACTGCGCCGTGCTCAACCAGTACGCCGAGCGCCTGCTGTCCGGTGCCAGCGCCTCATCGCGTGCGGCCGGGGTGCACCTGCCCACGCAGCCGGCCGATCTGATGCTGCGCGTCGTGAACCAGGTGGTGGACGGCTACCTGGAGCTGCGGCGCGAACTGACGCGCCAACTGGACCACTGGCAAACCGAGCTGCTGCTGCCGCGTTCGCGCTTCAGCAACTGGAACGCGTTGCTGGAGGCGCGGCTGTCGCTGCACCAGCTAGACGAGATTTGCGAAGACCAACGCACCGCCATCGTGGACTGGATCGATGCGCTGGCGCTGTGGGAACCCGACGACGAGACGGGCGGACAGCGCGGACTGGAGCTGTTGCGGGTGCGCAGCCGCGATGTGCTGGAGCACATCGAGCGCGTGGTGCACCACGTGCGCCGCCTGGAACAAAACGCCGAGACCGCGGTGCAGATGCACTTCTCGGCCCAGAGCCACCGCACCAACGACATCATGCGCACGCTCACGGCGCTGACGGCCATTTTTCTGCCCCTGAACCTGATCGCCGGCATCTTCGGCATGAACTTCGAGTTTGTGCCCCTGATCCACCAGCAATCCGGCTTCTGGTGGGCCATGGGCTCGATGGCGTTGATCGCCTTGGCCCTGGCCGTGGTGTTCTGGCGCAAGCGTTACCTGGCGCGAACCTCGGGGCGCTGAGCGGGCTCTGGCAAGCCGAACAGGCGCGCACCATTGCCCCAGGCGATGCGGTGCGCCACGTCGGCAGGCAAGCCACCGAGCCAGACGCGGTAGCCGCGCATCAACTCGCCGTAGGACGCCCAGCGCGAGTTGACCCAGGTGTCCGAGCCGATCAGGAAACGGTCGGGGTACTTCAGCAGCAGGGCCCGCCACTCGGGGCAAAGCTGGCCACCTTCGCAGGTCAGCCCAGGCCGGTAAGACAGCTCCCCCATGAGCCCGGGGTAACGGGCCAGCAGTTCGTCCACGCGGCGCACCGGCGTGCCACCGATGCCGCTGTGCGCCCAGATGAGCGACAAGCGCTGCCCGCGCGAGGGCGTGGCGGCCATGAGGGTGTCGATGGCGGGGTCGTCCACATGGGCCAGCACCGTGAGCCCCTTGGCCTCGGCCAGGGCCATCAGTTGCCGGGCCACCGGGCCGTTGGCGTTGCCGTTCTCGTACAAGTGAAATTCGCCCAGCCCCCGGTAGGGGCCGACGGCGGTGCCACGGGCAAGCTCTTCGTCCACCAGGGCGGAGATGGACGGATCGCGGAACCAGTTCTGGTAGTCGGCGCGGTCGCGGTACAGGCGCACAAACGGCACCACGGTGACGCCTGCCGCCTGGGCCGCGTCGCGGGCCTGGGCCAGTGCACGCGTGCCATCGTTGGGCCGGGAATTGGCCAGCACGGCGCGCACGCCGCTGGCCTGCATGCGCTGCAGCACATCGGCCAGCGGATAAGGGCAGGCCGACGAGGGCGTGGCGTGCACACAGGCCTCGTCGTTGTAGTGCAGGTGGGCGTCAAACAGGGGGCCCGCGTAATCGGCCGCGCTGGCGCTGGCCGCCAGCAGCGACAAGCCCCACGCGACCAGGCCGGCGCGACCCATGGCGATCAGCCCACGTGCTGGGCGAAGAAGGCCAGCGTGCGTTCGCGGGCCAGCTTGGCAGCAGCGGCGTCGTAAGAGCCGCGCTGGTCGCAGTTGAAGCCGTGGTTGGCGGCGTAGACCTGCACCGTGACACCCGGCTGGGCCTCGCGGAAGGCCTCCACCGTGTCGAGGGGAATCCAGTGGTCCTGGTCGCCGAAGTGGGCCAGCACCGGCACGCGCGGCGTGCGGGTGGCATCGTTGTCGGCGGTCATGCCACCACCGTAATAAGGTGCGGCGGCGGCCAGGCCATTGAGCGTGCAGGCCGCGCGCCAGGTGAGCAGGCCACCCCAGCAGTAGCCCACGATGCCCACCTTGCCGGCCTGAGCGGCATGGTCGATGGCGGCCTGAATGTCGGCCATCACGGCGGGCTCGGCCATGCCGTCCACGGCCATCTTGTAGCCAAAGCCTTCCTTCATGTCGGCTTCGGTGTAACCCAGTTCAACCGAGGCCTTGCCGATGCGCGAGAAGGTAGACGGGGCCACCACGAAGTACCCTTCGGCGGCGTAACCGTCGGCCACCGAGCGGATGTGCGAGTTGACGCCGAAGATCTCTTGCAGCACGACGATGCCGCCCTTGGGCGTGCCGGCCGGTTGCGCCACATACGCGGGGAAGGTGTGGCCGTCGGCGGCCTTGAGCTCAATGGTTTGTCCCATGACGGGTTGACTCCTGTTGGCGTTGGAATGAAAGAAGCGGCAGCCTTGCATGAGGCGCCACGGGGTTGTACGCGATTCGATTGCATTCTGCAGGAGACGGGAAATGGACAAGGTGTTGCTGGTCACCGGTGGCGGGCGCGGCATTGGCGCGGCCACGGCGCGCTTGGCTGCCCAGGCGGGCTGGGCCGTGGCGGTGAACTACACGGCCAACTCGCTGGCCGCCGATGAGGTGGTGCGAGCCATTCGCGCCGAGGGCGGGCAGGCCATGAGCGTGCGGGCCGACGTGGCCGACGAGGCACAGGTGATGGCGATGTTTGATCGCATTGACGCCAAGTTCGGGCGCCTCACCGGCCTGGTGAACAACGCCGGCGTGGTGGACGTGAGCGCGCGCATCGACCAGATGGACGTGGCGCGCTGGCGGCGCATGTTCGACATCAACGTGCTGGGCTCTTTTCTGTGCGCGCGTGAGGCGGTGCGGCGCATGAGCACGCGCCACGGTGGCGAGGGAGGCGCGATCGTGAATGTCTCCAGCGCGGCAGCGCGCCTGGGCGCACCGGGTCAGTATGTGGACTACGCAGCCGCCAAGGCGGCGATTGACGCGTTCACCATCGGGCTGGCCAAGGAGGTGGGCGGCGAGGGCATTCGCGTCAACGCCGTGCGCCCGGGGCTGATCGAGACCGACATCCACGCCTCGGGCGGCCTGCCCAACCGGGTGCGTGACCTGCAACACCAAGTGCCCATGGGGCGCGGCGGCCGCGCCGACGAAGTGGCCCAGGCCATCGTCTGGCTGCTGTCGGACGCGGCGAGCTACACCACCATGGCGCTGCTGGACGTATCTGGAGGACGCTGATGACCGCACCGCAAGACAAGCTGCACTGGGAAGACCTGGCCGTGGGCAGCACGCACGACCTGGGCACCATCACGCCCACCGCCGAAGAGATCGTGGCCTTCGCCTCGCAGTTTGACCCGCAACCCTTCCACCTGGACCCGGAGGCCGCCAAGGATTCGGTGTTCGGTGCGCTGTGCGCCAGCGGCTGGCACACCTGCTCAATGGCCATGCGCCTGATGGTGACCAACTTTCTGAGCCGCGCCGCCAGCCTGGGCTCGCCGGGCCTGGAGAGCCTGAAGTGGCTCAAGCCGGTGTTTCCCGGCGACACGCTGCGGCTACAGCACAGCGTGCTGGACAAACGCCGCATGAACAAACGCCCGGACGTGGGCCTGGTGCGCACGGCCTGGGAGATGTTCAACCAGAACGGCGAGAAGGTGCTGCACATGGAAGGCTGGGGCATGTTCCGCGTGCGCCACCCCGAAGCGCCCATCGAGTGAACCGCCAGGGGCCCGCTCGCCGCACAATGCGCGCATGGACTTCAAGCCCCTGATCACCCTGCTGGCCATCGTCAACCCGCTGGCCATCGTCCCCTTTTTCATTCACTACACGCAGGGCTTCTCGCGCAAGCAGCGCCAGCGCACGGTGATGATCGCGTCGCTCTCGGCGTTCGCGGTGATCGCCACCTGCGCCATCGTGGGCCTGCAGGTGCTGGCCTTCTTCGGCATCTCGCTGGCCAGTTTTCAGGTGGGCGGCGGCATGTTGCTGCTCACCTCGGCGCTGTCCATGCTCAACGCGCAACCGGCCGAGGCCAAGGCCACGCCCAATGAGGTGAACGACGCCTCGGCACGCGCCTCGATCGCGGTGGTGCCGCTGACCATTCCCCTGCTCACCGGGCCGGCCACCATGTCCACCGTGGTGATTTACGCCGACCAGGCCAAGACCTTTTTTCAACACGCGGCCCTGGTGGGCTACGGCGTGGTCATCGCCCTGGCCACCGCGGTGTGTTTTACCCTGGCCGAACCGATCGCGCGGGTGCTTGGGCAGACCGGCATCAACGTGATGACGCGGCTGATGGGCCTGATCCTGGCGGCGCTGGCGGTGGAGGTGATGGCCGACGGGCTGATCAAGCTCTTCCCGGCCCTGGGCTGATCGGCTCAGGCCGGCGCGTCGTCGGGGTACAACCCCAGCGTGCGGGCTTGCAAGCGGGCCAGGCCAAACAGCGCATCGAGGTAGGGCGTGGGCACTTGCACCCGCTGGCCCAGCTCGCGCACCGCGCCCACCAGGGCGTCGAGCTCCACCGGGCGGCGCGCCTGCACGTCTTGCAGCATGGAGGTGCGAAACGCGCCGAGCTTGGCGGTGACGGCGTGGCGGTCTTCCGGTTGCTGCTCGATGGGAATACCGATGCGCTCGCCAATGGCCTTGGCCTCCAGCATGGTGCGGCTCATGAAGTCGCGCACCAGCGGATCGGCCAGCAGGCGGTCGGCCGTGGCGCCAGTAAGGGCGCTCACCGGGTTCACGCTCATGTTGCCCCAGAGCTTGAACCACACGTCGCGCTGAATCTGCGGCGACACGGTGGCCTCTAACCCCGCCAGGCACAACAAGGCCGCCAGGGCCTGCGCGCGCTCGCTGTTCTGGCCGCGCGGCTCGCCCACGATCAGCCCTTGCCCGAAGTGGTGGCGCACCACGCCCGGCGCCTGCACCGAACAACTGGCGTGCACCACGCCGCCAACCACGTGGCGCGCCGGAATGGCCTGGGCGATGGCGCCGTGGGGGTCAACGCTGCTCAGGCGCGCCTGGGCCAACTCACCCGTGAGCCCCTCGCAGAACCACCAGGGCACGCCGTTCATGGCGGTGAGCACCACCGTGTGGCGCCCGATCAGAGGCGCCAGCGCGGGGGCCAGCGCCGGCAAGGCCGGGGCCTTGAGCGCCACGATCACCAGGTCTTGCACGCCCAGGTCCACCGCGCGGTCAGACGCCGCCACCGGCACCTGCGCCACCTGCTCGCCGCTGTGCAGGCGCCAGCCATCGCGGCGCAACGCCGCCAGGGTCTCGCCCCGGGCCAGGGCGCTCAGTTCGCAACCGGCCTGCGCGAGCCGCACGCCCAGCCAGCCGCCGATGGCGCCCGCCCCCACGATGGCCACACGCTGAAAGTCGCTCGGGTTCATGCCTGTCCCTGTGTCTGAATCGATCAATAACCGTGACGCGGTGCCTCGCCGCCGCCTTTGAAGCGCGCGAGCAATTGGCGCGCCGCAGCGTCCAGCAGCATGGTGTCGGCCCCCACCGCCACGAACAGCGCACCGGCCTGCAGCCACTGGCGCGCCGCCACCTCGGTGGTGGCCAGGATGCCGGGCGCCTTGCCTGCGGCGCGAATGCGCGCGATGCCATCGGCAATGGCGGCCTGCACCTTCGGGTGCGCGGCGTTACCGGGGTGGCCCATGGAGGCGCTGAGATCGGCCGGGCCGATGAACACACCGTCCACGCCCGGCGTGGCGGCGATGGCGTCCAGGTTCTGCATGGCCAGCGCGGTTTCGGCCTGCACCAGCACACAGACCTGCTCGCCAGCTTCGTGCACGTACTGTGCATGGGCCTGCCAGCGCGAGGCCCGGGCGAGCGCACTGCCCATGCCCCGAATGCCCTGTGGCGCGTACCGCGTGGCGGCCACCACCAGCGCGGCCTGCTCGGGCGTGTCGATCATGGGCGCCAGCAGGGTCTGGGCCCCCAGGTCGAGCACCTGCTTGATGAGCGCCACGCCCACCTCACCCGTGGCCACCGGCACGCGCACCACCGGGTGCGAACGCTGGTCACCAAACGCCTGCTGGGCGCTGGCCACGGCCTGCAACTGCGCCAGGGTGCTGCGCAGGTCGTTGGGGGCGTGCTCGCCATCGATGAGCAGCCAATCAAAGCCGGCGCCGGCCAGCAGCTCGGTGCTGTACGGGCTGGCCAGGGCAGCCCACAGGCCGATCTGGGCCTGGCCGGCGGCCAGGGCTTGCTTGAAGCGGTTGACTGGTGTTTGCATGGCAGGCGCGGGGGGGTAAACCGCCCCATCTTAGCCAGCACACCACACAATCGCGTGCATGACGACCCTCACCACCCTGCTGGGCGTGGCCACGCCCCTGATCCAAGCCCCCATGGCCGGCTCGCAAGGGGCGGCACTGGCCGCCGCCGTGGCCCAGGCCGGCGCCCTGGGCTCGCTGCCCGCGGCCATGCTCACGCCCGAGGCACTGCAACGCGAACTGCAAACCCTGCAGGCCAGCGCGGGCACCGGCTTCAACGTCAACTTTTTCTGCCACACGTCCCCCGAGCCAGACGCCCAGCGCGAGGCCGCCTGGCGCGCGCTGCTGGCGCCGCACTACGCCAAGGCCGGGCTGGACATCGCGCAGGCGCCAAGCGGCCCCGGGCGCGTGCCCTTCAACGACGCCGCGGCCGAGGTGCTGGAGGCGTTTCGCCCGCGCGTGGTGAGCTTTCACTTTGGCCTGCCCTCGCCCGCGCTGCTGCGCCGCGTGAAGGCCTGGGGCGCGGTGGTGCTGTCCTCGGCCACCACGGTGGACGAAGGGCTCTGGCTGCAGGCCCACGGGGCCGACGTGGTGATTGCCCAAGGGCTGGAGGCCGGTGGGCACCGCGGGCATTTCCTGAGCCATGAGCTGTCGCGCCAGATGGGCACCCTGGCCCTGGTGCGCCAACTGGTGCTGGCGCTGGACGTGCCGGTGGTGGCGGCCGGTGGCATTGCCGACGCGGCCGGGGTGCGCGCCGCCATGGCCCTGGGCGCAGCGGGCGTGCAAGTGGGCACCGCCTACCTGCGCAGCGACGAGGCCAGCACCAGTGCCGTGCACCGCGCGGCACTGGCCAGCCCGCAGGCCACGCACACGGCGCTCACCACCGTGTTCAGTGGCCGCCCGGCGCGTGGCATCGTGAACCACGCCATGCGCGAACTGGGCTTCATGCCCGCCGCAGCGCCCGTGTTTCCGCTGGCCACGGCGGCCATCGCCCCCTTGCGGTCGCACGCCGAGGCACAGGGCAGCGGCGACTTCTCGCCCCTGTGGGCGGGCCAGGCGGCCAGCGCCTGCCGGGACGGCAGCGCGCGCGACATCACCCTGGCGCTGGCGCAGGGCTTCTGAGGCCGCGCATCAGTCGGCGCTGTCTTGCAGCCAACGCTGCAGGCGCTCGGGCGAGCGGGCCTGCGACACCGCGCGCTGCCAATGCGCCAGGGTGGCGGCGAGTTGGGCCAGCTCTTGCTCGCGGGCCAGGGCCAGGGTCTGTTCGTTGGCGGGCACGCCTTCGGGCAAACCGGCCTCTTGCGCCAGGGCCTGCTGGCGGGCCGCGCGCTCGCGCTCCAGATCGGCCACGCGGCGCTTGAGCAGCTCGGCATAGGCCGCCAGTTGGGCCTCGGCCACGCCGGCAGCCGGCGCTTCGGCCAGGCGCTGCTGCACCTGCATCAGGGCCAGCAAGTCGCGGCGCTCGTAGGCGGCGTTGGCCTCGGCCATCCAGGCGGTCTTGCGCTCGCGCACGTGGGGGTCGGGCTCGCGGTCGGGGTGCAAGGCACTGGCGAGGGAGCGGAACAGGCGGCGCAGCGCGTCTTGGGCGTCCAGCTGCTGGGCGGCTTCCTGGTCGGTGGTGCGCCGGCGCTCACGCGCGGCGCGGCGCTGGGCGCGGCGCTCGTCTTGCTCAGTTTGCCAACGGCGCATGGCGGCCTGCAGTCGGGCCTGGGCCGAGCCCCCGGTTTCGTCCAGCGGCTGGGCGAGCTGGGCCTCCACGCGCTGGCGCCAGGCGTCGGCCCGCTCGGCCCGGCGCTGGGCCAGCGACACCTCGGCGTGGCGGTCGTGCACCGCCTCGGCCGGGGCACAGCCCGCGTCGGCCAGTTGGCCCAACAGTGCCAGCGCCCGCCGGCGCAGGGGCCCGGCCAGCCACTTGGCGACCAGGGCCTGGTCCAGCGCCTGGGCCATCTGTTCGTGGGCCTGGCGCAGTTGCTGGCGCTCGGCGGCCTGCTGCGCGTGGCGCTCGGCGCGGTGGGCCTGGGCCAATTGGTCCAGTGCCTCGATCTGCGCCTGCAGGCGCTGCGCGCTGGCCAGCTGCTGCGCCCAGCGCCGCGCCTCGGGCGAGGGGGCGGCTGCAGGGGCGTCGGTGGTTTGTGGGGTGGTGCGTCGGGTCATGGTGGGCGGTGGACTATATTGCCGCTCCTACCCGAGCACCCCCATGGCCAAGGACAAGACCCTCTTCACCTGCAACGAGTGCGGCGGCACCACCCCGCGTTGGCTGGGCAAATGCCCGCACTGCGGCGCCTGGAACACGCTGATCGAGTCGGTGGCCGAATCGGCCGCTGGCGCCTCCAAGAACCGCTTCGCCGCGCTGGCCAAAACCGCCGAGGTGATGCCGCTGGCCGACATCGAGGCGCGCGACGTGGCGCGCACGCCCACGGGCCACGACGAGCTGGACCGCGTGCTGGGCGGTGGCGTGGTGGAAGGCGGCGTGGTGCTGATCGGTGGCGACCCGGGCATCGGCAAGTCCACCCTGCTGCTGCAGGCGCTGGACAGCCTGCAGCGCGCCGGGCAGGCCACGCTCTACGTGACCGGCGAAGAAAGTGGCGCCCAGGTGGCGCTGCGTTCGCGCCGCCTGGGGCTGGACGGCTCGCGGGTGAACGTGCTGGCCGAGATCCAGCTAGAGAAGATCCTGGCCACGCTGGAGGCCACCAAGCCCTCGGTGGCGGTGATCGATTCGATCCAGACCGTGTATTCCGACCAGCTCACCAGCGCGCCGGGCTCGGTGGCGCAAGTGCGCGAATGCGCCGCCCACCTCACCCGCGCGGCCAAGGCCAGCGGCACCGCCATCGTGCTGGTGGGCCACGTGACCAAGGAAGGCGCGCTGGCCGGCCCGCGTGTGCTGGAGCACATGGTGGACACGGTGCTGTACTTCGAGGGCGACACCCACAGCAGCTTTCGCCTGATCCGCGCCATCAAGAACCGCTTTGGCGCGGTGAACGAGATCGGCGTGTTCGCCATGACCGAGAAGGGCCTGAAGGGCGTGAGCAACCCCAGCGCCATCTTCCTGAGCCAGCACAGCGAGCCGGTGCCCGGCAGTTGCGTGATGGTGACGCTGGAAGGCACCCGGCCCATGCTGGTGGAGATTCAGGCCCTGGTGGACACTGGCGGCCCCTCGCCCCGGCGCCTCTCCGTGGGCCTGGACCGCGACCGCCTGGCCATGCTGCTGGCGGTGCTGCACCGCCACGCCGGCGTGGCCTGCATGGACCAGGACGTGTTCGTCAACGCGGTGGGCGGCGTGCGCATCAGCGAGCCCGCCGCCGACCTGGCGGTGATGCTGGCCATCACCAGCAGCCTGCGCGGGCGCGCCCTGCCCAAAGGCTTCATCGCCTTTGGCGAGGTGGGGCTGGCCGGCGAGGTGCGCCCCGCCCCACGCGGCCAGGAGCGCCTGAAAGAGGCCGCCAAGCTGGGCTTCAGCGTGGCGGTGGTGCCCAAGGCCAACCTGCCCAAGAAGGGCGACAAGGCCTTCGAAGGCCTGACGGTGCACGGCGTGGAACGCATCGAAGAGGCGATGGAACTGGCCCGCAGCCTGGGCTGAACCGCTCACACACGACAATATCGCGCATGACTTTTCAACGCATTCTGATCGCGCTCGGCGCGGCCGTTCTTCTGGTGTGGGCACAGCGCAGCTACGGCTGGCCTGGCGTGGCCGCGGTGTCGGGCGCCCTGGTGATGTGGCTCATGCTGCACTTCACGCGGGTGATGATGGTGATCAAGCGCGCCGCCAACCGGCCCATTGGTTACGTGGACAGCGCGGTGATGCTCAACGCCAAGCTGCGCGCGGGCGTGCCCATGCTGCACGTGATGACGCTCACCCGCTCGCTGGGGCAGCGCGAAAGCGCCGAGGGCCAGGAGCCCGAGGTGTACCGCTGGACCGACAACGGCGGCTCTTACGTGCTGGCCACCTTCCGGGGCGGCAAGCTCAAAGAGTGGGCGCTCACCCGCCCGCAGCCGGCCGCCGAGGCCCCTGAGGGCACGGATACCCCTGCTTCGGCGCCGTAAAATCCCGGTTTTGCCCTAGACACAACCTTCCAAAGGACCCCCATGAGCCCCATCGTTCCTTCGATGTCCGACCGCGACGGCAAGATCTGGATGGACGGCCAGTTGGTGGACTGGCGCGACGCCAAGATCCACGTGCTGACCCACACCCTGCACTACGGCTGCGGGGCATTCGAAGGCGTGCGGGCCTACAACACGGTCAATGGCACCGCCATCTTCCGCCTGCAAGAGCACACCGAGCGCCTGTTCAACAGCGCCAAGATCCTGCGCATGAAGATCCCCTTCACCCAGGAGCAGGTGAACGAGGCCCAGAAAGAGGTGGTGCGCGCCAACGGGCTGGAGAGCTGCTACATCCGCCCGCTGGTGTGGATCGGTGACCAGAAACTGGGCGTGAGCCCCAAGGGCAACACCATCCACCTGATGGTCGCAGCCTGGGCCTGGGGCGCCTACCTGGGCGAAGAAGGCCTCAAGCGTGGCATCCGCGTGAAGACGAGCAGCTACACCCGCCACCACGTCAACATCACCATGACGCAGGCCAAGGCGGTGAGCAACTACAGCAACTCCATCCTGGCCAACATGGAAGCCACCGACGACGGCTACGACGAAGCCCTGCTGCTGGACTCGGCCGGCTTCGTGTCCGAAGGCGCGGGCGAGAACATCTTCGTGGTGAAGAACGGCGTGATCTACACGCCCGACCTGTCGGCCGGTGCCCTCAACGGCATCACCCGCAACACCATCTTCCACATCGCCAAGGACCTGGGCCTGGAGATCGTGCAGAAGCGCATCACGCGCGACGAGATCTACATCGCCGACGAGGCCTTCTTCACCGGCACCGCCGCCGAAGTGACGCCCATCCGCGAACTCGACCGCATCGAAATCGGCATCGGCTCGCGTGGCCCCATCACCGAAAAGATCCAGAGCGCCTTCTTCGACGTGGTCAACGGCCGCAACCCGAAGTACGCCGGCTGGCTGTCCAAGGTCTGAGGGGAAACGCCATGAGCAAAGGCACCGTCGAACTCAAGGCCAAAGACCTCAACGCCCACGGCGGCGTGTTCTGCCCCAGCCCCCTGGCCGACATGAAGCTCTGGAACAGCCACCCCAAGGTTTACCTGGACGTGGCCAAGACCGGTGAGGCCAAGTGCCCGTACTGCGGCACGGTGTACCGCCTGGCCGCGGGCGAAGTGGTGGCACACGGCCACTGACAGGCAGCCCTCCCCGCCAGGCGCCCGGAGATAATCCGGGCGGTCAAGCCAGCGCAGGCTTGGCTCATCGCCTTGGGGGAGTTTCATGATTTTGGTCACTGGCGGCGCCGGCTTCATCGGCGCCAATTTCGTGTTGGACTGGCTCGCACAAAGCGATGAGCCAGTCATCAACCTGGACAAGCTCACCTACGCGGGCAACCTGGAGAACCTGGCCAGCCTGCAAGGCGATGCGCGCCACACCTTTGTGCAAGGCGACATCGGCGACTCGGCCCTGGTCTCCTCGCTGCTGAACCAGCACCGACCGCGCGCGGTCGTCCACTTCGCCGCCGAGAGCCACGTGGACCGCTCCATCCACGGCGCCGAAGACTTCATCCAGACCAACATCGTCGGCACCTTCCGCCTGCTCGAAGCCGTGCGCGCCTATTGGTCGGCCCTGCCCGAGGCCGAACGCGCGGCCTTCCGCTTCCTGCACGTGAGCACCGACGAGGTGTACGGCTCGCTGGCGCCCGACGCGCCGGCCTTCACCGAGCAGCACCCCTTCGAACCCAACAGCCCGTATTCGGCCAGCAAGGCCGCCAGCGACCACCTGGTGCGCGCCTGGCACCACACCCACGGCCTGCCGGTGATCACCACCAACTGCAGCAACAACTACGGGCCGTACCACTTCCCCGAGAAACTGATCCCGCTGATGATCGTCAACGCCCTGGCCGGCAAGCCGCTGCCGGTGTATGGCGACGGCATGCAGGTGCGCGACTGGCTTTACGTGAAGGACCACTGCAGCGCCATTCGCCGCGTGCTGGCCGCTGGCCGCCTGGGCGAGACCTACAACGTGGGCGGCTGGAACGAGAAGCCCAATATCGAGATCGTGCACACCGTCTGCGCCCTGCTCGATGAGCTGCGCCCGCGCGCCGATGGGCAGTCTTACGCCACCCAGATCACCCACGTCAAAGACCGCCCCGGCCACGACCGGCGCTACGCCATCGACGCGCGCAAGCTCGAGCGCGAGCTGGGCTGGAAGCCCGCCGAGACCTTCGAGACCGGCATTCGCAAGACGGTGCAGTGGTACCTGGACCACCCCGACTGGGTGGCCCATGTGCAAAGCGGCGCCTACCGCGACTGGGTCAGCACGCAATACGCCCAATCCGCCGGGGCTTCGGCATGAAGATCCTGCTGCTGGGCGCCAACGGCCAACTGGGCTGGGAGTTGCAGCGCAGCCTGACGCCGCTGGGTGAACTCATCGCCCTGGGGCGCGAAGGCACGGGTGCTTACCCGGCCGACCTGGCCCAGCCTGAGCAGCTGCCGGCACTGGTCGAGCACCTGGCGCCCGACGTCATCGTGAACGCCGCGGCCCACACCGCCGTGGACAAGGCCGAGAGCGAGCCCGAGCTGGCGCGCGCCATCAACGCCACCGCGCCCGGCGTGCTGGCCCGCGCGGCCGCCGCGCGCGGGGCCTGGTTGCTGCACTACTCCACCGACTACGTGTTCGACGGCAGCGGCCAGCAGCCCCGCAGCGAAGACGCCGCCACCGGCCCGCTGGGCGTGTACGGCCAGACCAAGCTCGAAGGCGAGGACGCCATCCGCGCCAGCGGCTGCCGCCACCTCATCCTGCGCACCAGTTGGGTGTACGCGGCGCGCGGCGGCAACTTCGCCAAAACCATGCTGCGCCTGGCGCAAGAGCGTGAGCGCCTGACCGTGATCAACGACCAGATCGGCGCGCCCACCGGGGCCGACCTGCTGGCCGACCTCAGCGCGCACGCGCTGCGCGGCGCACTGGCCGACCCCGCCAAGGCCGGCACCTACCACGCGGTGGCCGCTGGCGAGACCAGTTGGCACGGCTACGCCCGCTTCGTCATCGACACCGCCCGCGAACTGCGCCCCGACTTGCCGCTGAAGGTGCACACCATTGACCCGGTGCCCACCAGCGCCTTCCCCACGCCCGCGCGGCGCCCGCCCAACTCGCGCCTGAGCACGAAGAAACTCCAAGACGCCTTCGGCCTGCACCAGCCCCACTGGCAAACTGGCGTGCGCCGCCTGCTGCAAGAAATCCTCTGACCACCATGACCACCCGCACCACCACCCGCAAGGGCATCATCCTGGCCGGCGGCTCCGGCACCCGGCTGCACCCCGCCACGCTGGCCATCAGCAAACAGCTGCTGCCGGTGTACGACAAGCCCATGGTCTATTACCCGCTGAGCACCCTCATGCTGGCGGGCATCCGCGACGTGCTGATCATCAGCACCCCGCAAGACACACCGCGCTTCCAGCAACTGCTGGGCGACGGCAGCGCCTGGGGCATGAACCTGCAATACGCGGTGCAACCCAACCCCGACGGCCTGGCGCAGGCCTTCATCATCGGCGCCGACTTCGTGGGACAGAACCCCAGCGCCCTGGTGCTGGGCGACAACATCTTCTACGGGCACGACTTGGCCCCGCTGCTGCAAGCCGCCGACACCAAGACCGACGGCGCCACCGTCTTCGCCTACCACGTGCAAGACCCCGAGCGCTACGGCGTGGTCGAGTTCGATGCCAGCGGCCGGGCCGTGAGCATCGAAGAGAAGCCGGCCCAGCCCAAGAGCCGCTACGCCGTCACCGGCCTGTACTTCTACGATCAGCAGGTGGTGGACATCGCCCGCGCCGTCAAGCCCAGCGCGCGGGGTGAGCTGGAGATCACCTCGGTGAACCAGGCCTATCTGGAACAGGGGAGCCTCAGCGTGCAGATCATGCAACGCGGCTACGCCTGGCTCGACACCGGCACCCACGAAAGCCTGCTTGAAGCCGGCCAGTTCATCGCCACGCTGGAGCAGCGCCAGGGACTGAAGATCTCCTGCCCAGAGGAAATCGCTTGGCGCAATGGCTGGATCGGTGGTGAGCAACTGCTCAAACTGGCCGAGCCGCTGAAGAAAAACGCCTATGGGCGGTACCTGGTGCAACTGCTGGACGAGTCGGGCAGGTAACGCCTGAAAGTACGCGGTCTGCGCCAATCTCCTGTCAGCGCAGCGCGGGGGCTGGGTGAGGGACCAGGCGGGCCATCCAGCCCTGTGCTCACCGAAGCGCACAAAAAAAAGCCACCTGATGGTGGCTTTACAAGTCCTTGGAAGGACGTCGTTGGAAATCGGTGCGCCCGTAGCAAGAGCCCATGGGCGGGCAATTAATGCCTCTGTTGTGACAGCAACGCCTTAATTGTGCAGCGTCCAATTGAATTGCGATATCCCCTAATCGTGGGAACCTATGGTTTATCCCGAGGGTTTGACGTCAGTCAAATGGGCAACGTCACCACAAAACGGGCGCCGCCGCCCGGGCGCTCTTCCACGCACACCGAGCCGCCATGGCGCTCGGTGATGGTTTTCACCAGCGACAGGCCCAGCCCTACCCCACCCTCGCGCTCGCTGGCGCCCGGCAGGCGGTAGAAGGGCTCGAAGATGCGCCAGCGCTGATCGGGCGGCACGCCTGGGCCGTGATCGTCCACCCACATCACGGCCTGCGCCTTGTTCCCCGCCTGGCGTTTGTGAAGGGTCACTTGCACCTGTGAATTGGTTTGACCGCCCGCGCGGCCGTAACGGCGCGCGTTCTCCAGCAGGTTGCGCAGCACCCGGCGCAGCAGCTTGGCCTGGCCATGCACCACCAGGGGGTTGGCCTCGGGGGCCAGCTCCAGGTCGGCGCCCGCCCGCGCGCACTCTTCGGCGGCCAGGCCCACCAGGTCCACCTCTTCCTGGGGCCCGAGGCTGGAGGCGTCGTTGGCGTTGCGCAGGTCAAGCCGGCTGGCCAACAAAATCTCGTCGATGAGCTGGTCCAGTTCTTCGATGCTGCGCGCCATTTCGGCCCGCTGCGCCCGGTTGGCGCCATCGCTGCCCATGAGCTCCAGCCCCATGCGGATGCGCGCCAGCGGCGAGCGCAGTTCGTGCGAGGCATTGGCCAGCAAGGCCTTGTGCGACTGCAGCAGCGATTGCACCCGCTCGGCCGCCGCGTTGAAGCGCGTGGCCAGAAAGGCCACTTCGTCCTGCCCTTGCACCGGCAGCCGGGTGGACAGATCGCCTTCGCCCCACTGCTCCACGCCGCGCTGCAGGCGCTCCAGGCGTTTGGTGAGGCGGCGCACGATGGGGTACGCGCCCAGGGCCACGGCCACGGCCGCCAGCACCAGCACCCAGGCGTAACCCGCGGGTGTCAGGGGCCACAGCGGCGGGCGAACGTCAGAGGGCTGGCCTTGGCGATTGGGCCGTGGCAAGAGCACGTAAAGGGTCTGGCCGTCTTTGGTCTTGACCTCGAACTGCCAGCCTTCGCCAGGAATGCGCGTGGCGCGCGTGGGGGCGTCGCCCAGCACCTCGCCCACCTCGTTGCGGATGATCACGGTGCGGGTGACACGGGCCTCGCGCTCGGCGCGGTCACGCTCCAGCGCCTGCTGCCACAACCAGCCCACCACCACGGTGAGCACGGTGATGGCGGCCACCACCGCCAGCCAAATGCGCACATACAGGCGCTGACCAAGAGGCGACATCATTCCTGCTGCTTCGCAAACACGTAGCCCACGCCGCGCACCGTGAGGATGCGCTTGGGGTCTTTGCTGTCGGCCTCGATGGCACCACGAATGCGCCCGATGTGCACGTCGATCGAGCGGTCAAAGGCCTCCAGCTCACGGCCGCGCACCGCTTCCATGATCTGGTCGCGCGTGAGCACGCGCCCGGCGCGCTCGGCCATGGCCACGAGCAGATCGAACTGGTAAGAGGTGAGCTCGGCCGGCTCGCCGGCCACCGTCACGGTGCGGGCATCTCGGTCAATTTCCAGTGAACCGAAGCGCATGACCTGCGAGGCGCGGGCCGTGCCCACCGGGCCGCCTTCGCCCCGGCGCCGCAGCACGGCGCGGATGCGCGCCAGCAACTCGCGCGGCTCGAAGGGCTTGGGCAGGTAGTCGTCGGCGCCCAGTTCGAGGCCGATGATGCGGTCCATCGGGTCGCCCTTGGCGGTGAGCATGAGCACCGGCACGCGGGACAGATCACCGGGCAGCGCGCGGATGCGGCGACAGACCTCCAGCCCGTCGACGCCGGGCATCATCAGGTCAAGAATGACCAGCTCGGGCTGCACCAGGGGCAGCTGCTCCAGGCCCTGCTCGCCATCGGCGGCGTGGGTCACGTCGAAGCCTGACTGGCCCAGGTAGTCGGCGACCATCTGGGCCAGGCGGCCGTCGTCCTCGATCATCAGGAGGCGGTTGTTCATGCCAGGTGAAAAGTGGGTATCAGGTGAACCCGGATGGTGACGGCCCCGGGTCAAGCGGGTTTGTGCGATTCGTAAAGATCGGTAAACGGCGGCGCCATTCAGCGCGGGCTCAGGCGGGCCGTCAACCAGATCAGCAGCAGCACCGGCACGCCCAGCGCGGCGGTGCCCAGGAAGAAAGTGGGGTAGCCCCAGGCATCCACAAACGCCCCCGAGTAACCCGCCAGCCACTTCGGCGCCAGCAACATCATGGAGCTGAACAGGGCGTACTGCGTGGCCGAGTAGCTCACGTTGGTGAGGCTGGAGAGGTAGGCGATGAAGGCCGCCGAGGCCACGCCAGCGGCCAGGTTGTCGGCCGAGATCACAGCGATCAACGCGGTCACGTCGTGGCCGTGCCCGGCCAGCCAGGCGAACAGCAGGTTGCTGGCGGCCGACAGCACCGCGCCCAACATGAGCACGCGCATCACGCCCAGGCGCAGCGACAGGGCGCCGCCAATGAAGGCGCCCACCAGGGTCATGATCACGCCGTACACCTTGGTCACGGCGGCCACCTCGTCCTTGGTGTAGCCCATGTCCACGTAGAAGGGGTTGGCCATGATGCCCATCACCACGTCGCTGATGCGGTACACGCCGATCAGCGCCAGGATGAGGATGGCGTCGCGCCCATGGCGGCGCAGAAAATCGGCAAACGGCTCCACCAGGGCACCCTTGAGCCACTCGCCCAGGTTGCGCGCGGGCGGCAGCTCCACGCGCGCAGGCTCGCGCGACAGCAGCACCGTCAACACGCCCACCGCCATGCTGGCGGCCATGACGCTGTAGGCCGTGGCCCAGGCCGCCTGCTGGTACACCGGCACGGCGCCAGCCACCGGGGCCACCTCGGCGCGCGCGGCCAGCCACAGCACGCCGGCACCGGCCCAGATCATGGCCAGGCGATAGCCCGTCTGGTAGGTGGCGGCCAGCGCGCCCTGGCGCTGGGCGTCGGCCGATTCAATGCGAAACGCGTCCAGCGCAATGTCTTGCGTGGCCGACGCAAAGGCCACCGCCAGGGCACACCACACCACCAACTCAAGGTCTTGCCGCGGATCGGCCATCGCCATGCCGAGCAGCCCCGCGATCACCATGGCCTGCGACAACAACAGCCAACTGCGCCGCCGCCCCAGCCAGCGCGTGAGCAGCGGAATGGGCAGGCGGTCCACCAGCGGTGCCCAGCACCACTTGAAGCCATAGGCCAGGCCCACCCAGCTCAGGTAGCCAATGGTGGTGCGGTCCAGCCCGGCCTCGCGCAGCCGAAAGCTCAGGGTGCCCAGCACCAGCAGCAGGGGAAGGCCGGCCGAAAAGCCCAGCGCGAACATGCGCAGGCTGGCGGGTTCAAGGTAAACGCGAACGGTCTGGGCCCAGGACGGGCGCTCGGGCAAGGCGGTGGGTGAGGTCATGAGATGGGCGGTGGTGCCGCGTCGCGCGCAGTGGGCTGGCTTTGTCTATTATTTCCGCATGTGCCTGCTCTGCGACCTGAAGACCTCCTCCGCCCCTCGGCCTGACCACGTGTGGTCGGCCCGCCGGGCCTTTCTGTTGGCCGGTGCCGCCACCGCGGCAGGCGCCACGTTGCCGGCCGCGGCCCAGGTGGAGGTGGGCAAGTCGTCTGCCCTGCGCACCCTGGTGCCGGCCGAAGAGCTGGAGTCGGCCGCCAACCAGCAATACGCCCAGATGATGGCCGAGGCCAACGCCAAACGCGCCCTGGTGCCCGCCAGCGACCCACAGGTGCAGCGCCTGCGCACCATGGCGCGGCGCCTGATTCCGCACGCCGCCCCCTGGAACGACCGCGCCACGCGCTGGAAGTGGGAGGTCAACCTGATTCGCAGCGAGCAAATCAACGCCTTCTGCATGCCCGGCGGCAAGATCGCCTTCTACACCGGCATCCTGGACAAGCTGCAGCTCAGCGACGACGAGGCCGCCATGATCATGGGCCACGAGATGGCCCACGCCCTGCGCGAACACGCCCGCGAGCGCGTGGCCAAGACCAGCGCCACCAACATGGGCCTGTCGGTGCTGGCGCAGCTCATGGGGCTGGGCCAGTTGGGTGACGTGGCAGCCAACCTGGGCACGCAGTTGCTGTCGCTCAAGTTCAGCCGCGACGACGAAACCGAGGCCGATCTGGTGGGCCTTGAGTTGGCCGCGCGCTCGGCTTACCAGCCTCGCGCCAGCGTGACGCTGTGGCAAAAAATGGCGGCCGCCAACGGTGGCGGCAATGGGCTGGAGTTCCTGTCCACCCACCCCAGCGGGCCCGATCGCATCCGCGACCTGGAGTCCAACGTGCCCAAGGTGCAAGGCCTGTACGAAGCCGCCCGCCGAGGCTGAGCGCGGGCAGGGCTTAACGCTCGCCCACGAAGGGGTTGCTGCGCCGCTCCTGGCCAAAGGTGCCCTCGGGACCGTGGCCGGGAATGAACACCGTGTCATCGCCCATGGGCCACAGGCGCTCGCGAATGCTGGCCAGCAGTTCCTCGTGGTTGCCGCCCGGGAAATCGGTGCGGCCAATGCTGCCCACGAACAACACATCGCCCACAAACGCGCGCTTGGCCTGCGCCGAGTGAAACACCACGTGGCCCGGAGTGTGCCCAGGGCAGTGGCGCACCGCCAGTTCGCAATGGCCGATGCGCACCGTGTCGCCATCGGCCAGCCACTGCGTGGGCGTGAAGGCCAGCGCGGGCGGAAAGCGGAACATGGCGCTTTGCTGCGGCAGGCCGTCGATCCAGAACTGGTCGCCCGGGTGCGGCCCGATGATGGGCAGGCCCAGGCGCTGGGCCAGCTCGCCGGTGCCGCCCGCGTGGTCGATGTGGGCGTGGGTGAGCCAGATGGCCTTGAGCGTGAGGCCGTGCTGCGCCACCGCATCGAGCAGGCGGTCCAGATCGCCGCCCGGGTCGATCACCGCGGCATCGCGGGTTTCGTCGCACCACACGAGCGAGCAGTTCTGGGCGAAGGCGGTGACGGGGATGGTGAGGTACTGGAGCATGAGAGGGATTCAGACAACCAACAACACGGGAGCGACCGGAGCGCACCACCCCAGCCCAGGGCTCCCGTGGAACCGGCTAAGCCGGGCCACTGGGAGCGTCACCCCTCCCAGCGCCACGGGCGCGTCAGAGAGGGGGGAAGCCGCGAAGCGGCGCAGGGGGGTGTTCACAACACGAAGCCGTACTCAATGGTGATGGGCGCGTGGTCGCTGAACTTCTCGCCCTTATAGATCGCCTCGGTGCGGGCGTGTTCGGCGGTGGCGGGCGTGGCCAGGTGGTAGTCCAGCCGCCAGCCCACGTTCTTGGCGTAGGCCTGGCCGCGGTTGCTCCACCACGTGTAGCAGGCGTCGGTGGTGTCGGGCTGCAGGTGGCGGTAGACGTCCACCAGCCCACCTTCGTTGAGCAGGCGCGTCATCCAGGCGCGCTCTTCGGGCAGGAAGCCGCTGTTCTTGAGGTTGCCTTTCCAGTTCTTCAGGTCTTTCTCCTGATGGGCGATGTTCACGTCGCCGCACAGGATGAACTCGCGCTCACCCTTCAGGGCCATGAGGTGCGGGTAGAAGGCGTCCAGAAAACGGAACTTGGCTTCTTGCCGCTCGGGGCCAGACGAACCACTGGGGAAGTAGGCGCTGATGAGCGAAAACTGGCGCGACGGGGCGTCAAAGCGCAGCTCGGTGTAGCGGCCTTCGGCGTCGAACTCGGGCACGCCAAAGCCGGTGATCACCTCGCTGGGCTCGTGGCGGGTGTAGATGCCCGTGCCCGAGTAGCCCTTTTTCTCGGCGAAGTGAAAGTGGCCCTGCAGGCCGGCGAGTTGCTCGAAGCGGCCCGCCACGTCAGGCGCCTGGGCCTTGACCTCTTGCACGCAAATACAATCCGGGCGGTGCGTCGCCAGCCAGGGTTCCAGTCCCTTGGTGGAGGCCGAACGGATGCCGTTGAGGTTGAGGCTGGTGAGTTTGAACAAGGGATCACCCATGGTGGATAAGGCAGGCGCAAGCGATGGGCTGGCGCAGGAATTCGTGCAGTTCTGTGTGGAGGCCGGCGCACTGAAGTTCGGGGAATTCAAGACCAAGGCCGGTCGGATGAGCCCGTATTTCTTCAACGCGGGCCTGTTCGACGACGGGGCCAAGCTGGGCCGGCTCGCGCAATATTACGCCAAGGCCCTGATCGCCAGCGGCATTGAGTTCGACATGATTTTCGGCCCCGCCTACAAGGGCATTCCGCTGGGTGCGGCCGTGGCCATCGAGCTGGCCCGCCTGGGCCGCAACGTGCCCTTTGCCTACAACCGCAAGGAAGCCAAGGACCACGGCGAAGGCGGCACCCTGGTGGGCGCGCCGCTCAAGGGCCGCGTGCTGATCGTGGACGACGTGATGTCGGCCGGCACCGCGGCGCGCGAGTCCATCGCCCTGATCCGAGCGGCCGGCGCTACAGCCAGCGCCGTGGCGATTGCGCTGGATCGGCAAGAAAAGGCCACGGAAGTGGGGCCTGACGGCCAGGTGCGTGACGTCGATCACAGCGCGGTGCAATACGTGCAGCAACAGCTGGGCCTGCAAGTTTGCGCGATTGCGAGGCTGTCGGATTTGCTGCAGTATCTGACGGCCCATACTGGCGGCCAATGGGACGAGCACCGCGAGCGCGTGCAAGCCTATCGAACCCGGTACGGCGTCGCCTGACACCTCCCACCCTCCAGCACATGCCCAGCCCCGATTTGCGAACCGCGTTCATTGCCCTGATGCTGGCTGGCAGCGCTGGACAAACCTGGGCGCAGATCTACTCTTGCGTCGACAAGAACGGGCGGCGCATCACCTCTGACCGCCCCATCGTCGAGTGCCTAGACCGCGAGCAGGAACAGCGCGGCGCCACCGGCACGGTGCGCAAGGTCATTCCCCCCAGCTACACCGCCGAAGAGCGAGAGCGGGTGGAAGCCAAGCGCCGGGCAGAGGAAGAGGCCCGCGCACGGGTGGCCGAAGAGTGGCGCCGCGAACGCGCGCTGCTGGTGCGCTACCCCAATCAGGCGGTGCACGACAAAGAACGGCAGGAGGCCCTGTCCCAAGTGGACGACGTGATCGCGGCGGTGGAAAAACGCGGCGATACGCTAAGGGCCCAGCGCCAGGAAATCGACACCGAGATGGAGTTCTACCAGCGCGACCCGAGCAAGGCCCCTGGCTGGCTCAAGCGCAAGCTGGAAGACAACAAGGCCGAACAGCAGGCCCAGAAACGCCACCTGCACGAGCAGCAGCAAGAGAAGCAGCGCATCAACGCGCGCTTTGACGAAGAATTGGCGCGCCTGCGCCCGCTGTGGGCAGGGCAATCCGGCTCACGCCCGGGCCAGTAAAGGCCCAGGCGTTTTCACCCCGCTCAACCCAGCTTCTGGCGCAGCACGTCGTTGACCTGTTGCGGGTTGGCCTTGCCCTTGCTGGCCTTCATCACCAGGCCCACCAGTGCGTTGAAGGCCTTGTCTTTGCCGGCGCGGAACTGCTCGACCATGGGCGCGTTGGCGGCCATCACCTCGTCGATGATGGCCTCAAGCGCGCCGCTGTCGTTCATCTGCTTCAGGCCCTTGGCCTCGATGACGGCGTCCACGTCCTGGCCCTCGCCCGACCACAGCGCGTCCATCACCTGCTTGGCGGCGTTGTTCGACACCGTGCCGTCGGCGATGCGCTTGAGCAGCGCGGCCAGGGTGTCGGCGCTCACGGGCACCTGGGCGATGTCTTTCTCTTCGTTGTTCAGGCGGCGCGAGACCTCGCCCATGATCCAGTTGCTGGCCATCTTGGCCTGGCCGCAGGCCTTGGCCGCCACCTCGAAGTAGGCCGCCATGGCGGGGCTTTGCGTGAGGGTGGTGGCGTCGTACTCGGGCAGGCCGTAATCGGCCACGAGGCGCTCGGCCATGGCGCGCGGCAACTCGGGCATCGCGGCCTTCACCTCGTCCACCCAACTGCGCGCAATCACCAGCGGCGGCAGGTCGGGGTCGGGGAAGTAGCGGTAATCGGCCGCGTCTTCCTTGGTGCGCATGGCGCGCGTCTCACCGGTGTCGGGGTCGAACAGCACCGTGGCCTGCTGGATCTCGTACCCGTCTTCGAGTTGCTCGATCTGCCAGCGCACCTCGTAGTCGATGGCCTGCTGCATGAACTTGAACGAGTTCAGGTTCTTGATCTCGCGGCGCGTGCCCAGCGGCTCGCCAGGCTTGCGCACCGAGACGTTGGCGTCGCAGCGGAACGAGCCCTCTTGCATGTTGCCGTCGCAAATGCCGATCCAGGTGACGATCTTGTGCAGCTCTTTGGCGTAGGCCACGGCCTCGGCGCTGGAGCGGATGTCGGGCTCGGTCACGATCTCCAGCAGCGGCGTGCCGGCGCGGTTGAGGTCGATGCCGCTCTGGCCAATGAAGTCCTCGTGCAGGCTCTTGCCCGCGTCTTCTTCGAGGTGGGCGCGCACCAGGCGCACGGTTTTCTTCTCGTCGCCCAGGTAGAACGACACCTCGCCGCCCTGCACCACCGGAATCTCGAACTGGCTGATCTGGTAGCCCTTGGGCAGGTCGGGGTAGAAGTAGTTCTTGCGCGCGAAGACGCTTTGTTCGGCCACGTGTGAACCCACGGCCAGGCCGAAGCGAATGGCGTGTTCCACCGCGGCGCGGTTCATCACCGGCAGCGTGCCGGGCAGGGCCAGGTCCACCGCACAGGCCTGGGTGTTGGGCTCGGCGCCAAAGGCCGTGGCCGCGCGACTGAAGATCTTGCTGTTCGTGGCGAGCTGGGCGTGGGTCTCGAAGCCGATCACGACCTCGTAACCCTGCACCAGCAGGGATGCTTGTTTCTGCTTGCTCATGTTCAGAAGCCCTCCGGCGTCTTCAGGTGCCAGTCGGTGGCTTGCTGGAAGGCGTGCGCCGCTTGCAGCAGCTCGCCTTCCTTGAAGTAGTTGCCCAGCAACTGCAGGCCCACGGGCAGACCGCCCGCGCCGAACCCGGCCGGCACGCTCATGCCGGGCAGGCCGGCCAGGGAGCCGGGCAGCGTGAAGATGTCGGCCAGGTAGTTGGCCACCGGGTCATCGCCCTTTTCACCGATCTTCCAGGCCACGGTGGGGGCCACCGGGCCGGCGATCACGTCGCACTGGGCGAAGGCCTGCTGGAAGTCTTGCGCGATCAGGCGGCGAATCTGCTGGGCCTTGAGGTAGTAGGCGTCGTAGTAGCCGTGGCTGAGCACATAGGTGCCGATCATGATGCGGCGCTGCACCTCGGGCCCGAAGCCTTCGCTGCGGGTCTTTTGGTACATGTCCACCAGGTCGTCGTACTGGGCGGCGCGGTGGCCGAACTTCACGCCGTCGAAACGGCTCAGGTTCGACGAGGCCTCGGCTGGGGCAATGATGTAGTACACCGGGATGGACAGCTCGGTGCGCGGCAGCGAGATGTCCACCAGCGTGGCGCCGAGCTTTTCGTATTCGGCCAGCGCGGCGCGCACCGCGGCGACCACGTCGGGCGCGCAGCCCTCACCAAAGAACTCTTTCGGCAGACCGATGCGCAAGCCTTTGAGCGGCTGCGCGGCGCTGGCGCCTTCGCGGGGCTTGCCCAGCAGCGCGGTGTAGTCCTCGGCCGGGCGGTCCAGGCTGGTGGAGTCGCGGTCGATGTCAGGCCCGGCCATGGCGGTGAGCAGGGTGGCGCAGTCGGCGGCGCTGCGCGCCATGGGGCCGGCCTGGTCCAGGCTGGAGGCAAAGGCCACCATGCCGTAGCGCGAGCAGCGGCCGTAGGTGGGCTTGATGCCGGTGACGTTGCAGAAGCTCGCCGGCTGGCGGATGGAGCCGCCAGTGTCGGTGCCGGTGACGGCGGGCGCCAGGCGCGCGGCCACGGCCACGGCCGAACCGCCCGATGAACCACCCGGCACGCGGCCGGTGTCCCAGGGGTTGTGCGCCACGGCAAAGGCCGAGTTCTCATTGCTGCCGCCCATGGCGAACTCGTCGCAGTTGAGCTTGCCCAGGGTCACCGCGCCCGCGCCGGCCAGCTTGGCCACCACGGTGGCGTCGAACGGGCTCTGGTAGCCGGCCAACATCTTGGAGCCGGCGGTGGTAGGGAAATCGCGGGTGACGAAGATGTCTTTGTGGGCGACGGGCACGCCCAGCAGCGGCCCGCGCTCGCCAGCGGCCACGCGGGCATCGGCCGCGCGCGCCTGCGCCAGGGTGGCGTCTTCGTTGAAGGCCAGGTAAGCGCCCAGGTTCTCGTGTTGCTTGGCGCGCGCCAGCAGGGCCTGCGCGGCTTCGACGGACGAGGTCTGCTTGTCGGCAATGGCGGCGGCCAGCTCAGCCACGCCCATTTCGTGAATCTGCTTGTCGCTCATTCGATCACCTTGGGCACGAGGAACAGGCCGCGCTCGACGGCGGGCGCGCTCTTCTGGTTGGCCTCGCGGTTGTTGGGCTCGCTCACCACGTCAGGGCGCAGGCGCAGAGCCACCTCGCCGATGACGGCGGTGGGGTGGGCCAGGGGCTCGACGCCTGTGGTATCCACGGCGTTCATCTGCTCAACGATGTCGAAAAAGCCGTTGAGTTGGCCGAGCATGCGCTCGCTCTGCGGTCCGCTGAGTTCCAGGCGCGCCAACTTGGCAATGCGCCCGATGTCGTTCAAGGTGAGTGACATGGCTGGACGTTGGGATGAGAAGGGGAAAGGCTTGGCGAGCCGACAAGCGGCAAAACCATGCCCCTGAAACGGGGTGTAAAGGGGCGGTTCAGGCCCGCTCGGGGTGCAGTTATGCACAGGGGATCGGGTATTATCCAAGGTTTGGTGGCGTTCCCCTGGCTTGGCGCGGAATTCGCTACCAAATCAACCACTTGGACCCGATGCCCAGCCCCGTATTCGGCCCCACACCAGGCGACGTGCGCGCGAAGCCGTGCCCGTGCCCCACAGGATTCCTGCACCATGTTTGAAGCGTTCCGTCGGCAATTCTCGACCGACCTGGCCATCGATCTCGGCACCGCCAACACCCTCATCTACGTTCGCAACAAGGGCATCGTGCTCGACGAGCCCTCGGTGGTGTCCATTCGCCACGAAGGCGGCCCGCAAGGCAAGAAAACCATTCAGGCCGTGGGCCACGAGGCCAAGGCCATGCTGGGCAAGGTGCCCGGCAATATCGAGGCCATCCGCCCGATGAAAGACGGCGTGATCGCCGACTTCACCGTCACCGAGCAGATGCTCAAGCAGTTCATCAAGATGGTGCACCCGCGCTCGATGTTCAAGCCGAGCCCGCGCATCATCATCTGCGTGCCGTGCGGCTCCACCCAGGTCGAGCGTCGCGCCATCCGCGAATCGGCCCTGGGCGCCGGCGCCTCCGAGGTGTACCTGATCGAGGAACCCATGGCCGCGGCCATCGGCGCGGGTCTGCCCGTGTCGGACGCCTCGGGTTCGATGGTGGTGGACATCGGCGGTGGCACCACCGAAGTGGGCGTCATCAGCCTGGGCGGCATGGTCTACAAGGGCAGCGTGCGCGTGGGCGGTGACCGTTTTGACGATGCCATCATTGCCTACATCCGCCGCAACTACGGCATGCTGATCGGCGAGCCCACGGCCGAAGCCATCAAGAAGCAGATCGGCTCGGCCTTCCCGGGCAGCGAAGTGAAAGAGATGGAAGTCAAGGGCCGCAACCTCAGCGAAGGCGTGCCGCGCAGCTTCACCATCAGCTCCAACGAAATCCTGGAGGCCCTCACCGACCCGCTGAACAACATCGTGTCGGCCGTGAAGATGGCCCTGGAGCACACCCCGCCCGAGCTCGGTGCCGACATCGCCGAGCGCGGCATGATGCTCACCGGTGGTGGCGCGCTGCTGCGCGACCTGGACCGCCTGCTGGCCGAAGAGACCGGCCTGCCCGTGCTGGTGGCCGAAGAGCCCCTGACCTGCGTGGTGCGTGGCTGTGGCATGGCCCTGGAGCGCATGGAGCGCCTGGGCACCATCTTCACCAGCGAATAAGCCCGTTCACGGTAGCGAGCCGCCATGCCACTGGGCACGCTGGACCGTACCCCACCGCCATTCTTCAAGCAGGGCCCGTCGGCCCTGTCCAAGCTGGTGGTCTTCAGCGCCTTGGCGCTGTTTTTGATGGTGGCCGACCTGCGCTTCAAGGTCGCCACCCCCGTTCGGGCCGCACTGGCCACGGCGCTGTACCCGGTGCAGTGGCTGGTGATGCAGCCCATCGAGGCGGCCGCCGCGGCCGGCCACTACTTCAGTTCGCTGCACAGCGCCCAAGCCAACGAAAGCGCCGCGCTGCAGCGCCTGGCCACGCAAGCCGCGCGCACCTTGCAACTGGAGCAACTGGCACTGGAAAACCAGCGCCTGCGCGATCTGCTGGCCATGCGCTCGCGCACCGGGGTGGACGCCATTGGCGCGCAGGTGCTGTACGACGCGGCCGATCCGTACTCGCGCAAGGTGGTGATCGACCGCGGCCAAACCCATGGCGTAGTGGCCGGCGCGCCGGTGATCGACGAGGCCGGTGTGCTCGGGCAGGTCACGCGGGTGTACCCGCTGCTGGCCGAGGTGAGCTTGCTGATCGACCGCGACCAGGCCATTCCTGTGCTGAACGCCCGCACCGGCGTGCGCAGCGTGGCCTATGGGCAGCCTTCGGCCGGTGGCGACGGCCTGGAGCTTCGCTTCACCCTGGCCAATGCAGACGTGGCCGAGGGCGACCTGCTCACCACCAGTGGCGTGGACGGCGTGTACCCGCCCGGCCTGCCGGTGGCCCGCGTCACGAAAGTGGAGCGGCAGGCCGAATCGTCGTTTTCGCGCATCTTGTGCGAACCCGTGGCCCGCGTGCAGGGTGCCCTGCACGTGCTGGTGCTGTCGCAAACCGGTGCACCACTGCCCCCGTCACCATTGACCGGCCCGCAGCGTGGCCGTGGCGCCGTGCCCGCGCCCACTGAGGAGCGCGACCCATGATCATGCGCCCCGGCCAGCAACTGCTGCTGCCCGCCAACCCGGTCTTCATCTGGTTCAGCCTGATCCTGGCCCTCATGGGCAACATGCTCATGAACATGGGCCTGTGGGGCCGCGCCGCGTGGATGCCCGACCTGCTCGCCATTGCCCTGGTGTTCTGGAGCGTGCACCAGCCCCTGCGCATTGGCGTGGGCGTGGCCTTTGCATTTGGCCTGGTGATGGACGTGCACCAGGGCACGCTGCTGGGCCAACACGCCCTGGCCTACACCGCCCTGGGCTTCGGCGCCATTGCCGTGCACCGTCGCCTGCTGTGGTTTCCGGTGCCGCAACAGGCGCTGCAGGTGTTTGGCCTGTTCCTGGGGGCGCACCTGCTGCAACTGATCGCCCGCATGGCCGTGGGCGGCAGCTTCCCCGGGTGGGACATGGTGCTGGCCCCGGTGATCGAGGCCTTGTTGTGGCCGCTGGCCTCGGTGCTGTTGCTGGCGCCGCAGCGCCGCGCCCCGAACCCCGACGACAACCGGCCATTATGAAGATCCCCCGCGCCGCCCTCGGCGTCACCCCCCTTGAAGGGGGGCCACACCAGCGGCCCGGCCAAGCCGGTTCCGCGGTGTGTGCTGGCTGCTGTGCCTCCATCGCACGGCGGCGCAGCGAGGAGTTGGCATGACTGAGTTGCGCAACGTCGAGGCCGACCTCGCTCAGTTCCGCACGCGGGTGCTGGTGATCGGGCTGGCGGTGGCGGTGGCCTTTGGGTTGATCGTGGCGCGGCTGGTGTGGCTGCAGATCGTGCGGCACGACGAGTTGCTGGCGCAGGCCGAAAGCAACCGCACGGCCATCATTCCGGTGGTGCCGAACCGCGGGCAGATCGTGGACCGCGAGGGCCGGGTACTGGCCACCAACTACTCTGCCTACACGCTGGAGATCACGCCATCGCAGGTGGAGAACCTGAGTGCCACCATTGAAGCGCTGGGTCAAATCATGGACATTTCGCCGCGTGACGTGCGGCGCTTTCGCAAGCTGACCGAGGAGTCACACCGCTTCGACTCGCTGCCCATCCGCACCCGGCTGAGCGACGAAGAGGTGGCCCGCTTCACCGCGCAGCGCTTCCGCTTCCCGGGCGTGGACGTGCGGGCGCGTCTGCTGCGCCAGTACCCGCAGGGCGAGGTGGCCAGCCACGTGGTGGGTTACATCGGGCGCATCAACCAACGCGAGAAAGAGCAGATCGCCGATTGGCCCGAGGAAGAGCAAGCCAACTACCGGGGCACCGAGTACATCGGCAAGCTGGGCACCGAACAGCAGTACGAGCAGACCCTGCACGGCGTCACCGGCTTTGAGCGGGTGGAAACCTCGGCCGGCGGCCGCGCGGTGCGCTCACTGGCGGCCACGCCGGCCACGCCGGGCGACACGGTGGTGCTGTCGATTGACCTGAAGCTTCAGAAGATGGTGGAAGACCTCTTCGGCGAGCGGCGCGGTGCCCTGGTGGCGATTGACCCGCGCAACGGCGAAGTGCTGGCCTTTGTCTCCAAGCCCACGTTTGACCCCAACCTCTTCGTCGATGGCATCGACGTGGAGAATTGGAAGGCGCTGAACGAGTCGCTCGACAAGCCCCTGCTCAACCGGGCCCTGCGTGGCACCTACCCGCCCGGCTCCACCTATAAGCCCTTCATGGCGCTGGCAGCCCTGGAGACCGGCTCGCGCAGCGCCAGCACGGTGATTCAGGACAGCGGCTCGTGGATGTTCGGCAACCACCGCTTCCGCAGCCACGGCGATGGCGGCCTGGGCCCGGTGGACATGCACCGCAGCATCGTGAAATCCAGCAACGTCTATTACTACTCGCTGGCCAACGAGATGGGCGTGGACCTGATGCACGACTTCATGAAGCCACTGGGCTTCGGGCAGATCACCGGCATCGACCTCAAGGGCGAGGTGCGCGGCGTGCTGCCCAGCCAGGCCTGGAAGCGCGCCACCTACAAGCGGCCCGAACAACAGAAGTGGTACGCGGGCGAGACGATCTCGCTGGGCATCGGGCAGGGCTACAACAACTTCACCATGCTGCAGATCGCGCATGCGATGTCGGTGCTGGCGAATGGCGGCATCAAGTACCGCCCGCACCTGACCATCGCCACCGAGAGCGTGGTCACGCGCCAGCGCACCCCGATTCCCAAACCCGAGGGCGAGCGCCTGGGCTACAAGCCCGAGAACATTGCCGTGGTGCTGCGCGCCATGCAGGCCGTGACCACCGAGGGCACATCTACCCGTGTATTCGCTGGTGCTGGCTACACCAGCGGCGGCAAGACCGGCACGGCCCAAGCCGTGACCATCGGCCAGAAAGACCGCTACGACGCGCGCAAGCTCGAAGAGCACCAGCGCGACCACTCGCTCTACCTGGCGTTCGCCCCGGTGGAAGCCCCCCGGGTGGCGCTGGCGGTGGTGGTGGAGAACGCGGGCTTTGGCGCGGCGGCGGCAGCACCCATTGCGCGGCGGGTGTTCGACTACCTGCTGATGGACCAGTACCCCAATCCGCAAGACATGGCCGCGGTGCAGAAGGGGCAGGCGGCGGCGCCCATCGGCACGCCGCTGAAGGCCAGCGAGATTCCCTGGCCGCCGGAGAGCTTCACGCCTTGATCACGTCTTGAGCCAGGCGTCGTAGGTGGTCTTGAGGATCAGGGCGCTCACCACCACGATGAACACCCCGCGCACGAAGCCGCTGCCGTGCTTGAGCGCCAGGCGAGTGCCAAGCAGGCTGCCCACCACATTGGCCACGGCCATGCTCAGCGCGAAGTGCCACCACACGTGACCCTTCCAGGCAAAGAGCAGCACGGCCGCCACGTTGGACGACACGTTGAGCAGCTTGGCGCTGGCGCTGGCGTGCAGAAAGTCGTAGCCCAACCAGCGCACGAACAAGAAGACCAGAAAGCTGCCCGTGCCCGGGCCGAAGAAGCCGTCGTAAAAACCGATCGTCAAGCCCAGCACACCGGCCGCGGCCGCCTCTTGCCGGCCCGAGAAGGTGGGCGCGTGCTGGCGCCCCAGGTCTTTGCGGGCCAGGGTGTAGAGCAGCACCACCAGCAGCACCAGTGGCAAGGCGCGGCGAAGGAAATCGGGCGAAATGACGGTGACCGTCCAGGCCCCCGCCATGGAACCCGCAAAGGCCAGGCCAGCGGCCGGCAGCAACGAAGCCCAGGGCATTTGCACGCAGCGTGCGAACTGCACCGTGGCGGCAGCAGTGCCCCACATCGAGGCGCTTTTGTTCACGCCGAACAGCGTGGCCGGGTGCGTGGTGGGAAATACGGCGAACAGCGCAGGCACCAGGATCAGGCCGCCGCCACCCACGATGGCGTCCACGAACCCAGCAAACAGCGAAGCGACAGAAACGAGCAGCAGTTCCATGAGGGGCCCGATTGTCGCGGCTGGGCGAGGCCACAAAAAAAAACCGACCCGCTAGGGTCGGCTGTATGGGATCCGGACGCCTCTGATGGGCGGTGATGCCGGCAATGTTCTGGTTGGACTGGGTTGTCTCCTCGGTCCCCCGCGGTCACCGCGCTTGGCGCGGCAGCGAGTGCGTGCAATGTAGCGGCTCGCACCGGGCAGGTGCATCCGGGGTTTCCCTTGCTTCCGATTCAATTTGGCACGTCTTATGCACTGGCCCCACTTTCAGGAGAAAGGGCCGTTCATGCACCAAACCCGAGTTTCCCACCTGCTGTTGCCCGCCCTGCTGGGTGCTTTGCCCCTGGGCGCCTGGGCCGATGGAGGGCCTGCACTGGCCTTGGCCAACACCTTGAATGGCGCCGACACCGCCTGGCTGATGGTGAGCACTGCGCTCGTGCTGCTGATGACGCTGCCAGGCATTGCGCTGTTCTATGGCGGCATGGTGCGGCAGATCAACGTGATCAACACCATGGCCAGTGTGGTGGGCATCGCGGCGGTGGTGAGCGTGCTGTGGTTCGCGGTGGCGTATTCGCTGGCCTTCACGCCCGGCAGCGCCGACCTGGGGGCCTTTATCGGCGGGCTGCAGCGCATGGGCTTCTCGGGCCTGGAATACCTGGGCAGCGCGGGGCAGGTGGCGGTGAGCCACGTGGCGCCGCACGTGCCGGAGTCGGTGTTTGCCATGTTCCAGCTCACCTTCGCCATCATCACCTGCGCGCTGGTGGTGGGCGCCTTGGTGGAGCGCATGCACTTCGGTGCCCTGCTGGGCTTTGCCAGCCTGTGGCTGCTGCTGGTGTACGCACCGATCGCGCACTGGGTGTGGGAGCCCAGTGGCTGGCTGGCCAAGCTGGGCGCGCTCGATTTCGCGGGCGGTGCGGTGGTGCACATCAACGCCGGGGCCGCGGCCCTGGTGGTGGCCTACGCCCTGGGCCCACGCACCGGCTACGGTCGCGAGCCCTTCATTCCCTTCAACCTGGGGCTCACCATGGCCGGCACCGGCCTGTTGTGGGTGGGCTGGTTCGGCTTCAACGCGGGCTCGGCCCTGGCGGCCGATGGGCGCGCAGGCCTGGCCATGGCGGTCACGCACCTGGCGGCGGCGGCCGGGGCCATGGCCTGGATGGCGGCGGAGTGGCTGGCGCGCCGGCGCGCCTCTTTGCTGGGCCTGTGTTCAGGTGTGGTGGCGGGGCTGGTGGCCATCACGCCGGCGGCGGGTTTCGTCACGCTGCGGGGGGCGCTGGTGATCGGCCTGGTCGCGGGTGTGGCCTGCTACTGGGGCGCCACGGCGCTCAAGCGCTGGCTGCGGGCCGACGACTCGCTGGACGTGTTCGGCGTGCACGGCGTGGGCGGGTTGGTGGGCGCGCTGCTCACCGGCGTGCTGGCCGACCCGGCCATCTCAGGTGTGCAGGCCAGCGTGGCCGCGCAGCTGGTGGCCTGCGTGGCGGTGCTGGGCTACAGCGTGGTGATGACCACCGTGGTGCTGTGGATCACCTCGCGCTTCGTGTCGCTGCGGGTGAGCGAAGAGCAGGAGCGCACCGGTCTCGACCTGGCCTTGCACAAAGAACAGCTTGGCCACTGAGATGCCCCCGCGCCACCCTTTGGGAGACCACCATGAGCCCCAGTGATTTGTTCGGCATCGCGGCCCACATGCACGTGCTGCTGCGGCGCAAGACCGGGCGCGTGACCGACACCGAGTGGATGGCCTGCAACGCCGAGTACGCGCGGGAGATCGCCCGCTTCGCCCGCGAGCGCGCGCGGGTGGACGGCCACGTGGAGCTGCTGGTGTGGGCCGAGAAGCTGGAATCGGCCATCGCCACGCTGGCGCCTGCGCCCCGCAAGCCTCTGGTGCAAAGCGCGGCCGAGGCGCTGCGTGCGGGCCAGGTGCAGCCCGTCCCCGGCCCGGAAGACGCCACGGCGCAGGCCAAGTACATCGGCCGTTTGCGCTGATATAGGTTGCACGCGAGTCAATTGCCCGACAACATCCAGCGCGCTGCCTTCTCGGCGATCATGAGCGTGGGGCTGTTGGTGTTGCCGCTGGTGATGGTGGGCATCACGCCCGCGTCCACCACGCGCAAGCCGGCCACGCCGCGCACGCGCAAGTGGCTGTCCACCACGGCCATCGGGTCGTCGGTCCGGCCCATGCGGGTGGTGCCCACGGGGTGGAAGATGGTGCTGGCGATGTCGCCGGCCAGGCGGGCGAGTTCTTCGTCGGTCTGGAACTGCACGCCGGGCTTGAATTCTTCGGGCTGGTACTGGGCCAGCGCGGGCTGGGCCACGATGCGCCGGGTCACGCGCAGGCTGTCGGCGGCCACCTGGCGGTCTTCGGGCGTGCTCAGGTAGTTGGGCGCGATGGCTGGCGCGGCCTCGGGCTCGGCACTGGTGATGCGCACATGCCCGCGGCTGGTGGGGTTGAGGTTGCACACACTGGCGGTGAAGGCCGGGAAGCGGTGCAGCGGCTGGCCGAAGGCGTCCAGCGAGAGCGGCTGCACGTGGTACTCGATGTTGGGCCAGGGCTGCGCGGGGTCGCTGCGGGTAAAAGCCCCGAGCTGGCTGGGCGCCATGCTCATGGGGCCGCTGCGCTTGAGGGCGTATTCCAGGCCGATCTTGGCCTTGCCCCAGAGCGAGCTGGCCAGGGTGTTGAGGGTGCGCGCGCCCTGCACTTTGTAGACCGAGCGGATCTGCAGGTGGTCTTGCAGGTTCTCGCCCACGCCGGGCAGCTCGTGCTGCACGGCAATGCCCTGCGATTGCAGCAGCGGCGCCGGCCCCACGCCCGAGCGCTGCAGGATGGCAGGCGAGCCCACCGCGCCGGCACTCAGCACCACCTCGCGCCGCGCCGTCACCGACACCCGGCCGCCGAGGGCGCGCACCTGTGCGCCGGTGCAGCACAGGCGGCCCTGAGCGTCGCGCTCGAACAGCAGGCGCTCGGTGAGGGCCTGGGTCCACACCGTGAGGTTGGGCCGGTGCGACACCGGGCGCAGAAAGGCCTTGGAGGCGTTCCAGCGCCAGCCGGCTTTCTGGTTCACCTCGAAGTAACCCACGCCTTCGTTGGTGCCGCTGTTGAAGTCATCGGTGGCGGGAATGCCAGCCTGCTGCGCGGCCTGGGCAAAGGCGTCGAGCAAGTCCCAGCGCAGGCGCTGTTTCTCCACGCGCCACTCGCCACCGTTGCCGTGCAGGCGGCGGAAATCGGGGTTGGCCTCGGTGTCGAGGCGGTAGTGGTCTTCGTGGGCGCGGAAGTCGCTCAGGCACTGGTCCCAGCGCCAGTCGCTGTCGCCCGTGAGCCGGGCCCACTGGTCGTAGTCGCGCTGCTGGCCGCGCATGTAAATCATGCCGTTGATGCTGGAGCAGCCCCCCAGCGTCTTGCCGCGCGGGTACAGCAGGCGCCGCCCGTTCAGGCCAGGGTCGGGCTCGGTCTGGTAACGCCAGTCGGTGCGAGGGTTGTTGATGCAGTAAAGGTAGCCCACCGGGATGTGAATCCAGTGGTAGTCGTCGGGGCGGCCAGCCTCGATCAGCAGCACCCGGTGCGCCGGGTTGGCCGAGAGGCGGTTGGCCAGCAGGCAGCCGGCGGTGCCGGCCCCGATCACCACGTAATCGAACACGGTGTTGTCCATCGATGGGTCTCCTGAAGGGGGGTGGCGAGGGCCTGTTTTATTTGCTGCGCTCATGTGGCGGCCGCCCGATAGCCCACAGTTTGGCCGCTGGCTGGGTGAAATGCCAATGACTTGTGTGGCGATACCTCATAAGCCGGTCAAATAATGGGTGGCATGAACCGCCCCAAAACGCCCCCCATCGACCCGCAAATCCTGCGCGCCTTCGCCGCCGTGGCGCGAGAGGGCAATGTGTCGCGGGCAGCCCAGCGGCTGCACCTGAGCCAGCCAGCGGTGAGCCTGCAACTCAAGGCCCTGGCCGAGGCCACCGGGCTGCAACTCTTCACCCGCACGCCGCAGGGCATGGCGCTCACGCCCGACGGCGCCGCCCTGCTGCCCCTGGCCGACAAGGCCTTGCAGGCCTTGGCCGAGTTCGGCCAGGCGGCCGCCGGCCTGCACGACACGGTGCGCGGCACGCTGCGCATCGGCACCATTCTTGACCCGGAGTTCACGCGCCTGGGCGCCTTCCTGAAGCAACTGGTCGAATCCAACCCGCAGGTGGACACGGTGCTTCGCCAGGGCATGAGCGGCGAGGTGCTGGCCCAGGTGGACCGGGGCGACCTGGACGTGGGCTTCTTTCTGGACCTGCCCGACGCGCCCCTGGGCGCGCCCTTTCACCTGCGACACCTCACGCGCTTTCACTACCGCGTGCTGGCGCCAGCCGGCTGGGGCCCGCAGGTGCGCGACAAAGATTGGAAGGCCCTGGCCGCCCTGCCCTGGCTGGACACGCCGCCCGACAGCGCACACCACCGCCTGCAGCGCCGCGTGTTCGGCCCGGGCTCGCTCACCGGCCTGGAGCCCCGGCGCGTGGCGCTGGTGGACCAGGAGGCCTCCATGCTCGACCTGGTGAAAAGCGGCGTGGGCCTGTCGCTGGTGCGCGATGCGATTGCCATGCGCGAAGCGCAGGCGCGTGGCCTGGCCATTGCCGAGCAGGTGAGCCTGGCCTGCGACCTGGTGTTCATCTGCCGCGCCGAGCGCCTGGGCGAGGCACCCATCGCGGCAGCCTGGGCGGCGCTGGACGCGGTGTGGGGTTAAAGACAGGCAATACCCAGGCACTTTGATGTAGTTCTTTCGATTTATAAGGTGGGCTTTTTCCCTTTCCGGCGCCGAAACAACAAAGCCGTTTCAAAACAAAGCTGTTGCAAAACAACTTTGTTTTCATCCGCCGGAAGAGACAGGAGCCCCCGTGATTGCCGCCCTCCCCTACCGAGACAAGTCCTACGGCCGCCAGCAAGAAGTGGCCGACCTATACGACGCGTTCGATCGCGGCGACAACATTTCCATGCACGGCCCGTGGCGGCTGGGCAAGACCTTTTTGCTGGACCGGCTGGTGGAACAGGCCCCAGAGCGACGCTGGGTGGCGGTGAAGGTGGAACTGGCGGGCTGCACCAGCGCCGCCATGGTGTTTCGCGAGTTGTGCAGCCGGCTGGGTGAGCGCCGCAGCGGAGGCGAACAGGCCAAAAGCTACCTGCTGCAGCGCCTGACGCAGTGCCTGGGGGCCTCGGCCCAGGATGGCGGCCCCTGGTACCAGGCGTTCATACACCTCGATCACGCCCAGTTCCTGGAGCGCCTCATCCGTGCGCTGCACGAGGACACCGCGCGCCGCTGGGTGCTGCTGATCGACGAGCTTCCCATCTTCCTCAAGGCCTTGCACGACCAAGGCACGGCCGGCGTTGACGCAGCGCGCCAGTTCATGAACCAGCTCATCCGCATGCAGCAGGCCTGCCCGCGGGTGCGCTGGCTCATCACGGGCTCCATCGGCATCGAGCCGCTGGCCCGCTTGGGCCAGTACCTGGGCACGCTGGCGAAGTTCCGGCCATTCACGCTGCACCCGCTGCCCGAAGGGCCCGCGCGCGACCTGGTGCAAGACCTGGCACGAGAAGGCAAGCTGATGGGCCGCCAATGCATCACCGACGACGAGGCCAACTGCCTGGTGGCGGCAGTGGGCTGGCGCTCGGCCTTCTACCTGGAAGCCGTGGCGCAGAAGGTGCGCGGCGCACCATCGGAAGACCGCGAGGGCGCGCAACAAGCCATTGAAGACGCGGTCTCGCGCCTGCTGGAACCCTCAGAAATGGCCACCTTCGGGCCATGGGAAGAGCACATTCGCAAGCACTACCGCGACGCGGAATGCGCCGTGGCCTTCGCCGTGCTCAATGCCCTGGCCGTCCGCCCTCAGGGCCTGGACCTCAACAACCTGCTGGCGCAGGTGGCGAAACCGGCCCTTACCCGTGACGCGCTGCTGGGTGTGCTGCAGCGCCTGCACATCGAGGGCTTCGTCGAGGTGGACGACTGGGCCGCCGACCAACCGGTGAGCGCCTTTCGCAACCCGCTGCTCAAGCGCTGGTGGCAGCGCTACCGCCCCCAGCCTTGAGGAGTGCCGACATGGACCTGATCCTCTTCAACCCCAACGCGCAGAACGAAGCCGATTTCCTGAAGGGCTTCATCGCCCGGCAGGACATCCTGGACTTCCTGCTGAACCAGCTGCGCCAGCTGCCCGAGGACCAGGCGGCGCGCCACCACCTGATGGTGGCGCCAAGAGGTTTCGGCAAAACGTCTTTGCTGCGGCGCACTGCCATTGGCATTCGAGAAGCCCCCGAGCTGATGGCCCGCTTCGTGCCGTTGCGCTTTCGCGAAGAACAGCACAACGTGATCAGCCTGGACGTGTTCTGGCGCAATTGCCTGCACGCGCTGCTGGAAGCTCGCGAGGACGAAGGCGCGCCCGCCGATGAGCTGGACCGCCTCGACGCCCTGTGGGAGCGGCACACCCCTCGGCACCTGGAGGCGCGCACGCAGCAAGATGGCGGCCCCGCTTGGGACGCCTTGCAGCAGGAGTGCCGACGCCTGGGGCGCCGTGCGGTGCTGCTGATCGACAACCTCGACACCCTGCTGGCTGGCCTGAGCGAGGCGCACCAGTGGGCGCTGCGCAAATGCCTGCAACAAGACGACGGCCCGGTGATGCTGGCCGCGGCCTCGCGCTACCCCGAATCCATTCACCAGCACCAAGCCCCCTTCTTCGATTTCTTCCGCATCCAGCCGCTTGACCGCCTGGACAACGCCGAGGTGATGGCCTGCCTGAAGCACATCGCGCAGCAGCGCGGAACCAGCGGCACGCCGGTGTTGCAGTTGCTGCGCCACGAGCCCGGGCGCATTGCCGCGCTCAACACGCTGGCCGGCGGCAACCCGCGCACGCTCAGCGTGCTGTACCGCGTGCTCGAATCGCACATGAGCGCCGACGTGCTCTCGCAACTCAGCGCCATGCTCGACACCTTCACCGGCTGGTACCAGGCGCGCACCGAAGAACTGGCCTTGCAAAGCCGCGCGGTGTTCGACGCGCTGGCGCTGAACTGGAACCCCATGACCGCGGCCAAGCTCAGCGAGGTTACGGGCCTGGACACGGCGGCGGTGAGCAGCCACCTGAGCCGACTGGAAAAAAGCGGGCATGTCGAGGCGGTCTCACTCACCAGCCATCGCAAAGGCCGCAAGGGCTACCAAGTGGCCGAGCGCTTCTACAACATCTGGTACCTGATGCGAAACGGTCCGCGCCGCGCCCGGCAAAGCATTCGCTTCCTCACCAGCTTCATGCAGACCTGCTACAGCCCGGCAGAGCGGCGCCGCTTGGCGCAAAAAACGCTGAACGAGGGCAAGGCCGAGCCCGAGTACGCGCTGGCCCTGGCCAGCATGCTGCGCCCCGGGCCGCTGCGCCAGCGCCTGATCGACCACGCCACCAACCTGACCCAGGCCAGTGGCCAGGCCGACGTGTACCGCGAGCTGATCGCCGATCTGCAAGCCGATGCCCGCGCACCCGTCGTGCGCGATGGCCCGCACGGCATCGCGCACGACCATGTGCAGGCGCGTGCGCTCATGCGCGAAGGCCTGGCCGCCGAGAGCGCCGACCGCCCGCGCGTGGCCCTGGCGCGCTACCAAGCCGTGCGCGAACAATTTGGCCAAAGCCACGATGCCATGGCCCTCGAGGAAGTGGCTTGGGCCTATAGGCTCAGCATCGCCCTGCACTCGCGGCTGCGGCAGCACCGCCAGGTGCTGGCCTTGAGCGAAGAGTTCATCGCAAGGCTAGGCGAATCCACCGATCCGGTGCACCAGCGCCACCTCACCCGGGCGCGCCTCAACCGGGCTGCGGCCCAGGCCAGCCTGGGCCGCTGGCGCCTGGCCGTGCAGGACTTACAGGCACTGCTGGGGCCCGACGACGGCGGCGCAGCGGGCGCCCTGAACGAGGACACCATCAGGGCTGGCACCCTGCTGGCCCAGGTACTGGCCGATCACGGGCAGCGCCCGGCGGCGCTGGACACCTACCGCCGGCTCATCGGCTGGTTCGCGGCCAACCAAGACTCGCCCCTGGCGCTGCAGGTCACGCGCGCACGCCTTGCCCTGGCGCGGCTGCTGGCCGATGGCGGCGACACACCCGAGGCCCTGGACGTCCTGACCCAAGCGGCGCAGATCGCCACCGAGCGGCGCGAAACCGATGCACAGGCCTGGACCGAGTGGTGGGCCGGCGCCCTGTTGTCGCGCGCCCAGTTGCTGCAGGAAGCCGAAGAATGGGCTGCCTCACGCGAACACCTGGCGCCGGTGATCCGCGACCTGGCCGGCACAGCCGAGCGTGCCTGGCAGAAGCAATGGGCGTGGGCCCTGACCTTCGAAGGCAAGGCGCTGTCGATGCTGGGCCTGACGCAGGACAGCATCGCCTCGAAGCAGCGGCTGCTGGACGCGCTGGGGGCAAGCGAAGACAAGGACATCGTGCGCCGCCTGATCAGCGCACGGCTGCTGCAAGCCGAATGCGAGCTGGAACTGGGCCACACCGACGCGGCGGCCTTGGCCACCGACCAGGCCGAGGCCCTGTGCGAACGCCTGCCGCCAGGCGAGCGCGCTCTGCAACAAATCTGGGTGGCCCTGCAGCGCAGCGATGTGTGGATCGAACGCGGCCAGTTGGAGGCAGCAGAACACTGCCTGGAGGAAGGCATCCACCGCTGCGCCGTGCTGGAAGACCGCCAGTCCATGGAGATGCGGGCCCTGTGCCACGCGGGCCTGGCCGACCTGATGGAACGCCAGCAACGCTGGCAAGAGGCCATCGACCAATGGCAACGGGTCATTGAACTCGACGCCACATCAATCGAACCACGGCTGGCACAAGCCAGCTTGCTGGCGGACCCGGCGGGTCAGGCCCATGAGGCGGCCACCGTGCTGGAGGTGACGCTCACCCTGCACATGCCAGAGGCCGACCGGGCTGCCGCGCATCGTCTGTTGGGGCAACTGCAGGCGCTGGCGTTGGGCCAGCCAGAGGCTGCGCGGCCGCACCTGACGGCGGCCATGGCGATCGCGCCACAACCCCTGGACGGCGTGGTCCTCGCCTTGGCCACCCCCACGCCCGACTGGCCACGGGTATTCGACGAGTTGGTGCGGGCGCTGGACGTGCCAGAGGCCATGGCACCCGACAACGGGCTGCACCGAATCCTGGCCCACCTCAAACACCAGGGGCAAGCCTGCGCGCTGGCCGACTGGATGCGCGCCCACGGCGCCCACCAGCGCCAGGCCCTGCTGCACGGCGCACTGCTTGCGATGGCGCTCGGGGACGATCACCTGATGACGCTCAACCCCGAAACCCGCGAGGCAGCCCAGGCGTTGCTGAGAAGCGTGCCGTCGTGGCGCCCTCCCAAGACCCACGCGAAACACTGAGACGGTGGCGGCGCGGGCCCAAAGATGTTTTGGTGATAAACAACCAAAAACGTATTCGTTCCGTGTCTGAGCGATTGCCGAGATGATGCGCTCCAAGGTCGATTGACCCCCTGACAACCGCCCCCTTTCGCACACAAGGAACCCCCATGAGCACCCGCCGCACCCTTCTGCAAACCCTGGCCGCCGCCGCGCTGGCCGCCGCCGGCACCCTGGCCGTGGCCCAGCCCGCGCCCGTGACCCTGCTCAACGTGTCGTATGACCCGACGCGCGAGCTGTACGTGGAATTCAACGCCGCCTTCGCCAAGCACTGGAAGGCCAAGACCGGCCAAGACGTGACCATCAAACAAAGCCACGGCGGCTCGGGCAAGCAGGCGCGCTCCATCATTGACGGCCTGGACGCCGACGTGGCCACCCTGGCCCTGGCAGGCGACACCGACGCGCTGCACACCAACGGCCAGTGGATTCCCAAAGACTGGCAAAAGCGCCTGCCGCACAACAGCTCGCCCTACACCTCCACCATCGTGCTGGTGACCCGCGCGGGCAACCCCAAGAACATCAAAGACTGGGACGACCTGATCCGCCCGGACGTGAAGGTCATCACCCCCAACCCCAAGACCTCGGGCGGTGCCCGCTGGAACTACCTGGCCGCCTGGGAATTCGCCAAGCGCAAGTACGGCGGCGATGCCCGGGCCAAGGAGTTCGTGGCCAAGCTCTACAACAACGTGCCCGTGCTCGACACCGGCGCGCGTGGCTCCACCATCACCTTCTCGCAGCGCAACCAGGGTGACGTGCTGATCGCCTGGGAAAACGAGGCCTACCTGCTGGAAAAAGAATTCGGCAGCAAGGTGGACTTCGTCTACCCCTCGCTGTCCATCCTGGCCGAACCGGCCGTGACCGTGGTGGACAAAAACGTGGACAAGAAGGGCACCCGAGCCGTGGCCCAGGCTTACCTGGAGTACCTCTACAGCGACGAAGGCCAGGACATCGCGGGCAAAAACTTCTACCGCCCCATCTCGCCCAAGGCGCAGGCCAAGTACGCCAAGCAGCTGCCCAAGCTCAACCTATTCAAGATCGACGAGGCCTTCGGCGGCTGGGACAACGCCACCAAGGTGCACTTCGCCGACGGCGGCAGCTTTGACCAGATCTACACCAAAAAATAAGCCGCGCTGTCACCGCACCCCCAGGGAGATTCACCGTGTCCATTCTGTTGATCGCTGGCAGCCCGTCCGAGCACTCGCGCTCGGCCGCCCTGCTCGACGCGGTGGCCGAGCGCCTGGCCCAGCGCCAGGTGCACTTCAGCCGGCTGCCCATCCGCGACCTGTCGCCCCAGGCGCTGCTGCTGGCCGATTTCAACCACGCCAGCGTGCGCCGCGCCATCGCCCAGGTGGAAACCGCGCGCGCGGTGGTGGTGGCCACCCCGGTCTACAAGGCCGCCTACAGCGGCGTGCTCAAGGTCTTTCTCGACCTGCTGCCGCAGACCGGCCTGAAGGGCAAGATCGTGCTGCCGCTGGCCACGGGCGGCAGCCCGCACCACATGCTCGCGCTGGACTACGCGCTGCGCCCGGTGCTGCAGTCGCTCTCGGCGCGCCAGATCCTGCCCGGCGTCTACGCCACCGACGCCCAGATTCCGAAAGACGAGCACGGCCGGTACCACGTGGGCGATGAGATCGCCAGCCGGCTGGACGACGCCGTCAACACCTTGCTCACCGACGGCCTGCGAATGCCGCCCACGGCCGGCTTCGCGCCCGTGCCGTTCTCGCAGGTGCGATGTAGCGTCTGACGGCGCCCGCGGGCCCCGCGCCCGCGCCATCGCTCCCCCTTCCCCTTCCCCTTCGTTTTGTTCACCACCTCGCGGTGGTCGGCAGGGCTGCGCCTGTGCGCGCCTGCGGGCCATCGCCCCCCAAAGGAAATTCGCATGTCTTCGATCACCCGCCGCCAACTGGCCTTGGGCGCGCTTAGCGCCCTCGGCGCCACCGTCCTCTCCACCCTGCCGGCCACCGCGGCCTTCGCCCAGCAGGGCCGCGTGCTGCGCATCGGCCACCAGAAGGGCCTGCTGAGCCTGCTCAAAGGCCGCGGCACGCTGGAACAGCGCCTGGCCCCGCTGGGCGTGAAGGTCACCTGGACCGAATTCACCGCCGGCCCGGTGCAGCTCGAGGCCCTGAACGTGGGCTCCATCGACTTCGGTGACGTGGGCGAGGCCCCGCCCATCTTCGCGCAGGCCGCCGGCGCCCCGCTGGCCTACGTGGCCGCCACGCCGCCGCGCCCGGCGTCGGAAGCGGTGCTGGTGCCCAAAGACTCGGCCATCAAAACCGTGGCGGATCTCAAGGGCAAAAAGGTGGCCTTCAACAAAGGCTCCAACGTGCACTACTTCCTGGTGAAGCTGCTGGAAAAACACGGTCTGAAGTACGCCGACGTGCAGCCCATCTTCCTGCCCCCGGCCGATGCGCGCGCCGCCTTCGAGAAGGGCTCGGTGGACGCCTGGGTGATCTGGGACCCCTTCCTCGCCGCGGCCGAACACAGCCTGGGCGCGCGGGTGCTGGCCGATGCCAAGGGCGTGGTGAACAACCGCTCTTACTACTTCTCGTCGCTGCCCTACGCGCGCCAGAACCCCGACGTGACCAAGGTGCTGATCGAGGAACTCTCCAAGCTCGACACCTGGGGCAGCGCCAACCGCGACGCGCTGGCCGCCGAGTTCGCGCCGCTGTGGGGCCTGCCCAAGCCGGCGGTGGACATCGCGGTGCAGCGCTCGGTATACGGCACCGGCCCGATCACCAAGGCCATCTTGCAAGAGCAGCAGGCCATTGCCGACACCTTCTTCGACTTGAAGCTGATCCCCAAAAAGATCCGCCTGCTCGACGCCGCCGTCGGCGCGCTGTGACCCCCACCCAAAGGCCCTGACATGAAGATCTTCTGGTTCATCCCCACCCACGGCGACAGCCGCTACCTGGGCACCGCCGAAGGCGCGCGCCAGCTCACGCACGACTACCTCAAGCAAGTGGCGCAGGCCGCCGACAGCCTGGGCTACGAGGGCGTGCTCATTCCCACCGGGCGCTCGTGCGAAGACCCCTGGGTGGTGGCCGCCAGCCTGCTGCCGGTGACGCAGCGGCTGAAGTTCCTGATCGCCGTGCGCCCCGGCCTGCACCAGCCCGCGCTGGCCGCGCGCATGGCCGCCAGCTTTGACCGCCTCTCCGGCGGGCGCCTGCTCATCAACCTCGTCACCGGTGGCGACCGCGCCGAGCTGGAAGGCGACGGCGTGTTCCTGGACCACGCCCAGCGCTACGAACAATCGGCCGAGTTCATTCGCATCTGGCGCGAAATCTTCCGCCGCAGCCACACCGGCGAGGCCCTGGATTTCGAGGGCGAGCACCTGCAGGTCAAGGGCGCCAAGCTGCTGTTCCCGCCCCTGCAACAGCCCCACCCGCCGGTGTTCTTCGGTGGCTCGTCAGAGGCCGCACACGAGCTGGCCGCCGAGCAGGTGGACACCTACCTCACCTGGGGCGAACCGCCCGCCGATGTGGCCCGCAAAGTGGCCGACGTGCGCGAGCGCGCCGCCCGGCACGGGCGCACGGTGAAGTTCGGCATTCGCCTGCACGTGATCGTGCGCGAAACCGAGGCCGAGGCCTGGGCAGCCGCCGAGCGCCTTATCAGCCGCCTGGACGACAACATCGTGGTGCAGGCACAGGCCGCGTTTGCGCGCATGGACTCAGAAGGCCAGCGCCGCATGGCCGCGCTGCACGCAGGCGGCAAGAAACGCACGCGCGCCGAGCTGGAGATCAGCCCCAACCTGTGGGCCGGCGTGGGCCTGGTGCGCGGCGGGGCCGGCACCGCCCTGGTGGGCGACCCGCAAACCGTGGCCGCCCGCATTCAGGAATACGCCGAGCTGGGGCTGGACCACTTCGTGCTCTCGGGCTACCCGCACCTGGAAGAGGCTTACCGCTTCGCGGAACTGGTGTTCCCGCTGCTGCCGCTGTCGGTGCGCGAGAAGCTGCCCGGCGCCACGCCCACCGGCCCGTTTGGTGAGACCGTGGCCAACCTGTACTCGCCACCGGCCCAGCGGGCCTCGCAAAGCTGAAGGCACGGCCATGAGCAACCCCGCCGTGACCCTCAACCCCGCGCCCGCCGCCCCAGTGCAGGCGGCCACCCGCCCCTGGGGCCGCGCCCTGCGCGCGCTGGCCAAGCGCCTGCTGCCCTGGCTCTTGCCGCTGGTGCTGGTGGTGCTGTGGCAGCTCTCGGCCCAATGGGGCTGGCTGTCGTCTCGCGTGCTGCCCGCGCCGCTGGGCGTGCTGCAGGCCGGGTGGACGCTGGCCGAATCGGGCGAGCTGTGGCAACACGTGAAGATCAGCGCCGGCCGCGCCTTGCTGGGCCTGGCCATCGGCGGTGGCCTGGGCCTGGCGCTGGGCCTGCTCACTGGGTCGGTGCGCGTGGCCGAGACGCTGCTGGACTCCACCGTGCAGATGGTCCGCAACATCCCGGCCCTGGCGCTGATTCCGCTGGTGATTCTGTGGTTCGGCATCGACGAGGCGGCCAAGCTGTTCCTCATCGCGGTGGCGGTGTTCTTCCCGATCTACCTGAACACCTTCCACGGCATCCGCAACGTGGACCCGGGCCTGATCGAGATGGGCCGCACCTACGGCCTCTCGCGCTGGGGCCTGTACACGCAGGTCATCCTGCCCGGCGCGCTGAGCTCCATCCTGGTGGGCCTGCGCTTTTCGCTGGGGCTCATGTGGGTGATCCTGATCGTGGCCGAGACCATCTCGGCGCAGGCCGGCATTGGCTACCTCACGATGAACGCCCGCGAGTTCCTGCAGACCGACATCGTGCTGGTGGGCATCCTGCTCTATGCCCTGCTGGGCAAGCTGGCCGATGTGTTCGCCCGTGCCCTGGAGCGCCACTGGCTGCGCTGGCACCCGGGCTACCAGACCACCACCTGAGGAGCCCCCATGAGCCAACACCCATCTTCTGGCGGCGTGCGCGTGCAGCTGCACCAGCTCTCCAAACGCTTCGGCCAGCGCGAGGTGCTCAAGCGCAATGAGCTGACGATCGAGCCCGGCGAGTTCGTGGCCATCGTGGGCCGCAGCGGCTGCGGCAAGAGCACGCTGCTGCGCCTGATCGCGGGCCTGGAACAGGCCAGCAGCGGCGAGCTGCGGCTGGACGGCGCGCCCGTGCAAGGCCTGAACGACAGCACGCGCATCATGTTCCAAGACGCGCGCCTGCTGCCCTGGAAGCGCGTGCTCGACAACGTGGCCCTGGGCCTGCCGCCCGAGCGGCGGGCCGACGCGGCCGCCGTGCTCTCGCAAGTGGGCCTGGGCGACCGCGTGAACGACTGGCCCGCGCGCCTCTCGGGCGGGCAGCGCCAGCGCGTGTCGCTGGCCCGTGCCCTGGTGCACCAGCCGCGCCTGCTCTTGCTGGACGAACCGCTGGGCGCGCTGGACGCGCTCACCCGCATCGAGATGCACGAACTCATTGAAGGCCTGTGGCGGCGCCACGGCTTCACGGCCTTGCTCGTCACGCACGACGTGCAAGAGGCGGTGGCCCTGGCCGACCGCGTGGTGCTGATCGAAGACGGCGAGATCGCGCTGGACGAGCGCATCGCCCTGCCCCGGCCGCGTTCGCGCGGTGACGCGGCCTTCGCCGCCACCGAGAAGCGCATCCTCGACCGCGTGCTGCAACACCCCGACACGGCCGAGCCCGCGCCCGACCCGAACTGGCCCGGCGTGCCCGCGCACGGCCTGCGCTGGGCCATCTGATTCCCCCATTCCTTTTTCTCTTTTTCTTTTTCACCTTTCTTTTTTCAGGAGAACCCCATGTCCATTCAAGCCATCAACGTGCGCAACCAGTTCAAAGGCAAGGTCAAGGAAATCATCCGTGGCGATGTCGTCTCGGAGATCGACGTCGAGACCCCCTGGGGCGGCATCGTCACCTCGGTCATCACCACCCGCTCGGTGGACAGCCTGGAGCTGAAGATCGGCTCGGAGGTGGTGGCGCTGGTGAAGTCGACCGAAGTGTCGCTGGCCAAGCTCTGATCGGGCCGCGAGAAGCACCGTGATCCAACTCGACGGCATTCACCACACCTACCGCGGCGGCAACGGCCCGGTGCACGCCCTGCGCGGCGTGGACCTGCGGGTGCAGCGCGGCGAGGTGTTCGGCGTGATCGGGCGCAGCGGCGCGGGCAAGAGCTCGCTGGTGCGCACCATCAACCTGCTCAACCGCCCCGACCAGGGCCGCGTGTGGGTGGACGGGCAAGACCTCACCGCGCTCAACGCGGCCGGCCTGCGCCGCGCCCGCCACGGCATCGGCATGGTCTTCCAGCACTTCAACCTGCTGTCCTCGCGCACGGTGTTTGACAACGTGGCCCTGCCACTGGAACTGGCGGGCCTGTCGCGGCGCGAGATTCGCGAGCGCGTGCAGCCCCTGCTGGAGCTGGTGGGCCTGGGCGCCCTGGGCGAGCGTTACCCGGCGCAGATCAGCGGCGGGCAGAAGCAGCGCGTGGGCATTGCCCGCGCGCTGGCCAGCCGCCCCCAGGTGCTGCTCTCGGACGAGGCCACCTCGGCGCTCGACCCGGAGACCACCCGCTCCATCCTGGCGCTGCTGCAGCAGATCAACCGCGAGCTGGGCCTGACGGTGGTGCTCATCACCCACCAGATGCAAGTCATCAAACAAGTGGCGCATCGCGTGGCGGTGATGGACGCGGGCCAGATCGTCGAGCAGGGCGAGACCCTTCAGGTGTTCAGCGCCCCGCAGCACGAGACCACCCGCAGCCTGCTGGACGACGTGGTGCCACAAGAGTTGCCCGCCCCGGTGCTGGAGCGCGTGCGCGCGCTGCTGGGGCGCCCAGGCCAGGCGCCGGCCAGCCTGCTGCGCCTGGTGTTCGCCGGCAGCAGTGGCGAGCAGCCCCTGCTGGCCGACCTGGTGCGCCGCTTCGGCGTGGACCTGAACATCGTGCACGGCCAGATCGACGAGGTGCAAGGCCACCCCTTCGGCACGCTGGCGGTGCTGGCGCGCGGCGCGCACGAGCAGGTGCAGGCGGCCATTGGCCACCTGCGCGGCGCGGGTGTGCTGGTGCAAGAACTGCCCTCCACGGAGGTGGCCCATGCTTGACCAACTCTCGGCCTGGTTCCCCCCGGCCCTCATTGACCTGTTCATCACCTCCTTCTGGGAGACGCTGGTGATGGTGGGCATCTCGGGCGCGCTGGGCGCGCTCATCGGCATTCCGCTGGGCGTGTCGCTGCGCCTGACCGACCGCGGCGGCGTGCTGGAAAGCGCGGCCTTCAACCGCACGGTGGGCGGGCTGGTGAACGCGGTGCGCTCCACGCCTTTCATCATCTTGCTGGTGGCGATCATTCCGTTCACGCGCTTGCTCACCGGCTCGTCCATCGGCACGGCGGCGGCCGTGGTGCCGCTCACCCTGGCCGCCGCGCCCTTCGTGGCCCGGCTGGTGGAGGCCTCGCTGCGCGAGGTGGACAGCGGCCTGATCGAAGCCGCGCAAGCCATGGGCGCCACCGTGCCGCAGATCGTGTTCAAGGTGCTGCTGCCCGAGGCGGTGCCCGGCATCGTGGCCGGCCTGACCATCACCCTGGTCAGCCTCACCGGCTACTCGGCCATGGCCGGCGCCATTGGCGGCGGCGGCCTGGGCGACCTGGGCATCCGCTACGGCTACCAGCGCTTCCTGCCCGAGGTGATGCTGGCCGTGGTGCTGCTGCTCATCGTCTTCGTGCAGGCCGTGCAGAGCCTGGGCGACTGGTTCGTGCGCCGCCTAAGCCACAAGTGACTCACAAGTGACCCACCAGTGATTTCCCCTCCACCCCAACCTTCGTTCATTTCATTCCCACAAGGACCCACCATGAGCAAACGCCAACTGCTGAAAACCACCCTCGCCCTCACCCTGGGCGCCGCCTTCGCCCTGCCTGCGCTGGCGCAAGACAAGCCGCTGAAGATCGGCGTGACCGCCGGCCCGCACGCGCAAATCTTCGAGCAGGTGAAGAAGATCGCCGAGAAAGACGGCCTGAAGATTCAAGTGATCGAGTTCAGCGACTACGTGCAGCCCAACGCCGCCCTGGCCGCCGGCGACCTGGACGCCAACAGCTACCAGCACAAGCCCTACCTCGATCAGCAAATCGCCGACCGCGGCTACAAGTTCTCGCCCGTGGGCTACACGGTGAACTTTCCCATCGGCATCTACAGCAAGAAGGTCAAAAGTCTGAAAGACCTGCCCGAGGGCGCCAAGGTGGGCATCCCCAACGACCCCACCAACGGCGGGCGCGTGCTGCTGGTGCTGCAAGACCAGGGCCTCATCCAGCTGCGCCCCAACGCCGGCCTGAAGGCCACGCCACTGGACGTGGTGGGCAACCCCAAGAAGCTGAAGTTCGTGGAACTGGACGCCGCGCAACTGCCGCGCTCGCTGGATGACCTGGACGCCTCGGCCATCAACACCAACTACGCCCTCTCCGCCGGCCTGAACCCGGGCAAGGACGCCATCGCCCGCGAGAGCGCCAAAAGCCCCTACGTGAACCTGATCGCGGTGCGCACCGCCGACAAGGACAAGCCCTGGGTGGCCAAGCTGGTGAAGGCCTACCAGTCGGACGCGGTGCGCCAGTTCATCCAGACCGAGTTCAAGGGCTCGGTGGTGCCTGGCTTCTGACACCCGCGAGACAAAGGCCCTGGCCCACCCGGCGGTTCTGCCGGGGCGGGCGCGGCCTGAGTGCCGCGCTCCCATTACCCTAGCGTCCCCGCAACCCGCAACGAGGAGACACACCCCATGTCAGCCAACTGGAAATTCGAAACCCGATCGGTGCACGCCGGCTACCGGCCCGACCCCACCACCAAGGCCGCGGCCGTGCCCATCTACCAGACGGCCGCCTACGCCTTCGACAACGCGCAGCACGGCGCCGACCTGTTTGACCTGAAGGTGCCGGGCAACATCTACACCCGCATCATGAACCCCACGCAGGACGTGCTGGAGCAGCGCGTGGCCTCGCTGGAGGGCGGCATCGCCGCGCTGGCACTGGCCTCGGGCCAGGCCGCCGTGACCTACGCGATCCAGACCATCGCGGAGGCGGGCGACAACATCATCTCCAGCACGGCGCTGTACGGCGGCACCTACAACCTGTTCGCCCACACCCTGCCGCAATACGGCATCACCACCCGCTTCGCCGACCACCGCGACCCGGCCAGCTTCGAGCCCCTGATCGACGCCAAGACCAAGGCCATCTTCGTGGAGAGCCTGGGCAACCCGCAGGGCAACGTGACCGACATCGCCCGCGTGGCCGAGATCGCCCACCGCCATGGCGTGCCCCTGATCGTGGACAACACGGTGGCCTCGCCCTTCCTGCTTCGCCCCATCGAGCACGGCGCCGACATCGTGGTGCACTCGCTCACCAAGTACCTCGGCGGCCACGGCACCACCATTGGCGGCGCCATCGTCGACAGCGGCAAGTTCCCCTGGGCTGAGCACAAGGCCCGCTTCCCCCGCCTGAACGAGCCCGACGTGAGCTACCACGGCGTGGTCTACACCGAGGCCCTGGGCCCGGCCGCCTACATCGGCCGTGCGCGCGTGGTGCCCCTGCGCAACATGGGCGCGGCCATCTCGCCCTTCAACGCCTTCCTCATCCTGCAAGGCATCGAGACCCTGGCCCTGCGCATGGAGCGCATCAACAGCAACGCGCTGGCCGTGGCCCAGCACCTGCAGCAGCACCCCAAGGTGGGCTGGGTGAACTACGCCGGCCTGCCCTCTCACCCCGAGCACGCGCTGGCCCAGAAGTACCTGGGCGGCAAGGCCTCGGGCCTGCTGACCTTCGGCGTGAAGGCCGCCGCCGGCGACGGTCGTGCCGCCGGGGCGCGCTTCCTGGACGCGCTGCAGCTCTTCACCCGCCTGGTGAACATCGGCGACGCCAAGTCGCTGGCCACCCACCCGGCCTCCACCACCCACCGCCAGCTCTCGCCCGAAGAGCTGGCCAAGTCGGGTGTGTCGGAAGACGCGGTTCGCCTGTCGGTGGGCATCGAGCACATCGACGACCTGCTGGCCGACCTGGATCAGGCGCTGGCCGCGGTCTGATCGCCCACACCGGGCCCCTGGTGGGCCCGAGGTTTCATGGGACACCCAACCGGTGTTGTCTCCGCTTCCCCCGGGAAGCTTTTCGCGCCCCGGCAACCCCGGGGCGCTTTTTTTGGCCAGTGCGGCGGGCCAAGGCACCACTCAGACGATTAAGCAATTAACAAACAACGATTCATTCGTTCCCAGAATAAAGAGTGCTCGCCAGAATGGCCCGATCATGAGCATTCCCACCGTCATCATCGTGCCCGGCTGGCGCAATTCCGGGCCTGGGCACTGGCAAACCCTGTGGGCCGAGCGCCTGCCCGGCGCCGTGCGCGTGGAACAAGACGACTGGCTCTGGCCCAAGCGCCCGGCCTGGGTGCAGCGCCTGGGCGACACCGTGCAGGCCCAGCCAGGCCCAGTGGTGCTGGTGGCCCATAGCCTGGGCTGCATCACCACCGCCCACCTGCCCGACGAGGTGGCCAGCCGGGTGCAGGGCGCGCTGCTGGTGGCCCCGGCCGACCCCGAGCGGCGCGGCGTGCTGGCCGATTTCGCGCCCGTTCCCTACCAGCGCCTGCCCTACCGCAGCGTGCTGGTGGCCAGCGACAACGACCCGTTCTGCCCCGTACGCCTGGCCGGGGCCTACGCGCGGGCCTGGGGCAGCGAGTTCGTGCGGGTGCCCCGGGCCGGGCACATCAACGTGGAATCGGGCCACGGCGAATGGCCCCTGGGCCTGGCGCTGCTGCAGTCGCTGCTGCCGCTGCCGCTCACACCTGGCGCTCTTTATTCCCAGGCGGCATAAGAAAACAAGAACAAAGTCGTTTGTGTTTGGTTTCTGGGCTCCCAGAATGGCCTACATCCCAACCGTTTCCTGACAGGCTTGCCATGAAAACCTCTCTGCGCGCGGCCCTTGCCGCCCTCGCCCTGGCCACCTCGGGCCTGGCCTCCGCCCAGACCTCGCTGCTGAACGTGTCGTACGACGTGGCGCGCGAGTTCTACAAAGACCTGAACGTGGCCTTCGTGGCCCATTACAAGAAGACCACCGGCCAAGACATCAAGGTGGACCAGTCGCACGCCGGCTCCAGCGCGCAGGCGCGCGCCGTGGCCGATGGCCTGGACGCCGACGTGGTGACCTTCAACACCACCACCGACGTCGACTTCCTGGCCGACAAGGGCGTGGTGGCCAAAGACTGGGCCAAGCGCTTCCCGAACAACGCCGCCCCCACCACGTCCACCATGCTGTTCCTGGTGCGCAACGGCAACCCCAAGAACATCAAAGACTGGGACGACCTGGTCAAGCCCGGCGTGCAGGTGGTGGTGGTGAACCCCAAGACGGGCGGCAACGGCCGCATGGCGTATCTCGCCGCCTGGGGCTATGTGCGCAGCAAGGGCGGCAGCGACGAGCAGGCCGCCGAGTTCGTGAGCAAGCTCTACAAGAACGTGCCGGTGCTGGCGCGTGGCGGGCGCGATGCCACGGGCATCTTCCTGCAGCGCAACATCGGCGACGTGCTGGTGACCTTTGAATCGGAAGTGGTGTCGGTGGACCGCGAGTTCGGCGCCGGCAAGGTGGACGCCATCCACCCCAGCGCCAGCATCGTGGCCGAGAACCCGGTGGCCATCGTGGAGCGCACGGTGAACAAGAAGGGCACCGCCGCCCAGGCCAAGGCCTACCTTGACTTCCTCTACAGCGATGAGGGCCAGGAAATCGCGGCCAAGCACAACATCCGCCCGCGCAACGAAGCGGTGCTGAAGAAGTACGCCGCGGCCTTCAAGCCCATCAAGCTGTTCACGGTGAACCAGTACTTCGGCTCGCTGGCCGAGGCGCAGAAGGTGCACTTCAACGACGGCGGCAAGTTCGACCAGCTCTACACCACGAAGTAAGCCCACCCCCGCCGCGCTGCGCGCGACCCCCTCAAGGGGGCGGCGCGAGCGGCCCGGCGGAGCCGGTTCCGCCGCGCCTCGCGATGAGGCATGTCGCTCCACCCTATTTGGTTTTTTTGCCATGACCACTGCCACGTTGCCTGCGGGCGCTGCACCGGCGTCTGCTGCCCGCCCCCGGCGCCGCGTGCTGCCGGGCTTTCACCTGACGCTGGGCTACACGCTGTTCTACCTGGGGCTGATCGTGCTGATCCCCTTGTCGGCGCTGCTGTTCAAGACCTTCACGCTCACCTGGCCGCAGTTCTGGGAGGCCGTGACCGGCCCGCGCGTGATGGCCTCGTACCGCCTGACCTTTGGCGCCTCGCTGATCGCGGCGCTGGTGAACGTGGTGGCCGGCCTGCTGGTGGCCTGGGTGCTGGTGCGCTATTCCTTCCCAGGCAAGAAGATCGTGGACGCGCTGGTCGATCTGCCCTTCGCCCTGCCCACCGCCGTGGCCGGCATTTCGCTCACCGCGCTGCTGGCGGGCAACGGCTGGATCGGCCAGTACCTGGAGCCGCTGGGCATTCAGCTCGCGTTTCAACCGGCGGGCGTGGTGATCGCGCTGATCTTCATTGGCCTGCCCTTCGTGGTGCGCACGGTGCAGCCGGTGCTGGAAGACGCCGAGAAAGAACTGGAAGAGGCCGCCATGTGCCTGGGCGCCACGCGCTGGCAGACCTTCAGCAAGGTCATCTTCCCCACCATCGCGCCCGCGCTGCTCACCGGCTTTGCCATGGCCTTTGCGCGCGCCGTGGGGGAATACGGCTCGGTGATCTTCATCGCGGGCAACGTGCCCATGGTGTCGGAGATCACGCCGCTCATCATCATCGGCAAGCTCGAGCAATACGACTACGCCGGCGCCACCGCCGTGGCCACGGTGATGCTGGGCATCTCGTTCATCCTGCTGCTGGTCATCAACGCACTGCAAGGCTGGCAACGCCGCCGCTCGGGAGACCTGGCATGAGCATTCGCACCACCGAATCGCGCCCCGTGCGGGTGCTGCTGATCGCGCTGGCCCTGGGCTTCATGGCCCTGTTCCTGGTGATGCCGCTGGCCGCCGTGTTCACCGAGGCCCTGCGCAAAGGCTGGGACGCCTACTGGGAAGCGCTGAAAGAGCCCGACGCCTGGTCGGCCATCCGCCTGACGCTCATCACCGCCGCCGTGGCCGTGCCGCTGAACCTGGTGTTCGGCGTGGCCGCGGCCTGGGCGGTGGCCAAGTTTGACTTCAAGGGCAAGAGCTTCCTGATCACGCTGATCGACCTGCCCTTCTCGGTCTCGCCCGTGGTGGCCGGCCTGATCTACGTGCTGGTGTTCGGCGCGCAAGGCTGGCTGGGCCCCTGGCTGGCCGAGCACGACATCAAGATCGTGTTCGCGGTGCCGGGCATCATCCTGGCCACCATCTTCGTGACCTTCCCCTTCATCGCCCGCGAGCTGATTCCGCTGATGCAGGCGCAGGGCAACGACGAAGAGCAAGCCGCGCAGGTGCTGGGCGCCAGCGGCTGGCAGACCTTCTGGTACGTGACACTGCCCAACATCAAGTGGGGCCTGATCTACGGCGTCATTTTGTGCAACGCCCGCGCTATGGGCGAGTTCGGCGCGGTGTCGGTGGTGTCGGGCCACATCCGCGGCCAGACCAACACCATGCCCCTGCACGTGGAAATTCTCTACAACGAGTACCAGTCGGTGGCCGCCTTTGCCGTGGCCTCGTTGCTGGCCCTGCTGGCCCTGGTGACGCTGGCCATCAAGAGCGCGGTGGAGTGGCGCCACGAACGCGAACTGAAGGCCGCCGCCGAGCTGCCACCAGAAGCCCCCTCACAAGCCCCCACGCCCGCCCCCCTGGTTCTGAAGGAAGCCCCATGAGCATCGACATCCGCAACGTCTCCAAGCGCTTCGGCACCTTCCAGGCGCTGGACAACATCGACCTGGACATCGCCTCGGGCGAGCTGCTGGCCCTGCTCGGCCCCTCGGGCTGCGGCAAGACCACGCTGCTGCGCATCATCGCCGGGCTGGAAACCGCCGACCACGGCCACATCCTGTTCAGCGGCGAAGACGCCACCGACAAGCACGTGCGCGACCGCGAGGTGGGTTTTGTGTTCCAGCACTACGCGCTCTTTCGCCACATGACCGTGGCCGACAACGTGGCCTTCGGCCTGCGCGTGAAGCCGCGCAGCCAGCGCCCCAGCGAGAAGCAAATCAAGGCCAAGGTGCACGACCTGCTCAAGCTGGTGCAACTTGACTGGCTGGCCGACCGCTACCCCTCGCAACTCTCGGGCGGGCAACGCCAGCGCATCGCCCTGGCCCGCGCACTGGCCGTTGAGCCCAAGGTGCTGCTGCTCGACGAGCCCTTCGGTGCGCTGGACGCCAAGGTGCGCAAAGAGCTGCGCCGCTGGCTGCGCCGCCTGCACGACGAGCTGCACGTGACCAGCATCTTCGTCACCCACGACCAGGAAGAAGCCCTTGAGGTGGCCGACCGCGTGGTGCTGATGAACCACGGCAAGATCGAACAGGTGGGCAGCCCCACCCAGGTGTGGGACCACCCGGCCACGCCCTTCGTGGCGTCCTTCCTGGGCGGCGTTCCCCTGCTGGGCGACAGCGGCACCCCGCTGCGCCCGCACGAACTGGACGTGCGCCCCCTCACGCCCGATGCCGACACCCGTGGCGCCGTGGTGGCCACGCTGCGCCGCGCCCTGGTGCTCGACCCGGTGGTGCGCCTGGAGCTGGAGGCCCAGCAAGGCGAGCACGACCTGATCGAAGCCCGCCTGGCCACGGCCCACTTCAACAACCTGGGCCTGCGCGAAGGCGACGCCGTGCTGGTGCGCCCGCGCCGCAGCGCCGTGGCGGCCTGAGCGCTCTCGCATCGCGCGGGCTGCGGAACTCCACGCGGCTGTCACGGCTCTGTGCCAGCATGGCCCTCCGCTGTGGGGTGGCCATGCCCCACCTCCTTCGCCCGCCCGCGCATGAAAACCCTCATCTGGTCGCTGTTCGCCCTGATCGCCCTTCTCTGGACCGGCATGGCCGTGCTCAGCGTGCAACTGGCCGACTGGGCCCTGGCCGCCATGGCCCAGGGCACCGCCCAGTGGAACCCGGCCGATCTGCCCGCCTGGCTCTCGATCTGGCTTGACCCGGCCTGGCTGCAGGCCCTGCAAGCCCTGTGGGCCGACTGGGTGCCCGCCCTGGTGAGCGTGCTGCCCTCGGGCGACAGCCTGGGCCAGTGGATCACCGTGCTGGTGTGGCTGTGCTGGGGCCTGGGCCTGATCGCCATGCTGGTGGGGGCCGTGGCCCTGCACTGGCTGGCGGGCCAGTTCGGGCCCAAGCTGCGCAACGGGGCCCCCGCTTGAGCGCCGAACCGCTGGCCCAGCGCCTGCGCGCGGCCGCCGACGCCCACGACCGCGCCGAGGCCGCCGACCTGCGCCTGAGCGTGGGCGAACTCGTGCGCCTGCACGACGACGCCTCGGTGGCCGTGCTGCTGATGCTGATGTCGGCCCTCACCGTGGTGCCCATTGCCGGCGCCGGCACGGTGCTGAGCTTTGGCCTGGTGGTCATCGCCTGGGCCTGGGTGCGCGGACAAGACCGCGTGCCCTTGCCGCGCCGCCTGGACGGCCTCACCCTGAACGAAACCTGGACGCGCCGCTGCCTGCACGGCCTGGCCTGGGTGTACGAGCAGGCCACGCGCTGGCTGCGCCCGCGCTGGACGGTGTGGAGCCACGGCGCCACGCGCGCCCTGTGGGGCGCCTGGATCGCGCTGATGGCGGCCATCATCTTCCTGCCGCTGCCCCTGGGCAATGTGCTGCCCAGCGTCAGCCTGATTTTGCTTGGGCTCGGTTGGATGGCGCGCGATGGAATTGCGCTCTTGCTGTCTACCCTGGTGGGCAGTGCGGCGGTGGGCTACACCGTCTCGCTGGGGCACCTGGCCCTGACGGCCTTGGCCCCGGTGCGCGGCTGGTTGGGCCTCTGACCCCGGCGTTGACACGAAAGGCCACAGAAGGCCTCCTAGAATCCGTCTACCCCCAAGACGGATGCCCTCGTGACTGCCCCGACCCCACTGCCGCTCTATGTGGACCTCGATGGTTCGCTTACCCCCAGCGACACCCTGCACGAATCGGTGCTGCTGTTCATCAAGCAGAACCCGCTCAACCTGCTGCGCCTGCTGACCTGGCTGCCGCAGGGCAAGGCCGGCTTCAAGCAGCGCCTGGGCGACGCGGTGCGGCCCGACCCGGCCCGCCTGCCCTGGCGCGATGACCTCATCAATTACCTGAAAGACGAACACGCCAGCGGGCGCGAGGTGGTGCTGGCCAGTGCGGCCGATGCCCGCATCGTGCGCGAGGTGGCCGAGCACCTGGGCTGCTTCACCGACACCCTGGGCACCGAACCCGATGGCCCCAACCTGAGCCGCGCGAACAAGCGCGAGGCCATCGAGGCGCACGCCCGCGCCCGCGGCCACGAGGCCTGGGCCTACGCGGGCAACAGCCGCGACGACCTGGCGGTGTGGGCCGGCGCGCGCGAGGCCATCGTGGTGAACGCACCCGATGGCGTGCTGCGCGAACTGCGGCGCCAACACCCCCAGGCGCGCGAGTTCGCGCGCGAGCCGCTGACGCTCAAGACCGTGCTCAAGGCCATTCGCCTGAAGCAATGGGCCAAGAACGCCTTGCTCTTCATTCCCTTGCTCACGGCCCATTCGCTGGACCCGAAGGCCTGGGGAATGATGCTGCTGGCCTTCGTGTCCTTTGGCCTGTGCGCCTCGGCCACCTACCTGGTGAACGACCTGCTCGATCTACCCAGCGACCGCGTGCACCGCATCAAGCGCCGCCGCCCGCTGGCCGCCGGTGCCATCGCCATTCCCTCTGCGGTGGCGCTGGGCGTGGCCATGATCGTGGCGGCCTTCGCGCTGGCCTGGGTGGTGTCGGTCGGCTTCACCGCCCTGCTGCTGCTCTACACCGTGGTCACGCTGGCGTATTCCATGCGCCTCAAGCGCATTCCCCTGATCGACGTGCTGGTGCTCTCGGCCCTGTACACGCTGCGCATTGGCGCAGGCGCCGTGGCCGCTGGCGTTGACTTGTCCAACTGGCTGCTGGCCATCTCCATCTTCCTGTTCCTGAGCCTGGCCCTGGTGAAGCGCTGCGCCGAGCTGGAAGAGCTGGTGGACGAAGACGCCACCCTGGCCCCTGGCCGGGGTTACCGCGCCAATGACCTGGCCTCGCTGCGTGCCATGGGCATGTCCAGCGGCTTCATGGCCGTGCTGGTGCTGGCGCTGTACATCGACAGCCAGAACAGCCGCGCGCTCTACGCCCACCCCGACTGGCTGTGGGCCGCCGCCCCAGTGCTGTTGCTGTGGATCATGCGCATCTGGCTCAAGACCGGGCGGCGCGAACTGGTGGGCGAAGACCCGCTGCAATTCGCCCTGCGCGACCCCTTCAGCTGGGGCACCGTGGCGGTGATGGGCGCCATTGGCCTGGTGGCCACCGTGGGAGTGGGCGCATGAAAACCATCGCCATCGCACTGGCCGTGTTCTGCGTGCTGCTGTCTTCGGCCGCACAACTGGCCATGAAAAAAGGCCTGGGCGCGCCCAGCGGGGCCGACGTGGCCAGCACCTACTTGCACGCCTTCACCAGCCCCATGGTCTGGCTGGGCCTGGTGCTGTACGGCGCCAGCGCCGTGCTGTGGCTGTGGGTGCTCTCGCGCCTGGACGTGAGCCTGGCCTACCCGCTGGTGAGCCTGGGTTTCGTGGTCACGATGGCGCTGGGCATTGCCTGGCTGGGCGAGCCCTTCTCGTGGGTGCGCGTGGGCGGCTGCACGCTCATCGTGCTCGGTGTTTCTCTGCTGGCCCTGGACGCCTGACATGCACGCTCCCGACCATTCCCTGGCCGCCGCCCGGCGCGCCTTCTGGATCACCTTCGCCGTCACGCTGGCGCTCAAGGTGGTGCTGGCCGCCATCTTTCCCTTCTCGGGCGACGAGGCCTTTTTCTTCCAGTGGGGCGTGTTCCCCAGCTGGGGCTATTCCGACCACCCGCCCATGGTGGGCTGGTTGCTGGCCGGCCTGCACGCCATGGGCGATGCGCCCCTGGTGCTGCGCAGCGCCACGCTGCTGGTGACCAGCGTCATCGGCCTGGGGGTGGTCGATGTGTTGCGCCGCCTGCTGCCCGAAGACCGCGAGCCCGCGGCCTGGATGGCCGGCGCGGTGTACCTGGCCCTGCCCTGGAGCTGGATGTTCGTGCTCGTCACCACCGACACGCCGCTCATCCTCTTCATGGCCCTCTCGGCCTGGGCCTATGTGCGCGCCGACACCAGCGAACGCGGCGCGGCCGGCTGGTACGCGCTGTGCGGCGTGCTGCTGGGCCTGGCCTTTCTGTCCAAGTACTTCGCGGCGCTGCTGGGCTTCGCCTACGCGGCGCACGCCTTCGGCTGGCGGCGCGAGCGCTGGTGGGCGCCCTTTCTCGTCTTTGTGTTCGCCCTGCCCGCCATCGCCTTGAACATCGCCTTCAACGCCACCCACGGCTGGAGCAACGTGATGTTCAACGTCTTCAACCGCAACGAAGGCTCGGCCTGGTCGGTCAAGACCTTCGGCACCTACCTGGCCATGGTGGCCTACCTGTTCACGCCCTGGCTGCTGTGGCAAGGCGCGCTGGCCCGCCCGGCCGCGGGCGTGTCGCCCACCACGCGCCGCACCCTCGCGGTGCTGTGGCTGTTCCCGGTGGCGGTGTTCACCTTCGTCAGCCTGCGCCGCACCGTGGGCCTGCACTGGGTGCTGGGCTTTGTGCCGGTGTTCGTGGTGTGGGCTGGCCTGCGGGTGGACGTGCACGCGCTGCGCCGCAGCTTGAAATGGACCACCGCGCTGTCGGTGCCGCACCTCATCGCGGTGCTGTTGATCGCCATCGGCCCCTTGAGCTGGTGGGCCCACACCAAGCTGTTTGACCGCGCCGTCTTCTTGCGCGAAACCGCCGCCGTGGTGGCCGCGCTGCGCGCCGACATGCCCGCCGGCGCCACCCTCATGGCCCGCACCTACAACCCGGCCGCCATGCTGGCCTACCACCACAAACAGTACGTGCCGGTGTTCGGCGTGGGCCGCCACCACGCCCGGCAAGACGACCAGATCATCGACTTCCGCCAGTACGAAGGCCAAGCGATCCGCGTGTTCCTGTACGACGAACCCGACCTCGCCGACTTCGCCCCCTACTTCGAGCGCGTGAGCGCCAAGCGCTTCGAGATCGAAGGCGTGCCCTTCTGGGCCGTGGACGGCACCGGCTTCAAGTTCCAGCCCTTCCGCGACACCGTGCTGGCCGAGATCGCGCGAGAGTTCCACGCCATCCCGGCCTGGCTGCCGGTGCTGGGCAACCCCTTCTGCGATCGCTACGGGTTCGCGCAGTGCTCGCCGGGGCGCTGAGACCTCAGCAGGTGGAGCAGGAAGCCCCACCTTCCTTCACGCCTAGCTTCTTCAGCACGATGGCCAGTGGGCAGAAGTTGGTGAAGCCGAACTGGAACAGGTTCGCGCCGACGAAGGCGGTGAAGGCGAGGAACCAGGGGCTGACGAACAGCGGGCTGCCTTGCACGCCGAGGGCCAGCGACACCATGATGAACAGGCCGGCAATGATGCGGATGTAGCGTTCAACGGTCATTTCAATCTCCTTGAGGGATGGGGCTGGTGGGGGTGACAGGGGCGCCGGGGGCGGCGTGGCGCTTCTGGTAGAGCGCGTAATAGAAAACCGGGATCACCACCAGCGTGAGCAGGGTGGAGACGGCGATGCCGAAGATCAGGGACACGGCCAGGCCGTTGAAGATCGGGTCGTCGAGGATGAAGAAGGCGCCCATCATGGCGGCCAGGCCCGTCAGCGCGATGGGCTGGGCGCGCACCGCGGCGGACTGCACCACCGCCTCGGCAAAGGGCACGCCGCGTGCGGTTTCCAGCTCGATGAAGTCCACCAGCAAGATGGAGTTGCGCACGATGATGCCGGCCAGCGCGATCATGCCGATCATGCTGGTGGCGGTGAACTGCGCGCCCAGCAGGGCGTGCCCCGGCATCACGCCGATCAGCGTGAGCGGAATGGGCGCCATGATCACCAGCGGCGTGAGGTAGCTCCTGAACTGGGCCACCACCAGCAGGTAAATGAGGATGAGGCCCACGGCGTAAGCGGCGCCCATGTCGCGGAAGGTCTCGTACGTGATCTGCCACTCGCCGTCCCACTTGATGGCGTAGGCGCGGTACGGGTCAGACGGCTGGCGAATCCAGTACTCGCCCAGCTCACCCGCGTTGGGCAGGGCCGCGTCGCTGAGATGCGGGCGGATGCCGAACAGGCCGTACAGGGGCGAATCGAGCCGGCCGGCCATGTCGCCCATCACGTAGACCACGGGCAGGCCGTCTTTGGTGAAGCGCGGGGTGTCGATCACGCCGCGCTCCACGCGCACCAGCTCAGACAGCGGCACCATGGCGCCGTTGGCGGCCTGCATCGGCAGGGCCAGCAGCGCGTCCAGGCCGATCTGGCGGTCCAGCGGCAGTTGCAGGCGCACCGGCACGGCGTCGCGCGAGTGGCCTTCGTCGTGCAGGTAGGCGGCGTCCACGCCTGAGAGCGCGCCGGCCACGGTCTGGGCAATCGCCTGGGCCGGGATGCCGAGCGACTCGGCCCGCTGGCGCTGGATGCGCAGGAAGGCGCGCGGGGCCTCTTCCTTGAGCGAGGTGTGAATGCCCACGATGTCGGCGCTGTCGCCAAAGGCCTTGGCCACGCGCTGGGCCAGGGCCTCGCGGCCCTTGAGGTCGGGGCCGTACACCTCGGCCACGATGGGCGACATCACGGGCGGGCCGGGCGGCACTTCCACCACCTGAAGGCGCCCGCCGTGGGCCTGTGCGATCTTCTCCAGCTCGGGGCGGTGGCGCTGCGCGATGGCGTGGCTCTTCTCGTGGCGCTGGTGGGCGTCGATCAGGTTCACCTGCAGGTCGCCACCCTCGGGCTCGGCGCGCAGGTAGTACTGGCGCACCAGGCCGTTGAAGGTGATGGGGCTGGCGGTGCCGGCGTAGCCCTGCACGTTGGCCACCTCGGGCTGGCGGCTGAGGTAGGCCGTCATGTCTTGCAGGGCAGCGGCCGTGTTTTCCAGCGGCGTGCCGGCCGGCATGTCGAGCACCACCTGGTACTCGCTCTTGTTGTCAAAGGGCAGCATCTTCAGCACCACCCACTGCACCACGGCCAGGCCCATGGACAACACCAGCGCGGCCACGATGCCGCCCAGCAGCAGCCAGCGCTTGCGTGCGCTGGCCAGCAGCGGCGTGAGCACGCGGGTGAAGGTGGTCTGCAGCGCGGTGGTCAGCTTCGACGGCCCGTGCGCGGCGTGGCCGTCGGCCTTGGTGAGCTTCAAGGCCAGCCAGGGCGTGACGGTGAAGGCGATGGCCAGCGAGATGGCCATGCCCATGCTGGCGTTGATGGGGATGGGGCTCATGTACGGCCCCATGAGGCCGCTGACGAAGGCCATGGGCAGCAGCGCCGCGATCACGGTGAGCGTGGCCAGGATGGTGGGGCCGCCCACCTCGTCCACCGCGCGCGGAATGACCTCGCGCAGCGGCGCATCGGGCGTGAGCTGGCGGTGGCGGTGAATGTTCTCCACCACCACGATGGCGTCGTCCACCAAGATGCCAATCGAGAAGATCAGCGCGAACAGCGACACGCGGTTGAGCGTGAAGCCCCAGGCCCAACTGGCGAACAGGGTGGCGGTGAGGGTGAGCACCACCGCCGCGCCCACGATGACGGCCTCGCGGCGACCCAGCGCCAGGCCCACCAGCACGATCACGCTCCCGGTGGCGAAGATGAGCTTCTGAATGAGCTTGTTGGCCTTCTCGGCGGCGGTCTGGCCGTAGTCGCGGGTGATGCTCACGCGCACGCCGTCGGGGATCACGCTGTTCTGCAACTCGGCCAGGCGCTCGCGTGCGTGGCGCGCCACGTCCACCGCGTTCTGGCCGGGCTTCTTGGTCACGGTGATGGTCACGGCCGGGAAGCTCTGGCCGGCGTGCTGGCCGCCCTCGGCCGCGCCAGGGGTGAACCACACGTAACGCTGCGGCTGCTGGGCACCGGCCTCCACCCGCGCCACCTCGCGCAGGTAGATGGGGCGGCCCTGGCTCACGCCCACCACGATGTCGCCCACGTCGTCTTCGTTGCGCAGGAACTCGCCGGTCTGCACGCTCAGCAGGCCGGGCTCACCCTTGGCCGCGCCGGGGTTGGCCACGTTGCCCGCGGGCATGGCCTGGTTGGCGGCGGCAATGGCCTGCTGAAGGGCGGCCACGCTCACGCTGCGTTCGCGCAGGCGGGCCGGGTCCAGCCATACGTTCACCGCGCGGCCGGGGCCACCGATGGTGTCGATCTCGCGGGTGCCGGGCACGCGCTTGAGTTCACCCTCCACCGACAACGCCACACGCTGCAGCTCGTGGGCCGAGGCGGCGTCGGGGCTCCACAGCGTGGCCGCCAGCACGGGCACGTCGTCGATGCCTTTGGGTTTCACGATGGGCGGCAGCACGCCCAGCTTGGCGGGCAGCCAATCCTGGTTGGCGTTGAGCACGTCGTACAGGCGCACCAAGGCCTCGGTGCGCGGCACCCCCACCTGGAACTGCACCGTGAGCACCGCCATGCCGGGGCGCGCCACCGAGTAGGTGTGCTCAATGCCGGCGATCTGCGACAGCACCTGCTCGGCCGGGCCGGCCACCAGGCTGGCCACGTCCGCGCTGGACGCCCCAGGGAAGGGGATCAGCACGTTGGCCATGGTCACGTTGATCTGCGGTTCTTCTTCGCGCGGTGTCACCATCACCGCGAAAAAGCCCAGCAGCAAGGCCACCATCGCCAGCAGCGGCGTGATGGCGTTGGCCTGAAACAGCCGCGCCACGCGGCCCGAGGCACCCAGCTTGTGGTTGGTGTTCATGCGGCCTCCTCAGGGGGCGGGGCGGGCGCCCGCCAGACCGGCGCGCACGGCGTCTTGCGCCACGCGCTCACCGCCGCGCAGGCCGGCCAGCACCTCGAAGCCCGCCTCACCGTGGGACGCCCCCAGGCGCACCGCGCGCAGCACAAAGGCCTGCCCGCCCTCGGGCGCCACGTACACCGCCGTCAGTTCGCCGCGCCGCAGCACGGCGCTGGCCGGCACCAGTAGGCGCTGCGCCTGCCCACCCACAAAGCGCACCTGCACGGCACGGCCGGGCACCTGGGTGGCGCTGTCGTCCGCGCTGAGGTCCAGGCGCCACTCCACCGTCTGCGACACCGGGTCGGCCGCGGGCACGCGGCTGGCGGCCGCCGGCTTCACCCAGCGCGAGGTGCCGGGCAAGAGCACCTCCACCCGCTGCGCCTGCTCGGCCAGCACCTGTTGCGAGGCCGGCACGTGCACCACGGCGCGAATGGGCTGCGGCGCGTACACCGTGAGCACCGGCGAGCCCGGCTGGGCCAGCGAACCGGCTTCGGCGTGGGTGGCCAGCACCCAGCCGTCGTAAGGCGCGGTCAGGCGGGTGAAGCCCTGCGCCAGGTCAGACTGCGTTTGCCCGGCGCGCGCGGCATTCACCGCCGCCTGCGCGGCCTTGAGCTGGGCCTGCGCGGTGTCCAGCGCGGCCTGGGCCACGAAACCTTGCGCGCGAAGCTCTTTGGTGCGATCGAATTGCGCCTGTGCGTTCACCAGGGTCGCTTGCGCCTGGGCCACGCCGGCCTGCGCCTGGGCCACGCCGGCTTGGGTGACGCGGTCGTCAATCGTGGCCAGCACCTGACCTGCCTTCACCCGGTCGCCCGCCTTCACCGCCAGGGTGGCGATGCGGCCGCTGGCCTGGGCCGACAGCACGCTCTGGCGCACGGCCTGCAGGCTGCCGTCCAGCGTGAGGCCGTCGCCCACGGCGCGCTCGCCCACGGTGAGCACCGGCACCTGCGGCCCGGCGGTGGCGGGCTCGCCCGCGGCGTGTGCCCCCATCCAGACCAGGGATGACAAGGCCAGCACGGCCGCCCCTGCCCAGGCAACGGGGCGGTGGCGGCGAACGGCGGATCGAATGGGCATGGCGGGACCTCCTGATTGGTGCATCAGTATATTCTGATACTACCCCCAGTATCAAGGGGCCAACTCCCGTGGGCTGGCGCGGGCGCCAGCGGGTGCGATCAGGCCGCGGCGGCGAAGGGCACGCGGGGCGCCACGGCGCACATCAGTTCGTACGACAAGGTGCCCGCTGCCCGCGCCACTTCGTCAATCGGCAGCACCGCGCCGGTGGCCGAGCGGCCCCACAGCACCACCTCGGCGCCAATGCCCGCCTCGGGCACGGGCGTCAGGTCAACGGCCAGCATGTCCATGCTCACGCGGCCCAGGGTGCGGGTGCGCTGCCCGGCCACCAGGATCGGCGTGCCGGTGGGCGCCACGCGGGGGTAGCCGTCGGCGTAGCCACAGGCCACCACGCCCACGCGCAGGTCGCCATCGGCGGTGAAGGTGGAGCCGTAGCCCACGGTGTCGCCGGCACGCAGTTGCTGCACGCCAATCAGGCGGCTGGACAAGGTCATGGTGGGCAGCAGGCCCCAGTCGGCGGCGCTGTGCTGGGGATAGTCGGGTGCGCTGCCATAAAGCGAGATGCCCTCGCGCACCCAGTCGGCCGCCAGGTGGCCGTTGCCGCTGCCACGCAGCGGGCTGGTGGCGTGGCGAAGGATGGCGGCGCTGTTGGCCAGGCTGCGTTCGCCCGGCAAGTCAGCGGTAGCGGCCTCGAAGACGGCCACTTGGTGGGCAATGCCGCGCGGGCCGTCGGCGTCGCTGAAGTGGGTCATGAACGAAATCTCATCCACCTGCGGCAGGGCGTTCAGGCGCGCCCAGGCGCTGCGGAAGGCCGCCGGGGTGAAGCCCAGGCGGTTCATGCCGGAATTGAGCTTGAGGAACACGCGGTGCGGCACCTGCGTCTTGTGCGCGGCCAGCCAGTCGATCTGTTCGGTGCAGTGCACCGCGTGCCACAGGTGCAGGCGCGAACACAGCTCCAGGTCGCGCGGCTCAAACACGCCTTCGAGCAGCAGGATGGGGCCGCGCCAGTCCAGCGCGCGCAGGCGCTGGGCTTCGTCCAGGTCGAGCAGGGCAAAGCCGTCGGCGGCGCGCAGGGCGTCAAAGCAGCGCTCGATGCCGTGCCCGTAAGCGTTGGCTTTCACCACCGCCATCACCTGCGAATCGGGCGCGCAGTCGCGGGCGCGCTGCAGGTTGTGGCGGAGGGCTTCGGGGTGGACGGTGGCAAGAATCGGACGGGGCATGGCGCAATGAAATGGTGTGCAAGGGTTCTCGGGAAGCGCCAGAAGGCACCTGACACTGGGGCACATCCTGCCCGGCGGCGTCAAGGGCGCGTGCTATAACCGGCCACCCTTCCGAGACACTCGGTTACTGTCGCACAAATCTCAGCCACGGCCCCCTGCGCGGACACGCGGCCACGGCCCCCAAGGCCCATCCATCATCGCCATGAAGCGCGGCTTCTACACCATCATGACGGCGCAGTTTTTCAGCTCTCTGGCTGACAACGCGCTTTTCGTGGCCGCCATCGAGTTGCTGCGCTCCCGCCACGCCCCCGAGTGGCAAAGCGCCGCCCTGGTGCCCATGTTTGCCCTGTTCTATGTGGTGCTGGCGCCCTTCGTGGGCGCCTTTGCCGACGCCAGACCCAAGGGCCAGGTGATGTTCATCAGCAATGCCATCAAGGTGGTGGGCTGCCTGTTGATGCTGGTGGGCGTGCACCCCTTGCTGGCCTACACCCTGGTGGGCCTGGGCGCTGCCGCTTATTCACCGGCCAAGTACGGCATCCTGACCGAACTGCTGCCGCCCTCCCAGCTGGTGAAGGCCAATGGCTGGATCGAGGGCCTGACGATTGCCTCCATCATCCTGGGCGTGCTGCTGGGCGGCCAATTGGTCAGCCCCTGGGTGGCCGGGGCGCTGCTGTCGATCGACCTGCCCGGTTTGCACACGGGCCTTGACCACCCGGCCGAGGCGGCCATCGCGGCGCTGGTGGCGGTGTACGCGCTGGCGGCCTGGTTCAACACGCGCATCCCGCTCACTGGCGTGACACCGCGCCCCATGCCCAGCAACCCGCTGGCCCTGCTGCCCGATTTCTGGCTCTGCAACACCCGCCTCTGGAAAGACCGCCTGGGGCAGATCTCGCTGGCCACCACCACCCTGTTCTGGGGCGTGAGCGGCAACCTGCGCTACATCGTGCTGGCCTGGGCGGCGGCGGCGCTGGGCTACAGCACCACACAGGCCTCTTCACTGGTAGGGGTGGTGGCGCTGGGCACGGCCGTGGGTGCGGTGGTGGCGTCCCTGCGCATGCGCCTGGACCAGGCCACGCGCGTGATGCCGCTGGGCATTGGCATGGGCGTGCTGGTGATCGCGATGAACTTCATCGACAACGTCTGGGTGGCCGCGCCTTTCCTGGTGCTGCTGGGCGGGCTGGGCGGCTTCCTGGTGGTGCCGATGAACGCCTTGCTGCAACACCGCGGCCACAACCTCATGGGCGCGGGCCGCTCGATCGCGGTGCAGAACTTCAACGAACAGGCCTGCATCCTTGGCCTGGGCTTCCTGTACAGCTTCTCCACTGGCATGGGCTGGTCGGCCTTTGCCGCCATCACGGCCTTCGGCGTGCTGGTGGCCGGCGTCATGCTGCTGATCGCCATCTGGCACCGCCACAACCAGCGCGCGCACCCGCACGAGCTGGAGCGCCTGCTGGAAATCGCCCGCCGCGATGATCTGCACGGCTGAGCCGGCCGCTCAGAACCCGAAGTTCGTGGGGGCGAAACCGTCCAGGTGCACCAGTCGGTGCTGGGCCAGGGTTTTGTACAGATCGGCCTCGTTCACCGAGCGCGACAAGAACGCATCACAGCCCGCCAAGCTGGCGCGCATGCGCTCCATGGTGCCCACCATCAACGCAAACAAAATCACCACCGGCGGCCCCTTGGGGCCCCGCGTTTTTTTGGCGGCGCGGCACAACTCGAAGGCGTCCGGGTGCCCGGTGAGGTGGTCGATGACGACGATGCGGTAAGGGTGCGCCTGCATCAGCGCCAGGGCTTGCGTCGCCTCGCGCGACCAGTCGGCCTTGAGCCCGTATTTCTTGAAGCGGCGCAGCAGCACCCGGCCTTCCACCAGGCTTTGCGACACCACCAGTAAATCGCCGCGTTCGGGCAGCGGCAGCTCTTTGGGGTCGCTGTCCCGGCGCGAATGGGGCGAACGCGGGATGCGAACCGGCAGGTCGTGATCGGCGCCGATTTCGGTGAGCGGCATCACGCCCACCCGGTGCTCGGCCAGGGCGGGCAAGTCGGGGCGCGGCATCGGCAAAGTGAGGGCAAAGGTGGTCTCGGGCACGGCCGCGCGTTGTACACGGCGCACGGCCTCAGGAATGCTGTCCGAACTGCGCCTCTGTGGCGGCGCGGTGCGGGAAGGCCCCACCAGCCCATCCAGCGCGCCCAGCACCTGCACCAGCTTCACCGGGCGGTGCTGCACCGGCCAGCCCGTGCCCCGGTCGCTGCGCCCCACGAGCAGCACCTTGCCGGGCAGCTGCGCATAGCGCACCAGGTGCATGGCCTGCGTGTCGTCGGCGTTGACGATCAGCGCCTGGGCGTCCAGCACCTCGTCCTGCACCTGGTAGGCCGGCGGCCGACGGGCGGCCAGGCGAAAGAAGGACACGAAGGTGCCCACCTCCTCGTGCGAGAACCCCACCAGCGCCACCCGATACGCCTCGCCCATCAGCCGTCCCCAATTGAATTGCAAACAAGGTTTTCTGAATGCGCGCCAGTATGCAACGAGAGCATGCGACTGCGGTAGCTTATGGGGTACTTTGGTGTCACACCTGCAAGCCGAACGGCGGCGCTCTACCATGGCAGCCCGTCCTCACCGAGATGCCGCCATGACCACTGTCTACGACTTTCAGGCCCAGACCATCGACGGCCAGACCGTCTCGCTCGACCAGTACCGTGACCGCGTGCTGCTCATCGTGAACACCGCCAGCGCCTGCGGCTTCACGCCGCAGTTCGGGGGGCTGGAGAAGCTGAACGAAACCTACGCCGCGCGCGGCCTGGTGGTGCTGGGCTTTCCCTGCAACCAGTTCGGCCAGCAAGACCCGGGCAGCAACGACGAGATCGCCACCTTCTGCCAGCGCAACTACGGCGTGAGCTTCCCGATGATGGCCAAGATCGACGTGAACGGCGCTGGCGCCCACCCGCTGTACCAGTGGCTCACGGCAGAGGCGCCCGGCATCCTGGGCAGCAAGGCCATCAAGTGGAACTTCACCAAGTTTCTCGTGGGGCGCGACGGTCGCGTGCTCAAGCGCTACGCGCCGCAAGACGCGCCCGAGAAGCTCACACAAGACATTGAGCAGGCCCTGGGCTGATCGGCCTCAGAGCCAGCGCAGCAAGGCCCCGGCCAACAGCGGCAAGGTCAGGGCGCTGAACAGGGCCGACAGGCCCATGGCCAGGCCGGCGAAGGCACCCATTTCTTCGCTCACCTGGAAGGCGCGCGCGGTGCCGATGCCATGCGCCGCCGTGCCCAGCGCAAAGCCGCGCACGGTGGGGTCTTGGATGCGCATCGCATTGAAGAGCGAGCGCGCCGTCACCGCCCCCACGATGCCGGTGCCCGCCACCAGCACGGCGGTGAGCGAGGGAATGCCGCCGATCTTTTCGGCAATGCCCATGGCCACTGGTGAGGTGACCGACTTGGGCGCCAGCGAGGCCAAGGTGGCCTTGCTCGCGCCCAGTGCCCAGCCCACGCCAATGGCGGTGACGGTGGCCGAGAGCGAGCCCACCACCAAAGCCCCCAGCAGCGGCAGCCACAACCGGCGCAAGCGCTGCCATTGCTCGAACAAGGGCACGGCCAGCGCCACGGTGGCCGGCCCCAGCAAGAAGTGCGCGAACTGCGCGCCCTCGAAATAGGTGGCGTAGGGCGTGCCCGTGAGCCACAACAGCGTGGCCAGCACCGCCACCGCCATGGCCACCGGGTTGGCCAGGGGGTTGAAGCCGCTGCGGCGGTACAGCACGAAAGCGCCTTGGTACACCAGCAACGTGAGCGTGAGGCCCAGCAAGGGCGTGGCCGAGAGGTAGACCCAGATGTCGGCCAGGGGCGCGGGCAGCGGCAGCGGGGCACTCATGGCTTGGGCCCTTCCTTCGGCGCCACGCGCTTCATGAGCCAGAGCATGGTCCAGGCCGAGGTGGCCATGCACACCAGGGTGCTCACCACCAGGGCCACGCCAATGGCCAGGGCCTCATCGCCCAGGCGCTGCAGGTGCTGCATGACGCCCACGGCGGCGGGCACGAACAGCAGCGACAGGTGTTGCAACAGCGTCTGAACCGTGGGCCGCAGCGCGTCCAGCACAGCCGGCTTCAGCACCAGGACGAGCAGTAGCAGGGCCAGGCCCACCACCGGGCCGGGCACCGGCGCACCCAGCGCCAACACCAGCGATTCGCCCAGCAACTGGAACACGAGCAAGGTGGCCAGCGCGGGGATCATGCGGGGGCCTCAGCTCAAGGCTTCGTCGAGCAGTTCCACCCAGTGCCGCACCGGTGTGTCGGTGCCGCTTTGCAGGTGGGTGATGCAGCCAATGTTGGCACTGGCGATCACCGCCGGCTTCATCTCACCCAGGTGGCCGAGCTTGCGGTCGCGCAGGGTGTAGGCAATGTCGGGGTTGAGCACCGAGTAAGTGCCCGCCGAGCCGCAGCACAGGTGCGGCTCTACCCGCGCCACGGCCACCTTGAACCCCAGGGTGCCCAGGTGCTGTTCCACGCCGCCTTTGAGCTTCTGCCCGTGCTGCAAGGTGCAGGGCGGGTGAAAGCCGATCAGGCCCTCGGGCGCGCGTTTCAGGCGGTCTTTCAGCGCCGGCACCAGCGTGGGCAGCAACTCGCTCAGGTCTTTGGTGATGGCGCTCACGCGGGCGGCCTTCTCGGCGTAGGCCAGGTCGTCTTTGAGCAGGTGGCCGTATTCCTTGACGGTGACGCCACAGCCCGAGGCGTTCATCACGATGGCCTCCACGCCGCGCTCGATGTGCGGCCACCAGGCGTCGATGTTGGCGCGCATCTGCGCGCGGCCGCCGTCCTGGTCGTTCAGGTGGAACTTCACCGCGCCGCAGCAACCGGCCTCAGCGGCCACCACGGTCTGGATGCCAGCCGCGTCCAGCACGCGGGCGGTGGCCGCGTTGATGTTGGGCGCCATGGCGGGCTGCACGCAACCGCCCAGCATGAGCACGCGGCGGGCGTGTTCGCGCGTGGGCCAGGCGCCCGCGGGCCGGGGCTGCGGCACCTTGGCCTTGAGCGATTCGGGCAGCAAGCCACGCACCGCCTGGCCCAGCTTCATGGCCGGGCCAAAGGCGGGCGAGGGCAGGCCCTCTTTGAGCAGCCAGCGCACGGCGCGCTCGCCAGCCGGGCGCGGCACTTTCTCATCGACGATGGCACGGCCGATGTCCACCAAGTGCCCGTAATCCACCCCGCTGGGGCAGGTGCTTTCGCAGTTGCGGCAGGTGAGGCAGCGGTCCAGGTGCTGCTGGGTTTTGCGCGTGGGCTCGGCGCCTTCGAGCACTTGCTTGATCAGGTAGATGCGCCCGCGCGGGCCGTCCAGTTCATCGCCCAGCAACTGGTAGGTGGGGCAGGTGGCGGTGCAGAAGCCGCAGTGCACGCACTTGCGCAGAATGGCCTCGGCCGCGCGGCCATCGGCGCGCTGCGCGAACTCGTCGGAGAGGTGGGTTTGCATGGCGAGGGATCAGGCCGAAGCGGGCGAAAAGACGCCAGCGGGGTCGAAGGCAGCGCGCAGGCGCTGGGCGATGGCCGCGTTGGCGGGCGCCAGCGCTTGCTCGCGCGGCACACCGCCGTCGCCCGAGGCCGGCGTGCGGAACAAGGTGGCGTGCCCGCCCGCCTCGCGGGCCGTGGCGCGCAGGGCATCGGCGGCGTCCAGCGGCGCCCACACCCAACGCAAACCGCCGTGCCATTCGATCAGCGGCGACGCCGGCAAATCAAGCACCGGCGCGGTGGGCGGCACCGACAGGCGCCACAGGGCGTGCGCGGCCGAGGGCGCTTGAAAGAAGGGCAATGTCTGCTCGCGGCAGGCGGCCCAATCGGGCGCCACCTGCGCGGCGTCCAGGCGCTGCCCGCCGGCCTCGCGAACCATGCGCTCGCAGGCCGATTCCACCGCGGCCTTGGCGCCGCGCAGGCGCACAAACAGGCACTCCGGCGCGCCAGCGGCGGTGGTGTCTTTCACCCAGCAAGAGGCATTGAGCGGCAAGGGCTGGGCGCACCAGCAGTGCAACTGCGCCAGGGCCTCGCGCTGCCCCAAGGGGAACAAGAGCGTGGCCTCGGCGGGCGCCACCGGCAGCACCTTCAGGCTCACCTCGCCGATCACGCCAAGCTGGCCCCAACTGCCGGCCAGCACGCGGCTCACGTCATAGCCAGCCACGTTTTTCATGACCTGGCCGCCAAAGGTCAGCCACTGGCCCTGGCCATCAACGAAACGGGCGCCCAGCACGAAATCGCGCACGCAACCCACGGCCACACGGGCCGGGCCCGACAGGCCCGCGGCCACCATGCCGCCCACGGTGGCGCCGGGGCCAAAGTGGGGTGGCTCGAAGGCCAGGCACTGGCCCTGCTCGGCCAGCGCGGCCTCCAGCTCGGCCAGCGGCGTGCCGGCGCGGGCCGTCACCACCAGCTCGGTGGGCTCGTAGCTGACGATGCCGCGAAAGCCCAGGGTGGACAGGGCCTCACCCTCGGGCGCCGCGCGCGCAAACGCCTTGGTGGCACCGCCCACGATATGCAGGCGGGTGCGATCGGCCGCCGCGGCGCGGATGCGGTCAATCCAGTCGGTGGGCAAGAGTTCCTGGGTGTCGGACATGTCAGCGATGGTAGTGCGCGCCCTGGCGGCGGCACTTGAATTTTTTGCACGCGCGGCTGCAAAGCCGCTGGCCGCCTCAGCTCGCGTAGCCCAGGCAGGCGCCCGCGTTGGGCCGGCCCTTGCACTCGCGCAGCAGGCGGCGGTCGCGCTGGGCTGGGGTCTCGTGCGAGGGCGCCTCATGCACCTTCACGCGGGGGGCGCTGCGCACCACCTTTTTCGTGCCCTCGGCATGAACCGGGCCACAGGCCAAGACCAAGGCAATGGCGGCAGCCTGAACGACGGGCCAACGGGTGATGTGCATGGGTTCCTCCCTTTGTGGATGTGGCGCGGCGCATCTTAGGGGGACCCCAATGAAAAAACCCCCACGGGCTTTTGGCCACGCGGGGGTAACAGAGCAGGCGCTGCGCCGATGGTCAACGCAGTCCTTGGAGCAAACCCATGAAGGGATGGGAAAGCGATCAGCGGTTGTACGCGGTCTCGCCGTGCGAGCTGATGTCCAGGCCTTCGCGCTCGGCTTCTTCGGTCACGCGCAGACCCACCACCATGTCAACGATCTTGTAGGCGATGAAAGCCACCACCGACGACCACACCATGGTGATCACCACGCCTTCGGCCTGCACCACCATCTGGCTGGCGATGGAGTAGCCGTCGGCCTTGATGCCACCCAGCGATGCGGCAGAGAACACACCGGTGAGCAGGGCACCCACGATGCCACCGACACCGTGCACGCCGAACACGTCGAGCGAGTCGTCAGCGCCCAGCATCTTCTTCAGGCCGGTCACGCCCCACAGGCACAGGAAGCCAGAGACCAGACCGATCACGATGGCGCCCATCGGGCCCACGGTGCCACAGGCCGGGGTGATGGCCACCAGGCCAGCGACGGCACCAGAAGCGGCACCCAGCATCGAGGCCTTGCCCTTGCCCAGGGCTTCACCCACGCACCAGGCCAGCACGGCGGCGGCGGTGGCGACCAGGGTGTTGATGAAGGCCAGGGTGGCACCGCCGTTGGCTTCCAGGTTGGAGCCAGCGTTGAAGCCGAACCAGCCCACCCACAGCAGCGAGGCGCCCACCATGGTCAGCGTCAGGCTGTGCGGGGCCATGGCTTCCTTGCCGTAGCCGATGCGCTTGCCCACCAGGTAGGCACCCACCAGGCCAGCCATGGCGGCGTTGATGTGCACCACGGTGCCGCCAGCGAAGTCCAGCGCGCCCTTGCCAAACAGGTAGCCGCCAGCGCCCCACACCATGTGGGCGATCGGCAGGTAGCTGAAGGTGAACCAGATCACCGAGAACAGCAGCACGGCGCTGAACTTGATGCGCTCGGCGAACGAACCCACGATCAGCGCGCAGGTGATGCCGGCGAAGGTGGCCTGGAAGGCGATGAAGATGAACTCGGGGATCATCACGCCGGGCGTGAAGGTGGCCGCCAGCGTCTCAGGCGTGATACCGGCCAGGAACACCTTGCTCAGGTTGCCGATGATCAGGCCCTCGCCGCCAAACGCCAGGCTGTAGCCGTACACGGCCCACAGCACCGAGATCAGCGAGAACACCACCATCACTTGCATCAGCACCGACAGCATGTTCTTGCTGCGCACCAGGCCGCCGTAGAACAGGGCCAGGCCGGGGATGACCATCAGGATCACCAGGATGGTGGAGATCATCATCCAGGTGACGTCGCCCTTGTCGACGGTTTCCTTGGGCGCTTCGGCGGCGACCGGTGCAGCCTCGGCAGCCGCCGGTGCGGCGGCAGCAGGAGCCGCGGCCGGTGCAGCGTCAGCCGCCGGCGCGGCCACGGCTGGAGTGGGTTCTGCAGGTGCGGTCTGCGCGATGGCGCCCAGCCCGCCAAATGCCAGGCCCGCGCCCAGCAACAGGGATGCGATGAGTTTTTTCATGTCCGTGTTCTTTCGAAGGTCAGGGGGCGGAAATCAGAGGGCTTCCTTGCCGGTCTCGCCGGTGCGGATGCGAACCACCTGTTCGAGCGGGGTGACAAAAATCTTGCCGTCGCCGATCTTGCCGGTGCGCGCGGCACCTTCGATGGCCTCGATCACACGGTCCACCAGTTCGTCGGCCACGGCGGCTTCCACCTTGACCTTGGGCAGGAAATCGACCACGTACTCGGCGCCGCGGTAAAGCTCGGTGTGGCCCTTTTGGCGCCCGAAGCCCTTGACCTCGGTCACCGTGATGCCCTGCACGCCCATGCCGGAGAGTGCCTCGCGCACCTCGTCCAGCTTGAACGGTTTGATGATGGCTGAAACCATTTTCATGCTGTGATTCCTCTTCTGTTTTGAAGGGTGGCCCGACCTGAAGGCCGACACCGCGCTTGTGGACTGACCCGGGCAACCCCGGTCTGGATTCAATCGCTGACACCCCATTGCAACGTCCGTGCCAGTCATGCGAAAGAGCGCATACCCGTGGGCGTTTCCCCCCAGGCAGCACCGCCAAACTCGCCCGCTCCCGCACAAAAAGCGGTCCTGTGCGAACGCAGGACCCGCATCGGTCGGGGGCTCAAAAGACGGACGCACCACATCGGTGCACACAAAACGTGCGCCAGACCGAAGGCGCCCCCAAGGAGGGAATTCATGGGCTTGTGTTTGGTGCGCTCGCGCGCCCTTTTGGGGCTGGAGGCCCGGCCGGTGTGCGTGGAAGTGCACCTGGCCAACGGCCTGCCCAGCTTCACCTTGGTGGGACTGGCCGACACCGAGGTGAAAGAAGCCCGCGATGGCCAGAAAAACATACCCTGTCGACTTCGCAAGGGAGGAAGACGCACCGAAAAAATGCCTCTTAAAGCTGTCGAATTTTTAAGATTTAGCGCCTCATACAAATTCAGTGAATCAAAACCTGTCGCAGCCCGAGAAAGTGCAGCTCTTGATAGCCACGCAAAGCGGCTGCAGGCTTGCTCGCTTTCATGGACGTCAATCCTTCGGCCAAGTCAATGGGTCTTGAATCGAGACCGAGCATCGGTACCGCCACAGGAGGGCGCTGCAGCGGAGTCGATGACTGGTCCTCCGGCTAAATGTTGACGTGCGGCCAGGGAACCTGAACGACTCAATTCAGCCGGAAGCTGCAGTTGCTGGCTGTAGGGCTGGTTTGCAGCGGGAGCGGCCGGTCAGTCACTCACGCCGCAAGACCGCGCTCGGCCATCAGCAGACATAGCCGTTGTGTCTCCATAGCGGACAGCCAACATCGA
>NZ_JAYSFD010000015.1:0-91576 GCF_041913525.1 Hydrogenophaga sp. | reverse complement strand
CGTGGCGGTGGACGCCGGCGGCACCAGCGCCCACATCACCGGCCCGGCCGAGTGGCAGAAGCGCATCGCCAGCGGCGAGTTCAAGGGCATCACCGTCGCCAGCGCTTGACCACGGTTGGCGTCTTCGACAGCGGGGTGGGCGGCCTGAGCGTGCTGCGCGCCCTGCGCGAGGCGCTGCCGCAGGTGGATTTCGTCTACTTCGCCGACAACGCCTTCGCGCCCTATGGCGAGCGCCCCGCCGAGTGGGTGACCGAACGCTCGGCGGCCATCACCCGCTGGCTGCTGGAGCGGCACCACATCGACGCCCTGGTGGTGGCCTGCAACACGGCCACCGCTGCGGGCATTGACTCGCTTCGGCAGGCCCACCCCGCCCTGCCCATCGTGGGCGTGGAACCTGCGCTCAAGCCCGCTGCGGCCCTCACCCAGACCCGCCAAGTGGGCGTGCTCGCCACGCGGGGCACCTTGGCCAGCGAGCGCTACGCGCGCCTGCGCGAACGCCTGCGACAGTCGCATCCGGCGGTTCAATGGCACGAACGTGCCGCCGTGGGGCTGGCCGCCGCCATTGAGACCGGCGACACCGCCGCCACCCAGCGGCTCACACAAGAACACGTCAGCGCCCTGCTCGCCCAGGCCCCAGCGCTGGACACCCTGGTGCTCGGCTGCACCCACTACCCCTTCGCCGCGGCCGCCATCGCTCAGGCGGCGGGCACGGGCGTGCGCCTCATCGACACGGCCGACGCCGTGGCCCGCCGCACGCGGGACGTGCTGGACGCCACCCCCACCGGCCAGGGCAAGGTGACGCTGCTGGCGAGTGGCGACGCGCAGGCGCTGGCCACGGCCGCCCAACGCTGGCTGGGCTGGACCGAAGGTGCCGAACAGGTAGGCAATCTGCGGTAGCGCCTGCGCGGGTGTTTGGGTAGAGTGGCCCGGGTACCTCGGGGAGGATCCGGGGTGCCATCGTCAACCCTCACCCAGAAGGACACCCCATGGCAAACGCGAAGATTCAAGACGTGGAAGGCATCGGCCCGGCCATTGCCGCCAAGTTGCAGGCCGCCGGCATCGCCGACACCGATGGCCTGCTGGCCCAGGCCAAAACCGCCGCGCAACGCAAGGCATTGGCCGAGAAAACCGGGCTCACCGACAAGCAGGTGCTGCGCTTTGCCAACATGGTCGATCTGTACCGCGTGAAGGGCATTGGCTCGGAATACGCCGAGTTGCTGGAAGCCGCCGGGGTGGACACGGTGCCCGAGCTGGCGCAGCGCCGCGCCGACAACCTGAGCAAGGCCATGGCCGAGGTCAACGCCAGCAAACACCTGGTGCGGCGCCTGCCGGCCGAGTCCGAGGTGTCGGCCTGGATCGAGCAAGCCAAGGGCCTGCCCCGACAGATCGAGTACTGAGTCAGCCCGCCGGGGCCGCCAAGGCGGCCCGGCGTCCCCGCTCCATGTTCACCGGCGCCAGCAGCGCCAGGCCGGCCACGAACATCAGCGCGGTGAAGCCGATGGCCAGGCGCTGGTTGCCGCCGGTGGCCCAGGTGATGGCGCCGTAGCTCAGGGGGCCCACGATGCTGGCCACGCGGGTGGCGAAAGTCCACAGGCCAAAGAACTCGGCCAGTTGCGCGGGTGGCGCCAACATGCCCGCCATGGCCCGCCCGGCCGACTGGCTGGAGCCCATGCACACGCCGGCAATGGCCGCCGCGTACCAGAAGCCGCCCTTGGTGGTGGTGAGCGCGGCGATCACGCAGGTGGCCACCCAGCCCAGCAAGGTAACGGCCAGGGCGCGCTTGTGGCCCAGCCGGTCTTGCCAGTAGCCAAAGGCCAGCGCGCCCAGCATGGCGGCGATGTTGAGCACGAAGATCAGCACCATGGTTTCCTGCTGCACAAAGCCGATCACCTGCTCGGCGTAGATGGCCGCCAGGGCGATGGCCACGGCCACGCCCCCCTGGTAGGCCGCCGCACAGGCCAGCAGCCACATGAAATCGCGGTAGTGGCTGGCCTGGCGGGCCGTGGCGCGCAGGCGGCGCAGCGATTCGCGCCAGCCGCCGTGGGCCTGGGCATTGGGCTGGGCGCGCTCGCGCAGCAGTGAGAAGGTGGCCAGCGAGGCCAGCGCAAACACCACGGCCGTGATCAGCATGGTGACGGGCACGAACTGCGCCGCCGTCTGCCCTTGTGCCTGTGCCCACAGCACGTAGGCCAGGCTCAGACCCAGCGCCAGCATGCCGCCCACATAGCCCAGGCTCCAGCCCCAGCCGCTCACGCGGCCCATGGTCTCGGGCCGGGCCAGTTCGGGCAGAAACGCCGCCGAGAGCGATTCGCCCCAGGCGAAGAACACGTTGGACACCACGATGAGCAACACCCCCAGCGCCACCGCGCCCGGCCCCACCAGCGCCAGGGCGGCAGTGGCCAGCACGCAGCCCACGGTGGTGAAGGCCAGCAGGCGCTTCTTGGCGGCGTGGCGGTCGGCCCAGGCGCCCATGGCCGGGATGGTGAACATCACGATGGCGTGCGAGGCGCTGAGGGCTGCCGTCCAGGCAAAGGTGGCCCAGTCGGCCCCGCCGGCCACGGCCCCGACGAAATAGGCCGCGAACACCGCCGTGAGCACGACGGTGGTGTAGCCGGAGTTGGCAAAGTCGTACATCGCCCAGCCCAATACCTCGCGGCGGCGCACGCCGGGGTTCAGGGCTTGGGTGGAAAACAGGGCCATGGGCGCTCCAGGTGGGGGCCTCGCGGGCCGCGAGGCATGGCCCGAAGTCTAGGCGAGCGCCAGGAAGCGCCAGGGCGCGGGCGCCCCGGGTGGCTGGGTCAGTGCAGGTGGCGCGGCTTGCGCGGGCCGCCGTGGCCCGACGAACCACCGTGGCCGCGCGGCGGGCGGCCCAGTTGCATAGAGTTGACCAGGGCGTTGAAACGCTCGTTGAAGAGCTTGTCGATGGCGCCCACCACCTCGCCCAGCTCGGCCGCTTCGAAGTGGCGCTCCATGAGATGCACCACGTCTTGCACCAGCAGGTCGCGCTGCACCTGCATGATGGCCGCGGGCGTCGGGCCCACGAAGGCCATGATGAAGTCGTCACGCGCTTCGGCCTCGGGGTTGGGGTCTTCTTCGTCGAACTCGGTGTCGTAGAAGGAGACCTCCAACGGCGCCCCGGCCGAGGCGATCTCGTTCAGGCCCATGCAGGCCTCTTCGATGGCCTGGCGGAAATCGTCGTCACCGGCCACCGTCCAGCACATCTGCAGCACGTGGTTTTCGGCGTCAAAGCGAATGCCGGGCTCGTCTTCGTAATGGCTTTCGGCCGCCGCCGCCAGCGAGCGTGCGCCGGCGTACTGCCACAGGGGCTTGAGCGCTTCCTGGATCTGGTCGTAGGCCACGTCTTCGCGCAGCGGCACGTCGCCGTGCACATGGATTTCGAAGGGCGTGTTGTAGCGGCTCATGGAAACTCTCACTTGGCCGGCAGAACCGGCAAAAACTGGCTGGTGCCTCGAGCCGGGGTCGAACCGGCACGCCCCCTTTCGGGTAGCGGCGGAGTTTAAGTCCGCTGTGTCTACCGATTTCACCATCGAGGCCAGCGGGCGATTGTCGCAGGTTGGGCCAGCGCCTGGCGGGCTGCGCAGCGTCATCGGTTGCGCAGCCGATCACCCGGCCTGGGCGCATGACTGCTTCGCCAACCGGCATCTGCACGGTCGACCGATTGTTTCGCTTTTGGCAACGTCACATCAACATAACTGCGCTTAATTCAGGTCGATTCTGTTGCGTATTGGTAATAACCCTTTGTTAGCCTGGGTTCTTTCGCCCGAATCGACCACCCCTTGCGCGACAGTCTTGGCTCGCCGGTCTCCATGCCGGCGGCGGCGCCCTCTGGGCGCTGTGTGTTTTTTATTCGGAGCAAATCAAACATGAAAAAGAGCCTGATCGCTCTGGCCGTGATCGCCGCCTCTGGCGCCGCCCTGGCCCAATCGAACGTCACCCTGTACGGCCGTCTGGACGCCTCCCTGGCCAACACCAAGGACAAGATCGCCAACACCAGCAACACCACGATGGAAAGCGGCCTGCTGACCACCAGCCGCTGGGGCATCCGTGGTTCGGAAGACCTGGGTGCTGGCCTGAAGGCCAACTTCAACCTGGAAACCGGCATCAAGAACGACACCGGCGCTCAGGGCACCGAAGGCAGCGCCTTCGACCGCCAGTCGTGGGTGGGCCTGAGCGGCGCCTTCGGTGCCGTGAAGCTGGGCCGCAGCGACACCGCGTTTGATGACATCCGCGACCTGGCCGTGGGCAGCAACCTGTGGGATTCCGAGTTCACCCCGAACAAGATCGCCTACACCGCCGGTGTGAAGGACTACAGCAGCCGCGCCAGCAACCAGATCCGCTACGAGTCGCCCAGCTTCGCTGGCTTCACCGCTGGCGTGAGCTACGGCCTGGACGAAGTGGCCAGCCCCGTGAAGAAGGACGTGCAAGCCTTCAACCTGCGCTACCGCGCGGGCGCTCTGGACGCCGGCATCGGCTACCAAGAGCAGAAGGACAACACCGCCCCTGCCAGCAACCTGGAATACACCGCGATCTCCGCGTCGTATGACTTCGGTTCGTTCCGCGTCTCCGGCGGCTACAACCTGGCCGAAAACGGCCTGAACCAGGAAGACGACGAGTTCTCCGTCGGCGTGGCCGTGCCTTACGGCAGCTTCGAGTTCTCCGCCGGCTACGCCTACAGCAAGTCCAAGACCGCTGGCGTGACCCAAGCCAAGGGCAGCGCCTACGCCCTGGGCGCTACCTACGCGCTGTCCAAGCGCACCAAGGTGTACGCCGCCTACCTCGACGGCGACGTCGAGAACGGCGCTGGCACCAAGACCGCCGACAAGCGCGTCTACGCCGCTGGCATCCGCCACGACTTCTGATCGCCCGCCCCTGGCCTTCGGGCCAGGTGAAGGCTAGTCAGACACAAAAGCCCGCCGCTCTTTCGAGCCGGCGGGCTTTTCTTTTTGGCCTGGCCGAGGCTTCAGCCGCCCAAGTAAGCACGGCGCACCGCGTCGTTGGCCAGCAGGTTGGCGCCGGTGTCTTCCAGCACGCAGCGGCCGTTTTCCAGCACGTAGCCTCGGTCGGCGATCTGCAGGGCGCGGTTGGCGTTCTGTTCGACCAGGAACACGGTCACGCCCTCGGCGCGGATGGCCTGGATGATCTCGAAGATCTGCGCAATGATCAGCGGCGCCAGGCCCAGCGTGGGCTCGTCCAGCAGCAGCAGGCGCGGGCGCGACATGAGGGCGCGGCCGATGGCCAGCATCTGCTGTTCACCGCCCGACATGGTGCCGGCGCGCTGGTTCGCGCGCTCGCGCAGGCGCGGGAACAGGCCGAAGACGCGCTCGATGCCGGATTCAATATCGGCGTCGCTGGCGAAGAAGCCGCCCATCTTCAGGTTCTCGACCACCGTCATGTCGGCGAACACGCGCCGCCCTTCGGGCGAGATGGCAATGCCCTTGCGCATGATCAGGTGCGAGGGCGACTGCGTGATGTCCTGCCCCTCGAACAGAATGCGCCCGGCGCTGGCGCGCGGGTTGCCGCACACCGTCATGAGCAGGGTGGTCTTGCCCGCGCCGTTGGAGCCGATGAGCGTGACGATCTCGCCCGGGTTAACCCGCAAGCTCACGTCGTTCACCGCCTGAATGGCGCCATAGTGGGTGTGCACACCCTGCAGTTCCAGCATCGGCTGCATCACTCTTCTCCCAGGTAAGCCTTGATCACGCGCTCGTCGCTGCGGATCGCCTCGGGCGTGCCGGTGGCAATGGGTTTGCCGTGCTCCATCACTAGGATGCGCTCGGACACGCCCATCACCAGGCTCATGTCGTGCTCAATCAGCAGCACCGACACGCCTTGTTCGGTGCGCAGGCGCTCGATGAGGCCTTGCAGTTCCACCTTCTCTTGCGGGTTCAGGCCAGCGGCGGGTTCGTCGAGCATGAGCACGCGCGGGCGGGTGATCATGCAGCGCGCAATCTCCAGCAGGCGTTGATAACCGTAGGGCAGCTTGCCCGCCTCACGGTTGGCCATGCCACGCAAGCCCATGTAGTCCAGCCAGAACAGGGCGCGCTCAATGCCCTGCTCTTCCGCGCGGCGGTAGGCCGGGGTCTTGAACAGCCCGGCCAGCCAAGAGCGGTTGATCTGGCGGTGCTGGGCCACCAGCAGGTTTTCCAGCGCGGTCATGCCCTTGAACAGGCGCACGTTCTGGAAGGTGCGCACCACGCCATGGCCGGCCACGGCGTGGCTGCTCAGGCCGGTGATGTTCTCGCCCTGCAGTTCGATGCGCCCGCTGCTGGGCTTGTAGAAGCCGCTGACGCAGTTGAACACCGTGGTCTTGCCGGCGCCGTTGGGGCCGATGATGGCGAAGATCTCGCCCGCGCGCAGCGCCAGGCTCACGCCGTCAACGGCCAGCAGGCCGCCAAAGCGCATGGTGAGGTCTTGCACTTCGAGCATGGTGCCGTGGGCAATGGAAGGGGACGTCGGTGGGGTGTTGGGGGTCGTGCTCATGCCGGCACCTCCACGTGGTGGCGCTTCATGGGCAACAAGCCCTGCGGGCGCCAGACCATCATCAGGATCATCACCAGGCCGAACATCAGCATGCGGTACTCGGCGAACTCGCGCGCCAGCTCGGGCAGCACGGTGATGAGCACGGCCGCGATGATCACGCCCAGTTGCGAGCCCATGCCGCCCAGCACCACGATGGCCAGGATCAGCGCCGACTCGATGAAGGTGAACGACTCGGGGCTCACGATGCCCTGGCGCGCCGCGAAGAAGGCGCCACCAAAGCCCGCGAACATGGCGCCCAGCGTGAAGGCCGAGAGCTTTATGCGCATGGGGTTCAGGCCCAGCGAGCGGCAGGCGATCTCGTCCTCGCGCAGCGCCTCCCAGGCGCGGCCGATGGGCATGCGAATCAGGCGGTTGGAGATCCACAGCGTGATGAGCGCCAGCGACAGCGCCATCAGGTAGAGAAAGATCACCATGTGCACGGTCTCGAACTCAAGGCCCAGCCACTGGTGGAAGGTGGTGGCGCCTTCCACGCTGGCGTCGCGCGCCATTTCCAGGCCGAACACGGTGGGCTTGGGAATGCTGGAAATGCCATCGGGCCCGCCCGTCCAGTCGGTGAGGTTGATGAGCAGCAGGCGAATGATTTCGCCAAAGCCCAGCGTCACGATGGCCAGGTAGTCGCCGCGCAGGCGCAGCACCGGAAAGCCCAGCACGAAGCCGAACAGCGCCGCCGCCGCGCCGGCCACGGGCAGCGCCTGCCAGAAGCCCCAGCCCGCCCAGTGAAAGAGCATGGCGTAGGTGTAGGCGCCCACGGCATAAAAGCCCACGAAGCCCAGGTCCAGCAGGCCGGCGAAGCCCACCACGATGTTCAGGCCCAGGCCCAGCATGATGTAGATGGCCGCCAGGGTGGCGATGTCCACCGCGTTGCGCCCGGCCATGAAGGGCCACACCATCGCCAGGGCGATGAGCAGCACGATCAGGCCCTGGCGCTGCACCGGGCTGAGCTCGGGCAGGCGCCAGCCGGAGGCCTGGCGTTCACGGCCAGAGCCGCCCGAACGGCCGAACAGGCGCGCGATCCAGGGGCGCAGCAGTTGCACCGCGAACACCAGGGCGCAGGCCCACAGCACGCGGCTCCAGTGCGGCTCCAGCACGGTCTCGATGCCCGCGCGCTCCAGGCGCAGGCCGAAGATGGGGGTGACCACCACCGCCGTCATCACGGCGGCGAGCATGGCGTTTCGGAGGGTGTCGCGCATCACACTTTCTCCACTTCGGGCTTGCCCAGCAGGCCGGTGGGGCGCACCAGCAAGATGAGCACCAGCAGGCCAAAGGCCACGATGTCTTTGTACTCAGACGAGATGTAGGCCGCGGCAAAGGTCTCCACCACGCCCAGCAGCACGCCGCCCAGCATGGCGCCCGGAATGCTGCCAATGCCGCCCAGCACCGCCGCCGTGAAGGCCTTGATGCCGGCCAGGAAGCCGATGTAGGGGTTGAGCTTGCCCACGGTCAGCGCAATCAGCACCCCGCCCACGGCGGCCAGCACCGCGCCCAGGATGAAGGTGAAAGAGATCACGCGGTTGGTGTCGATGCCCAGCAGGCTGGCCATGTGCATGTCTTGCGCGCAAGCGCGTTGTGCACGGCCCATGCGCGAGTGCCGGATGTAGAGCGTGAGCGCCACCATCAGCACCACCGTCACCACGATGATGAGCAGGCGCGTGTAGGGCACGAAGATCTCGAAGGCGCCCTCTTCCCCAAAGCGCAGCGCGCCCGGCAGCAGCGAAGGCACGGCCATGTCGCGCGCGCCCTGGCCCAGGGCCACCCAGTTCTGCAGAAAGATGGACATGCCGATGGCCGAGATCAGGGCCACCAGGCGCGGGCTCTGGCGCACCGGCTTGTAGGCCACCTGTTCCACCACGTAGCCGTACACGGCGGTGACCAGCACGGCTGAGAGCAACATCAGGCCCATCACGGCCGCCACGGGCAGGCCGGTCTGCGTGCCGATGGCCGCCAGCGTGACCAGGCCCACGTAGGCGCCGATCATGTAGATCTCGCCGTGGGCAAAGTTGATCATGCCGATGATGCCGTACACCATCGTGTAGCCGATGGCGATGAGCGCGTAAATCGCCCCCAGCGACAACCCGTTGAAGAGCTGCTGGATGAGTTGGGGCAGGAGTTCGTTCATGCGATACCTCGCTGGACGGTTCGGGTGGCGGGGGCGCGGCGCCCCCGCCCTTTCAAACGAAAAGGCATGGCACCTGAAATGGCACCATGCCTTGCGGGCGGTTCAGACCGGGCTTACTTGGTGGCCAGGGTCTTGCTGCCGTCCTTGTGCCACTCGTACACCACGAAGTCGTACGACTTCAGGTCGCCCTTGGCGTCCCAGGCCAGGGTGCCGATGGGGGTGTCGAAGCTGGTCTTGCGCAGGTGGGCGGCCACCTTGGACGGGTCATCGCCCACGGCCTTGATCGACTCGATCAGGGCTTGCGTGGCGGCGTACGACTGGAGCTGGAAAGCACCCGAGGCATCGCGCTTCTTGTCCTTGAACACCTTCACGATGGCGGCGTTCTTGGGGTTGGTGGAGAAGTCGGCCGGCAGGGTCAGCAGCATGCCTTCCACGGCGGCACCAGCGATGGCGTTGATCTCGGGGTTGCCGGCGCCTTCGGGGCCCATCATGCGGGTCTTCAGGCCTTGCTCGGCGGCCTGGCGCAGCAGCAGGCCCAGCTCGGGGTGGTAGCCACCGTAGTAAACAAAGTCCACGCCAGCGCTCTTGAGCTTGGTGATGACGGCCGAGTAGTCGGTGTCACCGGCGTTGATGCCCTCGAAGAAGGCCACGTTCACGCCGGCCTTCTTCAGCTCGTCGCGCACGTTGGCGGCCACGCCCTGGCCATACGACTGCTTGTCGTGCAGCACGGCCACTTTCTTGGGCTTGACCTTCTCGGCGATGAAGCGGGCAGCGGCCGGGCCTTGCTGGTCGTCACGGCCGGTGGCGCGGAAGATGTACTTGTAGTTCTTGCCTTCGGTCAGCGCGGGGGCGGTGGCCGAGGGGCTGATCATCACCACGCCTTCGTTGTTGTAGATACCGGCGGCGGCGATGGTGGCGCCAGAGCACACCGGGCCCACCACGTAACGCACCTTGGCGTTGACGATGCGGTTGGCGGCCACCGGGCCTTGCTTGGGTTCGCAGGCGTCGTCCACCACCAGCAGCTCGATCTTCTTGCCCTTGATGCCACCGGCGGCGTTGGCCATCTCGACGGCCGTGTCCACGCCTTCTTGCACCATGTCACCGTACTGCTTCACGGCGCCGGTGGTGGGGCGCACCAGACCGATCTTGAGCGTGTCGGCCAGGGCGGCGTTGGCCAGCAGCGCGCCGGCCAGGCCCAGGGCGGTGGCGATGGTTTTCGTGCGGAACGGGATGTTCATGGAGAAGTCCTTTGTGAAAGCTTCAGGGATAACCCTAAATTTTATCGCGCACCATTGAAGTGAACGCGATGGGATCTCGCACCATTGAAGGAAATGGACCCATGTCCACCGCCCTGCGGTGGTGCGAGGGAACTCGAAATGGGGCGTCAGCCCAGCAGCAGGGCGTCGTCGGCCAGCTGTTCGCCGCGCACGCGCTCGAACATGGCCAGCAGGTCGCGCACGTCCATGCGGGCGCGTTCTTCGCCCGAGACATCCAGCACCACCTGCCCCTGGTGGAGCATCACGGTGCGGTCGCCCACGTCCAGCGCCTGGCGCATGCTGTGCGTGACCATGAGCGTGGTCAGGCCCGATTCGCGCACGATGCGGTTGGTGAGCTGCAGCACGAAATCGGCGGTGCGCGGGTCGAGCGCGGCGGTGTGCTCGTCCAGCAGCAGCAGGCGCGAGGGCTGCAGCGCGGCCATGAGCAGGCTCACCGCCTGGCGCTGCCCACCCGAGAGCAAGCCGATGCGGTCGGCCAGGCGCGTCTCCAGGCCCAGGCCCAGGGTGGCCAAGCGCTCGCGGAACACCTCGCGCATGGGCGCGGTGACGGCGCGCGAGAGGCCGCGCCCGGCGCCACGGCGCTGGGCCAGGGCCATGTTTTCTTCGATGGTGAGGTCTTCGCAGGTGCCGGCCATCGGGTCTTGGAACACGCGCGCCACGTGCTGCGCGCGCTGCCACACGGGCCAGCGGGTCACGTCGGTGTTGTCGATGGTGAGGCGGCCGCTGTCCACCGAGATGTCGCCCGAAATGGCGTTGAGGAAGGTGGACTTGCCCGCGCCGTTGGAGCCGATGACGGTGACGAACTGCCCGGTGGGAATGTCCAGCGAGAGGCCGCGCAGGGCGCGGTTTTCGATGGGCGTGCCGGGGTTGAAGGTGATGGCGAGTTGTTGTGCGCTCAGCATGGGGTTCTCCTCGTCGGGCTCAGGCGCGCTTCTTGGCCAGGCGGCCCTTCAGGCGCGGCAGCACCAGGGCCACGCCCACCAGCACGGCTGTGATGAGGTTGAGGTCTTGCGCCTTGAGGCCAATGAAGTCGCTGTTGAGCGCCAGGGCAATGAAGAAGCGGTAGACGATGGCGCCCACCACCACGGCCAGCGTGGCCCACATGAGGCGGCGCGCCGGCAGGATGCTCTCACCCACGATCACCGCGGCCAGGCCGATCACGATGGTGCCGATGCCCATGGAAATGTCGGCCCCGCCCTGCGTCTGCGCGAACAGCGCGCCGGCCAGGCCCACCAGGGCGTTGGAGATGGCCATGCCCAGCAGCAGCATGGCGCCGGTGTTGATGCCCTGTGCGCGCGCCATGCGCGGGTTGGAGCCGGTGGCGCGAATGGCCAGGCCACGCTCGGTGGCGAAGAAAGCGTCCAGCGCGAACTTGATGAGCAGCACGATCACCAGCAGCACCAGCGGGCGCACCACGTAATCAGCCAGGCCCTCGGGCTGCAGCAGCACGAACAGCGTGGGCTCGGTGATGAGGGGCACGTTGGGGCCGTCCATCACGCGCAGGTTGATGGAGTACAGGGCCGTCATCACCAGGATGCTGGCCAGCAGGTCCATGATCTTCAGCCGCACATTGAGCCAGCCGGTGAGCAGGCCCGCCAGCGCGCCCGCGCCCGCCGCGGCGGCGGTGGCCGTCCAGGCGTCCACGCCGCGCGAGAGCAGCACCGCGCACACCGCCCCGCCCAGGGGAAAGCTGCCGTCCACCGTGAGGTCAGGGAAACGCAGCAGCCTGAATGAAATGAACACGCCCAGCGCCACCAGGCTGAAGACGAGACCGATCTCAAATGCACCGAGGACGGAAAAGAGCGACATACCGATAAGGGAGCCGCGCGAGGCGGCCCGCGATAGGCTGGCCCGGCCGAGCCGGGCGGCAAGAACCTGTCAGAGACAGTGGGCAAGGCCCGGGGGCATGCCCCGGACGGTGGATCAGCGAACGACTTGCGCGGCCGACTTCACCAGGGCGTCGGACAGCTTGATGCCCTGCTTCTCGGCGGCACCCGGGTTCACGAACAGCTCCATCTTGGTGGACAGCTCGGGCTTGATGTCGCCGGCCTTCTCACCCTTTAGGATGCGCACCACGATGCGGCCAGTCTGCTCGCCCAGGTCGCGGTAGTTGATGCCATAGGCGGCCACGGCGCCACGCTTGACGCTGTCGGTGTCAGAAGCCACCAGCGGAATCTTGGCTTCCTGGCCCACCTTCACCAGCGCCTCGTAGGCCGAGACCACGTTGTTGTCGGTGCTGGTGTAGATCACATCGACCTTGCCCACCAGGCTGCGCGCGGCGCTGCCCACGTCCACCGAGCGGGGCGCGGCGGCTTCCACCACGGTCATGCCCATCTTCGGCAGCAGTTCCTTGAGCTGCTTGAGCACCACCACCGAGTTGGCCTCACCGGGGTTGTAGACCATGCCCACGCGCTTGGCGTTGGGCACCACCTGGCGCACCAGGTCCATCTGCTTGTCCAGCGCCAGCATGTCGGACACGCCGGTCACGTTGGTCTTGGAGGGTTCCCAGTTCTTCACCAGCTTGGCGGCCACCGGGTCGGTGATGGCCGAGAACACCACGGGCACGCTCTTGGTGGCGGCCACCACGGCCTGGGCCGAGGGGGTGGCGATGGCCACGATGGCGTCGGGTTGGTCGCCCACGAACTTGCGGGCAATCTGCGCGGCCGTGCCGGTGTTGCCTTGCGCGCTCTGGTACTGCCACTTCAGGTTCTGGCCAGCCACGTAGCCGGCGTCTTTCAGCGCGGCCTGCACGCCGTCGCGCACGGCGTCCAGCGCAGGGTGCTCAACGATGGCGGTGACGGCAACCGACTTGGTGTCGGCCCAAACAGAAGAAGCGGCCAGGCCCATGGCCAGGGCAACAGCAGACAGACGGGGAAGCAGCGACATGAGTACCTCTTAAGAACGGCTCAAAAGACAAAGCACTCGCAGTCCAGCCAGGGATGGGGTGGTGCGAGTGCTCGTGCGCCATTCTATCGAGTGCAATTAATCGACCACAGGCAGCGCCGTTGATCCCCAGTCGGCCGCCCGGTGGCGAGGCGGCCAACGCCCACCCGCGCCGCTGCTCAAGACACCACGCAGCGGTCCGTGCCGCCAGTGCCACGCGCCTTGGGCAACAACGGGGTCTCTTCGCCCAGGGTGTGCTCGCCCGAGAAGGCGTTGGCGGACTGGGCCGGCTGATCTTGAGAAACCGCCAAGCCACCCCTGCCACGGCACATGGCGAGGCGGGTGGCCACCATGCCGGGCAGGGCCAGGCGGACGCCACCCAACCGGTCAAGCGTGTCCATCTCCTGCAGCCTTGCCAGGCTGGGCAGCAGATCGTCCGGGCAATCCTCCAAGTCTGGCACCCCCAGAAGCAGGATGGGCCGACCACCGCCCGGCAGCGGATCGCGCGCACCGGCCACCAGGGCCTTGCAAATGCGTTCCACCCACGCGTGGCAAGCGGGCAGCGGCGTCAGGTGGAGACCACCATTGCCTGCCAGGGCCAGACAGGCGGCTTGATGGGCCAAGGTGTCGTTTGCCCACAGCGCCAGCGCATCGGCCAGGGTCTGCGGGGTGTCTGGCGGCAGCCCCAGGAGGGGAAACGGCGGCCACGCGGGGTCTGGGTGCATCGGGTGAATCCTTTCAGCTTGAGATGAGACAGGGCCGTGCGCCCATCGCCCCGGCCAACCCAAGCCAGTGGGTGACCATGCCGGCACGTGCGCTGCCAGGGAACGGGTTGCCTTGGTGACCGTGCTGTCGCCAAGGCATGGCCACAATCGCGCCATGGCCGACCACACCCCCTCCCCCGACCTGCTGCGCACCATCACCGAAGGCGCGTCCAACTTTCGCGACCTGGGCGGCCTGAAGGCGCGCGACGGGCGCCGGGTGCGCGCTGGCGCGGTGTACCGCTCTGACCACCTGGCCCGCCTCACGGCCGAGGGCGCGCGCGCCCTGCCCGCCCTGCCCGTGCGCGTCAGCGCCGACTTTCGTGGCGTGCAGGAACGCGCGGCCACGCCCTACGCCATCGAAGGCGTGCGGGTGCTGCCCCTGAGCGTGGAGCCCTCGGTGTTCCGCCGGCTCAATGCCTTCATGCAAGACGGTGCGGTGCCCAGCACCGAACAGACGGTGGGCATGATGTGCGAGACCTACCGCGACTTCGTCACCGAACACGCCGCCACATTCGGGCGCCTGCTGCGCCACCTGGCCTCCCACGACGACCCGCTGGTCTTTCACTGCACCGCCGGCAAAGACCGCACGGGCTACGCCGCCGCCCTGCTGCTGAGCGTGCTGGGGGTGGAGCGCGACACCATCCTGGACGACTACCTGCTCACCAACCGCCTCTACCGTCGCGACCCCGGCGCCGAGGGCCATGGGCCGGCGCACGTGATGAACGTGCTCTGGCAGGTGCAGCCGGCCTTTCTGCACGCGGCCTTTGACGAAATCGACCAGCGCCACGGCGGCGTGCAGCGCTACCTGCAAGGGCCGGCCGGCCTGAGCGCCACCGAGTTGCAGGCACTGCGCGAACGCCTGCTGGCCGGCTGACGCTGGCCCGTGCCGCGCGGCCTGCATTGGCCGCGGGCGCTCCCCCTAAGGGCTGCGGCCCCATCAAACAAGACGCCTAGGGCGCTGCACAGGTGCGTCACCAAGAGCCTCTGGGCAACCAAGGGGGGCGAGGATTTTCTTGCGCCTATGCCAATGCAAAATGAGCTCTCACCAAGAACTGACGCAGTGCATCCACTGGATCGCTGAACTGCTGCGCCAGCACACCAACACCCCCGACGACTACCCCGCCGAACTCACCTCACCCGATGAGGCCTGGATTCGCGTGCCCTTTGCGCCTCACCGCATTGGCATGCGGCTCGCGCCTGAGGCGCAGTCGCTCACGGTCATGGCGTGCGGCCTGGCCCTGGCACCGCCCGAGCCCGGCAACGCCCACCTGGACGTGATGCCCGGTGGCCATCGTCACCAGCACCTGCTCGAACCTCTGTATTTCGATGGCCAGTTGTATGGCGCCTGGATGCCGATCAATGGCACCGCCTTGCTGGGCGTCCAACTCCGCGACGAAGACCTGAAGGCCAGCGAGTGCCCGACCGCACTTCGCGAATGGTTCGACGCCGCTGTGCGCCTGTTGAAGTAACCCCCAGGAGTCACCATGGAATACAACGATAAGGACGATCACCCCTTCTACCCCGGGGACCAGCAGTACGCCTTCTCCCCGTCGAACGACGATCTCGACCTCTACGACTTCGTCGGCGTTGAGTATGACGACTGCCCCTCCCCCAGTTGCGACGACTCCGAGGCCAACCCCGCAGACGAGCCCGGCGCCATGCGCAAGCGAAAGCGCGATGACGACGGCGACACCGAGGGCTTGCGCAGCGTGGAGCGCCGGCTGCTGAGCGCCACGGCGCAAACACTCGATCGCCAGTCCCCTGCCGCGGTCACCCCGCAAGAGCGATCGGATTGCCTGCAGGATTGGTTGCTGTCGCCCAAGGTGCAGGCGAGCCTTCTGGAGCAACCCGAGCTACAAGGGCCTCTGGATGCGGTGATCCAGGCGTCGCGCAGGCCGCAGAACAACAGCCAGCCAGACCAGCGCCTGCGCTACTCGCTCGACCTGCCGGCTTGCCTGGTCATTCCGCACCATCTGCTGGCGCTGGCCCAGGCCATTGGCGCCGTCGATCCGGCCCAGGCCATCGTTTTCCTGCTGCCCATGCTCAAAGGCGCTCTGAGCACCAAGAACCTCGACGTGGCTCTCCAGCTGCTGCGGCAAACCGAGACCACCGTTGGCGAGTGGCTCAATCGGAACGACTCCCGCCTGACGCTGACCGAGGCCAGCCTCCTGCGCAAACTCGCTGCCAAGGCGAATGAAAAACGGCAGCAGCTGGAAGCCCTCGACGCGGAAAACGCCACCCTCACCGCGTTTCTCGATTCACTGGAGAAGATCAACGACAAGATCCATGCGCCGCGCCAGAAGGCGGCACCGCCACCAGACCAGCCCGTTGAGTTGGAGGTGGCGGAGTTTCTGGGCCGGTATTTCACCGGCAAACCCCTGACCGCCTCTCAGGCCCCGAACCCGCAGGCCGACAAGGAGAGGAGCCGCGATGCCGCCGCCACCATGTGCCACGAGAACGATCGCGACACGGTCATGGAGTTCATCTGGCATTTCGAGAACTACGTCGCCAGACTGGCCTTTGCCCAAAGCCTTCCCGGCGATGTGATCAAACGCTATCTGGACTTTCGCCAGGCCGTGCTGGATGTCTGCAACCCAGGCAGCCCACAGAAGCTGTGGGACGAGGCACCCAGCATCCTGGTGCAGACCAGCATTACCCAGAACATCAACCTGCTGGGCGACCTGGTGGAGCAGTGGTGCCGACAGGTCGAAAGCGAGCCCAAAGAATTCGGAAAGATGCAGGAGCTGCCGCCTTCAGCGCAGACGATGGGGCAGATTCTGTTCGGCTTGAAGCACCTTGGCGACGAGCCCGCAGGAGAAGACGTGTGGCACACCGTGATTGCCCCCATCGATAAACAGGGCGGTATCGAATGCATGGGCAAGAGCCAATTGCTGTTCGATCTGCGACTGCAGTACCTGGCCCAGCGGGTTCGCTGGTCATCTCGTTTGCCTGGCCCTGTGGACACGCCCTCGGGGAAACTACCACCAGAAGAGATCACCTCGCAGACCACGAAAAAGGTCGCCCAGCTGCTGTCGGACGCCCCCATGCTCTACCGCGAAAGCGAAATGGCCACGCTGATCGACCTCTTGTCATACCTGATACGCGACCTGCACAACACCAAGAAAACCAAGGCCGACTTGAAGGCGTTGCACGTGGCGAAAGAGCAAGATATCCAGAAGGTACTCAACGATCTGGGCTACGGCGCCAAGCTGTTCGATCACGCCCCTGATGCCTCCAATAACAACGGGGAACCCTCGCCGCTGGCTGGTTTCGCCAGCGCCCTTGGCTCCTTCGCCGAACTGGTTCGATACCTACGATCGACGCCCAACGAAGACGATTACGACTTCCTGCAAAAGCTCAACAAGTCGGATGCCGAGCAATTCGAATCCATCATCGATGACTACCTCAAACGAGAAACAGATAATGGGCTGGACGAGCACACAGCGCCCATCATCTCGGCGCGGGGAACCATCTTCGAAGAGGTGTACCTGGCCGTGAAATACCACCTCGCGCCATTGGCGCTTGGCGCCATGCGGCAGCACCTGGCCCCGTTGCGCCCTCGAGAGCTGGCCCAGCTGTTGATCCATGACGTGCTGCTGCTCCCGATCGATGCGAGCGCAAGCCACAAGACACCCTACAAACTGACGTTGGTCGATGCCCAGCGACTGTGGCCCCAGCTCATCGAGTTCATCCCCAACCTGGACCACTTCTGCAAAGCGGTGGAGGCCATGTTGCAGGAGATGCTTGAAGTTGCCTGCCAGGCAAGTGCCCCGCCCGTGCCCCTGTCCAGCGATGCCGTGATCACGCCCAAGGATGTGAAGCTGCGCCCTCAGCAGACGCGCTTCATTTTGCTGGTGTTGATCATGAACCAACACCTGATAGCCACCAGACGACGGCCCATCGAACTGCCCAAGGGACTGTGGATTCACCGCAAGATCAACACCATCGTGGATCTGGTGTGCAAAGGCGAGCGCACCCCGCCCCGCGCTTTTCTCAATGCAACGGACTGCACGGAATCTGTGTATTCCGCCGACTGGAAAGATACCTGGACGACGATGAAAGCCTACTGGCGCGAGCATCAATGGGAGCCGGTCGCCGATGAGCTATTGCCTGTCCTCAAACGCATCGCTCATCGGCACTTGACCCAATGTCCGCGAGCTGTCCTGGATCAGATCCAGGTCAGCACACAAGAGCAGGAAGCCGAGGGCCTCTGGATTAGTTGAGCACGCGCGTGGCGGCGGATGACCCACACAGGCGGCCTACCGCGCCAGGCCCAGTCTGCCTGAGCGAAGCCGCTGATCAGACGTCGCCACCACAAGCCAATCGGCACTCAGCCGGGGCAAGGATGTTCTTGCGCTTCCACCGCAGCACCAGGAGTACGCACCCCAGCTTCTACGTTGCATCGACTGGATCCAGTCGATGCTGCCCTGCGCCAGCGACACCGATTGCCCCGAGCCTACCGAGGCTTGGCTCTACCCCAGCGAAGCTGGGCTATCGCATCGGCATTCGCCTGGACGACACCAAGCAGACCTTGACCGTGATGGCCTTCAAGCCCGGAACCGACGGAGAGCAGCCACAAGGCTTTGAGCCGCTGACCAGCGCGCATGGCGAAGGCGCCAGCCAACACCAGACCGTCCCGTCTGTTTCGATCAGCGCTTTTATGGCGCCTGCATTCCATTGAGCGGCGCCATGTTCCTGAGCCTGCCAGTAAAGGGGCCGCCGAACCGGACACCGACTCCGGCCCCGAGGACTTGAAGGATTGGCTCGCCACGGCCGCCCAGTGGATGACATAAGCACAAGGCCAAAAGACCTTCCCTGGAAATCGAGAGCCCACAGCGCCCGCGCCGAATCTCCAATAAACGCAGGCACAAGCATCTGAATTGATGATGGCGGGGCTACCCGCCCCCCATTCGTCCGATCCGACGATGCCCGACTGGGGCGGGGCGCATAGCCTGTGGTGTTGTTCAACCCCAGACACACCACAGGAGACTGCCCATGGCCCCCGCCCGAACCATTCACCAATTGCACGACCTGCGCGGTCGCACCGCCCTGGTCACGGGCGGCTCGCGCGGGCTGGGCCTGCAGATTGCGCACGCGCTGGGCGAGGCCGGGGCGCGGCTGTTGATCAGCTCGCGCAAGGCAGCCGAGCTGGACGCCGCCGCCGCCGAACTGCGCGCCGCCGGCCACACGGTGGACACCTTCGCCGCCGATGGCCGCGACGACGCGCAGGTGATGGCCCTGGTGGAGCATGCCCTGGCCACGCTGGGCGGCATCGACATCTTGGTGAACAACGCGGGCGCCACCTGGGGCGCCCCAGCCGAAGACCACCCCATGGACGCCTGGGACAAGGTGATGGACCTGAACGCCCGGGGCGTGTTCCTGCTCACGCGCGAGGTGGCGCGGCGCAGCATGCTGCCGCGCGGTGGCGGGCGAGTGGTGAACGTCTCGTCCATCGCGGCCCTGGGCGGCACGGTGGGCAGCATGCGCGCGGCGGCTTACCACGCCAGCAAGGGCGCGGTGGCCAGCCTCACGCGCGCGCTGGCCTGCGAGTGGGGGCCGCACGGCATCAACGTGAACGCCATCCTGCCCGGTGTGTTCCCCAGCAAGATGGCGCAGCACCTGTTGCAGCCCGGCACGATTGAGCCGCTGGTGGCGCGCCTGCCGCTGCGCCGCGTGGGCGATGACGAGGCGCTCAAGGGCGCGGTGCTGCTGCTGGCCAGCGACGCGGGCAAGCACATCACCGGCGCGCTGCTGCCGGTGGACGGCGGCGCCAGCGCGGTGGTGGGGGACTAAATCCCCTGCCCTCTTCGCCCAGGCTGGTAAAGCAAAACAAAACAGGCCCCGCTGGGGCCTGTTTTGTTTGGTGCGCTTGGCGGCCTCAGGCGCCGGGCAACTGGTGGTCGCGGTATTGCTCGCGCAGCTTGGTCTTGAGCAGCTTGCCGGTGGCGGTGTGCGGCAGGCTGTCCACCAGCAGCACATCGTCGGGCAGCCACCACTTGGCGATGCGGCTGCTCAGGTGGTCGAGCATGGACTGCTTGCTCACCTCGGCGCCGGCGCGCGGCACCACCAGCAGCAGCGGGCGCTCTTGCCACTTGGGGTGCGACACGCCGATCACTGCGGCCTCGGCCACGCCGGGGTGCGACATGGCGGCGTTTTCCACGTCGATGGACGAGATCCATTCGCCGCCGGACTTGATCACGTCCTTGGCGCGGTCCACCAGTTGCAGGAAGCCGTCGGGGTCGATGGTGGCCACGTCGCCGGTGGGGAAGTAGCCCTCGGCGTCGAGCACCTCGCCGCCCTCACCACGGAAGTAGCCGCTGGCGATCCAGGGGCCGCGCACGTGCAGGTGGCCATAGGCCACGCCGTCCCAGGGCAGTGCCTTGCCGTCGGCGTCCACGATCTTCAGGTCCACGCCCCACACGCCACGGCCTTGCTTGAGCTTGACCTTGACCAGCTCTTCCTCGGGCATGCCGGCGTGCTTGGGCAGCAGCTTGCTGATGACGCCGATGGGGCTGGTTTCCGTCATGCCCCAGCCCTGCACCACCTCGGCGCCGAACTGCTTCTCGAAACGTTCCAGCACGGCGCGCGACACCGCCGCGCCACCAATGCCGATGCGCTTCACGCCCAGGCCCTTGGGGTCTAGCTGCGGGTTTTGGTCAAGGTACTGGAACAGCATCATCCAGACCGTGGGCACGCCTTGCGAGAAGGTCACGCGCTCGTCGCGCATCAGCTGGTAGACGCTCTGGCCGTCCAGGTGCGGGCCGGGCAGCACCAGGCGCGCGCCCACCATGGCCGCGGCGTAGGGCGCGCCCCAGGCGTTGGCGTGGAACATGGGCACGATGAGCATCAGCGTCTCGGTCGAGGCGATGCCAAAGGTGTCGGGCGCCAGCTCCATGAGCGTGTGCAGCATGGTGGAGCGGTGCGAGTACAGCACGCCCTTGGGGTTGCCGGTGGTGCCCGAGGTGTAGCAGAGCGACGAGGCGTTTTTCTCGTCGAACTCAGGCCAGGTGTACTGGTCGCTCTGCTGGTCCATCAGCTCGTCGAAGCACAGCAGGTTGGGCACCTGGATGGCGGGCATGTGCTCGCGATCGGTCATGGCGATGAAGGCCTTCACCGTCTTGAGCGCGGGCGCGAGCTTTTCCACCAGCGGGGCGAAGGTGATGTCAAAGAACAGCACCTGGTCTTCGGCGTGGTTGACGATGTAGTCGATCTGCTCGGGGAACAGGCGCGGGTTCACCGTGTGCAGCACCGCGCCGGTGCCCGAGACGCCGAAGTACAGCGCCAAGTGGCGGTACGAGTTCCAGGCCAGCGTGCCCACGCGCTCGCCGGGCTGAATGCCCAGCTTGGCCAGGGCGTTGGCCACCTGGCGCGAGCGCCTGGCCACGCCGGCCCAGGTGGTTCGGTGCATCGGCCCTTCGGGCAGGCGCGACACGATTTCGGTGTCGGGGTGAAAGCGCGCCGCGTGCTCGATGAGCGACGAGATCAGCAGCGGGCGGTCTTGCATCAATCCATGCATAAGGGCGTTCTCCGATTGGGGGGCGCGGTCAGCCGCCGATCAAGCGGCCATCACCTGGCCCATGGCTTCATAGGCCTTGCCGTTGAAGCGCTGCAGGATCTTTTTCTCGATGGGGAAGAAGTCGTCGGCCGACGTCTTCACCTCGATGCCGGGGTACAGCATGGGCGGCACGAAGTTCAGGCTGGCGGCCTGCTTCATCACGTTCTCGCGGGTCAGGTTGTCGCCGCACTGGCGCAGCACCTGCGCCATGGTGGCGGCCACCGAGTAGCCGATGGCGTTGAGCGAATCGTCCGGGTCGCCGCTGGGGTGGTATTGCTTCATGGCGGCGAGGTACGCGGCCACGTCCTTGTTGCCGGCAGCGGCCGGGTCGGACGGGGTGAGCAGGTAGGTGGAGGAGATCACGCCCACCGCGTTCTCGAAACCCGCGGGCTTGAGCACCGAGGTCATCGACTGCGACACGCTCACCAGGTAGTGCTCGGGCTTCCAGCCCAGCTCGGCCGCCTTGCGGATGGCCTGGGCCGCGAACTTGGGCGTGGTGATGCTCACGAACACGTCGCAACCCGCGCTCTTGAGCGTGACCAACTGGCTGTCGATGGTGGGGTCGGTCACCTCGTAGGTGAGGTGCTGCACGATGTGCGTCTTGGCCTTGTCGCCCAGGCCGTCCACCAGGCCCTTCATGTAGTCCTTGCCGAAGTCGTCGTTCTGCATCAGCACGCCGATCTTGGCGTTGGGCTTGGTCTGCAGAATGTGCTTGGCGTACATGCGACCCTCGGCCTGGTAGGTGGGCTGCCAGCCCATGGTCCAGGGGTTGGCCTTCGGGTCGCCAAAGCGGGTGGCGCCGGTGTTCACGAAGAGCTGCGGAATCTTCTTGGCGTTCAGGTAGCGCTGCACCGCCATGTTGTGCGAGGTGCCCAGGGCCGCGAACATCAGCAGCACCTCGTCTTGCTCCACCAGCTTGCGCGTCTGCTCCACCGACTTGGCCGGGTTGTACGCGTCGTCCAGCGTGAGGAAGTTGATCTTGCGGCCGTTCACGCCACCGGCGGCGTTGAGCTGGCTGAAGTAGGCCGCCATCGACTTGCCGCAGGTGCCATAGGCCGAGGCCGGGCCCGAGTACGGCGACAGGTTGCCCAGCTTGATCTCGGTGTCGGTGGCACCGGTGTCGTACTTCTTCTGCGCGCGCACCAGGGGGAAGGCGCTGGCCAGCGCCAGGCCGGCGCCGATCTTCAGGGTCCGGCGCAGGCCGGCGTCAACGGGTTTGGACATGGTCTTGTCTCCTGCTTGTGGTTTGGGGGTCGGGCACCGTCACGGACCAGTCCACGCGGCACCAGTCCATGGATGGGCATCGTAGAAATCGGGGCGGATGTCGGCATCGTCGGAACTGACGAAATTGCGCAAGCTGTCAAATCGCCCAGCGACTCAGGTCGTCGGTTCAGACGATGCGCGCACCATCGCCATGCACCACAGTGCCCTGGCGCGGCCCGCGGGAGGGCCGCCCGCCCTTCCAGGACCACCCCGATGCAACTCACCCAGCCCCTGCACAAAGGCCTGCAGGAAAAGCCCCAGGCCACCGTCCTCATCTGCGGCGAGCGCCGCCGCGATTTCGCCACCTTCGTTGACCGCGTGGCCCGCCTGGCCGCCGTGCTGCAGGCCCAGGGCGTGCGCCCCGGCGACCGCGTGGCCATGATGGGCCTGAACTCCGACCGCTACGTGGAATACCTCTACGCCACCTGGTGGGCCGGCGCCGTGGTGAACCCGGTGAACATCCGCTGGAGCGACAAGGAAGTGGCCTATTCACTGGACGACAGCGACACCCAGGTGCTGCTCTTTGACGAGCACTTCAGCGCCGTGGCCGCCGGCCTGCCGGGCCTCTCGAAGTCGCTGCGCCTGCGCCTGTTCTTCGGCAACGGCAGCGCGCCCGACGGCGTGGCCGACCTTGAAGCGCTGATGGCCCGCGCCCAGCCCGTGCCAGATGCCCGGCGCAGCGGCGACGACCTGGCCGCCGTGATGTACACCGGCGGCACCACCGGCCGCCCCAAGGGCGTGATGCTCACCCACGCCAACCTCTACATCAGCCAGCTCTCCACCGTGGCCGCCACCGAACGCGCCAACGACGCGGTGGGCATCAACACCGCGCCCATGTTCCACGTGGGCGGCGCGGGCCTGACCCTGCAGCTCATGCTGCGCCTGTGCCCGCAGGTGCTCATGGCCACGTTTGACGAGGTGGCCTTTCTGCAGGCCGTGCAGCAAGAGCGCGCCACCGAAACCTTTCTGGTGCCCACCATGCTCAAGCGCGTGATCGAACACCCGCGCTTCGCCGAGTTCGACACCAGCAGCCTGCACACCATCCTCTACGGCGCCGCCCCCATTGATGACGCCCTGCTGCTGCAAGCCCTCAAGGCCCTGCCCGGCGTGCGCTTCTGCCAGGTCTACGGCATGACGGAACTCTCCCCCGTCATCACCGCCCTGCCCGCCTCGTGCCACACCGCCGAGGCCCCGCCCCACCTGCGCCGCTCCGCCGGGCGCCCGGTGCCCATTGCCGAGGTGCGCATCGTCGACAAACACGGCCGCCCCGTGCCCACCGGCACCGTGGGCGAGATCGCCGCGCGCGGCCCCATGGTGATGGCCGGCTACTGGAACAAGCCCGAGCAGACCGCCGAGGTGCTGCGCGACGGCTGGATGCACACCGGCGACGGCGGCTACATGGACGAACAAGGCTTTGTGTACGTGGTCGACCGCCTCAAGGACATGATCGTCACCGGCGGCGAAAACGTGTACTCGGCCGAGGTGGAAAACGCGATCACCCAGCTGCCGCAGGTGTCAATGTGCGCCGTGATCGGCGTGCCCGACGAGAAGTGGGGCGAGCGCGTGCACGCCGTGGTGGTGCTGCGCGCCGGCCAGGCGCTCACGGCCGAGGAACTGATTGCCCACTGCAAGCGCGAAATCGCCGGCTACAAATGCCCGCGCAGCGTGGAGTTCCGCCCCGAGATCCCGCTTTCACCGGCCGGCAAGATGCTCAAGTACCAACTGCGCGAAACCTTCTGGAAAGGCCGGGCGCGGGCGGTGAATTGAAGGGCTTGGCCGACCCCAAAACACAAAGGGCCCGCGAAGGCCCTTTGTCTTGAACGCCCCAAAGCCCTCAACGCGGCGGAAACACCGGCTCGCGTTTGCCCAGGAAGGCCTGCACGCCCTCGGCAAAGGTGGGGCGGTCGATGAGTTCGCGCTGGCGCTCGGCCTCCAGGCGCATCTGGTCCACCAGGCTGGCCTGGCCGGCGTTCTCGTACACGGCGCGAATCTCTTGCGCGGCGTGGGCTGGCAGGCGGGCCAGGCGCTGGGCCAGGGCCAGGGCCTCGGTGGCGAGGTTGGCGTCGTCCACCGCGCCCCAGATCAGGCCCCATTGCTGGGCCTGCTCGGCCGAGAGGCGATCGCCCAGCAGGCTCAGGCCCACGGCGCGGGCGCGGCCCACGAAACGCTCCAGGAACCAGGTGGTGCCCAGGTCGGGCACGATGCCCAGGCGCGGCATGAAAGGCAGGTAGAAATAGGCCGAGCGGGCGGCCACCACCACGTCGGCCGCCAGGGCCAGGCCCACGCCAGCGCCGGCACAGGGGCCGTTGACGGCGCTCACCACCGGAAAGGGCAGCTCGCGAATGTCTTGAATGAGCCGGTTCGACAAAGCCTCCATGGCCTGCGCGGTCTGCTCGCCCAGGCTCTGGCCGCTGGCGGGCTGCATGCTGGACAGGTCGGCCCCCACGCAGAAGGCCTTGCCCTCGCCGGTGATGACCAGGGCGCGCACGCTGCGGTCGGCCGCGAGCGCGGCCAGCGCGGCGTGCAGGCGCTCTTGCAGGGGCATGGCCAGCGGGTTCAGTCGCTGGGGGATGTTGAGCTTGAGCACAGCCACGTCGCCGTGGCGCTCTTGCAGCAGCAGGTCTGGGGTGTCGGGCATGGCAGGCCTCAGGCGCGGGCGCGCAGCTTGTTGAGCAGGCCCATCACGCCGCCGGGCATGGCGAACATGATGGCGATGAGCACCACACCATAAACCGCCCAGGGCGCCGCCTTGGACACCTGCTCGGCAAGGTTGGGCACGAACATGATGAAGATGGCGCCGAAGAACGCGCCCCACAGCGTGCCCACGCCGCCCACCACGATGCCGACCAGCAGCGAGATGGACAGGAACAGCGTGAACGAATCGGGCGAGACGAACTGCACCGCGATGGCCGAGAGCGCGCCGCCCACGCCGGTGAAGGCGGCCGACACGCCGAAGGTCATGGACTTGTAGTGCCGGTTGTCCACGCCCATGGCCTCGGCGGCCATGGCGTGGTCGCGAATGGCGCGCATCGCGCGGCCGGTGCCGCTGCTGAGCAGGTTGTGGGCGATGAGGAACATCACCACCGTCACGCCCAGGGCAAACACATACAGCCACTGGTCTTGCGTGAGCGGCAGGCCAAAGGGCGCGTCGGGCTTGATGAGCACGATGCCTTGCACGCCGCCGGTCCAGGCCTCCAGGTGCTTGTACTTGAGCAACTGCGGCATGGCCACGCCCAGGGCGAAGGTGGCCAGCGCCAGGTACAGGCCCTCCAGCTTCAAGGCCGGGCGGCCGAACAGGTAGCCCACGGCCAAGCACACCACGGCGGCGGCGGGCACGGTGGCCCAGTAGGGCGCGCCGGCGTGCTCCATCAGGATGCCGGCGGCATACGCCCCCAGCGCGAAGAAGGCGCCGTGGCCCAGCGAGATCTGGCCGTTGTAGCCGGTGAGCATGTTCAGGCCCAGCAAGGCAATGGCGTAGGCCAGCACCATGGTGGCCTGAAAGAGCTGGTAGCCCTTGAGCACGAACAGCAGGCCACAGGCCAGCGCAATCGCCAGCAGCACCCAGGGCCAGCGCATGGCGCGGCGGGCAGAGACGGCGGGCGCTGGCGCGCCCATGGGCAGAGAGGAAGTGGTGGTGTTCATTGCTTCAGACTCGCGTGACGATCTTCTTGCCCAGCAGCCCCGAGGGCTTGACGATGAGCACGCCGACGATGAGGGCCAGGGCCACCGAGAGCTTCAGCTCGGTGCCCACCACGTAGGTGCCCATGAGGTTTTCCAGCACGCCCACCAGGAAGCCGCCCAGCACCGCGCCCACCGGGTTGTCGATGCCACCGATCAGCGCGCCGGCAAAGGCGTAGAGCAGCACGCCGGTCATCATGTGCGGGTCCAGAAAGACCACGGGCGCGACCATCATGCCGGCCACCGCGCCGATGGCCCCGGCCAGGCCCCAGCCCAGCATGAGCATGCGGCCCACGCGAATGCCCACCAGGCGCGACGACGCCGGGTTCTGCGCGGCGGCCCGCATGGCCAGGCCCAGCGGCGTGAAGCGGAAGAAGGCAAACAGCATGGCCACCATCAGCAGGGCCACCACGATGGCGCCCACCTCGTGCGCCGACATCAGCGGCGAGGCGAACCAGGCGTCCGCCGGGAAGGGGCTGGGGAAGGGCTTGATGGTGTAGCCGAAGATCCAGCCGGCCAGGCTGTGGAAGATCACCAGCAGGCCGATGAACACCACCACCACCGACAGCTCGGGCGCGCGGTGCATGGGCCGGATCACCACGAACTCAATGCCCGCGGCCAGCACGAAAGACACCACCACCGTGGCCGCGAAGGCCAACCAGTAGGGCAAGCCCGCCTGGATGAACATCCACGCGATGAAGGTGGAGAACATGGCCATCTCGCCTTGCGCGAAGTTGATGTGGTGGGTGGCCTGGTAAATCATCACCAGGGCCAGTGCCACGCTGGCGTAGATGCCGCCGGTGGCCAGACCGGCGAGCAGTTGGTGCAGAAATTCGTTCATGCGTTGGCGCTCCAGTGCCTCATTCGCCGAGGTAGGCGCGACGCACCGCGTCGTTGCGTTTCATGTCGTCCGACGGGCCGCTCAGCACCACCCGCCCGGTCTCCAGCAGGTAGGCGGTGTCGGCCAGCTCCAGGGCCAGGCGGGCGTTTTGCTCCACCAGCAGGATGGAGACTTTCTCTTCCTGGTTGATGCGCCGCATGATGGAAAAAATGTCTTTCACCACCAGCGGGGCCAGGCCGAACGAAGGCTCGTCCAGCAGCAGCAGGCGCGGGCGGCCCATGAGGGCGCGGCCGATGGCCAGCATCTGCTGCTCGCCACCCGACAAGGTGCCGGCCTGCTGGCTGGCGCGCTCGCGCAGGCGGGGGAAGTAGCCGTAGATGCGCTCCATGTCTTGCGCCATGCCCTCGCGGCTGCCGCGCGAGTAGGCGCCCAGGCGCAGGTTTTCTTCGGTGCTCAGGCCCATGAAGGTGCCGCGCCCGTCGGGCACGTGGCCCACGCCCAGGCGGGCGATCTGCTCGGTGGAGCGGCCCACCAGCTCTTGCCCGGCGAGCTGGATGCTGCCGCTGGTCTGCGCCATGAACTGGCACAGCGCACGCAGCGTGGTGGTCTTGCCCGCGCCGTTGGCGCCCAGCAGCGCGGTGACGCGGCCCTCGGCCACGTCCAGGTCAATGCCGTGCAACACCCGGGTGTTGCCATAGCGGGCGTGCAGCCCGCGCACTTGCAGCAGCGCAGTCATGCGGCCTCCTCTTCTGCTTCGCCCAGGTAGGCGCGAATCACTTCGGGGTGGGCGCGCACCTCGGCGGGCGTGCCCTCGGCGATCTTTTTGCCAAAGTTCAGCGCCACCACCCGGTCGGAAATGCCCATCACCAGGCCCATGTGGTGTTCCACCAGCAGCACCGTCACCTTCAGGCGGTCGCGGATGTCGCGAATCAGCTCGCCCAGGCCGTGCAGCTCTTCGTGGTTGAGGCCGCAGGCCGGCTCGTCCAGCAGCAGCAGCTTGGGGTTGGCGGCCAGCGCGCGGGCGAGTTCCACCCGCTTCTGGGTGCCGAAGGGCAGGTCGCCCACCACGCGGTCGGCCTCGGTGCGCAGGCCGATGAAGTCAAGCAGCTCATCGGTGCGAGCCTGGGCCTGCGCCTCGATGCGGGCCACGCCCGGCAGGCGAAAGGCGTTGCGCAGGAAGCCGGCGTGGTGCTGGCTGTGGCAGCCCACCAGCACGTTCTCGCGAACGGTCATGGTGCGAAACAGCGCCAGGTTCTGGAAGGTGCGGCCAATGCCGATGCCGGCCATGCGGTGGCGCGGCATGGTGGACAGGGGCAGGCCATCGAAGGCAATGCGCCCGCTGTTGCACTCGTACAGGCGCGAGAGGCAGTTGAACAGCGTGCTCTTGCCGGCACCGTTGGGGCCGATGAGGGCACAAATCTCGCCGCGGCGCACCTCAAAGCTCACGCCGTCCAGCGCCACGATGCCGCCAAAGCGCACCGTCACGCCTTCAATGCGCAGCAGGGTGTTGTCTCCGTGGTCCGTCTTGGTCTGGGTCATGACGGTCTCTTGTGTGTTGGGTCAACAGGCCCCGGGGCGCCAGCAGGCGCGCCCTCGGGGGGGCGGTCGCTTGCGGCGCGACCGTGAGCCGTGGGGACGATCAGAGGCGCTCGACGATGGTCACGTTGGCCATGCCGCCGCCTTCGCACATGGTCTGCAGGCCATAGCGGCCACCGCGCTGCTGCAGCGCGTGCACCAGGGTGGTCATGAGCTTGGTGCCCGAGGCACCCAGGGGGTGGCCCAGGGCGATGGCGCCGCCATTCACGTTCAGGCGCTCGGGGTCGGCGCCCAGGTGCTTCACCCAGGCCAGCGGCACCGAGGCGAAGGCCTCGTTCACCTCGTAAAGATCGATATCGCTGATCTTCAGGCCGGCCTTCTGCAGCGCGCGCTCGGTGGCGGGGATGGGGGCCTCCAGCATGATGACCGGGTCGTGGCCGATCATGGTCATGTGGTGGATGCGCGCCAGCGGCTTCACGCCCAGGGCCTTGAGGCCGCGCTCGTTCACCACCATCACGCCGGTGGCGCCGTCGCAGATCTGGCTGGCGTTGGCGGCGGTGATCACGCCGCCTTCCTGCAGCAGCTTCACGCTCTGGATGCCTTCCAGCGTGGCGTCGTAGCGAATGCCTTCGTCGCTGCTGTGCATCTCGGCGGTCTCTTCGCCGTCGGCGGTGCGCACCGGCACGGCCAGGATCTCGTCCTTGAAGCGCCCGGCCTGGGTGGCGGCGGCGCCGCGCTGGTGGCTGAGCAGGGCGTAGCGGTCCAGCTCGTCTTTGCTCAGGCCGTACTTCTTGGCCATCATCTCGGCGCCCATGAACTGGCTGAACACCACGTCGTGGTAGCGGCGGTTCACCGAGGGGCTCTGGTAGTAGCCCATGCCGGCCTTCTGCGCCAGCGACGAGGGGCTGAACATGGGCACACGGGTCATCGATTCCACGCCCGCGGCGATCACCACGTCCATGGCGCCCGACATCACGGCCTGGGCCGCGAAGTGAATGGCCTGCTGCGACGAGCCGCACTGGCGGTCGATCGAGGTGCCGGGCACCGACTCGGGCAGCCGGGAGGCCAGCACCGCGTTGCGCGCCACGTTGGTGGACTGCTCACCCACCTGGCTCACGCAGCCCATGAACACGTCTTCCACCAGGGCCGGGTCGGCGCCGGTGCGGTCGATCAGGTCATTGAGCACGCGCGCGGCCAGCTCCACCGGGTGCCACCCGGCCAGGCGACCACCCCGGCGGCCGCCAGCGGTGCGGGTGGCGGCGACGATATAGGCTTCAGACATGGCAAATCTCACTTTGATGGGGGTTGGGATGTGGCCATTCTGTGTCTCACGCGGGATTGCCAGCTTCGTCCGAATCGACGATTTTTCCCGTCAGCCACCCAGGCACACTGGCCCCACCCCACCACCCCTTGCCATGCCCACCGACCTGCTGCTCGTCACCCGCCCCCAGCCCGGCTGCGCCGTGCTCACCCTCAACCGCCCGCAGGCGCTCAACGCCCTGTCGCACGCCCTGCGCCAAGCCATTGCCGACGCCGCCCAGGCCCTGGCCACCGACCCCGAGGTGCGGGTGCTGGTGCTCACCGGCGCCGGCCGCGCCTTCTGCGCCGGGCTTGACCTGAAAGAGCTCGGCCAGACCGGCCTGTCCGATGCCGCCGCCGACCCGGTGGCCGCGCTGGAGGCCTTTCCCGGCCCGGTGATCGGCGCCGTGCACGGCGTGGCCATCACCGGCGGCTTCGAGCTGGCCCTGGCCTGCGACCTGCTGCTGGCCTCCACCGAGGCCCGCTTTGCCGACACCCACGCCCGCATCGGCGTGATGCCCGGCTGGGGCCTGTCGCAAAAGCTGCCGCGCCTCATCGGCCGTGGCCGCGCGCGCGAGATGGCCTTCAGCGGCAACTTCATCGACGCCGCCACCGCCGAGCGCTGGGGCCTGGTCAACCGCGTGCTGCCCGAAGCCGAGCTGCTGCCCGCCGCCCTGGCCCTGGCGGCCGACATGGTCAGCGCCCTGCCCGAGGCCCTGCGCGCCTACAAGCGCGTGCTCAACGAGGGCGAGTGCCTGCCCCTGGGCGAGGCCCTGGCCCTGGAAAAACGGCACTCGCGCGACTGGGCCCGCCACCAGAGCGCCGAGGCCCTGGAACAGCGCCGCACCGCCGTGCAGGCGCGCGGCCGCGAACAGACCCAGTAACCCCCTTCCCTCTTCTTGACCGACTGCCCATGCTGACCAACCACCTCCTGAGCGCCGACGAACGCGCCGACCTGGCCCTGTTCACCGAATCGCTTGACCGCTTCTGCGACGCCGAGATCGAGCCCCACTACCGCGACTGGGAACGCGCCGGCCAGGTGCCGCGCGAGCTGTTCGCCCGCCTGGGCGCGCAAGGCTACCTTTGCGCCGACGTGCCCGAGGCCTACGGCGGCCCAGGCGCCAGCGTGGCCTTCTCCTTCGCCGTGGTGGAGGTGCTCTCGCGCCGGGGCTACGCCGGCTTCGTGGGCGGGCTGCAGGTGCACAACGACATCATCCCGCCCTACCTGCTGCACTTCGGCACCGAGGCCCAGCGCCAGCACTGGCTGCCGCGCATGGCCAGCGGCGAGGCCATTGCCGCCATCGGCATGACCGAGCCCGGCGCCGGCAGCGACCTGAAAAACATCCGCACCACCGCGCGGCGCGAGGGCGATCACTACGTCATCAACGGCTCCAAGATCTTCATCTCCAACGGCCAGAACGCCGACCTCATCGTGCTGGCCGCCAAAACCGACGCCGCCGCCGGCGCCAAAGGCGTGAGCCTGTTCCTGGTGGACACCCGCACCCCCGGCTTCTCGCGCGGGCGCCGCCTGGAAAAAGTGGGCCAGCACGCCGGCGACACCTCCGAGCTGTTCTTCGAGGACATGCGCGTGCCCGCCGACGCCCTGCTCGGCGGCGTGGAAGGCCAAGGCTTCGTGCAGATGATGCGAGAGCTGCCGCGCGAGCGCCTGATCATTGGCGTGCAGGCCATCCACGGCGCCAAGGGCGCGCTGGAGCAGACCGTGCGCTACGTGCAAGAGCGCCAGGCTTTCGGCCAGAGCGTGGCCCAGTTCCAGAACACCCGCTTCACCCTGGCCCAGGTCGCCACCGACATCGCCGCTGGCGAGGCCTTCCTGAACGCGGGCGTGCACGCCTACACCCTGGGCCAGCTCACGCCCGACGCGGCATCCGCCATCAAGCTGCACACCAGCGAACTCTTCAGCCGCGTGGCCGACCAGTGCCTGCAGTTCTTCGGCGGCTACGGCTACATGGCCGAATACCCCATCTCCCGCTTCTGGGCCGACGCCCGCGTGCTGCGCATCTACGGCGGCACCAGCGAGATCATGAAAGAACTGGTGGCGCGCGCCCTGCTGGGGCGCTGAGCCGCCAGGCCTTTCTCCAACGCCCTGCCCCGCCGGCGCCGACGGGTGCAGGGCAGCCGCCGCGCTCAGCGCGGGGCCATGCGGATGGCGCCGTCCAGGCGCACGCTTTCGCCGTTGAAGTAGCCGTTGGTGATCATGGTCTCGGCCAGGTGGGCGTATTCCTCGGGGTTGCCCAGGCGCTTGGGGAAAGGCACCGAAGCGGCGAGCGCGGCCTTCACGTTGTCGGGCGCGCCCTGCAACAGCGGGGTGTTGAAGATGCCGGGCAGGATGGTGTTGACGCGAATGCCTTCACCCATCAGGTCACGGGCGATGGGCAGGGTCATGCCCACGATGCCGGCCTTGCTGGCCGAGTAGCTGGCCTGGCCCATCTGGCCGTCTTGCGCGGCCACCGAGGCGGTGTTCACGATGGCGCCGCGCTCGCCGTCTTCCAGTGGATCGAGCGTGAGCATGCCCGCGGCCGACTTGGCGATGCAGCGGAAGGTGCCCACCAGGTTGATCTGGATGATGCGGTCGAAGTTGGCCAGCGGAAAGTGCTTGATCTCGCCGGTGGTCTTGTCGCGGCTGGCGGTTTTCACCGCGTTGCCGGTGCCGGCGCAGTTCACCAGCACGCGCTCTTGCCCGTGGGCGGCGCGGGCCTTGGCGAAGGCGGCGTCCACCTGCTCTTCGCTGGTCACGTCCACGCGGCAGAACACGCCGCCGATCTCGCGCGCCAGGGCCTCGCCCTGGGCTTCGTTCAGGTCAAACAGGGCCACTTTCACGCCGTGGCTGGCCAGGCGCCGCGCGGTGGCGGCGCCCAGGCCGGAGGCGCCGCCGGTGACAACAGCGGCAATGGTGGCATCGAGTTTCATGGGGTCGGTCTCCAGAGATAGGCAATCAACAAAAAGGGGGCGGCTTCACAGGGGGTGGAATCGCTCGCCGCGGGCGGCCATCTCGCGCATCCGGGCCGTGGGCTCATAAGCGGGGCCGAGGTGGCGCAGGCGGTCGCAGCGCGCCACGATGTCGCCCAGGCCGATCCAGTCGGCCCACTTCAGCGGGCCGCCGGCGTAGGCGGGGAAGCCAATGCCCAGCAGCATGGCCATGTCGAGTTCGGCGGCGGTGGCCACCACGCCGTCTTGCAGGGCGTGCGCGGCCTCGATCACCATGGGCAGCATCATGCGGTCCACGATCTCGGCGTCGCTGAAGCTGTGTTGGCCCTTGGGCTGAATGCGCTTGAGCAGTTCGTGCGCCTCGGGCGCGGTGGAGCGGCGCGGTTTGCCCTTGGGGTCGGGTTCGTAGCGGTAGAAGCCACGGCCGTTCTTCTGGCCGAAGCGGCCTTCGCTGGCCATCAGGCGCAGGGCGTCGTGTTCCAGGCGGGGCATGCGCTCGGGGTAGCCGGCCGAGATCACGTCGCTCACGTGGCTGCCGGTGTCCATGCCCACCACGTCTTCCAGGTAGGCGGGGCCCATGGGCCAGCCAAAGGCCTCCATCACGCGGTCGACGGCCTCGAAGTTGGCGCCGTCGGCCACCAGTTGCAGAAAGCCGCGCATGTAGGCGGTGAGCACGCGGTTCACCAGAAAGCCCGGGCAGTCTTTCACCACGATGGGCGTCTTGCCCATGGCCACCGCGTAGCCCACGGCGGTGGACACGGCGGCCTCGCTGGTGCGGCTGCCCTGAATCACCTCCACCAGCGGCATCAGCGGCACCGGGTTGAAGAAGTGCATGCCCACGAAGGTGTCGGGGCGCTTGAGGGGCTGGGCGATGTCGTCAATGCGCAGGCTTGAGGTGTTGGACGCGATCACCGTGCCCGGGGCCACGCGCTCTTCCAGCGCGGCCAGCACCTGGCGCTTGACGCCCAGGTTCTCCACGATGGCCTCCACCACGCAGTCCACCTGGTCGAAGCCGGCTTCGTCAAGCTGCGGTGTGATGGCCGCGCGCACCGTGGCGGCCTTCTCGTCGCTCAGGCGGCCGGCCTGCACCTGGCGACCCAGCAGCTTGTCGGCTTCGGCCATGCCAAGGTCCAGCGCGGCCTGATGGATGTCTTTCATGCGCACCGGCACGCCACGCAGCGCGCTGGTGTAGGCGATGCCACCGCCCATGATGCCCGCGCCCAGCACGGCGGCACGGCGCACCGGCGTGCCGGCCTTGGCGTGGCGCTTGAAGAGTTTCTTCAGCGCCTGCTCGTTCAAAAAGGTCTGCACCAGCGACACGCCGGCCTGCGTGCGCGCCACCTCGCCGAACACGCGGGCTTCTTGCGCCAGGGCACCGGCGCGGTCCAGCGTGGCGGCGTGTTCCATCATGTCCAGCGCCATGCGCGCGGCGGGCTGGTGCGGCGGGGTCTGGCGCGTGGCCTTCTCGCGCGCGGCGTCGAACACGGCCTTCAGCTCGGCGGCGCTCAGCGGCACTGGCACGCGCTTGCGCTGCTGGCGCGCGGCCCAGTCCACCTCGCCGGCCATGGCGCGGCGCAGCCAGTCCAGTGCGGTCTCGCGCAGGGCCTCGGGCGGCACCACGGCGTCCACCACGCCAGCGGCCAGGGCGGCATCGGCCTTGGCGGGGCGGCCGCTGGCCACCCAGTCGGCGGCCACCGCCGGGCTGGCCACGCGGCTCAGGCGCACCGTGCCGCCAAATCCGGGGAACAGGCCCAGCTTCACCTCGGGCACGCCCACCTGGGCGGTGGTGGCCATCACGCGCACGCTGGCGGTGAGCGCCATCTCCAGCCCGCCACCCAATGCATAGCCATTGATGGCCAGCACCGTGGGCACGGGCAGGTCTTCAAAGGCCACGAAGGTCAGGTTGCTCTGGGCCACGTCGGCCGCGATCTGCTCGGCCGGCTTGTTGAACTTCTGGCCGAACTCGGTGATGTCCGCGCCCACGATGAACACGTCTTTGGCGCTGCTCACCAGCACGCCCTTCAGGTCGGGCTGGGCGGCCAGCCAGCGCGTGGCCTGGTCCAGCTCGGCCACGGTGCGGTTGTCGAACTTGTTGATCGCCTCGCCCTGGCGGTCAAAACACAGCTCGTAAACGCCGGGGGTCGTCAGCGCGCTGACGCGAATGCTCTGTCCTTCAAACACCTGCGGTCTCCTCGAAGCCGGCGTGAGCCGACGATGGAGACCAGTCTAGGCAGGCGCGAGGGCGCGGGCATCGTCCGAAGCGACGAAAGCGAGGCCGGGCCACGCCCCGCGCCAGTCGCCTCAGCGACGCTGGCGGCGCAGCAGGCCCTCTTGCGCCACCGAGGCCACCAGGCGGCCGTCGCGCGCAAAGAGGCTGCCGCGGCAGAAGCCCCGGCCCTGCGAGGCCGAGGGCGAATCGGTTTCGTACAAGAGCCAGTCGTCGAAGCGGAAATCGCGGTGGAACCACATGGCGTGGTCCAGGCTCACGATCTGCTGCCCTGGCTGCATGAAGCTCATGCCGTGCGGGCGCATGGCCACGCCCAGCAGGCTGAAGTCAGACGCATAGGCCAGCAGCGCCTGGTGGATCAGCGGGTCATCGGGCAAGGCGCCGGCAGCGCGGAACCAGGTGCGGCTGTAGGGCGGCGCGGGCTCGGGCGTGAGCAGGTGCACCGGGTCGGCCGGGCGAATTTCGATGGCGCGCGCCTGGTCCACCACGGCGCGGGCAAAGGGCAGCAATTGCTCGCGCAAGGCCAGGCGGGCTTCGTGCTCGTCGCGCAGGCCTTCGGGATCCGGGGCCTGGGGCATCTCGCGCTGGTGCTCGGGGCCGTCTTCCGGGCGGTGGAACGAGGCCGACATCACGAAGATGGTGCGGTCGTGCTGGCGCGCCACCACGCGGCGCATGGTGAAACCGGCGCCATCGCGCACGCGGTCCACCTCGTAGACGATGGGCACCGCCTTGTCGCCCGCGCGCAGAAAGTAGCCGTGCAGCGAGTGCACCGGCTGGCCGCTCACGGTGCGGGCCGCGGCCATCAGGGCCTGGCCCAGCACCTGGCCGCCAAACACCGAGGGGCTGCCGATGTCGATGTGACCGCCCTCGAAGCGGTCATCGTCCAGCGGGGTGAGGCTCAGGCGGTCCACCAGCTCGCGCAGCGCGGCCTGGCGCTCGGCCAAAGAGGGAAGTGAAGGGTTCATGGTGGGGATGCCGTGACATGCAAGAGACGTTTGCGCGCAAGTGTATGGCGCACAATGCACCGCGTTTTTCGTCCGAAGAGACGAAGCGGCCCCGGACACCCAGAGACAATGCGCCCCGCCGAGACCCCCCTGCCCCCTTCGCTTGCGCCGTCACCGGCCCAGACGCCCCCCGTGCACGCCGTGCTGGACGCCAAGTTCCTGCCCCCGGCGGGCCAGTCCATCCAGGTGCTGCGCCAGGCCCTGTGCGAGGCGGTGCGCCGCGCCTCGGGGCAGCTGGTGCTGGTGAGCGCCCCGGCCGGTTTTGGCAAGAGCACGGCCATGGCGCAGGCGCGCGAGCGGCTGGAGGCCGACGGCGTGCCCACCGTGTGGCTCACGCTGGACCGGGCCGATAACGACGTGTCGCGCTTTCTGAGCGGCCTGAGCGAGGCGGTGAACCGCCTGGGGCTGGACAGTGGCAGCGGCGACGCGGTGCAAACCCTCACCCATGCGCAGGCGCCCTACGCGCTGTTTCTGGACGAGTTCGAGGCCGTGCACGAGCCCGCCGTGCTGGGCCTGGTGCGCGAAGTGGCCGAGCACCTGCCGCGCAGCGCCCACCTGGTGATCGGCTCGCGCCAATTGCCGCAGATCGGCCTCTCACGCCTGCGGGTGCGCGGGCAACTGGTGGAGATCGACGCCGACCGCCTGCGCTTCAACGCCAGCGACGTGATCGACTTTTTCCGCCAGCGCGCGCCCGCGCAGGTGCTGGACGCCGAGCAACTGCGCCGCCTGCACCAGAAGACCGAAGGCTGGATCGCCGCGCTGTGGCTGGCCGCCATGGCGCTGGAGCGCAGCGACAACCCGGCCGAATTCGTGGACCGCTTCTCGGGCTCCAACCGCGCCGTGGCCGACTACCTGGCCGAAGACGTGCTGGCCCGCCAGCCCGAGGCCATTCGCCGCTTTCTGCTGCGCACCAGCCTGCTGCGCCAGCTCGACGCCTCGGTGTGCGCGGCGCTCAACCCGCGCACCGACTGCGCCGCCATGCTGGAGCGCCTGGACGCCGAGCACCTGTTCCTCACCCCGGTGGCCGGCGCGCAGCGCACCTGGCGCTACCACAGCCTGTTCGCCGACTACCTGCGCACCCAGCTGGAGCGCGAGCACCCCGACGAGGTGGCGCGCCTGCACCTGGCGGCCTCGGGCTGGTACGAATCGCAAGGGCGGCCGGTGCCCGCGATTGACCACGCCATCGAAGGCGGCGACTACCCCCACGCCATGGACCTGCTCGACGAGCACGCCGAGGCCTTTCTGGAGCAAGGCCGCATGCGCCTGCTCACGCGCTGGTTCTCCAGCCTGCCAGCCGCCCAACTGCAGCAGCGCCCGCGCCTGCAAATGGTGGCCGTGTGGGCCACCGGCTTCACGCGCGGCCCCTGGGAGGCCATGGACCTGCTCGACCACAGCGGCGCCGAGCAGTCGCCCGACCCCTACCTGCGCGCCCACGCCAACGGCCTGCGCCCCATGCTGCTGGCCATGCAAGACCGGGCCGAGGAAGGCCTGCGCCTGGGCCGCCTGGCGCTGGCGCGCCTGCCCACGGGCCAGCGCTTTGCCGACACCGCCCTGCTCAACGCCATGGCGCACATCACCACCATCTCGGGCGACGCGCGCGAGGCCCAGCAACTGCTGGACGCCGCGCGCCACGAGCACGGCGGCGGCAGCACCTTCAACCGCATGTACACCGAGTCGCTGGAGGGCCAGCTTGACTTGCTGCAAGGTCGCCTGCGCCACGCCACCGCGCGCTTTCGGCTGGCGGTGGACGCCACCCACGCGGTGAACCTGCACCACACCCACGGCAACGCCTGGGCCGGCGTGTTCTACACCAGCGTGGTGTACGAGGCCAACCAGCTCGACCAGGCCGAGCACCTGCTTAACGTGTACCTGCCGCTGGCGCGCGACGTGGGCCTGCCCGATCACATGATCGTCACGCACGCGATGCGATCGCGCATCGCCTTTCTCAACGGCGACGTGGACGCCGCCGCCATGGCCCTCACCGAGCTGGAGTACCTGGGCAACCAGCGCAAGCTGCCGCGCGTGGTGGCCTCGGCCAAGCTGGAGCGCGCCCGCCTGCTGCAGGCGCAAGGCAACGCCGCCGCCGCGCACGACGAGCTGGTGCGCGCCGACGACCCCACCCTGTGGGCGCGCGAGCAGCAGCAGCGCCTGGTGGTGCACGACGTGCAGTACATGGCCCTGGCCCGGCTGCGCTGGGCGGTGGCCTTCGGCGACGCGGGCGCCAGCATCGAGCCGCTGCGCGCGCAGCTTCAAGCCGCCACGGCCCAGGGGCGCCGGCGCCGAGCGCTGGTGCTGCAGTTGCTGCTGGGCCTGGCGCTGCAGCGCACCGGCGACAGCGCCGCCGCCATGCAAGAAACCGGCAGCGCCCTGCAGTTCGCCTGCCAGGAAGGCTTCATGCGCCTGATCCTGGACGAAGGCCCCGCCGTGGGCGCGCTGGTGCAGCGCTACCAGGCCCTGCACGACAGCGGGCAGGTGCGCGACCCGATCTTGGGCGAGTACCTGCAGCGCCTGCTGGCGGCCTTCGGCCCCCTGCCCACCGAACCCGAGGTGGGCGCCGAGCTGGCGCACGGCGTGCTGGAGCCGCTCACGCGCAAAGAGATTCGCGTGCTGCAACTGCTGGTGGAGGGCTATTCCAACAGCGCCATGGCCGAGAAACTGTTCGTGTCCGACAGCACGGTGCGCACCCACCTGCGCAACATCAACACCAAGCTGGGCGCGCACAGCCGCACCCAGGCGGTGGCGATTGCGCGCAAGCTCGGCCTGCTGGGCTGAGCCTGGCGCCTTGGCCCATCAGGCGTTGCGGTAGCGCGGCGGGCGCTTTTCCAGAAAGGCCTGCACGCCTTCGTGAAAGTCTTCGCTCTGGGTGCACAGCACCTGCTGGCGGTCTTCCAGCGCCACCACGGCTTCCAGGCTGTTCATGTCCAGCGTCTGGCACAGCGCCTCTTTGGTCAGGCGCAGGCCCAGGGGCGTGGCGTGCAGCATGTCGTCGGCCAGGGCCTGGGCCTCGGCCTGCAGCTCGGGCAGCGGGGCCACGCGGCTGTAAAGCCCCAGGGCGTGGCCTCGCGCGGCGTCCATGAAGCGGCCCGTCAGCAGGTACTCGGCCGCCACCGAGCTGCCCACCATGCGCGGCAGAAAGTAGCTCACGCCCGTGTCGCAGCCGGTCAGGCCAATGCGGATGAAGGCCGCGTTCATGCGCGAATCGGGCGTGACCAGGCGCACATCGCTGGCCAGGGCCAGCGCGAAACCGCCGCCGCTGGCCGCGCCCTGCGCGACGCAAATGATGGGCTGCGGGCAGCGGCGCATGGCCACCATGATGTCGCGAATGCTGTGCTGCACGTCCATGCCGGCCTGCGCCCCGCTGAAATGACCGGGCGTCTGGTCTTTCAGGTCAAGCCCGGCGCAGAAGCTCTTGCCCGCGCCCTGCAAGATCACCACGCGCACGTCGTGGCGGCGGTATAGGCCCTGGAAGTACTCGCGCAGCGCGGTGGCGAGCGCGGTGTTCAGCGCGTTCAGGCGCTCGGGGCGGTTGAGCGTGAGGCGGGCGATGCCGCCGCTTTCTTCAATGAGCAGAACGTCGTCGGCCATGGCTGCCTCTCGTGTGAAACCTCGGGATGAATGGAATCGCGTGCCATTACATGGCGCGCGAGATGACCTCTTTCATGATCTCGCTGGTGCCGCCGTAGATGCGCTGGATGCGCGCGTCGGTGTACAGGCGCGCCACCAGGTACTCGTTCATGTAGCCATAGCCACCGAAGAGCTGCACGCAGGCGTCCACCACGCGGCCCTGCGCTTCCGATCCCCAGAGCTTGGCCATGGACGCGGTGGCGGTGTCCAACTCGCCACGCACCAGGCGCTCCACGCAGCGGTCGATGAAGGCGCGGCCCACCTGGATCTCGGTGGCGATCTCGGCCAGCTTGAACTTGGTGTTCTGAAAGTCGGCAATGGGCTGGCCAAAGGCCTTGCGGTCGCGCACATAGGCCAGCGTGGCCTCGTAGGCGCCTTCCATGGCGGCCAGTGCTGTCACGCCAATGATCAGGCGCTCATACGGCAGATCGGCCATGAGCTGGAAGAAGCCCTGGCCTTCGCGCCCGCCCAGCAACTGTTCCTCGCCCACCCACACGTCGTCGAAGAACAGCTCAGAGGTGTCTTGCGCCTTCAGGCCCATCTTGTCGAGCAGGCGCCCCACGCGGAAACCGGGGCAGTCTTGCGTGTCCACGATCAGGATGGACGTGCCCTTGGCGCCCTGCGCCGGGTCGGTCTTGGCCACCACCAGCACCAGGCCGGCCAGGAAGCCGTTGGAGATGAAGGTCTTGGCGCCGTTGATGAGGTAACCCTTGCGGCCATCGCGCTCGGTGCGCTCGGCGCGGGTGCGAATGCCTTGCAGGTCTGAGCCGGTGCCGGGCTCGGTCATGGCGATGGCGCCCACCAGCTCGCCGCGCGCCATGCGCGGCAGGTAGCGCGGCTTCTGCGCTTCGGTGCCGTGGTTGAGCAGGTAGTGCGCCACGATGCTGTGCACCGAGGCGTTCATGCCGGTGAGGCTGCGGCGCGACATCTCTTCGTAAAACACCGCCTCGTGGCGGAAGTCGCCGCCCGCGCCGCCCCATTCCTCAGGAATGTCGGTGCACAGCAGGCCGGCCTCGCCGGCGCGGCGCCACAGCTCATGGCCCACGTGGCCGCGTTGTCGGGCGGCCTCGTCGTCGGGCTGCATGTGGTCGTCAATGAAGCGCACCACGGTGTCGCGGTACTGCTCGATGTCGCTGTCGCTCCAGGAGCGCTCGAAGGTGATGGGCATGGTGGTGAAGGCTCGGGGTGAAATCAAAGGGTTGGGCGCGGCTCAGTCGGCCACGCCCCAGCGGCGGCGCAGCTCTGCCAGGGCAGCCGCATCGACCGGCCGGCCAACCTGGGGCGCATCGGGGGTGCTGCGCGAAAAACGCGGCGCGGGGGCGGGCTGCACCACGCCGTCCACGCTCACGAAGGTGTGCCGCGCCACGTTGTGCGGGTGGCGCGGGGCCTCGTCCCAGTCCAGCACCGGGGCCACGCAGGCGTCGGTGCCCTCCAGCACGGCGCACCACTCGTCGCGCGTACGGGTGCGCAGCACGGCGGCCAGCTTCTCGCGCAACGCGGGCCAGGCGCGCGGGTCCATCTGGCGGTCAAAGTCGGGGTCATCGGCCAGGCCCACGCGCTGGCGCAGCTCGGCATAAAACTGCGGCTCGATCGGCCCCAGCGCCAGGTAGCGGCCATCGGCGCAGGCGTAGGTGTCGTAGAAGAAGGCGCCGCCGTCGAGCAGGTTGGTGCCGCGCTCGTTGCGCCACTGGCCTTGCGCCTTGAAGCCGAACATCATGGCCGAGAGCAGCGCGGCGCCGTCGGTCATGGCGGCGTCCACCACCTGGCCCTGGCCACTGCGCCCGGCCTCCAGCAAGGCGCTCAGCAGGCCCACGGCCAGCAGCATGGCGCCACCGCCAAAGTCGCCCACGTAGTTCAGCGGCGGCACCGGCGCTTCGCCGCGCCGGCCAATGGCCTGCAGCGCGCCGGTGATGGCGATGTAGTTGATGTCGTGCCCGGCGGCGTGGGCCAGCGGGCCGTGCTGGCCCCAGCCCGTCATGCGGCCGTACACCAGGCGCGGGTTGGCGGCCAGGCACACGTCAGGCCCCAGGCCCAGGCGCTCCATCACGCCAGGGCGAAAGCCCTCGATCAGCGCATCGGCCTTCGCCACCAGGGCCAGCGCCTGCTGCGCGCCCTCGGGCTGGCGCAGGTCGAGCTCCACCGTCTGGCGGCTGCGCCCCAGCACCGGGCCGGCCGCGCCCTGCCCGCCCGGGCGGGCGATGCACAGCACCTCGGCCCCCAGGTCGGCCAGCAACATCGCGCAAAACGGCCCCGGGCCAATGCCCGCGAACTCCACCACCTTGAATCCCGCCAACGGTCCGGGCATGCCAGTCTCCTGGGCGCCCCCTGGCGCCCGATCGCCACGGATGATGGGCAAGGCCCGCCCGCGCGGCATCGTCCGAACCGACGAAGTTGGGGCCTGCCCGGGTGACAGCGCCCCGCCACATGCGCTGCCCATAATGGGGCGATACCCCCACCCGGCATTCAAAGGAGAGACCCCATGCGCCTGCCAGACAAGACCATCCTCATCACCGGCGGGGCCAGCGGCATTGGCCTGGCCACCGTGCAGCGCTGCCTGCAAGAAGGCGCCAACGTGGTGATGGCCGACCTGCCCGGCAGCGACGGCCCCCAGCAGGCCCAGGCACTGGACGCGCAATACCCCGGCCGCTGCGCCTTTCTGCCGGTGGACGTGACCTCCACCGAGCAGGTGGACGCACTGGTGGCCGCCGCGGTGGGCCGCTTTGGCCGCCTGGATGGCGTGTTCAACAACGCCGGCATCGGTGGCATGAGCCCGGCCGAGCAATACCCCGACGCCGACTACCTGCGCGTCATCGACATCAACCTCAACGGCGTGTTCCGCGTGGCCCGCGCGGCGCTGCGCCAGATGTACGCGCAGGGCAGCGGCAGCATCGTGAACTGCGCCTCCATCCTGGGCGTGTTCGGCCAGAGCGCCACCGCCGCCTACACCGCGGCCAAGGGCGGCGTGGTCAACCTCACGCGCACCCTGGCGCTGGAAGGCGCGGCGCACGGCGTGCGGGTGAACGCCCTCGGCCCCGGCTACATCGACACCCCGCTGCTGGCCGGGCTTGACCCCGCCATGCGCCAGGCCCTCATTGGCCTGCACCCGCTGGGGCGCCTGGGCCGCCCCGAAGAAATTGCCAGCGCCACCGTGTTCCTGCTCAGCGAAGAGGCCAGCTTCGTGACCGGCGCCCACCTGTTGGTGGACGGCGGCTTCACGGCCGGCAAGTCCTGAGGCGGGTGCCGCGCGCTGTCATCGCTGCAACATTTGCAACGAACGCTTACGCCAGCGGGACGAACGGCACCTTGGAATGCCACCAGGCGGGGCCACCTGCCACAGAAGGGCTGCGAGGGCAGCCGTCTGGAGGAACCCCAACATGCAGCGAAAGCAGTTCTTGCGCGCCCTGGGCGCGATGGTCGGTGCCGGCGCCCTGGGCTCGGTGTTGTCGGCCTGTGGCGGCGGTAGCGCCGCCGATGGTCTTGAGCCCGTGGCCAGCGCCACCGGCACCTCTGGCACCACCACCCTGTCGGCCGAGGAGATCGCCGGCCTGAAGTTCATGCGGGAAGAGGAAAAACTCGCCCACGACGTGTACGCCGCCCTGTACAGCGTGTGGGGCGCGACGATCTTCGACAACATCTCGCAGAGCGAAACCACGCACACCGAAACCATCCTGGCCTTGCTCGACAAATACGGCGTGGCCGACCCGGCCGCCGGCAAGGCCCCGGGCGAGTTTGAAGACCCCGAGCTGCAGGCCCTCTACAACGCGCTGATCGCGGCCGGCCGCGCGTCGCTGATCGAGAGCCTGAAGGTGGGCGCCCTGATCGAAGAAACCGACATTCGCGACATCACCGAAAAGAAGCTGGCCACCGACGAGGCCGACATCCTGCGCGTGTACGACAGCCTGATGTGCGGCTCGCGCAACCACCTGCGGGCCTTCAACGGCGCCCTGCTCGATCAGGGCGTGGTGTACGTGCCCACCGTGATCACGCAAGCCGAGTGGGACGCCATCGCCAACTCGACCATGGAAACCTGCGGCGGCTGACCCCGGCCCTCAGGCCCCGGCCTCGGCGCCCCGCCACATGAGGCGGGCGTCCGCCCCGTAGCTGGCGAGCTTGGCCGCCATCTCGCGCGGGGCCACCTCGCGGAAACCGTGGCGCGCCCAGTAGCTGCTGGAGCCCTGGATGGCGATCAGGCACATCTGGCGCCACTGGCCGTGGCGGGCGGCGTCCATCACCCGGCGAATCAAAGCGCCGGCCGCGCCGCTGCCGCGCAGCGTGGGCGACACGGCCACGTCGTGCACATAGAGCGCGTCGGCGTGGGGTGGGGGGTTGCAGTGCGGCTGGTCGAGCACGGGCAGCTCGGGAAAGGCCACCGGCACCGCGATGGCGTAGGCCACGGGCTGCTGGTCGGCCACGGCCACGAAGCAGGTGTCGGGCGCGGCTTGCAGCTTGGCCTGCAGCGACTCGCGCGACTCGGGCTCGATGGCGGTGTAACAGGCCGCCTGGATGCGCAGGACGGCGTCAAGATCGGCCACGGCCATGGGCCGGACCTTCAGGTCGGAATGCAGGGAAGTCATGGGCTTGAAGGGCGGGCATTTTAGTCCCGGGGGTATGCACCGCCGGGAAGCTCGGGCAGCCAGACGGCGGCCGGATACCCCCCCGGAGCACCGACAATGGCGCGATATGCCTTTTTGTGAGCCCGTTTCCCGTGGCCTGCGCGGCATGGCACTGGCCCTGACCCTGGGGCTTGGGTTCATGGCGTCTGCCCAGGCCAACGCCGCCGACACGCCCTCGCCCTGGTTCGAGGCCGGCCGCCCCAGCCCACTGGCCCGGCAGGCGCTGGACCTGCTGGCCGCCGCCCCCAGCCACGGCCTGAGCCCTTCCGACTACGCCACCGAGACCCTGCGCCAGCGCCTGGGCTTGGCCACCGACGACGCCACGCGCCAGCGCCTGGGCCAAGACCTGACGCAGGCCCTCACCCAGTACCTGCGCGACCTGCGCCAGGGCCGGGTGGACCCGCGCCAACTGGGCTACCGCTTCGAGCCGCCCGCCCACGCCAGCTTCGACCCCGCCGCCCTGCTGGCCCAAGGCCTGGCCACCGGGCGACTGGCCGACTTGCCCAGGCAGGCCGCCCCCGCCCTGCCTCAGTACGCCGAACTGCGCCAGGCAATGCAAGGCCTGCAGGCCCTGGCCGGCCACCCCGCCTGGGCCCAGCCCCTGGCGCCGCTGCCGCGCCCCAAGCCCAAGCGCCCGGGCAAGCTGGAGCCCGGCCAAGCCTGGGACGGTCTGCCGCGCCTGGGCGAGCGCCTGCGCCTGCTGGGCGACCTGCCCCCCAACGCCGCCCTGCCCGCCAGCTACACCGGCCCCTGGGTAGACGCCGTGAAGGGCTTCCAGGTGCGGCATGGCCTCACGGCCGATGGCGTGATCGGCCAGGGCACGCTGGCCGCGCTGGAGGTGACGCCCGAGGCGCGCGCCCAGCAAGTGGCGCTCAACCTGGAGCGCCTGCGCTGGACACCGCTCACCCAGGCGCCGCGCATGGTGGTGATCAACATCCCCGAGTTCACCCTGCGCGCCTACGAGGTGCAGGGCGAGCGCATCGCCGTGCGCCACACCATGCGCGTGATCGTGGGCAAGGCACTCGACACCCGCACCCCCGTGTTCGACGAGTGGATGCGCTTCATCGAGTTCAGCCCCTACTGGAACATCCCGCCCTCCATCGCGCGGGCCGAGACCGTGCCGCGCCTGCGCCGCGACCCGGGCTACCTGGCGCGCGAAAACATGGAGTTCGTGCACGGCAGCGGCGCCACCAGCACCGAGGTCACGCCCCAGGTGCTGGCCGACGTGCTGGCCGGGCGCGCGCGCATCCGCCAGCGCCCGGGCCCCAAGAACGCGCTGGGCGAGATCAAGTTCACCTTCCCCAACAGCGAACACATCTACCTGCACCACACGCCCTCGGTGGGCCTGTTCGAGCGCACCCAGCGCGACTTCAGCCACGGCTGCGTGCGGGTGCAAGACCCGGTGGCCCTGGCCCTGTTCGTGCTGCAAGACATGCCGCAATGGACCGAGGCCCGCGTGCGCGAGGCCATGGCTGCCGGCCAACTGCAAACCGTGAAGCTGGCCACGCCGGTGCCAGTGCTCATTGCCTATGGCACGGCCCTGGTGAAACAGGGCCAGTTGCACTTCTACCCCGACATCTACGGGCACGACCGCGCCCTGGCCCAGGCCATGGCCCAGACCCGCGCCCTTCCCCTCAAGGCCACGCCATGAACCCACCCCACCACGCCCCCCGCCGGCGCTGGCTGCGCCAGGCCGCCACCACCACCCTGGCCCTGGCGCTGCCGGGCCTGGCCAGCAGCGCCCGCGCCGCCAGCCTGAACAGCGGCCCCGAGCGCGCCCTGGCCTTTGCCCACACCCACACCGGCGAGCGCCTGAGCCTGGTCTATGCCGTGGGCGACCACTACCTGAACGATTCGCTCTTCAGCCTGAACCACTTCCTGCGCGACCACTACAGCGGCGAGCAAGGCGTGATGGACCCCCGCCTGTTTGACCTGCTGCACCGCCTGCGGCTGGAGCTGGGCGCGAGCCAGAACTTCGAGGTGATCTCGGCCTACCGCAGCCCCAGCACCAACGAGCACCTGCGCGCCACCCGCGCCGGTGGCGTGGCCAAGCGCAGCCTGCACATGGACGGCCGCGCCATGGACATTCGCCTGCCCGGCGTGCCCCTGGCCGACCTGCGCCAGGCCGCGCTGTCACTGCGCCTGGGTGGCGTGGGCTACTACCCGCGCGAACAGTTCGTGCACGTGGACACCGGGCCGGTGCGCCACTGGTAAGGCCAAGGCTCAGAACGGGGCCGTGCCACCGGGCGCCTGAAGCGCCTGCAATTGCTCGCGCAGGGCGGCGTTCTCGGCCTCCAGCTCGGCCACGCGGCGGCGCAGGGCCTGCAGCTCATCGGCGCCGCCTTCTTTGCCAGTGGCCGGTGCCATCGCCTCGTCGGGCGGGGCCGCAGGCGCTTCGGCGCGCGGTTTGCGCTTGGCCTCGCGCACGCGCTTGGCAGCCTGCTTGAGTTCGTCCACACCGGCCTGGGCCACGGCCTTTTGCTCCTCTTCGGGCAGCGAGGCCACGGCTGCGGCGGCGTTGATGGAAATGGCGCCGGCCTTCACCGCCGCCACCACCTCGGGCGCGGCCTGCTTTTGAATTTTCTCGATCAGCACCACCTGGCTGCTGCTCAGGCGGGCTGCCTTGGCAATGTCTTCGCGGCTCTTGAGCGGCTGGGGCTCGGGCGCGGGCACCGGCTCGGCCGGTGTGTCAGCGGCCCCGGTGGGGGGCACGTCATCCGTGGCCTGCGCGCGGGCGCGGCGCGCCGCCAGAATTTCGCGCTGGCGCAGGGCCAGCACACCGCGCTGAAAGTCGGACACGCTGCGCCGGCCCAGGTGCTGCTCGATCATCCACAGGTGCACGTCTTCCAGCGACTGAAAGCGCGGGTTCTGCACCGTCTTGAACGGCAGGCCGTGTTTCTGGCAAATGCCGTAGCGGTTGTGGCCGTCCACCAGCACATCGCCCCACAGCACCAGGGCATCACGGCAGCCCTCGGCCAGGATGCTGCGCTCCAGCGATTCGTGCTCTTGCGGCGTGAGGGGTTCGATATAGGCTTTGAGTTCTTCGTTGACGACGATGTTCATGGGGTCTGGTCAGGGGCACGGCTGGGGGCCGGCATTGTAGGCGCCGCCCTCCCCTCGTCCACGCCGACGATCGCCCTCAGCGCCGCCTCGTCCAGCGTCTCGCGCTCCAGCAGGGCCTGCGCGCCGGCCTCCAGTCGCGCGCGTTCGCGCACCAGCAGTTCGGTGGTTCGCGCCAGGGCCTGGGTCACGATCTCGCGCACCGCCTCGTCGATGCGCTGGCGCGTCTCGGCGCTGAGCTGCCAGCCGCCCGGCGCGTAGCCAGGCACCTCCAGAAAGGCCTGGCGCGGTGGCTCGTAACTCAAGGGCCCCAGCGCGGGCACCATGCCAAAGCGCGTGACCATGTCGCGCGCGATGTCGGTGACCTTGGCCAGGTCGTCCGCCGCGCCGGTGGACAGCTCGCCAAACACCAGTTGCTCGGCCGCGCGCCCGCCCAGCAACACCATGATCTTGTGCTCCAGCTCGGCGCGGGTCATCAGGAAGCGGTCTTCGGTGGGCCGTTGAATGGTGTAGCCCAGCGCGCCAATGCCGCGCGGAATGATGGACACCTTGTGCACCACGCCGCCGTCGCCCAGGCGCAGCGCCACCAGGGCGTGGCCCATCTCGTGGTAGGCCACGATGCGCCGCTCGCGCGGGTTGAGCAGGCGGTTCTTCTTCTCCAGCCCGGCCACGATGCGCTCCACCGCCACGGTGAAGTCGTCCACGCTCACCTCATCGGCGCCCCGGCGCGTGGCGGCCAGCGCGGCCTCGTTGCACAGGTTGGCCAGGTCGGCGCCCGAGAAGCCGGTGGTGAGCTGGGCCACCTGCTCCAGGTCCACCTGGGCACCGAGCGTGATTTTGCGGGTGTGCACGCGCAGCACCTGCACGCGGCCGGTCTTGTCGGGCCGATCCACCAGCACCTGGCGGTCAAAGCGGCCGGCGCGCAGCAGGGCCGGGTCCAGCACCTCGGGCCGGTTGGTGGCCGCCAGCAGCACCAGCCCGGTGGAGCTGTCAAAACCGTCGAGTTCGGCCAGCAACTGGTTAAGCGTCTGCTCGCGCTCGTCGTGCCCGCCAATGGCCGAGGCCGCGCCACGCGCGCGGCCCAGCGCGTCAAGTTCGTCAATGAAGATGATGGCCGGCGCCTGCGCCCGCGCCTGCTCAAACAAGTCGCGCACGCGGGCCGCGCCCACGCCCACGAACATCTCCACGAACTCGCTGCCCGAGATGCTGAAAAACGGCACCCCGGCCTCGCCCGCCACCGCCTTGGCCAGCAGGGTCTTGCCCGTGCCAGGTGGGCCCACCAGCAGCACGCCACGCGGCAGGCGCGCCCCCAGCCGGCCCCGGCCCTTGGGGTCTTTCAGAAAGGCCACGATCTCCTGCAGCTCGGCCTTGGCCTCGTCCACCCCGGCCACGTCGGCAAAGGTGACGCCGGTGTCGGCCTGCACGTACACCTTGGCGCGGCTCTTGCCCACGCTCATGAAGCCACCCAGCCCGCCGCCCTGCTTGTCCAGCACGCGGCGAATCAGGAAGAACCACAAGGCAAAAAACACCAGCCCCGGCAGCACCCACGAGAGCAGGTCGCGCAGCAGCGTGCTTTCCACCACGCGGCGGTACGGCACCGGGTAGGCCGAAAGGCGCTGCGCCAGGTCGGGCTCCACCCGGTTGGCCACCAGCGTGGTCTTGCCGTCGGACCCGGGGGATTTCAGCCGCCCGGTGAGCGTGGTGTCGCCCACCGTCACCTCGTCGATGCGGCCATCGGCCAAGGCCCGCTCGAACTCGCTGTAGGGCACGGCCTCCACCGTGCTGGCCGCCTGCCAGGCCGACTGCAACCACACCAGCAGCAGCAAGGCGAACACCCAGTAGCCCACGTTCCACGATGTCTTGTTCACGGCCGGCATGGCACCCCCTCTTTTCTCGGCTTGGCGATACAGCGGGGAGCATCGCCGCAAACGGCGCGGGCGTCAAAGCACCGAGCGGCTCAGGCCTGCGCCAAGTAAGTGATCGATCAGCCCGATCGGCAGCAGGTCCGTCGTGGTGCACAGGCCGCGCCAATCTGGCGCGTTGCGCACCGCCCCGATGCCAGCTACCCCGCTGTGCACCTGGCGGGCCCCACAGCGCGCGCCAAACCATCATCGAGAGGCGAATGGGAGACCGGCACCAGATGGCATCGATATTGCGAAGGAGAAGAACAAGCAATCGCTTGATTGCCTCAAGTCCCCAAATTCACTTCTCATCGTTCTCATAGGAGCCTTTCCATGACCACCACCTCGTCCACCGCCCCCATGAGCCCCCAGCGCCGACACCTGCTGCGCGCCGGCGCGACCAGCCTGGCCATCGGCGCGCTGGGCGCGCCCGCCGTGTTGCGCGCCCAGAGTGCCCCGGTGGTACGCGTGGGTTATTGGCCCATCGCCGCGGGCCTGCCTTTCTACGCGGCCGTCGAGCTGGGCTACTTCAAGGAAGCGGGCCTGAACGTCGAGGTACAGCGCTACGCCGGCGCACAGCAGGTAATGGAGGCCATGCTGGCCGAGCGCTGTGACGGCAGCGCCAACGGCACCGGCTCGGCCAACATCGCCATCGGCGAACTGGCCGCGCCGGGCAGCTTCAAGATCTTCTGCTCCAACCCGAGCAATGCCAAAAACGTACTCGATGAAGTGATCGTGCCCGTGGGCAGCAGCGCCAAGTCGGTGGCCGACCTCAAAGGCAAGCGCGTGGGCAGCGGCCCCGGCATCCAGAACGTGACCTTGGCCAAGACCGTGCTTGAGCGTGGCGGCGCCACCGGGGCCACCGTGGTCGAGCTGCCCATTGGTCAGCACGTGGCGGCACTGGCCGCCGGCCAGATCGACGGCGCCTATACGCTGGAGCCCACCGGCACCGTGGGCCGCCTCAATGGCAGCACCCGCGTGCTGGAAGCGGGCGTGATCTCGCGCTACGTGCTGGGCGACCCCATGGCCCCCTGGTTCGGCGGCTCGGCCTCGCTCACCGCCAGCTTCCTGAAAAAGCACCCAGCCGAAGCGAAGAAGTACATCGCCGCCTATGGCCGGGGCGTGGCCTATGTGCGCCAGCAGCCAGCCGAAGCGCGCAAGTTCCTGAAGGGCTACACCGCCATCGAAGGCGCGCTCACCGCCGAGGTACCACTGGCGGCCTACACGATGTACAACGAGTTCACCCCGGCCGACGTGGCGCACTTTCAAAAGTTCTTCGACCTGTTCGCCGAGAAGGGCGTGTTCAGCTCGCGCCTGATGGTCGACTCCATGCTCTACAAAGGCTGAGCGCCATGGCCGCCCAACCTCTTGCCGCGGCCAACGAGGCCGCCAAACCCTGGGTGTCCCCGGCTGCCAGCGCCCCGATCGCCGTCCCGCGTACCACCGACTGGGGCCGCGCCCTGCCCTTCGTGGGCCCGGTGGTGCTGTTCATCGTGTGGGACCTGGTGGTGCGCCTGGGCTTGGTCAAGCCCATCCTGCTGCCGCCGCCGCTGGCCGCACTTGGCGCTTTGGCCAATGGCCTGGCGGGCGGTGCGCTGCTTGGCGATTTCGCCGTCACGGTGTGGCGCACGGTGCAGGCCTTCGGCATCGCTGCCGTCATCGGCATGCCCCTGGGCGTGCTGCTGGGCAGCAACGAGAAGGCTTACCGCAGCGTGGAGTTCCTGATCGACTTCTTCCGCTCCACGCCCTCATCGGCCCTGATCCCGCTGTTCCTGATGATCTTCGGCGTGTCCGACATCAACAAGGTGGCGATCGCGGCTTTCGGTGCCCTGCTGATCGTCACCTTCAACAGCGCCTACGGCGTGATCAACGCCCGCAAGCAGCGCGTGATGGCGGCGCGGGTGATGGGCGCTACGCGATGGCAGATCTTCAAAGACGTGCTGGTTTGGGAAAGCCTGCAACCCAGCTTCGTGGGCCTGCGCTCGGCCGTGTCCATGGCGCTGGTCATCGTGATCGTGGCCGAGATGTTCATCGGCGCCGACAGCGGCCTGGGCAACCGCATCATCAACGCCCAACAGGTGATGAACGTGAAAGACATGTACGCCGCCATCCTGGCCGCCGGTGCGCTGGGCTATGCACTGAACGTCCTATTCCTGCTCGTCGAGCGCCGTATCGTTCACTGGAGCGGACGATGAGCCGATTCCTCAATGCCCCCGTCTTTGCAGACGTGCCCACGCGCCCCTTCCAGCCGGGACCTGCGGGCACGCACATCACCATCCGCGGCCTCACCAAGTACTTCGCCGGTTGGCCGCTGTACGAGAACTTCGACCTCGACATCCCCAAGCACAAGATCGTCTCGGTCTTCGGGCCCAACGGCTGCGGCAAATCCACACTGATCAACATGATCGCCGGGCTGGTTCCCATCGACGCCGGTGAGATCTTGTTCGATGGCAAAAGCCTGAAAGACACCAAGATCGGCTATGTCTTCCAGAACTACCGCGAGGCGATGTTTCCCTGGATGCGAACCATCGACAACATTGCCTACCCGCTGCAGCTGGCTGGCAAGAGCAAGGCCGAGGTGGACCGGCGCATGGCCGAGCTGGTGGCCTCTTTCGACGTGAAGTTCGACCTGAACCGCTACCCCTACGAACTCTCGGGCGGGCAGCAGCAGACCGCGTCCATCATGCGCGCGCTGGCACCCGAGCCCGAGGTGCTGTTCCTCGACGAGCCGTTCTCTGCACTCGATTTCGAGATGACGCTGTTCATCCGCGAAAAGCTGCAAGAGGTTTTCATACAGACCGGCACGACCATGGTGCTGGTCTCGCACGACCTGGAAGAGGCCGTCTACCTGGCCGACGAGGTGCTGCTGCTGACCAAGCGCCCCACCAAGGTGGCCGAAATCCTGCCCTACACCGACCCTCGCCCTCGCACCACCGCCACCCTCTCCGAGCCCAGCTTCGTGGCCGCCAAGAAGCGCAGCCTGGAGGTGTTTCAGCGCGAGGTGCGGCGATGACCGAAGCCCACACCTTGGCCTACGTGCAGGCCTGCGCCGTGGCACTGAACTTGCCACTGGACGATGAGCGTGCCACCCGCGTGGCCTTGCACCTGCAGCGCACCTGCGCCATGGCCGCGCTGCTGGACGACGTGCCGCTGGGCCCACACGACGAATTGGTTGAGATCTACCGACCCGCCCCCTACTTTCCCCCGATCGATTGACCACCAGGCACCCAGCATGTCCATCGGCCTCACTGTCCACCAAATTGCGCAGGCCGTGGCCAGCGGCCAGCGCAGCGCGGTTCAGGTGCTGGAAGAACACATCGCCCGCATCGAGGCGACCGATCCCGCCATCAATGCTTTCACCAGCCGGCGCTTCGCCCAAGCCCGCCAGCAGGCCACTGCCATCGACGCCCGGCGCCAGCGTGGCGAAGCGCTGGGCTCCCTGGCTGGCGTGCCGTTCGCTGTGAAGAACCTGTTTGACGTCGCTGGTGACGTCACCATGGCCGGCTCGGCCGTCCTGCGCGACCATCCCCCCGCCAACCGGCACGCCGTGCTGGTGGAGCGTCTGCTGGCGGCCGATGCGGTGCTGCTGGGCTCGCTCAACATGGACGAGTTCGCCTACGGCTTCACCACCGAAAACCACCACCACGGCGCCACCCACAACCCTCACCGCGCTGGCCACACGGCCGGTGGATCATCCGGCGGTAGCGGCGCGGCCGTGGCCGCCGCGCAAGTGCCGCTCACGCTGGGCTCCGACACCAATGGCTCAATCCGCGTGCCGGCGTCCTTCTGCGGGGTGTGGGGCCTAAAGCCCACCCTCGGGCGGCTTTCGCGCCGGGGCTGCTACCCCTTCGTGGACAGCCTCGACCACCTGGGCCCGCTGGCCAATGACGTTACCGGACTCGCCCTCACTTACGACGCCCTGCAAGGCCCCGACCCACAAGACCCGGGCTGCCACGCGCTGGGCATTGACCCCACCACCGAAGGGCTGCACCTGGGAACACAAGGCCTTCGAATTGGCGTGCTGGGTGGCTATTTCCACGAGCAGGCCGGCCCGGCGGCGCGCGCGGCCGTAGAGGCCGCCGCCACCGCGCTGGGCGCGCGCGACGAGGTGCTGTGGCCAGACGCCGCGCAGGCACGCGCTGCGGCCTTCGTCATCAGCGCCAGCGAAGGCGGCAGCCGTCACCTGCCGCTGCTGCGCCGCTGCCCCGAGGCGCTGGAGCCGCTTTCGGTGGACCGCTTCATCGCTGGCGCTCTGCAACCCGCCGCCTGGTACCTGCGGGCACAGCGCTTTCGCCACCTGCACCGCAAGCGCGTCAATGCCCTTTTCCACGATTGGGACGTGTTGCTCGCCCCCGCCACGCCCTTGTCGGCACCTGCCATCGGCACAGAGTGGATCGACATCAATGGCCAGCGCCTGCCCTGCCGCGCCTCCATCGGCGTACTCACGCAACCCATTTCGCTCTCGGGCTGCCCCGTGGTGGCCGCGCCCCTGTGGCCTGCGGGCAGCGACGGCCTGCCCATCGGCGTGCAGCTCATCGCTGCGCCGTGGCGCGAAGACCTGGCACTGCGCACCGCCCACGCCCTGCAAGCCAGCGGCGTGGCGCGTCTGCGCCCACCGGCGGCCTGAGACGGGCCCACTCGACAAAAAGCCCGGGCCGTTGCCGACCCGGGCTTTTGTTCGTGAGTGGCAGAACCGCTTTACTTCTTCTGCGGCGGCACGTCGGTGCAGCTGCCGTGCGCCACCTCCGCCGCCATGCCGATGCTCTCGCCCAGCGTGGGGTGCGGGTGGATGGTCTTGCCGATGTCCACCGCGTCGGCGCCCATCTCGATGGCGAGCGCGATCTCGCCAATCATGTCGCCCGCGTGCGTGCCCACGATGCCACCGCCCAGGATCTTGCCGTGGCCGTGCGCCTCGGGCGAGTCATCGAACAGCAGCTTGGTCACGCCCTCGTCGCGCCCGTTGGCAATGGCACGGCCCGAGGCCGTCCACGGGAACAGGCCCTTCTTGACCTTGATGCCTTGCGCCTTGGCCTGGTCTTCGGTCAGGCCCACCCAGGCCACCTCGGGGTCGGTGTAGGCCACGCTGGGGATGACGCGGGCGTTGAAGGCCGCAGCCGCCAGTTCTTTGTTGCCCTGCAGTTCCCCGGCAATCACCTCGGCCGCCACGTGCGCCTCGTGCACCGCCTTGTGCGCCAGCATGGGCTGGCCCACCACGTCGCCAATGGCGAAGATGTGCGGCACGTTGGTGCGCATCTGGATGTCCACGTCGATGAAGCCGCGCTCGCTCACCGCCACGCCGGCCTTGTCGGCGGCGATCTTCTTGCCGTTGGGCGTGCGGCCCACGGCCTGCAGCACCAGGTCGTAGGTGCCTTCGCTCTTGGTGCCGTCCAGCCCCTCGAACTGCACCTTGATGCCCTCGGGCGTGGCTTGTGCCCCCACCGTCTTGGTCTTCAACATGATGTTGTCGAAGCGGTGCTGGTTCATCTTCTGCCAGACCTTGACCAGGTCGCGGTCGGCGCCCTGCATGAGGCCGTCCATCATCTCCACCACGTCCAGGCGCGCGCCCAGGGTGCTGTAGACGGTGCCCATCTCCAGGCCGATGATGCCGCCGCCGATGATGAGCATCTTCTTGGGCACACCTCCATCATTGACAGGAAGCGCCAGCGCGCCGGTGCTGTCCACGATGCGCGGGTCTTCGGGCAGGAAGGGCAGTCGCACGGCTTGCGAGCCGGCGGCGATGATGGCGCGCTTGAAGGCCACCACTTTCTGGGTGCCGGTCTTCTCTTGCCCGGTGCCGGTGGTCTCTTCCACGGTCAGGTGGTTGGGGCCGGCGAAGCTGCCGTAGCCGCGCACCACGGTGACCTTGCGCATCTTGGCCATGGCGGCCAGGCCGCCGGTGAGCTTGCCGATGACTTTCTCTTTGTGGCCGCGCAGCTTGTCCACGTTGACGCTGGGCGCGCCAAAGTCCACGCCGAGCGCGGCCATGTGGCTGACCTCGTCCATCACCGCGGCCACGTGCAGCAGGGCCTTGGAGGGGATGCAGCCCACGTTCAGGCACACGCCGCCCAGGGTGGCGTAGCGCTCAACCAGCACCACCTTCAGGCCGAGGTCGGCCGCGCGGAAGGCGGCCGAGTAACCACCAGGGCCGCCACCGAGCACGAGCACGTCGCAGTCGAGGTCGGCTGCGCCGTTGTAGCTGGCGGCGGTGGGGGCCAACACTGGCGCGGCGGCCGCGGGAGCCGGTGCGGCGGCGGCGGGAGCCGGTGCAGCGGCGGGCGCTGCTTCAGCGCCGGCCACCTCCAGCGTGAGCACCACCGAGCCTTGCTTGACCTTGTCGCCGAGCTTGACCTTCAGTGCCTTCACCACGCCGGCGTGCGACGAGGGGATTTCCATCGAGGCTTTGTCGGATTCCACCGTGATGAGGCTTTGCTCGGCCTTGACCGTGTCGCCTTCCTTGACCAGCAGCTCGATCACGGCGACTTCGTCGAAGTCGCCAATGTCGGGAACCTGGATGTCCATGAGTGCCATGTTCGGGTTCCCTTCTTAGAGCAGCACGCGGCGGAAGTCGGCCAGGATCTGGCCGAGGTAGGCGTTGAAGCGCGCCGCGGCAGCGCCGTCGATGACGCGGTGGTCCCAGGTGAGCGAGAGCGGCAGCATCAGGCGCGGCACGAATTGTTTGCCGTCCCACACGGGTTCGGTCTGGCTCTTGCACACGCCCAGGATGGCGACCTCGGGCGCGTTGATGATGGGCGTGAAGTAGCGCCCACCGATGCCCCCCAGGCTGGAGATGGTGAAGGTGGCCCCGCTCATGTCGGCCGGGCTGAGCTTGCCGTCGCGGGCTTTCTTGGCGAGTTCGGCCATCTCCTGGCTGATCTGCAGCACGCCCTTCTTGTCGGCGTCTTTGATCACGGGCACCACCAGGCCGTTGGGCGTGTCGGCCGCGAAGCCAATGTGCCAGTACTGCTTGTAGATGAGCGCGTCGCCGTCGAGGCTGCTGTTGAACTCGGGGAACTTCTTGAGCGCGGCCACGCAGGCCTTGATCAGGAAGGCCAGCATGGTGACCTTGATGCCGTTCTTCTCGTTTTCCTTGTTGGTGGACACGCGGAAGGCTTCGAGTTCGGTGATGTCGGCGTCGTCAAAGTTGGTGACGGCCGGGATCACCACGGCGTTGCGCGTGAGGTTGGCGCCGCTGATCTTCTTGATGCGGCTCATCTCCTTGCGCTCGATGGGGCCGAACTTGGCGAAGTCCACCTTGGGCCAGGGCAGCAGCTCCAGGCCCACGCCAGAGCCCGCAGCAGCAGCCGGCGCCTTGGCCGCCTGGGCCAGGGTCTGCACCGCACCACTCATGACCGAGCGGGTGAAGGCTTGCACGTCTTCGGCCGTGATGCGGCCCTTCTGCCCCGAGCCCTTCACCTCGGCCAGCGGCACGCCCAGTTCGCGGGCGAACTTGCGCACCGAGGGGGAGGCGTGGGGCAGACCCAGCGCCGGGGTGGAGGTGGGGTTGTGGGCGGGGGCGGCGGCCACCGCCACGGTGGCAGCGGCCGGTGCCACGGCGGCGGCCTGGGCCACCGGCGCGGGCGCGGGGGCCGGCGCTGCGGGTGCCGATGCGGCCGCCGTTGCAACGCCTTCCAGCACGGCCAGCAGGTCACCGATGTTGACCTTGTCGCCCACCTTGACCTTCAGTTCCTTGAGCACGCCGGCGGCCGACGAAGGGATCTCCATCGAGGCCTTGTCCGACTCGACGGTGATGAGCGACTGCTCCACCGCGATCGCGTCGCCCGGCTTCACCAGCACCTCGATCACGGCCACGTCCTTGAAGTCGCCAATGTCGGGCACGCGCACCTCCACCGGGCCGGCGGCCGCGGGGGCCGCCACCGGGGCGGGAGCAGGCGCGACGGCCATCGGGGCGGCGGCGGGCGCAGCAACAGGAGCGGGTGCCGGCGCGGCGGCTTCGCCAGCGGCGTCCACCACCAGCACCACCGAGCCTTCCTTCACCTTGTCGCCCAGGGCCACGCGCAGTTCCTTCACCACGCCCGCGTGGGACGAGGGAATCTCCATCGACGCCTTGTCCGATTCCACGGTGATGAGCGACTGCTCGGCCTTCACCGTGTCGCCGGGCTTCACCAGCACCTCGATCACCGCCACTTCGTCGAAGTCACCGATATCGGGGACCTTCACTTCGATCAATGCCATGTTGGTCTCTCCCCTTATCAGGCGTACAGCGGGTTGGTCTTGTCGGCGTCGATGCCGTACTTCTGGATCGCCTCGGCCACCTTGGTCATGGGCACCGAGCCCTCATCGGCCAGCGCGCGCAGCGCGGCGACCACGATGTAGTGGCGGTTGATCTCGAAGTGCTCACGCAGCTTGCTGCGGAAGTCGCTGCGGCCAAAGCCGTCGGTGCCCAGCACCTTGTAGGTGCGGCCCTTGGGCAGGTACGGACGAATCTGCTCGGCGTAGTTCTTCATGTAGTCGGTAGACGCCACCACCGGGCCGGCGTGCGAGGCCAGCTGTTGCGACACGAAGGACACGCGCGGGGTCTCCAGCGGGTGCAGCAGGTTCCAGCGCTCCACGTCCTGGCCATCGCGGGCCAGCTCGTTGAAGCTGGGGCAGCTCCACACGTTGGCGGCCACGCCCCAGTCTTTCTCGAGCAGTTCCTGCGCGGCAATGCTCTCGCGCAGGATGGTGCCCGAGCCCAGCAGCTGCACGCGCGGCGTGAGCTTGGCGCCCTCTTTGCAGAGGTACATGCCCTTGATGATCTGCTCTTCCGTGCCGGGCTTCAGGCCAGGCATGGCGTAGTTTTCGTTGAGCAGGGTCAGGTAGTAGAAGACGTTTTCCTGCTTCTCCACCATGCGCTTCAAGCCGTGGTGCAGGATCACCGCCACTTCGTGCGCGAAGGTCGGGTCGTAGCTGACGCAGTTGGGGATGGTGCCAGCCAGGATGTGGCTGTGGCCGTCTTCGTGCTGCAGGCCCTCGCCGTTGAGCGTGGTGCGACCCGAGGTGCCGCCCAGCAGGAAGCCGCGCGCTTGCATGTCGCCAGCGGCCCAGGCCAGGTCACCGATGCGCTGGAAGCCGAACATCGAGTAGTACACGTAGAACGGAATCATGATCCGGTTCGAGGTGCTGTAGCTCGTGGCCGCGGCGATCCAGCTGCTCATGCCGCCGGCTTCGTTGATGCCCTCTTGCAGGATCTGGCCGGCCTTATCTTCCTTGTAGTACATCACCTGGTCTTTATCGACCGGGGTGTACTGCTGACCATGCGGGTTGTAGATGCCCACTTGGCGGAACAGACCTTCCATGCCGAAGGTGCGGGCCTCGTCCACCAGGATGGGCACCACGCGCGGGCCCAAGGCCTGGTCGCGCAGCAGCTGGGTGAGGAAGCGCACATAGGCCTGGGTGGTGGAGATCTCACGGCCTTCGGCGGTGGGCTCCAGCACGGCCTTGAAGGTTTCCAGCGAGGGCACGGTGAAGCTCTCGTCGGCCTTGGTGCGGCGGTGCGGCAGGTAGCCGCCCAGGGCCTTGCGGCGCTCGTGCAGGTACTGCATCTCCGGCGTGTCGTCGGCCGGCTTGTAGAACGGGATCTTCGGCAGCTCGCTGTCGGGGATGGGGATGTTGAAGCGATCGCGGATGTACTTGATGTCTTCGTCGGTCAGCTTCTTGGTCTGGTGAACGGTGTTCTTGCCCTCACCGGCCTTGCCCATGCCAAAACCCTTCACGGTCTTGATCAGCAGCACGGTGGGCTGGCCCTTGTGGTTGACGGCCTGGTGGTAGGCGGCGTACACCTTCTGCGGGTCGTGGCCACCGCGCTTGAGGTTCCAGATGTCGTCGTCGCTCATGTGGGCCACCAGCTCCAGCGCCTTCGGGTCACGGCCGAAGAAGTGCTTGCGCACGTAGGCACCGTCGTTGGCCTTGAAGGCCTGGTAGTCGCCGTCCAGCGTCTCCATCATGATCTTGCGCAGGGCGCCGTCCTTGTCGCGCGCCAGCAGCGGGTCCCAGTTGCTGCCCCACAGCAGCTTGATGACGTTCCAACCCGCGCCACGGAACTCGCCTTCGAGTTCCTGCACGATCTTGCCGTTGCCGCGCACCGGGCCGTCCAGGCGCTGCAGGTTGCAGTTCACCACGAAGATCAGGTTGTCCAGGCCCTCGCGCGCGGCCAGGCCGATGGCGCCCAGGCTCTCGGGCTCGTCCATCTCGCCGTCGCCGCAGAACACCCACACCTTGCGGTTCTCGGTGTTGGCGATGCCGCGGGCGTGCAGGTACTTCAGGAAACGCGCCTGGTAGATCGCCATCAGCGGGCCCAGGCCCATCGACACCGTGGGGAACTGCCAGAACTCGGGCATCAGCTTGGGGTGCGGATAGCTGGAGAGGCCCTTGCCGTCCACTTCCTGGCGGAAGTTCAATAGCTGCTCTTCGGTCAGGCGGCCTTCCAGGTAGGCACGGGCATACACACCGGGCGACACGTGGCCCTGGATGTAAATGCAATCGCCACCGTGGTTCTCGCTCTCGGCGTGCCAGAAATGGTTGAAGCCGGCGCCGAACATGTGGGCCAGCGAGGCAAACGAGCCGATGTGGCCGCCCAGGTCACCACCGTCTTCGGGGTTGTGGCGGTTGGCCTTGACCACCATGGCCATGGCGTTCCAGCGCATGTAGGCGCGCAGGCGCTCTTCAATTTCGATGTTGCCGGGGCAGCGGGCCTCTTTGTCGGGCTCGATGGTGTTCACGTAGCCCGTGGTGGCCGAGAACGGCATGTCAATGCTGTGTTGACGGGCCTCTTCCAGCAACTGCTCCAGCAGGAAATGGGCGCGTTCCGCACCCTCTCGCTCGATGACGGCGGCCAGCGCCTCCATCCATTCCCGGGTTTCCTGGGCATCCACATCCCCGGCACCACGGCCGTTCTGAGGGTCGGTCGCTGACATGCGTGTCTCCTGTTGCGTCAAGTCGAAGGTGCAGGGTACTCCCCTGCTGGCGCGCGAATTCTTCCACAGATCGGATGGCGTTTCAATATCTGGTTACTGATTTCATATTGCAGAATTTAACGACCGGTCGTGAGCGGATTGACAAGCTCACGTAGACTCCCCCCAGCATGTCAGCCGAGCCTGTTCCCTCCCCCTCTCCTGCCCCCGCCGCACCCGTGTCTTCCCACTGGTGGAAGCGCTGGTGGCGCCGCCTGCCACCGGCCAGGCAAGACCGCTTTGCCACCTTCGCACCGCTGCTGTCGGTGTTGCTGTTTTTGAGCGCCATCGTGGTGGCCATTGCCTACCTGCGCTACGAAGAGCTCGACCGCGAACAAGAGGCCGTCACCCGCGACGTGGAGTACGCCCAGCAGCGCCTGCGCCTGCGCCTGCTGGAGCGCCAGGAACAACTCATGCGCCTGGCGCGAGAGTTGGACAACCGCGAAATCCACGCAGATGAATTCACCTTCCAGGCCGAGACCCTGGTGAGCCAGTTCCCCGAGTTGCAGGCCATCACCTGGATGGACAGCCGCCGCGAAGTGCAGGCCACCTACACCTCGCCCAGCGCCCCGTCACGCCTGTACCGCCCGGTCGGCAGCACGATTGGGGTCAGCGAGACCGATGGCTCGTTCGAGCTGGCGCGCGAACTGCGCCAGCCGGTGTACTCGCGCCCCATGGGAGACAACCCGCGCAACGCCACGCTCATGCTGCAAGTGCCGCTGACCGAACAAGGCCGCTTCAATGGCACGGTGATGGGCGAATACACGGTAGACGGGCTCATGCGCTTTGGCATGCCACCGGAGATCATGGCCCGCTACGCCGTGGCCCTGCTGGACGACAGTGGCAAGGTGCTGGCCGGCAACCTGCAAACGCCCACGTCTGTCTGGCGCCTGCTGCCCTGGTCCAACCCGCCCATGGAGCACGAGGTGCCCGTGTCGCCAGTGGGCAATGGCCTGCTCCTCAAGGCCCAGGGCTACCGCACCTCGCAAGACATCGTGGGCACCGGCTTCTTCTGGGTGATCGGTGCGCTCTCGGCCCTCACCGTGTGGATGCTGCTGGGCACCTGGCGCCACACCCGCAAGCGCGTACAGGCCCAGCAAGCCCTGGTGGCCGAGACCAACTTCCGCCGGGCCATGGAAAACTCCATGCTCACCGGCATGCGCGCGCTGGACATGCAGGGCCGCATCACCTACGTGAACCCGGCCTTTTGCTCCATGACCGGCTGGACCGAGGCCGAGCTGGTGGGCCGCACCGCCCCCTTTCCTTACTGGCCCGAAGAAGACCAGGAGACCCTGACGGCCCGCCTGAAAGACGAACTCAGTGGCCAGTCAACGCCTGGCGGCTTCGAGGTGCGCGTGCGCCGGCGCAACGGGTCCATCTTCGACGCGCGCATGTACGTCTCGCCCCTGATCGACCCGAAAGGACAGCAAACCGGCTGGATGACCTCGATGACCGACATCACCGAGCCCAAGCGCATCCGCGAAGAGCTGTCGGCCTCGTATGAGCGCTTCACCACGGTGCTGGAGTCGCTGGACTCCGCCGTGTCGGTGGCCCCGCTGGGCAGCGACGAAATGCTGTTCGCCAACAAGATGTACCGCCTGTGGTTCGGCACCCGCGGCCAGGGCCACCGACGCCTGGTTGACCTGGCCAGCCACCAGCCCCAGCCCAACTCCGACGAGGGCGACGCGGTGGATTCGTTTGCCGGCATGCCCACCGAACCCCTCACCGACGCCGGCGCGGAGAACGCCGAGGTATTTGTGGACGAGCTTGGCCGCTGGCTGGAGGTGCGCACCCGCTACCTCACCTGGGTGGACGGCCGGCTGGCGCAAATGGTGATCGCCAGCGACATCACGCCGCGCCGCCAGGCCGAAGAACAGGCCGCGCGCCAGGCCGAGCGCGCCCAGACCGCCAGCCGCCTGATCACCATGGGTGAAATGGCGTCCAGCGTGGCGCACGAACTGAACCAGCCGCTCACCGCCATCAGCAACTATTGCAACGGCATGATCTCGCGCATTCAAGACCAGCGCATCACCACCGACGAGATGCTGGCCGCGCTGGAAAAGACCGCCCGGCAAGCCCAGCGGGCGGGCCAGATCATCCAGCGCATCCGCGCCTTCGTGAAGCGCAGCGAACCCAACCCCACGCTGTCGGAAGTGCCGCAGATGGTGAGCAACGCACTGGAGCTGGCCGACATCGAGCTGCGCCGCCACCAGGTGCGGCTGAACTCTTACGTGGCCGCCCGCCTGCCGCTGCTGATGGTGGACCCCATCCTGATCGAGCAAGTGCTCATCAACCTGATCAAGAACGCCGGCGAGGCCATCGTTCAAGCCGACCGCCCCGTGGGTGAGCGCCAGGTGGAACTGCGCGTAGGCCCCAAGCGCGAGGACGACCAGGAAGGCGTGGAGTTTGCCGTGCGCGATTCGGGCAACGGCGTGCCCCCGGAAATGATTGAGCGCATCTACGAAGCGTTCTACAGCACCAAGAGCGAAGGCATGGGCATCGGCCTGAAGCTGTGCCGCAGCATCGTCGAGTCTCACCACGGCCGAATGCACGTGGAGAACCTCTACAATGGCGCGCAGGTGGTGGGCTGCTGCTTCAGCTTCTGGATCCCCGCCACCTCCCGGCTGCAACACCCCGGCACGGCCAACGCCACACCGACGCCCGCCGTGACGCCGACGGACAACGAAGGAGCATGATGAGCTTGATCCCCAAGAAAGGCACCGTGTATGTCGTCGATGACGACGAAGCCGTGCGCGACTCCCTGCAGTGGCTGCTCGAGGGCAAAGACTTCCGCGTGCGCTGCTTTGAATCGGCCGAAGCCTTCCTCAGCCGCTACGACGCCCGCGAAGTGGCCTGCCTCATTGCCGACATCCGCATGGGCGGCATGAGCGGCATGGAATTGCAAGAGCGCCTGCTAGAGCGCAATTCCCCACTGCCCATCGTCTTCATCACCGGCCACGGCGACGTGCCCATGGCGGTGGAGTCCATGAAAAAAGGTGCCCTGGACTTCATCCAGAAACCCTTCAAGGAAGACCAGCTCGTGGCACTGGTCGAGCGCATGCTCGAACGCGCCCGTGAGGCTTTTGCCACCCACCAGCAAGCCGCCAGCCGCGACGCCCTGCTGTCCAAGCTCACCGGCCGCGAGGCCCAGGTGCTGGAGCGCATCGTGGCCGGTCGCCTGAACAAGCAGATCGCCGACGACCTGGGCATCAGCATCAAGACCGTGGAGGCGCATCGCGCCAACATCATGGAGAAGCTGGGCGCCAACACCGTGGCCGATCTGTTGAAGATTGCCCTTGGGCAGACGGCCGCGAAGGCCTGAGGCCCAGCCCCACCCCCAACGCCCGCCACCCGGCGGGCGTTTCGTTTTCTCTCTCTGACGCCCCAACGCCATGACCGCCCAACTCATCGACGGCAACGCCCTTTCCCAACAACTCCGCGCCGAGGTCAGCCAACGCGTGCAAGCCCTCAAGGCCCGTGGCGTCACGCCGGGCTTGGCCGTGGTGCTGGTGGGCGACAACCCCGCCAGCCAGGTCTATGTGCGCAACAAGGTCAAGGCCTGCCAAGACACCGGCATGCACTCGGTGCTGGAGAAGTACGACGCCTCCATGAGCGAAGCCGAATTGCTGGCGCGCGTGGACGCCCTGAACCAAGACCCCAGCATCCACGGCATCCTGGTGCAGCTGCCCCTGCCTGCGCACATCGACGCGCAAAAAGTGATTGAGGCCATCTCGCCCGCCAAGGACGTGGACGGCTTTCACATCGCCAGCGCCGGTGCCCTGATGACCGGCATGCCCGGCTTCTGGCCCTGCACGCCCTATGGGTGCATGAAGATGCTGGAGAGCATCGGCTACGACCTGCGCGGCAAGCACGCTGTGGTCATCGGCCGCAGCAACATCGTGGGCAAGCCCATGGCCCTCATGCTGCTGCAGAAGAACGCCACCGTCACCATTTGCCACAGCGCCACCAAAGACCTCAAGGCACAGACCCTGCAGGCCGATGTGATCGTGGCCGCCGTGGGCAAGCGCAACGTGCTCACCGCCGACATGGTCAAGCCAGGCGCCGTGGTGATCGACGTGGGCATGAACCGCAACGACGAAGGCAAGCTCTGCGGTGACGTGGACTTTGCCGGCGTGAAAGAAGTGGCGGGCCACATCACCCCGGTGCCAGGCGGCGTGGGCCCCATGACGATCACCATGCTGATGGTCAACACCCTGGAATCGGCAGAGCGCGCCGCCCAGGGCGCCTGAACCCCATCCACCCCATGAAAAACGCCGGCTCACAGGCCGGCGTTTTTCATGGGGCGGGAAAGCCGCTCAGGTCTTCCTCGGCGAAGACAAGCGCCACAGAATGGCGCCCGCGCACAGCCACTGCCCCAGCACCATCGCGCTGCCCACGCTGTGCCACAGGCGCAGGTTGCCGCCACTGGCGCGCGCCGTGACGATCTTCTGCGCCACGCCAAACTCTTGCACCAAGGCCAGCAGCATGGCGGCCAGCACAAAACCCATGGTGCCCAGCACGCGCTGCATGTTAGCCAGTTGCACCGGATCGATCGCCTCGCCCGGCAAGGGAAACTGGGCGGCCGCGCGCTCGCGGCGCAACAGCACCAGCAAGCCCAGGCCGATTACCAGACCGGCCCAGCACTGCAGGGAAAACAGATGGGCCGCGGCCGGCCCCGCCACGGGTGCGCCCAGCTTGGCGAACAGCGCAGGCACGGCCAGGAAGCTCAGCGCGGTGATGCCCCCCCACCAGAGCGCCGCCAGAAAAAGGGCCACCCGTCGCATGGCAGGCCTCACTGGTAGCGAACGGCCACGATCTCGTACCGCCGTGTGCCGCCCGGTGCCTGCACCTCGGCGGTGTCGCCCTCTTCCTTGCCGATCAGCGCGCGGGCAATGGGGCTGCTGATGTTGATCAAGCCCAGCTTCAGGTCGGCCTCGTCCTCACCCACGATCTGATAGGTGACGGGGTTACCGCTTTCTTCGTCTTCCAGGTCAACCGTGGCGCCGAACACCACGCGACCACCGGCGTCCAGCGATGCCGGGTCGATCACCTGCGCGGCCGAGAGCTTGCCCTCAATCTCGGCGATGCGGCCTTCGATGAAACCCTGGCGCTCCTTGGCGGCGTCGTAGTCGGCGTTCTCGCTCAAGTCACCCTGAGCCCGCGCATCGGCAATGGCCTGGATCACCGTGGGACGGTCCACGGTCTTGAGCTTGTGCAGCTCGGCCTTGAGCAGGTCCGCGCCGCGCTTGGTGATGGGGAAGGTGGACATGAAGCGTCTCCAAAAAAAGCCGACGCAGCCCAAGGGCTGCGTCCGCTGCGTATCCAAAAGCAAACCGCCGAGCGTTGCCGGTCGGCGGTGGTGTCTGGCGGCATTATGCCGCCTTTGAAGAGGCCGGCTCAAGCGGGTCAAACCCGCAGGGCCGGCCGGGGCCGCCAGCTCAGGCGGCCAGTTGGGCGTGCATTTCCTGCACCGAGATCACGCCCAGGCTGTCCATGTACTTCATGCCCTCCACGGCCGCTTCCGCGCCCGCGATGGTGGTGAAGGTGGTCACACGGGCCAGCAGGGCCGAGGTGCGGATGGCGCGCGAGTCGGCGATGGCGTTGCGGCGTTCTTCCACCGTGTTGATGACCAGGGCGATCTCGTCGTTCTTGATCATGTCCACGATGTGCGGGCGGCCTTCGGTCACCTTGTTCACCACCTGCACCGGCACGCCGGCCTCGGCGATGGCCGCAGCGGTACCGCGCGTGGCCACCAGCTCGAAGCCCATGCCATGCAGGTCACGGGCCACGGCCACGGCACGCGCCTTGTCGCCATTCTTCACCGTGAGGAACACCTTGCCCGATTTGGGCAGCTTGGTGCCGGCGCCGAGCTGGCTCTTGACGAAGGCCTCGCCAAAGGTCTTGCCCACGCCCATCACCTCGCCGGTGGACTTCATCTCGGGGCCAAGGATGGTGTCCACACCCGGGAATTTCACGAAGGGGAACACCGCCTCCTTCACGCTGAAGTACGGCGGCGTGACTTCCGCGCCAATGCCCTGCTGGTCCAGCGTCTGGCCGGCCATGCAGCGCGCAGCCACCTTGGCCAGTTGGATGCCGGTGGCCTTGGACACGAAGGGCACGGTGCGCGAGGCACGCGGGTTCACCTCCAGCACGAAGATCACGTCCTCCTTGTGGCCGTTCTCTTCCACTTCCTGAATGGCGAACTGCACGTTCATCAGGCCCACCACGTTCAGGCCTTCGGCCATGGCAGCGGTCTGGCGCTTGAGCTCGTCCACCGTGGCCTTGCTCAGGTAGTAAGGCGGCAGCGAGCAGGCCGAGTCGCCCGAGTGCACGCCAGCCTGTTCGATGTGCTCCATCACGCCGCCGATGAACACGCGGCCCGAGGCGTCGCGGATGGCGTCCACGTCGCACTCGATGGCGTCGTTCAGGAAGCGGTCAAGCAATACGGGCGAGTCGTTGCTCACCTTCACGGCCTCGCGCATGTAGCGCTCCAGGTCACGTTGCTCGTGCACGATTTCCATGGCGCGGCCGCCCAGCACGTAGCTGGGACGCACCACCAGCGGGTAACCCAGGGCCGCTGCCTTTTCCAGGGCATCGGCCTCGGTGCGCGCGGTGGCGTTGGGCGGCTGCCGCAGGCCCAGGTCGTGCAGCAGCTTCTGGAAGCGCTCACGGTCCTCGGCCGCGTCGATCATGTCGGGGCTGGTGCCGATGATGGGCACGCCCGCGGCCTCCAGGCCCAGCGCCAGCTTCAGCGGCGTCTGGCCGCCGTACTGCACGATCACGCCAGTGGGCTTCTCGGTCTCGACGATTTCCAGCACGTCTTCCAGCGTCAGCGGCTCGAAGTACAGGCGGTCGCTGGTGTCGTAGTCGGTGGACACGGTCTCGGGGTTGCAGTTGACCATGATGGTCTCGTAGCCGTCCTCGCGCATGGCGAGCGCGGCGTGCACGCAGCAGTAGTCGAACTCGATGCCCTGGCCGATGCGGTTGGGCCCGCCGCCGAGCACCATGATCTTCTTCTTGTCGGTGGGCGCGGCCTCGCACTCGTCCTCGTAGGTCGAGTACATGTAGGCGGTGTTGGTGGCGAACTCGGCGGCGCAGGTGTCCACGCGCTTGTACACCGGGCGCACGTTGAGGGCACGGCGCGCGTCACGCACGGCCTGTTCCGTGGTCTTGAGCAGCTTGGCCAGGCGGCGGTCGGAGAAGCCCTTCTTCTTGAGCGTGCGCAGGGTGCCGGCGTCCAGCGCATCCAGCGCGGCCTCGCCCCTCTCGGCGGCGAGCTTGTCCAGATCCAGCTCGATCTTCACGATCTCCTCGATCTGCACCAGGAACCACTTGTCGATCTTGGTGAGGTCGTACACCTCGTCCACCGACAGGCCCATGGCGAAGGCGTCGCCCACGTACCAGATGCGCTCGGGGCCGGGCTCGCCGAGTTCCTTTTCGAGCAGCTCGCGGTCCTGGGTCTTCTCGTTCATGCCGTCCACGCCCACTTCCAGGCCGCGCAGGGCTTTCTGGAAGCTTTCCTGGAAGGTTCGGCCCATGGCCATGACCTCGCCCACCGACTTCATCTGGGTGGTCAGGCGGCTGTCGGCGGCCGGGAACTTCTCAAAGGCGAAACGGGGAATCTTGGTGACCACGTAGTCGATCGAGGGCTCGAACGAGGCCGGCGTGGCGCCGCCCGTGATCTCGTTGCGCAGCTCGTCCAGCGTGTAGCCCACGGCCAGCTTGGCCGCCACCTTGGCGATGGGAAAGCCGGTGGCCTTGGAGGCCAGGGCCGACGAACGCGACACGCGCGGGTTCATCTCGATCACGACCATGCGGCCGTCCTTCGGGTTGATCGAGAACTGCACGTTGGAGCCGCCAGTGTCCACGCCGATCTCGCGCAACACGGCCAGCGAGGCGTTGCGCAGGATCTGGTATTCCTTGTCGGTCAGCGTCTGGGCCGGGGCCACGGTGATCGAGTCACCGGTGTGCACGCCCATGGGGTCGAGGTTTTCGATCGAGCAGACGATGATGCAGTTGTCCGCCTTGTCGCGAACCACTTCCATCTCGTATTCCTTCCAACCCAGCAGCGACTCTTCGATCAGCAGCTCGTTGGTGGGCGAGGCCTCCAGGCCGCGCTTGCAAATGGTCTCGAACTCTTCCGGGTTGTAGGCAATGCCGCCACCCGTGCCGCCCAGGGTGAAGCTGGGGCGAATCACCACCGGGAAGCCCACGGTCTTCTGCACGGCCCAGGCTTCTTCCATGCTGTGGGCAATGCCCGAGCGCGCAGAGCCCAGACCGATCTTGGTCATGGCGTCCTTGAACTTCAGGCGGTCTTCGGCCTTGTCGATGGCCTCGGGCGTGGCGCCGATCAGCTCGACGTTGTGCTTCTCCAGCACGCCATTGCGCCACAGGTCCAGCGCACAGTTCAGCGCGGTCTGGCCGCCCATGGTGGGCAGGATGGCGAAGCCACCGGGGGTGAGCGGGCGCTCTTTGGCGATGATCTTCTCGACCGTCTGCCAGGTGATGGGCTCGATGTAGGTGACGTCGGCCGTGGCCGGGTCGGTCATGATCGTCGCCGGGTTGCTGTTGATCAGGATGACCTTGTAGCCCTCTTCGCGCAGGGCCTTGCAGGCCTGCACGCCGGAGTAGTCGAACTCGCAGGCCTGGCCGATGATGATCGGGCCGGCGCCAATGATGAGGACGGTTTGAATGTCAGTGCGCTTGGGCATTATTTCTTCTCCTGGGCCGTGGTCATCAGCGCAATGAAGCGGTCAAACAGGTAGCCGATGTCGTGCGGGCCGGGTGATGCCTCTGGGTGGCCCTGGAAGCAGAACGCCGGCTTGTCGGTGCGGGCCAGGCCCTGCAGCGTGCCGTCGAACAGGCTCACGTGGGTGGCGCGCAGGTTGGCGGGCAGCGCATCGGCGTCCACCGCGAAGCCGTGGTTCTGGCTGGTGATGGACACGCGGCCGGTGTCCAGGTCTTTCACCGGGTGGTTGGCGCCGTGGTGGCCGTGGCCCATCTTGAAGGTCTTGGCGCCGCTGGCCAAGGCCATGATCTGGTGGCCCAGGCAGATACCGAAGGTGGGCATGCCCGATTCCACGATCTCGCGCGTGGCGGCAATGGCGTAGTCGCAGGGCTGCGGGTCGCCAGGGCCGTTGGAGAGGAACACGCCGTTGGGCTTGAGCTTGAACACATCGGCCGCCGGGGTCTGCGCCGGCACCACGGTGATCTTGCAGCCGCGCTCGGCCAGCATGCGCAGGATGTTGCGCTTCACACCGAAGTCATAGGCCACCACGTGAAAACGCGGGGCGATCTGCTCGCCGTAACCGAAGCCCAGCTGCCACTCGGTTTGCGTCCAGGTGTAGGGCTGCTCAACCGACACCACCTTGGCCAGGTCAAGGCCAGCCATGCTCGGGGCGGCTTTGGCGGCCGCCACGGCCGCGGCGCGGTGGGCGTCGGTGATGGCTTCGCCAGCAGGCAGCGCCAGGATGCAGCCGTTTTGCGCGCCGTGGGTGCGCAGGCGGCGCGTCAGGGCGCGGGTGTCAATGTCGGCAATCGCCACTGTGCCCTCGCTCTGCAGGTATTGCGAGAGGGTCTGTTCGCAGCGGAAGTTGGAGGCCAGCAGGGGCAGGTCTTTGATGATCAGGCCGGCGGCGTGCACACGGGTGGCTTCCACGTCTTCGGCGTTGATGCCGGTGTTGCCAATGTGCGGGTACGTCAGCGTGACGATCTGGCGGCAGTAACTCGGATCGGTGAGGATCTCCTGGTAACCGGTGAGCGAGGTGTTGAACACAACCTCACCCGTGGTCTGGCCAGTGGCACCGATGGAAATGCCTGTAAAGACCGTGCCGTCGGCGAGCGCGAGAAGGGCTTTCGGGTGGACGGGAAGCACGGAACTCTCCAGAGAAGGGCGGCAGTGCCACAGGAGCCGGCGGCAGGTGCCGCGCAGGGCTTGCGCTCTGGCTGCTGCTGCACTGGGCAGAAGCAAGACCAGAGGAAAAACCTGGGGTGAAAAGCCGGGGCGCGCGTGGGCTGCGCAAATTGCGGGTAAACCGCGGGATTATAGCCCGGGCAATCCCATTGTCGCCCTGGCGACGCCGATTATTCCGCGCGTTGCGCGGCGCTGGCGTGCAGGCAAATGGCGGCGGCCGCCGCCACGTTGAGCGACTCTTCTCCGCCGGGCTGGATGATGCGGACATGGGCACTGGCACGGGCCATGAGGGCCTCGCCCACGCCCTGCCCTTCGTGCCCCATCACCCAGGCACAAGGCCAGGGCAATTGCGCCTTGTGCAGCCACTGGCCCTGGTGCGAGCTGGTCACCAGCAAAGGCAACTCCAGGCCATCGAGCGCCTCGGCGCCCAGGCCCTCAACCAAGTGCAAACCGAAATGCGCGCCCATGCCGGCGCGAACCACCTTGGGCGACCACAGCGCCGCCGTGCCCTTGAGGGCCAGCACCTGGGCGAAACCCAAGGCAGCGGCACTGCGAACAATTGAGCCCACGTTGCCCGCGTCTTGCAGTCGGTCCAGCACCACCGTGGGCACGCCGGCACGCGGCTGCGCGCCAGGGCTGGGCGAACACAAAAAGCCCATGGTCGGCGGCGATTCCAGCCCGCTCACGCTAGCCATCAGCGCATCGGGCACCAGCACCACCTGGGGAGCCGCGTCGCGCAGTGCCTCAGGCACCTGGGGCCAGGCGGATTCGGTGAACACCGCCACGTCGGGTCGGCCGCCGCGCTGCAGCAGGGCGCGCACCAAGTGATCGCCCTCCAGCCACACCTGGCCGTGTTTGCGATAGGCCGTGCTGTCTTGCGCCAGTTGGCGCAGCTTCTTGATCAGCGGGTTGTCCCGCGACACGATGTGCTGCGGCGTGTTCATGCCTCGGCCCTGCATTGCTGCGCCACGGGCGCGAACGACCGGCGGTGTTCCGGCAAGGGCCCCAGGCGGCGCAAGGCCGCCAGGTGCTGCGCGGTACCGTAGCCTTTGTGCTGGTCAAAGCCGTACTCGGGGTGGCGGATGTGCAGATCGGCGAGCATCCGGTCGCGCGTGACCTTGGCCAGAATGGACGCCGCCGAAATGGCCGGCACCTTGGCATCGCCCTTCACAATGGCCTCGGCCAGTACGTCCAGCGGGGGGATGCGGTTGCCGTCCACCAGCACCTTGGTGGGCTTGAGACGCAGGCCCTGAACGGCCCGGCGCATGGCCAGCATGGTGGCGTGCAGGATGTTCAGGCGGTCAATCTCTTCCACCGAGGCCTCGGCGATGCTGCAGCACAGTGCGCGCGCCCGGATTTCGTCGTACAAGGCCTCGCGCCGCTTGGGACTGAGTTTCTTGGAATCGGCCAGACCCTTGATCGGGCGCATGTCGTCCAGGATCACGGCCGCGGCCACCACCGGGCCGGCCAGCGGGCCACGGCCCGCCTCGTCCACCCCCGCCACCAGACCAGGCACGTCCCAGGCCAGGGTGGCTTGCTCAGCGTGCAAGAAGCTCTTCGATCGCATGGGTGGCCAGCATCGCCGTGTCGCGGCGCAAGGTGTGATGAAGGTCGGTGAAACGGGCCTGCAGCTCGGCACAGCGGGCCGGATCGTCCAGCCAGTCGGTGACCGCCTGCGCCAAGGCCTGAGGCCGGGCGCGGTCTTGCAGGAACTCGGGCACCACAAAGTAGCCACTGAGGATGTTGGGCAAGCCCACCCAGGGCTGCAACTGCTTGCGCCGCATGATCTGCCACGACAGCCAGTTCATGTTGTAGGCGATCACCATGGGCCGCTTGAACAAGGCCGCCTCCAGCGTGGCCGTGCCACTGGCGATCAGCGTGACGTCACAGGCCGCCAAGGCCGCGTGCGACTGCCCCGCCAGCACCGTCAAGCGATCGCACAGGCCAGCCTTGGCCACCAGGGCGTCAATGCGGGCCCGGTGCGCGGGCACCGCTGGCAACACAAATTGCAGGTCCAGGCGCTGGCGCGCCAGCAGAGAAGCCGCGCTCAGGAACAGCTCGCCCAGGTACTGAATCTCGGAAGCTCGGCTGCCCGGCAGGATGGCCACCACCGGCGCGTCCGCACGCAAGCCCAGCGCAGCTCGGGCGGCTGCGCGGTCAGGCACCAGGGGAATCACGTTGGCCAGCGGGTGGCCCACGTAGGTGGCGCCAATGCCATGCTGGGCCAGCAACTCGGGCTCAAAGGGAAAGATGCACAGCACGTGGTCAGCGCTGCGGCGGATCTTCTCCACCCGCTCGGGCCGCCAGGCCCAGATCGAGGGGCAAACGAAATGCACCGTGCGCACACCCTGCTCACGCAGGCCGGCTTCGAGGTCAAGGTTGAAATCGGGCGCGTCCACGCCGACGAACACGTCGGGGCGCTGCCCTTGCAGCAGGCGCTGCTGCAGCTCTCGGCGGATGCCCACGATCTCGCGGTAGTGGCGCAACACCTCCACATAACCGCGCACCGCCAATTTGTCGCTGGGCCACCAGGCATCGAAGCCTTGCGCTTGCAGGTGCGGACCGCCAATGCCAAAGGCCTGCAAGTCTGGCCAGCGCTGGCGGAGGCCGCCCAGCAACAGGCCGCCCAGCAAATCGCCCGAAGTCTCCCCCGCCACCAAGGCGATGCGCACCGACGGCGACACGGCAACCCTCAGCGAACGATGCCGCGCTGGGGCGAGACACCAGCCAAGAAGCCGACTATCAGGTCAACGTCCTGCGCCACGTCCGGCTTGCCCTCGGCCAGCGTGGAGACACGCTGCGTGGCCTGCTCCAGCGTGAGGTCTTCGCGGTACAGGGCCTTGTGCATGGCCTTGACGGCCGCGATGCGCTCGGCCGAGAAACCACGGCGGCGCAGCCCCTCGAAGTTCATCGAGCGGGCCTTGGCCGGCTGGCCCTGGCACATCACGAAAGGCGGGAGGTCGGCAAACAGCAGCGAGCACATCGCCGTCATGGCGTGCGCCCCGATGCGCACGAACTGGTGCACCACCGTGAAGCCGCCCAGAATCACCCAGTCGCCCACTTCCACATGGCCCGCGAGTTGCGAGTTGTTGGCGAAGATGGTCTTGTTGCCCACGGTGCAATCGTGTGCGAGGTGGACGTAGGCCATGATCCAGTTGTCGTCGCCCACGCGCGTGACGCCCTTGTCACCGGGCGAGCCGATGTTGAAGGTGCAGAACTCGCGAATCGTGTTGCGGTCGCCAATGATCAGCTCACACGGTTCGCCCGCGTACTTCTTGTCTTGCGGAATCGCGCCCAGCGAGTTGAACTGGAAGATGCGGTTGTCGCGCCCGATCGTGGTGTGCCCCTCGATCACGCAATGGGCGCCCACGGTTGTGCCGGCGCCGATCTTCACGTTGGGGCCGACCACCGTGTAGGGGCCGATCGCCACGCTGCTGTCGATTTCGGCTTTCGGGTCCACCACGGCGGTGGGGTGGATGTGGCTCATCTCACGCCCTCCTGTGGTGTCAGGCGATCGTGCGCATGGTGCACATCAGCTCGGCCTCGCAGGCCACCTCACCCGCCACGCGGGTGATGCCCTTGAACTTGAAGATGCCGGCCTTCATGCGGTCCAGCGTCACGTCCATGATGAGCTGATCGCCCGGCTCAACTGGGCGCTTGAACCGCGCGCCGTCAATGCCGGCGAAGTAATACACCGTCTTGTCGTCGGGCGTGACACCGAGGGTCTCGAAGGCCAGCAGCGCGGCGGTCTGGGCCATGGCTTCCAGAATCAGCACCCCCGGGAACACCGGGCGGTGCGGAAAGTGACCCGTGAACTGGGGCTCGTTGATGGAGACGTTCTTCAGCGCCTTGATGCTCTTGCCCTTCTCCACCTCCAGCACGCGATCGACCAGCAGGATCGGGTAACGGTGGGGCAGTTGCTTGAGGATCTGGTGGATGTCCATCATGGTGTGTCGTTCTTCGGTGAGGCCTGCGCGATCGCGTTTTCCACGGCCTTGAGCCGTTCGCGCAGGCGATTGAGTTGCTTCAGGGAAGCGGCGTTCTTTTCCCAGGCGGCATTGTCGTCGATGGGGAACATGCCGGTGTAGTGGCCGGGGCGCTGGATGGAACGGGTCACCACCGACGCGGCCGAAATGTGCACGCCGTCGGCCAGGCTCAGGTGCCCCAGCACCACCGCGCCACCACCCACGGTGCAATTCGCGCCGATCGTGGCGCTGCCCGCCACCCCCACGCAGCCCGCCATGGCGGTGTTCGACCCCACCTGCACGTTGTGGCCAATCTGGATGAGGTTGTCGAGCTTCACGCCATCGCCAATGACCGTGTCGTCCAGCGCACCACGGTCGATGCAAGTGTTCGCACCGATCTCCACGTCATCGCCAATGCGCACCGCGCCCAACTGCTCGATCTTGACCCATTGCCCCTGATGGGGCGCAAAGCCAAAGCCATCGGCGCCGATCACCACGCCCGGGTGCAACACGCCGCGCGCGCCCACCGAGCAACGCGCACCGATCACCACCCGAGGGTAGAGCACCGTGTCATCGCCCACCACCGCATCACGCCCCACGACGGCATGTGCGCCGATGCGCGCGCCATCACCGATGCGAGCGCCGGCCTCGATCACGGCGAACGGACCAACGTCCACGCCCTGGCCGATCACGGCCGACGGGTCGATGCTGGCCTGAGGGTGAAGGCGAGGCGGCGGCAAATCGTCGTGCTGCTGCCGCCACCATTGGGTGAGCCGGGCGAAGGCCAGGTAGGCGTCGTCCACCACGATGCAGGCTCCTCGCGCCTGGGCCGCCTCGACCAAGGCGGGCGGCACCAGCAAGGCAGACGCCTGGGTGGTGTCGATCTGCCTGGCGTAGCGGGCGTGCGAGACAAAAGATAACTCGCCCGGGGCTGCGGAACCCACGGGCGAGAGCTTGTGAATGATGAGGTTGGCGTCACCGATGAGCCGGCCCCGCAGGGCCTCGGCGATGGCGCCCAGCGGTTGGCTCACGGGCGATGGGGCGCTTACTTGGCGCCGTTCAAGCCGCCGATCACCTTGTCGGTGATGTCGTGCTTGGGGTTGATGTAAACGGCTTCCTGAACGATCAGGTCGTATTTCTCGGACTCGGCGATCTGACGAATCACGCGATTGGCCCGCTCCAGCACACCCTGCAGTTCCTCGTTCTTGCGCAGGTTCAGGTCTTCCTGGAACTCGCGCTGCTTGCGCTGGAACTCGCGATCCTGGTCGATGAGCTGGCGCTGGCGCGTGGTGCGCTGGCCTTCAGCCAGCGTGGGCGCTTCGCGCTCGAACTTCTCCGACGCCGACTTCAGTTGGGCAGCCAGGTTCTGGATTTCCTTCTCCCGGCTGGCGAATTCCTTCTCCAGCTTGGTTTGGGCCGCCTTGGCGGAAGTCGAGTCGCGAAGGATGCGCTCGAGGTTGACGTAGCCAATGCGCAAGCTCTGCGCCGACACGCTCAGGGACATCACCGCCAGGGCCGCAGCCATGACCAGGCGCCGGGTGGTCGAAGTGGAAAACATGGTCATCAAAAGGAGGTTCCGATCTGAAACTGGAAGCGTTGAATTTTATCCCCGTCGAGTTTGCGAATGGGGTTGGCAATGGCAAAGCGCAATGGCCCCACCGGGGACACCCAACTCAGACCAACACCCACCGAGGCCCGCAGCTGAGAAAACGACAGGCTCTCGCTCGGGCCGTACACGTTGCCCACGTCAGCAAAGGCAAACATACGAAGGGTTCGGTCATTGCCCGCGCCGGGGAACGGCGCGATGAACTCGGCGTTCAGTGCCACGCTACGGTTGCCACCGATGTTGATGAACTCGCCAGGCAAACCATTCACTGGAGAGCGTGGACCCAGGGTGCCTTGCTCAAAGCCACGCACCGACCCCAGGCCACCACCGAAAAAGTTCTTGAAGATCGGGTACTCACGGCCATTGAGTCCCTTGCCGTATCCCAGCTCGGTGTTGAAGGCCAGGGTGTACTGCTTGGTGAGCGGCACGTACTGCTGGAACTGGTAGTTGGCTTTGAGGTAGCGTGCATCGCCGGCAATCGCCAGCTCGGTGTTGAAGCGCTGGAGGCGACCACGGGTAGGCACCAGCGAACTGTCGCGCGTGTCGCGGGCCCAGCCCACCGTCAATGGCAGCGTGTTGCTGGTCTTGCCGAAGGTTTTGGAGTAATCCACGTAGGCCTGTGGCAGGAAGTTGCCTTCCTCAATGGTGGTCTGCTCCAGGCCGGCACCGAAGTACACCGTGTCCGCCTCGGTGAATGGCACACCGAATCGGGTGCTCACGCCCTTGGTGATCAGGCGGTAGTCACCGTCCTGGTTGTCGTAGGGGCGCGTGGTGCGGTAGTAGGCGTCGAAGCTGCGCGACACGCCATCCGGCGTGAAGTACGGATTGGTGGTGCTGAGCACCATCTGCCGGTTGAACTTGCTGGTGTTGATGTCAAAGCCCAGGTAATTGCCCGAGCCGAACACGTTTTCCTGGCGAATACCCGCAATGATGGACAGCTCTTCGGCCTGCGAGTAGCCGGCACCCAGTGTGATGTTGCCAGTGGGCTTTTCGGCCACCGTCACCGTCAGGTCCACCTGGTCGGGCGAGCCCGCCACCGGCTGGGTGTCGATGCCCACCTCGGTGAAGAAACCCAAACGGTCCACACGGTCGCGCGAGAGGCGAATGCGATCGCTGTCGTACCAGGCCGATTCGAGTTGGCGGAACTCGCGGCGGATCACTTCGTCGCGCGTGCGGTTGTTGCCCTCGATGTTGATGCGCCGCACATACACGCGGCGGGCCGGCTGGGCGCGCAGCACGAAGGCCACGCGCTTGTTCACCCGATCGATCTCGGGCACGGCTTCCACCTGAGCGAAAGCGTAACCAAAGGCGCCGAAGTAATCGGTGAAGGCCTTGGTGGTGGCCGTCACGTCTTCGACGTTGTAGGCCTCGCCCGCGCGCATGGCGATGAGCGACTTGAACTCGTTCTCCCGGCCCAGGTACTCGCCCTCTAGCGACACCGACGACACCTGGTAACGGTCTCCCTCGGTGATGTTGAGGGTAATGCCCATCTGCTGCTTGTCGGGGCTGATGGAGACTTGGGTGGAATCCACCCGGAACTCAAGGTAGCCACGCGTGAGGTAGTACGAGCGCAGCGTCTCGATGTCGGCATTGAGCTTGGCGCGCGAGTAACGATCGGACTTGGTGTACCAGCTCAGCCAGTTGCCGCTGTTCAGGTCAAACAGATCGCGAAGGGTCGATTCCGAGAACGCGCGGTTGCCCACGATGCGGATCTCGGTGATCTTGGCCACATCGCCTTCGGTGACACTGAAGTTGAGGTTCACACGGTTGCGGTCGGTAGGGGTGACGGTGGTCACCACCTGAGCGGCGTACATGCTGCGGTTGATGTACTGGCGCTTGAGTTCCTGCTCTGCCCGGTCGGCCAGGGCTTTGTCGTAGGGACGCCCCTCGGTCAGGCCCACGTCGCGCAAGGCCTTCTTGAGCACGTCTTGGTCGAACTCTTTCACGCCCGAGAAGCTCACGTCGGCCACGGTGGCGCGCTCTTCGACGATCACCGTCAGCACTTCACCCGACACCTGAATGCGCACGTCACTGAAAAGACCCAGGCCAAACAGCGAACGGATGGCCGAGGAGCCTTTTTCGTCGTTGTACAGGTCGCCAATGCGAAAAGGCAGCGAAGCGAACACCGTGCCGGGCTCAACACGCTGCAGACCTTCCACCCGGATGTCCCGAACGGTGAACGGCTCGACGGCCCAGGCAGGCAAGGCAGCCAGCAAAGTCGACGCGAGCACAGACAGGGTGAGGCCGCGCAGACCAGGTTTTTTGTTCTTCATGAGCAGGGGGGGAGAAAGGTCAGCCAGCCAGGCGGGCCACATCGTTAAACAGGGCAACCGACATGAGCAACATGAGAATCATGAAGCCGCCGCGTTGGAGCCGTTCCATCCAGACGTCAGACACCCTGCGCCCGGTCACGGCCTCCCAAAGATAATACATCAGGTGCCCCCCATCCAAGACGGGTAGCGGGAGAAGGTTCAGCACACCCAGGCTCACGCTGATGAGCGCCAGAAACATGATGTAAGCGCTCAGGCCAAGGGTGGCCGATTTGCCGGCGTAATCGGCAATGGTCAGTGGCCCGCTGAGGTTCTTGATGGAGGCCTCGCCAATCAGCATGCGCCCCATCATCTTGAGCGTGAGCCAGGAGACTTCGCCTGTTTTCACCGTGGCCTGCCAGAGGCCGTCCAGCACACCGTATCGCACCGTGGTCATGGCTGGCGCCTCGCCAACGTAAGCCGAGATGCGCCCCACCCAAGCTTGTCCCAACGGTTCAGGACGGGGCACCACGGTCAGTGCCATGGCCTGGCCAGCGCGTTCAATGTCCCAATGCTGTGTGACTGGTGCACCAGCCGGGCCGACGGCAGCCCGAATCGACTCGCGCAGGGACTGTCCATCGCGCACCTCATGACCGTCGATGCGCCGCACCCGATCACCTTGCTGCAAGCCAGCGGCCGCCGCAGCGCCATCGGGCATCACCTGCCCAATCACCGGCGCGGTGTAGGGGCCCAGCAAGCCGATGCGCTTGAACAGGGTGGCGTCGGCTTCCCTGGCATCAAGTTCGCTGAGGCGCATCGTCATCGGCCGGCCAACATCGCCATCGCCAGCGGAGACCCACAGGGTGACGTCCTGGCCATCGAGCGCCGCCTGGGTCAGGCGCCAGCGCAGGTCGTCAAATGAGGCCACAGGGCTGCCCTCTTCGCCTGTGGCCGCCATCTGCAGCACGCGGTCGCCGGCCTGCAATCCCGCCCGCTGAGCGGGCGAGCCAGCCACCGGCGACCCCAGAATCGGCTGGGGCTCATCCACACCGGCCCAGAACACGCCGGCATAGAGCAACACCGCCAGCAGCAGGTTGGCCACCGGTCCCGCCGCCACGATGGCCGCGCGCTTGCGCAGGGATTGGTTGTTGAAGGCCAAGTGGCGCTCCAGCGGGTCAACCGGCGCCTCTCGCTCATCGAGCATGCGCACATAGCCGCCCAAAGGCAAGGCGCCAATCACGAACTCAGTGGGGCTGCCTTTTCGGCGCCAGGTGAAGATGGGCTTGCCAAAGCCCACCGAAAAGCGCAAGACCTTCACCCCGCAGGCCACCGCAACGCGGTAGTGCCCGTACTCGTGCACGGCAATCAGCAAACCCAGAGCAAGAACGAAAGCCAGTGCGGTGGTGAGCATGGAGAATCAGGGAGACAGAGACGCCACCTTCGCAGACGCCACCGAGCGGGCATGGGCGTCGATGGCCAGCAGGTCGTCAAGAGAATCCGGCTTGGAGGGCTGGCAAGCGTCCAAAGTTGCATGGTTGACCGCGTAAATCTGGTCAAAACGCAACCGCCCATCCAGAAACGCCTCCACGGCCACTTCGTTGGCTGCGTTCAGCACGGCGGTGGTGCCGGGCGCCGCTTTCAGCGCCTGCCAGGCAAGTTGAAGACCCGGGAAACGCACAGCGTCGGCCGACTCGAAGGTGAGCGCGGACAGCGTGGCGAAATCCAGCGACGCCGCGCCCGACGCCATGCGCTCAGGCCACGACAAGCCGTACGCGATGGGCACGCGCATGTCTGGCGTGCCGAGCTGGGCCACCACCGAGGTGTCCGTGTACTGCACCATCGAATGGATCACACTTTGCGGATGGATCACCACCTCAATGCGCTCGGGCGGCAGGCCGAACAGGTAGCGTGCCTCAATCACTTCCAGCGCCTTGTTCATCATGGTGGCCGAGTCCACCGAGATCTTTCGGCCCATCACCCAGTTGGGGTGGGCGCAGGCCTCCTGGGGCGTCACGTGGCTCAGGGTCGCCACGTCGCGCGTGCGGAAGGGCCCGCCCGAGGCGGTCAATACGATTTTCTGCACGCGGCGCGACCAGCTGGCCGGGTCATCGGGCAGCGACTGGAAGATGGCCGAGTGCTCGCTGTCGATCGGCAACAGGGTGGCGCCGCCCACCTGCACGGCCTGCATGAACAGCTCGCCCCCCACCACCAACGCTTCCTTGTTGGCCAGCAGCAGCTTCTTGCCCGCACGGGCCGCCGCCAGGCTGGGCGGCAAACCCGCTGCACCCACGATGGCGGCCATCACGGCATCGACCTCGGGAGCTTCGCTGACTTCGCACAACGCCTGGGCACCGTGAAGCACTTCGGTGGCCACACCTGTTGCCTTCAGGCGCTCTCGCAAGCGCCGGGCCGGCTCCTCGGTTGACATCACGGCAAAACGCGGTGCGAAACGCGCGCATTGCTCGGCCATCAGCTCCACCTGGGTGGCCGCGGTGAGTGCGAACACCCGGAAACGGTCGGGGTGGCGGGCCACCACGTCCAGCGTGTTTTTGCCAATGGAGCCGGTCGACCCCAGAACGGTGATGTGTTGCAAGTCGCTCATTCGCTCAAATCGATGCCAGCATCATGCCCAGCGGCAACACGGGCAGCAGCGCATCGACGCGGTCAAGCACCCCTCCGTGACCGGGCAACAGCTGACTGGAATCCTTGACCCCGGCACTGCGCTTGACCAGGGATTCGATCAGGTCACCGGCCACACTCATGGCCGTGAGGCCGAGCACCGCCAGCACCGTCCAGGTCGGGCCCTTGGCCCAGAGACCTGAGTACAAACTGCCCTGATGCGCCAAGCCGCGCTGATCGGCGACGATCCAGCCTGCCGCGAGCACGGCCACGCCCAGCGCCCCCGAAATGGCCCCCTCCCAGCTTTTGCCCGGGCTGATGGTGGGCGCCAGCTTGCGCCGACCGAAGGCCTTGCCGCCGAAATAGGCTGCGATGTCGGCCATCCAGACGAGCAGCAGCAACGACAAGAGAAACTCAAGCCCTCTCATGCGGGCCTGCACCAGTGCCAGCCAAGCCACGGCGATCAGGAACAAACCCGCCATCAAGCGCAAGCCAGCGGGCCAGCGCCCCCAGCCAACAACCCCACGGCGCAGCATGACCAAGGCCAGCAGCACCCAGACCAGCCCCACGCCCATCCACAAGGCCCGCCAGTCCGTGTCCAGACCACCAGCCATCCAAAAGGCAGCCAGCAACAGCCCCAGCACAAGCCCGATGGCGCGGGAGCCCGCCTCGCCGACGCCGTTCAGTCGGGACCACTCCCAGCCCGCTGCCGTGATGAGCAAGAGCCCAAGGGCAGCGAACGGGCCGATCTGTGAATAGAACAAGGCCGGCAAGAGCACGGCGAGCAGCGCCAGGGCAGTGATGACGCGCTGCTTAAGCATGGTCGGAAGCGGTGGGCAGTTCGGCGGCTGGCCGAACCTGTTCAGAAGTCTTGCCAAAGCGGCGCTCACGCCGGGCGTACTCGGCCAGTGCGCGGTCCAGCTCGGCACCGTCGAAGTCGGGCCAAAGGCAGTCAGAGAAATACAGTTCGGCGTAGGCGGCCTGCCACAAGAGGAAGTTGCTGATGCGAACCTCGCCGCCGGTGCGGATCACCAGATCGGGGTCTGGCACATGGGCCAGGGCCAAGTGCGAGGCCAGCGAGGCCTCATCGATCGGCAAGCCTTCTTGCGCCAAGCGCTTGGCCGCCTGGGCGATGTCCCAGCGTCCGCCGTAATTGAAGCAGACGTTGAGCACCAAACGGCGATTGTCGGCGGTGCGCTGCTCTGCGGCTTCCAGCCCTTGCACCACCCGGGATGACAAGGCGCTGCGATCACCGGGGAAGTGCAGTTGCACGCCGTTCTCGGCCAGGCTGGGCACCTCGCGCGACAAGGCCAGCGCCAGCAGCTCCATCAAGCCACTCACCTCATCGGCGGGGCGATTCCAGTTTTCCGAGGAAAAAGCAAACACGGTGAGTGCACCAATGCCCCGTTCAAGGCAGAGGCGCACCACCCGTCGCAAAGTGTCAACGCCCTGCTTGTGGCCCGCCACGCGAGGCAGCCAGCGCTTCTGCGCCCAGCGGCCGTTGCCATCCATCACGATGGCCACGTGCCGTGGCAGGCGCGGACTCTCGGTCGTATCGGACTTCATCAACTGAGGGCGAGGCACCTGGCCTCAGACGGCCATGATGTCCTGCTCTTTGGAGGCCACCAGCTTGTCCACCTCGGTGATCATGCGGTCGGTGAGCTTCTGAATGTCGTCGGCCGCGCGGCGCTCATCGTCCTCGGAAGCCAGCTTGTCCTTCACCAGCTTTTTCACCGACTCGTTGGCGTCGCGGCGCAGGTTGCGAATGGCCACCTTGGCGTTTTCGCCCTCGCCTTTGACCACCTTGGTGAGTTCCTTGCGGCGCTCTTCGGTCATGGGCGGCATTGGCACGCGAATGAGGTCACCCTGGCTTTGCGGGTTGAGGCCCAGGTCAGACTCGCGGATGGCCTTCTCAATCTTGGCGCCCATGCCCTTTTCCCAGGGCGACACACCAATGGTGCGGGCGTCCAGCAACGACAGGTTGGCCACTTGCGACAGCGGCAGCATCGAGCCGTAATAGTCCACGTGCACCGTGTCCAACAGTGCCGGGTTGGCGCGGCCGGTGCGCACCTTGGTGAGGTTGGTCTTGAACGCCTCGATCGACTGCTGCATCTTGTGCTCGGCGTTCTTGCGGATATCGGCGATGGTCATGGGAACTCCTGGAAACGACGGAAAAGCCTGGCGAGAATCAGACGTGGACAAGGGTGCCTTCGTCGGCGCCCAGAACCACGGCGCGCAACGCGCCCGGCTTAAAAATCGAGAACACCTTGACGGGCAGCTTCTGGTCGCGGCACAAGGCAAACGCCGTGGCGTCCATCACCTCAAGGTTGCGGGACATGGCTTCGTCAAAAGTGATCGTGGCGTAGCGCGTGGCCGTCGGGTCCTTCTTGGGGTCGGCGGTGTAAACGCCGTCCACCTTGGTGGCCTTCAGCACAATCTGCGCACCGATCTCTGCACCGCGCAAGGCGGCGGCCGTGTCGGTGGTGAAGAAAGGATTGCCGGTGCCCGCAGCGAACACAACCACCTTGCCCTCCTCAAGGTACTGCAACGCCTTGGGACGAACGTAGGGCTCAACCACCTGCTCAATGGCAATGGCCGACATCACCCGGGCCACCAAGCCCGCCTTGTCCATCGAATCGGCCAACGCCAGCGAGTTCATGACCGTGGCCAGCATGCCCATGTAGTCTGCCGTGGCACGGTCCATGCCCACGGCACCACCGGCAACGCCACGGAAAATATTGCCGCCACCGATCACTACCGCCACTTGCACACCCAAACGCGTCACTTCGGCGATCTCGGCCACGATGCGCTCGATGGTGGCCCGATTGATACCGAATGCGTCGTCGCCCATCAGGGCTTCGCCCGACAGTTTCAGCAAGATCCGTGTGTACCGTGTGTTGGCTGACATGAAAGACTTTCTGCAGGAGAGGATGCGGCGCTACAGCCGGCAAGTGTAACGAGGACGGCCCTCGCCGCGGAGCCGTCCTGATGTGACAACGGGCCTTGCGGCCCGTCGTCTTTTTCAGCACCCCGAGGGGCGCAGCAAGGGGATCAGGCGCCCTTGGCAGCGGCCACCTGGGCAGCCACTTCAGCGGCGAAATCGTCCACCTTCTTCTCGATGCCTTCGCCCACCACGTACAGGGTGAAGCCCTTGGCGGTGGTGTTGGCCGACTTAAGGTACTGACCCACGGTCTGCTTGCCGTCTGCGGCCTTCACGAAGACCTGGTCCAGCAGGGAGACTTCTTTCAGGTACTTCTGCACCGAACCTTCGACCATCTTGGCCACGATGTCGGCGGGCTTGCCCGACTCGGCAGCCTTCTGCTCGGCCACCGAACGCTCCTTGGCGATCAGCTCGGCCGGCACGTCGGCGCCAGACAGGGCCACGGGCTTCATGGCGGCCACGTGCATGGCCACGTCCTTGGCGGCCACGGCGTCACCGTCAAACTCCACCATCACGCCAATGCGCACGCCGTGCAGGTAGGCGGCCAGTTGGCCACCACCGCTGTAGCGCTTGAAGCGGCGGATGCTCATGTTCTCGCCGATCTTGCCAATCAGGCCCTTGCGCACGTCTTCCACCGTGGGACCGAAGTCTTCCATCGACAGCGGCAGTGCCGACAGGGCAGCCACGTCGGCAGGGTTGTGCCCAACCACCAGCTTGGCGCAGGCATTGACGAAGCTCAGGAAGATTTCGTTCTTGGAAACGAAGTCGGTTTCGCAGTTGACCTCGATCAGCGCACCATTGGTGCCCTCAACGGCGGCAGCGATCACGCCTTCAGCGGTCACGCGGGAAGCGGCCTTGCTGGCCTTGTTGCCCAGCTTGACGCGCAGGATCTCTTCGGCCTTTTCCATGTTGCCGTCGGCCTCGGTCAAGGCCTTCTTGCATTCCATCATGGGAGCGTCGGTCTTGGCGCGCAGTTCGGCGACCATGCTTGCGGTAATTGCCATGTTTGTTTCTCCGTTGGCCCGGGGACCGACACGGCCTCCTGGGCAGAGTGAATATTGAGAAGCTTGTATGAAAAAGGGGCTACATGAGCCCCTCAGTCACGGCGGAAGCCGGATCAGGCCGAGGCGCCGTCCTGCACTTCCACGAACTCGTCGCTGCCTTCAGCGGCCACGGCCTTGACCACATCGGTCACGGCGTTGGCGCGGCCTTCCAGGATGGCGTCGGCGATGCCACGGGCGTACAGAGCCACGGCACGGGCCGAGTCGTCGTTGCCGGGGATCACGTAGTCGATGCCAGCCGGCGAGTGGTTGGTGTCAACCACGCCCACCAGCGGGATGCCCAGCTTCTGGGCTTCGGCCACGGCGATCTTGTGGAAGCCCACGTCGACCACGAAGATGGCGTCGGGCAGAGCGGCCATGTCCTGAATGCCGCCGATGTCCTTCTCGAGCTTTTCCATTTCGCGAGCAAACATCAGTTGCTCTTTCTTGGTCATGCTGTCCAGACCGGCTTCCTTCTGGGCCTGCATGTCCTTCAGGCGCTTGATGGAGGTCTTGACGGTCTTGAAGTTGGTCAGCATGCCGCCCAGCCAGCGCTGGTCAACAAAAGGCACGCCAGCACGACGGGCCTCAGCGGCCACGATGTCGCGCGACTGGCGCTTGGTGCCCACCATCAGGATGGTGCCGCGGTTGGCGGACAGCTGGCGCACGAACTTCTGGGCTTCCTCGAACAGGGGCAGGGTCTTTTCGAGGTTGACGATGTGAATCTTGTTGCGGTGGCCAAAGATGTACGGGGCCATCTTGGGGTTCCAGAAGCGGGTCTGGTGACCGAAGTGGACACCGGCTTCCAGCATTTCGCGCATGGAGATCGACATGGGATTTCTTTCCGTAGGTTGGGTCTAAAATCCAGCCCCGATTGCTCGCTGTAAAACAACGTAACAACACCTGGTTGGGCTGGTTTGCGATTGCTTTGCAAGCCACGACCACAAAGCGGGGCGCCAACTGCAAAGCCTGTCGAGTATAGCACCCCGCCCTCCCCACTCCCGAACCCTCCCCCGGCCACCCCGCAACTCTGCGCTGCTGCCCCGGACAAACTGACGCGTCATGCCGCCAGCCGCCCTCCCCTTTTCCCCATTCCCTGACCTGCACCCCATCGTGTCCGGAATTCGCCCATGAACATCGCCGTGATCGGAGCCGGCGTGGTTGGTGTGGCCACGGCCTGGGAGCTTGCCGCCGATGGCCACGAGGTCACGCTTTACGACCGCCACCCGACAGCCGGCGAAGAAGCCAGCTTCGCCACGGGGGCACTCACAGGTCCCGGCTGGAACGCCGCCTGGCTCCCCGCACAGACCAATTGGAACGGCCCCTGGGGTTCGGCGAAAGGCGGCCTTCACCTGCAGCGTCTGCCACGGCTTGGTGAGTGGACCTGGCTCTGGCGCTGGGCCAAATGCACCAAAGGCCGCGCCAGCACGCCTCAGCATCAAGCCCTGCAACGCCTGGCCCTTTACAGCGCCGAGCACACGCACGACCTGAACCGGGCCTTGGAACTTGACCACGACGCCAGTGACGGGTTGCTGGTCTTGTTGCGCACCCCCCAAGAAGCCGACTCGGCCCAAACAACGATTGAGCGATTGCGAGAAATTGGCGTCGCGGCACAGGCCCTGACCGCGGAACAAGCGCGCCAACAAGAGCCGGCCCTCAATCCTGAGACCCCCATTCACGCCGCGATCTCCATCGCGAACGCAGGCGCCGCCAACTGTCGCGAGTGGACCCTGCTGATGAAAACGCGCGCCCAAAAGTTGGGGGCACGCCTGGCATTGGGCACCCTGGTCAGCCGCCTCGAACCCATGGCCGGTGGCGCCTGGCGCGTGCACACGCCCAAGTCATCGGCCCCCTTCAGCGACCACGATGCCGTGGTTGTCTGCACCGGTGCGTCGGCGCCAACGCTGCTGCGCCCACTCGGCCTGAAACTGCCCACGCAGACCATCACCGCTCACTCGGTTAGCGCGGCGATCCGGGAGCCTCTGGATGCCCCCCTGTCTGCCGTGTTCGACCCCGCCAGACAGGTCTCGATCGCCCGCCTCGGCCAGCGGATAAGGGTGTCGGGTGGCGCCACCTTGGGCGCCAAGCCCGGCGCAGCCCCCGACGCGGCGGCCCTGAAACAGCTCTACAAGACCTTGATGGACTGGTTCCCCGGTGCGGCGCGCTTCGGTGGGCCGCAGGGCAGCGTTCAAGAGTGGCGCGGCTCGTATGCCGCCACGCACGATGGTCTACCCCTGATCGGCGGCACCCGCTTGCCCGGCCTATGGATCAACCTGGGGCATGGCGCCGCTGGCTGGACGCTGGCGGCCGGCAGCGCACGACTGCTTGCCGATGAACTTGGGGGCGCCTCCCCCGCACTCGACGCTGCCACCTACGCCCCGCTGCGGCAAGGTCTCTGACGGCAGCGCCTTGGCGTGTTGAAATGAACCCACCATGACATGCCGCCCACCCCCACGCCGACTCAGTCCGCAGACCAGGGAGCTGCTTCACAGCGCAGCCGCCACCCGCCAACTGGAGGCAATCGCCCAGGAGGCACTGCCCGCGCACGAGCTCATGAAGCGGGCTGGCGAGGCGGTGGCGCGCCTGGCCCGCGCCTGGGTGCCACACGCCAGGCGCATCTGGGTCGCCACCGGCCCAGGCAACAACGGCGGCGATGGCTGGGTTGCCGCCCACCTCCTGCACAAAGCCGGCATTGCAGAAGTCTGGGTTACCCAGGTGGGGGAGCCGGCCCGGCTCCCGCCCGACGCGGCTTGGGCGAGGCATGCGGCATTGGAAGCCGGTGTCACGATCAGGCAGCATGCACCAGAGGCGGCCGACCTGATCATCGACGCCCTGCTCGGTCTTGGCGCCTCTCGCCCCCCCACCGGGCTGCTGGGCGAGCAGATCGACACCATCCGCAACAGCGCCAGCCCAGTACTTTGCGTTGACCTGCCCAGCGCACTCGACGCCGACACCGGCGCCTGCCTTGGCCCCCTCCCACGCACGGCAGGCGCCAGGCTCACCCTTTCACTGCTCACGCTCAAACCAGGCCTTTTCACCGCGCACGGCCGCGACCTGGCTGGCGACGTCTGGTTTGACGACCTTGGTGTGGCTCAGACCGAGACCGAAGCGCCAGCCGCTTGCGCCACTTGGGGTGGCACCGACCACTTACCCACAGACCGCGCCAAGCACGCACACGCCAGCCACAAAGGCAGCTTTGGCGACGTGGCCATCCTGGGAGGCCAAGGCCCGCAGATCGACGGCGCGGGCATGGTGGGCGCGGCCTTGCTGGCCGCGCGCGCGGCGCTTCACGGCGGCGCTGGCCGGGTATTCGTGGGCTTGCTGGACGGAGGCGCCAACCACTGGGACCCTCTGGCCCCCGAGTTGATGGTGCGCCGGCCAGATCGCCTGACCGAGCCTGAGTTTCTGGCCCAGGCAACGGTGGTGGCGGGCTGTGGCGGCGGCCAAGCCGTGGCCGAGTACCTGGAGCCGCTGCTTCGGCTGGCCAAGCGCCTGGTGCTGGATGCCGACGCACTGAACCAGCTGGCCGGCACACCCGCTCTGGGCAAGCTGATAAAAGCCCGCCGCCACAACGGACAGGAAACAGTGATTACCCCGCACCCGCTTGAAGCGGCCCGCCTGCTGGGCGCCACCACGTCCGAAGTCATGGCAGACCGGCTGCGCAGCGCGACCGCACTGGCCCACGGGCTGGGGGTGGTCTGTGTGCTCAAGGGGGCGGGAACGGTGGTGGCTTCTTCAGACGCCCTGCCCTGGATCAACCCCACCGGCAATGCCCGGCTGGCCACAGCCGGCACCGGCGACGTGCTGGCGGGCATGCTGGGGGCCAGCCTTAGCGTCTCACCCGGCCTGCCTTTGCGCGAACGGGTGGAGCGGGCGGTGGCGCAGCATGGCGCCCTGGCCGACACCTGGCCTGGTGGCGTCGCGCTCAGCGCCTCGCGCCTGGCCGACGCCGTGCAGACCTGGTGAGCCGATCAGCCCAGCACCATCAGGCCAACTTGCAGCAGCACGATCGCAATCAGCACCGACAGGTCAACGCCACCCACCAGCGGCACCACGCGACGCAACGGCCGCAAGATGGGTGCACTCAGGCGTTCCAGCGTGCCCATGACCGGTGAATGCGGCTGCACCCAACTGAGCACCGCGTAAGCCAGCAGGAGCAGCATCAGGCCTTGCAACACGGTGCGCACCAGGTGCTTGACGGCCAGCAGCAAGGCACCGGTCACCCACATGGCACCGCTCGGCGAGGCGAACGAGGCCAGCGACAGCAGCAAGACCGCCACGACGCCGTACACCAGCGAGAGCACCACAGCCGCCAACAGACTGGCCCAATCCCAGCGGCTTTGCTTCATGCTGGCCGGCATCGCACGGCGCAGCGGCTGCACCAGCCAGTTGGTCACCGCCATGACGAACGGGCCGGGCTGCACCGCCATGTGAATGCGCTGCTGGTTCATCCAGGCACGTGCAAGCGCGCAAGCCACGAGCACGAAGAACAGCGTATCAAGCAGAAAAAGAAGAATGGACATGGCGCCGAGTGTAGGACCGAGCCTCGCCCATCATCGGCGGCCCTTGCGGGTTTTTCCGGCAGCCTTGGCCGCCTTCTGCGCAGCCTTCTTGGCGGCCTGCCGCACAGCCGCTTTCACGTCCATCGCACCAGCCGGTTCGGGTCGCGAGCGGCGCTTGCCTTCAGAGCGAGCCCCCGGGTCAGCCGAGCCCGAACCGGTCTTGTCGCGCATGGCGCGGGACATCAGGTCGTCGTGGTCTCGCACCAGGCGGAAATCGATGCGGCGACCATCCAGGTCAACACGGCTCACCTGCACCTGCACACGGGTACCCAGTGCATAGCGAATGCCGGTGCGTTCGCCGCGCAGCTCTTGGCGGGCTTCATCGAAGCGGAAGTACTCACCCCCGAGTTCGGTGATGTGCACCAAGCCCTCCACGTACATGGCGTCGAGCGTGACGAACAGACCGAAGCTGGTCGCCGCCGTGACGACGCCACTGAACTCCTCGCCCAGGTGTTCACGCATGTACTTGCACTTGAGCCAAGCCTCGACATCGCGACTGGCCTCGTCGGCACGGCGCTCGTTGGCGCTGCAGTGCAAGCCTGCGGCCTGCCAGGCCTGGGTGTCGGCCGACAACTTCTTCGGGGTCTGCGTGGGCGTGGGCGCTCGACTGGCCAGGCGCTTGCTGAGCTTGGCGTGCGCTTCGCCCGGCGTGGGCAATGCCGGCAACTGGTAGCGCTTGCCCGTGAGGATGGACTTGATCACCCGATGCACGAGCAGGTCGGGGTAACGGCGGATGGGGCTGGTGAAGTGCGTGTAGGCCTCAAACGCCAGGCCGAAGTGCCCGCTGTTGATCGGCGTGTAAATGGCTTGCTGCATTGAGCGCAACAGCATGGTGTGGATCTGTTGCGCCTCCGGCCGGTCTTTGGTGGCGCTGGCGATCTGCTGAAATTCGCTGGGGTGCGGCTCGTCGCTGATGGTGTAGGGCAAGCCCATCGCCTTGAGGTAGTTTCGCAGCACCTCCTGCTTCTCAGGCGTGGGGCCTTCGTGAACCCGGAACAGGCCGGCGTGCTTGCTGCTGCCGATGAAATCGGCCGAACAAACGTTGGCGGCCAGCATCGCCTCTTCGATCAGCTTGTGTGCGTCGTTGCGGGTGCGCGGCACGATTTTCTCGATGCGCCCGGACTCGTCGCACACGATCTGGGTTTCCACCGTCTCGAAGTCCACCGCACCGCGCACCTGCCTCGCGGCCAGCAAGGCGCGATACACATCGTGCAGGTTCAGAAGGTACGGCACCAGCGGCTTGCGGTTGGCGGCCTCGGGTCCCCGAGTGTTCTGCAGGATGGCCGCCACCTCGGTGTAGGTGAACCGGGCATGGCTGAACATCACCGCCGGGTAGAACTGATAAGCGTGGATCTCGCCCTTGGCGTTGATCAGCATGTCGCAGACCATGCACAGCCGCTCAACCCCGGGATTGAGTGAGCACAGGCCGTTGGACAACTTCTCCGGCAGCATGGGGATCACGCGCCGAGGGAAGTACACCGAGGTGGCCCGGTCATAGGCGTCCACATCGATGGGGGAGCCCGTCTCCACATAGTGGCTCACGTCGGCAATGGCCACCAGCAAGCGCCACCCTTTGGCCCGCCCGATCTTGGCGGGTTCGCAATAGACAGCGTCGTCGAAATCGCGGGCGTCTTCGCCGTCGATGGTGACCAACGGAATGTCGCGAAGGTCCACGCGATGGCGCAGGTCTCTGGGCAACACATGGTCAGGAATGCTGCGCGCCTGCGCCATGGCCGCGTCTGAAAACTGATGCGGCACGCCGTACTTGCGCACAGCGATCTCGATCTCCATGCCAGGGTCATCGATGTCACCCAGCACTTCCTTCACCCGCCCCACCGGCTGGCCATACAGCGCTGGTGGCTCGGTCAGCTCAACCACCACCACCTGGCCCGGCTTGGCCGAGCCCGTCGCCCCCTTGGGGATCAACACGTCTTGGCCGTAGCGTTTGTCTTCCGGGGCCACCAGCCAGACACCGCTTTCCTGCAACAACCGACCAATGATCGGCACGTCGGGCCGCTCCAGGATTTCGGTCACGCGCCCCTCTGGCCGGCCCTTGCGATCGAGGCGCACGATGCGGGCCTTGACCCTGTCCTTGTGCAGGACCGCACGCATCTCGTTCGGCGGCAAATAGATGTCGGCTTGCCCATCATCTCGGATCACGAAACCATGTCCATCGCGATGACCGGACACCACACCTTCGAACTCGGCCAACAGGCTGTTTTTGTCGTTCACTACTTCTCTTAGATGAAATTTTGATGCTATACTAGCGGCTTCCTGAGATGCCCAGGTGGCGGAATTGGTAGACGCACTAGTTTCAGGTACTAGCGCCGAGAGGCGTGGAGGTTCGAGTCCTCTCTTGGGCACCAAACACATCATAAAGGCCTGACAGTCACCCGCTGTCAGGCCTTTTCGTTTATCGACACGTTTTTCTTTCTCGCGCTCACCCGAATTCAAAAATTCGAGCACCAGAAAAGAACTCGTTCAAACAGCTGCTATAATTGCGGTTTTCCTGAAATGCCCAGGTGGCGAAATTGGTAGACGCACTAGTTTCAGGTACTAGCGGGTAACTCCGTGGAGGTTCGAG
>NZ_JAYSFD010000014.1:0-91713 GCF_041913525.1 Hydrogenophaga sp. | reverse complement strand
TGCAGATCATGACCGAGGGCCCGCTGGGCGGCGCCGCGTTCAACAACGAGTTCGGGCGGCCCAATCTGGCGGGCTATTTCCGCGAATACGAGCAGCAGGTGGGCGGCGTGCAGCGCGGCTACCACAAGCCCATCATGATCGCGGGCGGCCTGGGCAGCATCGACGCCACGCAGACCAAGAAGATCGAGTTCCCCGCCGGCACGCTGCTCATTCAACTGGGCGGCCCGGGCATGAAGATCGGCATGGGCGGTGGTGCGGCCAGCTCCATGGCCACCGGCACCAACGCCGCTTCGCTTGACTTCGATTCCGTGCAGCGTGGCAACCCCGAGATCGAGCGCCGCGCGCAAGAGGTCATCAACCACTGCTGGCAGCAGGGCGAGAAAAACCCGATTCTGGCCATCCACGACGTGGGCGCGGGCGGTTTGTCCAACGCCTTCCCCGAGATCACCAACGACGCCGGCCGTGGCGCGCGCTTTGACCTGCGCGCCGTGCCGCTGGAAGAAAGCGGCCTGGCCCCTAAAGAAATCTGGTGCAACGAGAGCCAGGAGCGCTACGTGCTGGCCATCGCGCCCGAGTCGCTGGACACCTTCCGCGCCTTCTGCGAGCGCGAGCGCTGCCCCTTCGCGGTGGTGGGCGTCGCCACCGACGAGCGCCAGTTGCAACTGGTGGACGAAGGTCATGAGAGCCCGGTGGACATGCCCATGGACGTGCTGCTCGGCAAGCCGCCCAAGATGCACCGCGACGTCAAGACCGTGGCGCGCCAGTCCCCCGCCATCGACCTGACCGGCGTTGACCTGCAGAAGGCCGTGATTGACGTGCTGAGCCACCCCACCGTGGCCTCCAAGCGTTTCCTGGTCACCATTGGCGACCGCACCGTGGGCGGCCTGAGCCACCGCGACCAGATGGTCGGTCCCTGGCAGGTGCCCGTGGCCGATTGCGCCGTGACCCTGGCCGACCACAGCGGCTTTGCCGGCGAGGCCATGAGCATGGGCGAGCGCACCCCGCTGGCCGCCACCGACGCCGCCGCTTCAGGCCGCATGGCCGTGGCCGAGGCCATCACCAACCTGCTGGCTGCCCCGTTCGAGCTGTCGCGCGTGAAGCTGTCGGCCAACTGGATGGCCGCCTGTGGCGAACCCGGCGAAGACGCCGCGCTGTTTGAAACCGTGAAGGCCGTGGGCATGGAGCTGTGCCCGGCACTGGGCATCTCCATCCCGGTGGGCAAGGACAGCCTGTCCATGCGCACCCAGTGGCAACAAGACGGCGACACCCGCAAGGTGACCGCGCCGGTGAGCCTGATCGTGAGCGCCTTCGCCAGCCTGCCCGACGTGCGCGGCACACTCACACCCCAGCTCGATCGCGACACCGAAGACACCACCCTGGTGCTGATTGACCTGGGCAAGGGCCGCGCCCGGATGGGCGGCAGCATCCTGGCCCAGACCCTGGGCCACCCCGGTGGTGACGTGCCCGATCTGGACGACCCGCAAGACCTCGTCAGCCTGGTCAACGCCGTCAACGCCTTGCGCGCGCAGGGCCGCGTGCTGGCCTACCACGACCGCAGCGACGGTGGCCTGCTGGCCGCCGTGGCCGAAATGGCCTTCTCTGGCCAGGTCGGCGTGGCCATCAACGTCGATTTGCTTGTCACCGAAGGCGATGGCATCAGCGACAGCCGCGCCGAGTATGGCGACGCCAAGAATTGGAGCCAGCAGGTCAGCCCCCGCCGCGAAGAGCTCACGCTCAAGGCCCTGTTCAACGAAGAGCTGGGCGTGGTGCTGCAAGTGCGCACCGCCGAGCGCAACGAGGTGATGCAGGTGCTGCGCGAGCATGGCCTGTCCAAGCACAGCCACTTCATTGGCAAGACCCGCCCGCAGGCCTCCACCATCGAGGTGGGCAAGGGCCAGTTGCAGGTGTGGCGCGACACCAAGGCCGTGTTCTCGGCCAGCCTGAGCGATCTGCAGCAGGTGTGGGACAGCGTGAGCTGGAAGATCAACCAGCAGCGCGACAACCCCGCCTGCGCGGATGCCGAGCACGCCGCCGCTGGCGACCCGGCCGACCCCGGCCTGCACACCCACCTCAGCTTCGACCCGGCCGAGGACGTGGCCGCGCCCTTCCTGAACCTGGCCCGCCCGCGCGTAGCCATCTTGCGCGAGCAGGGCGTGAACTCGCACGTGGAAATGGCCTATGCCTTCACCCAGGCCGGCTTCGAGGCCTTCGACGTGCACATGACCGACCTGCAGACCGGCCGCGCCAAGCTGGCCGACTTCAAGGGCGTGGTGGCGTGTGGCGGCTTCAGCTATGGCGACACCCTGGGCGCCGGCATTGGCTGGGCCCGCTCCATCACCTTCAACCCGGTGCTGTCCGAGCAATTCCAGGCCTTCTTCGGCCGCAGCGACACCTTCGGCCTGGGCGTGTGCAACGGCTGCCAGATGTTTGCCGAGCTGGCCGACATCATCCCCGGTGCCCAGGCCTGGCCCCGCTTCACCACCAACCAGAGCGAGCGCTTTGAAGCCCGCCTGTCGCTGGTGGAGGTGCTGGACTCGCCCAGCCTGTTCCTGCAGGGCATGGCCGGCACCCGCCTGCCGATCGCCGTGGCACACGGTGAGGGCTACGCCAACTTCCGCCACCGTGGCAACCCGGCGCAGGCCATCGCGGCCATGCGCTTCGTGGACAACACCGGTGCCGCCACCGAGCGTTACCCGTTCAACCCGAACGGCAGCCCGGGTGGCCTGACCGCCGTGACCACGGCAGACGGCCGCTTCACGGCCATGATGCCGCACCCCGAGCGCGTGTTCCGCAACGTCCAGATGAGCTGGACGGACCAAGACCCCTCGGCCTTCAGTGGCTGGATGCGCCTGTGGCGCAACGCCCGCCGCTGGGTGGGTTAAGCCCCGGTTCTCGCGGCGCCTTCGGGCGCCGTTTTTCATTGCCCAAAGGAGCGCACCATGGCCGCTGCCAGCCTGCTTGCCCTGATCGACGACATTGCCACCATCCTCGACGACGTGTCGGTGATGACCAAGGTGGCCGCGAAAAAAACCGCTGGCGTGCTGGGCGATGACCTGGCCCTGAATGCCCAGCAGGTCACTGGCGTGCGCGCCGACCGCGAACTGCCCGTGGTGTGGGCGGTGGCCAAGGGCTCGCTCGTGAACAAGGCCATTCTGGTGCCCCTGGCCCTGCTCATCAGCGCCGTGGCGCCTTGGGCCATCACGCCACTGCTGATGCTGGGTGGGCTGTTTCTGTGCTTCGAGGGCGTGGAAAAGCTCGTGCATGCCTGGGGGCCCAAGGACCAGGCGCGGGTCGAGCACGCCGAGCTGGCGCGGGCGGTGGCCGACGAGTCGGTTGATCTGGTGGCGCGCGAGAAAGACAAGATCAAGGGCGCCGTGCGCACCGACTTCATCTTGTCGGCCGAGATCATCGTCATCACCCTGGGCACCGTGGCCACGGCCGGCATGGGCACTCGGGTGACGGTGCTGGTGGGCATTTCTCTGCTGATGACGGTGGGGGTGTACGGCCTGGTGGCCGGCATCGTGAAGCTCGATGACCTGGGCCTTCACCTGGCGCGTCAGGCCCAGGCCTGGAAGGCTTCTTTGGGGCGCGGCATCCTGGGGCTGGCACCATGGCTGATGAAGGCGCTTTCAGTGGTGGGCACGGCGGCCATGTTCCTGGTGGGCGGTGGCATTCTGTTGCACGGTCTGCCGGCCCTGGCCCATGCGGTGGAGGCGCTGTCGGCGCCCCTGGGGGGCTGGTCGGCGGTGCTCAATGCGCTGGCGGGTGCTGCACTGGGCATGGTGGCCGGGGCGGTGGTGGTGGCCCTGCTGGCCGGTGTGCGCCGATGGCGGGGCGCCTGATCAATACCCCAGGGGGTTGATTTGCGTCAACCCATTGACGCACACGGTCTCTAGACTGCCGGTATTCACTGGAGACCACCATGACCGAACCGACCACCCAGGCCCAAGGCGACGAACCGCTGAACCAGTTCACCAACTGCCACGGTGGCATTCTGCGGCGCCTCAACATGCTCGACGAGCTGCCCGGCCTGCTGGGCCCAGCGGCCCGGGCCCGCCTGATTGCCGAGCAGGCGCTTTCGTTTTTCCGAGAAGCCATCTTCGAGCACCACCTGGAAGAAGAGCGCGAGCTGTTTCCGGCGGTGATCGCCAGCGCCGAGGCCGGCAGCGAGCGCGAGCGGGTGCAGAGCATGGCCGACCGGCTCACGCGCGAGCACCGCGTGCTGGAAGAGCTGTGGAAGTCGCTGGAGAAAGACCTCAAGCGCGTGGCCAAGGGCATGGACGCTGACCTGGACACCGTCGACGTGCACCGCCTGGTCAGGGAATACAGCGCGCACGCGCGCTTCGAGGAAAGCGAATTCCTGCCGCTGGCGCACACCATTCTGGGCCGCAACGACAACCACATGGCCGCACTCGGCCTGTCGCTGCACATGCGCCACCAGCCCACCTTCAACGCCCACATCTGAGCGCCGAAGGCCGACGGCGCCTCTGATCAGGGGGCCGTCGAAGTGGCGGGCCGGGTGCGGTAGAAGGTGATGGGCGCGGCAGGCGTGGCCTTCAGAATAGCCGGCTTGATCTTGCCCACCACGTGCATCTCACAGGGCTTGCAGTCAAAGCGCAGGGTGAGCTTGTCGTTGCCATGGGTGATGGTCATGGGCTCGGCCCGCACCGTGCCCTGAACGCCCGTGACCCCTTTGGCCTGCTTGGGGCACAAGCTCAGCGAGAAGCGCACGCAGTGCTTGGTGATCATCAGGCTCACCTCGCCGTCTTCCTCGTGGCTCTCATAGGCCGAGGCGATCACCTTCACGCCGTGGCGGGCGTAAAAGTCGCGCGCCTTGTGGTTGTAGACGTTGGCCAGGTAGGTGAGCGTGTCCTCGGGGTAGGGCACCGGCGGCTCTACCCGCTGGGCGCGGGGCAGCCGCTCGAAAGCCTTGGCGCGCGCGGCCTCAAGAGCGGCGATGGCGTCGCGGCGCAGCGGGTTCAGCAGCGAGGCCGGCACAAACCAGGGCCGTGACATCGCCAGGCTCACGTCCAGCGGCTCAAAAATGGTCTCGCCCAGCCGCGCCAGGCTCTCGCGCAGCTTGCCCTCGGCCTGGGTGGTGTCCTTGGCCAGTTCCAGCGTGCAGGCCAGGTCGGCGTGGGCGCTGTGGCCGTCTTCGTCGGTGACGTGCAGGCGCAGGCCCTCGGGTGTTTCTTCCAGCTTCAGCCACACGCCGATGCGCCGCTCGGCCGACTTCTTGTCGAGCCGGCGCACCCAGTCCATGTCGCGGTTGCGGTTGATGACCGTGCCGCGCTTGAGGTGGCGCAGGCCTTCCATGGCGTCCTTGGGGAACACGCGCCAGCGCCCGGTCTGGGTGGCTTTCTCGGCGCGGTTGATCTGCAGGCCCACGAGTTCCTTGTGCAGGTCGAGGTAGCACAGACCATCGCCGTTGTGGATCACGGTGGCCGGGTCGTCGGTTTCCAGCTCCACCCAGTTCTCGCCCACGGCGGTCACCCAGCCGATGGGGCGACCGGGGTTCTTGGGCGTGTCGAAGGCGCCAATGTCGTCTTGGCGGCCGTTGACGAAGTAGTCGGTGAACTCGCGGTTGAAGTTCTGGTCGGGGTCGGGCGTGAAGGTGAAGGTGCAGCGCCCGCTGGAGGCGCGCGCCAGTTCGGGGCGCTCCTCCAGGATTTCGTCGAACAGGCGGCGGTAGTGGGCGGTGATGTTCTTCACGTAGCCCATGTCTTTGTAGCGGCCCTCGATCTTGAAGCTGCGCGTGCCCGCGTCGATGAGCTGGCGCAGGTTGTCGCTCTGGTTGTTGTCCTTCATCGAGAGCACGTGCTTGTCGTGCGCCACGATGCGGCCCTGGCTGTCCTTCACCTCGTAGGGCAGGCGGCAGGCTTGCGAGCAGTCGCCGCGGTTGGCGCTGCGCCCGGTCTGGGCGTGGCTCACGTAGCACTGGCCGCTGTAGGCCACGCACAGCGCGCCGTGGATGAAGAACTCCAGCGTGCAACGCTCGGGGTCGGTGGCGGCGCGGATGGCGGCGATCTGCGGCAGGGTCAGCTCGCGCGCCAGCACGATCTGGCTCAGGCCGGCGTCTTGCAGAAAACGGGCCTTCTCGGGCGTGCGGATGTCGGTCTGGGTGCTGGCGTGCAGCTGAATGGGCGGCAGGTCCATCTCCAGCAAGCCCATGTCTTGAATGATGAGCGCGTCCACGCCCGCGTCGTAGAGCTGCCAGGCCAGCTTGCGAGCCGGCTCCAGCTCGTCGTCGCGCAAGATGGTGTTCATCGTCACGAAGATGCGGCTGCCGAAGCGGTGCGCGTGGCGCACCAGGCGGGCGATGTCCTGCACCCGGTTGTCGGCGCTGGTGCGGGCGCCGAACGACGGGCCACCGATGTAGACCGCGTCGGCCCCGTGGTTGACCGCCTCGATGCCGATGTCGGCGTCACGGGCGGGAGAGAGCAGTTCGATCTGGTGGGGCAGCATGGGGCAGGGCAGGCAAAATCGCGAAACCCGCTATTGTCCCGGAGAAGCCCTGTGAGTGCACCGTCGTTCATCGTTCCCGCGCCGGGTGGCCGGCTGGACCGCATCGACCGCCTGCGCGCCGTGGCCATGCTGTGGATGACGGCCTACCACCTCTGCTTTGACCTGGATTTCTTCGGCTTCATCCAGGCCGACATGCTCACCGACCCGTTCTGGACGCTGCAGCGCACCGCCATCGTGAGCCTGTTTCTGTTCACGGCGGGTGTGTCACAGGCGATCGCCAGCGAGCAAGGGGTGGCCTGGCCGCGCTTCTGGCGGCGCTGGGCCCAGGTGGCCGGGGCGGCCGTGCTGGTGACGGCCGGCTCGGCCCTCATGTTTCCCCGCACCTTCATCTACTTCGGCGTGCTGCACGCCATGGCGGTGATGCTGATCGTGGCTCGCTTGAGCGCGGGCTGGGGGCGCTGGTTGTGGCCCCTCGGGGCCGTTGCCATCGCGCTGCCTTGGCTGGCCCCCGTTGCCATGGCGGCCTGGCCGGCGCTGGAGTTCCTCAACCAGCCGGGCTGGAACGCCCTGGGTTTCATCAGCCGCAAACCCATTACCGAAGACTACGTGCCCTTGCTGCCCTGGCTGGGCCTGATGTGGTGGGGCGTGGCCAGTGGCCAATGGCTGCTGCACCGGCGGCCGCATTGGCTGGGTTCGCCTGGCGGCGGTGGCGCGCTGGCCACGCTGGGCCGCTGGAGCTTGAGCTACTACCTGTTGCACCAGCCGGTGCTGCTGGGCCTGCTCACGGCCTGGGTGTGGCTGCAGGGTTGAGGCAAAAAAAAGCGCGGCCGGGGCCGCGCTGCTGGAGGGGCTGGCGCCGTGATGGCGCCGCTCGTCCTTACTGGATCTTGGCCTTCTCGCGCAGGGCCTGCTGGAACTGGTTGAGCTTCTGGCCTTGCAGTTGCTGCACGATCTGGGGCTTCACTTCTTCCAGCTTGGGCAGCTCGGCCTGGCGCACGTCGTCCAGGCGGATCACGTGCCAGCCGAACTGGCTCTTCACCGGGGCCTCGGTCAGCTGGCCCTTTTCGAGCTTGACCATGGCTTCCGAGAACTCGGGCACGTAGCTGGCGGCAGCGGCCCAGTCCAGGTCGCCACCGTTGGCGCCGGAGCCCGGGTCTTTGGACTTGGCCTTGGCCAGGTCTTCAAACTTGGCGCCCTTCTTGAGGTCGGCGATCAGGGCCTTGGCCTCATCTTCCTTCTCGACCAGGATGTGGCGGGCGCGGTATTCCTTGCCGCTGTTGGCGGCCACGAACTTGTCGTATTCGGCCTTCACTTCGGCGTCGGTCACCGGGTTCTTCTTCTGGAAGTCGGTGAACAGGGCGCGGATCATGATGGTCTGGCGGGCCAGCTCGATCTGGTCCTGGTAGTCCTTGCTGGCGCCGATGCCGCGCTTTTGCGCTTCCTGCATGAAGATTTCGCGCAGGATGACCTCTTCCTTGAGCTGGGCGCGGACCTGGTCGTCCACCGGGCGGCCCGAGGCCTCGACTTGCTTGGCCAGCACGTCCACGCGGTGCGTCGGCACCGGCTTGCCATTGACGATGGCCACGTTCTGGGCAGCGGCCCAGGGAGCGGTGGTGATCAGCACGGCCGCGGTCAGGGCCGACAGGGTCAGTTTCATGGGAGTCCTACAAGGGGGATGGAGAGGGGTCTGATGCGCCCGCGTGTGGGGCGGTTCCTCGGTGCCGGGATGAGAGCGTTGCCAGGTGTTTCAGTTCTGGATCTCGATGGCCAGCGCGTGAAGGCCCGCTGCGGTGAAATCGCGCAGCGCATCATACACAAGGCGGTGCTGCGCCACGCGGCTCAGGCCGACGAATGCCGGCCCGCCGATGCGCACCCGGAAATGCGTGCCGTAACCCAGCCCGTTGGCGCCACTGTGGCCGGCGTGAGCGGCACTTTCGTCGATGACTTCCAGCACCGAGGGGTTAAGGGCGCTGCGCAATCGGGCTTCGATGGCTGGCGCGGTGGGAATGGCGGCGCTCATGCGTTGTCGTCCTTCAGGTAGCGGGCGATGTACAGGCCCTGGCCCACGATGAAGACCACCGGGAAGACGTAGCCCCAAAGCTTGAAGTTCACCCAGTCTTCGGTACTGAAGTAGGCCGCCACCCAGGCGTTGATGCCGGCCATGAACAGAAAGTAGAGCACCCAGGCCACGGTCAGGCGCGACCACACCGCGTCGGGCAACTTGAGCTGGCTGCCCAGCAGCACCTGCAGAAAGTTCTTTTTCCAGACCCAGAGGGCGGCGGCCAGCACCACCGCCATGCTGGCGTACAGCACGGTGGGTTTCCACTTGATGAAGCGCTCGTCTTGCAGGAACAGGGTGAGGGCGCCAAACACCAGCACCAGCGCCAGCGTGACCTTGTGCAGCGTCTGCAGCTTGCGGTCCACCGCGTAAATGATGCCGGTCTGCACGATGGTGGCGGCCATCAAGACGCCGGTGGCCACGTAGATGTCGTGCAGCTTGTAAGCAGCCACGAACAGGGCGATGGGAAAGAAGTCGATGAGAAAGCGCATCGGCGGATTATCCGCCGGGCCCGAACCTGGGTTCGTCAGGCGACGGGCCAGAACACCAGCCGCTCGGGCTCTTCGGCGCTCTGACCGGTGTCCAGGTTCCAGGCTTCCATGTTCAGGTGGTGTGGCGGGTCGATGGCGGCGGTCAGTTCACGCCAGAACGATTGGATGTTCGCCACCGCCAGCGAGAGCACCATGTCGTATGACATGGGGCCATGGGGCGTGGGCAGGTGGTTGAGGTAACGAGGGTCAAGTTCGTTGGGATGGGGGTAGTCCAGGTGAAACCCTGCGCCCAGGTGACGGGCAAACGGCAACTTGCGATTGATTCCCCGGATGGTGTGCATCACGCCCACGAATGAGCGGTACCAGGCGTGTGGCGCCGGCGGGTCGTCGCGGGCGGTGTCCGGGTGGGTCTGCGACAGCATCTGGGCCCACATCGTGCCGATCGCCGGGTCGATGAGGTGGCGCGCTGGGTCGGTCTCCACCGAGGCGAGGTGTTCTTCCAGGTGCCGCGTCAGCCCGGCGTCGCCCAAGCCCAGCCGGGCGAAGGCGTGCACGTCCATGTGCATTTCGCAGGTTCGATGGGCGGTCTTGTTGGCCTCGTAAGGGCCAACCAGCCGATTGATGACAGGGTGGATGGTCATGTCGGCCACCATGTGCGCCGCATAGCCCATCAGCCAGGCGAAGGCTCGCTCCCGAGGCTCGCCGGCCAGGCCTTGCAGCGCGTGCAGGCCGCAATGCAGAAGGGTGTTGTTGCCGCTGTGATGCATGAGGTCGGCCCAGGCTGTGTGACCTGCAAGGTAGGGAAAGTCGGGGCTGAGGGCGCCGAACTCGGCATGCGCGGTCCAGCGGTCGAGTGCCTGGAGGCGGTCGGCGGGCAAGGCATTACTCTCGCGCGCACGCGCAATGCCGAGGTGAAGGAGGGTGATGTGGGCGTAGGCGCCAGGCATTGTCTTGGGTCGTTGAGCTTGTGTGACGGAGCCACGCAGGGTAGGGGCGCGCTGGCGCGCCCACCATCGCGCCATGCGCCTGCGGGGGGCGCCCGCCCAAGGCTGAACTTTGTGCGCGGCGGGCAATCAGGGGTTCATTCCCGCCATTTCTGGACCCACCCATGCAAGACTCGGAACGCAATGCCCTTCTCTCGATTGCCCTGATGGCCGCCTTTGCCGACGGGCACCAGGCCGACGCCGAGCGCGAATCGATCCGTCAATGGGCGGACAACCTGGCCAGCCCGCTGGCGCGCCTGTGCCGCCGCGCCTGGTGCAAGACGTGTTGCTCAAGCGGGTGTCGCTCGATTCGGTGGTGGCGGCCTTGGCCGACCCGGCCCACCGGCAACTGGCCTATGAGATGGCGGTGTGCATCTGTGATGCCGACGCCGCCCGCACCTCGGCCGAGGCCGCTTTTCTGGCCGAGCTGAAGGCCCGGTTGGGGTTGGATGGGGCGGCGGTGCAGGGCTTTGAGCGAGACGAATCGGCCTTGGTCGAGGCCACGCGCCACACCTCACCTGCGCCCGTGGCCGCACCCGCAGCGCCCTCGGCGGTGGATGCTGAGCTGGACCGCTCCATTCTTCAGTACGCCTTGCTCAACGGTGCGCTGGAGCTGCTGCCGCAGTCGTGGGCGTCGATGGCCATCATCCCGCTTCAGATCAAGATGGTGTACGGCGTGGGCAAGGCGCATGGGGTGGAGCTGGACCAGGGCCACATTCGCGAGTTCATTGCCGCCGCTGGCGTGGGTCTGACCTCGCAGTACCTGGAGCAGTTTGGCCGCAAGCTGCTGGGTGGGCTGCTGGGCAAGGCGGCGGGACGCACCATGGGCCGAGTCGGGTCGGCCGCCACCGGCATGGCGTTTTCGTTTGCCACTACGTATGCCCTGGGCCAGCTGGCCAAGCGGTACTACGCTGGTGGGCGGGTGATGAACAGCGCCGTGTTGCGCGAGACCTTCCAGGGCCTGCTGGGCCCGGCCAAGCAAATGCAGCAAAGCTACCTGCCCCAGATTCAGCAGAAGGCGGCCACGCTGGACGCCGCGCAGATCATGCAGATGGTGCGCGGCACGCCCTGATGGCGGGCGGCGCTGCCGCCTCAGGCGGGCGCGTTGTCGGTGGCCAGGGCGTGAACAGCCTGTGCCGCCAGGTCGAGCGAGCGCAGGCGAAGGTTCAGGTCGAACACGTCGCACACCACCATCAGCTCGTCGGCGTCGGTCAACTCCATCAGGTGGCGCAGGCGCGCTTGCACCGTGGCGGGTGAGCCGATGGCGGCCACGGCCAGGAAGTCGTCCACCGCCGCGCGCTCTTGCGGGTGCAAGCCCTCCAGGAAGCCCGGCACCGGCGGCGGCAGCTGCCCGCGCCGGCCGGTGAGGATGCCCAGCACCCGCTGGTAGGTGCTGCTGGCCAGGAACTGGGCTTCCTCGTCGGTGGGGGCGGCCACCACGTGCAGGCCCACCATGGCGTGGGGCTTGCTGAGCACCTCAGAGGGTTGGAACTCGCTGCGGTACACCTCCAGCGCCTGCAGCAGGTAGCGCGGCGCGAAGTGCGAGGCAAAGGCGAAGGGCAGGCCACGTTGGGCGGCCAGTCGGGCCGAGAACAGGCTGGAGCCCAAGAGCCAGATGGGCACCTTGGTGCCCGCCCCGGGCATGGCCATTACGCGCTGGCCTGGCTGAAGAGGCCCCAGCAGGGCTTGCAGCTCGGCCACGTCGCGCGGGAAGTCTTCTTCGCTTTCTGTGCGGTTGCGGCGCAGGGCGCGCATGGTGAGCGGGTCGGTGCCGGGGGCTCGGCCCAGGCCCAGGTCAATGCGGCCGGGGTAAAGCTCGGCCAGGGTGCCAAAGGCCTCGGCCACCACCAGCGGGGCGTGGTTGGGCAGCATGATGCCGCCCGACCCCACGCGGATGCGCTCGGTGGCGCCCGCGATGTGCCCCACCAGCACGGCGGTGGCCGAGCTGGCGATGCCGCTCATGTTGTGGTGCTCGGCCAGCCAGTAGCGCGTGAAGCCCAGCGATTCGGCGTGCTGGGCGGTGCGGCGGGCGATGGCCAGCGCGTGGGCCACGGTGCCGCCCTCGCGCACGGCCACCAGATCGAGCATGGACAGCGCGGGGGTGGGGCTCATTCGCGGTGCTCCAGCGAGGCCGAGTTCATGCAGTAGCGCAGGCCGGTGGGGGCGGGGCCGTCTTCGAACACATGGCCCAGGTGGGCGCCGCACTGGCTGCACACGGTTTCGGTGCGCACCATGCCGTGGCTGCGGTCCACCAGTTCGGTGATGGCATTGGGCACGGCCTTCCAGAAGCTGGGCCAGCCGCAGCCGGCGTCGAACTTGGTGCCGGCGTCAAACAGGTGGTTTCCGCAGCAGATGCAGTGGTAGCTGCCGTCGGCCCACACCTGCTCGTATTTGCCGGTGAAGGGGCGCTCGGTGTAGGCGTGGCGGGTCACCTCGAAGGCCGCGGGCTCGGCGCCCTTGGCGGCCAGGATCTCGCGCCACTCGGCATCGGTCTTTTCGATGGGGAAGGTCATGGGGTGTCTCCGTGTCAGGATGAGCAACTGATCTCGATCTGGCTGGCCCAGTCCGGCGGCAGCGCGGCCAGGTCGTCTTCGCCAGGGCGGTCGTCAAAGGGGGCGAGCAGGGCCTGCAGCAGGCGATCGACTTCACTGTGGTCGCCTTCGCGGCTGCGGCGAATGGCGAGCTCGCCCAGGTGGTTGCGCAGCACGATGCGCGGGTTGGCGCGGCGCATGGCCTCGCGGTCAGCACCGCCTTGTGCCTGCAGCCGGTCTTGCCAGCGGGCGGCCCAGGCATCAAACGCGTCGCGGTCGATGAACAGGTCGCGCACGGGCGTGAGCGAGTCGCTCACCGAGTCGGCCAGGCGCCGGAAGGCGATGGTGAAGTCCACCCGCTCGCGGGCCAGCAGTTGCATGAACGCCTCGGTGAGTTCGGCGTCGCCGGGCTGCACGCTGCTCAGCCCCAGCTTGGCGCCCATGCGGCGCTGCAAGGCCTCGGGGAACAGGGTTTTGTAGGGCTCCAGTGCGTCAAGTGCCTGTTGCTGATCGTCCATCAGCGGCAGCAGGGCCTGGCCCAGGCAGAACAGGTTCCAGTAGGCGATGTTGGGCTGGCGGTGGTAGGCGTAGCGCCCGCCGCTGTCGCTGTGGTTGCAGATGTGGGCGGGGTTGAAGCCGTCCATGAACTGGAAGGGGCCGTAGTCGATGGTCAGGCCCAGGATGCTCATGTTGTCGGTGTTCATCACGCCGTGGCAAAAGCCCACCGCCTGCCACTGCGCCACCAATTCGGCGGTGCGCGCGCTCACCGCTTCGAGCAAGTGGGCGTAGGGGTTGCCCTCGCGTTGGCGGCACTCGGGGTAGTGGTGGTCGATCACGAAGTCGGCGAGCTGGCGCAGCTCATCGACCTGGTTGTTGGCCGCGAAATGCTCGAAGTGGCCGAAGCGAATGAAGCTGGGCGCCACCCGGGTGACCACGGCGGCGGTCTCCACCGTCTCGCGCCGCACGGGCGCGGGCGAGCCGGTGACGCACAGGGCGCGGGTGGTGGGAATGCCCAGGGCGTGCATGGCCTCGCTGGCCAGGAACTCGCGAATCGAGCTGCGCAGCACGGCGCGCCCATCGCCCATGCGCGAGTAGGGCGTGAGGCCCGCGCCCTTGAGTTGCAGCTCCATGGGGCCTGCGGGCGTGTCGATCTCGCCCAGCCAGATGGCCCGGCCATCGCCCAACTGCCCGGCCCAATGGCCGAATTGGTGGCCACTGTACACGCTGGCCAGCGGCTGACTGCCCGCCAGGGGCAGGTTGCCGGTAAAGGCGTGCAACGCGGCGTCGTTGAGGTGCGTGTCGGGTGGCAAGCCCAGGTCTTGGGCCAGTGTGTGCTGGAAGCCGACCCAATGGGGGGCCGGTAAGGGCGTGGGCGGCGTGGGGCTGAAAAACGATTCGCCCAGGTCGGCAAAGCGGTTGCGCCAGGTCAGGCCAAGGTCGTGTGGAGGGGTGGCCGCGGTGAACATGGGCACATTCTCTCGCTGGTGCCGTTCGGGCGGGGGCAGCAAGGTTTTTTTGCCCGCCACCTGAGGGTTCACCCTTGGGCTGTTGAGGCGAGCGACGCGAGCCCAGTGCTTGGCTAAGGTGCGCACATGGCCCATTCAACTGGGCTTGACGCATGGGAACTGGCACGCATGACGGGCACGACACGACAGTCGAGAGGAATGGCCTGGGTTGACGAAGTCAGCCCCTTCGGCACGCCCATTGCCGATCGGGCGGGTGTGAGCCCGACCGAGGTTCTCATCGGGCAGACGGTCGGCTTGACGGGGCCGGTGGGCGCGGTGGCACGCGAGGTGGTGCTCGGCACCCAGGCGCTGCTGCAATCGGTGAACGATGCCGGTGGGATCCACGGGCGCCGCCTTTGCCTGCTGACCCTTGACGATGCGCATGAGCCGTCGCGCATCGTGCACAACCTTCACCACCTGGCGCGGGTGGACACTGTGTTTGCCCTGGCGAACCTGACCGGGGTGGTGAATTGTCCGGTTGGCGCTCCCTTGATGGAGGTGTGGTCCACGCCCTGCGTGGGGTGGATGGTCGGCGCACCTGCCGACAGCCGCCAACTGGTGTGGCAGGTGCTCACCGCCCACGCCAGGCGCTCGGTTCACCCGCCGGTTCAGGCGTGGCAGCTGTGGTTGTCGTACCAGGTGGCCATGCGGCGCCTGGGTGCGCTGCGCCTGTCTGCAGCCAGCCTGGAGGCTTACCTGCACGCCCGCCTGCTGTCGGACGCCATGCGGCTGTGTGGGCCCGACCTCTGCCGGTCTCGCCTGGTCGCAGTGGTGAGGGGGCTGGCCGAGTCGGTCGCCTGCGGCTTGCCAGTGGGCACAAGCGCCAGGGCGCAGCCGCAGGTGTTGAGCCACAAGGGACCTGGCGCATCCGAGCTTTGACGCCGCTCAGAACCGGGGCGGGAACAAGCCGTTAGCATCTCGGCTTTCCACACTCGCCTTCAGGAGACATGCCCATGTTGGGACAGATGCAGAGCCAGCCCTTGTTGATCTCGTCGCTCATTGAACACGCAGAGCGACACCACAGCGCCACCGAGATCGTGTCGCGCCGGGTGGAGGGCGACATTCACCGCAGCACCTGGGGCAAGACCGCCCAGCGCGCGCGCCAGATTGCCCGTGCGCTCGATGCCCTGGGGCTGGCCTTCGGTGATCGGGTGGGCACCCTGGCCTGGAACGGTTATCGCCACCTGGAGCTGTATTTCGGCGTGAGCGGCACCGGCCGCGTGCTGCACACCCTCAACCCGCGCCTGCACCCCGAGCAGCTGGCCTGGATCATCAACCACGCCGCCGACACGGCGCTGTGCTTCGACATGACCTTCCTGCCCCTGGTCAAGGGCGTGGCCGCCAAGTGCCCCACGGTGAAGCACTGGATTGCCCTGTGCGACGCCGACGCCCTGCCGGCCGACAGCGGCATTCCCGGCCTGAAAAGCTACGAGGCCTGGATTGGTGAGCAAAGCGACGCCACCTACCGCTGGCCCGACCTGGACGAGAACAGCGCCTCCAGCATGTGCTACACCAGCGGCACCACCGGCAACCCCAAGGGCGCCGTGTACTCGCACCGCTCCACCGTGCTGCACGCCTACGGCGCAGCATTGCCCGACGCCCTGAGCTGCTCGGCGCGCGACAGCATCTTGCCCGTGGTGCCCATGTTCCACGTCAACGCCTGGGGGCTGCCGTACTCGGCCGCCGCGGTGGGCTGCAAGCTGGTCTTCCCCGGCCCGGCGCTCGATGGCAAGTCGGTCTACGAATTGATCGAGGCCGAGCAGGTGAGCATGGCCGCTGGCGTGCCCACCGTGTGGCAAATGCTGCTGGGCCACATGCAGGCCAACGGGCTGCGGTTCAGCACTCTCAAGCGCACCGTGATCGGTGGTTCGGCCTGCCCGCCGGCCATGATCAATGCCTTCAACGACGACTACGGCGTGGAAGTGCTGCACGCCTGGGGCATGACCGAAATGTCGCCCCTGGGCACCGTGTGCACCCTGAAGAACGCCCAGCTCGCCCTGCCGCCGCAAGAGCAACTGAAGGTGCGCCTGAAGCAGGGCCGCTCGCTGTTTGGCGTGGACATGAAGATCGTGGACGACGCTGGGCACGAACTGCCCTGGGACGGCAAGGCCTACGGCGACCTGCTGGTGCGCGGGCCCTGGATCATCGCCAGTTACTTCAAGGGCGAAGGCGGCGACCCGCTGCGCTACGACGAGCACGGCCGGGGCTGGTTCCCCACCGGTGACGTGGCCACCATCGACGCCGACGGCTTCATGCAGATCACCGACCGCAGCAAGGACGTGATCAAGTCGGGCGGCGAGTGGATCAGCTCCATCGACGTGGAAAACATCGCCATGGCCCACCCGGCCGTGGCCATGGCCGCCTGCGTCGGCATGCGCCACCCCAAGTGGGACGAGCGCCCCATCGTGGTGGTGGTGAAAAAGCCCGGTGCCGAGCTGAGCCGTGAGCAGTTGCTGGCCTTCTACGAAGGCAAGATCGCCAAGTGGCAGATCCCCGACGACGTGGTCTTTGTCGATGCCATTCCGCTGGGCGCCACCGGCAAGATGCAGAAGATGACCTTGCGCGAGCAGCTCAAGGACTACGTGCTGCCCGAGCTGCGCGCCCAGGCCTGACGCGCGGGCCGGCCAACGGGGTGCAGACATGAAGCGGCGCCTGGCCCTTGGTTTCGTCTTGGGGCTGAGCCTGGGCATGGCGCCGGCCCAGGCCCAGCCGACGCGGGTGGTGAAGATCGCCTTCATTGACCCGCTGTCGGGCCCCTTCGCCGAGGTCGGGCGCAACCAGCTGCGAAGCTGGCAGTTCCTGGCCGAGCAGCGTGGCGCCGACGCGCTGCCGCGCGGCGTGCGCTTTCAGGTGGTGGGCTTTGACAACAAGGGTTCGCCGCAAGAGAGCCTCAACGCGGTGAAGGCCGCCATTGACCAGGGTTTTCGCTACATCGCGCAGGGCAATGGCTCGGGCGCGGCCGCCGCCATTCTGGAGGTGGTGAACAAGCACAACGCCCGCCACCCCGGGCGAGAGGTGCTGTACCTGAACTACGCCGCGGTGGACCCGGCACTCACCAACGAGCGCTGCAGCTTCTGGCACGTGCGGCTGGACGCCGACACCTCCATGAAGATGGAGGCGCTCACCACCTTTCTGGCCACGCAGCCGGCCATCCGGCGCGTTTTTCTGATCAACCAGAACTACGCCCACGGGCAACAGGTGTCGGCCCATTTCCGCGAGAGCATGCCCCGCAAACGGCCCGAGGTGGAAGTGGTGGGTGACGAGCTTCACCCCCTGGGGCAGGTGAAAGACTTCTCCCCCTGGGCCGAGCGGGTGCGCTTGGCGCGGGCCGATGCCATCGTCACCGGCAACTGGGGCGCCGACCTGACCCGCCTGGTGCAGGCCTTGCAGCAGGCTGGCCTTCGTGTGCCGCTGTACGCCTATTACCCGGCCGTCAGTGGCACCCCCACCGCCCTGGCGCGCTGGCCGGGCGCCGAGGTGTACCAGATCGGCATCGGGCACTCCAACCCGCCGGGCGAACTGGCCCGGCTGATGGCCGCGTTCCGCGCCCGCCACGGCGAAGACCTGTACACCTTTGCCATCTACAACGGCATTGAGCTGCTGGGGCGTGCCATGGCCCAGGCCAACAGCACCGAGCCCGACCGCGTGGCCCGCGCGCTGGGCGGGCTGCGCTTTCAGGGGGCCAACGGCCCCAGCACCGTGCGCGCCGAAGACCACCAAGTGCAGCAAGGCCTGTGGGTGTCGCGCTGGGTGCCGGTGAGCGCCGCGGCACCTTACAGCGTGGAAGGCACGGGGTACACCTTCGCGCCGCTTCAGTACCTGCCAGCACAGGTGGCCAGCCGGCCCACGCGCTGCGACATGGCCCGCCCCTGATGGACGGCTGGATCGTCTCCCTGCTCAATGGATTGAGCTACGGCCTGCTGCTCTTTCTGTTGAGCGCAGGCCTCACGCTGATCTTCAGCCTGATGGGCGTGCTCAACTTTGCCCACGCCAGCTTCTACATGCTGGGGGCCTACCTCGGCCACTCACTGACCCAGGCGCTGGGCTTTGGTTGGGCCTTACTGGTGGCGCCCCTGCTGGTGGGGCTGCTGGGGGCCGCCTTTGAGCGCTGGGTGCTGCGGCGCGTGCACGCTCACGGCCATGTGGCCGAGCTGTTGGTGACCTTTGGCCTGAGCTATGTGGTGCTGGAGCTGGTGCGACTGCTGTGGGGTCTTGGGCCGATCCACAACCCAGTGCCCGACGCGCTGGCCGGGCCGCTGTTCACGGTGGGGGGCCTACCGTTTTCGCGCTACCGAGCCTTCATGGCTGGGGCGTCGCTTCTCGTCTTGGGCGCCTTGGCCTGGGCGCTGGTTCGCACCCGGCTGGGCCTGATCGTGCGGGCGGCCCTGACCCACCCCCATACCGTGCAGACCCTGGGGCACGACGTGCCCCGGGTGTTCATGGGCGTGTTCGGCGCCGGCGCTGCGCTGGCGGCCCTGGCCGGGGTCATCGGTGGTGTGGCCTTTGTGACCGAGCCCGGCATGGCCGCCACCGTGGGGTCGGTGTTGTTCGTGGTGGTGGTGGTGGGTGGCCTGGGCTCGCTGGCGGGGGCCTTCTGGGCCTCGCTGTTCATCGGCACCTTGCAAACCTTGGCGGTGGGCATTGACCTGCCCCTGGGTCAGTTGCTGGGCCGCCAGGGCGTGGCCGAGCATCCGCTGTGGCGGCTCACGGTGAGCCAGTTGGCGCCAGTGTTGCCCTACGCGCTGCTGGTGCTGGTGCTGATCGTGCGGCCCAACGGCTGGTTGGGTCGCTCGGAGGACCGCGCGTGAGCGGGCCGTGGCGACAGGCCTGGCCCTGGCTGGCCTTCGCGGCCGTGCTGGCACTGGCGCCCTGGGCCTGGGGCAGCAGCGCAGGCTTGGCGCTGCTGTCGCAAATGGGCATCGCCATCGTGGTGTGCCTGAGCTACAACTTGCTGCTGGGTGAGGGCGGCATGCTGAGCTTTGGGCACGCGGTCTACACCGGCCTGGGTTCCTACCTGGGCGTGCACACCTTGCTGCGCCTGGCCGAGGGCGGCGTGGGCCTGCCGGTGAGCCTGGTGCCGCTGGTGGCGGGGCTGGGCGCCGCGGCGGTGGCCGTGTTGCTGGGCTGGGTCACCACCCGGCGCGCGGGCACGCCCTTTGCCATGATCACCCTGGGCCTGGGCGAACTGGTGTGGGCGGCCTCGCTCATGTTCCCCGACTGGTCGGGCGGCGAGGGGGGGCTTTCTGCGGATCGGGTGGTGGGGCCCCGGGTCTGGGGCATCAGCTGGGGGCCCGCCATTCAGTTGTATGGCCTGGTGGCGGCGTACACCTTCTTGTGCGCGCTGGGGCTGTTCCTGTTCGGGCGAACGCCGCTGGGCCGGCTGCTCAACGCGGTGCGCGACAACCCCGAGCGCGTGGCCTACCTGGGCTTTGACCCTCGCTTCATTCGCTACCTGGCCTTGGTGGTGGCGGCCTTTTTTGCCGGCGTTGCGGGTGGCCTGGGGGCGCTGTTGTTCGAGATCGTGACGCCCGAGGTGTTCAGCGCCCAACGCTCGGGCGCCTACCTTGTCTTCACCGTGCTGGGGGGCACGGCGCTCTTCTGGGGGCCGGTGCTCGGCGGGGTGCTGATGTTGGTGTGCCTGGTGTGGCTGTCGTCGATCACCCAGGCCTGGTTGCTGTACCTGGGGCTGGTGTTCGTGGCGGTGGTGGTGCTGGCGCCGGGCGGCCTGGCCAGCGTGGCGCTTCGGATGGCCCGCGCGCTTCGCCGCCTGAGCGCCGCCGATGGCCTGCGGCTGGTGGGGCCGGTGTCGCTGGCGCTGGTGGCCGGCACCCTGGTGGTGCTGGGCGCCGGGGCGCTGGTGGAAATGCTCTACCACCTGCCGCTGCGCGCCACCTTAGGCGACGAGGTGAGCTACCTCGGGCTGAGCCTGCCCACCTGCTCGCCAACGGCGTGGCTGGGCGCTCTGGCCATGGCCCTGCTGGGCATTGGCCTGGGCGTCTGGGCCCGGCGTTTCTGGCCCCGGCACCTTGGCCAGCGCCAGGAAGGAGCACCCAATGGCCAGGCCTGATGCCGCCGCGCCCGCCTTGGTGCTCAAGGGCCTGTGCCAGCGGTTTGGCGCCACCGAGGTGCTGCGCGGCCTCAACCTGAGCGTGCACAGCGGCGAGTGCATGGCCGTGATCGGCCCCAACGGGGCGGGCAAGTCCACGCTGTTCAACGCCATTTCAGGGCGCTACCCGCCCAGCGCGGGCGAGGTGTGGTTGCGGGGGCGCCGCGTTGACGGCTGGGCGCCACACCGCATTCGCCGCCAAGGCCTGGCGCGCAGTTTTCAGGTGGCGCAGTTGTTCAAGCGCCTGACGGTGCGCGACCACCTGCGCTGCGCCCTGCTGTGGGGCATGGGTCATCGTTACACCTTCTGGCGCTTGCTCAACAGCTTGCACGACGTGGGGCAGGGCGCTGAGCAGTGGCTACAGCGCCTGGGCCTGAGCGACAAGGCCGATGCCCTGGCCACCGAGCTCACCTACGCCGAGCAGCGCGCCCTGGAACTGGGCGTCACCCTGGCCGGTGGGGCCGAGGTGGTGTTGCTGGACGAGCCCACCGCCGGCATGAGCCAGAGCGAGACGCGCCGCTTCGTGGCGCTGATGCGAGAGGTGACGCAAGGCCGCACCCTGGTGGTGGTGGAACACGACATGGGCGTGGTGTTCGAGCTGGCCGACCGCATTGCCGTGCTGGTGCATGGCGAGCTGATCGCCTGCGACACCCCAGCCGCCGTGCGGGGCAATGCCCGGGTGCGCGCGGCCTACCTGGGGAGCCTGGCCGATGCTTGAGGTGCGCCAGCTGGTGGCCGGCTACGGGCAGGGGCAGGTGCTCAATGGGGTGGACCTGCGCGTGGCCCCGGGCGAGGTCGTGGCCTTGCTGGGCCGAAACGGCGCCGGGCGCTCCACCTTGGCCAAGGCCCTGGTGGGCCTGGTGCCTGCCCAAGGCTCGGCCCGATGGAAGGGGCGCGAGCTGCTGGGGCTGGCGCCGTTTGAGGTGGCCCGCTCTGGCGTGGGCTATGTGCCCGAGAGCCGCGATGCCTTCCCCCACCTGAGCGTGCGCGACAACCTGCTGCTGGGGCGCCAGCGGCGGGCCGGGCGCTGGGATTTCGACGCCGTGTACCACTGGTTTCCCCGCCTGAAAGAGCGCGAGCACACGCCCGCCGGGCGCCTGTCGGGCGGTGAGCAGCAAATGTTGGCCTTGGCGCGCACCCTGATGGGCAGCCCGGCCCTGCTCATTCTGGACGAGCCCACCGAGGGGCTGGCCCCCAGCATGGTGGAGCAGGTGGCCGACGTGCTGCGCAGCCTGTGCGCCGAGGGGGTGGCGATTCTGCTGATAGAGCAGAAGCTGTCGATTGCCTTTTCCGTGTCCGACCGGGTGGCCTTGATGGGCCACGGGCGGGTGGTGTTTGATGGCCTGCCGCAGGCGCTGGCGGCCGACCAAGGGCTGCAGGACGAGTGGCTGGCGGTCTGACCGCCGGGCGGACGGGCACTGGCCAAGTGCGACACCCCGGGGACACCCCCAAGACACGCGCCCACCTATCCTTCCTAGAATCGAACGATCGTTCTTTTTGAGCGACCCGATCGCCCTGGCCAGGGCGCCGTCCCCGATTCAACGAAGGAGATTGCATGTCCGCTGATTACCAGGTCCACGCCGACGTGGCCGTCATCACCCTGAACAACCCGCCGGTCAACGGTCTGGGCTTCGCCACCCGGCAGGCCATCGTCGCCGGGCTGGAGCAGGCGCAAGCCGATGCGGCGGTGAAGGCCATCGTCATCACTGGCGCGGGCAAGGCCTTCTCGGGCGGGGCGGATATCCGCGAGTTCGGCAGCCCCAAGGCGCTGGCCGAGCCCAACCTGCTGTCGGTGATCGCGGCGGTGGAGCGCTGCCGCAAGCCGGTGGTGGCCGCCATCCACAGCGTGTGCATGGGCGGCGGGCTGGAGCTGGCCCTGGGCTGCCACTACCGCATCGCCGCCCCTGGCTGCAGCGTGGCGCTGCCCGAGGTGAAGATTGGCCTGATTCCCGGTGCCGGTGGCACGCAGCGCCTGCCGCGCGCCCTGGGCGTGGAGGCCGCGCTGAACATGATCGTCAGCGGTGAGGCCATCAAGAGCGAGATGCTGGCGCAACTGCCCGGCCAGAAGTTGTTTGACAAGCTGTCGGCCTCGCCCGAGTCACTGGCGCAAGAGGCCCTGGCCCTGGCGCGCGAGGTGGGCGCCAAGCACGCCGACGGCTCGGCGCTGCCGCTGGTGCGCTTGCTGCCGTGCCAGCACAAGGACGGCGACGCCTACTTTCAGTTCGCCCGCAACATGGTCAAGGGCATGTCCAAGCACTTCCCGGCGCCGGCCAAGTGCGTGGACGCGGTGGAAGCCGCCACCAAGCAGCCCTTCGACAAGGGCATGGCCACCGAACGCGAGCTGTTCATCAACCTGATGTGGACCGCTGAGAGCCGCGCCCTGCGCCACCTGTTCATGGCCGAGCGCGCGGCCAGCAAGATCCCCGATGTGGCCGAAGACACGCCCAAGCGCAAGATCGAGCGCGTGGCCGTGATTGGCGCCGGCACCATGGGCGGTGGCATCTCGATGAACTTCCTCAACGCTGGCATTCCGGTGACCATCCTGGAGATGAGCCAGGAAGCCATCGACCGCGGCGTGGGCGTGATGCGCAAGAACTACGAGGCGCAGGTCAAGAAGGGCAAGCTCAAGCAAGACAAGTACGAGCAGCGCATGGCCCTGCTCACCACCACCACCAGCTACGACGACCTCAAAGACGCCGACCTGGTGATCGAGGCCGTGTTTGAAGAGCTGGGCGTGAAGGAAAAGGTGTTCCGCCAGTTGGACGCCGTGATGAAGCCCGGCGCCATCCTGGCCAGCAACACCTCCACCCTGGACGTGGACAAGATCGCCGCCTTCACCCAGCGCCCGCAAGACGTGGTGGGCCTGCACTTCTTCAGCCCGGCCAACGTGATGAAGCTGCTGGAAGTGGTGCGCGGCGCCAAGACCGCCAAGGACGTGATGGCCACCGTCATGGCCGTGGCCAAGACCATCAAGAAGGTGGCCGTGGTCTCGGGCGTGTGCGACGGCTTCATCGGCAACCGCATGATCGAGCAGTACGGCCGCCAGGCCGGTTTCCTGCTGGACGAGGGCTGCACCCCGGCCCAGGTGGACCGCGCCATCGAGAAGTTTGGTTTTGCCATGGGCCCCTTCCGAATGGGCGACCTGGCGGGCAACGACATTGGCTGGGCGATTCGCAAGCGCCGCTACCAGGAAAAGCCCGACATGAAATACAGCAAGACGGCCGATCTGCTGTGCGAGCGCGGCCGCTTCGGCCAGAAGGTGGGCAAGGGCTGGTACGACTACGTGCCGGGCAAGCGCGACGCGATTCCCAACGCCGAGGTCGAGCAGATGATTGCCGACCACCGCCAGGCCCTGGGCATCAAGCCGCGCAAGATTTCGGATGAAGAGATCGTGCAGCGCCTGGTGTACTCGCTGGTGAACGAGGCCGCCCACATCCTGGAAGAGGGCATTGCCAACAAGGCCAGCGACATCGACGTGGTCTACATCTTTGGTTACGGCTTCCCGGTGCACCGTGGTGGCCCGCTGTGCTACGCCGACGAGCAAGGGCTCTTCAACGTGGCGCAGGCCATGAAGCGCTTCGCGTTGAACCCGCTGGACGACGCCAAGTTCTGGGAACCCGCGCCGCTGCTGCAACGCCTGGTTGCAGAGGGAAAGACCTTCAACGGCTGATGCCCAGTCACGAATCAGGAGAAATCAAATGAGCAACGCCGTCATCGTTTCCACCGCCCGCACGCCCCTGGCCAAGAGCTGGAAGGGCGCCTTCAACATGACCCACGGCGCCACCCTGGGTGGCCACGCGGTGCGCCACGCCATTGAGCGCGCCGGCATCGACGCCGGTGCGGTGGAAGACGTCATCATGGGCTGTGCCAACCCCGAGGGCGCCACCGGTGCCAACATCGCCCGGCAGATCGCGCTGATGGCCGACTGTCCCATCACCGTCTCGGGCATGACCGTCAACCGCTTCTGCTCCAGCGGCCTGCAGACCATCGCCCTGGCGGCCCAGCGCATCATCGCGGGCGAGGGCGATGTGTACGTGGCCGGTGGCGTGGAAAGCATCTCGTGCGTGCAGCAAGAGATGAACCAGCACATGCTGCGCGACCTGGCCCTGAACCAGAAGAAGCCCGCGATTTACTGGAGCATGCTGGAGACGGCCGAGCAGGTGGCCAAGCGCTACCACATCGGCCGCGACGCCATGGACGAGTACGGCGCCGCCAGCCAGCAGAAGGCCTGTGCCGCGCAGGCCGCCGGCCTGTTCGATGCCGAGATTGCGCCTATCACCGTCACAGCCGGCGTGATCGACAAGACGATGGGCCTGATCACCAAGCAGGTCACCGTGAGCAAGGATGAAGGCACCCGCGAGGGCACCACCAAGGAAGGCATCAGCGGCATCAAGCCGGCCATTCCGGGCGGCGTGGTGAGCGCGGGCAACGCCAGCCAGTTCAGCGACGGCGCGGGCGCCTGCGTGGTGGTGAGCGAGCAGTACGCCAGCCGCCACAACCTCAAGCCCCTGGGCCGTTTCCTGGGCTTCGCCGTGGCCGGTTGCGAGCCTGATGAGATGGGCATCGGCCCGGTGTTCGCCGTGCCCAAGGTGCTGAAGAAGCTGGGCCTCACGGTGAACGACATTGACCTGTGGGAACTGAACGAAGCCTTCGCGGTGCAGGTGCTGTACTGCCGCGACAAGCTGGGCATTCCGGCCGATCGCCTGAACGTGAACGGCGGCGCCATTGCCCTGGGCCACCCCTACGGCGTGAGCGGCCAGCGCCTGACTGGCCATGGCCTGATCGAGGGCAAGCGCCGTGGCGCCAAGCGCGTGTGCGTGACGATGTGCATCGGCGGTGGCATGGGCGCGGCCGGGGTGTTTGAGGTGTTGTGATCCGCGCGCTGCGCGGGGCACAACACCCCCCCGCGCCGCTTCGCGTCACCCCCCAGAGGGGGGCGATGCCTGTGGCCCGGCGAAGCCGGCGCCACGGCATCCTCGGTTCGGTGCCTGCGCACCATCGTTGTTTGCCTGTTCAGAGGGATTGCCCATGAGCCTGCGCCCCACCATCGATTTCCTGCTCTACGACTGGCTGGGGGCACCGTCCCTCAGCGAGCGCGAGCGCTTTGCCGACCACAGCCGCGAAACCTTTGACGCGGTGCTGGACACCTGCGAGCGCATTGCCCGCGAGAGGTACGCGCCCTTCAACCGCCTGGTGGACACGGAAGAGCCGCGCTTCGACGGCGAGCGGGTGATCTTGCCGCAGGCCACGCACGAGGCGCAGCGCGCCTACGCCGAGAGCGGCATGCTCAGCGCCGCGCAGGACTACGCGATTGGCGGCATGCAATTGCCCTACACGGTGGAGGCAGCGGCCAACGCCTTTTTCGCCATGGCCTCGGTGAGCATGGGCAGCGGCCTGCTCACCGTGGGCAACGCCAACCTGCTGATGGCGCATGGCAGCGAGGCGCAGAAGCGCGTGTTCGCGCTCAATGAGTTCTCGGGCCGCTGGTCGGGCACCATGTGCCTGAGCGAGCCGCAGGCCGGCTCCAGCCTGAGCGACGTGGCCACCCGCGCCGTGCCCGACGGCGACGGCTTCGAGGCCGACCCGCTGGGGCCGCGCTACCGGCTCAAGGGCAACAAGATGTGGATCTCGGCCGGCGAGCACGAACTCACCGAGAACATCGTGCACCTGGTGCTGGCCAAGATTCCCGGGCCCGACGGCAAGCTGCCGCCAGGGGTGAAGGGCATTTCGCTGTTCATCGTGCCCAAGAAGCTGGTGGACACCGAGGGCCAGCTCACCGGCGAGCGCAACGACGTGGCCCTGGCCGGCCTGAACCACAAGTGCGGCTGGCGCGGCACCACCAACACCTTGCTGAACTTTGGCGAGGGCAAGTACCCGGTGCGCGGTGGCGCTGGTGCCATCGGCTACCTGGTGGGCCAGCCCGGCGAGGGCCTGCGCTGCATGTTCCACATGATGAACGAGGCCCGCATCGGCGTGGGCATGGCCGCCACCATGCTGGGCATGGCGGGTTACCACGCCAGCCTTGACTACGCCCGCAACCGCCCGCAAGGCCGCCCCGTGGGGCCGGCCGGCAAAGACCCGGCGCAGCCGCCGGTGCGCATCATTGAGCACGCCGACGTCAAGCGCATGCTGCTGGCGCAGAAGAGCTACTGCGAGGGCGCGTTGGCGCTGGCTTTGTATTGCGCGCGATTGGTTGACGAACAACACACCGGCGCGCCCGACGCCGCCGACGAGGCCCGGCTGCTGCTGGAGGTGCTCACGCCCATTGCCAAGAGCTGGCCCAGCGAGTGGTGCCTGGAGGCCAATTCCCTGGCCATTCAAGTGCACGGCGGTTACGGCTACACGCGCGATTTCCCGGTGGAGCAGTACTGGCGCGACAACCGCCTGAACATGATCCACGAGGGCACGCACGGCATCCAGGCCATGGACCTGTTGGGCCGCAAGGTGCTGATGGAGCAAGGGCGCGGCCTCAAGGCGCTGGCCACGCGCATTGACGCCACGGTGCAGCGCGCCATTCACGTGCCCGAACTGGCCGCCCACGCCAATGCCCTGAGCGAGGCGCTGCAGGCGGTGGGCGCGGCCACCAATGCCGCCTGGGCCACCGGCGAGCCCACGCAGGCGCTGGCCAACGCCGTGCCCTACATGCAGGCCTTTGGCCACACCGTGCTGGCCTGGATCTGGCTGGACGTGGCGCTCACCGCCCAGGCCAGCCCAGCGTCGGCCGCGCGCACTGGCCGCCTGCGCGCGATGCGCTTCTTTTTCCACTACGAACTGCCCAAGATCGGGGCCTGGCTGGCCGTGGTCAGCCGCCGCGACCTGACCTGCGCCGATATGCCCGAAGAGGCGTTCTGAGGCCCACGTTCCACCCCATCAGGAGACACCCCCATGACCCGCACCGTTCAACAACTCTTTGACCTGAAAGGCCGCACCGCCCTCATCACCGGTGGTTCGCGAGGCCTTGGCCTGCAGATGGCGCACGCTCTGGGCGAGGCCGGGGCGAAGGTGGTGATCAGCTCGCGCAAGGCCGATGACCTGGAGCAGGCCACCGCCGAGCTGCAGGCCGCCGGCATCGACGCGCGCTGGATCGCGGCCGACTGCGCCCATGTGGAAGACATCCGCCGCCTGGTCAGCGAAACCCTGCAGCGCGTGGGCGACGTGGACATTCTGGTGAACAACGCCGGCGCCTCGTGGGGCGCAGCCGCCGAAGACCACCCGCTGGAAGCCTGGGACAAGGTGATGAACCTGAACGTGCGCAGCTACTTTTTGCTGAGCCAGCTCATCGCCAAGGGCAGCATGATCCCGCGCCGGCGCGGCAGCATCATCAACACCGCGTCCATCGCCGGCCTGGGCGGCAACCCGCGCGACATGAAAACCATTGCGTACAACACGTCCAAGGGCGCGGTGATCAACTTCACCCGCGCACTGGCGGCGGAGTGGGGCGCGCATGGCATCCGCGTGAACGCCATCTGCCCGGGCTTCTTCCCCAGCAAGATGACGGCCGCCACCCTCAAGAACATGGGCGAAGAGCGCCTGGCCGCTCAGGCCCCGCTGGGCCGCCTGGGTGGCGACGAAGACCTCAAGGGCCTCACTGTCCTGTTCGCGTCTGAGGCGGGGCGCCACATCACCGGACAATGGATGGCGGTGGACGGGGGTGTCTCGGTCGTCACGGGCGGCTGAAGCGCTGGCGTCCACCGGCGCGTGCCGCCGGTGCGCGCCCGTCACTTGTCGCCACTGCCATGCAATTTCCTGTTCGCATTCCTTTTGTCGATCTCCTGGGCTTTCGCCTGCAGCGCATGGACGCTGGTGAGGCCGAGATCACCTTCGACGCCCAGCCTGAGCACCTGAACTCGTTTGACGTGGTGCACGGCGGCGCGTCCATGACCCTGCTCGATGTGACGATGGCCCACGCCGCGCGCAGCGTGGAGCCCAGCATGGGCGCCGTCACCATTGAGATGAAAACCAGCTTCATGCGCCCGGGCAAGGGCGCGCTGCGCGCCACCGGCCGGCTGCTGCACCGCACCGCCACCATGGCCTTCACCGAGGGCAGCGTGTTCGATGCCAGCGGCAAGCTCTGCATTCACGCCACCGCCACCTTCAAGTTTGTGCCCCGGCTGCCCACCAGCCCCACGTCCACCCAGCCACTGAACCGCATCGCCACCGACTGAGGCCGCGGCGACCCGGCTGGCTTTCTTTCACCCCACAGGAGACAACACATGCCCACCAATCGCCAGATCCTTCTCGACAACCGCCCCCAGGGCGAGGCCACGGTCAGCAACTTCAAGCTGGTGAGCGTGCAGACGCCCGACCTGCAAGACGGCCAGGTGCTGGTGCGCCACCACTACCTCAGCCTCGACCCCTACATGCGCGGGCGCATGAACGAGAGCAAGAGCTACGCCGCACCCCAGCCCCTGGGCGAGGTGATGATTGGCGGCACCGTGGGCGAGGTGGTGGAGTCGCGCCACCCCAAGTTCCAGCCCGGCGACCGGGTGGTGGGCATGGGCGGCTGGCAGGAGTACAGCGTGGTGAACGGCAATGAGCCCGGCGCGCTGCGCAAGGTGGACACCACCCACGTGCCCCTGAGCTACTACCTGGGCGCCGTGGGCATGCCGGGCGTGACCGCCTGGTACGGCCTGGTGAAGATCATCGCCCCCAAGGCGGGCGAAACCGTGGTGGTGAGCGCCGCCACCGGCGCGGTGGGCAGCGCCCTGGCCGCCCTGGCCAAGGCCCGTGGCTGCCGCGTGGTGGGCATTGCCGGTGGTGCCGAAAAGTGCGCCTACGCGGTGAACGAACTGGGCTTTGACGCTTGCATCGACTACAAGCAGCACACCACGCTGGCCGCCATGTCCAAGGCGGTGAAGGAGGCCTGCCCCAACGGGGTGGACGGCCTGTTCGAGAACGTGGGTGGCCTGGTGATGGACGCGGTGATGCTGCGCATGAACGCCTTCTCGCGCATCGCCGTGTGCGGCATGATCGCCGGCTACGACGGTGCCCCCCTGGCCATGGCCAACCCGGCGCTCATTCTGGTGAACCGCATGAAGATTCAAGGCTTCATCGTGAGCGAACACCCCGAGGTCTGGGGCGAGGCGCTCAACGAGCTGGGCACGCTGGTGGCGCAAGGCAAGCTGCACCCGCGCGAGACGGTGGCGCAGGGCCTTGAAGCCGCACCCGAGGCATTCCTGGGCTTGCTCAAGGGCAAGAACTTCGGCAAGCAACTTGTGAAGCTGATCTGATCGAAGGAGGCCGCCATGACGCAGAGCGACACCACGCACGAGGTCTTCAACCAGGTCGAGCCCCTGGTGGACGTGAACCTGTTCGACGGCAACCGTGCCCTGCAGGCGGCCCTCAAGTTCAACGCGCCCGCCATGGACACCGCGCCCCTGCGCGCGCTGGGCCAACTGGTGGGCAGCGCTGACATGCAGACCCATGCCCGCCTGGCCAACACCTTCACGCCCCAGCTCAAGACCCACAGCCGGTTTGGCCACCGCATTGACCAGGTGGAGTTCCACCCCAGCTACCACGCGCTCATGGCCGCGGCGGTGGACGCCGGCCTGCACGGGCGCGTGTTCGCGCCCGAAGAGCAGGCCAGCGGCCACGCGCACATGAAACGCGCGGCGGGCTTCATGCTCTTCACCGAGCTGGAGCCCTCGATGCTGTGCCCCATCTCCATGACCTACGCCGTCACCCCGGCGCTGAAAGACAACCCGGCCATCTACGCCGACTGGGCCCCGCAGCTCACCAGCCGCGCCTACGACCCCGCGCTCAAGCTGTGGCGCGAGAAGCCGGGCGTGACCATGGGCATGGGCATGACCGAGAAGCAGGGCGGCTCTGACGTGCGGGCCAACACCACCCGCGCCGAGCCCGTCGGCAGCGACGCCTGGGGCCAGCGCTACAGCGTGGTGGGCCACAAGTGGTTCTTCTCGGCGCCCATGTGCGACGCCTTCCTGATCCTGGCGCAGACGGCCAGCGGCCTCTCGTGCCTGTTCCTGCCGCGCGTGCTGCCCGACGGCTCGCTCAATGGCCTGCGCATTCAGCGCCTGAAAGACAAGCTGGGCAACAAGGCCAACGCCAGCTCCGAGGTCGAGTTCCACGGCGCCACGGCCTGGCTGGTGGGCGAAGAAGGGCGTGGCATTCCGCAGATCCTGGCCATGGGCACGCTCACGCGGCTGGATTGCGCGCTGGGCGTCAGCGGCCTGATGCGCCAGGCCTTGTCGATTGCGCTGAACCACACCACGCAGCGCAAGGCCTTTGGCAAGTACCTGATCGACCAGCCGCTCATGAAGAACGTGCTGGCCGATCTGGCGCTCGAATCCGAAGCGGCCACGGCGCTGTCCATGCGCCTGGCCCGCGCCTTTGACCGCGCCGATGACCCGCACGAGCAGGTGATGGCCCGCCTGCTCACGCCCATTGCCAAGTTCTGGATCTGCAAGCGCGGCAGCCACTTCGCCCAGGAAGCCATGGAATGCCTGGGTGGCAACGGCTACGTGGAAGAGGGCGGCGAGGGCATCATGGCCCGCATCTACCGCGAAATGCCGCTGAACTCCATCTGGGAAGGCGCCGGCAACATCATGGCGCTGGACCTGCTGCGCGCCCTGCGCAAGGCCGATGCTGCCGCCGCGCTGGCGCAAGAACTGGCCCCGGCCAAGGGCATGCACCCCGCGCTGGACCGCCTGGCCGCCCAGTTGCCCATTCGCGTGGAAGAAATGGCCACCGAACTGGAGGCCCGCCGCCTGGCGCAAGACGTGGCACTGGCCGTGCAGGCCGCGCTGCTGGCCCAGACCGCGCCGCTTGAGGTGTTTGCCGCCTTCTGCGATTCGCGCATCGGCGGCCACTGGGGCTACAGCTTCGGCTCGCTCAACGCCGCCACCGCCTTCGATCGCATCATCGAGCGCGCCCAACCGCGCTAAGCCTAGGTGACCACCATGCCTGACCTGATCCTGCACCACTACCCCATGTCGCCCTTTGCCGAGAAGGCGCGGCTCATGCTCGGCCTCAAGGGCCTGGCCTGGAAGAGCGTGTACATCCCCACCGTGATGCCCAAGCCCGACGTGGTGGCGCTCACCGGCGGTTACCGCCGCACGCCACTGCTGCAGATCGGGGCCGACATCTACTGCGACACGGCCCTGATCGCCGACGTGCTGGAACACCGCCAGCCCGAGCCGCCCCTGTACCCCGCCACCGCGCGTGGCCTCTCGCGCGTGGTGGCCCAATGGGCCGACAGCACCTTGTTCTGGGCCTCCATGGGCCACAACCTCAGCCCCAAAGGCGCGGCGGCGTTGTTCGCCCGCCAGCCGCCCGAAGCGGCCCAGGCCTTCGCCCAAGACCGTGGCGCCATGCGCGGCGGCATGCCTGGCCTGCGCCCCGGCGATGCCCTGAGCGCCTACCGCAGCTACCTGCGCCGCCTCTCCAGCATGCTGGACGACCAGCCCTACCTGCTGGGCGAGGTGCCCTGCATCGCCGACCTGGCCGCCTACCACCCACTGTGGTTCACCCGGCACATCAACCCGGCCATGGCCGGGGTGCTGGAGGCCACGCCCGACGTGCTGGAATGGATGGACCGCATCAAGGCCATTGGCCACGGGCAGGGCGAGCGCATCACCTCCACCGACGCCATCGCCATCGCGGCCGCCGCCACGCCCGAGCCGGTGCAGGGCGAGGCCTTCCAGGACGATCACGGCATTGACCTGGGCAGCCGCGTGACCGTGGCGGCCGAATCGTTCGGGCAAGAGCCCACCGAAGGTGAGCTGGTGGCCGCCACCCGCACCCGCTACACCCTGCGCCGCACCGACGAACGCGCCGGCACCGTGCACGTGCACTTCCCCCGCGTGGGCTATGTCTTGAGGGAAGTGCGAGCTTGAGCGAACCGGTTTTGTGGCGCTGCCTGCCCTTCGATGCGATGCAGGCGCGCACCCTTTATGCCTTGCTTCGCCTGCGCAGCGAGGTGTTCGTGGTGGAGCAGCAATGCGTTTTCCTGGACATGGACGACGCCGACGCCGATTGCCTGCACCTGCTGGGTGAGCGCAATGGCCAGTTGGTGGCCAGCGCGCGGCTTGTGCCGCCCGGCCTGAAATACCCCGAGGCCAGCATCGGCCGCGTCGTCACCGCGCCCGACGCACGGGGTGGTGGCCTGGGGCACCAGCTCATGGCCGAGGCCGTGCGCGTGCTCTGTGGCCTGTGGGGCCAGCAGCCCATCCGCATTGGTGCACAAGCCCACCTGCAAGCCTTCTACCGCCGCCACGGCTTTGAGACCGATGGCCCTGTTTACCAAGAGGACGGCATCGACCACGTGGAGATGCGGCGCCCCTGATTGCTTTCCCCCCTATCCACCAGATCACACAAGGAGACAACACATGATCGACAACTTCGCGGGCAAGACCGCCGTGCTCACCGGCGCGGGCTCGGGCTTCGGGCTCGAATGCGCCCGAATTGCCGCCCAGCGCGGCATGAACCTGGTGCTGGTGGACGTGCAGCAAGACGCGCTGGACCGCGCCGTGGCCGAGCTCAGCGCCAGCGGCGTGGCCATCCTGGCCCGCCGGGTGGACGTCTCCAAGGGCGATCAGATGGAGGCCCTGGCCCAGGCGGTGCAAGAGCGATTTGGCGCGCCGCACTTCGTGTTCAACAACGCCGGCGTGGCCATTGCCGGCCTGTTGTGGGAACACTCGGTGCGCGACTGGGAATGGGTGATGGGCGTCAACGTGTGGGGCGTGATCCACGGCGTGCGCCTGTTCACCCCCATGATGCTGGCCGCCGCCGAGGCCGACCCGTCCTGGCGCGGCCACATCGTCAACACCGCCAGCATGGCGGGTCTGCTCACCCCGCCCAACATGGGCGTCTACAACGTGAGCAAGCACGCCGTGGTCAGCCTCACCGAGAGCCTGTACCAAGACCTCAAGCTCGTCACCGATCAGCTCAGCGCCAGCGTGCTGTGCCCGTACTTCGTGCCCACGGCCATCAACCAGAGCGAGCGTAACCGCCCGGCCGACCTGGTGGTGGGCAAGCCCACCAAGAGCCAGCTCATCGGCCACGCCATGAGCGACAAGGCCATCAGCTCTGGCAAGGTCACCGCCGCCGAGGTGGCCGCCCGCGTGTTCGAGGCGGTGGCCAACGACCAGTTCTACGTTTACAGCCACCCCAAGGCCCTGGGCAACGCCCGTTCGCGCTTTGACGCCATCGTGGCCGGCCAGAACCCGCCCGACCCCTTCGCCGAGCGCCCCGAGGTGGGGGCGCAGTTGCGCCAGGCGCTGCGGGGGTGATGCGGAGTTTCTCCGCTGTACGCGTGTTAGGTGGGGTGGCTTGCCAGGCGGCGGCCGGCGGTCAGCCCCACCTTCTCCACGAGTGCCTCCAACGTCCGGTGCATTTTGCGATTGAAGTTCACGTACAAAGCTTGGCCGGCGGGGCTGTTGGCCCGTTGCAGCATCTGTCGGATGTCCTCGTTGCTGAAATCCTGGTATGCCGCCGCCGAGTGCAACAGGGCGAGCTGTGCCAAATGTGCCTTCACGACGAAACGGCGTTCGTTGATGTAGCTCTTGAGTTCATCGAAAGTTGGCATCCCGGCTGTTCGCGGCAGGGTCGATACCAGGCCCCACTCTAGTGCGAGTTGGCTGTGCAAAGCCATATTGGTGGATTGTTCCACTGCGCCAGTCGCATCTAGCCACGACTGAAGCAACGCCAGCCGACCAGTGTCTCGGCTGACGGTTTCCATCAATCGAGGCGCACGATCCATGACCGAACGCAAAAAGTCCGGTGAAGCCGCTCGCTCATCGGCCGCTGCCATCTTTTGGCCAAGCGGCGACTGGTAAAACGCCAACCAGTCGCGCAGTTGGGATGGGCTCAGGCTGGCCTCCAAATGGGAAAGGGCTGCACCTTGAAGCGCAGCAGCGCCGAATACCTCATCCGCAGCTGCCTTCAGCGCCACCTCTACCTCTGGCGAAATTGGCAAGCCTTGAGATTTGGCTTGATCGAGCCCTTGCTTGAAGTGCGCGGGGAGCTCAAGCAGTGCCAACTCAATGCGGCTGACCATCAGCAAGCGCTGCCATTCGTTCGACACCAGCCCGACACGCACCGCTTGCGCGCTGTTCGTTTGGCCAGTCACTCCCGTGGTGGGTGCCAGCAGGCAAATCGCCAGAATCCCAATGCCCATCCGTTGAAGCGGTTTCGTCATCTTCATTCCCGTTTTGCAAAACGCCGCAATCACCATCACGGCGACCAGAACCGGTTGGCCAGTGTTGACACCGCAGGGGCTGACTGGCGCACCGGCTTCTGGGTGAAAAAATTGTCCAGCTTCTGTGCGCTCGCACCGATTGGCAAGACCGCCAGGAACTTACCAGTGAGGCCATCGTTCGCTCCGAAGCGCGTTTCCCACATGGCCAGAAACTGATCGCGGCTGTACGTGCGATTGCCTTGACTGGGGTCCGCCAGCCACACGACATCGCCGCTGATGCCACGCAGCACGGTGAAGTGGTCGTTCTGACGGTGTTTCACGTACAGCACAACGGGCACCTTCAGTCGCGCCAACTGCTCCCAACTTGCTGCAAAGCCTTGTGCGCGAAAGCCAAAATCGGTAAGCGCTCTAGCCATGTCATCAAAGCTGGCGCGGCTGTTTCCCTTGTCCATCGCTTTGAGCACTGCCTCCTCGGTGACGTTCTGGCCGTAGTAGCTGTTGAGCAAGGTGGCCAGCGATGCAGCGCCACAGGAATAATCGAGATCTTGTTTGACGACGCGGTCGTCTCGAAGCGATTTCCAATTTTTCCGCGGCAGCATGCCGCTGGCAGAGTAAGTTGCGAGCAACGCACCTCCGCTCGGTCGTTCTTTGGCCAAGTCTTCTGCCTGCACTCCCGTTCTCAACAACAGCAACAAGAGGGCGGCGAACATTCCAATTGTTCGAGATGGCTGCATTCGTTCAATATGTGACTTGTGCAGAATATTGGATTTCGGCTGCTCACTTGATGAATGCAAAATCGAGCACCCAGAGCAGATATAAGGCGAAAAATACCAACCACTTGTTTGAAAAAAGTACCTTCAAACCAGCGTCAAGGTGGTACGGGTTTATCTTCCCTGCACGTTTCACATCATCCAAGATGAGAGAGGCAATCAATAGCAGAGGGAAGGACGGGTAAAAATATTGGCCGAGACACAGCGGTATGGCGACGACGCCCGCAATCAGTGTGAATGCCTGATAGATAGGTTTGATTGCGGGCATCTTCATCACCAGCCGTAGTACTGGGTGACACCAAGGAATGTACCAGTGCCGATTGCACTATTGAAGCCCCAAACCACGCCAACCGGCCCACTGGTTGCACCGTAATAGGCGCCGGCACCAGCTGAGTAGGCTGCGCTGCTCCAAGACCATGGCGATCCGGAAATGGAGGTGTTCAGACTGTATCCGCCGAGTCCACCTAAGCCTCCAATAACTCCGCCCCAAAGCCCCCAGGCACCTTCGGTCTCCTTCATCTCTTGATGTGACAGTGCTACGATTTCCAATGGCCTGCCTACTTGGTCAAAAATCGCGTGAAGGTCTGATTGGCTGAAGGGCGCCGCTGCTTGAACTTCATCGGCTTTTACCTGAGCTGTCATCAGGCAGGTTGTGGCCAATGCGATTGCGGCGTGTTTGAACTTACTCACTTTATCTCCCTTGTCAAAAGCAAAATTAAAGCCTCGAAACAGAAGTCCGAGGCGCCTCCGGCGACGCAGATCATCTTCATCATCGCCAGCCTTATTGGCGGTGTTGCAGCACTGCCAATCCCCGTCGGGCGGCCGATCATTGGCCGCCCAATTTTTTGTTAGAAGGTGGTAAGCCAGTTCAGGCGAAGCTCCGCTCCGCTGCGCCCCGAGGCATTGACCTTGAATGTGGTGTTGAGCGTATTGCCTTTGTCAAAGCCATAGCCAACGCCCAATAGCAGATCGGTGGCAGTGCGGTGAATGCCCTGTGTCTGACCGGTGATGCGGTCGGCATGGCGGCGCGTCCATTGCATGCCCGTGGTGAGGGTGATCCGATCATTGACTGCAAACGCCACACCAGGGTTGAGAAGGATCAAATTTCCGGGCTTGTAGGGCCTGCCTCCGTCTTGGCGTGTCTGGTTGTAACGGTAAGCGCCAGTAAGAGAGAAAACGATGGGGTCGATGGCTTTGTAGGTGGTCGCCCCGACCATGGTCGATTTGAAACTCGCACTGCTGTTGCGATGTCTTTCCCGCAGGGCAATTTCTGCAAATCCCAGCAGGGCAGGGGTGTTTTCGTCGTTCTTGAACTGGTAGTTGATGCCTACCCATGCGTCAGCAAATCCCGATGAGCTTTGGGTGGTGCTTTGGGTGGCAGTGCTGCTGCGCTGCGTTGACGAATGGGCGCTTAATCGGCCGTAGATTTCTGCCTTGGAGCTTAATCCCCGGCGCACGCCGATGGTGATCACGGAGGTGTCGCTGTTCCCGATGCTTTCGCCAATCTGGGTGGGCACGGCGATAAACGAAGTAGGGCCGGTTTGGAGGATGAAGGGCTCGCCGGTGGAGATGCCCTGCCGCTCGGTGTTTGAATAAGCCACCGATAGATCGAGCCTTGTCTTGCCCGGGGTCGTGATCAGGTCCTCCACGGTCAGTGGCAGGTCGGCATGTGCATTGGCACCAAGGAAACCCAATATCCCGCAGAAGACGTGACTACACCGCATTTCCCAGTCTCATGAGTAGTATTAAGGTACTACTTTGTTTGAGTGGGCTTGGGTTGTCAACCTTGACCACAAGATGGGGTGCGGCGTTGTCGGTGTGGATGGCCTTGTGGTAAGCGCAGGGGATCGCGCAGCAAAAAGTGGCCAGCTGACCATTCGGTAAGCTGCAAATCCGTATGGCAAACTCCGCCGCTTCGGTTTTTTGACCGGTCGCCGCCCCCGGGCAGGCGGCCCATGACGAGGCATGCAACACATCATTGCGCAGATTGCGCAGGAACTCCGCGTTCAGGTTCAACAGGTCACGGCAGCGGTGGAGCTGCTCGATGGCGGGGCCACGGTGCCCTTCATCGCCCGGTACCGCAAAGAGGTGACCGGTGGCTTGGACGATATTCAATTGCGTGAACTGGAATACCGCCTGGGCTACCTGCGCGAGCTCTCCGACCGGCGCGAGGCCATCCTCAAAAGCATCGAAGAGCAGGGCAAGCTCACGCCCGAGCTGCGCGCCGCCATCGAGGCCGCGCCCACCAAGCAGGAACTGGAAGACCTGTACCTGCCCTACAAGCAAAAGCGCCGCACCAAAGGCCTGATCGCCCGGGAAGCTGGCCTGGAACCCCTGGCCGATGCGCTGTGGGCCAACCCCACCCTCAACCCCACCGAGGCCGCCGCGGCCTACGTGAAGGCCGAGAAGGGCGAGGACGGCAGCGACTTCACCAACGTGCTGGCCGTGCTCGATGGCGTGCGCGACATCCTCAGCGAGCGCTGGGCCGAAGACGCCGCCCTGGTGCAGAGCCTGCGCGAATGGCTGTGGGCCGAAGGCCTGTTCACCAGCAAGCTGGTGGCGGGCAAGGACGAAAACGTGCCCGACGTGGCGAAGTTTCGCGACTACTTCGACTACAGCGAACCCATTGGCAAGGTGCCCTCGCACCGGGCGCTGGCGGTGTTCCGTGGCCGCCAGCTCGAAATCCTGGACGCCAAGCTGGTGCTGCCCGGCGAGCCGCAGCCTGGCGTGCCCAGCCCGGCCGAAGGCCGCATTGCCCTGCACCTGGGCTGGAGCCACCAGGGCCGTGCCGCCGATGACCTGCTGCGCAAGTGCGTGGGCTGGACCTGGCGCGTCAAGCTGAGCCTGTCCAGCGAGCGCGACCTGTTCGCCCGCCTGCGCGAAAACGCCGAGGCCGTGGCCATCAAGGTGTTCGGCGACAACCTGCGCGACCTGCTGCTGGCCGCCCCGGCCGGCCCCAAGGTGGTGATGGGGCTTGACCCCGGCATCCGCACCGGCGTGAAGGTGGCCGTGGTGGACACCACCGGCAAGCTGGTGGACACCGCCACCGTGTACCCGCACGAGCCGCGCCGCGACTGGGAAGGGTCGCTGCACACCCTGGGCCTGCTGTGCCGCAAGCACGGCGTGCAGCTCATCGCCATTGGCAACGGCACCGCCAGCCGCGAAACCGACAAGCTCGCGGCCGACCTCATCAAGCTGCTGGCCAAGGCCGGGCAGGACGGCATCACGAAAGTGGTGGTGAGTGAGGCGGGCGCCTCGGTTTACAGCGCCAGCGAATACGCCAGCCAGGAAATGCCCGACGTGGACGTGAGCCTGCGCGGCGCGGCCAGCATCGCCCGCCGCCTGCAAGACCCGCTGGCCGAGCTGGTGAAGATCGACCCCAAGAGCATCGGCGTGGGCCAGTACCAGCACGATGTGAACCAGAGCGAACTGGCGCGCACGCTGGATGCCGTGGTGGAAGACTGCGTGAACGGCGTGGGCGTTGACCTGAACACCGCCAGCGTGCCGCTGCTGGCCCGCGTCTCCGGTCTGTCGCCGGCCGTGGCCAAGGCGGTGGTGCGGTGGCGCGAGGCCAATGGCGCCTTCAAGAACCGCCAGCAGTTGCTGCAAGTCACCGGCCTGGGCCCCAAGACCTTTGAGCAGAGCGCGGGCTTTCTGCGCATTCGCGGCGGCGACAACCCGCTGGACATGACCGGCGTGCACCCCGAGACCTACCCGGTGGTCGAGCAGATCATGGCCAAGGCGCAGCAGCCCATTGAGTCCCTCATGGGCCGGGCCGACATGCTCAAGACCTTGCGCCCCGAGCTGTTCGCCAACGAGACCTTCGGCGTCATCACGGTGAAGGACATCCTCACCGAGCTGGAGAAACCCGGTCGCGACCCGCGCCCCGATTTCCAGGTGGCGCGCTTCAACGAGGGCGTCGAAGACATCAGTGACCTGCGCGAGGGCATGATTCTGGAAGGCACGGTCAGCAACGTGGCCCAGTTCGGCGCCTTCATCGACCTGGGTGTGCACCAGGACGGCCTGGTGCACGTGAGCCAGCTCAGCCACAAGTTCGTGAACGACGCGCGCGAGATCGTGAAGACCGGCGACATCGTGAAGGTGCGCGTGGTCGAGGTGGACGCCGCGCGCAAGCGCATTGGCTTGAGCATGCGCCTGGACGCCGCCCCGGCGCGCCGCGAGGGTGTGGCAGGGCGCGAAAACCGCTTTGAGCCGGCGCGTGGACAGCGCCAGCAACGGGCCCCGGAGGCACCGTCTGCGATGGCCTCTGCATTCGCCAAGTTGCAAGGCCTGGGCAAGCGCTGACACCAAGGGCTGAGTTGCCCGACCAAGATGGCTGGGCGGCTCAAGTGACAGGTCTGATGGTCGATAAAACAGGCACGCTGAGGCTAACCTCAGTGCGTCGTTCAAACGCCCTCACACATGTCCACTACCCTGACCCTTGATGCCCTCCTGAACCGTCCGAACGCGCTGCCCGCCATGTCGGGCACCGTGACGGAATTGCTGACCGAGATGAACAAGGACGACCCCAGCCCGAAACGCGTGGCCGAGCTGGTGGGCAGAGACCCGGCGCTTCTTACCCGCGTGCTTCGCCTGTCGAATTCCTCGTTCTTTCGCTCCAGCCGCCAGATTGGCACTGCTGAAGAGGCAGTGAACCTGCTGGGCATGACCCACGTTCGATCCCTGGTCATGGCAGCGGCCCTGGGCGGCAGTTTCAAGGCCGTGCCTGGTGTCAACCTGCAACAGTTCTGGCGCTACAGCCTGCGGGTAGCCGAAATCTCGCGTTCCCTCGCCGGCTTACTGCGCCATGCCGAGGCCAGTGCGTACACGGCGGGCCTGATTCACGCCCTGGGCGATCTGGTGATGCACACCGGCATGCCCGATGAGGTGCAGCGGCTGGACATGATCGTGCCGCCCTTGGATCTTCGCCGCTCGGTGTTCGAGTACCAGACCTTCGGTTTCAGCTTCGCCGAGGTAGGCGCCGGCATGCTCGAGCGCTGGCAGTTCCCCGCGCCGATCGTGTCGGCCCTGGCCCACCAGAACGCCCCGTTTGAAGGCGATGCCTACGACAAGCTGGCGGGGGTTCTGCACCTGGCGTCATGGCGGGCGCGGGCCGAGGAGATTCAGTTGGACCGCGCCGGTATGGTGGCCACGTTCCCGGACATGGTTGGTCTGGCCTTGGGCGTTGATTTGGACAGCGTGCTGGGCAAGGATCCGCAGGAATGGTCGTTCAGTCAGGCACTGCAGGCTTTTATCGGTGATTAAGCCTCAAGTGTGTCTAGAGGGTGCCGATCAGAGGTCTGTCGATATCCCATGTGACAGACCTCTCCTATCAGCACCACCATGCAGCTCGAGAAACTCCTCAAACGACCCAGCGCCCTGCCTTCTGCCCCAAAGGTGGTGCGAAAGCTGATCGAGTCGTTCGACGACGAAGACGTGGATCCGATCAAGATCGCGATGCTGGTGGAGGAAGACCCGGCTCTCACCGCCAAGCTGCTCAAGACCGCGAACTCGGCGTTCTTCGGCATTACCCGCAACGTGACGAATGCGCGCGAAGCCATGAGCGTGCTGGGTCTGATCAAGGTTCGGGCCCTGGTGATCGCGGCCGCTCTTGGCGACGGCTTCCACCAGGTGGGCGGCGTGAACATGAGCCAGTTCTGGCGCTACAGCCTGAACACCGCGGCTTTGTCGCGGTACATTGCCCTGCCCATCCGCATTGACGAAAACACGGCTTACACCGCTGGCCTGATCCACGCCGTGGGCAAGTTGGTGATGCACGCGGGTATGCCAGAGAAAATGATCGAACTTGATCGCAGCGTCTCGATGCTTGACCTCAAGCGCGCCGAGACCGAGCGGGCGCTGTTCGGTTACAGCTACGCCGAGGTGGGCGCCGCCCTGGCCCGCGAGTGGAGCTTTCCCAAGCGCATGATCGATGCCATCGGTCACCACACGGCACCCTTCGACAAGGACGTGTACGAGCCCATCGCAGGTGTCATCCACATCGGCGCCTGGCGCGCCCGCGCCGAAGAGCATGAGCGCCGCAGCGAGTTGCTCATCAACACCTACCCCGACCCAGTGGGGGTGATCCTGGGCATTGACCCGGACATCGTGGTGGCCGATCAGATTCCGTCCATTTCGCGTCAGGACGACGTGAGCGAATCCGCCGATTGATCGGCTCGTTCTGGCCCACAATCGGTGGCCATGCGAGCACTGCGCCTGTACGCCGGCCCTCGGGCACTTGATCACATCCGCACTCACGGGCTGCAGCCTCAGCACGTGGGCGCCATTCCGGCGGCGGCTGGCGGCCCCAAGGGGCTGGTGTTGCTGGCCATCGACCGTTTTCTTTTTGGCGACTGGCTGACCCAGGCGACCCAGCCCATTGATTTGATCGGGGCGTCCATCGGTGCCTGGCGCATGGCCACCGCCTGCCTGAACGACCCCGTGGCAGCCTTTGAGCAACTGGAACACGAGTACGTGCACCAGCACTACGAGTTGCCCCCCGGGCGCAAGCGCCCCAGCCCTGAGCAGATCAGCGCCACTTTTGCCCAGAACCTGCGCCGCTTTTACGGCAACCGCCTCGGCGAAGTGCTGAACCACCCGCGCTGGCGTCTGCACATCGTGACCTCGCGCGGGCGTCACCTGTTGGCGCGGGAAGGGCGTTTGCGCACCCCGCTGGGCTACCTTGGGGCCTATGCGGCCAATGCCATGAGCCGAGCGGCCCTCGGAGCCTGGCTGGAGCGGGTGGTGTTCTCGCGGGAAGGCACGCCCTTGCCCTTCGAGACCCGCGATCTGCGCACGCGGCAGGTGGCGCTGAGCACCGAGAACTTCATGGACGCGCTGCAGGCCAGTTGCTCCATTCCTTTCGTGCTTCGCTCGGTGCCCTCGATCGCCGGCGCACCACCGGGTACGTATTGGGATGGCGGCATCACCGACTACCACCTGCACCTGCATTACCGCACCTCGGTCACGTCACCGGTGGTGCTGTACCCCCATTTCCAGCGCGCGGTGGTGCCGGGTTGGCTCGACAAGGCCTGGAAACAGCGCCACCGCAGCACCGCCGCGCTGGACAACATGCTGGTGCTCGCCCCCGATCCGGACTGGGTGGGCACCTTGCCCCACGGAAAATTGCCCGATCGTTCGGACTTCACCCGCCACGGTGCCGACTGGCGCAGCCGTGCCCGGGAATGGACCCAAGCGGTGCAGGCCAGCCAGCAGTTGGCGGACGAGTTCGCCGACTGGCTCGCCAGGCCCGAGATCGGCCGGGTGGAGGCGCTCTGAGCGCATCCTGGCGAGGCCTGCGGGGATAATTCACCCATGCCTCGCTACTACACCGCCGCCCTCTACCTGTTTGTTGACCTGCCCGATTTCGCCGATCTGCGCGAGCCTCTGCACCAATGCTGCGTGGCCAATGGGGTGAAGGGCACGCTATTGCTGGCCCGTGAGGGCATCAACGGCACGATTGCCGGCCCGGAAGAGGGGGTGCGCGCGGTGCTGGACCACCTGCACGCCGATCCGCGTCTGGCCCGCTTGCAGCACAAGGCATCTTGGAGCGATCACCCGCCCTTTCACCGCCTGAAGGTGCGGCTGAAAAAGGAAATTGTCACCCTGCGTGTGCCGGGGCTTGACCCGAACCAGACGGTTGGGCAGTACGTGAAGCCGGCCGACTGGAACGCGCTGATCCGCGACCCGGATGTGCTGCTCATCGATACCCGCAATGACTACGAGGTGGCCATTGGCACCTTTGAGGGCGCGGTGAACCCGAACATCAAGGCCTTCACCGAGCTGCCCGCTTGGCTGGACGCGCAAGAGCGGCTGCAGGGCGAGGACGGCAAGAAGACCAAGGTGGCGATGTTCTGCACCGGTGGCATTCGCTGCGAGAAATCCACCGCCTTGCTCAAGATGCGCGGTTATGACGAGGTGTACCACCTGGAGGGTGGCATCCTGAAGTACCTGGAAGAGGTGCCGCCCGAGCAAAGCACCTGGCAGGGCGAGTGTTTTGTGTTCGACGAGCGCGTGAGCGTGGGCCATGGGTTGCGCCCGGGGCCTCACGAGTTGTGCCGCTCGTGTCGCTGGCCTTTGTCTTCGCAAGACAAGGCCTCGCCCCTGTACGAGGCAGGGGTGAGCTGCCCGCATTGCCACGATCAGCGTTCGGCCGAAGAAAAGGCCCGCCTGGCCGAGCGCCAGCGCCAGGTGGCGCTGGCGGCCTCAAGAGGTCAAGCGCACATCGGTGTGGTGCAAGACAAGCGGACCAGGCACTTGGACGACGCGCCGCAGGCGTAGCGTCTGAACGATTCCTCGGGTCAATTCCGCGGGCTCGTCGGGGCCATCGTGTTGGAAGCCGCAGCGGGTCAGGACCGCCATCGAGGCCTCGTTGTCGTGCGTCACTTGGGCGTCGAGCCACGAGTACCCCAAGGCAACGGCTTCAATCACGCACTGGCGCACCAGTTGCGTGGCCACGCCCAGGCGGCAGTGATCCAGGTCGGTCTGGTAAGCCACCAGCCCCCACGCCTGGCCCCGCTGTTGATGGGCGAACAGCGCGACGCGGCCGAGCCAGTGGCCAAACTGGTGCCGCGCCACCCAGATGTGCAACTGACCGACGGACTGCCGGGACAGCAGTCTGCCGAACGCCTCGTCAAGTCCTGCGGGGGTGTAGTGGTGTGGGGAACGAGCGCGGTTGTAGCGCTCGAACGCTGGGCGGTTGCGCAGCTCAAAGTGAACAAACGCCTGGCGGTCGCCATCGTGCATTGGGGCAATGGTGAAGGGTGTGCTACTCATCTGATGTCTCCGGTGGCATTCAGATGGGCAGGGGCAGGTGGTCCACGTACCGGGTGGGCTCTTCGTCACCCAGGTCAGCGATCAGGTGGCTGTACACCCCGCCGCCACTGCCACTGGTGAGCATCAAGGGCAACTGACGAGGACGCCAGGTCCAGCGGTGGTGGTCCTGTAGCACCGCCTGCAAGTAACGGCCTTCTCGCGTGTGGACCACCCAGTCTCCTGCGCCCGCGAGAGCGTCCAGTGCCTGAGGGCGCTCGCTGAGCAGGCATAGCCAGACCTGGGCGAATTGCAGCATCGGCGCCAGGCTGGTGTTTCGCGCCAAGGGAATGGCGAGCTCGATGTCCTGCAAGGCGGCTTGAGCGTCGGCATCGAAGTAACTGACCATGGACCGCAAGACAATCGTGCACAGCCGGCGCCAGGCCACGTTGGTCACCTGGTCGTTGCGCTCCATTTCTTCCAGGGTGTCGACCAACACGCGGCGCTCTCTTGCGCACATGGCCACGTGCGCCAGCAGTATCCAGCTCTCGTCGGGGCACCAAGCTCCCATTTCGCTCAGTGTGCGGTGGGCCTGAAGAATCAGGGGAAGGGCCAAGCTTGGCTGGTCCTCCAGAAGGTAGCGGCGTCCTTGCAACCACTGTGACACTGCTTGACCCAAGGGGCAGAGTGCCAGTGCCGAGGCGCCCAAGCGAATCAGACATTGGTCCAGACCATTGGCATCGCCTTGGCGCGCATAACACGAGCCCAGGTGCATCAGCACGAACAGCCTCGCTTGAATGCCGCCCGACTGATCGGCGGCGAGCCAGGCCTGCTCAAGTTGCCGTCGGCACACGTCGAGTTGACCTCGCGATGCGTGGTCAAGAGCAACGTACACGCCGCAAATGGCGCCAAGTTCCTGCTGCCCCTGCGAAAGGGCTGCGTCCATTGCCTCGGCGTACGCGGCGCTGGCCGCGTGATGGTCGCGCTGCAGGTACAGCAATTCAGCCCGTTGGGCCAGCACCCAGCACGATAGGCCCTGGTTATGGCGCTGCCCTGCCGCCTGGGCGGCTTCGCGCCAGAGGGTATGCGCATCGTGTAGGTCGCCGAGGCAGGCGCTGGCGTGAGCCAGCAGCAACAGGGCGCGTGGGTGAAGGTCATCAAGGCCTGCCTCGTGAACCATTGGAGTGGCTTGGGCAAGGTAATGGCGCGCGGTGTCGAGCTCGATCCGATACAAGTGGTATAGGCCCAGGCACATGTTCGCCCACCCGGCGATGCCGGGTTGGCCTTGTTGAGTGGCTCTTTCTTGAAGCCGATGGGCCAACTCTTTGCAGCGTGCATCGCCCGCACGTGCGATGGTGAGCAGGTAATGGGCCGCCACCGCCATCGGACAGTCCTCTTGGGCCACGGCTGGTGCAAGGAGCGCATGGGTCTTGGTGTGCAGGTGCAGGTAGGCGTCACAAACCACGAACTGGAGCAACTCTTTGTACCGCTGCCGTCCATCTTCGCAGCGCAGAGGGTCGGTCGAGTGCAGGCGCATGAGAAGCGCCACCTCGTTCGCCGCTTTTAAGGTGAGTTCGGCGGGCGAATCGCCGACGATCGTGTTAGCGTGCGAGAAACCATCCAGCAGAACCTCCCAGTCCAGACGGAACTTCTCGTTCCAGCTCGTCAATCTGGTGGCCACGACCGCGCGAGCAAGGCCCTGCGCCAGCACCCGATCGAGTAAGCGGTGAAGGTTGTGGTCCTGGTTCTTCAAAATCGCTTGGTACTCAAGGGCTTCGGAGGCGCTCGCGGTCTGATAGCCCTTGGCGCTGAGCACGTGAGCCGCCACGGGAATCAAGCCTAGCCGCACCCAGGCCAGGCCCTTGGCTTCCGCGTCGCAGTCGGTGGGCAGCCACATGATCTGGATGGCTGGGCGGTCGCTGATACTGGGTGCTGCATGCCGAAGCGTGCGCCGCACCTCGCCCGTGAAGCGATAGCCGACGCGGTGAATGGTCTTGATTGGGCCAGGGTCCCGGCTCGTGATGCCCAACGCCTTTCGCGCTTTCATGATGCTCTGCGCGATCACCGAATCGGAAACAAACCGGTTGCCCCAGACGTGATCGAGCAGTTCATCTTTGCTCACGACGCGTCCCTCCTGCCGCAAGAGGTAGACGATCAGGTCAAACGAGCGACGCTCGATTTTCTGGACAACACCGTCCCTGAGCAGCTCCCTCGTGTCGCAGCGGATGAGGCAGTTCTCAAACTGGAATTCCTCCCGCGGCATCTCCGTATGATCAGATTTCTTCATTCCCTTGGCTTTCATTGGGTACGAAATGGTTATTTTGTTGGTCGTGGTTTTTCCGCGGATGGATCAGGTTGTCGGCGGCTTATGTCAGTCAATTGGAGAAGATGAAGGTGTTTTCGTCGCTTTGAATGCCAAATAATGTTTTTGGATCCATCGCACTCGTTCGTCTTAAAAGAATACTTTAGGAGTCTAGTGTCGCCAGAAATGAGTGGGGGCGACGGTGGTGCGCCTCATGGAGGGGCCCTAGGTTGGTCGGCTTCTGCAGATCGCATCCGCTGGGCCAGCCCGGCCAGGCGAGCATTCGCCTCTTTGCCTGTGTCTTGTGGTGGGCTTGTGGTGGTGTCTGGCGAGGGCATTCCAGGCGGGGCGGCCGAGGCCGGCGGAGGCATGACAGGGGCGTGCCACTTTCCGGTGCCGGGTACCCCTTGTGCGATGTAGGTGCCCGAACTCAGGCCCAGCAGGTAAAGGAGTTCCGAGCCGAACACCGGCATGCTCAAGTCGAAATAGACCTGACTGGCAAACGTCACCAGCAACACGGCCGTCCAGGCCAATGCCTGGAAGCGATAGATCGACGCTCCGTGGGCGTCGCAGGCCAGGTCTTTCATTTGGGCCCAGAACTGAGCAGGTGGCCTGGATGGATCGGCCTGGCGCTCGGTGCGCTGAGCACTTGTGGCACCGTTGGCATTGCGCAAAAACGACTCTCCCAGCGCAGTACCAGAGCTGATGCCCAAGATCGCCAATACAGAGCTGTTGAGGCTGTCGGTTCGGCCGGTGGTCAACCAGATAACCAGAAAGGAAGTGAAGATGGCGAAGAACCAGAGGGCAAATTGCACTTTGGCCAGGCTCAGGCGCGGGCGTGAGCCATCTGCCCCCAGGTCGGCGGTATCAAGTAGCAGGCGGGTGTGCTTGGCGAGGTAGGCAAACCCAAGCGCGCAAGCCACCACCAGCACGGCTGCCGTGGCCGCCCAGCCGGGACGTATAACGATCACCCGCGCGAGGCGGTCAGACCCATCGTGGTACCGCGACGCAAAGGCGTCGCCCTGCTCAGGACCGACGCTGAACGCAACGAACCGTTCGAACGCAGGTGGGCTCAACAGATCGACCCAGCCGATTTCGTTGTCCTGTGTGATCCGCAGATGAAATTGCAGCCAACCTTCGCGCAGCGAGACACCGCTGGGATAGCTTCCCTTGAGGGGGCGCCCATCGACATGAGGCACGAGACGCCAGGCCGATTGGCGCTCGCTGTCAGCCCATTCTTGCAGGCCGCTCACCTTCACCCGTATCAGCGCATCGGGCTCGATGTCCCCCTCGATTTCCAGCACGACAGGAGCCTGGTTGTGCAATGGCTGGGCCTGGACGTCCAGTGGTGCTGCCACGCCTAACAAACCCAGCAACCAGGCAATGGCCATGGCTCCGAAGGCCAGGAAAGATGGGGTGTCCACGGGATTCCCATCAAGACTGATGCGCCAATAGGGAGCGGGCGTGGGTCCACAGCGCGACCCTCGCGTCATGCCCCGTGAGTTGGCCGTTGATGGCTCGCGTGAGGGCTTCAAAGGCGTCTTGTGTGTCGCCTTGCATCAGCACATTCGCGCCAATCTGCTCCCAGTACCAGCCCGCCGACAGCGCGGCCAAGTCCGGCTCGATCAACAGGTCGGGCCAGAGACCCGGGTTGGCGAGCAGGGCGTCGTACACCGCCCGGTAGGCCTCATTACCGGTGGTGTTGATTACCCGCAGCATGAGGTTGGGAAGGGCTTCAAAGAAGGCCTGGTACTGCCCGCGCCCAGTGAGCTGCATCAAGCCTCGGCCGCGGAAGCGCCAACCGTCGCCACTGCTCTCGTCGCCATTGCCTAGCCGACCCGAGTAAACCGCATTCGCGATCAGCTCGGGGTGGTGGGCGAACCGCTCTGCGTTGCGCCTGCCACTTTCCGGGTCGTCCTCGGCCAGGTGAAAGCGATGTGGCCACACCGTGACCAGGCGTTGGGCGGTGTAATCGAGGTTTTCCTCCAGGCGCCGTAGCTGGGCTGATTCGTGAACCACGTTTGCCAAGAACGCAGCCATCAGCGGCGGTGTGTCGATGCTGAAGGTGAGCAGGGTGACCGTCAGTGGCTCCACCCACATGGCCATTTCCTTTTCCGGTCGCTCCGTCAGGGCGACAAGACACGACAAAAGATCTCGGGTCATGGCCGCTCAGTACCTCGATGTCACTTCTTGGCGGGGTTGGGCTGGGCGTCATTAGCAGTCGGATCGACCCGTTTGGTCAGCTCACTGTCATCCCCCGATCGCGCATCGAACTGCCCCGGGAAATATTTGCTGACCCACATCAAAGCCAACCGCGAGCGAGTGATGGGCTTGACGAAATAGTTGATCGGAACACCTGTGCACCTGCCGTTGTTGATGTCGGCGATGTAAGTGTCAAAGGCGGCCATCAGGGAGTTGACGTCCATCACCTTGATCTTGTCGGCTTGTATGTCAGCGAGAGATGAGAGAACGCCCTCGACCTTGGCGGCCTGCATGCTGGCCATGAGTTGGCGCGAGCGGGCGGCCTTGGCTGCACTCTGAGAGGATTCTTTGTCGGAGGCATTGGCATCGGCGAGCTTGCCCAGCGCTTCCATCGACTTGCTGGGATCGATATTGGCGAACGACTTGATGGCGGAGGCCACCTCGTTGGTTGCCAGGCCTGAGATCACGCCCGAGGTGATTAGTGAAACGTGGGCATTGACTTGCTGGCCGCTGAAGAGCCTTTTGATGTCGTTCGCCACGCTGCTTTCGATACCGGTTTGCCCGGAGGCGCCGGCCAGGCCAAGTTCAAATTTGAACGACGCCTGCAGGCTACCGGCCTGAGCCTGCACAGATTGAAAGCTGGTGGTGTCCTCGCTGCGCAAGACGTGGACCATGCCAATAAAGCTCGATCCGTAGGTGGCGCCCGAGACGATGTGCATGGCAGGCTCTTCCGGTTTTCCTGCTTCGGACACGATGGTGGCGAGCGACTTGGAATCTGTGCGGATCTTGGTGTCGTCGGACCTGTAGACCGCATTCCAGACCCGAATGGCCTTGTCCACATCCAGGTAGAGAGGGGCCAGCATGCTGGCGTTGCGGTGCGTGCAAGAGGCCGCAATCACCAGGGTGCCGGCGATGTTGTGGTTGGAGATTTGCTGGCTGATCTGCTCGGTGGCCGCATTGGCCACTTCCAGGGAGGCTCCATTGGCGTCAGAGCCCGCGGTTGATGCGCTTGCAGTGATGAAGCTGCGCACTTTGTTGAGTTGGTTGTGAGCATCCTGAGCGTTCTCATTGAAGGAGAAGTACTGGACTTCCAGCTTCAGGTTGTCGGCGCCGATGGCAACCTGCTTGATTTGGGTTCGCTCATAGTTAAAGTCAACCGGGCTTTCCGGGCCGGCCATCACCGGGGGCATGCCCGAACGCAACTCAAGTAGTGCGTCTTCCTGCGCCATGCGCACAGCCGCGTAATGGCTGGCGGCTGCGTCAATGTCGGCGTTGACCTTGATGAGACTGGCATCGAGCTCCGCTGGACTGATTCGCATATCGACCAACTCTTGGCGCGTCATGTCCAAGCTGCGGCGCAGGGAAATAAGCGACGACAGGTTTTCCTGAGCTGCATCTATCGGTGCCTGTGCTTGTGAGATCTTGATCAGTGCCTCCATGACAGATGGCGTAATGACGCTGCCCAGCGTGAGAGATGGGGAATAGGGAATAGTCGATGGCATTGGTTTCTCCGGTGCAACCGTTGATGGATCGGCTTACTTGGTGGTCTTTGTTTTGGCCAGGCTGTCATCTCCCTGTATCTCAAGGAATTGACCGGGGTAGTACTTGTTCACCCACATGTGAATCAGCTGCGATTTTGTAATGGGCTTGATGAAGTACTGAACAGGCAGCGATCCAGTGTTCAATAGGCTTCCGCTGGATTTTTTTTCGGTGGCCTTGGTGATGTAGTTCTCAAATGCGGTGATCATCGAGTTGACGTTGATGACCTTGTTTCTCTGGCTGTCGATGTCGCTGACGCTGCCCATCACTGACTTGATGGTGGCCTTCTTCATCGAGACCAGTTGTCCCCCCATCATCGCGGCATCCGCCGCGGTGCGGAGGTTGTGCTGACTATTGTCGGTTTCAGTTTGAAGAGCGGTCAGTTCCCCCATCATGGCCGATGGATCGAAATTGGTGAACGCCTTGATTGACGTGCTGATCTCGCTTGATGAAAGCGTTGGGATCAAGCCCGCTGTAATGAGGGTGACGTGAGAGTCGATCTCTGTCCTACTGAACAAGCGCCGGATATCGTCTAGGGTAGAGCGATCAACGCCGAATCCACCCTGAATTGAACTGATCAAGGCGCCGCCTTCCAAGCCGGCCTGAAGCTGCATGGAAGAGGACGAGTCGGCGGTGGACTGGTTGGATTGGGTGGACTCTTTTCGCAGGATGTGCACCATGCCCACAAAGCTCGAACCGAATGCGGCACCCGACACAATGTGAATGGCCTTTTCTGCTTCCGTTCCCTCCTCGGACAGGGCTTCAGACATGCTCCAGTCATCGGTGACAATGCGATCTTTCGCATCTGGGTGCATGAGGTTCCACACCCGAACGGCTTTGTCGACGTCAAGCACCAGAGGAGCGAACATGGCCACGTCTCGGTGCGTGCATGTTGCGGTGATGATCAGGGTGCCCTCTATGTCGTGCGTCTGCAGTTGGCTGTTGACCTGACTGACCGCCGAACTCGCGAGTTCCGATGATGCTTTGATACCAAACACTCTTCCCGACAAGGCAACAAATGATCGGATGCTGTTCAGTTGATTGTCAACGGATTGGGCGTTTCTGTCGAAGCCGAAGTATTGCACGTTCAATTTGATCGAGTCCGCACCCAACTCCATCGTCTTGAGTTCGCTGCGGATCCAATTAACGGGACTTTCGTAATTGGCATTTACGGTCGACGTGCTGGCGCGCAGGGGCTGCAGGATTGCCTCTTGCTCGATCCGTACTTTTGCATAGTTGGAAGCTGCCAGGTCGATGTTTTTGTCGACGTCCTTCATTTTTTGCGTCAGGGTTTCGGTCTCGATATTCAAATTTTCGAGTTCCTGCGCCGTCATCTCGAGGCTGCGCTTCATCGATATTTGTGAGTTGAGGTGGTCATGGGCAGCATCGATTTTTCCTGTTGCCTCTGACATGGCCAGCAGCGTTCTCATGGTGGACGGATCGACAATTCCGCCGATGGTCAAGTTCGGAACGTACGGTAAGGCGATGGACATTGGGTCACTCCGGCTGGGAAAGGTTGGCTTAGGTGTGAGCGCGCATGGGCAAGGGATTCTTGATCAATTCATATCCGCAATCGGGGTTAGCGGGACTCGGCCTGATTGATGCTGTTCATGCTGTCTTGAATCGCCATGGGTCGGCTGTTGCGAGTGGCCTGGCAATATGCAAGTTGGGCGCCATTGTGAACGCCGAGCTTTCGCCGTAGGTTGTCACGATGTGTGTTGACGGTATAGGGGCTAATGTCCAGTTTTCGGGCAATTTCCTTGGAGGTATAGCCTTGTGCGATCAAATCTAGGATTTCGGCTTCTCGGGCGGTTAGCGGCGTTTCTTTGTTGGCAGGAACGGAGACTTGGATGGACATGCATTGACTCCAATGGCTTTGTTTGTTGGAAATTGCAATACAAGGCTTTCGTCTTTTGCCTAATGCATTGCCGTTCGAGTGCGGAGTTTGCATGGGCAGGTCAATCGCCCAATCACGAAGCGGTCATGAAACACTTATCAATGTCTCAATGCAGGCGTTCTACGGGTTTGCCCAGGGGGCATCCGTAGGCGCAAAAAGGCCCCAGGCCCGGGCCGCTTTCGCGGTACCGGGCCTGGGGCCTTGGTCAGTGTGGGCGGGGGTGTAGGGCGCCGCTTAGCGAGAGGCCTCCAGCATCAATCGGTAGTCGTCGGCGCTGGCCAAGCGCGGGTTGGTGGTGTGGCAGTGGTCGGCCATGGCGCCTTGAATCACGCGGTCGTACAGTTCTGGCCCCACGCCCATGGCGTCCAGGCCGCTGGGCAGGCCCAGGCGCGCGCTCATGTCGCGCACCGCTTCGGCCACGTCGCTGCCGCTGGTCAAGCCCATGGCCCAGGCCATGCGTTGAAGGCGCTGCTCGCGCTGCATGTGCGGGGCCTCGGCATTGAAGCGAATCACCGCCGGCAGAAACACCGCATTGAGCGTGCCGTGGTGCAGGCGCGGGTTGGCACCCCCCAGGCTGTGGCTGAGGCTGTGCACGCAACCCAGGCCCTTCTGGAAAGCCATGGCGCCCTGCATGCTGGCGCTCATCATGTTCAGGCGGGCCTCGCGGTCTTGGCCGTTGCGGGTGGCGCGCTCGATGTGGGCCCAGCCGCGCATGAGACCGTCCAGCGCAATGCCATCGGCTGGCGGGTTGAAGGCCGCCGACATATAGGTTTCCATGCAGTGCGCGATGGCGTCCATGCCGGTGGCCGCCGTGAGCACGGGCGGCAGGCCCAGGGTGAGCTCGGGGTCGAGCAGGGCGGTCTTGGGCACCAGGTGCCAACTGTGAAAGCCCAGCTTGCGGCCATCGTCCACGATGATGATGGCCCCGCGCGCCACCTCGCTGCCGGTGCCCGCGGTGGTGGGGATGGCGATCAGTGGTGGCACGGCCGCGGTGATCTTGGGCGAGCCGCCTTCAATGGTGGCGTAGGTTTTGAGCGGGCCCGGGTGCGCGGCCGCGATGGCCACGCCCTTGGCGCAGTCAATGGCGCTGCCGCCGCCCAGCGCGATCAGGCCGTCACAGCCCTGCGCCCGGTACAAGTCGGCGGCGGCTCGCACGGCCGCTTCGGTGGGGTTGGAGGGCGTGCCGTCAAACACCGAGTGGGGCACGCCAGCCAAGGCCTGCTGAACCCGGTCGAGCAGGCCGGCCGCCTTCACGCCCGCATCGGTCACCACCAGCGGGCGCGCCATGCCCACGCGCTCGCACTCGGCCTTGAGCTGCGCGAGCACGCCGAAGTCGATGAGGATGTTTGTCACATAGAGGATCTGGGCCATGCGGGTCTCCGTTTATGGTGTGGTGGTGCCGAACGCTACTAGCGTGGCAGCGGCCGGCCCGGTCGCCAAGAGGACAATCCGCACCCTATGTCACACCACCCCGATCCCCGCCAGCGCCTCACCCCCGCCATGCGCGGTCTGCTGGACCGCGTGGCCCGCGCCGGGCACCCCCCGATGGACGCGCTAACGCCGGCCAAGGCCCGGCTGGCCTACGAGGCCGGCGCCCCCGTGCTCGATATCGAGCCGCACAAACTGGCCCGTGTGCAGAACCTGAACATTCCCACACGCGACGGGCAGTCATTGCCCGCCACGTTGTTTGCGCCTTCTGAAGCGCCAGGCCTGCCAGTGCTGCTGTACTTTCATGGTGGCGGCTTCACCGTGGGCAGCGTGCGCACGCACGAGCGCTTGTGCCGCCGCCTGGCCCACCTGGCGAACTGCGCGGTGGTGTCGGTGGATTACCGCCTGGCGCCCGACGCGCCGTTTCCCACCGCGGTAAACGACGCCTGGGACAGCCTGGCCTGGCTGCGGGCCGAGGCCAGTGCCCTCGGTCTGGACGGTTCGCGCATTGCCGTTGGGGGAGACAGCGCCGGCGGCACGCTGGCGCTGGTGACCGCCATTTCCGCACGCGATGCCGGCTGGCCCCTGGCGCTTCAACTGCTGTACTACCCAGGCTGCGCCGGCCACCAGAACACCCCCAGCCACCGCCTGTATGCCAAGGGCTTCCTGCTGGACGCCAGCCTCATCACCTATTTCTTCAGTCAGTACCTGAGTGACCCGGCCGATCGCAACGACTGGCGCTTTGCCCCGCTGGACGGCGTGGACGCCAGCGGCCAGCCGCGCGAACTGGAAGGCGTGGCGCCCGCCTGGTTCGGCCTGGCCGAGTGCGATTCGCTGGTGGACGAGGGCGTTGCCATGGCCGACCGCCTGCGCCTGGCGGGTGTGCCCGTTGACCTGGAGATCTACCACGGCGTGGTGCACGGCTTCATCCAGTTCGGCCGCGCCATCCCCCAGGCACTCAAGGCCCACGAAGACGCAGCCCGCGCCCTGAAACACGCTTTTGAAGGAGACACCTGAGATGCCCGCCATGACCCGAGACGACTTCCGCTTCTTCCACCCCCTGCGCGTGCGCTGGGCCGAGGTGGACATGCAGCGCATCGTCTTCAACGCCAACTACCTGATGTACTTCGACACGGCCATTGGCGATTACTGGCGGGCGCTGGCACTGCCCTATGTCGAATCCATGGAGCTGCTGGAGGGCGACATGTACGTGGTGAAGGCCACGGTGGAGTTCCACGCCTCGGCCCACGCCGACGAGATGATCGACGTGGCCTTGCGCTGCACCCGCATGGGCAACTCGTCCATGGCCTTCACCGGCGCCATCTTCCGTGGCGAGCAGCACCTGATCTCGGCCGAGATCGTTTACGTGTTCGCCGACCCGGCCACGCAAACCTCCAAGCCCATTCCGGCGGCCTTCCGGGCCATCATCGAGGCCTATGAGGCCGGCGAGCCCCTGGCCGAGGTGCGGGTGGGCGACTGGGTCACCCTGGGTGACGCGGCCCGCGGTCTGCGCGAGATGGTGTTCGTGCAAGAGCAATCGATTCCGCTGGCCATCGAACTGGACGAGGCAGACGCCACCGCCGTTCACGCCGTGGCGTTCAATCGCCTGGGCCAGGTGATCGCCACCGGGCGCCTGCTGGCGCCAGCGCCCGGCGTGGCCAAGATCGGGCGCATGGCGGTGCACCGCTTTCTGCGCGGGGGCGGATGGGGGCGCGGCGTGCTTGATGCCCTGATGGCGGTGGCGCGCGAGCGCGGCGACCGCGAGGTGGTGCTGCACGCCCAGCGCACCGCCGAGGGCTTCTACCGCCGCCAGGGCTTTGTGGTGCGGGGCGAGCCGTTTACCGAGGCCGGCATCGCCCACGTGGAGATGGTCAAGCCGCTGTGACTTGCAGGCGGCGGTGCCGCTCGGGGCTCAAGGCCGGCCCAGGGGCGCCAGGGTCGTGGGTCCACTCGTCCAGGTCGGCTTGCCAGCCACCAGGGGTTTCGCGCACGCGCATCCACAGCGTGCTTCGGGTGCCATAGCGCCGCTCGGGCACGCGCACGAAAGGGCTTGAGAGGGCGCGCTCCACGGCCGGGGCCACGCCCGTGTGGGGCAGGGCGTGCTCGTCCACCGGGGTGGTTTGCACCAGCACAGGCGCCAAGTGGGCCAGTTGCTGCTGTTCTTCAGGTGCCCCCATCGCGGCCCGCAGCGCGGCCTTCAAGGCCAAGGCCTTGGGCCAGGGGGTGTCGAGGCTGGCGTTGGACAGGCCATACAGCCCATCGCCAAGGGCGCGGTGGTGCAAGGCCGGGCGCTGCTCGGCGTGCGGGGCTTGTGGGTGGCGGTTGCTCATCCAGTGCCAGTGGCCGGTGTGCAAGTTGCCCCAGACCAGGTTGAACCCGCCGTAGGCCTCGGGGTCGAGCTGGGCCAAGAGCGCCCGGGCGCTGTCGCTTTGCAGGGCCTGGGTCACCAGCCGGCCCCGGCTCTGGCGGGCTTGCGTCAGCACGGCCTGGCGCACGTTGGTGAGCATGGCCACCCGCCCGCTGGGGCTGATGCCCAGCCAAGTGCCGCCATCGCGCAGGTCACGCCCGCCCACCACCTCGGTGCCGTCGTCCAGCGCCCAGCGGTGCAGAGGGGCGGTTTCGCGGCCCCATTGCTCGTCGCGGTTGGCCGCCACCCACAAGGCCTGGCCCGGCTGGGCATTGATGGCGAAAGCGATCAGGCACATGCGGCGTGGGCCCGCTCAGATGTCGTCGAGCAATTCGTATGGCAGGGGCAGCAAGGCCAGACCGTGCTCGCCTGCCCGCAGCGCCCCGCCTTGCGTGGCGCTCACTTGCAGGGAGACGATGGCGTCGAAACCGCCGCCCGGCGCGGGTGCGGCTTGCACGACGGTGCCGCAGGGTTGCTCGGCATCGCTTTCGTGAAACACCTCTTGGCCCGCCGCGAGTTCGCCATCGGCATGCACCAGGAAGGCGCGGCGCTTCAAGGTGCCACGAAACTGGCTGCGCGCCACCACCTCCTGCCCGGGGTAGCACCCCTTCTTGAAGTTCACGCCCCCCACCGACTCGTAGTTCAGCATTTGCGGCACGAAGGCGTCCACCACCGGTGCCGACACCGTGGCCACGCCGCTGGCCACGTCCAGCCATTGCCAGAGGGTCAGGGGCAGGGCCGCCACGTTGGGCAAGGCCGTGCCAACCGGTGCCAGCCACAGGGCGCGGGCCACGCCCGCACCGGCGGGCAGGCGCACCAGGCTGGTGTCTGCGTCGCGGGTGTGGGCCCAGGGCGTGTCGGGCAGGGCTTGGGGCACCGCGGCGCCCGCCAGGCCGCCCACTTGCCAGTCGGCGCTGGCGTCCGACAGCTTGGCCTTGGCTCGCAACACGAACATCGACAGCCGCTTGAGCGTGGGGGCGAGCAGGTCGCGTGGGCAGACCAGCAGCAAGTTCTCTGCGTCGCGCTTGACGACCACAAAGCTCGCCAGCAGTCGGCCCTTGGCCGAGCAGTAGCCGGCCAGCCGGGCCTGGGCGGTGGTTTGCAGGGCCACGTCCTGGGTGAGCTGGCCGTGCAGGAAGCTGGCGGCGTCGGCCCCCTGGGCGCGAATCACCCCCAGATCGGGCAGGGGCGTGAACCCCGAGTGGTCAATGGTGTTCATGGCGGAGCGATAGGGGTAATGGGCCATCCACCCACAGCCGGATGGACGCCGAGGGGGTCGATTATCATGGCCGGCCCGTGCCGCTGCCGGCGCCGTCATCCTTCACCCTGCTGCCGTCCTGCCTGTGCTGCGATTCCTCCGAAACCTCTTGTTGCTGATCGTGTTGGGGGCCCTGCTTGGCCTGGGCGCGGGGTGGTGGTGGCTGCAGCAACCGCTGCAGACCGCCAGCGGTGAGCCGGTGCTGGTGGAAGTGCCGCCTGGCGCCGGGGCCCAGCGCGTGGCCGAGCGCGTGGCGCAAGGTGGTGTGCAGGTGCCCGCCTGGTTGCTCGGGGCGTGGTTTCGCCTGTCGGGCCAGGCGCGCGACATCAAGGCCGGCGCCTACGAATTCGCCCCAGGCATCACGCCGCAGGGCATGCTGGGCAAACTCGCGCGCGGCGAGCAAGCGCTGTTCTCGGTGCAAATCATCGAGGGCTGGACCTTCCGCCAGGCCCTGCAGGCGCTGCGCGGCAACGCCGAACTCACGCAAGACGTGCAGGGCCTGAGCGAGCGCGACATCATGGCGCTCATCGGCTACCCCGGTCGTCACCCCGAGGGCCGCTTCTTCCCCGACACCTACCGCGTCGCGCGCAAGGCCACGGTGTCCAGTGTGTTGCGCCAGGCGGCCCAGGCCATGGACGAGCGCCTGGCCAAGGCCTGGGCCCAGCGAGACCCGGCCACCCCGCTGCGCTCGGCTGACGAGGCCTTGGTGCTGGCCAGCATCGTCGAGAAAGAAACCGGCCTGGAGAGCGACCGGGCCCAAATCGCCGGCGTCTTCAGCAACCGCCTTCGCATCGGCATGCGCCTGCAGACCGACCCCAGCGTGATTTATGGCCTGGGCGAACGCTTTGACGGCAACCTGCGCCGCGTGCACCTGGACACCGACGGCCCTTACAACACCTACACCCGCGTGGGCCTGCCGCCCACGCCGATTGCGCTGCCGGGCGAGGCTTCGCTGCGCGCTGCCGTGAAGCCGCAGAGCACCCGCGCGCTGTATTTCGTGGCGCGTGGCGACGGCTCCAGCCACTTCAGCGCCACGCTGGACGAACACAACGGCGCGGTGCGCCGCTACATCCTGGGCCGTTGACAACATGCAGACCCCTGGCCTTTTCATCACCTTCGAAGGCATCGACGGCGCGGGCAAGTCCACCCACATTGAGAAGGTGGCCCAGGCCTTTCGCGCGGCTGGCCGCGCCGTGACCCTTACCCGAGAGCCCGGCGGCACACCACTGGCCGAGAAACTGCGCGCCCTTGTGTTGGGCGATGCCATGGACCCCCTGTGCGAAGCCCTGCTGATGTTCGCCGCGCGCCGTGACCACCTGCAAACCGTGATCGAGCCCGCCCTGGCCGCGGGTGGCGTGGTGATTTGCGATCGCTTCACCGACGCCACCTTCGCCTACCAGGGCTTCGGGCGGGGCTTTGACCTGGCCGTGCTGCACCAGCTTGAGGCCTGGGTGCAGGGCCGGCCCGAGGGTGGCCTGCGCGAGCCCGACCTCACCCTCTGGTTCGACCTGAGCCCCGCCGTTGCCGCCAAGCGCTTGGCGGGGGCGCGTGTGCCAGACCGGTTTGAGGCGCAGCCGCAGGCTTTTTTTGAGCGCGTGGCCCAGGGCTACGCCGCGCGAGCGGCGGCCGCACCCCAGCGGTTCGCTCGGATTGACGCCGACCAGCCACCCAGTGAAGTGGCGGCGCAGGTGCGCGCCACCCTGGTCGGCCGTGCCTGGCTGGAGGGCTGAACCATGAGCGAGACCCAGCCCGCCTTGGCCCCTTGGCTGCAGCGTCAGCTCAGTGGTCTGTTGACGCAGCGCGGACACGCCATCCTGCTCAGCGGCCCCTCCGGCCTCGGCCAGTACCGACTGGGCCTGGCCTTGGTGCGCGCCTGGCTGTGTGAGCAGCCCACCGAACAGGGCGCTTGCGGGCACTGCGGTAGCTGCCACGCCATTGACGTTCGCACCCACGCCGACCTGTCGGTGCTGATGCCCGAGACCTTGGCCCTGGACCTGGGTTGGCCCCTGGACGAGGGCGCACAAAAAGAGATCGACGACAAAAAGCGCAAGCCCAGCAAACTCATCCGGGTGGAGGCTGCTCGCGACGCCGTGGCCTTCACCCAGACCACCCGATCGCGCGGCAGCACCAAGGCCGTGCTGGTGTACCCGGCTGAGCGGCTGAACGTGGAGTCGGCCAACACCCTGCTGAAGACCCTGGAAGAGCCCGTGGGCGAGGTGCGCTTTGTGCTGGCCACCGAGGCGGCGCACCTCATCCTGCCCACCATCCGCAGCCGCTGCCAGACCCACGTGATGGCCTGGCCCGATGAGACCGAGGCCGTGGCCTGGCTGGTGGAGCGGGCTCAGGGACGCGCCGACGACGCACAGGCCAGGGTGTGGTTGCAAGCCGCGGGTGGCCGCCCCGACGACGCCCTGGTGTGGGGCCAGGCGGGGCTGACCGCGGCCATCTGGACGGCCTTGCCCCAGGCCCTGGCGCGAGGTGACTGGTCAGGCCTGGCGGACTGGGCGCCTGCCCAGCAACTGGCGGTGCTGCAGAAGCTTTGCCACGACCTCATGGCCTGCGCCGCCGGCGCACCCACCCGCTTTTTCCCGGCCGACCGGCTGCCCACCCCGCCGCGCTGGGCGGTGTTGGCCACCTGGGCGCGCGAGCTCATGGACGCCGCCAAGACCGTGGAGCATCCGTTCCAGGCGGGCCTGCTGCAAGAGGCTTGGGCCGCGCGCACCCGGCAGGTGCTGGCCCTCGGCGCGCGAAAGGGCCGCTGATTCCACCCAGCGGTTGGCGTGGTCTGCCGTGATGAAAGTACACTTGCGCCTTGATGACGACGCTCCCCAGCTCCTCGCAGACCGCGCGCCCCAGCGTGATTCAGCTCTCCATCAAGGAGAAGGCGGCTCTTTACGCTGCCTACATTCCCTTGTTTGCTGACGGAGGCATCTTCATTCCGTCGGCTCGTGAGTACAGCTTGGGCGACGACGTCTACGTGCTGCTCAGCTTGCCCGATGACCCGCAGCGCTACCCCATTGCCGGCAAGGTGGCCTGGGTGACGCCTGCGCGTGCCCAGGGCGGACGCACCCAGGGCGTGGGGATTCGTTTCCCCGGTGACGAAAAGTCGCGCCAGCTCAAGCTCAAGATTGAAGAGATCCTGGGCGCCAACCTCAGCTCCGATCGCGGTACCCAAACCCTCTGAGCCAGGGGCCAGCCTGTCAAACACCGCCGTTGGCGGTGTTTTTGCTTGTTCACCACGATGTTCACTGACTCCCACTGCCACCTGAACTTTCCCGAACTGCGAGAGCAGCTTCCCGAGGTGCTGCAAGCCATGGCCCAGGCCCAGGTGACCCGCGCCTTGTGCATCTGCACCACCTTGGAAGAGTTCGACGACGTGCACGCGCTGGCGCGCGACCATGCCCATCTCTGGGCCACGGTGGGTGTGCACCCCGACAACGAGGGCGTGCGCGAGCCCACTCTGCAAGACCTTTTGGACGGCGCGTCCAGGCCCAAGGTGGTGGGCATTGGTGAGACTGGCCTCGACTACTACCGACTGGGCGATCGCACGGTGGCCGAGGTGGAGTGGCAGCGTGAGCGTTTTCGCACCCACATTCGCGCTGGGCGACAGACCGACTTGCCCCTGGTCATCCACACCCGCAGCGCCTCTGAAGACACGCTGGCCATCCTGCGCGAGGAGGGAGGCTTCAGCTCGCCGGGCGTGAGCTCGCGTGGCGTGTTTCACTGCTTTACTGAAACTGCCGAGGTCGCCCGTGCCGCTCTGGACCTGGACTTCTCCATTTCCTTTTCGGGCATCCTCACCTTCCGCAACGCGGCCGACTTGCGCGAGGTGGCCAAAATGGTGCCGCTGGATCGCCTGTTGATCGAGACCGACAGCCCGTATCTCGCGCCGGTGCCGTTCCGAGGCAAGACCAACACGCCGGCCTTGGTGCCGCTGGTGGCGCAACAAGTGGCCGAGCTCAAAGGGGTTGGCGTGGAAGAGGTGGCCCGCACCACCGCCGCAAATTTTGAGCGTCTGTTTTCCCGGGTGGTGCAGCAAAACACTTGAGGCTCAACATGAAGAATGTGAAAAAGTGGTTTGTATCTGTTGGGTTTTTTTGCCTAGGCTTGACGGCTTTCTCCTCTGCATGGGCCAGCTCCTTTGAGGACTTCTTCGCGGCCGTGAAGCACGATGACGTGACCGAGATTCAGCGCCTGGCGCAGCGGGGCTTTGACCTCAACACCATCAATCGAAGGGGAGAGCACGCGCTCTTTCTCGCCATGCGCGATGACGCAGTGAAGGTGGCCGGTTTCCTGCTGGACCAACCCGGTGTGCAAGTCGAGGTGCGCACGCCCAACGACGAATCTCCCTTGATGATGGCGGCACTTAAAGGCCGTCTGGCCTTGGCGACCCGATTGATCGAGCGCGAGGCCGAGGTCAACAAGCCCGGCTGGGCGCCCTTGCACTACGCCGCCACCGACGCGGGAGGGCAGGCGCCCGCCATGGTTCGGCTGCTGCTGGAACACCACGCTTACATCGATGCCGAATCGCCTAATGGCACGACGCCCTTGATGATGGCGGCGCACTATGGAAACCCCACGGTGGTGAAGATTTTGTTGGAGGAGGGCGCCGATCCATCAATTAAGAACCAGCAAGGTCTCACGGCCATCGACTTCGCCCGGCGCGCCAACCGGGCGGAGGTCGTGGAGATCATTGCCGCCTTCATTCGCGCCAAACAGGCCACCGGGCGCTGGTGATGATTGGTAAAAACCCTAGGTAAATACCCCCCGTTTCGTAGGTGGAACCCACATGGGTGGGCCGTTTTTTGCGCAGCACAATCCGCGCCATTGTCAAAAATTCCAAGGAGACGTCGTGAAACTGGCAAGTCAACGGGACTTTCTGTCCGGCATCATGTTCACCGCCGTGGGCATCACCTTCGCGGTGGGGGCCACCAACTACGAGGTCGGCCAGGCCGCCCGCATGGGGCCGGGGTACTTCCCGCTCATGCTGGGCATTCTGCTGGCCATTCTGGGTGCCCTGGTCACGCTGCAGTCGTTCCGCAAGGGCGGTGGTGATGGTGACCCGGTGGGCGCCATCGCTTGGCGGCCACTGTTGTTCGTGATCGGTGCCAACCTGGCGTTTGGTGCGTTGCTGGTGGGCGTGCCTGCTCTGGGCATCCCGGCCTTCGGTCTGATCGTGGCGATCTTTGCCCTGGTGATCATCGCCAGCTTTGCTCGCCCTGGCGCTAGCTTCAAGGAAGCAGTGATTCTTTCGGCCATCCTGGCGGTGGGCAGCTACTTTGCCTTCGTCTATGCGCTCAACCTGCAGTTCCCTGTGTGGCCTGCCTTCTTCACTCGATAACAACAAGACCGCACGGAGACTTCAAACATGATGGATCTCATCAATAACCTGTCCTTGGGTTTTGGCGTGGCGTTCACCGCGCAAAACCTGCTGTACGCCTTCGTTGGCTGTTTGCTGGGCACACTTATTGGCGTGCTGCCCGGCATCGGCCCGCTGGCCACCATCGCCATGCTGCTGCCGGTGACCTACGGCCTGGAGCCTGTGTCGGCGCTGATCATGTTGGCCGGTATCTACTACGGCGCTCAGTACGGTGGCTCGACCACGGCCATTCTGGTGAACCTGCCGGGAGAATCGTCGTCGGTGGTGACCGTGATCGACGGTTACCAGATGGCCCGCAAGGGCCGCGCGGGCCCGGCGCTGGCCGCCGCTGGCCTGGGTTCGTTCTTCGCGGGCTGCGTGGGCACCCTGGTGCTGGCCGCCTTCGCGCCGCCGCTGACCGAGGTGGCCCTGAGCTTCGGCCCTGCCGAATACTTCTCGCTGATGATCCTGGGCCTGATCGGCGCGGTGGTGCTGGCTTCGGGCTCGCTGATCAAGGCACTGGCCATGATCGTGCTGGGTCTGTTGGTTGGCCTGATCGGCACCGACGTGAACTCGGGTGTTGCCCGTTTCAGCTTCGACATTCCTGAGCTCACCGACGGCGTGAACTTCGTGGTCATCGCCATGGGCGTGTTCGGCTACGGGGAAATTATCAGCAACCTGGCCCAAGGCGACGAGAAGCGCGATGTGTTCGTGGGCAAGGTGAGCGGCATCATGCCCACCGCCGAAGACTTCAAGAACATGTTCCCGGCCGTGGTTCGCGGCACCGCCCTGGGTTCGGTGCTGGGCATTCTGCCGGGCGGTGGTGCGCTGCTCTCGTCCTTCGCGGCCTACACCATCGAGAAGAAGACCAAGCTCAAGCCGGGCGAAGTGCCTTTCGGCCAGGGCAACATCCGTGGTGTGGCTTCTCCCGAGTCGGCCAACAACTCCGGTTCGCAGACCTCCTTCATCCCGCTGCTGACGCTGGGCATCCCGCCCAACGCCGTGATGGCGCTGATGGTGGGTGCCATGACCATCCACAACATCCAGCCTGGCCCGCAGGTGATGACCAGCAACCCCGAGCTGTTCTGGGGCCTGATCGCCTCGATGTGGATCGGCAACGCCATGCTGGTGATCTTGAACCTGCCCCTGATCGGCATGTGGATCAAGCTGCTGACCGTGCCATATCGCTGGCTGTTCCCCGCCATCGTGCTGTTCTGCGCGGTGGGTGTGTACTCCACCAACAACAACAGCTTCGACATCTGGATGGTGGCGCTGTTCGGGGTGATCGGTTACGCCTTCATCAAGTTGGGTTGCGAGCCGGCGCCTCTGCTGCTGGGCTTCATTCTCGGGCCGATGATGGAAGAGTACCTGCGCCGTGCCCTGCTGATCTCTCGCGGTGAGTGGTCGGTGTTCGTGACCCGCCCGATCTCGGCATCGCTGCTGGTGGCTGCTCTCTTGCTGTTGGCGGTGGTGCTGTTGCCGTCGATCAAGAAGCGGCGCGAAGAAGCCTTCGTGGAAGACTGATCGGCGCCAGTCGCTGACGCTTCCAATGCAAAACCCCGGTGACGCGAGTCCCGGGGTTTTTCTTTGGCCGCGTCGGCGGGCTTAGAAAGTGGGCGGGGTGTTGACCCAGATCACGCGCGTGACGGTGGTGCCGGGGTTGCGGTAGCGGTGGGGGCGGTCGCTGGAAAAGTAGAACGAGTCACCGGCCTGGAGCTCGTGGGTTTCATCGCCCAGCGTGAGCTGCAACTGGCCTTCCAGCACAAAGCCGAGTTCTTCGCCCTGGTGGTGAATGCTGCCGCTGGTCTGGGCGCCGGGCTCCAGGATGTGAATGTCACCTTGCAGCAACTGGCCGCGCTGCGGCGGAATGAGCCGCTCCAGCCGGATGCCGGCTTCACGGCGCGAGCCCGCCACCAGTTGCACCACCGGCCGTTGCGATGGCCGCAGGACGGGGCCGAAGGCGGGCTCGGCCAGGGTGGTGAGCTCGGCCACGTTGGTCTGCAGGGCCTGGGCAATGCGGTGGAGCATGGTGAGCGAGGGCGAGGCCAGCCCGCACTCGATCTTGGAGAGCATGCTCTCTGAGCACCCCACCGTGCCGGCCACGCTCTTGAGGGTGAGGCCGTGAAGGGTTCGGGTGTGGCGAATGCGCCGGCCCAGCGCCGCCACTGGGTCGGTGGCAGCCACGACGGGCGTACCAGGGGCGTCACGGAGGGGCTTGGGCATGGCGCGGGGCGATCAATGCACCGAGAAGTGCACCGGCATGGGTTTGTTGCTGTTGATGGCGACGATGTCCTGCGGGCAGGACGACATCACGACGATACAGTCCATCTCGGCCACGAATTCCACGTAATCACCCGCTTGACTCACGGTGGGTTTCCACTCGATCTGGCCCTGGGGGTTGAAGGGAATGTTCATCCACAGGTTCAGCGAGCCCGGCACCTCGCGCGTGCGCAGACCGATTGCCTTGACCGCCAGGCGCAGGTTGTCGGCGCAACTGTCGTGGTAACCCTGCACACCCAGGGTGCGGTAGCGGTAGATGTCGCAGGGGGCGATGAGCGTGTCGTGCACGCCCACCGAGGTGTCGGTCTTGAAGGTGAGGATGGCGCGGCGGTGGTTGGTGACCATCGCATCGCCGGGCAGGGGGTTGATGCGGTCGACCCAGGCGCGCAGGTGTTCCATGGACATGAACTCGTTCATGCTGTTGGCGTTGAAGGCCCACATGTCGCACACCTGCGTGCCGTGGGTGTTCACGATGCGGATGGTCTGGCCCTTGGCCACGCGCACGGCGCGGCCCTGGCGGGCGGGCACCTCATACACCTTGCCCAGTTCGGGCGTGCCATCTGCCGAAATGGGCTCGTGCAGGGTGGCGTTTTCGCCGGCGGGTTCGCTGTTGTCGACGATGGTGGGGGGCAGGGTGGTCATGCGGGTTCCTTGTAACGAACGGAGAGAAAAACCAACGCGTCAATTCGCGTCGGCCAGGGTGAACAGGGTGGCGGCCAGGGCGCGCACGCCGGCGATCAGGTCAGCCTCGGGCGTGTCCTCGGCGGCGTTGTGGCTGATGCCCCGATGGCTGGGCACGAAAAGCATGGCGGCGGGGCACACGTCGGCCAGGTACATGGCGTCGTGGAAGGCACCCGAGCCCAGTTGGCGATAAGGCTCGCCGGTGAGTTGGGCGGCGGCCTCCAGCACGCCAAGCACGCGCGGGTCAAATGGCGTGGGGGCGCGGCGCATGAGGTCGCGGCAGTCGCAGCGGCACGCGCCAGCGTCCGCCACCAGTGCGGTGCGCAGCGTGGCCTCCATCGCGTCGAGCACGGCCTCTTGGGGGTGGCGCAGGTCAACGGTGAAGCGCACCCGGTCGGCCACGGTGTTGACCGAGCCCGGGCTCACCTCGAAGCGACCTACCGTCCAGCGCAGGTCGGGGTCTTGGCGGGCCATGGCGGCGGCGTGCAGGCGATGCACCAGGCTGGCGGCGGCAAGCAAGGCGTCTTGCCGCACGCCCATGGGGGTGGTGCCGGCGTGGGCACTGCTGCCGTGCACGGTGATGTCGAACCAGCGCACGCCCTGAATAAAGGTGACCACGCCCAGGCGCTGGCCGCCGTCTTCCAGCACCGGGCCTTGTTCGATGTGCGCCTCGACATAGGCGTGCACCGCGTGGCCCAGCGGGTGGTGAACGGCGCTGGGCGTGGCGGCCAGGGCCTTGTCGCGTTCGGTGGCAAAGGCGTCGCCCTGTGGGCTTTTCGCGGCCAGAAAGGTGGGCAGACGGGTGGCGTCGGCAAAGGCGCTGGAGCCCATGGCGCCGGGGCCAAAGCGTGAGCCTTCCTCGTTGGTCCAGGCCATCACCTCGATGGGCCGGCGGGTGCTCAGGCCGGCGTCGTCCAGGGCGCGCAGCACCTCCAGCCCGGCCATCACACCATAAGCGCCATCGAGCCAGCCACCCACGGGCTGGGTGTCGATGTGGCTGCCGGTCATCACCGGGGCCAGGTTCTCGTCGCGGCCGGCGCGGCGCACCCACAGGTTGGCGGCATCGTCCACGCGCCACTGGTATTGGGCCCCTTGGAGCTGTTGCACCAGCCATTGGCGGGCCTGGCACTCGGTGTCGGTGAGGGCTTCGCGGCTGACGCCGCCGTCATCGCGGCCGCCGAAGCGGGAGAGGGCGCGCAGATCGGCAACGAATCGCGGGCCATTCACCGCGCTCATGGCGGTGCTGGCTTGAGGGGGCAGGGCGGGCAAGGTCATGCGGTGGCTCCGTCATTGACCGGCAGCTCGAAGGCCTGACGCTGGCGCGACAGCCAGGTGCGCAGGAAGGCGCGCAGCCGCTCGGTCTTGGGGGTTTGAAACAAGGTGGCGGGTGGTCCTTGCTCGACGATGCGGCCTGCCTCCATGAACACCACGCGGGTGGACACCTTGGCTGCAAACCCCATTTCGTGCGTGACCATCACCATGGTCATGCCCTCGCGCACCAATGACAAGATGACTTCCAGCACCTCGTCCACCAATTCGGGGTCAAGTGCCGAGGTGGGCTCGTCCAGCAGCATCACCTCGGGCTCGACCACCAGCGCCCGGGCAATGCCCACGCGCTGCTGCTGGCCGCCGCTGAGCTGTGCCGGGTAGGCCTGTGCCTTGGCGCCCAGTCCCACGCGCTCCAGGGCTTTCTGGGCGCGGGCGCGGGCCTGCTCGGCGGGCACGCCTCGGGCGATGGTCAGGGGCGCCATCACGTTGTCGATCACCCGCATGTGGGGCCACAGGTTGAACTGCTGGAAAACCATGGCCACGCAGGCGCGCACCTCGGCCACCGAGCGCTCGCTCTCGCGCTGGCGTGTGCCGTCTGAGCGCGTGCTGTAGCCCAGCAGCGCACCGCGGATGCGCACCTCGCCGGCGTCGTGGGCTTCCAGGAAGTTCATGCAGCGCAGCGCGGTGGTCTTGCCCGAGCCCGAAGGGCCGATGAGGGTGACCACCTCGCCACGGGCGACGTCCAGTTCAAAGTCGTGCAGCACCTGCACTGGGCCATACGACTTGCACACGCCCTTGAGGCTGACCATGGGAATGGAAACGGCGGAGGCATTCATGTCAGGCTTTCGGGCTTGGGGTGAGCGCGATCAGGCGCTCGGTGGCGCGGCCGAGGCTGGCCAGCGCCAGGGCCATGAGCCAGTAAATGAGGCCCAGCAGCAGATAGGGCTCGAGGTAGGAGAAGGTGTCGGCCACCACGGTGCCGGCGGTCATGGTGAGTTCGGGCACGGTGATGATGGACACCACCGACGATTCCTTGAGCACCAGAATGGCCTGGTTCACCAGCATGGGAATGGCCAGGCGCCCGGCTTGCGGCCATTCGATGTGCCGCAGGATGGCCAGGCGGCTCATGCCGAACACCCGACCGGCTTCCACCTGCCCGCGTGGGATGGACTGCCAGCAGGCGCGGAAGATTTCGGCGAAGTAGGCCGAGCCATAAATCGCCAAGCCCACGACGGCGGCGGTGATCGCGTCCATGGCCAGCCCGATCTGGGGCAGACCGAAATACAGCACGAAGAGTTGCGCCAGGAAGGGCGTGCCGCGCACCACCCACACAAAGGCTCGGTACAGCGGGGCCACGCGAGGCGCCAGTTGCAGGGCGGCGTTGAGCCCAAAGCCCAGCACCGCGCCCAGCGCGATGGCCAACACCGACAGCCACAGCGTCAGCCACGCCGCGCGAAGGAAGGCCGGCAGAATCTCAATGATCAGGTCGGGGTTCATGCGGCAGCTCCCGTGGAACGGGCGCGCACCAGGCGGGCGGCGCCCCACGACACCAGGGTGGTAAGCACCAGGTAGGCCAGGGCAATGGCCAGGTACACCTCAAGGGGGCGGTACGACACGGCCACCAGTTGCTTGCCCACGCGCATCAGGTCGGCAATGGCCAGCACCGAGACCACGGCGGAACCCTTGATGATGTCCACCGCTTCGTTCACCAGGGCGGGGAAGGTAAGCCGCAGCACCTGCGGCAACTGGATGTGGCGAAAGATCTGGCGCTCGCTCAGCCCGAACACCCGGGCTGCCTCAAGTTGCGCCACCGGGATGGCCTCAAAGCCCGAGCGCAGGATTTCGCTCTGGAAGGCCGCCGAGTTCAGCGCCAGCACCAGGCCCGCGGCCAGCCAGGGGTTCAGGTCAAGGCCAAAGGCGGCGGGCAGGTAGAACAGCATCAGCAACTGCACCAGCAGCGGCGTGCCGCGAAAGAAGCTCACGTACACCCCCACCAGGCCCCGGGCCGGCAGGGGCCCGCGGGTGCGGGTGAGGTGCAGGGCAATGGCCACGGCAAAGCCCATGGCAATCGCCACCGCCGAAAGGGCCGCCGTCGTCAGCAGACCGTGGCCAATCGGCTCGGCGTAGCCGAGCCAGCGTTCAAACCAGGGCATGGGCCACGCTCCGAGTCGGTAGGTCAGGGGCTGACGGGCGGCCGTTCATCACATCTCCGGCGCGGGCAGGCGGTCGGCGGGCACGGCCATGGTGAAGCCGAACCACTTTTGCTGCAGCTCGGCCATCTTGCCGCTGGTGTTGGCCTTGGCGATGCCGTCGCTGAAGAACTTCACCAGCGGGGCGCTGTCGGCGTCTTTGCGGCCCACCCAGGCGTAATAGGTCTTGGGGCCAATGGCCGGCTGCACCACGGCGAAGGTGTCGGGGCGGCTCTTCACCAGCGGCCCGAGGTTGGACATGGACTGCGCCACCGCGTCCAGGCGGCCGGCGGCCAGGTCGGCGTAGGCCTCGTCGAAGGAGACGTATTCCTTGATCTCCTTCAGGCCGGGCTTGCCCTCGTCCTTGAGCTTCTTGTCGTACTCGCGCAGCACCTTGAGCTGGGCCGAGCCCGCTTGCGAGCCCGCGACCTTGCCGCTGAGCTGGGCGGGGGAGGCAAAGGCGCCATCGGCCGTGCGGCGCAGCAGGGCCACGGTGGCCTCGGCGATGGGCAGGGTGAAGGCGAACTTGGCGTCGCGTTCCTTGGTGACCGTGACGGAGGTGACGATGAAGTCGAACTTCTTGGCCGCCAGACCCGGCAGGATGGCCTGGAACGGCACGTCTTGCCGCTTGGCCGCCACACCGGGCATGCCAGCCATCACCACGTCCAGCAGGTCGGCGCTATAACCCACGATCTTGCCGTCCTTCACGAACTCGAAGGGCGCGAACTGGGCCTCGGTGCCGATGGCGATTTCTTTTTTCTGCTTGACCGTGGCCAGCAGGTCGGCGGCGCTGACGGCGGGGGCCAGCAACGAGAGGGTGGAGCCCAGCACCAGGCCGGCCAGCGCGAATGGTTTGAACGCGAATTTCATCTGCTTCCTCATCAAGGGATCGGGTTAAGAGACCTTCAGAAAATTCAAGTGACTTGAATTTCAGAATGACTCATGCAGATACCGTGCCAGGCAGCCTGGCGTCGCCGTGCCGGGTGAAAGTTCGCTCATGCGCCAGAGAAGCGGGGTTGAGCGCCCCCGCGCCTTCAGGCTTCGCACCGAAATGGCCGCTGGCGGGCACCAAGGCCGTGCACCAGCCCTTGCTGACAACAACTGGTCACACCTGGCGGCCTACAATCCGCCCGCCATGATGTCCCGCCGCGCCTTGCTGTCCGTCGCCGCCGCTTCCGCGGCACTTCCCGCCACCGCCCAGTCACGCCGCATTGGCCGGCTGGTCATCATCGGCGGGGCCGAAGATCGGCTTCACGACAAGGTCATCCTGCGACGCTTTTTGGAGCTTAGTGGCGGGCCTTCCGCCCGCATTCGACTGATCAGTGCCGCCAGCGGGACGCCCGAGTGGGCCTGGGACACCTACGGGAAGGCCTTTGGCGACCTTGGCGTGACCGACTTCGCGCCTATCCCCATTGAAGACCGCGACGCCGCCAACAGCACCGCGGTCATCGACCGCATCTTGGAGGCCGATGGTCTGTTCATCTCAGGGGGCGATCAGCGCCGCTTGATGGACCTGATCTGGGAAACCGAGGCCTTCAAGGCCATGCACATTGCCTTTCACCTGCGCGGCTGCTGCATGGGCGGCACCAGCGCTGGTGCTGCGGTGATGTCGCGCCACATGTTGGCCCAGGGAGAGGCAACCAAGCTGCCGGAGAAGGAGGTGGCCGATCTGGACATTGGCCTTGGCTTCGTGGCACGCGCCATCATCGACCAACATTTCTCTGAGCGCGGACGGTTGGGCCGCCTGCTGTCGGCCATGGCGCAATGGCCCAGCATGCTGGGCGTTGGTATTGACGAAAACACTGCGCTGGTGATCGAGCGCGGAACCGCCGTCGAGGTGATTGGCCAAGGTGCCGTGACGGTGGTCGATGGACGCACGATGCGCACTAACGCGGATTTGGTGGACACGCGTGGGCGCCTGGAGATGCTAGGGCTTCGTGTGCACCTGCTGCCTGCGGGTCAGCGCTACAGTGCCAGCCCGTTGGTGCAACGCGCACAAAACATGCCACCTGAGCTTCGCGACGCGGTGGAACTGTTGGTCTCTCCAGGTCCTATTCGGGGCTGACGCCATTTCATCGCTTCATCGCAAACCGGAAGGCTTGCGGTTCAGTGCCCAGTCATCTGTAACACGGTCAAAACAAACGCCTGGGGCGCTCGGCTAAGTTGGCTTGGTTGCGACCCCTTTATATTCCACGATGTATATTATGTAAATAATTGGATCGAGTATCGGCGTCCTTCCCGCCATGCCATGGTTCGGCAAGGCCACCTCTTGTCGTTGAGTCTGCTCAACGCGCCAAAGCGCTCCCTGCGCTAGAAGCTTTGTGGAATGGAGCACCGCAAGCGGCTGCCGGTGCTCACCCTAGCGCGCAAAGGTGGAGAACGCCATGAAGCAACTGATGGTCGCGTTGCCCCTGATCGTGGCGGTGCCCCTGTTTTACGAGGCACCCGCCACCGCACAGGTGAGCATTGGAATCGGCATCAGCGGGCCAGGCGTGAGCATTGGCGTTCACTTTCCGGTCTATCCGCGTCTGGTTCGGGTGCCTGGGTATCCCGTCTATTACGCTCCGGCCCTGGAGGCCAACTACTTCTTCTTTGACGGCTACTTCTGGCTGTTTATCGACGACTATTGGTATGCAAGCAGTTGGTACGACGGGCCATGGACCTTGGTGCAACCGTACGCCGTGCCGTATTTCCTGCTCCGGGTGCCTCTGCGCTACTACCGTGCGCCGCCGCCTCGCTTTCGCGCTTGGCCCCGTGAGGCGCCGCCTCGTTGGGGCGAGTACTGGGGCCCGGCATGGGAGCGGCAGCACCCGGATTGGAATCGTCGGATTCAGGGTTCGGTCCCGGCACCAGCCCCGCTGCCGGATTACCAGCGGTCTTACTCAGGCGATCTCTACCCCGGCCCAGAGGCCCAGCGCCGCCTTCAAGACCAGCACTACCGCTATGAGCCCAGAGACCCCAGTTGGCGGCCGCCAGCCGCAGCGCCACCTCACCAACCGCCCTTGGAAGGTCGAGGTCATGGCAATCGGCCAGAGACGAGGCCAGAACGCGAACCGCGTCCCCAGCCACCACCGCCCCTGTATCAACGACCGCCAACACCGCAACGTCCGGAACGTGGCCAAGAGCCACCGCTGATGAACAGACCTCAGCCACCGCAGGACGGCGTCGGCCGGCAGGCGCTGCCTCAAAGTTCGGCCCCGCCTCGCGAACCTCCTGGGCATGACCGGGGCCGCGGGCCACAACGGCCGGAGGACGAAGGGCGGCCTGATCGAGGGAAGCCCTGACCTGGCCGGTGCCCACGCGTCTGAGCCCGCCAAAGTGCGACAAGTCAGCGCTGCCCTCATACGCCAATCCGGTCGGGAGGGCGTTGGCTGGGCCTCGTGCCGAGCCGGGGACTTGGGCAGCCCCTGCACACCATCGGCATTGGGGCACATCCCGATGCTCACAGAACAGTACGGGGTATCGCCTACCCCTACAATCCGTCACTTCTCAACTGTCGGCGACTGTCACCGTCGTCCAAGCGAGTTCTTCCATGAAGCACCTGTTTCTGTCTTTGAGTCTGGTGGGCGCCGCCGCCCTGGTCGGTTGCGGCAAATCGGAGGCCCCGGCGCCGGCCGCTGCGCCGGCGGCCGAGCCTGCAGCAGCGCCTGCTGCTTTGCCTGAGCTGAAGGTGGCGATAGACCCCACCTACCAGCCTTTCACCTTCAAGACGGCTGATGGCAAGCCCACTGGTTTTGACGTGGACATCGCCGAGGCGCTGTGCAAGGAAATCAAGCGCCAGTGCGTGTTCGTGGAACAGGTGTGGGACAGCATGATTCCTGGCCTGCAAGCCAAGAAGTACGACGCCATCATCAGTTCGATGTCGATCACCGAAGAGCGCCTGCAGGTGGTGGACTTCTCGGACAAGTACTACAGCACCCCGAGCCAGATCGTGGTGAAGACCGGTACCCCGTTCACCGACCTGGCGTCGCTGAAGGGCAAGAAGCTGGGCGTGCTCAAGGGCAGCACCCAGGAAAAGTACGCACTGGGTGAGCTCAAGCCCGTGGGCGTGAACGTGGTGCCTTACGAGGCGCAAGACCAGGTCTACCTGGACATCAAGTCGGGCCGTCTGGACGGCACCGTGGCCGACCGCGTGGAAGTCACCGGTGGTTTCCTGAGCAAGCCCGAAGGCAAGGACTACGGCTTCGTCGGCCCCGAGCTGAACGAAGAAAAGTACTTCGGCATTGGCATGGGCGTGGCGCTGCGCAAGGGCGAAACCCAGCTCAAGGACGAGATCAACGCTGCCATCAAGACGATCCGCTCCAACGGCACCTACGACCAGCTCGCCAAGAAGTACTTCGATTTCGACGTCTACGGCAAATAAGGAAGGCCCGGTTTGACCGGCTACTACGCTTCCATTCTGCAAGGCGCCCTCCTCACGGTGGGCGTCTCATTGGCCGCCCTCGGGGTGGCCATTTTGTTGGGCCTTGCCGGCGCCACGGCCAAGCTTTCCGGGCGGCCGTTGCTGGTGGGCCTGGCCACGGTGTACACCACGCTGGTGCGCGGCATTCCCGAGCTGGTGCTGATGCTGCTGGTGTTTTACGGCGGCACCATCGGCCTGAACCACCTGATTTCGCTGCTGGGCTTCAAAGCCACGGTGGACATCAACCCCTTCGTGGCTGGCGTGCTCACCATCGGTTTCATCTACGGCGCTTACATGACGGAAACCTTCCGAGGCGCCATCTTGTCCATTCCCCGTGGTCAGATGGAAGCTGCCTGGGCCTTTGGCATGGGCCGCTTCCAGACTTTTGTGCGCATCACCTTGCCGCAAATGGTGCGCTACGCCCTGCCCGGCTTCACCAACAACTGGCTGGTGCTCATCAAGGCCACCGCACTGGTGAGCCTGATCGGCCTGAAAGAAATGACCTACCTGGCCAAGCAGGCCAGCTCGGCCACCCGTGAGCCCTTCACTTTCTTCCTGTTCGCGGCCGCCCTCTTCCTTGTGTACACCTCGGTGTCGCTGTGGGCGCTGCGCTGGCTTGACCGCCGCTTCAGCCTTGGCGTGAAGCGCTCGGCCGCATGAGGTGCCCGGCATGAAATGGGAAGTGATCTTCAAGCCCAGTTCGCTGGCGCTGTATGCCGAAGGGCTGATGACCACGCTGGGGCTGCTGTTGTCTTGCCTGGCGGTCGGTGCCGTGCTGGCGCTGCTGTTCGCGCTGGCGCTGACCAGCCGCAGCCGCGTGTTGCGCACCGTGGTGGGGGCCTACACCTATGTGATTCGTGGCACGCCGCTGCTGATCCAGCTCTACCTCATCTACTACGGCATTGCCCAACTGGAATGGGTGCAGGCGCGCTGGGACGCGGTCTGGCCCTGGACACACTTCAAAGACCCGTTCTTCTGCGCGCTGCTGGCGTTCAGCCTGAACACGGCGGGCTACACGGCCGAGATTCTGGCCGGCGCCATTCGCGAAACCCCAGCCGGTGAGGTGGAAGCCGCGCAGGCCATGGGCATGACGCGCTCGGCCGTCTTGCGCCGCATCGTGCTGCCCAGCGCCCTGCGCCGTGCGCTGCCCGCTTACAGCAACGAGGTGGTGATGATGCTGCACAGCACCAGCCTGGCCAGCGCTGTGCCCGCCATGCTGGACGTGACCGCTGCGGCCAGCCGCATCTACTCCGACTTCTACCTGCCGTTTGAGGCCTACATCGCCGCCGCGGCCCTGTACCTCACCGTCACCTTCACCCTGGTGGGCATGTTCCGTCTGGCAGAGCGGCGCTACCTGGCCTACCTCGCGCCCCGCGCACATTGAGGGCCCGCGATGCAACGCCTGGAACACCCTCTTCTCAGCCCCAGCCTGGGGGCGCAGAAAACGCTGGTGTCGCTTCACTATGGCGACCCTACCGCACGCCCCAAGGTGTACCTGCAGGCCAGCCTGCACGCGGAAGAGTTGCCGGGCATGCTGGTGGCGCACCACCTGCGCCAGGCACTGGACGAGGCCGATCGCCAAGGTCTGATTCGCGGCTGCGTGGTGCTGGTGCCCGCGGCCAACCCCATTGGCCTGGCCCAGCGCCTGGACCACAAGGCCATGGGGCGATTCGAGTTTGATACCTCGCAGAACTTCAACCGCCACTACCCCGATCTGGCCGAAGCCGTGTTCGAGTCCCTGCGGACGCGCCTGGGCGCCGACGCGGCGGCCAACGTGGCCACGGTCCGAGCCGCCGTGACACGGTGGCTGAACGATTGGCAGCCCGCCACCGAACTGGAAAGCCTGCGCCGCGAGCTGTTGCGTCTCTCGCACGACGCCGATGTCGTCATTGATCTGCATTGCGACTGGGAAGCCGTGCTGCACCTGTATTGCGAAGAGGCCTGCTGGGCACCGCTTGAGCCACTGGCGCGCCTGACGGGCGCGCGCGCCGTGCTGCTGGCGCGCGATTCTGGGGGCGGCCCTTTCGACGAATGCCTCTCCGGCCTGTGGTGGCAACTGGCCGAACGCTTGCGGGCCGCCGGCCTGTCGCACCCGCTGCCCCAAGGCTGCGCCAGCACCACCCTTGAGCTGCGCGGTGAAACCGACGTGTCCCACGAGCTGGCGCAGGCCGATGCCAAGGCCTTGATGGCCTATCTGTGCCACCTCGGCGTGGTCGGCGGAGACCGCCCTGCCCTGCCTGCCCCCCTGTGCCAACCCACGCCACTCTCAGGTTCCGAGACGCTTCACACCCCGGTTCCCGGCGTGGTGGTTTACCGAGCGCGCCCAGGTGACGAGCTGGCGGCAGGTGACCCAGTGGCCGACGTGATCGACCCCACCGCGCCTGGCCAAGCCCGCGTGCACACGGTGTGCGCCAGCGTGTCCGGCGTGCTGTATGCCACCGTGGCCCAACGCTACGCCGTGGCCGGTGGCGAACTGGGCAAGATCGCCGGCGCCGTTCCTTTTCGCACTGGCCCCCTGCTGGGCGCCTGAGACCCCATCCATGACCGCACCTGCCCCCTCTTCCGCCACCCAAGCCCCTCTGCTGGAGGTGCACGACATCCACAAGCGATTTGGCGCCAATGAGGTGCTCAAAGGGGTGTCTCTGCAGGCCCGCGCGGGCGACGTGATCAGCCTGATCGGCAGTTCCGGTTCGGGCAAAAGCACGCTGCTGCGCTGCATCAACCTGCTGGAAAAGCCCAACGCCGGTCGCATCGTCCTGGGCGGTGAAGAGCTGCAACTCAAGGCCGACAAGCGTGGCGAACTGCAGGCGGTGGACGCCGCCCAGTTGCAGCGCCTGCGCACCAGGCTGGCCATGGTGTTCCAGCACTTCAACCTGTGGTCGCACATGACGGTGTTGCAAAACATCATCGAAGCGCCGGTGCACGTGCTGGGCGTGCCGCGCGATCAGGCCATCGACACCGCCCGCAAGTACCTGGAACGCGTGGGCCTGCGCGGCGTGGAAGACCGTTACCCCGCGCACATGAGCGGTGGCCAGCAGCAGCGCGTGGCCATCGCGCGCGCCCTGGCGGTGGAGCCGGCGGTGATGCTGTTCGACGAGCCCACCAGCGCACTCGACCCCGAGCTGGTGGGCGAGGTGCTGCGCGTGATGCGCCTGCTGGCCGAAGAAGGCCGCACCATGCTCGTGGTGACGCACGAAATGGGCTTCGCCCGCGAGGTGTCTTCGCAGGTGATCTTTCTTCACCAGGGCTGCATCGAGGAACAGGGTGACCCGCGCGAAGTGCTCGCCCGCCCGCGCAGCGAGCGCCTGGCGCAGTTCCTCAAGGGCAACCTCAAGTAAGGCCACCCTGCAGGCGCCGCAAGCCCCTTAGGGCTTGAGCGTCAAGGTGCTGACACCCTTCCCGGGGTTCATGCTCAGGGGCCGGTACTCTACGTCCTCCCATTCGCCCGCCATGTCGCGGTAGCGGCCCGACAAGGGGTGCCCGCTCTGACCGGTCTGGTAGATGAAGCGAGAGTTGTCCAGGTTGGACAGGTCATAGATGGCGCGCAGGCTGGCCGCGTGGCGGTTGGCATAGGGCGCGTCGGCCTTGTCCAGGTGGTATTGCCCCACGTTCACGGTGAAGGGGTCACCACCGGTGGGCGTGCGCACCTCAACCAAGGGCGCCAGGGCCTTGATGTTGCTCAGTGGGCGATGCACCGACAAGGCCGGGTGAGCCCTGCCCCACTGCCATTGGCCAACGTCTTGCCCCTGTGCCTGGGCGATCTTGTCCAGGGCGCGGCTCAGCGCGGCAGCGCTGGCCGCCGCACAACCCTCGGCCCCACACCAGCTCTTGTCGTCGCGTTCCAGAATGCCTTCCACCGCCGAGCGGAAATTGCGCTTGCCGTACAAGGACTCGAATCGTTCCTTGCCGAGGCGTTGCCCAATCACACCCCGCGTGAACTCGTCGATCCAGGCGGTGAAGATGAGCGGAGCGGCGTGGTCCGCCCGCATGACGCCATCAAAACCGTTCAGCGTTTTCAGCGCCACCGGTGCCAGGGCATGCTGGGACGTGGTCTTCTGCAGGAAAGGCAAAAGCCGCAATGTGGCCTGCGCGTACAGATCGCCGTGGATGGCGCGGTAAGAGGCCGCGTCGTGGTGGGGCGTGGCCTTCAGCAACTGCTCGATGCGCTGCTGACGGTATGGGGGCGCCCAATCTTGGGTGAGGAAGTGGGGGTAGTCCGGGCCATGGATGCGCTGGTTGGCGGTGGCGATCCAGCCTTTTTGTCCATCGTCTTGTGGTGTCTCGGCGTATGGCAGGTAGCCCGTCCAGTCGTAGCGGGCATCCCAGCCGGGTGAAGGTGTCATGCCCATGATGTCGTTGTCGGCGCGGCGCACCGGCACGCGCCCCACCGCCTTGTAGGCAATGCGGCCCTGGGTGTCGGCCATCAGCACGTTCTGCATGGGGGCCACAAAGGCACTGAAGGCCTGGCGCAAGCTGTCCACGTCGGTGGCGCGGTTGGCCGCCAATGAGGCGACCACGTTGCCGCCATCGGGCTCCAGTGCCGTCCAACGCAGGGCCAGTGCAAAGCGCTGCGTGTCGATCAGTTCGGCCTGGCGCGGCTGGGCGTCACTCAGCACAGGGCCGTGGCGCGTGTGGCGCACCGTGTGCACCACATCGGGCTTGCCCTTGACCTTGAACACCTCTTGCCGCGTCTCGAAATCGGCCCAGGCCATCTCGCCCGAGGCCGAGGGCACGCGGTACTGGGCTGGGTTGGCCGGATTGATCTGCTCGAGGTAGAGGTCTTGCACGTCGGGCGCGGTGTTGGTGAACCCCCAGGCCACGCCCCGGGTTCGGCCCAGCACCACGAAAGGCAGGCCAGGCAAGGTGGCGCCGATCACGTCCAGCCCCTTGGCCCCATCGGCATCGGGTGCCTGCAGGCGCGCGAAGTACCAGATGGCCGGCGCGCTCAATCCCAGGTGCGGGTCATTGGCCAACAGTGGCTTGCCCGAGGCGCTGCGGCTGCCGTCCACCACCCAGTTGTTGGAGCCTTTGCCTTCGCTGTGGCCCAGGTCAGCGGCCCAGCCGTTCAAGTCCGCCGCCAGGCTGGCTTGCCATCCACCCGTGGCGGCACCTGGCGCGGCAGCGCTGGCCACCTTGGCTGGGCGAAGCGCGCCCAGTTCGCGGTAGAGCTTGGCCAGATCGGCCTTGGCCGCCGGCGGTTCGCCTTCATAAGGCGGGAACAACTGCCACAGCCCTTGGGTGTCGAGCACCTGCAGCGCCGACAGGCGCGCGAGTTCATGGCCCCAGTTGCCGCCCAGGTCGAGCGCCATCATGATCGACCAGCCCACGCTGTCGATGGCGTCCCAGCCCTTTCCCTCCCGGGCCTGGGCCTGGGGGTCAATGCCGAGCAGCACGAACTCGGGCGCCCGTGCCTGCTGGCCGCTATCGATGAAGGCGCGCACGCCCGCGGCGTAAGCGTCCAGCGGTCGGCGGGCATCGGCAGGCAATTGCTCGTACTGCCGCTGTGCCGCCTGGCGAATGCCCAGCGTGCGCATGAGTTTGTCGGTTTCCAGCGCGGCCTCGCCCAACACCTCGGCCAGTTCGCCACGCATCACCCGACGGTTGAATTCGAGTTGCCAGCCTCGCTCTTGCGCATGAACGTAGCCCAGGGCTCGCCAGGCGTCGTCGGGGGTCTGGGCCAGCACGTGCGTCACGTCGCTGGTGTCGCGCAGCACCTGCACCGGGGCGCTCAGGCCGGGCAGGCCCAACTCGCCGTCCAGCGCCGGCAAGCTCTTTTGAACATAGAGGCCCAACCCCAGGCCCACCACCGCCAGCGTGGCGGCGCCTCCCATCAGCACGCGTTTTGTCCAGCCCATGGGTGTCTCCTCAATGGTTGTATTGGTGGGCCACACGGCGCGCCCAACGCGCACCGGGGCGGCATCGGCCAGCGCTCAGGCGCGCAAGCGCTTCTTCCCCAGCATCAAGGCGCCGTCGATCATGCGAAAGGCAATGGTGGGCGAGCCGAAGTCGCCAAAAGGGGCGCCCATGGCTATCTCGCCATTGCTGTGGAGCAAGCACTCCTGGCGACGCAGCACGATGGCGTGGTCGGTCCCTTCAAAGCGAACCCAGGTGCCATAACTGCTGGTGTCCTCCAGCACGAAGCTGCCCGAGCGGGCATCGATGCGCGCGTGCAGGCGCGACACGCGGGGGTCGGACACGACAAACTGGGCCTCTGGCACCCGACCAATGTGAATAGGCAGGTCTTTCATGGCGAACACCTGCCGCGAGGTCAACCATGACAGTTCGATGCCCTGGGCCGTGTCGCCATCGCCAGAGGTCATGGCATGCAGGTCGGCGGGAATGGTGAGGAACTCGGAGGGTGTTTCGGCGTGCCACTCGATGCGGAACACCTCGCAAGGGTCAGCCTTGCCCTTGATTCGCATGGGGCCCAGGCTGCGAAACCGCGCACCGGCTCGGCTGCTCAGGCCTCGAATGACCGCGTCGCTCACCAAGATTTGCTCAGGGCCGGCCAGGTCACTGAGGCGAGACGCCATGTTCACCGCGTCGCCGAAGCAGTCACCATCGACCACCACCACCGGACCACGCGCCACCCCGATCTGCACTTGCAGCTTGACCAGATCGGGCAATTGCCGCGAGCGAGTGGCGTGCTCTTGCTGGATCTGCACCATCGTGCTCACGGCCTTGTTGTTGTCGGCAAAGCTCATCAGCACGCCGTCGCCCAGCATCTTGACCACCTGGCCACCGTTTTCCACGGCTTTGCCGCCCACCCACTGGGTGAGGCGGGTGATGGTCTGGGTGGCGAGGTCGTTGCCCAGTGTTTCAAACACGGACACGCTGCCGGTCAAATCAACAAAGGCGATGGAAAGATCGGGCATGGGCACTCAAGCGTCGCGCGATTAGAGCACAGCACCTGGCGCGCAGCGGTCGCTCTCGCGGCGCTTTGTCCACGCAGCGCATGTCTCGGCGGGTGAGCAAGCCCTGTGTATGCCTACTGAATGCGACGGATGAATGACGGCTGATAAGCGCATGATTCGGTTGTTGTTTTTTTGAAAGACTGGGAGCAAACGCGATTGCGCTCAGATACCCCTGGGCCGTATTCTGTGTTCACTTTTACAAATTCGCACGAATTGCCGCCTTATGCGTTGGTTCAAGCCCGGTCTTCGCCACAGCCTCTCGGCCCTTTTGGGGCCGGACCTGCCCCGTGACTACCACGAGGCACTGGAGCCTGTTCGCCAAGCGATGATCGATGTGCTGGGCACCGAAGGAGCCCGGCTGAACCCGGCCCTTTGCAGCCGACTGAAGTACCTGCACGACGCCCACGCCCTGTGGTACGCGCGGGCCGAGGTGGTCGCCACGCTCAGTCGGCTGTATGGCGAGGCCGAGGCGGTGCAGCGTGTCCAGCGCCTGAACCCGGTGTTTCAGGGGCTGGTGCCGGCCAGCCTGATCAGTGCCGGTGCTCGTTCACGGGCCGGGCGCTGAGGCCGGCCCCACCCGGCTCAGTCCCAGACGATCAGGGCATCGCGCCCTTCCACCAGCACCTCCACCTCGGCGCCCACCGGCAACAGCACCTTGGTGGGCACGTGGCCGAACGGCAGGCCGGTGAAGATGGGCGTGCGGGTCTTGCTGCGCAACCACTCCACCATGGACGCCAGGCCGAACCCGCGGTCGTAGCCAGCCACTGGCGTGAACTTGTTGAACGCCCCCAGGAAGATGGCGCGCTGCTGGTCAAGAATGCCCGCGTGCAGCAGTTGCGTGAGTTCGCGCTCCAGCCGATACGGGTGTTCGCCCACGTCTTCCAGAAACAGCACACCCTTGCGGATGTTGGGCAGCCAGGGGGTGCCCACCAGCGAGCCCAGCAAGCTCAGGTTACCGCCCCACAGCGGGGCTTTGTCGATCTTGAGACGGTAGTCGGGGCCGAAGGCTTTGCCGTCGCTCACCGGCAAGCGCCAGCCGGCGCCCTCGCCATGGCCCTGCACGAGGTCATCAAAACAGGCCTCCATGATGTCGTCGGGCGTGCCGGCCACGCCAAAGTCTTCGCCCAGCGCTGGGCCGGCCCAGGTGATGGCGCCGGTCTTGGCCAGCGTGGCCAGTTGCAGGGCGGTGAAGTCGCTCAGGCCCACCCACTGGGTACCGCGCTCAATGGAGCGGGCGATGGCCTTGTAGGGCAGATCGGGCAGAAGGCGCGTGAGGCCATAACCGCCGCGCGAGATCAGGGCAATGTCGGCGCCGCTGGCGGCAGCCCGGCCAATGGCGGCCAGGCGGGTGGCGTCGTCGCCCGCAAAGCGCATGTGATGGTCCAGCGCCGATGGGTCGATTTCCACCTCGTGCCCCAGTTGTTGCAGGCGGCGCACGCCACGGCGAAAAGCGGCCTTGTCGCGCACGGCGCTGGACGGGGAATAGATGTAGATGTGGCTCATGGTGAAGGCGGTGACGAAGAAAAGTGCTGCAAGGCCAGGGCGGCCAGGTCGGTGTAGGTTTCCGGCAGGGCGTGGCCAGCGCCGGGCAACACCACGGCGGGCGGTGCGTGCCGGATGCCGGCCGCCAGCGCCTGCATGGCGGCGGTGCTGCGCCAGGGGTCAGGCTGGCCAAGGAGCAAGAGGCTTTGCCCAGTCCAGTCGTTTCGCCAGAAGTGGCGGGCCGCCTGCCAGATGGCTTGCACATCGCCTGGTGGGTGCGAGGGCTCAAGCGCATCAAGGGCGCGCAAGGCGGCGCGGTGCCCACGGTCGGGGAATGGCGCACCGTAGGGCTGCCCGGCCTGGGGCTCAGCCGACCACCAGTGGTCGAGGTCGAGTGCGGGCTTTCGCGACAACTCGTGGGCCCAACGCCGCTCGGCCAACTGGGCGGCCGGGTCATCGGGCCATTGGGCGTTCAGGGCGAGCAAACCGGCGAAGCGTTGCGGGGCGGCCGTGGGCAGGCTCAGGCCCAGGGCCGCACCGATGCCATGCACCACCAGCACCGTGCGGCGCAGGTCAAGGCGCTCGATCAGCGCCAGCAGGGCATCGCGGTGAAAAGCGAACTGGTGTTGCGTCTCTTTTTTGGGCTTGTCGCTGCGGCCGAACCCGATCAGGTCCGGCGCCACCACGCGGTGCCCGGCCGCCAGCCAGGTGGGCACCAGGTGGCGATACAAGTAAGACCAGGTGGGCACGCCGTGCAGGCAGAGCCAGGTGAGCGGCGCATCGGCCGGGCCCTCGTCCAGGTAGTGCAGGCGCCAGCCCGGCGCGCTGGGGAGGTCGTCCACCCATTGCGAGGCCCACGGGAAGTCGGGCAGCGAGGCGAACCGATCGGCGCCGGGACGCAGCGCGTCCTCCCGCACGGGCTGGGTGTTGGCGCGACGGGGTTGGAAGAAGCGCTTGAGCAGCGCGGCGCCCTCCTCGGCCAGCACACCGCCCTGTACTTGGGTGTGGTGGTTCAGGGCGGGCTGGGCGAACAGATCGACCACCGAACCGGCGGCGCCGGTCTTGGGGTCGGCGGCGCCAAACACCACGCGCCCCACCCGGCCGTGCAGCAGCGCACCGGTGCACATGGCGCAGGGCTCAAGCGTGACGTACAGGGTGCAGCCGTCCAGGCGGTAGTTGCCCAGCGCGGCGGCGGCTTGGCGCAAGGCCACGATTTCGGCGTGGGCGGTGGGGTCGTGGGCGCCGATGGGGCCGTTGCGGCCCCGGCCGATCACCTGGCCGTCGCGCACCACCACCGCCCCCACGGGCACCTCGCCGGCGTCGGCGGCCAGGCGGGCCTCGGCCAGGGCCTCTCGCATCCAGGCCTCGTCAATGGCAGGGGAAATGGCGGGAGAGACGGGCATCGGGCGAGTGTAGGCGAGTCGTTCGGGTGCCCCAGGCGGTATCGGGCACGTGGCATCATGCCGGGTTGTCCCGAATCCGCCATGCCACCCAGTTCCAGCCGCCGATGGGAGCTTGACGCCCTGCGTGGGCTCATGCTCGTGCTCATGACCCTGACCCACATGCCGACGCAGTTTTCGTCGCCGCTGGGGCAGCCGTTTGGCTATGTGTCGGCAGCCGAGGGTTTTGTGTTCCTGTCGGCCTTCATCGCCGGGCAGGTGTACAGCCGCAAGGCCCTGCGCCAAGGCGTGCCGGCCATGCGCCAAGCCTTCTGGCAGCGCGCCCGCAAGCTCTATTTCTGCCAGTTGGGCTTGCTGCTGCTGGCCTTCACGCTGTTCGCGTGGCTGGGCATTCGCAACCACCAGGGTGGCATGACCGGGCTGGTGGAGTTTTACCTGCTCAAACCGGTGACGGCCGTGGTGGGCTCGGTGCTGCTGGTGTACACGCCGCCGCTGTTGGACATCCTGCCCATCTATATCGTGTTCATGGCGGTGAGCCCCTGGGTGCTGGCGCGCGGCTTGCGCCGGGGGTGGGGGCCGGTGTTGGCGTTGAGCGGCCTGATCTGGCTGGCCGAGCAATGGGGGGCGGCCCATTGGCTGTACCAGGCGGTGAACCGCTGGGTGCCCATGCCCATTCCCTACCGCGACATGGGGGCCTTTCACGTCCTGGCCTGGCAGTTTCTCTGGGTGCTGGGGCTGGCGCTGGGCGCCCGGCAGGCGCCGCTGCCGCGCATTCCGGCCTGGGTGTGGGTGCCGGCGGCGGTGTTCGCGATGGTGTCCCTGGTGTGGCGCCACCTGGTAGGCCAAGACCCGATGCCGGGCGTGCCGCTCATGACCTGGCTGTTCGACAAATGGGCACTGGGCCCGCTGCGCATGGTGAACTTCGCCTGCCTGCTCGCGCTGCTGCTGGCGGCGGGGCCTTGGCTGAAAGCCCGGCTGCCCAGGCCGCTGCCCCTGGAGTTGCTGGGGCAGCATTCGCTGTCGGTGTTCTGCCTGCACCTGATCATCGCCATGCTCACCCTGGCCTATTTCGGCTCGACCGAGGTGCTGCGGCCATGGACCACAGACCTGGTGATTTTGCTCGGCGCGTTCGCCGGGCTGTTCGCCACCGCCCTCGTCTCTCAAGCGCGTGACGAGCGACGCCTGCCCTGGCAGCGGCCCTCAGCGCCGAAGGTGCGCTGAGATCACCTGCCGCCACAGCCCGTAGCCTTCGCGGGTGAGGTGCAGCTTGTCGCGTTGGTACAGCTCGGGGCGCGGCTGGCCGTCGTTGTCGAGCATGGCGGCGTGCAGCTCGATGTAATCCAAATTTGGCTCGTTCAGCACAAAGGTCTGGATCAACAGGTTGGCCTCGCGCATGGCCTCCAACTGCGCCATGCGCGACGGGCTGGGCTTGATCGACACGTAGGCAATGGGCACTTCGGGCAGGTGAATGCGCACCCGCCGCACGAAGGCAATAAAAGCGCCCAGCAAGTCCATGGGGCCGAAGCCTTCCACCAGGTCGTTCTCGCCTGCGTACAGCACGATCTGCCGGGGTCGGTAGGGCAGCACGAGGTCGGGCACGAACTCCACCCATTCCTGCAGGCGAGACCCGCCCACCCCGCGCCGGATCACCGGCCCTTGTTCGGGAAAGGCCTGCTCCAGCCCCTGCCACATGCGAATGGTGGAACTGCCGACGAAGAGGATGCTGCCCGCCGGCGGCAGGCGGCGCTGGTCGTTGGCGGCAATGGCGGCCAGTTCGGCCTTCCAGCGCTCATGTGCCGGGCTGGCCCAGGGCGCCATCTGCGCCATCGCTGGCGAAGCCATGCCCGCCAGGGCGGCGGCGAGCCAGGCGCGGCGGCTCCAACGGCGCATCAATTCGACTCCCCAAGCCCCAGGCGGCGCATCCAGGCGGCCAGCGCGCGCTCGTTCTCGTTGCCGGCTTCGTAAGTAGCCAGCATCGCGGCATGGGATTCCGGCCGGTGCTGGTTGAGCTTGACCTTGCACTGCCAATCGGTGATGTGCAATTCAAACGCGTGAATGCCGTTCACCATCTTGTGCTGGTAGTCCTCTGGCAGGCTGCGCCACTGCGGGTCGTAGGCCGGGTCGTGGTCGTGAATGAGGTGCTTGAGCAGGCGGTCTTTGTCGTCGAACGCGTCAATGAAGCGCGCCTCCACCGTGAGGTGCAGGGCCAGGTAGCTCCAGGTGGGCACGCGCTGCAGATCGGCGTACACGCGGGGCGACATGTAGGCCTGGGGGCCTTGGAACACCACCCGGGCGCGCGGCCGGTCACGCAGAAAGCGGGCATGGGGGTTGGGCTTGGCCACGTGGCCCAGCAGCACGCCGTGAGGGCCTTCTTCTACCCAGTGCAGCGGCAGGGGGGTGATGAAGGGCAGGCCTTCGTCGTCCACCGAGACCAGTTGGGCCAGGGGGTATGAGCGCGCGATGTCTCGGGCGACGCTGAGGTCGCGGCAGGCGAACTGGGGCGGCAGGTACATGGTGCGGTGCCGTACGGGGCTGGGCATGTCGAGAGCCGCCAGTGTAGTGCGGGCATTCGCTGCCTGTGCGGGCTGGCGGTACAGTTGCAGCCCTTGGATGTTGGCCTAGCCGGCCCTACCCTTTTTCCCGTTTGCGATGTCCTTCACTTTTCCTGCGATCAAGCCCGGCGCCCGCCTGGCCGACCAAGTGGCCGCCTCCCTGGAGGCCGAAATCCGTGCCGGTCGGCTCACCCAGGGCGAAAAGCTGCCCACCGAGCAAGCGCTGGCGCAGCAGTTCGGGGTGAGCCGCACCGTGGTGCGCGAGGCGGTGTCGCGCTTGAAATCGATGGGCCTGGTGGACGCGCGCCAAGGCAGCGGCATGTACGTGGCGCGGCCCGATTTCGAGCCACTGCAGTTCGATCCGCTGACCAGCGCCTCCAAAGAGGCGGTGCTGCAAATTGTGGAGGTGCGCCGCGCCCTGGAAGCCGAGGTGGCCGAGCTGGCCGCCACCCGGCGCAGCCAGGCGGATGTGCGCGCCATTCGCGAAGCGCTGCAGGCCATTGACGCCGCCGTGCAGGCGGGTCGTGACGGGGTGGAGGAAGACGTGGCTTTTCACCGCACCATTGCCCAGGCGGCGGGCAACCCGTTTCTGATCCACACGTTGGACTACCTTTCGCAGTTCCTGCGCGGCGCCACCCGCGTGACGCGCGCCAACGAGGCACGCAACGCCCACTTCGCGGCCGATGTGCTGCGCGAGCACCAGGCGCTGGTGGCCGCCATCGAGGCCGGTGACCCGACTGGCGCCCGCGCCGCCGCGGCCCAGCACATGAAGAACGCGGCGCGCCGCATCGACCAGGCCGACCCCACTTTCTGGCAGCAAGACGGTGGGCGCTATGCCCGTGACCTGATCGCCGCCGAGCCCCGCCTGAGCACTCCCGTTTTGCCACCTGCGTGACAGGGTCCAGGGCTTTTCCTGGACTGTGCGCTTGGTGAAAGTTGTATGATTACCCGATCAATTAGCTTGGAAGGCGGGCCGGTGCGTGAGCGATCGGTCCGCCTTTCGTCCACGGAGACCCCAACAAATGACCACCCCCGCCCTTCTCGGCATTGCACTGGCGAGCATCGCCCTGCTGTTGCTGCTGATCATCCGTTTTCAGGTGCATGCCTTCGTGGCCATGATGCTGGTGAGCATCTTGGTGGCCTTTGCCGCTGGCCTGCCCATGGGCGACATCGTGCCCACCCTCATTCAGGGCATGGGTGGCACGCTGGGTTCGGTGGCCATTCTGGTGGCGCTGGGCGCCATGCTGGGCCGGGTGATTGAAGTCTCGGGCGGCGCGGGCAGCCTGGCCCACCGCTTCACCAGCCTGCTGGGCCCCAAGCGCGTGCCAGCGGCGCTCACCGCCGCGGCGCTGGTGCTGTCGATTCCCGTGTTCTTTGACGTGGGCTTCATCATCCTGGTGCCCATCATTTACGGCTTCTGCAAGGCCGCCAAGGTGGACCCGGTGAAATTCGGTTTGCCGGTGGCCGGCATCATGCTGGCCACCCACGTGGTGGTGCCGCCGCACCCGGGCATCGTGGGCGGCGCGGCCGTGCTGGGCGCCGACGTGGGCTGGATCACGCTGATCGGTCTGGCGGTCTGCCTGCCCCTGGCCGTGCTCTCGCAGTACGTGAGCGCCTGGCTGAACCGCCGCCGCATCGAGATGCTGCCGGCCACGGCCGAGCAGTTCGCCGCCTTTGATGCCGGCAGCAGCGAAAAAGCGCGCCTTCAGGCCCCTGGCGTGGGCGTGGTGCTGACGCTGATCGTCGTGCCGCTGCTGCTCATCATGATCGGCACCACCGGCGCCACCCTGCTGCCCAAGGGCGACCCGGTGCGCGCGGTGCTGGGCTTCATTGGCGCTCCCATCTTTGCGCTGATGGTGGCCATCGGCCTGGCCTTCTTCCTGATCGCCAAGCGCCAGGGCTGGAGCAACGCCAAGACCAACGAGGTGATGGAGTCGGCCCTGCCGCCAGCGGCCACCGTGATCCTGGTGACCGGCGCGGGCGGCGTGTTTGCCAAGGTGCTCACCGCCACCGGCATCGGCGCGGCCCTGTCCACCACCATCTCGGGCGCCGGTCTGCCGCTGATCCTGGCGGGCTTCGTGATCTCGATGGCCCTGCGCGCCGCGCAAGGCTCGGCCACCGTGGCCATTCTCACCACCTGCGGTCTGCTGGCCGAGGCCGTGACCAGCGGCGGCTACAGCACCGTGCAGGTGGCGCTGCTGGCCGTGGCCATTGGCTTTGGTGGCCTGGGCTTGTCGCACGTAAACGACTCGGGCTTCTGGATCGTCACCCGCTACCTGGGCCTGAGCGTGGCCGATGGCCTGCGCAGCTGGACGGTGCTCACCACCGTGCTGGGCGTGGCCGGCTTCCTGCTCACCGCCTTGATCTGGGCCCTCGTCTGAGCGCCCGCATTTCGCTGAAAGGACTCTCCACATGACCACCCCCACCGTCGGCGTGATCGGCCTGGGCGCCATGGGCGCCGGCATCGCCAAAACCCTGCGCCACAACGGCTTTCATGTGCACGTGTGCGACGTGCGCTTTGAGGCCGCCCAAGCCTTCGCGGCCGATGGCGGCACCGCCTGGCGCACGCCGGCCGAGGTGGCCGCGCAGGTGCCGGTGCTGGTGTCGGTGGTGGTGAACGCGGCCCAGACCGAACAGGTGCTGTTCGGTGACGGTGGCGCCGCCGCCGCGCTCAAGCCGGGCAGCGCCTTCATCATGTGCTCCACAGTGGACCCGAACTGGTCCATCGCGCTGGAAGCCCGCCTGCAAGCCCTGGGCCTGCACTACGTGGACGCCCCCATTTCCGGCGGCGCGGCCAAGGCCGCCAGCGGCCAGATGACCATGATGACCTCGGCCACCCCCGAGGCCTACGCCGTGGCCAACCCGGTGCTCGACGCCATGGCAGGCAAGGTTTACCGCCTGGGCGACAAGGCCGGTGCGGGCAGCAAGGTGAAGATCATCAACCAGTTGCTGGCGGGCGTGCACATCGCCGTGGCCGCCGAGGCCATGGCCCTGGGCATTCGCGAGGGCGTAGCGCCGGATGCGCTGTACGAGGTCATCACCCACAGCGCGGGCAACAGCTGGATGTTCGAGAACCGCATGGCCCATGTCATCGCGGGCGACTACACGCCGCTGTCTGCCGTGGACATTTTTGTGAAAGACCTGGGCCTGGTGCTCGACACCGCGCGCGCCAGCAAATTCCCCCTGCCCCTGGCCGCCACCGCGCACCAGATGTTCATGCAGGCCTCCACCGCCGGCTTCGCCCGCGAGGACGACAGCGCCGTCATCAAGATCTTCCCGGGCATCAGCCTGCCGGAGAAACAGGCATGACAACAGGCACGAACCAGCCGCGCGTGAAGCTGGGTTGCATTGCCGATGACTTCACCGGCGCCACCGACCTGGCCAACAACCTGGTGCGCGCCGGCATGCGCGTGGTGCAAACCATTGGCGTGCCCAGCGAGCCCATGCAAGAGCCAGTGGACGCGGTGGTGGTGGCGCTGAAGTCGCGCACCATCGCGCCGGCAGACGCCGTGGCCCAATCGCTGCAGGCGCTTCGTTGGTTGCAGGCGCAGGGCGCGCAACAGGTGTATTTCAAGGTGTGCTCCACCTTCGACAGCACGCCGCAGGGCAACATTGGCCCCGTCACCGACGCGCTCATGCAGGCCCTGGGCCTGCCCTTCACCGTGGCCACGCCCGCCTTCCCCGACAACAAGCGCACCGTGTTCAAGGGCTACCTGTTCGCGGGCGATGTGCTGTTGAACGAAAGCGGCATGCAAAACCACCCGCTCACGCCCATGACCGACCCCAATCTGGTGCGGGTGATGCAGGCACAAACGCGCCAGCGCGTGGGCCTGATCGACCACAGCGTGGTGGCCCAGGGGCCCGAGGCCATTCGCCAGCGCATGGCCGCACTGCAGGCCGATGGCGTGGGCGTGGCCATCGTGGACGCCATCTCCAACGACGACCTGCTGCGCCTGGGCCCGGCCCTTGCCGACCTGCCCCTGGTGGTGGCGGGCTCGGGCGTGGCCATTGGCCTGCCGGCCAACTTCGGCATCGAGCCCTCGTCGCAAGCCGCCGAACTGCCGCCAGTGCGCGGCCTGAAGGCCATCGTGTCGGGCAGTTGCTCGGCGGCCACCAACGCGCAGGTGCTGCACTTCATTCAATCCGGCCGCCCGGCGCTGGCCATTGACCCGCTGCGCATCGCCGCCGGCATGGACGTGTGCGCCGAGGCCCTGGCCTGGGCCGAGCCGCACTTGGCCAGCGGGCCGGTGCTGGTCTATTCCACCGCCGAGCCGCGCGACGTGAAGGCCATCCAGGGCCGCCTGGGCGTGGAAGAAGCCGGCGCCATGGTGGAGCGCACCATCGCCGGCATCGCGCGTGGCCTGGTGGCGCGCGGCGTGCAGCAACTGGTGGTGGCCGGTGGCGAAACCTCGGGCGCCTGCGTGCAGGCCCTGGGCATCGAGCGCATGCGAATCGGTGGCCAGATCGACCCCGGCGTGCCCTGGTGCCATGCCCCGGTGGACCCGGCCCTCAACGCCGAGGGTGGCGTGCACATCACCCTGAAATCGGGCAACTTCGGCACCACCGACTTCTTCACCAAGGCCTTCCAGACCCTGGCCCCATGAGCACCGCCCTGCCTCATGCCCTGAGCGAAGCCCAGGCCCGCGACGAGATTTGCCGCGTGGGCCGCAGCCTGTTTGAGCGCGGCTACGTGCACGCCACGGCCGGCAACATCAGCGTGCGGCTGGCCGACGGCTTTCTCATCACCCCCACCGACGCCTGCCTGGGCACCCTTCGCCCCGAGGCGCTGGCCCGGCTTGACGCACAAGGCCAGCAGCTCTCGGGCGAACGCGCCAGCAAAACCATCGCGCTGCACCGCCGCATTTACGAGGCCACCGAGGCCGCCGGCCGCCCGGCGGCTTGCGTGATCCACACCCACAGCACCGCCCTGGTGGCCTGCTCGCTCAAGGCCTTTGCGGCCGACGCCCTCGCCGGTGGCGCGCTCGACCCGCAGGCCGAGCTGCTGCCCCCCATCACGCCCTACTTCGTCATGAAGGTGGGCCGCGTGCCCCACATCGCCTACCATCGCCCCGGCGACCCGGCCGCGGCCGAGCGCGTGGCCCAGGCCATCGCCGCCCACGCGGCACAAGGCCGCCAACTGCGCGCCGTGATGCTGGCCCGGCTGGGGCCCAATGTGTGGCACGACACCCCCGCCTCGGCCATGGCCGTGCTCGAAGAACTGGAAGAAACCGCCCGCCTGGTGCAAGCCCTGGGCCCCGATGGGGCGCCGCCGCTCACCGAGCCCCAGATCGACGAACTGCGCCAGGCCTTCGGCGCCCATTGGTAAGCCACCCGCCCCTTTTTCACCGCCCGCACCATGCCACGCTTCGCCGCCAACCTCTCCATGCTCTACAACGAGCTGGACTTTCTTGACCGTTTCGCCGCCGCCGCGGCCGATGGCTTCACCGCCGTCGAGTACCTCTTCCCTTACGCCTACGCGCCCGAGGAACTGGCCGCACGCCTGCAAGCCAATGGCCTGCAACAGGTGCTGTTCAACGCCCCACCCGGCGACTGGGACGGCGGCGAGCGCGGCCTGGCCTGCATCTCTGGCCGCGAGGCCGAGTTCGCCGACGGCATCACCCAGGCCTTGCGCTACGCCCAGGCCCTGAACTGCCCGCGCGTGCACGTGATGGCCGGCAAAGTGCCCGAGGGCATGAGCCCCGAGCTGGCCCGCACCACCTACGTGGCCAATCTCAAGGCCGCCGCGCCGCGCGCCGCCGCCGCGGGCGTGAATCTGCTGATCGAGCCCATCAACCAGCGCGACATGCCCGGCTTCTTCCTCAGCTGGCAAGCCCAGGCGCACGAACTCATCGCCGAGATCGGCGCCGACAACGTGAAGGTGCAGATGGACCTGTACCACGCGCAGATCATGGAAGGCGACCTGGCCATGAAGATTCGCCAGTACCTGCCCACTGGCCGCGTCGGGCACATCCAGATTGCCGGCGTGCCCGAGCGCCACGAGCCCGACGTGGGCGAAATCCACCACCCCTACCTGTTCGCCCTGCTCGACGAACTCGGCTTCGACGGCTGGATTGGCTGCGAATACCGCCCGCGTCGCGGCGCCGTGCCGCGCGGCACCGGCGAGGGCCTGGGCTGGATCCGGCCCTGGCTGCCCGCCAAAGGCTGAGGCTCCACCCGCCAAACAAAAGGCCACCGCGAGGTGGCCTTTTTGCTGGGCGAGAGGGGAGATCATTCCCACTCAATTGTCGCTGGCGGCTTGCTGCTCACGTCATACGTGACGCGGTTGATGCCGCGCACCTCGTTGATGATGCGGCCCGACACCTTCTTGAGCAG
>NZ_JAYSFD010000013.1:0-110392 GCF_041913525.1 Hydrogenophaga sp. | reverse complement strand
CCTGCTTGTCCACGTAGCGGGTGCGCAGGCGGAAGTCGATGCTGCTCTGCTGGCACTCGATGTTGAGCGAGCAGGCGCCGGCCAGCGTGGCCGCCAGGGGCTGCGCGCCGCCCATGCCGCCCAGGCCGGCGGTGAGGATCCACTTGCCCGAGAGGTCGTTGTTGTAGTGCTGGCGGCCGGCCTCCACGAAGGTCTCGAAGGTGCCTTGCACGATGCCCTGGCTGCCGATGTAGATCCAGCTACCGGCGGTCATCTGGCCGTACATGAACAGGCCCTTGCGGTCGAGTTCGTTGAAGTGTTCCCAGTTGGCCCACTTGGGCACGAGGTTGCTGTTGGCGATCAGCACGCGCGGGGCGTTGGCGTGCGTCTTGAACACGCCCACCGGCTTGCCCGACTGCACCAGCAGCGACTCGTCTTCGTCCAGGTCTTTGAGCGAGGCCAGGATCTGGTCAAAGCAGGCCCAGTCGCGCGCGGCGCGGCCGATGCCGCCGTACACCACCAGGTGCGTGGGGTTCTCGGCCACCTCGGGGTCGAGGTTGTTCTGGATCATGCGGTAGGCGGCTTCGGCGATCCAGTTCTTGCAGTGCAATTCGGTGCCACGGGGCGCACGGATCACGCGCGTGGGGTCGAGGCGGGGGTCGGTGTTGGTGGTCATGGGGGACTCCTGAGAAAGGGCGGCGGGATCAGGCGATCCAGCCTTGGGCAAGGGCAAGGTGGCCGATGGCGGCGGCCATCAGCAGACTGAGGACGGTGCGCACAAACCAGATGGCCACCATCTGGCGCAGCGACAGGGGAATGCGGGTGGCCAGCACGCAGGGAATGGAGCCCGAGAAGAACAGCACCGAGCTGACCGACACCACGGCCGCCACGTAGCGAACCACCGGGTCAGCGCCCTTGAGCTGAATGGCGGGCAGGAACATCTCGGCCAGGCCCGAGGCCAGGGCCTTGGACGTCACCATGGGGTCGGCCAGGCCGGCCACCCACACAAAGGGCACCAGCAGCAGGCCCAGCAGGTCAAACACCGGGGTGTAGCGCGCCAGCAGCAGGCCGATCAGGCCCACGGCCAGGATGGTGGGCACCACCGCGCTGGCCATGGCCACGCCGTCGCGCAGGTTGTCGCGCAGCACACGCCACAGGGCGGGCGAGCCCTGGGCCTGGGCAAGGCCAGCGTCCCAGGCGGCTTGCCAGCGGGTGCGGCCGGCGGGCAGGCTGTCGCTCACGCCGCCGCTGTTGTCCATGCGCGAGATCGGGGGCAGCCAGGCGGTGATGGCCGTGACGGCGAACGCGATCACGAAGGTGGACCAGAAATAGAAGTTCCACGCGCCCATGAGGTTCAGCGTCTTGGCCACGATGATCATGAACGCCGCCGACACGGTGGAAAAACCGGTGGCGATGATGGCGGCCTCGCGGGCGGTGTACTTGCCCTCCAGGTACACGCGGTTGGTGATCAGCAGGCCCACCGAGTAGCTGCCCACGAACGAGGCAACGGCGTCAATGGCCGAGTGGCCCGGGGTGCGCCAGATGGGCCGCATGATGGGCTGCATCAGCACGCCCACCAATTCGAGCAGGCCAAAGCCCACCAGAAAGGCCAGGGCCATGGCGCCCAGGGGCACGATCAGGCCCACGGTGAGGGCCAGCTTGTCAAACAGGAAGGGCAGCATGTCCTTCTGGAACAGCACCGCCGGGCCCGTGCCGCTGAGGTACATCAGCGCCAGCACCAGGCCCAGCACCTTGAGCAGGCTGAACACGGTGCTGGTGGCCGAGGCGCGCCAGGTGCCCTTGATGAAAGGTGAGGCGGCTCCCCACACCATGAGCGCCAGCACAAAGGCAACGGCCAACGGGCGTTGCTGGGTGGCCAGCCAGGTGGCGGCGTGGTCAAACAAGATAGTGGACTTGCCCGCGATCTCGACCGGCAGGAAGAACATCACCAGGCCTAGGGTGCTGTAGGCGATCAGCCGCAGCAGCGCCGTGGCGCGGCTGCCGGATTGGGTGGGAATGGCGTGGGCAGTCATGAAACTTCTCCTCGTGTTAATGTATATACAGGTTGTTCGATTTGCTCTGTATATGTATATACAACTCTATGGGCCACAATCCTCGCTGTCAAGGCAGCGAAGGGCCTGAAACCTAAGTGGAAACCCTATGTCCGACAAACGACCCGCTTACCTCACCATCAAGCAGCACGTGCTCGATCGCATTCAGTCGGGGGCCTTGAAGCCCGGCGATGCCATCCCCGGTGAGGAGGCGCTGGCGCGCGAGTTCGGCGTGTCGCGCATGACCGTGAACCGCGCCATGCGCGAGCTGAGCGACGAGCAGGTGGTGGACCGCATTCAGGGCGCGGGCACCTTCGTGGCGCAGCAGAAGTTCAAGGCCACGCTGGTCGAGATCCGCAACATCGCCGACGAGATCGCGGCGCGTGGGCACCGCCATCACAGTGAGCTGCAGTTACTGGAGCGCGCCCGGGCGGGCGAGGGCCTGGCGCGTCGCTTTGGCCTGAAGCCCGGGGCCACGCTGTTCCATTCGGTGGTGGTGCACTTCGAGAACGAGCAGCCCATTCAGGTGGAAGACCGCCACGTCAACCCCACCGTCGCGCCCGACTACCTCAGCCAGGACTTCACCACGCAAACGCCCAATGCCTACCTCATGCGGGTGGCCCCCTTGCAGGGCGTGAACTTCGAGATCGAGGCCTGCGAGCCGCCGCCCCGCATCGCGGAGATGCTGCACATGCCCGCCAGCGAGCCCTGCCTGGTCTTGCACCGCCAGACCCATTCGCAGGGCATGGTGGCCTCGGTGGCCTCGCTGTGGCACCCCGCTTCGCGGTATCGCTTCACGGGCAGTTTCTGACGGTGCTTGGCCAGGGCCCGCGAAGGGGGCCTTCCCTTGTGATCACCGCTGCGGCATGTCGGCCTTGGAGTAGCCCAGGCTCACGGTGGCGTCGTCGGGAATGGCGGGCATGCTCGCGTCCCAGGTTTCCCAGGCCTCGCGCATCTGGGCCAGGCGCTGTGGCTGTGCCTGGGCCTGGTTGGCGCGCTCGCGCGCGTCGGTGCTGATGTCAAACAGGTAGTCGTGGCCGTCCACGCGCAGGTACTTCCAGCGGCCCAGGCGCATGGCGCGCTGGCCACGGTGGTTCATGCGCCAGAACATGGGGCGCTCGAACGTGTGGGTGGCGTCGCGCAGCATCGGCAGCAGTGACACACCGTCCCACTCGTGACCCGGTGCCGGCTTGGCGCCACCGAGTTCCATCAGGGTGACGGACCAGTCCATGGTGAGGCATTGCTGCGAGCTGACCGAGCCGGGCGCAATGGCGGCGGGCCAGTGCGCGATCCAGGGCACGCGGATGCCGCCCTCGGTCAGATCCATCTTGCCGCCCACCAGGGGCCAGTTGTCAGAGAAGCGCTCGCCGCCGTTGTCGCTGGTGAAGACGATCAGGGTGTCGTGCAGCAGGCCCTCTTGTTCCAGGGCCTGCACCAGCCAGCCGATGCCCTCGTCCATGTGGTGGATCATGCGGCGGTAGCTCTCCACGTTGCCGCCGTCCAGGTGAAACAGGTTCTTGGCCACCTCGGGCGCGATGTGCGCGTCGTCGCGCGTTTCCCAGGGCCAGTGCGGCGCGGTGTAGTGCAGGCTCAGCAGGAAGGGCGTGTCGCCACGCGCGCCGTTGGCCATTCGGTGCACATAGTCCACCGCGCGGCGTGAGAGCAGGTCGGTGAGGTAACCCTCTTCAGCGTGTTCTGCCTCGCCCAGGTACAGGTCGTGCGCGCCGCTGGGGCTGTGGTGCGTGAAGTAGTCCACCCCGCCAGAGACAGCGCCGAAAAATTCGTCGTAGCCCGACTTCGTGGGGCCGAAGTGGGGCGGGTAGCCCAGGTGCCACTTGCCAATGAGGGCGGTGCGGTAGCCCACGTCGCGCAGGAGGGAGGGAAGGGTGGGGTGCTGCGGCGGCAGGCCCAGGGTGGTGCTGCCCTTGCCCTTGGCGCTCAGGGGCTCTTCGGCCGCGCCGCGCAGGCGGTACTGGTAGCGGCCGGTGATCATGGCGAAGCGCGTGGGCGAACACACCGGTGAGTTGGCGTAGCCATCGGTCAGGCGCAGGCCATTGGCCGCCAGGCGGTCGAGCACGGGCGAGACCGGGCCAAAGGCCGCGTCGCGGCCGCCGTAGCAGCCCAGGTCGGCGAAGCCGAGGTCGTCGGCCACGATGAAGATGAGGTTGGGGCGTTTCACAGGCGGGTCTCTTGATGGCTTAGCCGCTGATCACCACGCTCACGCCGCCGTCCACCGCCAGCCACTGGCCGGTGATGTGCTTGCCCGCGTCGCTGGCGTACAGCACGGTGATGCCCTTGAGGTCTTCGTCGTCGCCCAGGCGCTGCAGCGGCGCCATGGCCGCCAGGCGTTCCTCGCCCAGGGCCTCCAGCGTGCCGTGGGTCATGCGGCTGGGAAAGAAACCGGGGCAGATGGCGTTGACGCGAATGCCGTGCGCGCCCCACTCGGTGGCCAGCGCGCGGGTGAAATTGATCACCGCGCCCTTGGAGGTGTTGTAGGCAATGGTGCGGATCTCAGGCCGGTTGCCGCCCAGGCCACCGATGGAGGCGATGTTGATGATGCTGCCGCTGCGCCGGGGAATCATGTCGTGCCGGGCGATGTGCTGGCTCAGCAGGAAGTAGCCGCGCACGTTGAGGTTCATCACCTTGTCCCAGGCCTCCAGGGGGTGGTCCTCGGCAGGCGCGCCCCAGGCAGCGCCCGCGTTGTTCACCAGAATGTCCACGCGCCCGAGCAGGCGCAGGGCCTCATCGCCCAGGCGGCGAATGTCGTCCTCGCGGGCGCAGTCGGCGGCGATCCAGTCGGCCTGGATGCCGCTGGCGCGCAACTGGGCCACGGCCTCTTCCAGCTCGGCAGCCTTGCGCGCGGCCACGACCACGCGGGCCCCGGCTTCGCCCAGTGCATGGGCCATTTGCAGGCCGAGGCCGCGAGAACCGCCGGTGACCAGGGCCGTACGGCCGCTGAGGTCCATCAACTGTTGAACGTGGCGTGTCATGAAGGGAATTCAGGGTTGGGGTGGTTCGCCGGTCAGGTCGGCGGGAATGGGTTGTTCCATGTCAACGCCCGCGAACTCGAAGCCGCGCCGGTGGTCGGCCAGGTGCTTGCGGGTCCAGGCCTCGGCCGACTCGGCGTCGCGCTGGCGCAGGGAATCGAACACCTGGCGGTGCGCCTCCAGCAGGCGCTGGCCCGACTGTGGCAGGCGCGGCGCGATGGCGGCGTAGCCGGCCAGCATCAGCAGGCTGATGGGCGCGCGCGCCAGCAGCAGCGCCTGGTTGCCCGCGGCCTCGGCCACCAGCGACTGGAACTCGATGGTGGCCTTCACCGGCGATTCGCCGGCCTGCACCAGTGCTTCGGTCAGGCGCAGGTTCTGCTCCATCAGGGCCAGTTGCTCGGCGCTGACGCGCTGCGCCGCCAGGCGGGCGCACATGGGCTCGATGGTGGTGGCGGCTTCCCACACTTCGCGAAAGCTCACGCGCTGCAGGCGCAGCGCGCGCTCGGCGCTGCCGGTGAGGTCACTCTGGCGCGGTACCGTGACCACCAGGCGCTTGCCCTCGCGGCGCACCAGGCCGTCTTGCTCCAGTTGCCGCAGGGCCTCGCGCACGGTGGAGCGGTGCACGCTGTAACGTGTCGAAAGGTCGGCCTCGATGGGCAGCGCCTCGCCGGCGCGGATGTCGCCGCGCACGATGCGTTGGCGCAGGTCTTCGGACACGACGCGGTAGGCTGGGGTCGAGCGCGGGCGCGGTGGGGTCATCTCGGCAGGGCGTGAAGTGGGGGAGCGGAAATTCTAGGAGCGGGGGTGCTAACCCCCGCTTCACTTCAGTCGGCCGTGAAGCCCGAGGCCTTCACCAGCGGTTCCCACTTGCGGGCCGAGGCAATCTGGCGGTCGATCAGCTCTTGCGTGGACTTGCCCACCGGCATGTAGCCCATGCCAATGAGCTTCTCGCGCACATCGGGCATGGCCATGATCTTCATCAGCGCGCGGCTCCAGGCTTCCACCGCCGCCGGTGGCGTGCCGGCCGGGGCGTACAGGGCATTGAAGCCCGCGCTGCTGATGGAGGGCATGCCCAGTTCGGTGAAGGTGGGCACGTCAGGGGCCTGGGGAATGCGCTCTTCGGTGGACACGGCCAGCAGGCGGATCTTGCCGGCCTTGTGCAGTTCCACCTGGCTGCTGGCCACGTCGATGGCGGCGTTGATCTGCCCGCCCATGAGCGCGGTGTTGATCGGCGCGCTGCCCTGGAAGGGAATGTGCTGCATCGGCACGCCGATCGCGTTGCCCACGCCAATGCCGAAGAAGTGGTGCGGCGCCCCCACCGCCGGAATGCCGAAGTTGGCCTGTTGCGGGTTCTTGCGCGCCCAGGCCACGTATTCGGCCCAGTTGTTGATCTTGGCGCCGCTGCCCACCGCGAAGCCGAAGGCGAACTCGGCCACGGTGCCAATGGGCGCCAGGTCTTTCTTGGGGTCGTAGCTGAGCTTCTTGAAGGTGAACGGGTAGATGGAGCTCAGGGCGTCCGGGCCGAGCATCACCACGCGGCCATCGGCGGGCGAGGCCTTCAGCGCATCCACCGCGATGCGGCCGCCCGCGCCGGGCTTGTTGTCCACGATCACCGGGCGGCCGAGTTCCACCCGGGCCTTCTCGGCCAGCAGGCGGGCAATGGCATCGAACGAGCCGCCGGCCGGGAAGCCGACGAGGATTTTGGCGGGCGCGGTGTCTTGCGCCTGGGCGGTCAGGCCGCACAGGCCAAGAGAGGCGGCCACCAGGGCGTGGGTGAAATGGCGGCGTTGAACGAACTTCATGGGTGTCTCCTCATGGTGGGGGTGGAAAGGTGGTGCTGGCGGTCTGTGCCGCTTTAGCAACCGCGGGTAACGGGTGAAGGGGTGGGCTTGCGCCGCAGGCCCAGGCGGGCGAGTTCCAGCTTGGCCAGGGCCTGGCGGTGCACTTCGTCGGGGCCGTCGGCCAGGCGCAGGGTGCGCTGGTCGGCATAGGCGTAGGCCAGGGGCGTGTCGCCCGACACGCCGGCGCCGCCCCAGGCCTGAATGGCCCAGTCGATCACCTGGCAGGCCATGGACGGGGCCACGATCTTGATCATGGCGATCTCGCCCTGCGCGGCCTTGTTGCCCACGGTGTCCATCATCCAGGCGGCTTTCATCGTCAGCAGGCGGGCCTGCTCGATCATGCAGCGCGCCTCGGCGATGCGCTCGTGCCACACGCCTTGCTCAGACAAGGCGCGCCCGAAGGTGTTGCGCACCGCCAGGCGCTCGCACATCAGTTCAAACGCCCGCTCGGCCGCGCCGATGGAGCGCATGCAGTGGTGAATGCGGCCCGGGCCCAGGCGACCTTGCGCGATCTCAAAACCGCGGCCTTCGCCCAGCAGGATGTTGCCCACCGGCACGCGCACGTTCTCCAGCAGCACCTCCATGTGGCCCAGCGGCGGGTGCTCGTAGCCAAACACCGTGAGGGGGCGCAGCACCTTCACCCCGGGCGTGTCGGCCGGCACCACCACCATCGACTGCTGCTGGTGGCGCGGCGCGTCGGGGTCGGTCTTGCCCATCACGATGAACACCTTGCAGCGGCGGCTACCGGCGCCAGACGACCACCACTTGCGGCCGTTGATGACGTACTCGTCGCCCTCGCGGCGAATCGAGCACTGGATGTTGGTCGCGTCGGACGAGGCCACGGCGGGCTCGGTCATGAGGAAGGCCGAGCGAATCTCGCCTTCCAGCAGCGGCTCCAGCCAGCGTTCTTTCAGCTCCTCGCTGGCGTAGCGCTCCAGCGTTTCCATGTTGCCGGTGTCGGGTGCCGAGCAGTTGAACACCTCGCTGGCCCATGGCACGCGGCCCATGATTTCGCACAACTGCGCGTATTCCAGGTTGGAGAGGCCTTGCGGCACCCGGGGCGAGTGCGGCAGGAACAGGTTCCACAACCCCTGTTCGCGCGCCACGCCCTTCAGGCGCTCGACCGTGGGGCACACGGTCCAGCCTTCGGGCGAGTCCCAGCGCTGGGCGTGCGCCTCTTGCCACACCTGGGCCTCGTTGGGGTAGATGTGCTCCGCCATGAAGCGGGTGAGTTGTTCGCGCAGGGATCGCGCACGGTCGGTGTCGGGGAAGAAGCTCATGGGCAGGGTCTGGTGGGAAGTGGTCGGGTTGTCATGGGCGGAAGTCGGGCTGCTGGCCTTGGGCTATCGCCCATCCCCAGCCGGCCACGGCGGGGGCCAGGTCGGCGATCTGGCGGGCGGTGGCGTTGGCGGCGGTGCCGGCGCGCTCGCGCTGGCCGATGCCTTGCAGGATGGCGGCCAGCCGGAACAGGTTGAAGGCCAGGTAGAAGGGCCAGCCCAGTCCCAACGCTGCCGGGTCGCGGCCGCTGTGGCGGCAATAGGCCGCCAGGTACTCGCTCTCGCTGGGGATGCCCAGGGCGGGCAGGTTCAGGTCGGCCAGGCCGCGCAGGATGCCGGCCGGCATGTGCCAGGCCAGGGCGTTGTAGGCCAGGTCGCCCAGGGGGTGGCCCAGGGTGGAGAGTTCCCAGTCGAGCACGGCCACCACCTCGGGGCGTTCGGGGTGGAACATGAGGTTTTCCATGCGGAAGTCCCCGTGGGTGATGCAGGTGGGCGCCTCGCCGTCGGCCTCGGCCGGAATGTGCGCGGGCAGCCAGTCCATCAACCGTTCCATGGCCGGCACTGGCCGCTCGCGGGTGGCCTGGTACTGCTGGGACCAGCGGCGCACGAGGCGACTGAAATAGCCCTCATGGCGGCCGAAGTCCAGCAGGCCGCGCTCGCGCCAGTCCACCCGGTGCAGGGCAGCCAGGGTGCGGGCGGCGGCGTCGTAGTAGGCGGCGCGAGCGTCGGTGGCGACGCCGGGCAGGGCGGGGTCGGCGAACACGCGGCCCGGCACGAAGTCCATCACGTAGAAGGCCACGCCAATCACGGCCTCGTCTTCGCACAGGGCTTGCACGCGCGGCACTGGTACGTCTGTGTCTTCCAAGGCGCGCAGCACCCGGTACTCGCGCTCGATGGCGTGGGCCGATGGCAGCAACTGGGCGGCTGGCGCCGGCTTGGCGCGCAAGACCCATTGCCGCGAACCGCCCTGAAGCCGCCACGACGGATTCGACTGGCCGCCGGCCATGCGCTGGGCCACCAGTTCGCCGTTGGCGGGCAGCAGGCCCTGGGTGCTCATCCAGGCGGTCAGTGTGTCAAGCCTGCCCGCGACATCGCCCGCGGGGGCTGTCGCTCGGGTGGTGGTGGGGGCAATGTCGGTGTCCATGGCGAATAATTGTCCGACCAAAAATCTCGCCGTTGCGCTAGAGGAAACCCTGATCTGTCCGGCATAAAGCCGTCTTGATAATGAAAGTTATCGTTTATTGCGCTACTTGCCCCGTGGAAAACGCTTTTCTGGCAGTTTTGGCCCGACAATTTTTTGAGAAGGGTGGTTTTAAATGTCCGACAATCGCATGCGTTGCGCGCCAGACCAAAGACTGGCCGACGCCTACCTGTGCCAGGCGCGCGAAGCCGCCGAGACTGGCGCCGAGTGGCCATCGCCTTCACTGGCCTCGCCGGTTCGTCGCCTGGCGGTGGTGGGAGCGGGCACGATGGGGCAGGGCATCGCGCTGTGCGCGCTGGCGGCCGGTCTAGAGGTGCGGTGGCTGGACAAGTCGCCCCAGGCCCTGGAGCGCGGCCTGCAGCGCCTGCGCCAAAGCCTGGAGCAGGCCGTGGCCCGTGGCCGCCTGGCGGCTACCGCCCGCGACGAGCGCCTGGCCCGGCTGCACCCCACCACCGAGGTGAGCGAACTGAGCGACGTGGACGCCGCGATTGAGGCGGTCTTTGAAGACGTGGCCGTGAAGCAGGCCGTGATGGCGCAGTTGCACGCGGTGTGTCCCGCACACGCGCTGTTCATCAGCAACACCTCCACGCTGGACATCGACGCGCTGGCGCAGGGCTGCGGGCGCGAGGGGCAGGTGTTGGGCATGCACTTCCTCACCCCGGCGCACGTGACGCCGCTGGTGGAGGTCGTGCGCGGCCGTGCCACGGCCCACGCCACCCTGGCCACGGCGCGTGCGCTGGCCCAGGCCCTGGGCAAGCTGCCGGTGCTGGCGGGCAACGCCTGGGGCTTCATTGGCAACCGCATGTTCGAGGGCTACCTGCGCGAGGTGGATGCCCTTCAGCTAGAAGGCACGCCGGCCGAGCGCATCGACCAGGCGCTGGAGGCCTTTGGCTTTGCCTTGGGCCCTTGTCGCACCCTGGACATGGCGGGCACCGATCTGGTGAGCCAGGTGCTGGCCGCGCGGGCGCTGCAGTTCCCCCATGCACCGGCTTACCGCCGCGTCACGCGGCGCCTGGCCGAGCTGGGGCGCTTTGGCCACAAGAGTGGCCGCGGGCATTACCTGTACGAAGGGCGCACGGCCCGGGCCGACCCTGACCTGGCGCGCGTGTGCGCCGAAGAGGCGCAGGCCCTGGGCATTGCGCAAAAACCTTGCGCCAGCGACGAGGAGATCGTGGCGCGTTGCGTGGGGCCGCTGGTGCAGGAGGGCCGAGCCCTGCTGGCCGAGGGCATGGCCTGCCGGGCCAGCGACATTGATCTGGTGTGGGTGCTGGGCTATGGCTTTCCCGCCGCGCGGGGAGGGCCCATGCACATGGCCGCAGTGGTGGATGGGACTACTTTGAGCGCTGCCTGAGGGCGCTCAGGCAGCGCTCAGGCCGGCCCCGCGCGGGGCCGGCCCAAGGGGTGCCGATCAGATCAGATGCGGATGCCCGACTTGCCCGGGGCGAGGATGCCGTTGGGGTCGAGGGCGCGCTTGATCTTGCGCTCCACGTCGCGCTTGACCGGGCCGTAGCTCTGCGCCACGCGTTCCTGGAAGGCGGTGTTCACGCGGTACACGGCGTAGCCTTCCTTCTCGAACTCGTCCAGCAGTTCGTGGAAGCAGGCGTTGGCGCGCTGGGTCTCTTCGGGGTTGTTGCGGTCGTACAGCACGTCAATGACGTGGTGCATGTCGCGCCAGCCCACGATGAACTCGCCCACGTAGTCCAGGCCGTGCTTGTTCAGGATCTTCTTGGCCAGGGCGTACTGCTTGTCGCACTCGCTGCCACGGGCCTGGCTCACGGGGGCGAACCACATCGAGCCACCGCCCCCACGCCAGTTGTACAGGCCAAACTCTTGCAGGTTGGGCACGCCCGACATGAGCTGCGAGCGGTACTTGAAGGGCTGGGTGTTGCCGGCCTCTTCCTGCGTGACGATCTTGCCCTTGCCAGCGCGCTTGATGGTTTCGGTGACGATCTTCCAGTTCACGTCCACCTGCTCTTGCGTGCCGTAGAGCGCGCAGTACACGTTCCAGGCGCCCAGGTGCTTGTCCTTGCGGATCTGCTTGACCACCGCATCCGGCGTGGCGCCCGGGGTGGTGAGGTAGTCGGAGCGGCGCACGCCACAGGTGGCGGCTTCCCAGAGCGTGCCGGCGATCACCACCGAGTTGGGGATGATGTTGGCGATGCGCAGGGGGCGCAGCATCTCCACGATTTCGTTGATGTCGGCGTCGTTCTCGAACTTGATCTCGAAGGGCTTGAACACCGGGGGCTTGGGCATGAGCCAGAAGCCCATCTTCGTGCAGATGCCGTAGTTCGACTGGGTGAACATGCCGTCCAGGGTGGGGCCGTAACCCCACTTGAACACCTGCCAGGCCTTGTCGCCCTTCACGCCGCCCATGCCGGTGCGCAGCACGTCGCCGTTGGCCAGCACCACTTCCATGCCGCACTGCATCATGAAGTGCTCGCCATAGGGGGTGTAGCCCACGCCACGGTCCATGGTGTTGCCCAGCGGGCCGGCGATGGCCGAGGGCGCCGAGAACGAGAGCATCAGCGGTAGCTTGTTCTCTTCGATGTAGTCGTACAGCATCTGGTACGTCACACCGGGCTCCACCAGGGCGGTGCACAGCTCGGGGTCGATGTGCAGGATCTTGTTCATCTTCTTCAAGTCCAGCACGATCTGCCCGCGCTCCACCGGCGCGGCCGAGCCGTAGCCGAAGTTGCGGCCGGTGGAGATGGTCCACACCGGGATCTTGTACTCGTTGCAGATCTTCACCACGGCCTGCACCTGCTCCACCGAGGTGGCGGTCACCACGGCAGAGGGCGTGTGCTTCTCGGCGTCCACCGCCATCATCACCTTGGTGTAGGGGCGCAGGTGCTCTTCAGAGGTGAGCACCTGGTCTTGGCCCAGGGCGGCCTTGAACTTGGCCACGGCCGCGTCAAAGCGGGCTTCGCTCAGGCCCTTGGGCAGGGCCAGGTATTTGCTTTTCTTCATGGGAATGGTCTCCGGTTCAGATGACGCAGCGCAGGGACACGCAGCTGAGGGCGCCGTTGCCTTGAGGTGCCTGGGGCAGCGGGCGGTCGCTCATGAGGGATTGGCCCAGGGCTTGCGCCCAGGCGGCGGCATCACTGCCTGGGGCCACTTGGTGGTGCTGCACCGACAGCACCTGCGCGCCCGCCGAGCGCAGCAGGTCCAGCACCAGCACGGCTGAGGCGTCGTCCAGCAGGCCCACCAGCAGGCCGGGCTCGCCGTCGTTGAGCTGGGCGTTGAGCTGCTGGTACAGGCCCGCGTCAAGCTGGCTGAGTTGGTGCGTGGCCGTGGCGCCGTGGCCGGGCAGGGCGCTGTTCACGCCGGCCAGGAAGGCGCCGTCAAGCGCGCTGCCGCTCACCAGGGTGGACACAGCCAGGGCCGGTGCGCCAGCGGCGGTGGGGGCATCGCCCGTGGCCCAGAGCGAGCGGGCCCACGAAGGCGTGGACACCAGCAGGCCGGCGGCCATCAGGCCCTTGAGCACGTCGCGGCGGTCAGAGCTTGGGGTGGTCATGTGCGTGGCCTCCTTCACTTGCCCGCGGGCGCTTTGGAGGTGGACAGGTACTGCGCCAGTTCTTTCAGGGTGGCGTCGTCGATGTCCGTCACGCGGAAGGCGGGCATGGGGCCGCTGCCGTGGCGCACGAAGTACTGGAAGGCCTCGGGCGGCAGGCCGCGGCCCAGCAGCACCGGGCCGATGCCGGCCTCGTGGCACTTGGCGCAGACCTTTTGGTAGAAGGTCTGGCCGGCGGTGATGGTCTGCTGGGCGCTGGCCAGGCCGGCGTGGCCGGCCAGCCAGGCCGTGGCAATGGCCAGGCCCAGGCGGGTAGAGGGGGATTTCACGTGTTGGCTCCTCGTTGTCGTGGTGGGGGAAGCGGTGTGGCGCCCGCCCTCAGAAGGGGTAGTGGCGCGGGGTGGTCTGCAGGGTGATCCAGCGCAGCTCGGTGAAGGCGTCGATACCGGCCTTGCCGCCGAAGCGGCCGTAGCCCGAGCCCTTCACGCCGCCAAAGGGCATCTGGGCTTCGTCGTGTACGGTGGGGCCGTTGACGTGGCAGATACCCGATTCGATGCGCTTGGCCACTTCAAAGGCGCGGCCCGAGTCGCGGCCGAACACCGCGGCGGCCAGGCCGTATTCGTTGTCGTTGGCGCAGTCGATGGCGGCTTGCACGCCCGACACGCGCACGATGCCCTTCACCGGCCCGAAAGACTCGTCGCGGTAAATGCGCATCTCGGGCGTCACGTGGTCGAGCAGGGTGGCCGGCACCAGCGTGTTCTCGGCCTTGCCGCCGCACAGGAGCTTGGCGCCCTTGGCCAGCGCGTCGTCGATCAGGTCGTTGCAGCGCTGCACGGTGTTCATGTCCACCACCGAGCCCAGCACCACCGGGCCCTGGCGCGGGTCGCCCAGGGGCAGGTTGCGCACCTTGGCGGTGAGCTTCTGCACGAATTCGTCGGCGATCTTCTCGTCCACGATGATTCGCTCGGTGCTCATGCAGATCTGGCCCGAGTTCATGAACGAGCCAAAGGCGGCGGCGTCCACGGCGGCGTCGATGTCGGCGTCGTCCAGGATCACCAGCGGCGCCTTGCCGCCCAGCTCCAGCACCACCGGCTTGAGGTACTTGGCGCAGGTCTGCGCAATGATCTTGCCCACCTTGGTGGAGCCGGTGAAGTTCACGCGGCGCACGGCCGGGTGGGCCACCATGGCCTCCACCACGGCGCCGGCGTCGGCCGGGGCGTTGGTGATGTAGTTCACCACGCCAGCCGGGAAGCCTGCTTCCTGCAGCGCCTCGATGATCAGGCTATGCGTGCGGGGGCACAGCTCAGAGCCCTTCAGGATGACGGTGTTGCCGCAGGCCAGGGCGGTGGAGATGGCGCGCACGGCCAGGATCACCGGGGCGTTCCAGGGCGCGATGCCCAGCACCACGCCGGCGGGCTGGCGCACGGCCATGGCCAGGCTGCCCGGCACGTTGGACGGAATCACCTCACCCGCGATCTGCGTGGTCAGCGCGGCGGCTTCTTGCAGCATGCCGGCGGCCAGGTGCACGTTGAAGCCGGCCCAGATGGCCGATGCCCCGGTTTCCTGCGCCATGGCCTCGGTGAAGGCCTGGGCCTTGGCTTCCAGCGCCTGGGCGGCTTTCAGCAGCAGGCCGCGACGCTCGCCCGGCCCCATGGCCGCCCAGGCGGTGAAGGCCTGGCCGGCGGCGTCGGCGGCGGCGATGGCGTCGGCCACGGTGGCGGCGGGGGCCGTGGTGGCCACGCTGCCGTCCAACGGGTTTTGCCGGGTGAACGTGGCGCCATTGGCTGCCGCCACCGCTTTGCCGTTGATCAGCAGGGAAATCGAATGCATTGTCGTCCTTCGTTGTTCGGAAAAGGGCGGCATGGATGTCCCTGCTGCGCGTGCAGCGGGTGGTCCAGCCCGAGGCAAAAACGGCGCGGCTCGGCGCGCCGACGGCAGGGTTTGCAACCCCTGTGCCAAAGAAGTGACCCCAAAAAAACCGTGACAAATCAGTGACTTGGCGGCGGCGTTCAGGGTTATCCCCGAGTGGAAACCGTGGAAATTGATCAATAACTTATGATCAAAAGTTAATCAAAATACCCGTCGTTTGACGCCACGGCCATGACAACCCCTCCCGTTCCCGACACGGTGTCGCTCGCCGAACTGCGCCAGCACCGCGCGCGGGTGCGCACCAGCGCCGACCTGGACGAAGGCGCCAGCCCCACCTTGCGAGAGCTGGCCGAGAGCCTGGCCTTCTCGCCGGGCGATGGCCGCATCTGGCTGAACGACCAGCGCATGCTGTTGTGGCGCTCGTCCACCTACGGGGCCATGCGGCGCGAACTGGTGGCCCGGCTGGGCCAGGAAGGGGCGCGCTCGCTGCTCACCCGCGTGGGCTACATGGCCGGCGCGCGCGACGCCGAGATGGTTCGCCGCACCTGGCCCGACAGCGACCCGGCCAACACCTTCGACGCCGGGCCGCGCCTGCACGGGCTGGAGGGCATCGTGCGGCCCGAGACCGTGGCCTTTCAGTTCGACATTGCCCGCGGCGACTTCTACGCCGAGTACCTGTGGCACGACTCGTCCGAAGACGATGAGCACATTGCCGCCTTCGACATTGGCTCCGACCCGGCCTGCTGGATGCAGGTGGGCTACGCCAGCGGTTACGCCAGTGCCTTCATGGGCAAGCTCATCATCTTTCGCGAGGTGGCCTGTCGCTCCATGGGCGATGAGGTCTGCCGCGTGGTGGGGCGCCCGGCCGACCAATGGGACGACCCCGAGCTGGACCAGCACCATTTCCTGCCCGACCACTCGGCGCGCCAGGTGGGGCGCAGCGTGGCCCCGCAAATCTCAGAGGTCAGCCGCCCGCTGGACGACGACAGCCGCTTCCCCGACGGCGAACTCATTGGCATTTCCGCCAGCTTCAGCGCGGCGCGGCACCTGATCGAGCGCGTGGCCTCCACCAGCGCCACCGTGCTGTTCACCGGGCCATCGGGCGCGGGCAAAGAGCTGTTCGCGCAGACGCTGCACCGCATCAGCCCGCGCGCCCAGGCGCCATTCGTGGCCCTCAACTGCGCGGCCATTCCCGACACGCTGATCGAATCCGAGCTGTTCGGCGTGGAGCGCGGTGCCTTCACCGGTGCCACCACCTCGCGCCCCGGGCGCTTCGAGCGCGCCAACGGCGGCACGCTGTTCCTGGACGAAATCGCCTCGCTCTCGTTCGCGGCCCAGGGCAAGCTGCTGCGCGCCCTGCAAGAGCGGCGCATCGAGCGCGTGGGCTCGGTGCGCGAAACCACGGTGGACGTGCGCGTGGTGGCCGCCACCAACGTGGACCTGCGCGACGAGGTGGCCGCCGGGCGCTTTCGCGAAGACCTTTACTTCCGCCTCAATGTGTTCCCCATTCACCTGCCGCCGCTGAAAGAGCGGCGAGACGACATTCCGCTGCTGATGGAGGCCTTTCTGCGCCGCTACCGCCAGCAGCACCAGCGCCAGGTGCCGGGCTTCACGCCACGCGCCGTGCGCGCCCTGCTGCAGTACGACTTTCCGGGCAACATCCGCGAGCTGCAGAACCTGGTGGAGCGAGGCGTGATCCTGGCCGGGCAAGACGAGCCCATCGACGTGCACCACCTGTTTCGCAGTGGCGAGGTGCAAGGCCAGATGCCCCTGGGCCTGGGCGAGGGCGGGCGGCTCACCACCACCCGCCAGCCGGCCACCAGCCCGAGTGATGGCGCGGGCGAAGGCGCGGGAAGGCGGCCTTCAAAAAACCGGCAAGAGGCGCAGCAGTACCGCAACGCGCTGGTGGCCAGCCGCTACAACGTGGCCGAGGCCGCGCGGCAACTCGGGCTCACGCGGGCGCAGTTGGCCTACCGCCTCAAGCGGCTGGGGCTGGACTGAGCGGCTGCACCTCTCAGGTCTTGCCGGTGCCCGAGGGGTGCAGGGGGCGCGTCACAGCTGAACGCCCCGCGTGAGCGCGCCGTCCACCACCAGGTTGGTGCCGGTGATGAAGCTCGCCGCCGGGCTGGCCAGGAACACGGCCGCGTTGGCCATTTCTTGCGGCGTGCCCATGCGCCCGGTGGGGTTGAGTGCCAGGGCCTCGGCAAAGAGTTGGGGGTTGCCGGTTTCGATCTGGCTCCAGACGCCCCCGGGAAAGTAGGTGTTGCCGGGCGAGACGGTGTTGGCGCGGATGCCCTTGCCCGCCAGGTGAAAGGCCAGGCCCTGGGTGTAGTGCACGATGGCCGCCTTGAAGGCGCCATAGGGGCCCGAGGCAAAGTCGATCTCGCGCGCCGAGACGCTGGCGATCGTGACCACGGCCGGGTGCGCGCTGTGCGCCAGCGTAGGCAGGGCCGCTTCCACCAGGCGCACCGTGCCCATCAGGTCCACCTCGAAGCCGGTGCGCCATGCGGCCTCGTCGTTGGCGATGGCCAGCGCGCTCACGTTGGCCACCACGATGTCGATGCCGCCGAGTGCCACGGCCATGTCAGCCACCCAGGCGCTGAGCGCGGGGCCGTCGCCCACGTCCACGGGGCGGCCGATCGCGACGCCACCTTTGGCTTGCAGTTCGGCTTGCGCCTGCGCCACCTCGCCAGCGTTGCGCGCACAGAATGCCACCGATGTGCCCTCGGCCAGCAGCGTCTCGACGATGGCGCGCCCGATGCCTTTGGTGCCGCCGGTGACGACCGCCTTGAGGCCCTTGAGTTTCAAGTCCATGGGGGTTCTCTCCTGTCGGGGGCGGCGGGTCAGGCGAAGTCGGCGAGGTACTTCTTTTCCACGCCAGCGGCCACGGTGTACTTGGGGTCGACGAAGTTGCCCAGGCGCACCTTGCCGCACTGGCTGAGCATCATGTAGGCGTCCCATTGGTCGTAGCCGTACTCGGCGGCCATCCACAGCACCAGTTCCCGGTAGGCAATGCGCGTGGCGTCTTCCAGGGGGCGCGCGCTGCCAATCGCCATGATCTTGTCCTCGGTTTCCAACCGGGGCCAGTCGATCTCCCAAGCCTTGATGAGGTCCACGTGAATGGTGGTGCGGCTGGCGTACTCCACCGCCGTGCCGCACACCTCGCCGTCGCCCTGGCAGGCGTGGGCATCGCCAATGAAGAGCCGCGCGCCCGGCGAGCGAACCGGCAGGTAGGTGATGCTGCCCGGGCCCATGTCGGGCACGTCCATGTTGCCGCCGTGGTTGTCGGGCGTGAGCGAGTTGATGGAGTCGATCTCGGGCGACAGGCTCAGGGTGCCGATGTGCGGGCGGTAGGGCAGGGTGACGCGGCGGCTCCAGTACACGCCTTCTTCGTCGAGGTCGATCTTGCGGGTGATCTCGGGTAGCGGCTCGTTGAGTAGGGCGGTGAAGTCGGTGGCCGCCAGGCCGCCGAAGCGCGGAATCAGGCAGCAGGTGCCGCGCGGGTTGGCGCCGCGGGGCAGCATGGATTCGATGTAGACGGCCACCACATCGCCCTTCTCGGCGCCGTCGATCATGATGGGCCCGCTTTGCGGGTTCAGGAAGGGCACGCGCAGCTTCTGGCTGGGCAGGTCTTGCTCGGTCTGGATCTTGCCGTCGAAGGCGTCGCGGGTGTCCACCACGATGCGGTCGCCCGGGGCCACCTGCATCACCGGCTGCGAGTACGGGCCGATGGTGTAGTGAAAGGTGCCTTGGCGGGCCTCGCTGAGTTCATGGGTCTGCCCCACCTGGCCGCGCGCGACGCCTCGCTTGTGCATGATCGATTGTTTGAGCCAGTCCATGGTTTCTCCTTGCTGTGGTTGGGGTTGGGGTTGGGGATGTCGGTCGCCCGAAGGGCTCAGACCGAAATAAGGGATCGGATGTCGGTGCTCGCCATTTGGTGGCTTTCGCCGGCGGCCACCACCTGCCCGCGCACGAGCACGGTGAAGTGGTCGGCCACCGACTCGGCGAAGTCCACGTACTGCTCCACCAGCAAGATGGAGAGTTGGCCCTTGAGCGAGGCAATCACGGCCTGTATCTCTTGCACGATCGATGGCTGAATGCCCTCGGTGGGCTCGTCCAGGATGAGCAGGCTGGGCTGGGTCAGCAGGGCGCGGCCGATGGCGAGTTGCTGTTGCTGGCCGCCAGAGAGGTTGCCGGCAAGGCGGTGGCCCATGGTCTTGAGCACGGGAAACAGGTTGATCACGTCCTCGTGGGTGTGGCGTGGCAGCCGGGTATTGGCCGCATTGCCCACGCGAGGCCGCCGCCCGGCGGTGAACTCGCCCACCATCAGGTTCTCGCGCACGGTGAGTTCGGGAAACACCTCGCGGCCTTGTGGCACGTAGCCCATGCCGGCCTGGGCGCGGGCCTCGGGGGTCCAGTGGGCCACGTCCTGCCCGTTGAACGCCACCTGGCCCGAGCGAATCGGCAGCAAACCCATGAGGCAGCGCAGCAGCGTGGTTTTGCCCACCCCGTTCCGACCGAGCAGCACGGTGCAGCCACCGTCGGCCACGTGCAGGTTCACCTGGCGCAGCACGTGGCTGCTGCCGTAGTACTGGTTGAGTCCTTCAATCGTGAGCATGCTTGTCACCTTCCGAGATAGACCTGAATGACCTTCGGGTTGGCGCGCACGGCCTGCATCGAGCCCTCGCCCAGCAGGCGCCCCTCGTGCAGCACGCTCACCAGATCGGCCACGTGCTCGACGAACTCCATGTCGTGCTCCACCACCACGATGGCGCGCTGCGGCGAGCGCAGCGAGGCGATCAGCTCGACAGTGCGCTCGGTCTCGGCTTCGGTCATGCCGGCCACGGGCTCGTCGAGCAGCAGGACCTTGGGGTCGGCGACCAGCAGCATGCCGATCTCCAGCCATTGCTTCTGGCCGTGCGACAGCTCGCCGGCCAGGCGCTGGCGCTGGTCTTGCAGCCCGATGGTGGTGGTCACCTCGTCGATGCGCTGGCGCTGCGCCAGGCTCAGCCGCGAGCGCACCATGTCGCTCCAGCCCAGGCCACGGCGCACCGCGAGTTCGAGGTTCTGCACCACCGGCAAGGCCTCGAAAACGCTGGGCTTCTGGAACTTGCGGCCAACGCCGCCACGGGCGATGTCGGCCTCGCTTAGGGCGGCCAGGTCGAGCGTGCGGTCCAGAAACACCTCGCCGGCCACTGGTCGGGTCTTGCCCGTGATGACGTCCATCAGCGTGGTCTTGCCGGCGCCATTGGGGCCGATCAGGGCACGGGTTTCGCCGTAGCGGATCTCCAGCGTCAGGTCGGTGATGGCGGCGAAGCCACCGAAGCGCACGCTGAGGCCGTTGATGTAGAGCGCGGTGCTGGCGGTCATGCGGCTGCCCTCGCGGTGCGCCACTGCTGCCAGCCACCCCATAACCCGTTTCGCAAGGCCACGGTGATGAGCAAGGTGATGCCGGCCAGCACGAATGGCCACAGGCTGGGAATTTCGGCGCTCAGCCAGAACTTCAGGCAACTGATGATGGCCGCCCCCAGGACCGCGCCTGTCAAGGTGCCGCGCCCGCCGATGGCCACCCACACCGCGATCTCCACCGACAGCATGGGCGACACGATGCCGGGGTTGATGATGCCCACCTGGGGCACGTAGAGCATGCCGGCCAGGGCCGCCACGGCGCACGACAGGCACCACGCGGCCAGCTTGATGCGATCGGTGCGGTAACCCAGGAAGCGCAGCCGCGCCTCGTCGTCGCGCACCGCCACCATGGCTTGCCCAAAGCCCGATTGCGCCAGCCAGCGCAGCAGGAAGAACACCCCTGCCAGGACCAGCGCCGAGAGGCTGGCCAGCCCCACTTGCGTCGATTCGCGGGCCAGCTCGAAGCCGCCGAGCAGGGTGAAGCCGGTGAGGCCGTTGTTGCCGCCCAGGCCCAGGTCGTTGTTGAAGAGCAGCAGCATCAAGGCGTAGGTGAGGGCCTGGGTGATGATCGAGAAGTACACCCCGTTGATGCGCGAGCGAAACGCCGCCAGGCCCACCACGCCGCCCACGATCACCGCTATCAGCAGCCCCAGCAGCAGCGCCACCGGCAGCGAGGCAAAGGGTTGGAGCGCGGCGGGGAAGCTGGTCCAGCCCATGAACTGCATGAAGTCGGGCAGCACCTGCGTGTCGGCGTAGGCTGCGTTGAGCAGGTGAAAGCCCATCACGTAGCCGCCAATGCCAAAGAAGATGCCGTGTCCCAGGCTGAGCACCCCGAGCAGGCCCCAGACAAAGTCCAGGGCCAGGGCCAGCAGCGCGAAACACAGCACCTGCCCAATCAGGTTCACCACGAACAGCGACAGGTGCAGCGGATGCCCGGCCGCAAAGAGGGAGTTGGCCAGCGGCAGCAGCGCTGCCAGCAGCAACAGCGGCAAGGCCAGGCCCATAGAGCCCGCTTGGGCAAGAAGGGGAATCGGCGTTCTCATGGTTCAGCTCCGGGTCTTGAGCGCAAACAGCCCCTGCGGCCGTCGCTGGATGATCAACACGATGAGCAGCAGCACGGCCACCTTGGCCGCCACCGCGCCGTAGAAAGGCTCGATCAACTGGTTGACCTCGCCCAGCATCAGCGACGAGACCGCTGTGCCCACCAGGCTGCCCGCCCCGCCCAGCACCACCACCATGAAGGCATCGACCACAAAGCTGGTGCCCATGGAGGGGTTCACGCTGGCGATCTGTGTCAGCACCACGCCGGCCAGCCCGGCCAGGCCGCTGCCCAGGCCGAAGGCCAGGCGGTCAATGGTGGGCGCGGGCAGGCCCAGGGCCCGCGCGGTATCGCGCCGCTGGGTGGTGGCGCGAATCAGCAGGCCAAAGCGGGTGTGGCGGATCAGCCCATAGGTGGCGCCAAAGATGGCCAGCGCCAACGCAATGGCGAACACCCGGTTCCAGGTGATGAAGAAGCCGGCCGAGACCTGCACGCCACCTTGCAGGAACGACGGCGTGATGAACTCGACGTTCTGTGAACCAAACACGATCTGCACCAGCTTGATGAGCGCGATGCTCACCGCCCAGGTGGCCAGCAAGGTTTCCAGCGGCCGCTTGTAGAGGTGGCGGATCACGGTCATCTCCAGCACGATGCCGATCAGCCCGCACACCACGAAGGCGAATGGAATGGCTAGGAAGACATAGGCATCGAACCAGCCCGGTGCGTAGGCTTGCAGCCACTTCTCCACCACGAAGGTGGCGTAGGCGCCGAGCATGATGAACTCGCCGTGTGCCAGGTTGATCACGCCCAGCAGCCCGAACACGATGGACAGCCCCAGCGCCGTGATGAGCAGCACCCCCGCGTAGCTCAGGCCGCTGAAGGCAATGGAGCCGATCTGGCCCAGCTTCAGTGCCCGGTCGATGCCCGCCAGCGCTTGCACCAGGGCCTCGCGCTCCGGCCCGTCCATGGCGGGGTTGGCCTCCAGGTGGTTGCTCAAAAGGGTGCGCGTGGCTTCGCTGGGGGCATTGGTCAACGCGCGAATGGCGTCGATGCGGTCTTGCGCGTTGTCACTGGCCAGTTGCCGCTTGGCCAGCGCCAGCTCCAGCGTCGCCACCACCTCGGGGTCGCTGGCCTTGGCCAGTGCCTGGCGCACCAGGGGCTCGTTGATTTGCGCGTAAGCCTGGCTGATGCGTTGGGCGGCGGCCCGCCGGGTGCCCACGTCGGGGCTGAACAGTTCGGCCTCGGCTTGCGAGGTTTTGAGCAGGCGCGCCAGCACCAGGCTGGGCACCATGGGCAACTCGTCCACCGCCTCGCTCACCGCTTGCAGGGTGGCGGCATCCACGTGCCCATCGGCGCGCTTGAACACTGGGCCTCCCTGTTCGCGGCACACCAGCGCCACATCGGCCAGCCCCTTCAGCAAGGCCTGACCCCAGGCCGCGTCTTCGGCCGACGAGCCCACCACCGCCTGCACCACCCGGTCCAGCGTGGCGCGATAGGCCGCCGGCTGGGTGCACAGCGCCACCACCAAGGCCCGGCGCTCGTCGGTGGGCAGCGCCGCCTGAGCCGGCAGCAGGTGACAGCACAGGCTGAGCAGCCACACGTGCCGCAGCCAGCGCCGCCAAAGCCCATGCCCTTGCAATCGAACAGAAACAGATGCCATCAATTCACCCCGCAGTCATGCCTGGCCGACGTGCGTTGCACGTCGGCCCCAAACCGGCCACTGGCCGGACCCATCAGCCCTTGATGAAGGGGCTGTAGGGAACGGGTTTGACGATGTCCTTCGACTTCCAGAGGATGTCGAAGCCCTGCTTGGCGTTGATCGAGCCGATCATGGTGCCGCGCCACAGGTATTGGTTGCTGGCGTCCATGCGGGCGGTGTAGCCCGCGGGGTCGACTACCGTCATGCCTGCCATGGCCTTTCGCACGGCGGCCGGTTCGAACGACTTGGCCTTGGTGGCGGCCTGTGCCCACAACTGAATGCCCATGACGGTGCTCACCATCGGGTCGATCACCATGTCGGGGCGGTGCTTGAGCTGCTTGGCCTTCACGTAGTTGGCCCAGTCGGTCTTGAGCTGGCGGTTGGCCGGCGTGTCGATGTTCTGGAAGTAGCACCAGCAGCTCAGGTGGCCCACCAGCGGGGTGGTGTCCAGACCTTCCAGGTCGCTGTCCACCACGTCCAGGCCAAGGATCGGGATGTCGGTGGCGCGAATGCCCTGGTTGATCGCCTCTTTGAACAGGGCGGGGATCGAGTCGCCCACCACGGTCAGCACCACGATGGCCTGGCCGCCTGGCTGGGCGGCAAAGGCCTTGATCTCGCGCACGATCGACTGGAAGTTCGAGTGGCTGAAAGGCACGTACTGCTCGCGGATCGCGCTGTCCGGCACGCCTTTGGTCTTGAGGTAGCCCTTGAGCATCTTGTTGATGGTGCGCGGCCACACGTAGTCGCTGCCCAGCATGAAGAAGCGCTTGGCCTCGCCGCCCTGGGGCGTCATGAGGTACTCCACTGCTGGCAGCACCGAGCTGCTGGGCGGCGAGTTCAGGTACACCACGTTCTTCGATTGCTCTTCGCCCTCGAAGTGCAGCGGGTAAAAGAGCAGGCTGTCATTGGCCTCCACCACTGGCAACACCGACTTGCGCGACACCGAGGTCCAGCAACCGAAGAGCGCCGAGACCTTGTCGCTTAGGATCAACTGCTTGCTCATCTGGGCGTACATCGGCCAGTCGCTGGCCGGGTCCACCACCACACCTTCCACCTTGCGACCCAGCACGCCGCCCTTGGCGTTGAGCTGGTCAATGGTCATCAGCGAGATGTCCTTTAACAGCGACTCGTTGTTCGCCATGGCCCCCGATTGCGAAAACAGCAGGCCCAGTTTCACCGGGCCATTGCCCGCAGGCGTGGCGGCCAGCACACCCTGCGGCAGGCTGCCCGCCGATGCCGCTACCACACCCGAACCCACGGCCGACAGGAAATTGCGTCTTTTCATTGCATCACTCCGACTGAAGAAATTCGCCAATAAAAAAAGCCCGTACCCCTGTAGGGGGTCGGGCTCTTTTGCCGGTGCCGCTGTGGACGCCTTTGTCCGCAGCAACGTGTCTCGTGCGCTTGATGGTGGTGCGCGGTCGCGAGACTCTCATGGCTTTGCAAGGGGCGTGCCACCTTGTGCGCCGCCCGCCACCCGCAGGGCGATGGCGCACTTCTTGCGCAAGCAGCCCAATTGCTGGGGTTGGCTATGCACACGCTTGGCGCGGCCGCACCGGTTTGCTTCCTTCCCAGCGCTTGCGCGGCACCAAGGCGGTGCCAGGCGGCGCGCTGGCACACCAGGTCAATGCCCATGGAACCGATCGAAATTGGAGTCTTGTTTTCCTCCAGCGGCATCACTGCCGCGGTGGAGGAAACCCAGCGCCGCGCCGTGCTGCTGGCGGCAGACGAAATCAACGAAGCCGGTGGCGTGCTGGGGCGCGAGCTGGCGCCGGTGTGCGTCGACCCGGCCTCCTGTCCTCCACGCTATGGGCAGTTGAGCGAGCAGCTCATCTTCGAGCGCGGCATCCGCCTGTTCCTGGGTTGCTACATGTCCAGCGCCCGAAAGGCCGTGATCCCCTTGGTGGAGCGCCACGACGCGCTGCTGTTCTACGGGGCGGCCTACGAGGGCTTCGAGTTCAGTCGCAACGTGTTCTACGGGGGCGCCGCGCCCAACCAGAACATCCTGCCGCTGGCGGGCCACATGCTGGCGCGCCACGGCAGCCGCGTGGCCATGGTGGGCTCCGACTATGTCTGTCCCTACGAGGCCAACCGCGTGATGAGCGACCTCATCTACGAGCGCGGCGGCAGCAAGGCGCTGGAAATCTACCTGCCGCTGGACGCCACTGCGCCGGACTACCAGGCCGTAGCCGAGGCCATTCGACGCAGCGGGGCCGACTTCGTCTACTCCACGGTGGTGGGAGAGGGTATGGCCTTGTTGCACACGGCACTTGCCAAGGCCGGCCTGGATCGGCTGAAGACCCCCATCGCCAGCCACATGTGCTGCGAGGCCGACATCGAGGCCATGGGTGCCGACCTCGCGGAAGGCCTGATCACCTGCGCCAGCTACTTTGAGTCAGTGCAAACCGAAGCCAATCAGCAGGCCCTGCGGCGCTACCGCCAGCGTTTCGGCGCCGCCGCGCGCAGCAATGCCTGCTGGGAAGCGGCCTACGTGCAGACCCACTTGCTGGCCAAGGCCATCGCGGCCGCCGGCAGTGCCGAGCCCGCGCACATCGCGCGCGCCATGGCCGGGCTGAGCCTGCAAGCGCCGCAGGGTCTGATTCGGGTGGATGGGCACAACCACCACACGCACCTCAATGCCCGCATCGGGCGCTGCAATGCCCTTGGCAGCTTCGACATCCTGGCCCAGGCGCCCGAGCCAGTGACCGCCGATCCCTATGTGATGTCGCACGTGCCCCCCGACTGGGCGACTGTCACTGCGCCCGGCTCAGGTCACGCGGATGCACTGCTTGCCGTGGGGGCCCCATGACGCGACCCAACGTCAGCCAGACCATCCTCAAAGACATTCGCGCGCTGCGCTTGCTGGTGGTGCACCCGGATGACCGGGACCGGGAAGAACTGGTAGATCAACTGTCGCGCATCGGTTGCGTGTTTTCGTGCCAGTGGCCCCTGCTGGATGCGCCACCACCGGGCACCGACATGGTGTTGCTGGCGGTGCACCCCGACACGCTGTCTCAACCCTGTCCCTGGCTGGAGAAGCCCGGTGCCCCGCCCGTCATCCCCATCGTGGCGTTTGAAAACCCCATCACCCTTGCGGCCGTGCTGCACCTCGATGCCTTCACCACCATCGCCTCACCCGTGCGACCTGCAGGCGTGCTCACCGCCCTGGCGCTCACGCTGCACCAGAGCAAGCAGCGGCGCACACGCGAGCACTACATCCAGCGGCTGGAACAAAAGGCCGCGCACCAGCACCTCATCCAGAAGGCCACGCGTGCGCTCATGGACGCGCGCCGCCTGAAAGAAGACGAGGCCTACGAGTTGCTCCGCGAAAAGGCCATGCTGCAGCGCGAACCCATCGAGCAGGTGGCCCGCCAGATCATCAAGGCCACCGAGGCATTGGGCATCTGAGCGGAACCGCGCCGCACGCCAAGCCCCTCCGGGGCGAAGACCCCTATCGAGCGCCATCCCAAAACCCAGGGCCACCGCGGAACCGCCCTTCGACAAGCTCAGGCCGAGCCACCAGGCAGCCTGCCCCCACCCGGGGCTAAGACCCCGTCGAGCGCCAACCCCCAACCCAGGGCCACCGCGGAACCGGCTCCGCCGGGCCGCCAGGTGGCGTCCCCCCTCTGGGGGGAGGCGCCGCAGGCGCGCAGGGGGGCTTCTTACTTCGCCGTCGGCATCACGAACTCCGCGCCCTTGCCAATGCTCTCGGGCCAGCGCTGCATGATCGACTTTTGCTTGGTGTAGAAGCGCACGCCTTCTTCGCCGTAGGCGTGCATGTCGCCAAACAGGCTCTTCTTCCAGCCGCCGAAGCCGTGCCAGGCCATGGGCACGGGGATCGGCACGTTGATGCCGACCATGCCCACCTGGATGCGGCGGGCGAACTCGCGCGCCACGTTGCCATCGCGGGTGAAGCAGCTCACGCCGTTGCCGAACTCGTGGTCGTTGATGATCTGCACGGCCTGGCCGAAATCGGGCACGCGCACGCAGCTGAGCACCGGGCCGAAGATTTCTTCCTTGTAGATCTTCATGTCGGTGGTCACGTGGTCGAACAGCGTGCCGCCCAGCCAGAAGCCGTTGGCGCAGCCCTCGCCAGCCTGCTGGCCATCAAAGCCGCGGCCGTCCACCAGCAGTTGCGCGCCTTCCTTCTGGCCGGCGTCGATGTAGCCGCTGATGCGCTGGCGCGCGGCCTCGGTGACGATGGGGCCCATCTCGGCGGCCAGGTTGGTGCCGTTGAGCACCTTCAGCGCCTTGGTGCGCTCGATCAGCTTGGGCATGATCTTGTCGGCCACGTCGCCCACCAGCACCGCCACGCTGATGGCCATGCAGCGCTCACCGGCCGAGCCGTAGGCCGCGCCGATCAGGGCGTCCACCGCCTGATCGAGGTCGGCGTCGGGCATCACCACCATGTGGTTCTTGGCGCCGCCCAGGGCCTGCACGCGCTTGCCGTGGCGGGCGCCGGTTTCATAGATGTGGTTCGCAATGGGGGTGGAGCCCACGAAGCTGATGGCCTTCACGTCGGGGTGCTCCAGCAGCGCGTCCACGGCTTCCTTGTCGCCTTGCACCACGTTGAACACGCCGTCCGGCAGACCGGCCTTCTTCAGCAGATCGGCCATCAGCAGCGAGGGCGAGGGGTCCAGCGGGCTGGGCTTGAGCACAAAGGTGTTGCCCGCGGCAATGGCCACCGGGAACATCCACATGGGCACCATGACGGGGAAGTTGAAGGGGGTGATGCCGGCCACCACGCCCAGGGGCTGGCGCAGCGTCCAGTTGTCCATGCCGGTGGAGACCTGGTCGGTGAAGTCGCCCTTGAGCAATTGCGGAATGCCACAGGCGAATTCGATGATGTCGATGCCGCGCGCCACCTCGCCCTGCGCGTCGGTGAACACCTTGCCGTGCTCGGCGGTGATCAGGCGGGCCAGTTCGTCCTTGTGCTGGTTCACCAGTTCCAGGAACTTGAACATCACCCGGGCGCGGCGGATGGGCGGGGTGTCGGCCCAGGCCGGGAAGGCGGCTTGCGCGGCGGCCACGGCGGCGTTCACGTCGGCGGCGTTGGCCAGCGACACGCGGCCAGTGACGGCGCCGGTGGCGGGGTTGGTCACGTCTTGCGCGCGGCTGGACGAGCCGCTGGCCACCTGGCCGGCGATGTGGTGGGCAATGGCAACGGGAGCGGTCTGGGACATGGGCTTACCTATGGCGTTGAAGGGGGAGGGCGGCAGGAAATCTCGCCCTGGTGCCCGCAGTCTAGGAAAGCGGGGGCCTGCCGTACAGCCATGGCGCTTGAACTTGTTGTTCGCAATGGTGAACAATGGAGAGATGAACGAGAAAAAAGTCGAAACGCTGTGGTCGCACCTGCATTGGCTCACCGTGCTGGGCGAACACAAGAGCTTCACCACCGCCGCCGCGCGCCTGGGCGTGAGCAAGGCCGCCATGAGCCAGCACATCGCCGAGCTGGAGCGCGCCGCTGGCGTGGCCCTGGTGCAGCGCACCACCCGCAGCGTGCGCCTGACCGAGGCCGGTGAGCGGCTGGTGGACCAGACCCGGGGCTTGTTTGACGAGATCGGCCGCAGCTTTGCCGGCGTGCGCGACCTGGCCGCGGCCCCGCGCGGGCTGGTGCGCGTGACCGCGCCGGTGGCCTTTGGTCGGCAGCACCTGGTGCCGCGCCTGCCCGAGTTTCTGCGCGCGCACCCCGAGGTGCGGGTGGAGCTGGACCTGTCAGACCGACTGCGCTCCCTGGCACTGGAGGGCTACGACCTGGCCATCCGGCACACCAATTCGCCGCCCGAGACCCACGTGGCCCAGAAGCTGGCCGATACCCGGGCCGTGCTGGTGGCCAGCCGCGCCTACCTGCGCCGACGTGGTGCGCCGCAGGTGCCGCAAGACCTGCCAGCCCATGCCTGTCTGCACTACCCGCGGGCCGAGGGCGCGGCCACCTGGTCATTTGCGCCCGCGCCAAGCGGGGCGACCCAGGCCGCCCGGGGCGAGGCCCGGGCGGCCGATCCGGTGACGGTGGCGGTGACCGGGCCCCTGGCGGTGAACAACAGCGAGTGCCTGCGCGACGCCGCCGTGGCCGGCATGGGCATCGCCTTGTTGCCTGACTTCAGCGCCCAGTCGGCCCTGGCCGCTGACCGGCTGGTGGAGGTGCTTCCCGGCTGGCGTTCGGTGGGGGCGTTTGGCGATGCCTTGTACGCCATTCGGCCGTACTCAAGCCATGCGTCCAAGGCAGTGCAGGCCTTTGCCGCCTATCTGCGTGAGGCGTTCGCACAGGGGTTTTCGGCCGGGTAAGCCCGCTTGGGCCTGTCATTGGAAAGGGGAAGGTCAGGGTTTGTCCGGGTCGGATGGCACTCCGCTGCCATTGAGCCTGGGAAGAAGCAATCCTAGAATCAATGGACCAACCATTGAAAGGTCCATGAGATAGGCCTTTGGTTGGTGGCCCGAAGAGGCCTTGACGCGTTGGCCGACCAGGCGCTTGCCTGTCAGCCAGCGTTTGCCCATCCAATCCAGGAGACTTTCCCCATGGCCTTCGCCAAGCACGCCCTTGGGCTTGCCCTCGCCGCACTTGCCTTCGCCTCGCACGCCCAGGAGGCACCCTTCCCGAGCCAGCCCATCAAGCTGATCGTGCCCTTTACACCCGGCTCCAGTTCGGACGTGACGGCGCGAGCCATTGCACAAAAAATCGCAGGTCCCCTGGGGCAGCCCGTGGTGGTGGACAACCGCCCCGGTGCCAATGGCGGCATCGGCATGCAGGCCGTGGCGCGCAGCAAACCCGACGGTTACACCCTGGCTGTCAGCACGGGTTCCTCCACCGTGGTGCCGCTCATCATTTCCAAGAGCGTGCCCTTTGACCTGTTCAATGATTTCGTGCCCGTGGCCACCATGGCCAACACCCCGCTGCTGCTCACGGTGACCAGCGATTCGCCCTTCAACAGCGTGCAAGATCTGGTGGTCGCTGCGAAGAAGGCCCCCAAGACGCTCACCTACGGGAACTCGGCCGGCCTGTACCGCATCGCGATGGAGGCCTTCAACCACCAGGCCGGCGTTGATCTGCTGGGCATTCCCTTCAAAGGCCCCGCGCAGGCCGCCACCGAGTTGCTGGGCGGGCGCCTGAGCGTGAACCCCGATGCCCTGGGCGCGGCCGGCCCCATGTTGCAAGCCAAGCGCATGCGCGCCCTGGCGGTGATGGGCTCACAGCGAACCCCGGCGCTGCCTGATGTGCCCACCATGCAGGAACTGGGCTTCAAGAACTTTGCTTTCAATGGCTGGCTGGGCATTCTGGCGCCCGCCGGCACGCCAGCGCCCATCATCGAGCGCCTGCACAAAGAGATCGCCGCTGCCGTGCAGACGCCGGACATTCAAGCCCTCTACGGGCGCCTGGGCATGGAGCCCACGGTGCTGACCCCGCAGGCCTATGCCCGGGAAATGAAGTTGGATTTCGCCAGGTACAGCGAGGTGGCCAAGCAAGCTGGCATCGAGAAGGAGTGAGTGGCTGGCGGGCGGGCGCAGCCGTCCTGGACGTGCGCTCAGCCCTCCAAGTCTTGCACGGTCAGGCCGTACTCGTCCATGAGGGCCTTGATCTCTTCAATGGCGGCGGCTCGCTCGGCCACTTCGTCTCGCTCGGCGGCGGCAAAGAAGGCGCTGGCGCCGCGAATCAGTTCTTGAAAACGGTCATCGCCCAGGGGCGCTTGCCGAACGGGTTTTGGCCCCGCGGCATCTGGTTTGCGCCCGGGGCGGTAAGGCCGTGAATGGTCTCGCATGGTGTGGGCGCCGAGGGGTGGCGCGCATCGGTGGGTGGGGTGGGGTGGGGTGGGGTGGGGTTGCACCGCCTCTGGTGGGCAGTTGTGCGGGTGCCAATGGTAGTCTGCCCGGGGCCGCACTTGTCGCGGCCCCGGCGATGCCCGAATTCGCGGCGCTTGCCATGAGTTGCCGAGGCAACGGCCAAGCACGCGGCGTTCAGGCGTGGGGCTGTGGCGGCTGCCCTGCCTCCAGCGGCAGGCGCACCGTGGCCGTGAGGCCGACCACCTGCCCGTGCTGCACGCGATTGTCCAGCGCGATGTGGCCCTGCAGCGAGTGCACGATCTCTCGGCAGATGGCCAGGCCCAGGCCCGAGCCCGACTGGTCGGGGCTGCGCTGGTGGTCGGTGGCGAAGGGCTGGAACAGCCGCTCGCGCAGCGCAGGCGAGATGCCCTGGCCTTCGTCGCGGATGCAGAGCGTGGCCATGCCATGGGCGCACAGCAGGTCCACCTGTAGCCGTGAGCCTGGCGGCGCATGCTTCACCGCGTTGTGCAGCAGGTTGCGGCACAGCTCGCGCAAGGCCCATTCGTGGGCGCGCACGGGGGCGGGATGGGTATCGAGCGAGAAATCAAGCGATCGCTCGGCGATCAGGGCCGACAGGTCTAGCGCCACCGCGCGCAGCACCTCTGCCCAGTCTTGCGCCGTGGGTGGGTCGCCCTGGCGCAGTTGCTCGACCTTGGCCAGGGCCAGCATCTGGTTGGCCAGCTCGGTGGCGCGCTCCACCGTGTGGGCAATCTCTTCCAGTGCCTGGGCTGGGGGCACGTCACCGCGGCGGGCCGATTGAAGCTGTGTTTTCAGCACGGCCAGCGGTGTGCGCAGTTGGTGCGAGGTGTCGCGCACAAAACGTTTCTGGTGTTGCAGCAAATGGGCCAGGCGCTGCATGTGTTGGTTGGTGGCGTCCAGCAGGGGCAGCAGCTCGCGCGGCGCGCCTTCCACGGGCAGGGGCGAGAGGTCGTTCTCGCGGCGTTGCGCCAGCGCGCGGCTGAGTTCGCGCACGGGGCGGGTGGCCATTTGCACCACGAACACCACCACCAGGGCGATCACCAGCACCAGCACGGCCTGGCGCCACAGGGTGTCCGTGAGGATCTGGCGCGCCAGCGTCTGGCGCAGCTCCAGCGTCTCGGCCACCTGGATGGTGGCCATGCCTTGCTCGCTCACGCTGGCCACGGGCTGCAGCAGCACGGCCATGCGCACGGGCTCGCCCCGGTACACATCGTCGTAGAAGTTCACCAGCGCGGCGTAGAGGTTTTTCTGGGGGATGTCGGTGCGCCAGGGTGGCAAGTCGGCAAAGCCCGAGACCAGCTCGCCACGCAGGCCGCTGACGCGGTAGAACAGGCGGCTGCGGTTGTCGGCCTCGAACGCCTCCAGCGCCGAGTACACCAGGGTGGACTGGATGCGGCGCTCATCGCCCTTGCCGGCGATGGTGAGCTGCTCGCCCAGCGACTTGGCCGTGGCCAGCAGGGTGCGGTCGTAGGCGGCATCGGCGGCGGCCAACGCCTGGCGGTACAGCACCACGGTGTTGACGACGATGAAGCCGAACACCGGCAGCAGGATGCCCAGCAACAGGGTGCGGCGCAGCGAGGCCGGGTGCTTCATCTCAGGCCTCGGCCTTGAGCAGGTAGCCCAGGCCGCGCAGCGTCACGAGCCGGGCACCGGTGTGTGCAATCTTCTTGCGCAATCGGTAGGCCACCACCTCAATGGCCTCGGGCTGCACCTGGCTTTCGCCGGGAAAGACCAGGTCGAACAGGCGCTCTTTGGCGATGGCGTGGCCGGGCTTGCTCAGCAAGGCCTGCAGCATGGCCAACTCACGCGGGGCCAGCTCCAGGGGCTGGCCCTCGAAATAGACGGCGCCGCTGTCGCGGTCTACCTGCATGCCGCACCAGGCGGGGCTTTGCAGGGCCGAGGCCTCGCCGCCCGCCGGGCCCGAGCGACGCACCAGTGCACGCACCCGGGCTTCGAGTTCGTCCAGGTCAAAGGGCTTGGGCATGTAGTCGTCGGCACCTGTGTTCAGGCCCAGGATGCGGTCGCCCACCGTGCCGCGCGCGGTGATGACGATGACCGGTGTGCGCAGGCCTGCGGCGCGTGCCTGGCTCAGCACATCCAGCCCGTCCACGCCCGGCAGGCTCAGGTCCAGCAGCACGGCATCAGGCCGGCTGGCCTGCCACAGGGCCAGGGCCCGCTGGCCGTCTTCGCAGCTCACCACCTGGATGCCGCGACGCTCGAAACTGCGCCGCAGTGTGGTCTGCATGGTGGCGTTGTCTTCGATCAGCAGCAGCTTCATGGGGCGCGATTATGGCCACGCACGGCACCTGGGCGTCTGCCCCGTTCAGGGTTTGTCCCGAGCCGCCGGACAGCCAACTGACAGGCCCGCGCCAGAGCATCGGCTCGCCCGAACGCCACTGGCGGCGGGCACACCGGCAACGGTGTCAGGGCGGGCCGGCAGGCCCGCATCGAATCCACTCTGACGAGGCAATTGACGATGAAAAAACAGGCGATGGCGCTGGCGGCGCTGGGATTGATGGCAGGCTGGGCGCAGGCCCAGTCATCGGTGGCGCTGTATGGCGTGGTGGACGTGGCGCTGGAGCGCATCAAGGGCGAAACCTCGCTGGCGCGGGTCACCTCGGGCCAGCAGCAGGGCTCGCGCTGGGGCCTGCGTGGCACCGAAGACCTGGGCGGTGGCCTGAAGGCGGTGTTCCTGCTGGAAAACGGCTTCAACGCCGATGCCGGCACGATGGGGCAGGGCGGCCGTCTGTTTGGCCGCCAGGGCTACGTGGGCCTGGCCGGCAACTGGGGTGCGTTGCGCCTGGGCCGCCAGTACACGCCCATGGACGACATCGCCAGCATCGCGGGCACCAAGACCTACGACGTGGTCAGCGTGGTGCCCATCATCGGCAACGGCGACTACAACCGGGTGGACAACGCCATCACCTACGTGTCGCCCACCGTGGCCAACACCGTGTTCCAGCTGCAGTACAGCCTGGGCGAAGAGCGCGTGAGCACCGACCCCAGCCGCCGCTTCGGCCAGCAGGTGAGCGCGCACGCGCTGTATGCCGCCGGCCCCTGGACGCTGGGTGCCTCGCTCATGCGCGTGAGCGACGCCGACGGCACCACCGCCGGCCAGCAGCCACGCAACGCGGCCTTGCTGGCGGGCTCGTACGACTTCGGCGGCTCCAAGCTCACCGCCTACTACGACGTGGAAGACAAGGCCGCCAAAAAGCTCAGCCTGCTGGGCGCGGCCGTGGCCTACCCCTTCGGTGCGACCACCGTGTCGGTCGGCATCGCCCAGGCGCGCAACGTGAACGGCTCGGCCGCGGCCGCCAGCGACGACGCCCGCCTCTACACCCTGCAGGCCAGCCACAACCTGTCCAAGCGCACCGCGCTGTACGCCCACTACACCCGCGTGGCCAACGACGAGGCGGCCGCGCTGGGCTTCAACAAGCCGCTGGCCGGCAGCGCCTCCAGCGGCGTGCAGGTGGGCATTCGCCACCGCTTCTGAAGCATCGGCTTTGTCCCCCGCCCCTGGGTTTCCCCGGGGGTCGGGGACAGCCAACTGACAGCGCCCGACCACAAGATACGGATCACGGTTCCCCCACTCAGGAGACAAGCCATGCGTCGAGACACTTTTCTGCGTTCCCTGGCCGCGTTGGCGGCCGCCGGCGCGCTGCCCCATGCGGCCTGGGCCAGCGCCAACCTCAAGATGATGATTCCCGCCAACCCTGGCGGCGGCTGGGACGGCACGGGCCGTGCTCTGGGCGAGGCCCTGCGCGACGCGGGCGTGGCCAGTTCGGTCACCTACGAGAACAAAGGCGGCGCGGCCGGCGCCATTGGCCTGGCCCAGTTCTACAACGCCAACAAGGGCGACCCGAACGCGCTGATGGTCATGGGCGCGGTCATGCTGGGCGGCATCATCACCGGCAAGCCGCCGGTCTCCATCACCCAGCTCACCCCGATCGCCCGCCTGACCACCGAATACAACGTCTTCGTGCTGCCGGCCAACTCGCCCTTCAAGACCATGAAGGACGTGGTCGAGCAGCTCAAGAAAGACCCGGGCAGCGTGAAGTGGGGCGGCGGCTCTCGCGGCGCCACCGAGCACATCGCGGCGGCGCAGATCGCGCAGTCGGTGGGTGTGCCGGCGGCCAAGATCAACTACGTGCCCTTCCGGGGCGGCGGCGAGGCGGTGGCCGCCATCCTGGGCGGCAACGTCACCATCGGCGGCAGCGGCTTCAGCGAGTTCCAGCAGTACATCGAGAGCGGCAAGATGCGCCCGATCGCCATCACCTCGGGCAAGCGCATCAAGGGCATCGACGTGCCCACGCTGAAAGAGCAGGGCATCGACGTGGAGATCGGCAATTGGCGTGGCGTCTACGGCGCCGCTGGCATCACCCCGGCCCAGCGCGAGGCGTTGACCGACATGGTCGTCAAGGCCACGCGCAGCAAGGCCTGGGCTGCCGCCATCGAGAAAAACGCCTGGACGCCTGACCTGCTCACCGGCAAGGCCTTTGAGGAATTCGTTGACCGCGACTTCTCTTCCCTGCGCGCGACCATGGTGCGCGCCGGCATGGTCTGAGGCCTCCCGTGAACCAGGCCCTCACCCCCACCCCCCACCGCGCCGGCCAGATCGCCATGGGCGCAGGCGCTCTGCTGCTGGCTGCCTTGCTTGCCTTCGGCGCCGTGGCCATACCCTCCGACGCTGGCTACGCCGGCGTGGGCCCCGACTTCCTGCCCTGGGTGTTGAGCGCGGCACTGGCCGTGTGCGGCGTGCTGCTGCTGCGCCAGGCCTTCACCGGCGGCTACCGCGACATGCCCGAGCCCTCGGGGGCCGCGCGGGGCGATTGGCGCGCCCTGGCCTGGGTATCGGCGGCGGTGCTGCTGAACGCGGCGCTCATCACCACGCTGGGCTTCATCCTGAGTTGCTCGCTGGGTTTCGTGCTGGCGGTGCGCGGCCTGCGGCTGAGTGAGGGCAAACCCGGCGGGGCTGCGGCCCAGGTGCTGCGCGATGCCCTGGTGGGCGTGGCCATTGCCGCGCCCGTGTACTGGCTGTTCACGCGCCTGCTGGCGGTGAACCTGCCCGGCCTCACGGCCACGGGCTGGATCTGATCGAGCGGAGCGCCTCTCACCATGGACACCCTTTCTCACCTGATGGCGGGCTTCGCCACGGCCGCCACGCCGCTGAACCTGCTGTGGGCCTTTGCCGGCTGCGTGCTGGGCACCGCCATCGGCGTGTTGCCCGGCCTGGGCCCGGCCGTCACCGTGGCCATGCTGCTGCCCATCACCGGGCAGGTGGAACCCACGGCCTCGATGATCTTCTTCGCCGGCATTTATTACGGCGCCATGTACGGTGGTTCCACCACCTCCATCCTGCTCAACACGCCAGGCGAGACCGGCACCATGGTGACCGCGCTGGAGGGCTTCAAGATGGCCAAAAACGGCCGAGCCGGTGCGGCCCTGGCCACGGCGGCCATCGGCTCATTCGTGGCCGGCACCATCGCCACCGTGCTGGTCACCCTGTTCGCGCCCCTGCTGGCCGAGTTCGCCGTCACCCTGGGCCCGCCCGAGTACTTCTGCCTGATGCTGCTGGCCTTCACCACCGTCAGCGCGGTGCTGGGCCAAAGCACCTTGCGCGGCCTCACCGCCCTGTTCGTGGGCATGGCCCTGGGCCTGGTGGGCATTGACCAGATCTCGGGCCAGGTTCGCTACACCGGCGGGGTGCTGGAGTTCATGGACGGCATCGAGGTGGTGCTGGTGGCCGTGGGGTTGTTCGCCGTGGCCGAGACGCTCTACAACGCGCTTTACGAAGGCCGTGGCCAGACCTCGATGAACCGCCTGAACAAGGCGCACATGACGCGCAGCGAGTGGCGCCGCTCGTGGCCCGCGTGGTTGCGCGGCACGGCCATTGGGTTTCCCTTCGGCACCATTCCGGCCGGCGGTACCGAGATTCCCACCTTCCTGAGCTACGCCACCGAGCGCAAGCTGGCCGATCCCGCGCACCGCGAGCAGTTCGGCACCACCGGGGCCATTGAAGGCGTGGCCGGGCCTGAGGCGGCCAATAACGCAGCCGTCACCGGCACGCTGGTGCCCCTGCTCACGCTGGGCATTCCCACCTCGGTCACGGCCGCCATCTTGCTGAGCGCCTTGCAGGGCTATGGCATCAACGCTGGCCCGCAGCTGTTCCAGACGTCGTCCGCGCTGGTGTGGGCGCTGATCGCGTCGCTCTACATCGGCAACGTGATGCTGCTGGTGCTCAACCTGCCGCTGGTGGGCCTGTGGGTGAAGCTGTTGAAGATCCCGCGCCCACAGCTTTATGCCGGCATCCTGATCTTCGCCACGGTGGGTGTGTACGGCATGCGCCAGAGCGCCTTTGACCTGTTCCTGATGTACGGGCTGGGCCTGTTGGGCGTGGTCATGCGCCGCTTCGACTTTCCCACCGCGCCCGTCATCGTGGGCCTGATCCTGGGGCCGCTGGCCGAGGCGCAGCTGCGCAACGCGCTGTCCATCGGAGAAGGCAGCTTTGCGGTCTTTGTGCAGCGCCCCCTGTCGCTCACGCTGCTGGTGGTGGTGCTGCTGGTCTTGCTGGTGCCGCGCCTGTGGGGCTGGCTGGCGCGGCGGGCGCAGGCCCGTGCCGCCCTGGCCCACGGGGCCTGAGGCCGCCCCTCAGTCGTCCACCGAGGCGCTCCAGCGCGAGCCCCAGTCGTGCAACTGGCGGCGGTCGCGCTTGGTGGGGCGGCCCTGGGTTTGCGCCAGGGCCGGCTCGGGCGCCAGGCGGCGCTGCTCGGCAGCAGCCTGGCGGCGGGCCAGCGACTCGGGCGTTTCTTCATAGAGCAGGGCGGCTTGCGGGGCCGAGCCGCGCACACCGCTGATGCCCAGCACGCGCACGGTGCGAACGTCCCAGCCGGCGCGAAACTCGATCACATCGCCCAGGCGCACCTCACGCGAGGGTTTGGCGGGTGCGCCATTGCATTGCACATGGCCTTTGTCGATGGCCTCGCTGCTCAGGCCTCGCGTCTTGAAGAAGCGGGCGGCCCAGAGCCATTTGTCGAGGCGAACCTTGTCTGTGCTGGGGGCGGCGGCGGTGGGCTTCATGGGCTGCCCGAATTGTGCCGCAGGCCACCGTTAACATGCCGGCCATGACCCGCGACGACCGCCTGCCCCGCGACGCCCAAAGCATTCTTGAACTCGCTGCGCGTTCGATGTTCGACCTGTTCGCCAACGCCAGCGAGGGCATGCTGCTGGTGGACCGGCAGGCCCGCGTGGTGTGGATCAACGAGCAATACCGCCGCTTCCTGCCCGCCCTGGGCTTCGCACGCGAAGAAGACTTTGTCGGCCACCCGGTGTCCACCGTGGTGCAGAACACCCAGATGGACACCGTGCTGTCCACCGGCAAGCCCATCCTGATCGACCTGCTGGTGAACAAGGCCGGCACCTTCGTGGTGAGCCGCATTCCGCTGCGCGACGAATCGGGCGAGGTGATCGGGGCGCTGGGCATCGTGCTCTTCGACCAGCCCGAGACCACGCTGCAGCCCCTCATCAGCAAGTTCGCGCGCCTGGAGCAAGACCTGAACGAGGCCCGGCGCGAGCTGGCCAGCCAGCGCCGCAGCAAGTACACCTTCGCCAGCTTCGTGGGCACCAGCGCGGCGGCACAAGAGGTGAAGCGCCAGGCCCGGCGGGCCGCGCAGTCCACCAGCCCGGTGCTGCTGCTGGGCGAAACCGGCACCGGCAAAGAGCTGCTGGCGCACGCCATTCACGCGGCTTCACCGCGCGCGGGCCTGCCCTTTGTGAGCGTGAACATGGCCGCCGTGCCCGACACCTTGCTGGAGGCCGAGTTCTTCGGCGTGGCGCCCGGCGCCTACACCGGGGCCGACAAAAAAGGCCGCGACGGCAAGTTCAAGCTGGCCGACGGCGGCACCCTGTTCCTGGACGAGCTGGGCGACATGCCGATGTCGGTGCAGGTGAAGCTGCTGCGCGCCTTGCAAGAGGGCGAGATCGAGCCGCTGGGCTCGAACAAGCTGGTGCGTTTTGATGTGCGCGTGGTGGCCGCCACCTCGCGCGACCTGGCGCAAATGGTGCGCGATGGCACCTTCCGCGAAGACCTGTACTACCGCCTCAACGTGCTGCCCATCCGCGTGCCGCCGTTGCGCGAGCGCCGGGCCGACATTGCGCTGCTGGTGGAGGCGCTGTGCGAAGACATCGCCGTGCGCGGCGGCGGCGTGCAGCTTGACTTTGAACCCCAGGCCCTGGCCCTGCTGGCCGCGCAGCCCTGGCGCGGCAACATCCGCGAGCTGCGCAACGTGCTGGAGCAACTCGCCCTGCGCAGCGACTCGTCGCACATTGGCCTGGAGCCGGTGCGCGCGCTGCTGGGGCAGGGCGAGGCGGCTGCGCTGGCCGAACCCGCGGCCGTGCGCACCGAGGCTGGTGCACCGGCTGCCCCGGGTGCTTTCCGCACACTGGCCGAGCGGCAGGCCGCCATGGAGCGCGAGGCCATGCGCGAGGCCTTGGCCCACACCAGCGGCAACCGCAGCGCGGCGGCCCGGCTGCTGGGCATGTCGCGCGCCCGCTTCTATGAGCGGCTGCAAAGCCTGGGTTTGGTGTCTGAAAACCAGACAAATGTCTGAAAGTCAGACGATTGTGCGCGATTTAGTTGTCTGAAATTTGAACAGGCGCAATGGCATTGCGCCAAAATTTCTTTTGATATCAAAGGCTTGTGCACCTGGCACGAACCCTGCACAGTGCAGGTGCACGGTCTCGATGCCGTGATCGACCAACCAGGAGACAAGACATGATCAGCACCACCCGTCGCCTCGCGATGATCGCGATGGCCAGCGCGGCCCTGGTGGGCACTGCCCACGCACAGTCCGAGATCCGCATTGCCCACGTGTACGGCAAGACCGGCCCGCTGGAGGCCTATGGCAAGCAGACCCACACCGGCCTGATGATGGGCCTGAACTACGCCACCGGCGGCACCATGACCGTCAATGGCAAGAAGCTGGTGGTGCTGGAAAAAGACGACCAGGGCAAGCCCGACCTGGGCCGCTCGCTGCTGGCCACCGCCTACGCCGACGACAAGGCCGACCTGGCCGTGGGCACCACTGGCTCGGGCGTGGCACTGGCCATGCTGCCGGTGGCCGAGGAGTACCGCAAGATCCTGATCGTGGAGCCCGCCGTGGCCGACTCGATCACCGGTGAGAAGTGGAACAAGTACATCTTCCGCACCGGCCGCAACAGCTCGCAAGACGCCATCTCCAACGCCGTGGCGCTGGACAAGCCGGGCACCACCATTGCCACCCTGGCGCAAGACTGGGCCTTTGGCCGTGACGGCGTGAAGGCCTTCCGCGATGCGCTCAAGAACAACAAGATCGCGCACGAGGAATACCTGCCGGCCAACACCACCGACTTCACCGCCGGCATCCAGCGCGTGATTGACGCCATCAAGGACAAGCCTGGCCGCAAGGTGGTGTGGATCGTGTGGGCAGGCGCTTCTTCGCCGTTTGCCAAGTTCGCCGACATGCAGGTGAAAGAGCGCTACGGCATCGAGATCGCCACGGGCGGCAACATCCTGCCCGCCATGGCCGCTTACAAGCGCTTCCCTGGCATGGAAGGCGCGGCCTACTACTACTTCGGCATCCCGAAGAACCCGGTGAACGAGGCCTTGGTGTCCGAGCACTACCGCCAGTTCAAGACCCCGCCCGATTTCTTCACCGCCGGTGGTTTCTCGGCCGCCATGGCCATCGTCACCGCGCTGAAGAAGACCAACGGCGACACCAACACCAACAAGCTCATCCAGACCATGGAGGGCATGAGCTTCGAGACCCCCAAGGGCACCATGACCTTCCGCAAGGAAGACCACCAGGCCCTGCAGAGCATGTACCACTTCAAGATCAAGGACGACCCGGCTTTCCCCTGGGGCGTGCCTGAGCTGGTGCGCGAGATCAAGCCATCTGAAATGGATGTGCCGATTCGGAACAAGCGCTGATCGCGCTTGACAGAAAGGGATTGACCCCCTGCGCCGCTGACGCGGCTTCCCCCTGGAAGGGGGACAACGCCCTGCGGCCCGGCTGAGCCGGTTCCGCGGCGTTTCTGGAAAGTGGCGGCGTTCGCCGCCACTGCTCGCGCACCTGCGCTGCGCGTGGAGAGACCTCATGCTTGAAACCTCTGATCTCACGGTCCGCTTTGGCGGGCACGTGGCGGTGAATGCCGTCTCGTGTTCGTTCGCGCCGGGCACCTTGACGGCCATCGTCGGCCCCAACGGTGCCGGCAAGACCACCTACTTCAACCTGATCTCGGGGCAGATTCCGGCCACGTCTGGCCGGGTGCGGCTCAATGGCGCCGACCTGACCGGGCTGGGGGCACCGGCCCGTGCCCAGGCCGGCCTTGGCCGGGCGTTTCAGCTCACCAACCTGTTCCCGCAGCTCTCGGTGCTGGAGAACGTGCGCCTGGCGGTGCAGGCCCGGGCGGGTGCCGGCCTGAACCTGTGGCGCATCTGGAGCGACCGGCGCGACCTGCTGGAGCGGGCCGAGGCGATCTTGCACAGCGTGGCCCTGGCCGACAAGCGCGACGCGCTGGCGGCCAGCCTGCCGCACGGCGACCAGCGCAAGCTGGAGGTGGGCATCTTGATGGCGCTGGACCCGCAGGTCTACATGTTCGACGAGCCCACGGCCGGCATGAGCGTGGACGAGGTGCCGGTGATCCTGAACCTCATCCGCCAGCTCAAGCAGGACAAGACCAAAACCATTCTGCTGGTGGAGCACAAGATGGACGTGGTGCGCGAGCTGGCCGACCGCATCATTGTGCTGCACAACGGCGAGCTGGTGGCCGATGGCGAGCCGGCCGAGGTGATTGCCTCGCCCGTGGTGCAGCAGGCCTACCTGGGCGTGAACCCCGAAGAAAAAGACGAGGTGGCCGCATGAGCGCCGACGCATTGCTCACGCTCGCGGGTGTGCACACGCACATCGGGGCGTATCACATCCTGCACGGGGTGGACCTGGTGGTGCCGCGTGGGCAGCTCACCATGCTGCTGGGCCGCAACGGCGCGGGCAAGACCACCACGCTGCGCACCATCATGGGCCTGTGGCACGCCAGTCAGGGCACGGTCACGCTGGACGGCCAGGACATCACCCGCCGCGCCACGCCCGACATTGCGCGCGGCGGTGTGGCCTACGTGCCCGAGAACATGGGCATCTTCTCTGACCTGTCGGTGCGCGAGAACCTGCTGCTGGCCGCGCGTGGCGCGCGCACGCTGGACGACATCGACACCGAGCGGCTGGAGTGGATCTTTGGCCTGTTCCCGGCCATGAAGAAGTTCTGGCTGCACCCGGCGGGCAAGCTCTCGGGCGGGCAGAAGCAGATGCTGGCGGTCTCGCGCGCCATCGTCGAGCCGCGCCAGTTGCTGCTGATCGACGAGCCCAGCAAGGGCCTGGCGCCGGCCATCATCCAAAACATGATCGAGGCCTTCCGCCAGCTCAAGGCCTCGCAGACCACGATTCTGCTGGTCGAGCAGAACTTCAACTTCGCGCGCCAGCTGGGCGACTCGGTGGCCGTGATGGACGACGGCCGCGTGGTGCACAGCGGGCGCATGGCCGATCTGGCCGCCGATGAGGAATTGCAGGCCAAGTTGCTGGGCCTGAGCCTGGGAGCCCACCAATGACAAGTTCCACTTTTGACTGGAAGCCCCTGGCCCTGGTGCCGGTGCTGGCGCTCATCGCGCTGCCGCTCACGGGCAGTGCCTCCACCTGGCTCACGCTCACCGTGGCAGGGCTGGCCATGGGCATGATCGTGTTCATCATTGCCTCGGGCCTCACGCTGGTGTTCGGCCTGATGGACGTGCTGAACTTTGGCCACGGCGTGTTCATTGCCCTGGGCGCCTTCGTGGCCACCAGCGTGCTGGCGGGCATGGGCGCCTACACCGGGGCCGACAACCTGTGGCTCAACCTCATGGCCCTGCTGCCCGCCATGCTGGTGGCCATGGCGGTGGCCGGCGCGCTGGGCCTGGTGTTCGAGCGGCTGATCGTGCGCCCGGTGTATGGGCAGCACCTGAAGCAGATCCTCATCACCATGGGCGGCATGATCATTGGCGAAGAGCTGATCAAGGTGGTCTGGGGCCCCGAGCAGATTCCGCTGCCCCTGCCCGAGGCGCTGCGCGGCTCGCTCTTGTTTGGCGAGGCGGCGGTGGAGAAATACCGCCTGCTGGCGGTGCTGGTGGGCGCGCTGGTGTTCGCCGCCATGGTGTGGGTGCTCAACCGCACCAAGGTGGGCCTGCTGGTGCGCGCCGGCGTGCAAGACCGCGAGATGGTTGAGTCGCTGGGCTACCGCATCAGCCGCCTGTTCGTGGGCGTGTTCGTGGTGGGCAGCGCCCTGGCCGGCCTGGGTGGCGTGATGTGGGGCCTGTACCAGCAGACCGTGATCCCGCAGATGGGGGCACAGGTGAACGTGCTGATCTTCATCGTCATCATCATCGGCGGGCTGGGCTCCACCACGGGCGCGCTCATCGGTGCGCTGCTGGTGGGCCTGATGGCCAACTACACCGGCTTCCTGGCGCCCAAGGTGGCGCTGTTCTCCAACATCGCGCTGATGGTGGCCATCTTGTTGTGGCGGCCACGCGGCGTGTATCCCGTGACGAGCAGATGAGGAGCCACACCATGTTGAACCGTCTCCTCTCCAATGACCTGCCGCGCAGCCGCTGGCTGGCGGTGCTGCTGGTGGTGCTTTTCCTGGGCCTGGCCTTCGCGCCTTTCCTGTTCCCGGGCGTGAAGGCGCTGAACGTGGCGGCCAAGGTGCTGATCTTCGTGGCGCTGGTGGCCAGCTTCGATTTGCTGCTGGGCTACACCGGCATCGTGAGCTTCGCGCACACCATGTTCTTCGGCATCGGCGCCTATGGCGTGGCGATTGCGCTGAACGCGGCCGAAGAGCCGAGCTGGGGCGCCATCGGCCTGGGCGTGGTGTGCGCGCTGGCGATCTCGCTGGTGCTGTCGCTGCTGATCGGCCTGTTCTCGCTGCGGGTGCGCGCCATCTTCTTCGCCATGATCACGCTGGCGGTGGCCTCGGCCTTTCTCACGCTGGCCTCGCAGCTCTCTGACATCACCGGCGGCGAAGACGGCCTGAACTTCTCGGTGCCGCGCCTGCTCTCGCCGGGCTTCACGCTCACCGAAGAGCCGCTGCAGACGCCGCTGGGCGAGGTGGACGTGAACGGCCGCGTCATCACCTACTACCTGCTGTTCGTGGTGGTGTGCGGCGTGTTCCTCACGCTGCTGCGCATCGTGAACTCGCCCTTTGGCCGCGTGCTGCAAGCCATTCGCGAAAACGACTTCCGCGCCGAGGCCCTGGGCTACCGCACGGTGGTGTACCGCACGCTCTCCAGCGTGCTGTCGGCCAGCTTCGCCACGGTGGCGGGCTGCCTGCTGGCGCTCTGGCTGCGCTACAACGGGCCAGACACCTCGCTGTCCTTCGAGATCATGCTGGACATCCTGCTGATCGTGGTGATTGGCGGCATGGGCACGATGTACGGCGCCCTCATCGGCAGCGTGCTCTTCGTGCTGGCGCAAAGCTACCTGCAAGACCTGCTGCGCCTGGCCGGTGGCGCGGTGGAGGGCGTGCCGCTGTTGTCGGCCCTGCTCACGCCCGACCGCTGGCTGCTGTGGCTGGGCCTGCTGTTCGTGCTCTCGGTGTACCACTTCCCCAGTGGCATCGTGGGCAAGCTGCGCGAGCGCGCCGCTCGCAAGGGGGCCGCATGAACACCACGCCGCAATCGCGTTACCTGCGCTGCGAAGAGCGCGAGATCCACTTCATGGACTGGGTGCCCGAGGTGGCCAGCGGCCCCACGGTGGTCGCCTGGCACGGCCTGGCCCGCACCGGGCGCGACATGGACCCGCTGGCCGCGCACCTGTGCGCCCAGGGCTGGCGCGTGATCTGCCCCGACACCATCGGCCGCGGCCTGTCGCAGTGGAGCCCGCGCCCCGAGGCCGAGTACTGCCTGGACTTTTACGCCCGCCTGGCCACCTCGCTGGTGGACCAGCTCGGCCTCTCGCGCTTTCACTGGGTGGGCACCTCCATGGGCGGGGCCATCGGCATGGTGGCCGCGGCCGGGCCGCTGAAGGGCCGCATTGAGCGCCTGGTGCTCAACGACATCGGCCCCAAGCTGGCCGAGCCGGCCCTGCAGCGCATTCGCGACTACGCTGGCCAGCCCCTGGCCTTCGCCACGGTGAGCGAACTGGAGCGCTACTTCCGTACGGTGTACGCGCCCTACGGCTGGTTGAGCGACGCGCAGTGGCGCCTGCTGACGGAAAGCTCGGTGCGCCGCCTCCCCGATGGCCGCGTCACGCCGCACTACGACCCGGCCATGGTGATGCAGTTCACCCACCACCCTCAGGACTACGAGCGCTGGGCCACCTACGAGCAGATCGACGTGCCGGTGCTGTGCCTGCGCGGTGTCGATTCGGACCTGCTGCTGGCCGACACCGCCGAGGCCATGCGCGACCGTGGCCCGCGCGCGCTGGTGGTCACCATCGCCGGCTGCGGGCACGCGCCCGCGCTCAACGTGCCCGAACAGTTCGAGCTGGTGCAGCGATTCCTGAGCGGCGTGGCGTGAGCTTCGTCACACCGAGGTGTGCTGTCGGCGGCCGCGCTCCCATGATCGGGTGATGGCGGCGAGGGCAGGGGCTGCCTAGCATCGGCGCCCATGCCCTTCGTCATTCCATTCAAGACCTGGCCCCTGGTGGTGGCCCTTGCCCTGGGCGGTTGCGCCACCATGGAGCCCAACCAGAAGATCGAGCTCGATGCCACCGAGACCGCGGCCTTCGCCAGCGGCAAGCCGCTGCTGGAGGCCCGTATGGGCCGCGTCAGTGTGCTCAGCGTGGCCCAGTGCTTCACCTGTGGCGATAGCGTGTACCTCGGTGACGCTGCCACCGTGCAAGGCCAGGTGTTCAAGCACTACCCCGTCGAGGTGCAGCGCCAACTGGCGGCCAGTGGTTGGCTTGACCCCCAGCACAGCACGCCGCTGGACGTGCAGCTGACACTGAAGAGGGTGTCCCACGACCACACCAAGGGGGCCGCTGAGCAGGAGCGCAACCCCATGACCAATGGCGGCGAGCTGGTCACCTCGATCGAGATCGACTACCGGGTGCTGCGCGGCGGGCAAGAGATCTTCAGCGTGCCGGTGCACAGCCAGGGGGCCACCAACGCCACCGGCATCATGGCGCCGCCGGAGGCGCTGAACATCGCGCTGAACAAAAACCTTCGGCTCTTCCTGGTGGCCCTGCGGGCCGGGTTGGACGGCGACTACGCCGCCACCCAGGCCCCGGCCGTGGTCAAGGGCATCGTGGAAGAAAAGAAGGTGTCACGTGGCGTGATCGGCGACCTGTTTGTTGGCCTGGCCCACGTGGGCTCCGGCGCGGTCGAGCTGCTGGGCGACACGGTGGATGTCCTTGGCTCGGACGCCTTCGCCAAGGGAGTGGCCACCGCTGGGCGCGAGGTGCGGCGCGGCACCGCCGAGATGGACCGCCGCCAGGCCCAGATGCAATACCAGCTTGCCGGCAGCCCCACGCTGCCTCGCAAGACCTCGCCCGGCAGTGGTGCCTCCGGTACTTCCATCGCCAGCGGTGGCGGCGGCGCCACCAGGGGCGTATCGGGTGGCCCGAGTGCAGTGGTGGGCAACACGGCGGTGCTGATGCTGCCCGGCGCCGTGGCCGTGCAGCCGGTGCGCAAGCCGCGCCAGCTGTCGCAGGCTGGCCCGGGCGTGCCCTCGGCCCCGCACTTTGAGCAGGGCCGCTCAGAAGTTGTGGAAAAGACCGCCGACTTCACCCTCTACCGCACCGTGCTTGACATCTGGCCCACACGCGGGCGCCCAGTGCGTGTGCCCGTGACCTACGCCGTGCGCAACTGCATGGGCGAACCCACGCTGGACGTGAGCGTGCACGCCAGCGAGGCGCAATGGCACGAGTACTACGTGCGCGACGGCAAGGCCTACCCGCTCAAGGCCCTGCACCACGAGGCCGGCCGCCTGGGTGAGCCGCCACCCAGTGCCTGGTCCACGCTCGACCTGAAGGCGCAGATCCAGCACCAGGCGTGGTGGAACAGCTCGCGCGAGGCCGATGCCCGCAACGTCATCGAGTGGCGCAGCCTGGGCAAGGGTCTGGTGGGCTGCGTGGCCTCACAGACTTACCGATTCGGCAGCGACAAACTCAAGCGCGGCGAATGGGCCGAGATCAAGGGAGCGGCGGTGAACTTCCAGTTGCAGAAGTTCGAGCCACGCGACAGCCGCATCGAGGCGGTGATGGCGCGCATCGAGCGCGGCGACCCGGTGCCCTCCAGCTGGAACGACTGAGCGCGGCCGGCGAGCTCAGCGCTTGGCGCCCAGGGCCAGCGCGCGCTGGCGGCTCTCGGCCCGCTCGGCCGGGTTGTCGGCCTCGCGGGTGGGCCAGCCTTGCAGGTGGCGCTCGGCCAGGTCGGCCAGGGCGCTGGCCCAGGCCGGCGTGTCGTTCAGGCAGGGGATGTAGTCGAAGCGCTCGCCCCCGGCGTGCAGGAAGGCCTCGCGCACTTCCATGTTGATTTCTTCCAGCGTCTCCAGGCAGTCGCTGGTGAAGCCGGGGCACATCACGTCCACCCGCTTAATGCCTTGCTGCGCCAGCGCCACCAGGGTGGGCTCGGTGTAGGGCTCCAGCCACTTGGCCTTGCCAAAGCGCGATTGAAACGTCACCACCACGCGCTCGCGCGGCAGGCCCAGGGCCTCGGCCAGCAGGCGCGCGGTCTTGAAGCACTCGCAGTGGTAGGGGTCGCCCAGGTGCAGGGTGCGCTCGGGCACGCCGTGAAAGCTCATCACCAGGCGCTCGCCCTGGCCGTTCACCAGCCAGTGCTCGCGCACGCGCTTGGCCAGCGCGTTGATGTAGCCGGTGTCGTCGTGGTAGCGGTTGATGAAGCGCAGCTCGGGCAGGTTGCGCACCTTGCGCGCCCAGTTCATCACGCCGTCCACCACGCTGGCGGTGGTGGTGCCGCTGTACTGCGGGTAGGCCGGCAGCACCAGCACGCGGGTGGCGCCTTCGGCCTTGAGCTCGTTGAGCACCGAAGGAATGGACGGGTTGCCGTAGCGCATGGCGTAGCGCACCGTGACCTGGTGGCCGCGCTCGCCCAGCGCGCCTTGCAGCAGCTTGGCCTGGCGCTCGGTGTAGACCTTCAGCGGCGAGCCCTCGGGCGTCCAGATGCTGGCGTACTTGGCGGCCGACTTCTTGGGCCGCACGCGCAGGATGATGCCGTGCAGGATCAGCCACCAGATGGGCTTGGGGATTTCCACCACCCGGTGGTCGCCCAGGAACTCGGCCAGGTAGCGGCGCAAGGCGGGGGCGTCGGGTGCGTCGGGTGTGCCCAGGTTGGCCAACACAATGGCCGTGCGGGCAGGCTGGCCGTGGGAGTAAGCGGGTTCGGTCTGGAAGGGCATGCGCTATTCTCGCCGAGCATGAAAACCCCCATGAGTACCTCCGAGGCCGCGCTCGACCCGTCGCGGGTGCGGGCCATCACGCTTGACCTGGACGACACGCTCTGGCCCATCTGGCCCACCATCGAGCGCGCCGAAACCGTGCTGCTGGCCTGGCTGCGCGAGCACGCGCCGGCCGCCGCCGCGCTCTCGGGCGATCGCCAGGCGCTGCGCGAGGTGCGCAACGCCCTGCAGGCCGAGCGGCCCGATCTGCACCACGACCTCAGCGCCCTGCGGCGCGAGTCCATCCGCCGCGTGCTGCAGCGGGCCGGCGAAGACCCGGCCCTGGCCGAGCCGGCCTTTGAGGTGTTCTTCGCCGAGCGCCAGCGCGTCACCCTGTTCGACGACGCCTTGCCCGCCCTGCAGTGGCTGGCCGCGCGTTACCCGGTGGTGGCCGTGTCCAACGGCAACGCCGACCTGCAGCGCGTGGGCCTGCAGGCCCACTTTCGTGGCGCGCTGAGCGCGCGCGAGTTCGGCGTGGGCAAGCCCGATGTGCGCATCTTCCACGCCGCCGCGCAGGCCGCTGGCGTGGCGCCCGAGGCGGTGCTGCACATTGGCGACGATGCCCACCTCGACGCCGTGGGCGCGCTCAACGCCGGCATGCAGGTGGCCTGGGTGAACCGCGAGGGCCACCCCTGGGAACACCACCCGCTGCAACCCCACACCACCGTGCCCGACCTGCTGGCCCTTTGCCGCTTGCTGGGCTGACCCTTCACCACGCCTTCATTGCCCGACATGAGCCTCACCATCTACGGCATTCCCGCCTCGCGCGCCATTCGCCCCCTGTGGGCCGCCTGCGAGCTGGGCCTGAGTTTCCGCCACGTCAGCCTGCCCTACGAGGGCGGCGCCACGCGCACCGCCGACTTCCTGGCGCTCAACCCCAACGGTCACATTCCGGTGGTGGTGGACGAGCGGCCCGAGGCCCCTGGTGGCCGCGTGGTGGTGTGGGAAAGCATGGCCTGCGCGCTCTACGTGGCGCGCCACCATGGCGTGGCCGACGGCCGCCGCATCACCCCGGCCACGCCCGCCGAAGACGCCGAGGCCCTGCGCTGGAGCTTCTGGGTGATGGCCGAGGCCGAGGCCGATGCGCTCACCGTGCTGATGCACCGCATGGCCATGCCCGAGGCGCGGCGCAAGCCCGAGCTGGCCGAGGCCGCCGAGCGCCGTCTGGCCGTGCCCTTTCGCGTGATCGAGCAGCACCTGCGCGAGCAGGCCGAACGCGGGCACGAGTACCTGGCGGCCGAGCGCTTCACCGTGGCCGACCTGTGCGCGGCCAGCGTGCTGAACTGGGCCCGCCCGTCCAAGGCGCTGATGCAGGCCCACCCGCTCACGCACGCGTGGATCCTGCGCTGCCTGGACCGCGACGGCTACCGCGCGGCGCGCGAGCTGGGCTGAGGCCTCACCAGCCCCACAGCAGCGGCTTGGCCACCCAGCCGCTGGTGCCGTTGGCGCGTTCCACCTGCACCCAGTTGGCCTGCTTGGCGCGGGTGCGCAGCACCTCGCCGTACTCGGCCTTGCCGACCACGCGGTGGCGCTCGCTGGGGCCGCTGCGCACGTTGGCCACGCGCGCCTTCACGATGTGGTGCGGCACTTTGCCGGTGAGCGAGCGCGCCACCCAGCCGGTGTCGCCCTCGAAGTCGCGTACCTGCAGCCAGCCGCCTTTGCGCTGCGTCACCTGCAGCGGGTAGCCTTTTTGCAGCTCCCACATCACGGTGCTGGCGGTGCTGGGCCCGTCGCGCATGTTCAGGGTGTTGCCGCTCACGCTCACCATCTGCTGGGCCAGGGCAGGGCCGGCGAGCAGGGCGATGGAGGTGGCAAGGGCGGCGGATCGAAGGGCGGAGAGCGCTCGGATGGGTGACATCCTGGGGATTTCCTTTCCTGGGGTTGCAACAACACGTGTGTGCCGTGTCCGAACCCTCAGGGGCCCCAGAGGTTCCCGACAAATGCTCTCGGTGAGCGAATGCCTCAGGCCAGGGCCAGGCGCGCGGCCTCGCGCCCGCTGCGCACGGCGCCTTCCAGCGTGGCGGGGTAGGGCCCGTCCACCCAGTCGCCGGCGGCCCACAGGCCGGGGGCCACGGCCGCGCCAGGCCGTTGGAGGCCGGGCGTGCAGGCAAAGGTGGCGCGCTTGTCGGTGACGGTGCGCAGCGCGGTGAGCGTCAGCCCAAGTTCGGCCTGGGCCTGGGCCAGCACGCGGGCCTGCAGCGCCTCGCGCTCGCCCACGCTGGCGCTGATCACGAAGGCCAGCACGCCCTGGGCGGCGGGCTCATTGGCCTGAAGTTGCCCCCGGTCAAACACGAACTGCGCCGGGCCGTGGCGCAGCGCCAGCAGGGGCGATGGCAGGCGCGCGCCGGGCGCGTGGGCGTACACGGTGGTGATGGCGGTGTGGTCCAGGCCCTCGGCCCGCGCGCGCCAGGGCGCTGGCACGGCATCGCCCAGCACGTTGGCAGCGGTGTGTGGCGGGCCGGCCCAGACCAGGCGGTCGGCCTCGATCTCGCCGGTGTCGGTGAGCAAGCGCCAGCCTTGCCCCAGGCGCTGCGCTTGGCGCACCCGGCAGCGGGCGTGCACGCTGCCGCCGTGGCCGCGCAGCCACTGAGCGGCGGCGTCGGGCAGCAGGGCGCTCAGGTCGCGCAGGGGCAGCAGCAGGGTGGACGCGGCCCAGCCCTGCGCGCCCTCGCTCAGCAGGGCGTCGCGCAGCACGCGCAGGAAGAGCGCGCCGCTGGCCTGGGCGGCGGGCAGGTTCAGGGCCGAGACGCACAGCGGCTCGATGAGCTCGTCCATGGCGCGCCGGGGCAGGCCGGCGCAGACATCGGCCACCGTGGCCTCGGGCGCGCAGGCAAAGCCCTGGGCGCGCCAGCGCAGGCTTTGGCGCAGCAGGCCCAGGCGGTCGCCCCAGGCCCAGCCGCGCGCGCCCAGCATGGCCACCAGCAGCGCCAGCGAGGGCGGGGCGCTGGCGGCCCAGCGCGGGGTTTGCAGGCCGCCGCCATCGGGGAAGGGCAGGCCCAAGGGCAAGGGCAACAGGGCCTGGCGCGGCGACACACCCACTTGGGCCATGAGGGCCAGCGTGTCGCGGTAGGCGCCGATCAGGATGTGCTGGCCGTTGTCCAGCGCGAGGGTGTGCCCCTGGTGCGGCACCGCCAGGGCGCGGGCGCGGCCGCCCAGGGTGCGCGCGGCCTCGAACACCGAGACCTGTGCGCCAAGGTGCGCAGCCCGCACCGCCGCGGCCATGCCGGCCCAGCCGCCGCCGATGATGGCAAGGCGCATGGGCTTACAAGCGCCCCAGGGCCTGCACCTTCCAGGCCAGCCAGAACTTGCGCAGCGGCGTGAGGCTCACGCGCTGGTTGAGCACCAGCAGCGGGTCGGCGGCGATTTCGGTGAGCAGGGTGCGGTAGATGCTGGCCATCATCAGGCCGGGCTTCTGGCTGCGCCGGTCGGCCGCGGGCAGCAGGGCCAGGGCCTCGTCGTAGGTGCGCAGGGCGCGCTCGCATTGAAAGGCCATGAGGGCGCGAAAACGGCGCTCGAAGTCGGCCGTGTCGGTGCCTGGGGCGGCGCCGCGCTTGAGCAGCTCGTGGGCCTTCACGTCAAAGCGCTGCAGCTCGTTCACCGGCAGGTAGATGCGCCCGCGCATGGCGTCTTCGCCCACGTCGCGCACGATGTTGGTGAGCTGGAAGGCCAGGCCCAGGCGGTGGGCGTAGTCGGTGGTGGCGGGGTCGGTCTGGCCGAAGATGCGCGCGGCCACCTCGCCCACGATGCCGGCCACCAGGTGGCAGTAGCGCTGCAGGGCGGGGAAGTCGAGGTAGCGGTTTTGCTCCAGGTCCATCTGGCAGCCGTCGATCACGGCCAGCAGGTGGCGCGCCTCGATGCCGTAGGTGGCCGCCAGTGGCATGAGCGCCTGCGTGCAGGGGTGGCTGGGCTGGCCGGCAAAGGCCTGCGCCACTTCCTTGCGCCACCAGCCCAGCTTGGTCTGGGCCACGGCGGGGTCGCTCACCTCGTCCACCACGTCGTCCACTTCGCGGCAGAAGGCGTAGAAGGCGGTGATGGCGGCGCGCCGGGGTGCGGGCAGGAACAGGAAGGCGTAATAGAAACTGCTGCCCGAGGCTGCGGCTTTTTGTTGGACGTAGTCTTGGGGGCTCATGGGGCGCGGAGTCGAGTTGCCCGAGTGTAAGCACCCGAGGCGAGGCCTCGGCCCGCAGGCCCTCAGGCCGCGGGGCTTTGGCGCAGGGCCTCGGCGCGCTGGGCGAATTCCTGGCGCATCTGCTTGCGCACCAGGGCGGCGGCGTGGCGGCGCTGTTCGTCTGGCGTGCTGGGCTGCAGCGGCGGCACGCTCACGGGCTTGCCGGCGTCGTCCACCGCCACCATGGTGAAGAAGCAGCTGTTGGCGTGGCGCACCACCTGGCTGCGGATGTTCTCGGTCACCACCTTCACGCCGATCTCCATCGACGTGCGCCCAGTGTGGTTCACCGAGGCCAGGAAGGTGACCAGTTCGCCCACGTGGATGGGCTGCAGAAACATCACCTGGTCCACCGAGAGCGTGACCACGTAGCGCCCGGCGTAGCGGCTGGCGCAGGCGTAGGCCACCTGGTCGAGCAGCTTGAGGATGGTGCCGCCGTGCACATTGCCCGAGAAGTTGGCCATGTCGGGCGTCATGAGCACGGTCATGCTCAGTTGGTGGGAGGGGAGGTCCATCAAGAGGCTTTCAACAAAGGAAGAGGGGGTGCTCAGGCCCGGGGCAGCCAGTGACTGAAGAGGCGGTCGGCCCGCGCGCGCAGGGCCGCGTTGTGCAGACACAGGCCACCGGCCACGCCCATGGCGCAGCCCAGCACGGTGTCGATCAGGCGGGCCTGCATCACCAGCGAGGGTGAGGTCTGCATCAGCGTGGCGGCCTCGGCCAGCAGGATGGTGAGGGGCGTGATGAACACCGCCGCGAAGGTGTAGTTGCGCACGATGAGGGTTTCGATCAGGAAGGTCAGGCCCATCATGGTGAAGGCCATGGTCCAGGCGTCCATCTGCACCAGCAGCAAGCCCCAGGCCACCACCAGGCCAATGGCCGTGCCCACCAGGCGGTGGATCGGCTTGACCCAGATGGCGCGCAGCGAAGGCGCCTGGATGATGGCCAGGCAACTCACGGGCACCCAGTAGGCCTTGGGCAGTTGCAGCAGTTGCGCCAGGGCCAGCGAGGCGCCCACGAAGGTGCCGATCACCAGGGCCTCGAAGGCGGTCTGGTGCAGGTCAACCGGCTGGCTCGGCGGTGGCACCGGGGGCTGGCGGCGCAGGGCGTACACGCTGTAGAAAAAGGCCATCAGGCAGGCCAGCAGCGCGCCCATGGCCAGCAGGCCCACCATCTGGGGAATGGCCGCCAGCGGCACCGGTGTGTAGGCACCGATGGCGGCCGTCATGATGAAAAACAGGTTGCCCGGCGGCCCCACGCGCCCCAGGCGGCACAGCGCGGTGACGAGCACGGTGATGAAGATCAGCACCGGCATCATGAGCGCGGGCACCAGGTGGCTGAGGATGCCCAGGGTGAAGCAGGCCGTCATGCCCGAGGCGCACACCATGAGGGTGAGCATGCGGTGCATCAGCGCCGTGTTGGGCATGTAGAGAAACACCAGCGCACCCAGCGAGGCCACCATGCCCAGGTCCATGCGCTGGAACCAGGCCCCGATCAGCAGGGGCAGGGCGCTGGCCAGGGCGGCGGCCACCGGCATTTCCCACAGGCGGGTGCTGGGGGCCAGGCGGGTGGCTTGCGCCAGTTCTTCGCGCAGCAACTGTTGGAAGGCTTGCCAGCGGTGGCGTGGGGGCATGGGGGGTGGGGGCGAGCAATCGGGGCGCCCGATTGTCGCGCACCGCCCAGGCCGTGTCAGAGCACGCGGAAGGCCAGCACCGCCACCAGTGTGGGCGGCAGCGCGCCAATCAGCAGACCCAGCGGGTTGATGGTCTGGTTGGTGAACTTCTCTTTCAGGATGGCCGCGCCCGCCGGGTTGGGGGCGTTGGCGATCACGGTGAGGCCGCCGCCCGTGACGGCGCCGGCCACCAGCGCCACCTTGAACTCGTCGCTCAGGCCTTCCACCAGCGAGCCCAGGTAGGTGAGGGCGGCGTTGTCGGTGATGGCGGTGAGCGCGGTGGCGCCAAAGAACACGGTGGTGGCGTTCATGCCCATGAGCACCGGCTCCAGCCACCAGCGCTGCAGGCCGCCCAGCACCACCAGGCCACCCAGGAAAAAGGCCACCAGCAGGGCCTCGCGCAGGATCAGCGGGTTCTGGTGGCGCGGGTAGGCGGTGCAGTAGCCAATGAAGAACAGCAGCACGCCCATGAAGATGGCGGGGTGGTGGGCGAACACCACCACCGTGGCCAGGAAGGCGATGTGCATCATCGTCACCACCCAGGGCACAGTGGGCACGGCGCCGGCCCCGCTTTCGTCGCGCTGGGCCACGTGGTCAAGCTGTTTGCGAAACAGCAGCGTGGCGCAGGCGGCGTTCACCGTCACGGCCAGCGCGGCCTTCCAGCCGAAGGTGCCCAGCATGAACCAGATGTCCCAGTTCCACTTGCTGGCCACCATCAGCACCGGTGGCGCGGCAAAAGGCGTGAGCGTGCCGCCGATGGAGATGTTCACGAACAGCGTGCCCAGGGTCACGTACTTCAGCGGCTGCGACAGGGTCTGGCGGAACAGGGTGTCGCGCAGCATGAGGGCGGCCAGCGTCATGGCCGCGGGCTCGGTGATGAAGCTGCCCAGCAGCGGCACGAAGGCCAGGATCAGGAAGTAGGTGGCCGGCCCGCGCGCAAAGGGCATGAAGCGCGCCACGTAGCGGGTGGCGGCGTCGGCCAGTTGCAGGATGGGCCGCGTGCCCGCCACCACCATGATGGCGAACACGAACAGCGGCTCGGTGAAGTTGCGCGACTCCACATAGGCGATGGCGTCGGTGGTGCCCACCAGGGCGAACAAGGCCAGCACCAGCACCATGGCCCAGAAGCCGAACACCACCTCGACCTCACCCAGCAGGTGAAAGATGCCGGCGTGGCGGGGGTGGGAATGGGCCAGCCCCTCGAAGAAGCGGGTGGCGAAGGTGTGGCAAACGGCAATGGCAAACAAAGCCGCGGCCACCCATTGGACGATGGGATCGGTCATGCGATAGGCGTGGATAACCCGCGAGGCGGCCCGACCTTCGCGCACAACCTGCTGCGGCCCGGCTGGCCGCAGCACCCAGCCGGCATTTTAGGGGCGCCCTGTCTCAGGGTTTGCCCGCACTCCAGGGCCGCTCGGCCACGCGTTGGTTTTCCTTCAGTGCGGTGCTGGGGTAGAGCACCACGCGCTCGCCCTCGCGCAGGCCCTGGCTGACCCAGGCGGCGTCGGCGTTGCGGTCTTGCACGCTCACCTCGCGCAGGCGGGCCCGCCCGCCGTCCACCACCACCACGCGCCAGCCGCTGCCCTGGCGCATGAGCGCGGCGCTGGGCACGGTGAGCACGCCCTCGTTGACTGAGAGGGTGATGCGCGCGTCCACCCGAAACCCTTCGCCCAGGCCGGTGCCGTCGGGCGGGGGCTGGTCCAGCGCCACCACCACGTTCACCCGCTGCTCTTCGATGCCCAGGGCCGAGACCTTGGTGAAGGCCACGGGTTCCACCCGCGTCACGTGGCCAGCCAGCGGGGCACCGCCGCCGCCCAGGTCGAGCCGGGCCGGCGCGCCCAGGGCGATGCGGCGGGCGTCGCCCGAGAGCACGTCGATCACGGCCTCGACCTGGGCGGTGTCGCCAATGTCGAGCAAGGCGGCGCCGGCGGCCACGGGGCCGGCGCTGTCGCGGTGGCGCTGCACCACCACGCCGTCCACCGGGCTGGCCACGGTCCACAGGCCCTTGGGTTCGCTGGGGGTGCCCGGCGCGGCGGGCGCGGGCTGGGCGCGCAGCAGCGAGGCGCGGGCCTCGGCCAGGGCGAAGTCGGCGGCGCGCTGCTCGGCCAGGCCAGCTTGCAGGCCTTGCTGCGCGGCCTGCTCGGCCAGCACGGCGGTGTCGCGGGCCGAGGCCGAGATGAAGTTGTCGCGCGCCAGTTGTTGCGCCCGCTGTGCTTCCAGCCGGGCTTGCTCCAGCGCGGTGCGCAGGCGCTGCACCTGCGCACCAGCGGCGGCGCGGGCGGCTTCTGCGCTGCCCACGCGCTGTTCCAGCACAGCGCGGGTGCGGGTGTCGATCATCACCGGCGCGGCCGGCAGCAGGCGGGCCACCACCTCGCCGGCGCGCACGCGGTCGCCCACCTTCAGCGTGGGGCGCTGCAGCTCGCCCGTGACGGGGGCGGTGATGGCGTAGCGCTGCTGCAGGCGCAGCACGCCGTCTTCTTCCACCGCCTGCTCGAAGCGGGCCAGCGTGGCCGGGGCGGTTTCCACGCCCAGGGGGCGCGGGCGGAAGGCCCAGACGCCGGCGCCCAGCACGGCCACGCCCAGCAGGCCCAGGGCGAGCCAGCGGCCTTTGCGTGAGGGTTTGGTCTTGTCGTTCATTCGCGTACCTTCAAAACGGCCACCAGGTTCAGGTGGTCAATGCGCCGGCGCACCACCAGCGCGCTGGCCACGCCCGCGGCCAGCACGATGAGCACCGCCCAGCCGTAGGTGGCCGGCGCCACGATCACCGGGAATTCGATGTTCTCGCTCGACATGAGCGCCATCAGCAGCTTCGCCAGGCCCCAGCCGGCCGCCGCGCCCAGGGGCAGGGCCAGCAGCAGTTCCAGCGCCAGCGGCGCCAGCAGCAGGGCCGAGACCTCGGCGCGCGTCATGCCCAGCACGCGCAGGCTGGCGAGTTCCCAGGCCCGCTCCGACAAGGCGATGCGCGCGGCGTTGTAGGTGATGCCCACCGCCATGGCCACCGCGAACACGGTGAGGATGGCGCTGAGCACGCCCATGTTGCGCGAGGTGGTGGCCTCGAACGAGGCCAGCGTGGCCTGTTTGTCGAACACGTTGTCGATCACCGGGGCCTGCTTCACCGCGGCCCAGAAGGCCGGCATGGCCTGCGGCTGCACCTGCAGCGCGGCGCTGGTGACGGCGTCGCCGTCGCGCGAGAGGCGGTTCATCTGCGCCAGTGGCAGATAGGCGGGCTTGCCCATCTGGTTGTTCACGATGGCGCTCACGGTGAGCGTGGCGCGGGCCCGGTGCCACAGGCGAAATTCCAGTTCCACCGTGTCGCCCAGGCCCACGCCCAGCTCGCGCGCCAGCAGGTGCGACAGGGTGATGCCGTGGTCGGGCAACTCGATGGGGCCGAGGCTGGTGTCCACCACGCGCAGCAGTTGCGCATTCGGCAGCGTGCCCTGCAGCGTGGTGTCCACGCGCCGGCCGTGGGCGTGCACCCGCACCGGCTCGCTGCGCAGGGGCTCGGCGCGCTGCACGCCGGGCAGGCGCTGCAGCTCGCGCACCACGTCTTGGCGCACCGGCTGGTGAAAACTCAGCAGCACGTTGCCGGGCTGCACCTGGCGGAACTGCACGTCCACCACGTGGGCGATGGCGTCCAGCCAGAAGGCGCCCGAGATCTGCAGCGCCACCGCCGCGGCGATGCCGCCCACGGTGAAGAGCGAGCGCAGCGGCCGGCGCTCCAGGTTGCGCACCACCATCATCCCGCCCGGCCCCAGTTGCCGGCCCAGGCCCAGGCGCTCCAGCAGGGTGGCGCGGTAGCTGGGCGGGGTGGGGGGCTGCATGGCCTGCGCCGGGCTCAGGCGCACCACCTGGTGGATGGCGGCCCAGGTGCCGGCGGCGGCGGCCACGGCGGCAATGCCGGTGGCCGCCAGCAGCAGCCAGGGCGGCGTGGCGTAGGCCAGCTGGTTGAAGCGAAACACCTCGTCGTACAGGCCCAGGGTGAGCCGGCCGATCCAGCCGCTGAGGGCCAGGCCCGCGGCCACGCCCAGACCGGCGATCACCAGCGCCAGTTCGATGTAGTGCGCCGCGATGGCCCCGTTGCCATAGCCCAGGGCCTTGAGCGCTGCGATCTGGCTGCGCTGCGTGGCCACCTGCCGGCCCAGCACCACGTTGAGCACGAACATGGCCACCGCCAGGAAGATGCTGGGCAGCACCGTGCCCAGCACCTTCAGTTGCGATAGCTCGTCTTCGACGATGCGGGCCGAGAGCTGGTCGTGCCGGTCCACCGCGCCCAGCGAGCCGTAGGGCGCTAGCAGGCGGTCCACCGCCTCCATCACCGGCGCGGTGGGCATGCCCGCGTGCAGGCGCAGTGCGGCCTGGTTGAAGGCGCCTTGCAGGTCAAAGATGTCTTCCAGGCGCTGGCCGTCCACCCACCACAGGCCAAAGGTCTGGTCGTCGGGCGCCCCGCCACGCGAGGCGAACACGTACTCGGGCGAGATGGCGGTGCCCACCAGCACCACGCGCTCGCGCCGCCCGTTCAGGATGGCGTGCACCGCATCCCCCGGGCGCAGGCCGCGCACGGTGGCGAAGCGGTCGTTCACCACCGCCTCCAGTGCGTTGCCGCGCTCGGGCCAGCGGCCCTTCACCAGGGTGAGCGCGTTCAGGCCCTGGCGGCCGGCCTGGGCGCGGGCCAGGTCAAGGCCCACGAAGCGGCCGGTGACCGGTGCGTCCACGCCGGGCAGGTCAATCTGCGCGTCGGCCTGCACCGTGAGTTGCACCGCCAGCACGCCGTCGATGGCCTGCAGCCGGTCGCGCAGGTGCACCGGCGCGCGCTTGGCGGTGACGAACACATCGGCCAGGCGGTTGTCGCGGTAGAAGGCGTCGCGCGCGGCCAGCAACGACTCGTGCACCGAGAACATGCCCACGAAGCCGGCCACGCCCACCGCCACCACCAGCGCAATCGTGATCACTTGCGCGCGCAGGCGCCACAGGTCGCGCAGCAGTTTGGTGTGGATGGCTCTCATGGCGCGCTCACCTCGGCACTCACCAAGACAGCGAGGCCGCTTCGGCCTTGTGCGGGTTGCGCCGCTCTTCCACGATGCGGCCGTCGGCCAGGCGCAGCACGCGGTCGGCCATGGCCGCGATGGGCGCGTTGTGGGTGATGACCACGGTGGTGGTGCCCAGCTCGCGGTTCACCCGCTCGATGGCCTGCAGCACCATGATGCCGGTGGCGCAATCGAGCGCGCCAGTGGGCTCGTCGCACAGCAGCACGGCCGGGCGCTTGGCGATGGCGCGCGCAATGGCCACGCGCTGCTGCTCGCCGCCCGAGAGCTGGGCCACGAAGTGGTCAAGCCGCTCGCCCAGGCCCACCAGGGCCAGCGCGTCTTGCGGGCGCATGGGGTCGTCGGCCATGTCGGTCACCAGGGCCACGTTTTCGCGGGCGGTGAGGCTGGGGATGAGGTTGTAGAACTGGAACACGAAGCCCACGTGCTCGCGCCGGTAGCGGGTGAGCTCGGCGTCGCTGGCGCCCGTGAGCTGGTGCGTCTGGCCCTGGTGCGTCCAGGTGGCCGAGCCGCTGGTGGCGGTGTCCAGCCCGCCCAGGATGTTGAGCAGCGTGCTCTTGCCGCTGCCCGAGGCGCCCAGCAGCACCACGAACTCGCCCTGCACGATGTCCAGGTCCACCCCGCGCAGCGCGTGCACGGCGGTGGGGCCGTCGCCATAGGTCTTGGTGAGGGCGCGGGCGCTGAATACCGGGTGGGGTTCGGTTTCCATGCCCGCATTTCAGCATGGGCCGGGCCGGCCGGGCTTGACCGGCCTCAACCCGCCCCCATTCGCCGCGCCCGGCTCAGAAGGTGTGGCGAATGCCCAGGGCGTAGCTGATGCCGCCGTCGCTGGCGCGGGTGGTGCTGCGCGAGCTTTTGCGCCAGGCGTCGGCGATCAGCCGGGTGCGCGGGCTCAGCACCCGGTCCACGCCCAAGGCCAGGCCGGTCACCGCGCCCTGGCCCTCGGTGCGTTGGCGCTCCACGCCGGCCTTGCCCACCCAGCCCGGGGCCAGGGGCAGGTTGACGTGCGCCGAGGTGCGCTGGGCGTCAAGCCCGTTGCTGCGCCGCAGGCCGGTGTGCACCACGCCCAGCAAGGAGCGGCCCAGGGGTTGGCGCCACACGGCGGTGAGGGCGCGCACGCCGGGCACACCGTTTGGGTTCTCGGTGAAGCCCAGGCCCGCGGCTTGCGGGCCGTTCGTGTATTCCAGCGTGATCTCGCGGATGTTGGCCCGGGCGGCCGGCACCAGCACGCCCGGCACGGGGGAGGGATAGGCGGTGTTGGCGTCGCGGTCGGCCACGGCGAACACGGCCTTCGCGTGGTTCACCACCGGCGTGCTGATCTGCAGCATGCCGCTGTAGCGCAGGGTCACGTCGCCGGGGTGGCCGAACACGCCCGCCGCCGCGCCGGCCGAATAGAACAGGTCGCCCCGGGCGCGCAGGATGTCGGTGGGCGCGTTGAAGCGGCCCATGCCCAACTCGCCCCAGGGCCCCGAGACCCACAGCTTGCTGGTCTGGAAGGCGCGGTCGGCGCCGCCGTCGGTGTTGCCGGTGTCGGGCTGGAAGCGGGCGGTGAGCGTCACGCCGCTGCGCCAGCCCGCGCCCAGTTCATCGACAGCGGCGATGTTCAGGTAGTTGCCGGTGGTGGCCAGGCTGGCCACCTGCTGCACCGCCTGGGCGCCACTGGCCTCGCGCTTGAGGCCCACCGCGATGCCGCCCGAGAGGGTGAGCGTTTGGGCCGACACCGCCGAGGCGGCGCAGGTGGCCACCACCACCAGCGCCACGGCGGCGCCGGCACCCGGCCCGCGCCGCGCCATCACGCCACCGACAGCAACAGGCGGGTGAAGGCCTCTGGCTGGTCAAGCATGGGCAGGTGGCCCATTTCCACCTCGCGGGTGGTCCAGCCCGGCAGGCTTTGCGCGCGGCGGTAGTGCACGGTCTCGAAGTCTTTGCCGCGGGCAAAGGTGGCCAGCATCACGTAGGTCTTCTTGGGCACGCGCTCCAGCGCGCCGGTGAGCTTCACTTTTTGCGTCATGGCGCCCAGGGGCTGGGGGCTCAGCAAGGCCTGGGCGCGCGCAGTGGGCGCGGGTGGCATGGCGTAGTAGCTGGCCGGCGGCGGGGGCAGGCCGGTTTCGCCCTTGGCGAGGCGGGCGGTGATGTCGGCCTGCACGCGCGCGCTCATGTAGTCAAACACCGAGCGGCCGTCTTCGTGCAGGTAGGCGTTGAGCATCACCACCGAGCCGATGCGCGGCAGCGCCTGCTCGGCCACGCCGGCCACCACCGCGCCGGTGGTGGAGTGGCCCACCAGCACCACGTCTTTCAGGTCTTCCCACTTCAGCAGGTCCACCACGTCGCGGATGTGGGTGTCCAGGTTTACCTGTGCCGTGCGCAGGTGCGAGCGATCGGCCAGGCCGGTGAGCGTGGGCGCGTACACCGTGTGGCCCTGGGCGCGCAGTTGCGCAATGGTGTCGCGGTACACCCAGGCGCCTGCCCAGCCGGGGGCCAGCAGCACAAAGGTTTTGCGCGGCGCGGGGGCCGTGGTGGCGGTGCTGGCGCAGCCGGGCAGCACGGTGGCGGCGGCGGTGGCGAGCAGGGCGGCGCCGATCTGGCGGCGCGAGGCATGGGGTGACAGCAGGCGTTGGTTCACGGTGGTGTTCTCGATTTGGTAGCAAGACAAGCCCGCAGGCTATCGATGAAGGAACCGGTTCCGCAAGCTTGGTCTTGATTGGTGTTGCGTAAATATTTGGTAAACCACTGCATTGCGTGCGAGGCTTTAACGCTTCCTTGACAAAGCCGATCCAACAATCGGCGCCATGGCTCGTGCCGTCCTTGGTCTTTGGGTGACCCAGTGACACCAGGCGCCGGCCCTGACGTGAGCTTCGGTCATGACAACTGCCTTCTCATTCCCTCTGCTCCTGCGGCCCCTCAGTGTCTTGGGCCTGGCGGCTCTCTCGGCCTGCGGCACCCTGGGCCCCGGCCCCGAGGCCCTGCGCCACGGTGTTGACGTGCCCGCCGCCTGGGCCGCACCAAGCGATGCCGGCAGCGAGCCGGCCCCGGCCAAGCTGGCCGATTGGTGGACCCGCTTCAACGACCCCGTGCTCAGCGAGCTGGTGCGCCAGGCCCTGGCCCAGGGCACCAGCGTGCGCCGCGCGCAGGCCGTGCTGCAGCAGGCCCGCGCCCAGCGCGAGGCCGCTGGCGCCGCGCTCGGCCCCTCGGTGGACCTGAGTGCCTCGGCCCAGCGTTCGCGCGCGGCGGCCAGCGGCACCACCAACAGCCGCAGCCTGAGCCTGGACGCCAGCTGGGAGGCCGACCTGTTCGGCGCCAGGGGCAGCGCGGCGGCGGCCAGCGAGGCCGAGGCCCGCGCCGCCGCCCTCAACCTGGGCAACGCCCAGGCCTCGCTGGCGGCCGAGGTGGCGCTGGCCTACCTGGACTGGCGCGGCCAGCGCCTGCGCCTGGGCATTGCCCAGCGCAACCTGGCCGCGCAAGAGGCCACCTTGCAGATCGTGCAGTGGCGCGTGCAGGCCGGGCTGGCCAGCAGCGTGGAACTGGAGCAGGCCCGCGCCGCCGCCGCCCAGACCCGCGCGCAACTGCCCACCCTGCAGGCCAACGCGGCACAAGGCCTCAACAGCCTGGCCGTGCTCACCGGCCGCGCGCCGGGGGCACTGGCCCAGGTGGCCACCACCTGGCCCGAGACCGAGCCACCTCAGCCCGACGCCGGGCTGGCGCTTTCCTTCCCGGTCGACGTGCTGCGCCAGCGCCCCGATGTGGGCGCCGCTTTCCAGCGCGCCGAGGCCGCCCGCCAGCGCGTGGCCCAGGCCGAGGCCGCGCGCTACCCCAGCCTGCGCCTGAGCGGCTCATTGGGCCTGCGCTCGCTGGCCTCGGGCACCTCGGCGGCCAACAGCCTCATCGCCAGCCTGGCCGCCCCGCTGTTTGATGGCGGTGCCCTGCGCGCCCAGGCCAATGCCCAGGCCGCCGCCTTCGAGCAGGCCCGGCTTGATTACGAGAGCGCGGTGCTGGTGGCGCTGCGCGAGGTGGAAGACGCGCTGGTCTCGCTGGCCGGTGACCGCGAGCGCGTGGAGCGCCTGCAGACCGCCGCGCAGGCCGCCGCCAACGCCGAGTTGCTGGCCCGCCAGCGCTACCAGGGCGGGCTGATCGACTTCGCCACCGTGCTGGAGACCCAGCGCAGTTTGCTGAGCGCACAAGACAGCCTGGCCAGTGCCCGCGTGGCCCTGGCCACCGACCACGTGCAGCTTTACAAGGCCTTGGGCGGCGGCTGGTTGCCCGACGCCGCCCAACCCTGATTCGCTTTTTTCGTCGCCTCGCCATGACTGACCCCAACAAGACACCCCCGATTCCCGCCACCGCCCCGGTCGCCACGCTGGACGAGTTGCTGGGCACCGACCGGCCCCGTCCCTGGTGGCGCCGCCCCAGCACCTGGGGCGCGGCCGTTGCCGTGCTGGCCCTGGCCGGCGCCGCCGTGTGGTGGCAAGGCCGCCAGGCCGTGAAAGACGGCCCGGTCTACGTGACCGAGCCCGCCCGCGTGGGCAAGCTCTCGCTCACGGTGGCGGCCGACGGCACCTTGCAGCCCACGCGCACGGTGAACATCGGCAGCGAGCTGTCGGGCACCGTGGCGCGCGTGCTGGTGGACGTGAACGACCGCGTGAAGAAAGGCCAGGTGCTGGTCGAGCTGGACACCGCCAAGCTGCAAGACCAGGTGAAGCGCTCGCGCGCCAACCTGGCCTCGGCCCAGGCCGCGCTGGCCGAACGCGAAGCCACCGTGAAAGAGGCACAGGCCACGCTGGCGCGTTATGAAGAAGTGGCGCGCCTCTCGGGCGGGCAGGTGCCCTCGGCCACCGAACTCGACACCGCCCGCGCCGCCGTGGCCCGTGCCCGCGCCAGCCTCGACAGCGCCCGCGCCAGCGTGGACGAAGCGCGCGCCGCCGCCTCCACCGACGCCACCAACCTCACCAAGGCCAGCATCCGCTCGCCCATTGACGGCGTCATCCTCACCCGCACGGTAGACCCCGGCAACGCCGTGGCCGCCTCGTTGCAGGCCGTGACGCTGTTTCAGGTGGCCGAAGACCTGCGCTCGCTCAAGCTCAATGTGTCGGTGGATGAGGCCGACATCGGCTCGGTGAAAGAAGGCCAGACCGCCACCTTCACCGTGAGCGCCTACCCCGCGCGGCGCTACCCGGCCACCATCTCGCGCGTGGCCTTTGGCTCCACCAAGACCGATGGCGTGGTCACCTACACCACCGAACTCACGGTGGACAACGCCGACCTGTCGCTGCGCCCGGGCATGACGGCCTCGGCCACCGTGGTGGCCACCGAGCGCGACAAGGTGCTGCTGGTGCCCAACACCGCGCTGCGCTTCGTGCCGGCAGCGGCCCCGGCGGCCGCTTCGGCCGGTGGCGGCAACGGCAACCTCTTGAGCAAGCTCATGCCGCGCGCGCCGCGCACCGGCGCGCGGCCCGCGCCCGGCGACGCTGGCGCTGGCGCGCAGCGCCAGGTGTGGGTGCTGCGCGATGGCCAGGCCGTGCCCCTGCGCGTGAGCACCGGCATCAGCGACGGCCGCCAGACCGAAATCACCGGCGGTGAACTGCAGGCCGGCATGGCGGTGATTACTGACCAGCGCAGCGCGGCGGCCAAGCCATGAGCGATCCCGGCGCCATCGTCGAGCGGCCGAACCCGCTCATTCGCCTGCGCGGCATCACCCGCGTGTACGGCGAGGGCACGGCCGCCTTTCAGGCCCTGCGCGGCGTGAACCTGGACATCGCCCACGGCGAGTTCGTGGCCGTGATGGGCCCCAGCGGCTCGGGCAAGTCCACCGCCATGAACATCATTGGCTGCCTTGACCGGCCCAGCGACGGCCAGTTCTGGTTTCGCGGCGTGCACGTGGAATCGCTCAACCGCGACGAGCGCGCCCGCCTGCGCCGGCGCTACTTCGGCTTCGTGTTCCAGGGCTTCAACCTGCTGGCGCGCACCTCGGCGCAAGAAAACGTGGAATTGCCCTTGCTCTACCGCGGCGAGAGCGCCGCGCGCCGGCGCGAGCTGGCCGCCCAGGCGCTGGCCGCCGTGGGCCTGACCGGCTGGGAACACCACACCCCCGCCGAGCTGTCGGGCGGGCAGCAGCAGCGCGTGGCGATTGCGCGCGCCATCGTCACCGAGCCCGAGGTGCTGCTGGCCGACGAGCCCACCGGCAACCTCGACACCGCGCGCAGCCGCGAAATCATGGACCTGCTCTGGCGCCTGAACGCCGAGCGTGGCATCACCGTGCTCATGGTCACCCACGAGCCCGACATGGCCGCCTACGCCCAGCGCATCGTGCGCTTCGTGGACGGCGTGGTCGCCACCGACGAACCCAACCCACACCCGGCGCGGCCGACCGAGCCCGAGAAAGCCTGACCATGTGGCTCAACACCCTGTTGCTGGCGCTGCGCTCCATCCGGCGCAACCTGCTGCGATCTTTCCTCACCATCCTGGGCATCGTCATTGGCGTGAGCGCCGTCATCACCATGGTCACCGTGGGCAACGGCGCCACGCAGGCGGTGCAAAACCAGATCGCCGGCCTGGGCGTGAACCTGCTGCAGGTGCGCCCCGGCCAGCGCCTGGGCCCGGGCAGTGGCGGCAGCGTGGCCCCGGCCTTCAAAGAAAGCGACGCCGAGGCCATTGCCACCCAGATCGGCGGCGTGCGCGCCGTGGCGCCCGAGGCCCGCGCCTCGGCCACGCTGGTGGCCAGCGGCAAGAACTGGCAAAGCAGCGTGGTGGGCAGCACCAACGAGTGGCTGCGCACCGGCAACTGGGCCCTGGCCAGCGGGCGCGAGTTCAGCGACGAAGAGCTGCGCGCCGGCTCGGCCGTGTGCCTGATTGGCGAGACCGTGCGGCGCGAGCTGTTCGGCCGCGCCGACGTGCTGGGCGAGCCGCTGCGGCTGAAGCAGTTCTCGTGCAGCGTGATCGGCGTGTTCGCCTCGAAAGGGCAGGGCGCTTTCGGCAACGACCAGGACGACTTCGTGCTCGTGCCCATCAACACCCTGCAGCGCCGCGTGACCGGCAGCACCCGCGTGAACACCCTGCTGGTGTCCATGCAAGACGGCAGCGACGCCGAGCGCCTGAAGGCCAGCCTCACGCAGTTGCTGCGCGAGCGCCGCAAGCTCGCCCCCACCGACGACAACAACTTCAACGTGCTCGACACCAAGCAGTTGGCCGACACCCTCTCGGGCACCACCCAGGTGATGACCACGCTGCTGGGCGCCGTGGCCGCCGTGAGCCTGCTGGTGGGCGGCATCGGCATCATGAACATCATGCTGGTGAGCGTGACCGAGCGCACCCGCGAAATCGGTCTGCGCCTGGCCATTGGCGCGCTGGAACGCGAGGTGCTGCTGCAGTTCCTGATCGAGGCCGTGGTGCTGGCCGCCTTCGGTGGCCTGGCCGGCATCGTGCTGGCCACCGGCGCGTCCATCGGCCTGTCGTTCCTGATGCAGGTGCCCTACAGCTTCCAGCCCGGCATCAACCTGCTGGCCTTCGTGTTCTCGGCCGGCATCGGCGTGCTGTTTGGCTACTTCCCGGCCAGGCGCGCGGCCCGGCTGGACCCGATTGAGGCCTTGCGGCACGAGTGAAGGGCGTGAATAGATTCGTGAATGGATTCGGGGTGGCTGTTGCATGGCCAATGCCGCGAAGCGCGCCCAAGCCAGCCCCAATGTCGCACCAATCCGGTGCGACATTGCTTGCCCCGGGGGGTATGTCGGCTTAGAGTCCGGCACATGGTTCGCTCCAACTTCCCCTTGCTCGGCCGTCCGATGGCTGATCTGCTGTGCGCAGATCAGTGCGGCCGTGCGCGTGCCCAGGCACGCGGTCTGGTCCGACACCAGCCCGTCGCACATTCCTGAGCCCGGCGAGCCACCCCAACCCCCCTAATTTGCGCATCCATTGTTCGCCGGGCCCCAAGCCCGCGCGATCGCGGCCGCCCCACGCCGGGCCCCAGCCGCTCTTGATGGAGTGCCGCATGCACAAGACCGCCCACGCTGGCCGTACCCTGACCCAGCTTGACTTTGCCCGCCTGAACAAGCCCGACCTCGGGCCGCTTCCCGACGCCCTGGACGAGGCCCTGGCCTTCGCTGACCTGGTCGATTCGCGCGAGGTGCCGCCCGACGTGGTGACCATGAACTCGCAGTTCATCATTCGCATGGCCGACACCGGCCAGCAGCGCGAGATGACCCTCTGTTACCCCGCCGACGCGGCGCCCGCTGCCGGGCGCGTGTCGGTGTATTCGCCCGTGGGCGCGGCCATGCTGGGCATGCGCGTGGGCGAGCGGGCCCGCTGGAGCACGCCCAACGGCGATGCCTGCGAGGCCGACATCGTGGCCGTGCTGTTCCAGCCCGAGGCCAGCGGTGAATACGCGCGCTGACGCCCGCACCCCCGCCCGCCTGCGCGCCGTGCTGGCGCTGACCGACCTGAGCGCCCGCGCCGAGCCCGCGCTGGCCCGCGCCGCCTTGCTGGCGGCCGAGCATGGCGCCAGCCTGCGCTTCATGTACCTGCCGCTGCGCCACCCCACGGGGGCCACGCAGGCCGTGCCGCCGCGCCTGGCGCAGCGCTGCCGCGTGCTGGGCCGCCGCCATGGCATCGGCATTGAGCCGGTGGCCGCGCAAGGGCCCTGGGCACAGCGCCTGCTGCGCGAGGCCGGCCAAGCCGACCTGGTGCTGCTCACGTCTGGCATTGGCTTGCACCGCCGCGCCCTGTGGGCCCGCACCGTGCTTGACCTGCTGCTGCACGCCACGCAAACCCCGGTGCTGCTGGTGCAGCGCGCTGCCCGCGTACCGTACCGGCAGGCGCTGGTGGCGGTGGACCTGAACCACGAGGCGCCACGCTTGCTGCAACAGGCGCAACGCCTGGGCGAGCGCGCGCGCCTGACCGTGTGCCACAGCCTGCAGCAGCATGTGCAGGTGGCGGCCAATTCGGCCGCCGGCGCACTGGCCGCCATCGAGGCCCAGCGCAGCGAGGCGCGCCGCCGCGCCCTGGTGCACCTGGGAAGACTGCTGCGGCACGACGAGAACGGTTTGGCGGTGCACGACATCGCCATCGGCCATGGCCGGCCCGGCGCGGACATTGCCGCGCGCGAGGCCGAACTGGGCAGCGAGCTGATCGTGGTCGGCCGCCGCCGCCAGCCCTGGCTGCTGGACCGCCTGGAGCGGTCATTGAGTCATCAACTGCTGGCCCGTGTGCGGGGTGACCTGCTGCACGTGCCCCTGACCCGGGAGGACGCATGAACACCATGACCCTCACGCGCACTTTCCTGCGCGGCAAGAGCCCTTGCGCCGACGGCTTTCGTTGGTTCCTTCGCCACCACCACGAGGGGGACGACTACCAGAGCATCCTGGATGGCCTGGTGAAGGCCGGGCGCGTGGCCGACGCCTGCTGGCTGCTGCAGCAGTTCGGCCCCACCAACGCCGTGCTCAGCCTGGACAGCCTGGAAGCGGAGGCCATCGTCTTCGCCGGCACGATCGAGGTGCGCGGCGCCATTGAGGTGGACGGCGCGATTCACGCCGGGCGCGGCATTCGCGCCGGTGCCGGGCTGCGCGCCGGGCTGGAACTGGCGGCGGGTGAAGACATCCGCGTGGGCGGGCACCTGCGCGCCCAAGGCACCGTGCGCGCTGGCGGCCACCTGCGCGCGGCCTGGGGCATCGACACCATGGGCGACATCGAGGTGGGCGACGACCTGCGCGCCGCGTGGGACGTGGTGTGCGGCGGCCACCTGCGCGTGAAGGGCAGCGCCACCGTGGGGCAAGACCTCATCGTGCAGGGCGACGCCGACATCGGCAAAACCCTGCGCAGCGGCGGCGACCTCACCGTGCACGGCAGCGTGCGCGCGGGCCAGGGCGTGCTGGCCGACGGCCAGATTCAATGCGCCCGCCACCTGGAAGCCGGCTGGGGCATCAAGGCCGGCGAGGCCATTCACGCCCAGGGCGCCATCAAGGCCGGCGAGAGCCTGCAGGCGGGCGACACCCTGCAGGCCGGCGAGGGCTACGGCATCTACGCCGGCCTCAACGTGCAGCAGGACAACTGGCCCGTCAGCGCCCAGGTGCTGGCCGCGCGCCGGCCCGAGGGCCTGATGAGTGGGTGGTGGGCTGGGGAGGCGTGAGCGGGGGGCGTGTGTCCACCCTGGGCGGAGCCAAGGCTCCGCTCAGTGGCCTCTGGTGAGGCGTTTCACGCTTGGTTATATTAATGGACCAACCATTGATCCTTTTGGGCCATCTGTTCACGACCGAGCAACCACCATGACCAAGACCCTTGCCCCCGCCACTCCTTCCGCTCACGCCACGCTCGACGCGCTGCTGAGCCAGCGCCACAGTTGCCGCGGCTTCCTGCCCACTCCCGTGTCGCGTGAGCTGCAACAAAAGTGGCTGACCACTGCCCAGAAGACCGCCTCGTGGTGCAACTCGCAACCCTGGCGGGTTCACATCGCCGAAGGTGCGGCCATTGAGCGCCTGCGCGAGGTGATGCTGGCGCCGCCCGCCGAAGGCGAGCCCGGGCCTGACTTCGAATGGCCGCTCAAGTACCAGGGCGAGTATCAGCAACGCCGCCTGGCCTGCGCGCTGCAGCTCTACGCCAGCGTGGGCATTGCCAAGGGCGACCGCGAGGCCTCGACCCGCCAGGCGCGCGAGAACCTGCGCTTCTTTGGCGCGCCGCACGTGGCCATCGTCACCAGCGACGCCAGCCTCAGCGTGTACGGCGCGGTGGACTGTGGCGCCTACGTGGCCAACCTGCTGCTGGCTGCGCAAAGCATGGGCCTGGGCGCCATCCCGCAGGCGGCGCTGGCCTCACGCCCGCAGCGCCTGCGCGAGTTCTTCGGCCTGGGCCCTGACCGGCTGGTGGTGTGCGGCATCTCCTTTGGGTATGAAGACCCGCAGCACCCAGCCAACGGTTTTCGTACCCCCCGTGCCGCGCTGGACGAGGTGGTGCAATGGGTGGCCTGAGGCGCCGCCTCGGGCCTGGACGCTTCACGCCAGCTTGACGGGCGACTTGCGCAGCGGCTTCGCGCCCAGGCGGGCCTGGGCGGTGTCAAACCAGGGGTCAAATCAGGCGCTGCCTGGCGCTTCTTTCAGCGAGCCCATGTCGATCACGAAGCGGTACTTCACGTCGGCCTTCAGCAAGCGGTCATAGGCGGTGTTGATGTCTTGAATGCGGATGCGTTCGATGTCGGCGGTGATGCCGTGCTGGCCGCAGAAATCCAGCATTTCCTGCGTTTCGGCGATGCCGCCGATCAGCGAGCCCGCCACCGACTTGCGGCCCACCACCAGCGGGCCGGTGTTCAGTGTGTCCAGCGTGCCCAGGTAGCCCACCAGCACCAGAGAGCCGCCGCTGGCCAGCGTGGGCACGTAGGGGTTCACGTCGTGCACATAGGGCACGGTGTCCACGATCAGGTCAAACTGCCCGGCCACGGCCGCCATCTGCTGCGGGTCGGTGGAGATGACCACGCGGTCGGCGCCCAGGCGGCGCGCGTCGGCCTCTTTGCCGGGCGAACGGCTGAACAGCGTGACTTGCGCGCCCATGGCCTTTGCCAGCTTCAGGCCCATGTGGCCCAGCCCGCCCAGGCCCACGATGGCCACCCGCTTGCCCGGGCCCACGCCCCAGTGGCGCAGCGGCGAATACAGCGTGATGCCCGCGCACAGCAGCGGCGCGGCGCCGGCCGCATCCAGGTGCTCGGGCACGGCCAGCACGAAGTCTTGTTTCACCACGATGGCCTCGGAATAGCCGCCGTGGGTGCGCGTGCCGTCCACTCGGTCTTTGCTGTTGTAGGTGTAGGTGGCGCCTTTCTCGCAGTACTGCTCCCAGCCTTTGCCGCAGGGGCCGCAGTGCTGGCAAGAGTCCACCATGCAACCCACGCCCACCAACTGGCCCACGGCAAAGCGCGACACGCCCGTGCCCACCTCGCGCACGCGGCCAATGATCTCGTGCCCCGGCACCATGGGGTAGCGGGCGTTGCCCCAGTCGTTGCGGGCGTTGTGCAGGTCAGAGTGGCAGACCCCGCAGAACAGGATGTCGATCACCACGTCATCGCTGCGCGGGCTGCGCCGCTCAAAGCGGAACAGGCCCAGGGGCTCGGTGGGTGAATGGGCGGCGTAGGCGCGAACGGGGTAGGTCATGCGGGCGGTCTCCTGGTGAATGCGCCACTGTAGGCACTCGCCCTGTGCAGGAATAGCGGGCACTGTCTTGCACTCGACACAGAAAAATATGAAGCCGCCCCCCGTTACCAATAACCTTGGCCTGCACCCCTACCACGACAACCGCTCCGCACAGCTCAAGTGGGTGCGTGCCTTCATTGACTTGGCGTTGCAGCGGCTTGCCGATTCGCCGGCGTATGTGCTGGGGGCAAGGGAGTTGGCGCGGGCGGGCAGAGGCCGTCCTGGCAATTGACCGCCGAGCACACACCTGCCGCCTGCCAGCATGGCGCAGTGGCGGCGTCAGCCGCGACAGGCTGCGAAGCGAATAAACGCTATTCCCGACCCGCTGCCGCCTTGCCGTGGGGCGCTTCGTGGTCGAAGACCAGGCAGGTCGTAGTGGCGTGGGCGTAGACCTTCCCGTCGGGGCCGACGATGCGGCCCTCGGCCGTGGCCACCTGCCGCCCGGCATGGATCAGCTTGCCCTCGGCGCGAACCAGCGGCACCGAGTCGGTGAGGGCCCTGAGCATGTTCACCTTCAGCTCCAGTGTGGTGTAGCCCTTGCCGGCAGGCAGGGTGGTGTGCACGGCGCAACCCAGCGCCGAGTCGAGCAAGGTGCAGAACCAGCCGCCATGCACCGTGCCCAGCGGGTTGTAGTGGCGCAGTTGCGGCCTGCCCTGGAACACCGCAAGCCCCGGCTCCATGTGCAGTGGAATGAAATCCATGGTGTCGCCGATCGGGGGCGCCGGCAGCTCTCCGGCAAAGATGGCTTCAAACACCTGCATGCCGGTCATGCCAAAGACCTTTTCCCGGGGCGCCGTGCCCACGGCACTCAATCGGCTGCGCACGGCGCGTTCTTGTTCTTGCCAGCGCTCAAGGGTTTCCTGGTGTGTCAAGGTCTTCATTATTTTCTTGTACCTGCAATTGTTGTAGGTACAATATAACGCATGAGCAACGCCCCAGCACCCAAGGGTTGCACCAACCTCAGGCTCAGGCAGCTGGGCAGGATGGTGAACCGGCACTACGACCATCACCTGGCGGCCGTGGGCTTGAAAAGCACGCAGTACGCCTTGCTTTCGTTTGTCGTCAAGCTCGGGCCGATTCGGCCGGGTGACTTGGCGCGGCACCTGCAAATGGACGCCTCCACCCTCACGCGCAACCTGCAGCCCATGGTGGCCCAGGGGTGGCTGCTGGTGGGGGCGGGCGAGAACGCGCGCAGCCGTCTGGTCGAGGTCACGGCAGAGGGCATTGCCCTGCGCACCGCGGCCCTGCGCGCCTGGAAAGCGGCGCAAACGGCCCTGAACCAGCGCCTGGGGGTGGCACAGGTCGCTGCGCTGCACGACTTGCTGGACGCCAGCATCGCGGCCCTTGACGAGGCGCCCAGCGATGCCGCCGCGGGCTGAGGCGCCGGCCCGCCTGAGCGGCCAGCTCTCGTGCTTGCTGGCGGGCCTGGCGGCACTGGGCTGGCTGGCCACCAACATCATCCTGCCGCTGTTCCCGATATGGCGGCCGACCTGGGTACCTCGGTCAGGGACTTGAGCGCCACACTGGCCAGCTTCTTCTTGGCCTTTGCCCTGGGGTGCTGGTGCTCGCCCTGCATCAGGCCCGCGACACTGCTGGCGCGGGCTTGGCAATGGGGGCCACCACGGCTCCCGGGCGAAGATATCCGCGGCCCGTGAATGGCCGCCGCGCTAGCCCAGCGGCTGCAGCATCGACCCGCGGTTGCCTTCGGTGTCGATGAAGGACACATAGGCCCCCACGCCCGGGATGTCCATGGGCTCACCGATCACGGTGCCGCCCGCGCTGCGCACCTTGGCCATGGACGCTTGCAGGTTCTCTACCGCAATCACCACCGAGGGCTGCAGCGCTGGCCCTCCGGTGGGCTGCTGGAAAAAGCCGCCATTGATCGTGCCCGGCCGCGTGGGCCGACCGTTGGCGACTTCGCATGTGGTGGCCACCACGTAGTGGCCCATGGCGGGGCCCAGCGCCTGTGTCTGCCAACCGAAGGCGGTGCCATAGAAATTGGCCATGCGGGCAGCGTCTGCATAGGGCATTTCAAAGTGGATGACGGGATCCATCTTTCTCTCCTTCGCTCAAGGGCCATGAACGGTCGTGGCACTGGGCAAGCCGAGTGCCACGCCGGAACAGGCCGCCAACAGACTAGCGCAGAAGGGGGTGGGCGTGGCGCCCGTTCGCCAGTTGGGCGCGTCCAGGGCGACACCGCGCCAGCCCCAACGTGACAACGCCGCCCCACCGATGCGGTGGGGCGGCGCGAGGCACCAGGGAAACGCAGTGGTTAGGCGAACTCAGAAGCTCTCCCATTCCTCCACCGCTTCCGTGGCGGCCGCCAGCTTGGTCGGGCGCACCACCGGCGCTGGTTGGGCCGCGCGTGTTGTGGTGGCCGGTCCGGCCTTGCGCAGCGCGGGGGCGGTGGTCTTGGTCTTGGTGGGGGCAGGGGTGCTGCGCACCGGCGTGGGGGTGCTCACCACGGCCGGGCTGGCCATGAAGCCGCTGCTGTGGCCGCCATTGGTACGAAACACGCTGACGGCGCTCACCAGTTGATCGGCCTGGTGGCGCAGGCTGGCCGCGGCCGAGGCGCTTTCTTCCACCAGGGCGGCGTTCTGCTGGGTGGTCTGGTCGATGCTGCTCACGGCCTCGGCCACCTGGTTCACGCCCGCGTTCTGTTCCTGGCTGGCGCTGCTGATCTCGCCCACGATGTCGGTGACGCGCTGGATCGACTGCACCACCTCTTGCATGGTGCTGCCGGCCTTGTCCACCAGCTGGGTGCCTTGTTCCACGCGCTCCACGCTGGCGTTGATGAGGCCCTTGATTTCCTTGGCCGCCTCGGCGCTGCGCTGGGCCAGGTTGCGCACCTCGCCGGCCACCACCGCGAAGCCTCGGCCCTGTTCACCGGCACGGGCGGCTTCCACCGCGGCGTTGAGCGCCAGGATGTTGGTCTGGAAGGCAATGCCGTCGATCACGCCAATGATGTCGTTGATGCGGCGGCTGCTGTCGTTGATGTCGCGCATGGTCTGCACCACCTGGTTCACCACCTCGCCACCTTGCACGGCCACGCTGCTGGCGCTGGCGGCCAACTGGCTGGCGGCGCGGGCGTTGTCGGCGTTTTGTTGCGCGGTGGAGCCCATTTCTTCCATCGAGGCCGAGGTTTCTTCCAGCGCGCTGGCTTGGCTCTCGGTGCGGGCCGAGAGGTCTTGGTTGCCCTGGGCAATCTGGGCGCTGGCGGTGGCCACACCCTCGGCGCTCTGGCGCACCGAGTTCACCAGCTCGCTAAGCGCCTGCTGCATCTTCTGCATGGCGGCCAGCAGGCGGCCCGTTTCGTCGCGGCTGTTCACCACGATTTCCTGCGTCAGGTTGCCAGCGGCGATCTGGTCGGCCAGCTCCACGGCACGCGAAATGGGTTGCGTCACGCTGCGGATGATGGACACCGCCAGGCCCAGCGCCACCAGCACGCCCACCACCAGCACACCCACCGTGAGGCGCAGCACGCTGGCCACGGTGCTGTCGATGCGCTGCCCGCCAGCAGCGGTAAGCGATTTCTGGAAGGCGATCAGTTCATCCAGCTTGACCATGTAGGCCATCTGCAGCGTGCGGGTCTCGTCCAGCAACACGCGGCGCGCCACGTCACGCTGGCTGCTGCTCAGCGCATCGAAAAACTGGTTCTGGCTGGCGATGAAGGCCTCGCGTGCCTTGTGCACCTGGCCCAGCAAGGCTTTGCCTTCGGCCGAGACCAGGTTGGCCTCCAGCCAGCGCAGGTCTTCGGCAATCACCTTGCGGCTGGCGTCAATCGATGCGCGTTCTTTCTGAACCGCGTCCGGCGCGTCCATGATCATCATGTTGCGCATCGAGCGGGCTATCTGGTTGATTTCGTTCTTCACCGACTGCACGCGCTCTTGCTTGGGCAGCAACTCGTCGGTGACGATCTTCACCTCGGTGTTGATCGAGCGCACCTGCACGATGGACAGGCCGCCCAGAGCAGCCAGCAGCAGCACCAGCAGGCCGAAGCCCATGGCTAGGCGCTGCGCGATGGAGAGTTGGTTAAGGAATCGCATGATGAACTTTCACAGAGGTGGGTCGCAGACCTGGCCGCTCAGGGCTTGGGCATGAGGGCCGCGATGGCGCTGGCCAATTGGCCAGCCGGCAGGGGCCTGTGTGACAGCGCGCCCGACCGGGTGCGCTGAAGGTGGGCAGGGGCGATGGGGTCGCCCCAGTGCCAGATGGCTGGCACCCAATCACCCAATGCGCAGTTGGCTGGCTCCCCTGTGTCTTGCGTGCGATGGAATTGGGCAGTTGCCATTCCACCGAGAAGCCCATGCCCACCAAGCCACCCTGAAAGAGGCTTGCGGTCAACCGGCTTCGTCTGTTCATCATTTCTGTTGCCAACTTGCGTGCATCACACGCCTGTGGTTTCGGCGCGGGCCGGCGCGCCTGAAGCCCCGCACCCGCAGCGAATTTGCGCTGGCGCAAGAAACGGGCGCAAGGTGCGATGGGCGCCACGGGCCTCTTGGCGGGGCCACGTGCGCGCTGGGCGAGCACGTCCGAATGAACCGCGCCATGACCAGAGGCCAAGCTGTAAGTCACCCGTATTGCATGAGTAGTGCTGGCGTGTTCAAGCCAATGGCGAGCAACCCATCTGGCCGCCAACCTCACCTCATTGCTTGGGGCTATCGCGGCGGCGCTTGAGATCACCACAATTGTTGGCCCACACCCGAAGCGCTTGTGGCCTCACCCCAGGCGCAGCGGCCACCTGCCTCACACCGGCGGCAACGCTTTCAGCGTGCGCAGCACCTGCCGCGTGATGTCGTTTCGCTTGGGCAGGTCGGCCAGGCGCTGCGGCGTGTCGATGTTCAGCGCAAAAAACACCGGGCCCGTGGGCCACTCCACCCAGCCCACTTGCCCGCTCCAGCCCGTCTTGGCCCGCAAGATCCAGTCAGGCCCGGCCTCGGTGACCATCACGTCTTTCACCAGCCGCTGGTGCGCCTCCGCAAACGGCAACTCGTTGCGGTACAGGCGCTGCAAAAACGCCACCTGCTCATGCGCTGAAATCGCCAAGTCGCCCTCCACCCAGAAGGGCACCGCGCCCGAGGCCAGCGCGTTGCCATAGCCCATCGCGCGCAGGTAAGCCGCCTCACGCGCCTCGCCCAACTGCCGCGCAAAGCCCTCAAACACCCACACCGTGGACTGCCGCATGACCGAGCGCAAGGTCTGGTCTTGGTTCCAGGCCGGCTCTTTGCCAAAGAGGGTATGCCGCGCTAAGGGCGGGCTACTAGTTCAAGAGCATCTTTCCGCTTTGTATTGGCCTGAATGTAGCTTCTGACGAGGTTTCGATTGCCTGGGGTCAGCGAGGTCCATCCAGCAGACCAAGTGCGGTAGGCCTGCCATGAGTATCCGAGTTCCTGCCCCTTACTCATGCTTTCCATTGATTTAAGGGTGGCCTTCAGGAATGAATCCTGAATTTCAGTTCCCGCAAGATCAATTAGCGATGCCAAGTAAGTAAGCCATCGTGCTAGGTGTCCATATTGAGACCAAGCCCCATAACCATTTGTGTAGCCAATCTTCCTTTCAATGATCGTGCCAAGAAGCTTGACAACCTCGGCGCCATTCAGGCTCGATCCAATTGCGGAAATTGACGCAATGATCTCGAAGAACGATGTCTCTATTTGAAGGTAATTGTCGGTGAATGAATGATTGTCATAAAGGACCTTCTTGATGTTTTTCTTTGACTTTTCTGCGCACTTGATGGCGTCGGGTAATGCTGCGTTTACATTGCGAAAGAAGTCTAGAACCTCAGTCTGATCTATGACGCGAATAGCGAAGCTGTGGGCGTAGTAGTCTTTAATGTGCTGATCAACACTACCTCTGGACACCAAGAAGATATTGCCGCCAATCACATTGGTTCTGGAGAAGCCCTTATAGTCGCTCAGGATGGTCTTGAGATTGGTGTCGCCAAGCGAATATCCCAAAATCACGACGGTGTTTTCATGAAGTATGGTGCTCAGTTTTTTGGCGAAGTATGAGTCGCTGTTGAGAAAGCGGAAATAGTCGTCGGAAGTTACAACCATGTTTCGCGGCGAGTCGATCGAGCCGTGGACATGATAGACCTGTATGTTTGCGGCGGAGCGTGGTACAGGAAGCCCAGGTGTTATAGTTTGTGGTCCAACCTTCAGCGCAAGTTGCTCAAACAACTTGTCATAGTTGGTAGTGACAACTTCGAAAGTATTTGCCTCAATGAAATCGGTAACCGGCTTGTTGTCACCTGCTAAAACAAGTTTTCTAATGAAATTGGCGATCTCTTCATGGGCAGACTTGCCGATCTTTTGGAGTTCGATGTCGATTATCTGAGCCGCTTCTTCCAATGGCAGGGGGTTGGGAGAGCCTGTAGGAAACAGCGCAGCTTTGAGGTTGGCGTTGGTTGGCGCAGGCAGCAAAGCACTGAGGGACTCGAGGAGGGCTTGCCAGCTTGGAGCTGCATTCGCAGTAACAGCCTTCGAGAAGCCCGTTCCAGTAAAGAGGCATAGCCTCCGTGACGCTGCAGCGTATGCAATTTCGAAGTAGTTGCTCATGGAAGGTTAGATATCGATATAGAAATCATTTGATCAGCATCGTGTGGCTTTATTTACAAGGTTTGTGTTGATTAATAGTTTAAGAATTTGGTATTTTAGATTTCGCAGAGTCATGGCTAAAATAGTCGGATAATGGTCCCTAATTGTGATGAGTGATCTCTCCAGTATTCGGGTCTTGGGCTGTTTTGCTTTACATATTTTATCTTGGTTGGTGGTGCGTTTTTGTCATTCATTTGTTATCGAAATTTCTCAAATCATCTTTGGTGAAAGTGTTTGTGTGGTAATTCTTCTATGGTGATGGGTTCACGTTATTTTCCTTGATCTGGAGACTGTTGTGAATCTCAAGTCCTGACTTCTCAATGGTGTTCAAGCGGATTGATTTCTCATTCGATCCACATCTCGGATATAGATGTTCTGGTACTGGGTGATAAGCCCGTTCTTTTAGAGAGGAAGCACACAGTTCGTGGGAGACCGCTTTGGGCTGAGATCAGCGTTTCAGCGGGCCAGCACCACTGTCCGCTACTGCTGCATTGCAGTAATGGCTTTCGGCTGCCCAGTACCCATGAATGACAGTGATGCCCCGAGTCCTCTAATCGTAGTGGCCCCGTCCATGTTTAACCCTCCCCCCCATGCGCAAACGCAGCGCTGGCGTCTATGCAAAAGGCGAGGAAGAAGGCAGTTGAGCCCAGCCAACCCGCGCGCAGCGGGCGGGTGGTGGCAGCAGCAGACGCCACCGTGAAAAACAGCGCAGGTACGCAAATAGGCGCGGTTCTGCGCGCAGTGCCGGTGATGGGCATGGTCGATCTCCCTGTGATCGTTATGTATTGACAACGATCGTATTGCGCATGGTTACAAATGCGCGTCACCCATTTGTGGGAACTTTCGGGTTTTCCTGTGGTGCAAACGGATGGCCAGCAATTCAGTGGTTGGCCATTGAATAGTTGGCAATGGGCTGGCCGCGTTGGCGGCAGGGGCCAAAGCGATTCCCAAAAAGGAAAGTGCCCACCCAAATGGCTCGGTGTGGGCGGGTGCGGCGGTGCGGGGGCGCCCGCCGCCCAAACGGTGCGGGCTCAGCCGTGAAACGCCACCTCCATCACGGGCGACTGTTTCAGGGTTTGGCTCACCACGCAGCAGCGTTCGGCGGCGGTTTGCAGTTTCTTCAGCAGCTCGGGCGGGGTGCCGTCTTGGGCTTTGATGTGCACGTCGGTGCGGATGTGCTGGTAGCCCACGGGCACGCCGGCTTGCACGCCCAGGGCGCCGCGGGCGTCAAACGTGGCGTGCACTTGCACTTGCAGTTCGGTGAGCGCAATGCCCATGGCGCGGGCCACCATGCGGATAGACGCGTCTTGGCAGGCGGCCAGGGCGGCGCAGAGCAGGTCGCCGGGGCAGGGCGCGTCGTAAGGGCCGCCCACGGCGCTGTGCACGCTAACGGGCCAGGGCTGGGTACCTTCTTTGCTGGGCCGCACCTGGGTGTGGAAGGGGTCGACGGGGTGGGGGCCGCTGGTGGTGGCGTGGTTGGTGGCCAGGGCTTGCTCTGGGTCGGCCAGGTACAGGGCGCGCAGCTCGCTTGGGCTGGGGTGGGGGGTGCTGGGGTTCATGCGGGCGCTCCTCAGTGGGTTGGGGTGGCCCAACGGTAGCCAGCGCGGGCGCGGCTGCCCTTTAAATTTCCTAAGAATTGGCTAAACATGGCCCTTGGCGGGTTGTCGCCGTGGCGAGGGAATGCCCATGCAAGAGCCTTTGCGTTTTGACCGTTTTGAGCTGCGGCCGGCCGAGCGCCTGTTGCTGGTGGACGGTGCGCCGGCGCCGCTGGGCGCGCGTGCGTTTGATTTGCTGGTGTGCCTGCTGGCGCACCGAGACCGGGTGCTCAGCAAAGACGAGATGCTGGCCGCCGTGTGGCCGGGCCTGGTGGTGGAAGAAAACAACCTGTCGGTGCAGGTGTCGGCGCTGCGCAAGGTGCTGGGCGCGCAGTCCATTGCCACGGTGCCGGGGCGGGGCTACCGCTTCGCGCTGCCGGTGGCGCCGCTGGATGAGGGCGTGGCGGCCCCGGTGCCGCGCCCGGCGGCGGCCAGCAAAACCACGCTGGCGGTGCTGCCGTTTCAGGTGCTGTCCAGCGAGCCGGGCCTGCAGTTTCTGGCAGACGGCCTGGCCGAAGACGCCATTGCCCTGCTGGCGCGGGTGCCAGGTTTCTGGCTGATCTCGCGCGCCTCGTCGTTTGCGTTTCGGGGGCACGCGGTGTCGGTGCCCGAGGTGGCGCGGCAACTGGGCGTGCGCTACGTGGTGGAGGGCAGCGTGCGCCCGCAGGCCGATGGGGTGCGCGTGTCCACCCAGCTCATCGACGCGGCCACCGGCCACGTGCTGTGGAGCGGCCGGTTTGACCGCCGCCGCGCTGAAGCGGCTGACCTGCAGGAAGACATTGCGCGCGGCATCATGGCCGAGCTGGAGCCCGAGCTCACCCGCGCCGAGATCGCGCACGTGCGCCGCCAGCGGCCCGAGAACCAGGACGTGTGGGCGCATTACCACCAGGCCATTGGCTCGCTGGCCATGCAGGGCTGGAGCCGCGAGGCCATGCAAGAGGCGCGGGCGCGCCTGCGGCACAGCGTGGCGCTAGACCCCAGCTTTGGCCTGGGCCATGCGCAGTACGCGCTGCTCACGGCCTTGTCGGTCAACATCAACTTGCAGCCCGACGCGGCGGGCCTGGCGGCCGATGCCCTGGCCGCCGCGCAGCGCGCCCTGGCGCTGGACGACGGCAGCCCCGAGGTGCTGGGCTACGCCGGCTGCGCCCTGTGTGACCTGGGCCAGCGCGAGCCAGGCGTGGCGCTGCTGCAGCGCGCGCTCGATCTTGACCCGAGCAACGCCCAGGCCCACGTGGCCATGGGCGCCTCGCTGGGGCTTGGCGGCCAACTGGCGGCGGGCATTGAGCAAATGCGCTTTGGCATGCAGATCAGCCCGCGCGACCGGCGCCTGGGTTTCTGGGGCTGGGCGCTGGGCGTGTTTTTGTTGCGGGCCGAGCGGGCTGGCGAGGCCTTGGCCGAGGCGCGCACCGCCGCCCGGCGTGACCCGCGTTTTCATTTGCCGCACGTGCTGCAGGCCGCCGCGCTGCTGCAGCAGGGGCACGGCGCAGAGGCCAGCGCCGCCCTGGCCACGGCCCGCCAGTTGTGCCCCGCGCTCACCCTGAAAGAGGTGGGCCTCAGCCACGGCCGGTCGGTGGCCGAGCGGCTGGCGCCGCTGTGGGCTGAGGGCGCGGCCTAGCGCGCAGCGGCCCCCAATGCCCGGTGCGCGCCAGGGCAATCGGGCCCCGGCCTGGGCACGCTTTCGGGTCAGCGCACACAATGCCGCGCCGTGGCGCCCGGTGCGCCTTTTTTGTCTGCCAGCCCATTCGCTTCCCATGCGCCTGAACGCCGATTTCTCTCAACGCGCCACCGTGCCCGCCCACCAGCAGCAGTGGGTGGCCTCGCCGCAGGGCGGGGTGGAGCGCGCCATGCTGGACCGCGTTGGCGCCGAAAAAGCGCGCGCCACCAGCCTGGTGCGCTACCTGCCCGGCGCCACCTTTCCCCCGCACCAGCACCCCGGTGGCGAAGAAATTCTGGTGCTCTCGGGCACCTTTGCCGACGAACACGCCAGCTACCCCCAGGGCTGGTACCTGCGCAACCCGCCCGGCTCGGCCCACCGCCCCGCCAGCCCCGGGGGCGCGCTCATCTTCGTGAAGCTCTGGCAAATGCCGCCCACCGAGCGCGAGGCGGTGCGCGTCAACACGCACGACGCGGCCCACTGGCAAGCTCAGGCCGACCGCGCCGTGTGCCCGCTGTTCCAAAGCGAAGCCGAGCAAGTGAGCCTGCAACGCCTGGCCCCCGGCGCGGTGTTGAAGCCCGATGCCACGGGCGGCGCCGAGCTGCTGGTGCTGGCGGGCGAACTGCGGGCCGCCGAAGGCGATGCGCCGCCCCTTACCCCGCATGGCTGGTGCCGCTTGCCGCCCGCTGAGGCCTTGGCCTGGGTGGCCGGCCCGCAGGGCGCCACCGTGTACCTCAAGACCGGGCACCTGGCCCAGGTGCTGGGGCTTGACCAGGGGCTGGCGTGAGCGCGCGGCGCGTGCGCGTGGCCATCGTGGGCGGTGGCCTGAGTGGCCTGTACGCCGCGCACCGGCTGCAAGAGCAGGGCGAGCGCCACTGGGCGCTTTTCGAGGCCCGCCCCAGCCTGGGCGGGCGCATTCTCTCGGCCCCGGCCGGGCCTGCCGAGGGCCTGGACTTGGGCCCCACCTGGTTCTGGCCCGAGCTGCAGCCCGAGCTGGACGCGGTGGTGGCCAGCCTGGGGCTGGCGCGCTTTGAGCAGTTTGAGGCGGGCGACATGCTGCTTGAGCGCAGCCCGCACGAGCCCGTGCACCGCCTGGGTGGCTACGCCAACTCGCCCGCCGCCATGCGCCTGGTGGGTGGCATGGCCGCCTTCGTGAATGCACTGGCCAGCCGCCTGCCCGCCCAGCAACTGCACACCGGCCACGCGGTGCGCGAGCTGCACCGCAGCGCCACCCACACCGAGCTGCGGGTGCAAGACGCCAGCGGCCAGGCCGCCACCTGGCAGGCCGAGCACGTGTTGCTGGCCTTGCCGCCGCGCCTGGCCGCGCAGCGCCTGGTGTTCAGCCCCGCCTTGCCCGCGCCGCTGCTGGCCCAGTGGCGCGCCACGCCCACGTGGATGGCGCCGCACGCCAAGTTCCTGGCCGTGTACCCCACGCCTTTCTGGCGCGAGCAAGGCTTGTCGGGCCAGGCGCGCAGCGCGCGCGGGCCGCTGGTGGAAATTCACGACGCGTCCATGCCCGGCGGCAGCGCCGCGCTGTTTGGCTTTGTGGGCGTGCCCGCGCACGTGCGCCAGGGCGTGGCCCCCGAGGCCTTGTTGGCCCACTGCCAGGCGCAGTTGGTGCGCCTGTTTGGCGAGGCGGCGGCCCACCCCGTGCACACCCACCTCAAAGACTGGGCGGCCGACCCGCTCACCGCCTCGGCACAAGACCTGGACGCCACCGGCCACCACGCCGCCGCCCCGGCCGCCCGCGCGGCCGATGGCCCCTGGGCGGGCGGCCTCACTTGCATTGCCAGCGAGTGGTCGCCGCAGTTTCCGGGCTACCTGGCCGGCGCGGTGGAGGCCGCCACGCTGGGGCTGCGCGGCATGGCTTCAGGCGCGCGCTGAGCACCGGCAGAATGCGGACTGACCCAGCGGCCGCCTTCTCGGGCCGCCCATTCAAGGAGACATGCCCCATGCCCCAGTTTGTTGATCACTCGCCGCCCGGCGAGTGCGTGTTTTGCCGCATCGCGCGCGGCGAGTTGCCGGCCGCGCTGGTGCACCAAGACAAGCTCACCCTGGCCTTCATGGACATTGGCCAGGTGAACCCCGGGCACGTGCTGGTGGCCACCCGGCGCCACGCCGCCAACCTGTTCGAGCTCACGCCAGAAGAGGGCGCGGCGGTGATGCACACCGCCCAGCGCATCGCCCAGGCCATTGCCCACACCTTCCACCCACCGGGCCTCACGCTCTTGTAGGCCAACGGCAAAGAGGGCGACCAAACCGTGTTCCATTTCCACCTGCACTTGCTGCCCCGCCACGCCAACGACGGCGTGGGCCTGCTGTGGCCGCGCAAAGAGCCCGGCATGCCCACGCTGCTGGGCTACGCGCAGCAACTCTCGGCCCAGTTGGCCTCGGGCCAGGGGGCACCCACATGAGCCCACTTCGCTGGACCTTGGCCTGCGTGGCCAGCCTCAGCCTGTTGGCCGCGCTGCCGGCGCGGGCGGTGGACGTGCGCTTCGAGAAAGTGGTGGAGGGCGTGTACGCCTTCATCGGTGAGACCGGCCCACGCACCGAATCGAACGAAGGCCTCAACGCCAACCTGGGCCTGGTGCTCACGGCCGAGGGCGCGGTGCTCATTGACAGCGGCGCCACTTTCCAAGGCGCGCGCCAGGTGCACGAGGCCATTCGCCGTGTCACGCCGCTGCCGGTGCGCTGGGTCATCAACACCGGCGGGCAAGACCACCGCTGGCTGGGCAATGGCTACTTTCTGGCGCAAGGGGCCGAGGTGCTGGCCCACGCCGCCGGGCAGGCCGACATGGCCAACCGGGGCGGAGAGCAACTGGCCGCGCTGAAGCAGGTGATGGGGCCTAAGGCCGACGGCACGGTGCCCACCTTTCCCAGCCGCTGGTTGCAAGGGCCTGATGCGTCGCTTGCACTGGGCGGTGTGCGCTTTGAGTTCAAGCACCGGGGTGGCGCCCACACGCTGGGGGAAATGCTGGTGTGGCTGCCGCAACAGCGCGTGCTGTTCAGCGGCGACGTGGTCTATGTGGACCGCATGCTGGGCGTGCTGCCGGTGAGCAACACCCGGGCCTGGCTGGACACCTTTGCCGAGATCGAGCGCCTGGCGCCCGAGCGCATCGTGCCGGGCCATGGCCGCGTGAGCGACCTGGCCCGCGCCCGCGCCGACACCCGCGACTACCTGGCTGCCCTGCGCGCCCACATGAAGCGCGCGGTGGACGAGGGGCTAGACATCGGCACCGCCATCAAAGGCTTTGACACCCAGCCCTACCAGCGGCTGGCCAATTCGGCCGAGCTGCTGCCGGGCAACGCCAGCCGCGTTTACCTGGAGATGGAGCGCGAATAGCGCCCGCGCCGGGCCACCGCTCAGGGCCGTCGCTCAGGGCCGTCGCTCAGGGCCGCATCGCCCCGCACAGCCCGAAGCCGGTGCTGCCGCCAAACGGCGTGCAGGTGCCCGAGCCGCAGTCGCTGGCCTGGCGGCAGGTGCCGGGCTCGCTGGCCGAGGGCGTGCAGTATTCAAAGGCCGGCACGTCTTGCACCTGTGTGCCGCCGCCGGGGGTGGTGACCGTCACCTTCAAGGTCTTGGGGCTCACCCAGTGCCGGGTGGCGGGCACGATGCAGCCGCTGGGCGCGTCCTGCACCTGGTAGCGGTGGTCGGGCAGCACGTCCAGCTCGAAGCCGTAGTTGCGGTAGTTGCCCACGCCCACCAGCACGCCAGCGCCCCAGGCGTAATGCGCCTCCACCCAGTGGCGCCCCGGCGCCAGGGTGAGGGTGGGCTGCGGTGCCAGGCGCTGCCCGTTCAGGTGCACGAAGGTGAAGGTGGAATAGGCGGACACAAAGTCGCGCCCGCAGCTGTCGGTGCTGCAGCGTTGCCAGCCCTGTAGGTTGGCGGCGCCGGCCGGTGGGGCGGGCGGCGGGCCGCTGGGCGTGGACGAGCAGGCGGTCAGCAGCACGGCCAGTGCGCAGGCGGCCATGCCAAGGGTCAACACACGGGGTGGACGAGCGGTGCGCACAGAAGCCTTTGCGGGGTGGGGCGATGCGGCCATTGTTGGCGCCCAGGCGCTGGCGGGCAAGCACCCTTGCGCCGGGGGCCGGCTTGCCCGCTGTCACAGGCAGGGGCTAAGCTCGTTTGCTCTCTTTCATGGCCCCACCGATTCGTGAACTCCCCCACCACCCCCGTTGTGCGCGGCGCCGCCCTGGCCCTGCTGGCCGCTGCCTTGTTTGGCCTGAGCACGCCCTTGGTTCAACGCTTTGGCCTGGGCCTGGGGCCGTTCACCACGGCGGCCTTGCTGTACGGCGGGGCGGCGCTGGTGGCGCTGGTGCAGCGCAGGGGCGCGGGTCAAGAGGCGCCGCTGCGCCGCACCGACGCTCCCCGCCTGCTGGCCATGGTGCTGGCGGGCGCGGTGGTGGGGCCGGTGGCCCTGGCCTGGGGCTTGCAGCGCACCAGCGGCGCCAGTGCCTCGCTGCTGCTCACGCTGGAAGCGGTGTTCACCGCCGTGCTGGCCTGGCGCTGGTACGGCGAGGCGCTGGGCCCGCGCGTGAAGGCGGCCGTGGCCCTGCTGCTGGCCGGTGGTGCACTGCTGGTGTGGGACCAGGGCCTGGCCGGGCAGGTGCAACAGCTGGGCCTGCTGGCCGTGGCCCTGGCCACGGTGGCCTGGGGCGTGGACAACACCCTCTCGCGCGGCGTGGCCGAGCGCGACCCCGGCCAGGTGGTGCTGGTCAAGGCGGCGCTGGGGGCCTTGGCCACCGCCACGCTGGCGCTGCTGCGGGGCGAACCCTTGCCTGCCACCACCAGTGCCTTGGCCCTACTGGCCGTGGGCGCCAGCGGCTATGGGCTGAGCCTGCGCTTCTATTTGCTGGCGCAGCGGCAATTTGGCGCCGCGCGCACCGGCTCGGTGTTTGCGTTTGCGCCCTTCATGGGCGCGCTGGGTGCCTTTGCCCTGGGTGAGCGCGCGCCCAGCGCGCTGCTGGCCCTGGGCGGCGCCCTCATGGTGGCCGGCGTGGTGCTGCACCTGCTGGAAGACCACCGTCACGAACACGAGCACGAGGCGCTGGAACACGAGCACGCCCACACCCACGGAGACGGCCACCACCTGCACCGGCACGACCCCATGCCCTCCGGGCCGCACAGCCACTGGCACCGCCACGAGCCCATGCGCCACAGCCACCCGCACGTGCCCGACGCGCACCACACGCACCGGCACTAAGCCCGCCAGCCTCGCTTCGTGCCGGTGCTCTGGCAAGCTCTCCTTTTATGCCCATGATGGATTTCGGTACTTCCACTTTGTCGCTGGCCTGGCCGGTGTTCGCCCAGGGCCTGGCCCTGAGCCTGGGCCTGATCGTGGCCATCGGGGCGCAGAACGCCTATGTGTTGCGCCAGGGCCTGCGGCGCGAGCACGTGGGCAGCGTGGTGCTGTTTTGCGCGCTGGCCGATGCGGTGCTGATCAGCGCCGGTGTGCTGGGCATGGCGCAGGCCCTGGGCAACAGCCCGGGCCTGGCGCGCGCGCTGGCGCTGGCGGGTGCGGGTTTTCTGGCGGTGTACGGCTGGCGCGCCTTGCGCCGTGCGCGCCACGCGCAGGCGCTGCAGGCGGCCGGTGGCGGTCAAGGGCTGACGCGCGGTGCCGCGCTGGCGCAAGCGGCGGCCTTCACCCTGCTCAACCCGCACGTGTACCTGGACACGGTGCTGCTGGTGGGCAGCATCGGCGCGCAGCAGCCCGCACCGCTGCAAGGCTGGTTCGTGGCCGGGGCCAGCGCGGCCAGCCTAGCCTGGTTCGCTTCGCTGGGCTTTGGCGCGCGCTGGCTGGCGCCCTGGTTCGCGCGGCCGCGTGCCTGGCAGGTGCTCGACGCGCTGATTGGCCTGACCATGTGGGTGCTGGCCGCGTTGCTGCTGCGGCATGCCGTGAGCTGAGGTGGCCTCAACGGGATAAGTCGCTGACCAGTGCATCGACGACTCCTGCGACCTGCGTGCGGTATCAGAAGAAGTCGTCTTCTGGTGGTGGCGTGACGATGACCCCAAAGTCATTTGCGTTCTTGAACAGGTCGAATTCCTCGCTTGAATCGGTGAGGTGGGTCACCATTCGAACGAGTGCCGGGCAATGCTGAATGAACGTGCTTGCCTCTGCGAGACTGAGTGTTGGTACCTCATCAGGCCAGGCGAACACTTGCAGCTTGGTCAGCTTCGTCAGTTGCATCAGGCCCTGGCAGTCAAGGCCTTCGCAGTTCACCACCTCCAAGGTGTGCAGATTCGGGAACAGGACGGTGAGGGTTTCCAGGAAACCCTCGCTGAGGACCAAATGCCTCAAGACCAGGTGTTCCACTGAGTCGAGAGGAACCAGCTGGCCTGACGAGTGGATGGTCCAATTCACCCTGGCGAACCTCAAGCGTTTGCCGCCCGCTTGACCGGTGCCTGCCAAAGTCAGTTGCCGCAGGTAGGGCGCCTTCACCAAGTGGCACAGCTCCAGCCCAAAACCCGTTCGGTGACAAATCGAGCCGTGCAAGGTGAGCGTCTCTAGCTCGATGCCTTCGCCGACCAGGCTCGCCAGCAGCTTTTGCGGCGTGTTTTCATCGATGTATTCGAGCCAAAGATGCCTGAGCTCGGGCAGGCGGCCGATGACCGACGCTGTCTCGCAGCAGATGTTGGCCGCCCGCCTGAGCCTCAGATGGGTCAGGTTTTTCAACTGCCCCAGTGCAGTCCGTGCGAGATCGGAATAGCCACTGTGGAGCCTCACCTCCAGGAATGTGAGGTTCGGCAGTTGTGCCACCAGCTGCCAAGTGTCGATGGGCTCTTTCGCCTCATCTGACGAGGAGGAATCGCCATAGAAGCCTAGCTGATCCTGGACAAACCTGTCTTGGCCCACCATCAAGTAGGTGACGATCTGGGCCAGGCCGGGAAACTTGACTAAGGCCCTGTAAGCGCTGGACCGTCCGGTTCGACTGGACGAAGAGTCGTAGTTGCTGATGTACAGGCTGAGGCCCACGGCCACCTTGCCCTTCGGGCCGCCACCGCCGGCGCGACCGTTGGCGGTGAGCAGCAATGACTGCGGTAAGACCGGGTGGCTCGTGTTGGCGAAATGGATGTACCTCAGGAATGGGTACATCTTCGCGGCCGTGCGGTGCCGGATGCGGTTATTGAAGTACTCGGTGGGCAGGTGGAATCGAATTCCGACCACCCCGGCGCGCCAGGCCGTCAGAAACTGCTTGGAAACGTACGAGATCTCCTTATTGTCAACATTCAGGTACTGAAGTATTTCCTGCCACATATCAGTTGGAAGGCCTGTTGTGGCGAGGGCTTGCTGGTCGTTGTTCGGGTCCATGGGGTACTTTCGTGAAGGTGAGGGAGGAGACAGTTGCGCGCCTGGGCCGCTGTGTTGAGTGGCCATTGAGCGCAGCGCGTGTCGGTGCCCATTGCGTTAGGCCCCTGTCGGCAGGTCGGGCGCCAACAGGCCCGACGGGTCAAGGGCGGGTAATGCAGTGAGGGGCACCAGATCGGTGCCTTGGCTTTCGGGTGCATGCGTCCCCGGCCCTGCCGCGGAACCGATGAACGGCAAGCGCCGGACGCCACTTGGCGAGAGGTGCTTCAGATGCCGCGCTGCGCGCTGGCGCGGCTGGTCATTGAAGCCGCTGGCCGGGCCAGCGGTTCAGGGGCGCACGACGATCTGGTTTTTCACTTCTTTCACGCCGGTTACCGAGCGCGCCAGGCCCTCGGCGGTGTTGCGCTCGGCGGCACTCTTGGCGAAGCCCGAGAGCATCACCGTGCCGTTGAGCGTTTCCACACTGATGGACGAGCCGGCCACTGTCTTGTCTTCAAACAGTTTGGTTTTCACGGCGGTGGTGATGCCGGCGTCGTCCACGTAGGCGCCCACGGACTGCTGGCCTCGGCTGACAGCGCATCCCGATGCGCTCATCAGGGCGAGGCCAGTCAAGGTGGCGGCAACGGCTGCAGCGATGGTGTGGCGTGTGCGCATGGTGCATCTCCATGGAGTGAGGCCATTCATGCTAGGCGCCTGACTCGACCAGGCATTGAGCGCACTCAATGCGCGGCAGCATCAATGCGGCGCTTCAATGGTTCGCAACTCATCTACGCCACACAACATCGCGTGCGATCGCCTTGGGTGCTGGGCAGTGCCGGCGTATGCTTGCCCTGTTCGTCTTGAGGAGTTGCTCGAATGGAGTCATCGTTCCACCGCTTTTCCGACCTGTTTGCCCAGTTGGGCTTGCCCAACGACGTGACCAGCATTGCCGCCTTCGTGCGCCGACATTCGCCACTGCCCGCAGGTACCCTGTTGCACGAGGCGCCATTCTGGACGCCTGCGCAGGCCACGCTGCTGCGCGAGGAGCTGCAGGAGGACGCCGACTGGGCCGAGGTGGTAGACCAATTGAACGCGGCGCTTCGCTGACTGGTGCCACCGCTGTCATTGACGTGTCTTGGCGTCAAACGCCCTGTTGTCATGCACCCGCCGCACGCGGGTTATTCCGGCCGGGCTGGGCGGGCTGATCCAGGCGGGGTCATCATCGCGACCTCACTGATTCAAGCCACCCTGGCTTACAAGATTGCCATGTCCCAACTGCTCGACAAACTCCAGTGGCGCTACGCCGCCAAAAAGATGGACCCCAGCCGCGCCGTGCCGCAAGACAAGGTGGACCGCATCGTGGAGGCCGTGCGCCTGACCGCCAGCTCCAGCGGCCTGCAGCCCTACGAGGTGATCGTGGTCACCGACCCGGCCGTGCGCGCGCGCATTCGCGAACACGCCTGGAACCAGGCCCAGGTCACCGACGGCTCGCACCTGCTGGTGTTCGCCGCCTGGGACAACTACACCGCCGAGCGCATCAACGCCATGTTTGACCTGGTCAATACCGAGCGTGGCTTCGTCAACGAAGGCTGGGAGGCCTACCGCCAGAAGCTGCTGGCCCTGTACCCGCCGCGCCCCGCTGAAGAGAACCACCAGCACGCTGCCCGCCAGGCGTACATCGGCCTGGGCACCGCGCTGATCGCCGCCGCTGAAGAGCAGGTGGACGCCACCCCAATGGAAGGCTTCGACCCGGCCAAGGTGGACGAGATCCTGGGCCTGCGCGCGCGCGGCCTGCGCTCGGTGGTGATGCTGCCGCTGGGCTACCGCGCCGCCGAGGGCGACTGGCTGGTGAACCTGAAGAAGGTGCGTCGCCCGCGCGAGCAGTTCGTCTCCACGGTGTGAGCCCCGTCTGCGCGGGCCTGCCTCACGCCTGAAGGCCTTTCAGGTAGGCCCGTGCGATCTCGTGCAGCCGATCGCGGCCAAAGCTCGGGTCGTGCCCGGCGTGCACCACCTGCACCGGCAGGCTGAGCAGGCGCTCCATGGTGCGGGCGTAGGCGGCGCGGTCGCTGTGGTGCAGGGCATCGAGCAGCGGGCCGTCGTATACCGCGTCACCCGAAAACAGGGTGCCGGTGGCGGCCTCCCACAGGCCGATGCTGCCCGGCGAGTGACCGGGCAGGTGCAGCACCTCGAAGTGGCGGTTGCCCAGGTCGATCACGTCGCCTTCGTCCAGCGTGCGGGTGACGCTGGCGGCCTTGAGCTCCCAGGCCGAGAGGTCGTAGCCCGCCCAGGGCAGGGCGGTGACCGCCGGCCCACCGGTTTCGTAGCCGGGAAAGGCACCGTCGAAATCGGCCAGGTCGGTGTCGGGCCCTGATAGGTTGAAGCCGGCGCCGGGCCGGCGCAGCCCCTCGGCTTCCAGTCGGTGGCACCAGCATTCCGCGAATTCATGGTGGCCGCCTACGTGGTCCAGGTGCACATGGGTGGCCACGGCCGCCACGCGCTGGCCGAAAAGGTGGCGCGCGGCCTCGTGCAGGCTGCACAGGCCCAGGCCGCTGTCCACCACCAGGTCGAGGTGGCGGCCGCGGATGTGCCAGATGTTGCAACGCAGCAGTGGAATGACGTGCGGTTCGGTGATGAAGGTGATGCCGTCGCCCAGAGGGCGCATCTCGAACCATTGGCCTTGAATCGCTTGGAGCATGGGGGCGCGCAAGCAAGAGGCGCGCCGGATCATCTCTCAACCTCCGCCGAACAGTCCGTCTTCGTTGAGCAGCGCATAGGCGATTTCGGGGCGCTGCTCCATGCTCTTCTTGATGGCGGCGGGGATGTTCTGCCGCGTTTTGCGGCACAAGCCGCGCTGCTCGTGCACCAGGATCAGGATGCCGCGCAGGGTGCGCACCTCATTCGGGCTGGTGCCAATGCTCAGGCGAATGCCCAGTTGCTCTTCCATGCGCGTCTGCATGCGGCGCAGGTCGTCCAGGCTGGTGAGGTTTTCCAGGCGGTGCAGCAGGCGCTTTTCTTCCTCGCGGGTCAGGCGCATCACCCGCAGGTCGGCATCGGGTTCGCTGAGCAGGGCGTCGCGGTCGCACACGCACGCGCCGGGCGGGCACTCGGTGCGAAGCGGGATCGGGAAGGGGCTCATGTCCTGCGCGGGCCGATGAAAGAATGCGGCATTCTAGAGACGCCGCGCAGGCGCCCGCATGCCCTGGGGGCTTGGCCCCAGGCGCGCGGATGGTACGGCTTACTGCGCCACGAAGCCCGAGGACTTCACGATCGCTTCCCAGCGCTTGGCCTGGGCGGCGGCGCGGTTGGCCAGCTCTTCCGGGCCCTTGCCCACGGGGATGAAGCCCATGGTGAGGAGCTTGTCCTTCACCTCGGCCTGGGCCAGCACGTTGGAGAGGGCCTTGCTCCAGGCGGCCAGGGCGGGCGCGGGGGTGCCGGCCGGGGCGAAGAAGGCGTTGAAGTCACCGCCGGTGACGCTGGCGAAGCCCTGCTCGGCGAAGGTGGGCACGTCGGGCAGTTGCGGGGCGCGCTGCTCGGTGGACACGGCCAGCACGCGGATCTTGCCGCCCTTGTGGTTCTCCACCATGCTGCCCATCACGTCCACGCCCATGGGGATCTGGTTGCCCATCAGCGCCTGGTTCACCGGGGCGCTGCCCTGGAAGGGGATGGGGTCGAGCTTCACGCCAGCGGCCTCACCGAAGGCCAGGCCGTAGAAGTGCGGGGGCGCGCCCACGGCCGGGGTGCCGAACATGGCCTGGGCCGAGTTGGCCTTGGCGGCGGCAATCAGTTCGCGCAGGTTGGTGATCTTGCTGCTGGCGCTCACGGCCACGGCGAAGGGGAACTCGGCCACGGTGCCGATGGGGGCCAGGTCTTTCTTGGGGTCGTAGTTGAGCTTGGCCACGGTGTAGGGGTAGAGCGAGGTGATGGCGCCGGGGGCGAACATCACCACGCTGCCGTCGGCCGGGGCGTTCTTGAGCAGGTCCATGGCGATGCGCCCGCCCGCGCCGGGCTTGTTGTCCACGATCACCGGACGGCCCAGTTCGGTCTTGAGCTTTTCGGCCAGCAGGCGGGCGATGGCGTCAAACGAGCCACCGGCCGGGAAGCCCAGCAGCAGGCGCGCCGGGCGGGTGTCTTGGGCGTGCGCCAGCGGGCTGAGGCTGGCGGCCAGCAGGGCGGCGCCCAGGGCGGCGGTGGCGCGGCGGCGGTTGAAGGCAGTGAAAACGGTGCGTTGGGTCATGTCTCTCTCCTTTGGGTGGGTGGGCTGTTGAAAGGGGGGTGTGGCTGGTGTGATCAGCGCGGTGCGCTGGCGGCCGCCAGCCGGGCGGCGTCGCGTTGGTCTTGTTCGGCCTGGGCCTGGCGCCACAGCACCTTGCCGGTGGCGGTGCGGGGCAGCTCGTCCACCAGTTCCACCTCGCGGGGGTACTTGTAGGCGGCCATGTGTTCGCGCGCCCAGGCGATGAGGTCGTCGGCGGTGGCCTGGCCGCGGTGGCTGTCGCGCAGCACCACCAGGGCCTTCACGCTTTCGCCGCGGTAGGGGTCGCGGGTGGCGATCACGCAAGATTCTTTGATGGCCGGGTGCTTGTGCAGCATGGCCTCTACCTCGGCGGGCCACACCTTGAAGCCGCTGGCGTTGATCATTCGCTTGAGGCGATCGGCCATGAAGAAGAAGCCGTCGGCGTCTTGCCGGCCGATGTCGCCGGTGCGGAAGTAGCGCACGCCGTCGATCTCGATGAAGGCTTCTGCCGTGGCCTGCGGCTGCTGCCAGTAGCCGTGAAAGACCTGCGGGCCGTTCACCACGATCTCGCCCGGCTCGCCCACGGGCAGGGGCTGCAGGGTCTCGGGGTCGATCACCAGGGCGCGCGTGCCAACCCAGGGCATGCCCAGGCAGTGGCGGCGCGGCGCGTGCATGGGGTTGATGTGCGTGGGCGCGGCGGTTTCGGTCAGGCCGTAGCCCTCCACGTAGCGCAGGCCGAACACCTCTTGCAGGCGCGCGGCCACGGCATCTGGCATGGGGGCGCCGCCACCGCCGATGTAGCGCAGGCTGTTCAGGCGGTATTGGTTCAGGTCGTCACTGCCCAGCAGGTCGATGACCATGGTGGGGATGTTGGGCCAGTGGGTCACGCCATGGGCCGAGATGGCGCGCACGGCGACGCGGCGGTCCCAGCGCGGCAGCAGCACGATGCGGCAGCCGTGGCGGATGCTGGCGAGCATGCCCATCACCAGGCCGGTGATGTGGAACATGGGCACCACGATGAGGGTCACGTCGCCCGGGCCCATGCCCAGCCAGGGGCCCGCGCCCATGGCGTTGTGCAGCAAGGTGGCGTGGGTGTGCAGGCAGCCCTTGGCCGCGCCGGTGGTGCCGCTGGTGTAGGGCAGCAGGGCCAGGTCTTCGCCGCTGGCTTGCAGCGGCAGCGGGGCCGGGGCCTGGGCCAGCAGCTCGGCCCAGCGGTGGGTGCGCAGGCCGGCGGCGTGGGGTGCCGCGTGGCGCGTGGGCAGCCAGTGCTGCCACAGGCTGGGCCAGTCGCTGGTGTCGGGTGTTTCAGGCAGGCCATCGGCCAGGTCAAACCACACCAGGTGTTGCAGGCCTTGGCCCGCTGGCAGGCCGGCACTGGCCTGGGCCAGTTCTTGCGCAATGTCGCTGCTGGCCAGCGCCACCTTGGCCTGCGCGTCGTGGATGTAGTGGCCCAGCTCGTCGGCCTTGTTCATGGGGTTCACCGGCACCACCACGGCACCGGCGCGCAGCACCGCGTGGAAACCCACCACGTACTGCGGGCAGTTCTGCATGAAGAGCAGCACGCGGTCGCCGCGCTGCACGCCCAGGGCTTGCAGGGCGCCGGCCAGTTGCTCGGCCTCTTGCACCAGGGCGGCCCAGCTGTAATCGCGGCCCAGGAAGTGCAGGCCCACGGCATCGGGCGTGGCGGCGGCGCGGGCGGCGAAGCCTTGCCAGAGCGATTCGTTGGGCACCTCGATCTGGTGCGGCACGTGGGCGGGCCAGTCGGCCGGGCGGGAAGTGGGGGAGGCGGGGGAGGCTTGGGTCATGTTCTTGTCTCCTGCTGTTGTTTTGGGGGTCGGAAGGCGGCGGTCAGAGCACCTCGAACACGCCGGCCGCGCCCATGCCGCCGGCAATGCACATGCTCACGGCCACGCGCTTGGCGCCGCGCCGCTTGCCTTCGATGAGGGCGTGGCCCACCAGGCGCTGGCCGCTCACGCCATAGGGGTGGCCCAGGGCGATGGCGCCGCCGTTCACGTTCAGCCGCTCGGCCGGAATGCCCAGCTTGTCGCGGCAATACAGCACCTGCACCGCGAAGGCCTCGTTCAGTTCCCACAGGTCGATGTCGTCCACGCCCAGGCCCAGGCGGGCCAGGGCGCGCGGCACGGCAAACACCGGGCCAATGCCCATTTCGTCGGGTTCGCAGCCAGCGGCGGCAAAGCCCAGGAAGCGGCCCAGGGGCTGCAGGCCACGCTGCTCGGCCAGGGTCTCGTCCATCACCACGCAGGCGCCCGCGCCGTCGCTGAACTGGCTGGCGTTGCCGGCGCTCACCAGGCCACCGGGCAGGGCCGGGCGCAGGCCCGCCAGGGCGGCGGCGGTGGTGCCTTCACGGGTGCCCTCGTCGCGGCTGAGGGTGACCTCGCGCGTGACCAGGCCCAGGGCCTTGTCCACCACGCCAGCGGTCACGGTGATGGGCGCGATCTCGGCGTCAAACAGCCCAGCGGCCTGCGCGGCGCAGGCCTTTTGCTGGCTGGCGGCGCCGTACTCGTCCATGGCCTCGCGGCCAATGCCGTAGCGCTTGGCCACCTGCTCGGCGGTTTCCAGCATGCCCCAGTACATGGCCGGCTTGGCGCGGGCCAGATCGGGGTCTTGCAGCATGGCGGGGTTGGCCTGCACGCACGAAATGCTTTCCACCCCACCGGCCACGTACACCTGGCCTTCGCCGCTGGCGATGCGCTGCGCGGCCAGGGCAATGGCCTGCAGGCCGCTGGAGCAGAAGCGGTTGACGGTGAGGCCGGGCACGCCCACCGGGCAGCCGCCGGCCAGGGCGCTTTGGCGCGCGATGTTCAGGCCAGTGGTGCCTTCGGGGAAGGCGCAGCCCATGATCACGTCTTCCACCTCGGCGGGGTCAATGCCGGCGCGCGCGATGGCGTGGCGCACGGCGTGGCCGCCCAGGGTGGCGCCATGGGTCATGTTGAGGGCACCTTTCCAGCTTTTGGCAAGCGGGGTGCGGGCGGTGGAGACAACAACGGCTCGGGTCATGGTGGTGTGCGTGGGGTTGGCCGGGGTCTTAGCCGTGGAAGCGACCGCCTTCAGTGGCGAGGCGGGCGATCAGGGGGGCGGGTTGCCAGAAGTCGGCATCGCCATGCGGGGCGCTGGCGAAGCGGCGCATGGTCTGGGCCACGGCGTACAGGCCTTGTTGCTCGGCCCAGTGCATGGGGCCGCCGCGCCAGGCGGGGAAGCCGTAGCCGGTGAGGTAGACCATGTCGATGTCGCCCGCGCGGGCGGCCACGCCTTCTTCCAGAATGCGCGCGCCCTCGTTCACTAGGGCCAGCACCAGGCGTTGCACGATTTCCTCGTTCGCAATCTTTCGCGGGGCCAGGCCCAGGCTGGCGCGGTGCTGCTCGATCAGTTCGTTCACCACCGGGCTGATGGCGCCGTCGCGCTGGCCGGGGCGGTAGTCGTACCAGCCGGCGCCGGTCTTCTGGCCGAAGCGGCCCAGCTCGCACAGGCGGTCGGGCAGGCGGCTGTGGCGCACCTGCGGCTTTTCCACGTAATGGCGCTTGCGGATGGCCCAGCCAATGTCGTTGCCGGCCATGTCGCTCATGCGGAAGGGGCCCATGGGGAAGCCGAAGGTCTCGATGGCGCGGTCCACCTGCTGCGGGCTGCAGCCTTCTTCCAGCAGGAAGGCGGCCTGGCGGAAGTAGGGGTCGAGCATGCGGTTGCCAATGAAGCCGTCGCACACGCCCGAGACCACGCAGGTCTTGCGCAGTGTCTTGCCAAAGGCCATGGCGGTGGCCAGCACCTCGGGCGCGGTTTGCTCGCCGCGCACCACCTCCAGCAGCTTCATCACGTGGGCGGGGCTGAAGAAGTGCAGGCCCACCACGTCTTGCGGGCGACGGGTGAAGCCGGCGATGGCGTTCAGGTCGAGCGTGGAGGTGTTGCTGGCCAGAACCGCGCCGGGCTTCATCACCGCGTCAAGCTGGCGGAACACCTGCTCTTTCACGCCCATGTCTTCGAACACGGCCTCGATCACCACGTCGGCCTGGGCGATGTCGGCGTAGGCCAGGGTGCCGTTCAGGCGGCCCAGGCGGTCGGCCAGGGCCTCGGGCTTGAGGCGGCCCTTGGCCGCCTGGCCCTCGTAGGTGCTGCGAATGTTGCCCATGCCGCGCTCCAGCGCGGGGGCCTGGGTTTCCAGCAGGCTCACGCGCAGGCCGGCGTTCAGGCAGGCCATGGCAATGCCGCTGCCCATGGTGCCGGCGCCCACCACGGCCACGTGTTGAACCGGGCGGGTGGGGGTGCTGGCAGGCACGTCGGCGATCTTGCCGGCGGCGCGCTCGGCCACGAACACGTGGCGCAGGGCGGCGCTCTCGGGCGTGTTCATCAGGTCCAGGAACACCTGCAGTTCTTGCGCCAGGCCGGCGGCCAGCGGCAGGCGGGTGGCGGCTTCCACCAGGTCAATGGCGCGCAGGGGCGCGCTTACGTGGCGCGCCTGGCCTTTGAGCATGGCGCGGGCGAAGGCGAAGTAGCCCTCGGCGCGCGGGTGGCAGGCTTTGCGGTCGCGCAGGCTGGGCAGGGGCTGGCCGGCCTGGGCTTGCTGGGCCGCCTCGGCGGCCAGGGCCAGGGCCTCGTCGAGCAGGGTGTCGGCGCTGGTGGCCACGCGGTCGAGCAGGGCCTGGCCAGGCACGCGCGCGGCGGCCGCGGCGGTGATGGGCTCACCGCTGGTGATCAGGTTCAGCGCGGCCTCCACGCCCAGGGCGCGCGGCAGGCGCTGCGTGCCACCGGCACCGGGCACCAGGCCCAGCTTCACCTCGGGCAGGGCCAGGCGGCAGTTGGGCTCGGCGATGCGGTAGTGGCAGCCCAGGGCCAACTCCAGCCCGCCGCCCATGGCCACGGCATTGAGCGCGGCCACCACCGGCTTGGTGCAGTGCTCCAGCGCGTCAATCAGCGTGGGCAGGTTGGGGTGCTGGTAGGCCGTGGGCGAGCCGAATTCGGTGATGTCGGCCCCGCTGCTGAAGGCGCGCGGCCCGCCGGTGAGCACGATGGCGCGCACGCTGGCGTCGGCCTGTGCGTCTTCCAGGGCGCGCAGCAGCGCCTGGCGCGTGGCCAGCGACAGGCCGTTGAGGGGAGGGTTGTCCAGGCGCAGCACGGCCACATCGGCGCGCCGCTCGGTGAGAACAGTCATGGGGTCTCCAGCAGAGGGGTCAGCGGCGCGGCTCGTCGCAGATGGCGCGGGCGATGATTTCTTTCATGATTTCCGAGGTGCCGGCGTAGATGCGCTCAATGCGCGCATCGCAATAGGCGCGGGCCACCGCGTATTCCTGCATGTAGCCGTAGCCGCCATGCAACTGCACGCACTCGTCGGTCACGCGGTCCAGCAGCTCGGAATGCCACAGCTTGCCGGCCGAGGCCGAGGCGGTGTCGAGCTGGCCCAGCAGGTGGCGCTGAATGAGGCTGTCGCACAGCGCGCGGCCGGCCTGCAGGTCGGCCCAGAGCGAGGCGAGCTTGAAGCGGGTGTTCTGGAAATCGGCGATGCGCTGCTGGAAGGCCTTGCGCTCTTTCACGTACTCCTGCGTCCAGCCAAACACGGCCTCGGCACGGGCCTGGCAGTTCACCGAGATGCACAGCCGCTCTTGCGGCAGCTCTTGCATCATGTAGCGAAAGCCCTTGTTCACCTCGCCCAGCAGGTGCTCGGGGCCCACGCGCACGTTCTCGAAAAACAGCTCGGCCGTGTCTTGCGCGTGCTGGCCGATCTTGTGCAGGTTGCGCCCGCGGCTGAAGCCCGGCATGTCGGCCGTGACCACGAACATCGAGATGCCGGGCTTGCCGGCTTCGTCTTCGGTCTTGGCGGCCACCACGATCACGCCGGCGTTCTGGCCGTTGGTGATGAAGGTCTTCTGGCCGCTGATCAGCCAGCCATTGCCGTCGCGCAGGGCGCGGGTGCGGATGTTGGCCAGGTCACTGCCAGCGCCGGGTTCCGTCATGGCGATGGAGCCCACCAGCTCGCCGCTGACCATGCGCGGCAGGATCTGCTGCTGAATGGCCGGCGTGCCGTAGTGCGCGATGTAGGGCGCCACCACCAGCGAGTGCAGGTTGAAACCCGGGCCGGTGGCGCCAATGCGGCAAAGCTCCTCCGACACCACGATGTCGAACAGGAAATCGGCACCCGGGCCACCCAGCGACTCGGGCAGCCAGGCGCACAGCAGGCCGTTCTCACCGGCCTTGCGCCACACCTCCAGCGGCACGCCATGGGCCTGTTCCCATTCGGCGTGGTGAGGGGCAATTTCGTTTTCGCAGAAGCGGCGAACCTGGTCCCGGAAAGCCTCGTGCTCCGGGCCGAAGAAGGGGCGGGCGATGGCCTGCATGCGTGTCTCCAAGGGCTGTGTGTCGGCAATGTCTTTTTTAGTTATGCAAGCATAATCGAAGTTTGTCAACTAGACTTGACCAAATAAGCCGGGTGTCGCCGATCCAGCGCGCCCGTGCCTGCCCCACAATCGCCCTCCATGGAGACCGACAAGTTGTTTCTCAGACGCTTGCTGCAAAGCCGCAGCGAATGGGTGGAGCAGCGCCTGAACGCCAATGCCGCGCGCAATGGCTACGGCGACGTGACCCCCGCCATGAGCCGCCTGCTGGCCAACCTGCTGGGTCGCCCGCTGGGCCTCTCCGACCTGGCGCGCCGCCTGGCCGTGAGCCGCCAGGCCGTGCACAAGCTGGCCAGCGAAGCCGCGCAGCTGGGCTATGTCGAATTTGTGGACAGCGAGGCCGACGCCCGCATCAAGCTGCTGCGCTTCACCGAAAAAGGCTGGGACATGGCCGAGTCGGCCGAGCAGCAGTTGGACGCCATCGAGGCCGAGATCGAGGCCCAGATCGGCCCCGAGCGTATGGCCCAGCTCAAGCAGATCCTGGCCATGCCCTGGTCGGCCGACGAGGCCGAAAAGCTGCCGCGCACCCGGGCATCGGCCGCGCGCCAGCGGGGCGCCGAGGCGGGCTAAGCAACCCGCTGGCGTCTGTCAATACAGGTTGACCCTGGCCGGCCGGTAGCGAGTCGCCCCGTCGCTGGTCTCCAGGGGCACCCCGGCGCGACAATCGCCGTTTCCCCCTGGCGATGCCCCCCATGAACCGCAACCTCTGGCTTCTCACCCTGCTGCAAGGGCTGTTCTTCACCAACAACGTCACCTTCATTGCCATCAACGGGCTGGTGGGCCTGTCGCTGGCGCCCTATGGCTGGATGGCCACCTTGCCGGTGATGGGCTATGTGGTGGGTGGCGCGCTGTTCACCGGGCCGGTGGCCTGGACGCAGTCGCGCCTGGGCCGCAAAAACAGCTTCGTGCTGGGCCTGGTGGTGGCGGTGGCGTCGGCGCTGCTGTGCGCTTACGCGGCCTACACCCGCCAGTTCTGGCTGCTCTGCGCGGCCACCTTGCTGGCGGGCTATTACTCGGCCAACGGTCAGCTGTACCGCTTCGCCTCGGCCGAGCTGGTGGCCCCGGCCTACCGCGAGAAGGCGGTGTCGTTCGTGATGGCCGGTGGCCTGATCGGCGCGGTGGCCGGCCCCAACCTGGCCACCCGCACCCAGGCCCTGGCCGGTGTGCCCTTCGCCGGCACCTACCTGGCGCTGGCGGCGGTGGCCGTGCTGGCCATGGGGGTGTTGGCGGTGATGCGTTTTCCCGCGCCGCCGGCCCGCGCGGCGGCCTCGGGCGGGCGGCCGCTGGGCGAGATCGCGCGCCAGCCGGTGTTCATCGTGGCGGCCGGCGCGGCGGCCCTGGGTTATGGCGTGATGAACCTGCTCATGGCCGCCACGCCGCTGGCCATGGCCCAGTGCGGCTTTGCGTTTTCAGACGCGGCCTTCGTGCTGGAGTGGCACGTGATCGGCATGTTCGCGCCGGGCTTCTTCACCGGCCACCTCATCAAGCGCTACGGCGTGCTCAACGTGATGGGCGTGGGCGTGCTGTTGAACCTGGCCTGCATCGCGCTGGCGCTCTCGGGCGTGGCGCTGGCCAATTTCACCGTGGCGCTTTTCCTGCTGGGCGTGGGCTGGAATTTCCTGTTTACCGGGGCCACCACGCTATCGCTGTCGGCCTACACCGCCGCCGAGCGCGACCGCGCCCAGGGCGCCATGAACTTCCTGATGTTCGCGGTGATGGCGGTGAGCTCGTTTTCATCGGGCGTGCTGGTCACCACCCAGGGCTGGGACTGGCTCAACCTGGGCTCTTTGCCGCCGGTGCTGCTGGTGGGCGCGGGCCTGCTGTGGCTGCTGGCGCGCCAACGCCGCGCCGCGGCCTGAAGGGCCAACGTGGGGTTGCTGGCCGTGCGGGGCAGGGCGATGGCCGATACTCAGGCCAAGGCCCGCGTGGGCCACGGCTTCGAACAAGATTCAATCGAACACAAGCAAATCGCATGCGCCTGATCGGAACTGGACGTGGGGTGTTGGTGGCCGTGGCCGCCGTGGTGGTGCTGGGCGCCGCCGTGTTGGGCTGGGCGCGCTGGCGTGGCCCGGTGGTGGACGCCTTTGCCGTGCAGGCCGCCCCGCTGGTGCGCACGGTGCAAGTCTCGGCGCGGGTGGAGGCCCTCACCCGCGTGGACGTGGGCGCCACCGTCACCGGCCGTGTGGCCGAGGTGCTGGTGCGCGAAGGCGACGCGGTGCGCGCCGGCCAGCCCCTGCTGCGCCTTGAGACCGACGAGCTGCGCGCCACCCTGGCCCAGGCCCGCGCCAGCGAGCTGCAGGCCCAGGCCCGCCTGAGCGGCCTGCGAACCACCGGCCGCGCCCAGGCCCAGGCCGCGCTGGCCCAGGCCGATGCCGGTGTGGTGGCCGCCCGTGCCGAGATGGAGCGCGCCCAGGCCCTGGTGGCGCAAGGCTTTGTGAGCGGCTCGCGGCTGGACGAAGCCCGCCGTGCCCTGCAAGTGGCCGAGGCCCAGCAGGCCAACGCCCGCGCCCAGGTGGCCGCCAACCGCGACGGCGGCACCGACGAGGTGCAGGCCCAGGCCCAGTGGCAAGCGGCCAAGGCCGCCACCGAAGCCGCGCAAGCGCGCCTGGCCCAGGCCGAGCTGCGCGCCCCCACCGATGGCCGCGTGCTCACGCGCGATGTCGAGCCCGGCCAGATCGTGCAGCCCGGCAAGGCCCTGCTCGCCCTGGCCCTGGCCGGCCCCACCGTGCTGGTGGCCCAGGCCGATGAGCGCTTTCTGGACCAGCTCGCCACGGGGCAGCCCGCCACCGTGGTGGCCGACGCCTATGCCGGCCAGCGCTTCGCCGCGCGGCTGAGCCGCATCGCCCCCCGGGTGGACGCGCAGCGCGGCGCCATTGAGGTGAAGTTCGAGATGACGGACGCGCCCCCGGCCTTTCTGCGCGAAGACATGACGCTGTCGGTCGAGGTGGAAACCGCCCGCCGAGACCGCGCCCTGGCCCTGCCGCTGGCCGCGCTGCGCCCCGGTGCCGACGAGGCCAGCGCCACCGTGCTGGTGGCCGCCGATGGTCGCGCCCAGGCCCGGGCCGTGCGCCTGGGCGTGCGCACCCTGCAGGCGGTGGAGGTGCAAGACGGCCTGCAAGACGGCGAACTGGTGCTGCTGGGCGAGGCCTCGGCCCAGGTGCAGCCGGGCCAGCGCGTGCGCGCCAAGGCCCTGACGGGCTGGCCCAGCACCAGCGCCCAGGCCGCCGGTGGCGGCGGTGCGGCGGGCGCGGCGCTCACCCAATCGATGGGGCGCTGAGGGCGTGGCGGGCATGAACTGGCGGCGCTGGCTGGGCTTTGAATGGCGCGTGGCGGTGAAGTTTTTGCGCGAGGGCCGCAGCCAGACGCTGCTCATCATCCTGGGCGTGGCCGCGGGCGTGGCGGTGGTGGCCTACATCTCGGCCCTCATCACCGGCCTGCAGGCCAGCACCCTGGCCAAGACCTTGGGGGCGCAAGGCCACATCACGCTGCGCTCGCTGGACGATGTGGTGCTCAGCGCCGCCGCGCCCGAGCAGGGCAGCACCCGCCTGGCCGAGGTGCAGCCACGCGCCCAGCGCCTGCGCTCGGTGATCAACTGGCAGTTGCTTCTGCCCGTGCTGGAGGCCACGCCGGGCATCACGGCCGTGTCGCCCATGGTCTCGGGCGCGGGCCTGGCGCTGCGCGGCGAGGCGGTGCAGTCCATGGCCCTGCTGGGCGTGGACCTTGACCGCTACGACCGCATCGTGGGCCTGCGCGGCAAGGTGGTGAGCGGCACGGCGCGCCTGGGCCCGGGCGAGGCCATCGTGGGCCGCGAACTGGCGCACGACCTGGGCCTGCGCCTGGGTGACCGCTTCAGCGTGCAGACCGCGAGCGCCGGGGGCACCAGCAGCGGTACCACTGTGACCGAGGTGCTGCGCGTCACCGCCCTGGTGGACCTGGGCGTGAAAGACCTGAACGAGCGCACCGTGATCGCCCCGCTGCGCACCGCCCAAAGCCTGCTGGGCCTGCCCGGCGGCGTGACGCAGGTGGACATGCGCGTGAGCGACGTGTGGCAGGCCAGCGCCATGGCGCGCGAGCTGCGCCAGCGCTACCCGCTCAAGGCCGAAAGCTGGCAAGAGAACAACGCGCAACTGGTCTCGGCGCTGAACGCGCAGTCGGTGAGCACGGCCATCATTCGCGGCGTGGTGATGGTGGTGGTGGTGCTGGGCATCGCCAGCGTGCTGGTGGTCTCGGTGGTGCAGAAGCGCCACGAAATCGGCATCTTGCGGGCCATGGGCGCCACGCGCCGCCAGGTGCTGCGCGTGTTCCTGCTGCAGGGCCTGCTGGTGGGCTCGCTGGGCTCGGCCGCTGGCCTGTTGCTGGCGGTGGCCATGATCTGGCTCTTCACCACCTTCGTGCGCGGCTCGGACGGGCTGCCGCTGTTCGCCATCACGCTGCCGCTGGCCACTGGCCTGAACGTGGCCCTGGTGGCCACGGTGTGCGGCGTGATCGCCGCCATTGCGCCGGCCCGCCGCGCCGCCGCGCTTGACCCTGCCCAGGCCATCCGACTGTGACCAGCCCCGTGTCCATCCCCCACACCAACGGCCAGCCCCTCATTCGCCTGCGCGGGCTGCGCAAGTCCTACAACCTGGGTCAGCCCGCCGAGGTGGAGGTGCTGCACGGACTTGACCTTGAGGTCAAGCGCGGCGAGTTCGTGGCGCTCATGGGGCCATCGGGCTCGGGCAAAAGCACGCTGCTCAATGTGCTGGGCCTGCTGGAGCGCATGACCAGCGGCTCTTATGAGCTGCTGGGCGAGGAAATGAACGGCCTGCACGACGAAGGCCTCACCCTGCGCCGGCGCCGCGCCCTGGGCTTCGTGTTCCAGTTTCACCACCTGCTGCCGGCCTTCACCGCGCTGGAGAACGTGACGCTGCCCGCCCTCATGACCGAGGGCTTTGTGAGCGAGGCCCAGCGCGCCCACGCCCGCGAACTGCTGGCCGCCGTGGGCCTGGCCCACGCCGAGCACAAGCGCCCGGCCGAGCTCTCGGGCGGCATGCAGCAGCGCGTGGCCATCGCGCGGGCGGTGGCCCTCAAGCCCGCGCTGGTGCTGGCCGACGAGCCCACCGGCAACCTGGACCAGGCCTCGTCCAGCGACGTGTTTTCGCTGCTGCGCCAGATCCACGCCGAGCAGGGCACCACCTTTCTCATCGTCACCCACGACCCGCGCCTGGCCTCGCGCTGCGACCGCCTGGTGGAGATCGTGGACGGCCGCATCGAGCGCGACGAAGCCATCGCCACGGGGGCAGCGCACCCCGCCTGACTGTCGGTTTTTCTGACGCCCGCACCGGCTGCGCCGGTCCAGGCCCAGACAAATCAAGCACTTGCCGCCCCGGAACGGAACCTGCTTGTGCCCGGCATCGGCCGGGGGGCCGGCCTGGGTGGGAGGAAAGGCGGATGAAGCGACTGCGTGCGTGTCTGGTGGCCCTGTGGGCTGCCTTGCTCTCGGTGTTGGCGGCCCCGAACGCGCTGGCCTCGGTGGTGCACCTCTACCAGTTCGAGGTGACGCAATCCACTTGCGTGAGCGCCTATTCGCCCGGCACCTGTGCCATCAGTTACGACCAGGGCCTGAATCAGATGACCATCGGGATGGAACTGGCGGCTGTGCAAAGCGGCTCGGCGTCTCTGTCCATCGATCACGATGGCGCTTACAGCCCCGCCACCGTGGTGAACGACGGCATCGCCTCGTTCCGGCCCCATTTGTATTGGGCCACGCAAACCGTGTCGCTCGACCCCGCCGCCTATTTCCTGAGCTGGTATTTCCGCACCGAGCTGTCCCTGAGCGTGGCGCAGTACCTCAGTGGCGGCATTTACGTGAACGACGGTTCGTCTGAGTTGGTGATGTCCACCAGCCGCAGTGCGCTCTCGGCCTACCTGGGCGACATCAGCCAGCTCTACGAGCCCGACCCGCTGGAATGGACCGGCTTCGTGCGCTCCGACGCGCTCGGTTCATTCATCCTGCCCTTCACCGGCCAGTGGCGTTTCGTGGGCGCCGTGCCCGAGCCGGGCACCTGGGCCCTGCTGCTGAGCGCGGCGCTGGCCCTGGCCTGGGTGGCACGCCGCCAAGCGAAGGGGCAGGGCAGGCGAAAGGCCTGAACATGCACACGCGCCGGGCTGCGCTGTTGGCCGGTGCCCTGGCGCTGGCGGGCTGCGCAAGCGTCACCTCAGACCCCGCGCTCTGGGTCAACGACCTGGATTGCCGCGACCCGGCCCACCTGCTGGCCGCCGGCCACACGCTCTCGCTCACCGAGTTGCAGGGCCGCCTGCTGGTCTCCACCGACCGGGGCACCAGTTGGCGCGACGCCGAACTGCTTCCGCCACCCGGCGACACCTCGCTGCGCGTGCTGCGCCTGCCCGATGCCAATGGCGCACCCGCGCTCTACGCCTCGGGCTTTCGGCAGGGCGCCACGCTGGCCGCGCAGATCGCCGGGTCTGGCGTGCGCACCGTGGGGCCCTGGTGGCACAGCGCCGACGCTGGCCTGAACTGGGCGCAAGCCGAGCCTCGCGTGCCCCTGGGGCCGGCGCGTGGCTTCGGTCCGCAGTGGCCGCAGGTGGCCCTGGCCGATGCCGGGCGAACCTGGGTGGTGGTGGGCACCGGGTCAGATGGCGTGGCCGTGCTGCGCTCCACCGACGGCGGGCGGCAATGGCTGCGCCAGGCCCTGCCCGGGCTGGAGCACGCCGGGCCCCTGAGCAGCAACGGCCTGGGCGCGCTGGCCTGGGTGGGCCGCACGCCGGTGGGCTTCGTGAAGCCCACCGCCTTTGAGCTGCACGCCTCAGACGACGCCGGCGCAAGCTGGCGCATCGGCCCCGCGCCAGTGGGCAATGCCCAACTGTTCCGGCCGCTGCCGGGTGTGCTGCTGGCGCACAACGGCGACGAACTCGTGCCCGGGCGCACGCTGGTGTTTCGCTCGCTGGACAACGGGCTCACCTGGGCCCGCGTGTTCGACCGCGAGGCCAGCGGGCGCATCGCCAGCCTCGGCGCCGACGCCGATGGCCGCGTGGTGGCCATCACCGAGTTTGGCCATGTGCTCACCTCGGGCGATGCCGGGGCCACCTGGGCGCACCGCGGCCAGCCCGTGCGCGACGCGGCGCGCCTGCACCTGGCGCGGCCAGTGCTGTTCGGTCCCGATGGCGTGGTGCTGGCCCTGGTGGGCGCGGGCACGCCGATCCGCTCCACCGACCATGGCGCCACCTGGCGCGTGACCGACAACGGCCTGCCGCCCAAGGCCGGGTTGGCGCAGTGGTGCCTGGTGGGCGAGGGGCGGGTGGTGGCCCTGGGTGGCCGCTTCGCGGCCTGGTCAGCCGACGGGGGTGTCACCTGGGCAAGCGGCGCCTTGCCCGGAAACTGAGTCGCCCTAGCCGCCGCGCCCGGTCTGGAACAGCGCGGCCACCAGGTCGGACTGCGTCACCATGCCCACCACCCGGCGTTGCCCGTCCACCACCGGCAGGTGGTGCAGGCCGCCATCGGAGAAGCCGCTCACCAAGTCGGCAATGGCCTGCTCGGGTCGGGCCACGATCACCTCGCGCGTCATCAAATCGCGCACCAGGGCGTCAGTCGGGGCGGGCTTGCCGTGGTGCAAAAAGAAATCGTGCAGCGAGACGATGCCGGCCAGGCAACTGTTGGCGTCGAGCACGGGCAGCGCCTTCACGCGGTGGCGGGCCAGGCGCTCCCAGGCCTCGCGGGCGGGGGCGTCGTCGCGCACGCTCACCACGTCGCGCGACATGATGTGTTCGCAGCGCACACCGCTCCAGTGGCGGCGCTGGGCGTGCAGGTGGGCGCGCACCAGAATTTCTTCCAGGTCGTCGCGGTCAATGTCCAGCGTTTCGCCGTAAGAGGCGAGGGCGGCGTCCAGGTCTTGCGCCGACACGCCGGTGCGGTGCGTGGGCGGTGGGTCTTGCGTGCCGTGGGCCTGTGCGGTGCTGCTGGGTTGGTGCGGGTAGCGCCGCCCGGTGAGGCGGTGAAACAGCAGGGCCACCAGCAGCATGGCCACCGAGTTCACCAGCACCGGCCCGTGCACAAAGCCCCAGCCCAGGTGGTGCACGCCGGGGCCGCCCAGCACGGCGGTGAGCGCCATGGCGCCGCCGGGCGGGTGCAGGCAGCGCAAGGCGCGCATGGCCGCCACCGCCAGGGCGCCGGCCAGCGCGGCGGCCCAGGCGGCGTCGCCCAGCCAGCGGTACAGCGCCACGCCCAGCAGGGCCGACACCACATTGCCGCCCAGCACCGACCAGGGCTGCGCCAGCGGGCTGGCCGGCAGCATGAACAGCAGCACCGCCGAGGCCCCCATGGGCAGCAGGAAGGCCAGCGGCGCACCGCCCAACCAGTGGTGAGCGAGCCATTCGGTGATCAGCAGGCCCAGGCCCACGCCCACGCAGCCCAGCAAGGCATCGCGCCGCCCGCCCGGCAGGGCGTGCGGTCGGAACGCCGCCAGCGTGGCGGCCAGCCAGGCCGCCACGGGTTGTGCCAGCGCGCGCACTCAGTTCAGCGCGGCCGCGGGGCCGAAGAACTCGTGGTGCGTTTGTGCCTCGGGCACGCCCAGGGCGCGCAGGCTGCGCTGCACCAGGGCCATGAAGGGCTTGGGGCCCAGGAAATAGGCGTCCACGTCGCGCGTGGCGGGCAGCCATTGCGCCAGGCGCTGCTCGTCCAGCAAGCCCACGGCGTGCGCGCCCTCGTCGGGCTGGTCGTAGCAGTAGAAGCGCTTGAGCTGCGGGTGGCGCTCGGCCAGCGCGTCGATGGTGTCGCGAAACGCGTGCACCGCGCGGTTGCGCGCGCAGTGAATGAAGTGCACCGTGCGCCCGCTCTGCAGGGCCTGGCCCAGCATGGCCAGGGTGGGGGTGATGCCCACACCACCGCTGATGAGCACCAGCGGGCGATCGCTGTCTTGCAAGGTGAAGTGGCCCGCGGGCGGGAACACGTCCAGCGTGTCGCCCACGCCCACGTGCTGGTGCAGGTGGCCCGACACCAGGCCACCGGCCTGGTGCTTCACGCTGATGCGAAGTTCCTGCCCGTCGGGCGCATTCGAGATGGAGTAGTTGCGGCGGTGCTCCTGCCCGTCGATGCGCAGGCGCAGGCCCAGGTACTGGCCGGGCTGGTGGGCCACCACCGGCCCACCGTCCACCGGGCGCAGGTAGAACGAGGTGATCTCGCTGCTCTCGGGTTCTTTGCGCACCACGCGGAAAGCGCGCGCGCCGCGCCATCCACCGGGGGCGGTTTCGCTGGCCTGGTACACCTGCTCTTCGGCCGCGATCAGGATGTCGGCCAACTGCTGGTAGGCCGCAGCCCAGGCGGCGATCACCTCGTCGGTGGCCACGTCGGCGCCCAGCACCTCGCGAATGGCGCGCAGCAGGCAGGTGCCCACGATGGGGTAGTGCTCGGGCAGCACCTGCAGCGACACGTGCTTGGCCACGATCTGCGCCGGCAGCCCGCCCAGGCCTTCCAGGCGGTCAATGTGGCGGGCGTACATCAGCACCCCATTGGCCAGGGCGCGCGGCTGCTCGCCGCTGGCCTGGTGGGCCTGGTTGAACAGCGGGCGCACCTGCGGGTACTCGCTGAGCATCAGGCGGTAGAAGTGGGTGGTGAGGGCCTCGCCGCCGATCTCCAACAGGGGAACGGTGGCTTTCACGATAGAGCGTTGGGCGTCGGTCAGCACAGGGGTCTTGTCCTTCACGGGTAGGGAAAGCCATGCTGGTTTGCAACGCCCATGCCACCCGCAGGGGCACGGTGAATCAAGCACTTGCGCGGGGATAATGTCGAACCGACCACAATTCAATTGCTGTCAATTCGACACAAAAACAGGTGGAACTGACCACAACCGAATGGCTGCGCACCCTCGTGCCCCTGGTGGCCGACCTGCCGCAGGACATCCCCGAAGCCGAGCGTTACCGCCGCCTGCTGCACACCTTGCGCACGCTGTTCCCTTGCGACGCGGTGGCCCTGCTGCGCCTGGATGGCGATGCCCTGGTGCCCCTGGCCATTGATGGCCTGAGCCGCGACACCCTGGGCCGGCGCTTCAAGGTGGCCGAGCACCCCCGCTTCGCCACCCTGCTGGCCGCTGGCCAGCCTATGCGCTTTGAGGCCCACAGCCCATTGCCCGACCCGTACGACGGCCTGGTGGAAGGCCTGCGCGGCGAGCTGGACGTGCACGACTGCATGGGCTGCGCGCTGAGCTTCGAGGGCCAGGTGTGCGGCCTGCTCACGCTCGATTCGCTGCAACGCGGCAGCTTCACCGACGCTCACCTCACCGTGTTGCAGGCCTTCGGTAGCCTGGCCTCGGCCACGGTGGGCGCGGCCTTGCGCATCAACCGCCTGGCCGCGCTGGCGCGGCACGAGCACCAGCGCGCCGAGTCGTACCGCCGCGCGGCGGGGCGCCCGCAGCGCGAGCTGCTGGGCCACAGCCCGGCCTTCAAGCAGCTCATGCGCGAGATCGATCTGGTGGGGCCCAGCGAACTCACCGTGCTCATCACCGGCGAGACCGGCGTGGGCAAAGAGCTGGTGGCGCAGGCGCTGCACGCGCGCTCGCCGCGTGCCGACCAGCCCCTGGTCAGCCTGAACTGCGCGGCCTTGCCCGACACCCTGGTGGAGAGCGAGCTGTTCGGCCACGTGCGCGGTGCCTTCACGGGCGCGGTGAGCGAGCGCCAGGGCAAGTTCGAGCTGGCCGATGGCGGCACCCTGTTCCTGGACGAGGTGGGCGAGCTGCCGCTGGCCGCGCAGGCCAAGCTGCTGCGCGTGTTGCAAAGCGGGCAGTTGCAGCGCCTGGGCTCAGACCGCGAGCACCGGGTGGACGTGCGCCTGATCGTGGCCACCAACCGCGACCTCGCCGCCGAGGTGCGCGCCGGGCGCCTGCGCGCCGACATCTACCACCGCCTGAGCGTGTACCCGTTGCCGGTGCCGCCGCTGCGCGAGCGTGGGCGCGACGTGCTGCAGCTCAGCGGTTTTTTTCTGGAAGAAAACCGCTCGCGCCTGGGCCTGGGCCACCTGCGCCTTGACGCCGACGCGCAGGGCGCGCTGCTGGCCTACGACTGGCCGGGCAATGTGCGCGAGCTGGAACACCTGATCGGGCGCAGCGTGCTCAAGGCCCTGGGGCGCCACGGCGAGCGCCCGCGCATGCTCACCCTCACGGCGGCTGACCTGGGGCTGGGCACCGCGCCCGCCCTGGCGCCCGAGGAAGTGGCCGCGCCCGTGGCGGCCACCCCAAGCCCCGCGCCTTTGCCCACGCTGGGTGGGCGGCGCTTGCGTGAGGCGGTGGAGCAGGCCGAGCACCAGTGGGTGGGCGAGGCCCTGGCACGGCACGGCCACAACTGGGCCGCCGCCGCGCGCGAACTGGGGCTGGACCGCGCCAACCTCATTCGCCTGGCCAAGCGCCTGGGCTTGTACGAAAGCCGGCGCGAGCGCCGCGTGCCGCGTTAAACCCGCTCCAGCACCACCGCAATGCCCTGGCCCACGCCAATGCACATGGTGCACA
>NZ_JAYSFD010000012.1:0-113537 GCF_041913525.1 Hydrogenophaga sp. | reverse complement strand
AATTTTGAAGCGGCACTCCCGCCTTCAGATGGTCAGTTTTCGGTCGGCGTCAACAAGCTGGAAGCTTCCCGCTTGCAGCCAGACGATAAACCGTGCGTTTCCCAGCCTTCAAATAAGCAGCAACTTCGTCAAGCGTGAGGATTTCGTCTGGTTGGTCGCGCATAGGGGAGGCGGTACGTGATTCTGGACTACAGCTGACCCAGATATTGTCACAGGATGACATCGAAGTACAAACTTGAGCAACGTTGACACCCCGAGTTAGGCGGGAAGCGCTTCCCTGAGGGTCCATCAGAAAAGGTACTTTGAGAGACATAAACCGCCATTCGAAGCACCGCTGACGATTGATTCAACCCAACTTTTGCGACAGCAAATGATTTTTTCTCGACAGGATTTGATTTTCTGACCAGCGAGCGCGTGCGCTCGGCCATCGCCAACTCGGGACTTGATTTCCCCGCCAACAAGCGCATCACGGTCAACCTCGCGCCGGCCGACCTGCCCAAGGATTCCGGCCGCTTTGACCTGCCCATTGCCCTGGGCATCCTGGGCGCCAGCGGACAAGTGCCCCTGGCGGCCATCGACGGCCATGAGTTCGCGGGCGAGCTGTCGCTGGGCGGGGAACTGCGCCCGGTGCGCGGCGCACTGGCCATGAGCCTGGCGCTGCGCCGCGAAGCCGTGCCCGACTTGTCGCTGGTGCTGCCGCCCGGCAGCGCCGAAGAGGCCGCGCTGGTGCCCGATGCGCGGGTGTACCGGGCCGCACACCTGATCGACGTGGTGGACCAACTGCGCCAGCACGGTGCACCAGAAGAGGGAAACACCGGTGCTGGCAAAGGTTGGTCCCTGGCCCAGGCCAGCGCCGCCACACCCGCCGCTTACGCCGACCTGGCCGACGTGAAAGGCCAGGCCGCCGCCAAGCGCGCGCTGGAAATCGCCGCCGCGGGCGGGCACAGCCTGCTGATGTGCGGGCCACCCGGCTCGGGCAAATCGATGCTGGCCCACCGATTCGCCGGTCTGCTGCCGCCACTGGACAACGACGAGGCGCTGGAAGCCGCCGCCCTGGCCTCGCTGGCGGGCCGCTTCGACCTGGCCCGCTGGGGCCAGCGCCCCACCGCCGCGCCGCACCACACCGCCAGCGCCGTGGCCCTGGTGGGCGGCGGCTCACCCCCGCGCCCGGGCGAAATCTCACTCGCTCACCACGGTGTGCTGTTCCTTGACGAACTGCCCGAGTTCGTCCGCCCCGCCCTGGAGGCCCTGCGCGAGCCACTGGAGACCGGGCGCATCCGCATCTCGCGCGCCACGGTGCAAACCGAGTTCCCGGCGCGCTTCCAACTGATTGCCGCCATGAACCCCTGCCCCTGCGGCTACCTCGGCCACCCCACCCGCGCCTGCCGCTGCAGCCCCGAACAGGTGGCGCGCTACCAGGGCAAGCTCAGCGGGCCGCTGCTCGACCGCATCGACCTGATGGTGGACGTGCCCGCCCTGCCCCCCGATCACCTGCTGCACGGCATGGCCGGCGAGCCCAGCGCCTGCGTGCGCGAGCGCGTGGTGGCCGCCCGCCAACGCGCCCTGACGCGCCAGGGCGAAGCGAACCAGACCCTCAGCGGCCAAGCACTGGACGCCCATGCGCAAGCCGACGCCACCGCCCTGAAGTTCCTGCAAAACGCCGCTCAGCGCCTGGGTTGGAGCGCCCGCAGCACCCACCGCGCCCTGCGCGTGGCCCGCACCATCGCCGACCTGGCCGGCCAGGAACAGGTGGGGGTGGCCGAGGTGGCCGAGGCGGTGCAGTACCGCCGTGGACCGGGGGGGCGGGGTTGATGAGCGCCGCGCATCTACAGCCACGCCATTCGACGTGGGGCCTCATTCTCGGCATCGTGGCAGTCGGCGCGGGGGCCTTGATTGTGTCGCCGCTGCTCAAAGACCTGAGCACGGCCACCGGCACCCCGGTGGGCCGCATGGGCTGGGTGGTCGCGGTGTATGGGCTGACCCTGGCGTTCACGGCGCCGCCCATGGCCTTGTGGTGCCGCTCGGTACCGCGCCGCACACTGTTGATCGCGGGCATGGCGCTGCTGGGGGCCGCCACGCTCGCCTGCGCCATGGTCAGCACATTCGGCCAATTGCTGCTGGCCCGTGCCGCCTGCGGCGTGGCGGCCGGGTTGTTCATCCCCTCGTGTTACGCCTGGATCGGCGAAAACGTACCGGCCGAGCGCCGGGCGCAGGCCATGGGCCGGGTGATGGCTGGCTGGTCGGTGGCGCTGGTCCTCGGGATACCGGCGGGGGGCTGGCTGGCTGAGGCCTTGGGATGGCGGGCTGCCTTTGTGGCCACCTCCGTGGTGGCGGTGATCGCTGTGATCGCCCTCAGCCGCCTGCCTGCCCAGCCTTCACCCGACGCAGCCCGAAACACGGCGCGGCAGGATTGGGCAGTGGTTGCCGCGCCGGAACCGTTGACGACCATGGCCATCAACTTTCTCACCGTGATGGGCTTCTACGCCTGCTACACCTATCTCGGCTGGGCCACCCGCGACGCCCTGGGCGTGGGCAGCGGCGTGGCGGGCAGTGTGATGATGTGCTACGGCATCGGCTTGATGCTGAGCACACTCAACGGCCACTGGCTAGACCGTTTCGGGCACCGGCGCTCGCTGGCCGTGGCCGCCTGGTGCCTGTTGCTGGTGTTCGCCGCACTGCCGCTGGGGCTGTTCCACCTCGCGGTCCTAGGGGCTGTCATGGTGGTCTGGGGCGTTTTCCAGGGCGTAGCGCAGACCTGCACGGCCACCCTGATGACCCGCCAAGCCCCGGGCGCCCAAGGCCTGGCCATGGCCTGCATGAGCGCCACCACCTATCTGGGCGTGGCCTTGGGGGCGGCCGCAGGCGGCTGGGTGATGCCCACCCATGGCTTCGCCGCAGTGGCCGCGATCTCGGCCGTGGCCACGGGCATCGCGGGGGCACTGGTACATTGGCTGGGCGATGCACCCGAGCGCAGAGCCGCGACGGGCTGAGCCGGTCTTACTTCAACAAGATCGGCTGCCCGTTGTCGCCCACGCGGATGACCTGGCCGGCCTTCCACGCGGGTGCCGCGGCTTGTTCAAACTGGCGCTCGCTGCCGTCTTTCATGCGCACGCGGGTGACCCAGACCTTCTGGCTGGTGGCTTTTTTCTGCACCTCGTTGCCCACGTAGGCGCCGCCCACGGCACCGCCGATGGTCGCCAGGGTCTTGCCGGTGCCGCCGCCCACCTGGTTGCCCAGCAGGCCGCCCACCACGGCGCCGCCCACCATGCCCAGGGCGCCGCCCTGGCCATCGCGTTTTTCCTGCTGCACCGACTGCACCACGCCACAGGTGGAGCAGAGCGACTTGTTCTTGTCGGCCCAGGCGGGCGCGGCAACGAGGGTGGCCAACAACGTGGCGGCGAGGGCGAAGTGGCGCATGGAAGGCTCCGGTTGAGAAGAGCCTGCCAGCTTACAGATTCGGGGCCAACCAGCGTTGCAGTTCGTCGCGCGCCACGCCGCTGCGGTCGGCCAGGTCTTGGGCCTGGTCTTCGCCGATCTTGCCGACGTTGAAATAGGTGGCCTGCGGGTGGCCCAGGTAGAAGCCGCTCACGCTGGCGGCCGGGGTCATGGCCAGGCTTTCGGTGAGGCCCATGCCAATTTCGTCGGCGTGCAGCAGCGCGAACAGGCCGCGCTTGACGGAGTGGTCTGGGCAGGCGGGGTAGCCCGGCGCGGGGCGGATGCCCTGGTACTTTTCCTTGATCAGTTCTTCGTTGCTCAGCGACTCGTTGGCGGCATAGCCCCACAGGTCTTTGCGCACGCGCTCGTGCATGCACTCGGCCAGGGCCTCGGCCAGGCGGTCGGCCAGGGCCTTGAACATGATGGCGGAGTAGTCGTCGTGCGCGGCCAGGAACTGCCGCTCTTTCTTCTCCACGCCCAGGCCGGCGGTGACGGCGAACACGCCCACGTAGTCGGGCTTGCCGGGCGGGGCCACGAAGTCGGCCAGGCAGCGGCTAGGGCGCATTTCGCCATCGATCTCTTGCTTTTCGGTCTGCTGGCGCAGGCCGTGCCACACCAGCACGGGCTGCTGGCGCGATTCGTCGGCATACAGGGCAATGTCGTCGTCGCCCAGGCGGTTGGCCGGGTACAGGCCGATGACGGCGCTGGCCGTGAGCCAGCGGCCTTCAACCATTTTCTTCAGCATGGCCTGCGCGTCTTCAAACACCTTGCGCGCCTGCTCGCCCACCACCTCGTCGTCCAGGATGGCGGGGTAGGGCCCGGCCAGGTCCCAGGTCTGGAAGAAGGGACCCCAGTCGATGTAGCGGCTCAGCTCGGCCAGGTCGAAGTTCTTGAACACGCGGCGGCCGATGAACTTGGGCGCGGGCGGGGTGTAGCCGGCCCAGTCGATGGGCGTCTTGTTGGCGCGGGCCTTCTCCAGCGGCCACAGCGGCACCTGCTTTTTGTTGGCGTGTTGCTGGCGGACTTTCTCGTAATCGGCCTTCACGTCGGCCACGAACTGCGCCACCTGCTCGCCCAGCAGGCCCTGGGCCACGCCCACGCTGCGCGAGGCGTCGGGCACATAGACCACCGGGCCTTCGTAGTTGGGCGCAATCTTCACCGCGGTGTGCACGCGGCTGCAGGTGGCACCGCCAATGAGCAGCGGGGTCTGGCGGCTGCGGAAGTACTCGTCCTTCTGCATTTCGCTGGCCACGTACTGCATCTCTTCGAGGCTGGGCGTGATCAGGCCCGAAAGGCCCACGATGTCGGCGCCCTCTTCCTTGGCCTTGGCCAGGATTTCGTGGCAGGGCACCATCACGCCCATGTTCACGACCTCGAAGTTGTTGCACTGCAGGACCACGGTGACGATGTTCTTGCCGATGTCGTGCACGTCGCCCTTGACGGTGGCGATGACGATCTTGCCCTTGGTGCGCACGTCGCGCCCGGCGGCCTCGTCCTGGCGCTTCTCCTCTTCGATGTAGGGGATGAGGTGCGCCACGGCCAGCTTCATCACGCGCGCGCTCTTGACCACCTGCGGCAGGAACATCTTGCCCTGGCCGAACAGGTCGCCCACCACGTTCATGCCGTCCATGAGCGGGCCTTCGATCACGTTGAGCGGGCGGCCACCGTCGCGCTCGATCTCGCGCCACATCTCCTCGGTGTCGTCGGTGATGTGCTCGGTGATGCCGCGCACCAGCGCGTGCGAGAGGCGCTCGCGCACGGGCAGCGCGCGCCAGGCGTTTTTCTGGGTGTCGTCCTTGGCCGCGCCCTTGGCCGATTCGGCGATCTCCACCAGGCGCTCGCCCGCGTCGGGCCGCCGGTTGAGCACCACGTCTTCCACGCGCTCGCGCAGGGTGGGCTCCAGCTCGTCGTACACGCCCACCATGCCGGCGTTGACGATGCCCATGTCCATGCCGGCCTGAATGGCGTGGTACAGGAACACGGTGTGAATGGCCTCGCGCACCGGCTCGTTGCCACGGAAGCTGAAGCTCACGTTGGACACGCCGCCCGACACCTTGGCGCCCGGCAGGTGCTGCTTGATCCAGCGCACGGCCTCGATGAAATCCACGGCGTAGTTGGCGTGCTCCTCGATGCCGGTGGCGATGGCGAAGATGTTGGGGTCGAAGATGATGTCCTCGGGCGGGAAGCCGACCTCGTCCACCAGGATGCGATAAGCGCGCTCGCAAATTTCAATCTTGCGGGCGTAGGTGTCGGCCTGGCCTTTTTCGTCGAAGGCCATCACCACGGCGGCCGCGCCGTAGCGCTTGATGAGCCGCGCGTGGTGCTTGAAGGCGTCCACGCCCTCTTTCATCGAGATCGAGTTGACGATGCCCTTGCCCTGGATGCAGCGCAGCCCGGCCTCGATCACCTCCCACTTGGAGGAGTCGATCATGATGGGCACGCGCGCGATGTCGGGCTCGCCGGCGATCAGGTTCAGGAAACGCACCATGGCGGCCTGGCTGTCCAGCATGGCCTCGTCCATGTTGATGTCGATCACCTGCGCGCCGTTCTCCACCTGCTGGCGGGCCACGGCGAGGGCGTCTTCGTAGCGCCCCTCCAGAATCATGCGGGCGAAGGCCTTGGAGCCGGTGACATTGGTGCGCTCGCCCACGTTCACGAACAGGCTGCCCTCGCCAATGCTCAGGGGCTCCAGCCCGGACAGCAGCATGGGCGGCACGGACGGACGGGTATCGGACGAGGAAACAACAGAAGACGACATGGCACTCACCAGGGATGTTCGGGAAACAGACCGGTGAGCGTCGTTGGGGCCTGTTTGCGCCCACTCAAGCCTGACGCCCCGACACCCGCGGTGGGCGGGCCGGTGCGCTGCAACGCTCCTTGAGAGGCCGGCATTTTACCGGCGCGGGTGTTCAGGCCTGGGTCGGGGCCAAAGGCGCTGCCGCCGCGCGGCGCCGAACCGCCACCACCTGCTCGCCCGTGGCCAGCGAACGGGCGCGCAATTGGCCGCAGCCGGCGTCCACGTCTTGGCCGGCCGAGTGCCGCAGCTTGGTGAGAATGCCGCGGCGGTGCAGGCGCCGGGCGATGTCGGCGGCCTTCTCCCAGCTCGGGCGGTTGTAGGGCAGGCTGGGCACGGTGTTGTACGGAATCATGTTGAGGATGGCGTACTTGCCGTGCAGCAATCGCACGATGCCTTCGATCTCGACGTCGCTGTCGTTCACGCCGTCCAGCAGCGTCCACTGGTACTGAATGGGGTAGCCCGTGGCGCGCGCGTAGGCCTCGCCGCGCTGCACCAGCTCGTCCGGGTCGATGCGGGGGGCGCGGGGAAGCAACTGGGCGCGCAAGTCGGCGCGGGTGGTGTGCAGCGACAGGGCCAGCGCCGGCTTCACGCGGCCACGCGGCAGGGCGTCAAAGGCACGTTCGTCGCCCACGGTGGAGAACACCAGGTTCTTGTGGCCGATGTTGCCCAGCGTGCCCAGCAGCTCGATGGCCTCCAGCACGGCCTCCAGGTTGTGCGAGGGCTCGCCCATGCCCATGAACACCACTTTGTTGACCGCACGGCGCGAGCGCGCCAGCGCCACCTGCGCCACGATCTCGGCGCTGCCGATCTGGCGAATCAAGCCCCCGGTGCCGGTCATGCAGAAGGTGCAGCCCACGGCGCAACCCACCTGGCTGGACACGCACAAGCCGCCGCGCGGCAGCAGCACGCTCTCCACCGTCTGGCCATCGCGCAAGGCCACCAGCAGGCGGGCCGATCCGTCCTCTCCCGGGTGCTCGGACTGCAGCGTGGCCAGGCCCGCCCACTCGGCGGTGATCTCGGGCAGGGCGGCATACAAGGCCTTGGGGAAGTGGTGCTCGGGCTTGCGACGGCCGCCCTCAGGCGGCAAGGCGTTCACCCACGTGCGCAGCAGGCGCTGCTCGTGCAGCGGCCCGGCCCCCAGGGCGCGCAGGCGTTGGCGAAGTTGGTGCAGGTGCATGGGAGGGCGATTGTCGCAAAGCGGTCGACCGAGCGCCGCCCCGTCCACCACAATGCACTTCTTTGAACAGGGGAGACACGCATGCTGGAGACCACCATTCGCGGCCGCGCGGCCGACTTGGGCCACGGCCTGACGGTGCGCCGCGCCCTGCCCCACGCCCAGCGCCGCTCGGTCGGCCCCTTCGTGTTCTGGGACCACGCCGGCCCGGTGACGGTGCCGGCCGACGAGGTGCGTCAGGCCGACGTGCGCCCGCACCCTCACATCGGCCTGTCCACCGTCAGTTACTTGCTCAGCGGCAGCATGACCCACCGCGACAGCCTGGGCACGCACCAGGTGATCCGCCCAGGTGACGTGAACTGGATGACCGCCGGGCGCGGCATCTCGCACAGCGAGCGCTTCACCCACCCCGACTCCTTCGAGGGCGGCGGCCTGGAGCTGCTGCAAAGCTGGGTGGCCCTGCCCGTGCAAGACGAAGAGACCGCGCCGGCCTTCGCCCACACGCCAGTGAGTGCCCTGCCCGAAGGCCGCGCTGCGGGCCTGTGGTGGCGCCTGGTGGCGGGCGAGGCCTACGGCCAGCACAGCCCGGTGGTCACGCACTCGCCCCTGTTCCTGGTGCACGCCGAAGCAGAAGCCGGTGCCACCCTGCGCCTGCCCGGCGGGCACCGCGAGCAGGCGGTCTATGTGGTGCGCGGCGAGATCGAACACGCCGGCTCGGTGCATGGCGCTGGCGACTTGCTGGTATTCGATGGCGGCGCCGATGCACTTGCCGTGCGCAGCGCCGCCACCCTCATGCTCTTCGGCGGCGAGCCGCTGGGGCCGCGCTTCGTGTGGTGGAACTTCGTGTCCTCGCGCAAAGAGCGCATCGAACAGGCCAAGGCCGATTGGGCCGCCGGGCGCTTCGCGCTGCCGCCCGACGACCACGACGAGTGGATTCCATTGCCCGGCTGATGCCGGCCAATCAGGCCTCTTGAGCGTTCAAGCGGAAGGCCTGTACCGCCGCCAGCAACTGGCGAGATTGCTCGCGCATGGCGTCGGCCGCCGCGGCGGACTGCTCCACCAGTGCCGAGTTGCGCTGGGTGGCCTCGTCCAGGCTCGCCACGGCTTGGTTCACCTGGCCGACGCCCGTGGCCTGTTCCTGGTTGGCCCGCTCCATGGTGGCCAGCAGGGTGTGCAATTCCTGCACCGACGCCACGATCTGCTGAATGGTCTGGCCGGCGCGGTCCACCAGCTCGCCACCGGTGCGCACCCGCTCAGCCGACTCGCCGATCAAGGCCTTGATTTCGCGAGCCGCTTCGGCCGATCGCGTGGCCAATTGGCGCACCTCGGTGGCCACCACCGCAAAACCCCGCCCATGCTCGCCCGCCCGGGCGGCCTCCACCGCCGCATTGAGCGCCAGGATGTTGGTCTGAAACGCGATGCCATCGATCACGCCGGTGATGTCGGCAATGCGGGTGGACGAGGTGGTGATCTGCGCCATGGTGTTCACCACCTCACCCACCAGGCGGCTGCCATCGACAGCGGTGCTCGCCGCAGCCGCCGAAATTTCCCCGGCCTGACGGGCGGTATGGGCGTTCTGCACCACCGTGCCGTGAATCTGGGCCATGGTCGCGGCGGTTTCCTGAAGGCTTGAGGCGGTCTGCTCGGTGCGGCCCGACAGGTCGGCCGTGCCCGCGGCAATCTCGCTGGCCGCCACCTGCACGCCTTGCGCCGACGACTGCACCAACGCCACCATGCGGCGCAATTGCTGAGCCATGTCGGCCTGGGCCTGCATGAGTTGCGTCACCTCACCCTGACCCAGCGGCACACGAACCTCGCGCCCAATGTCGCCCTGGGCAATCGAACGGGACACCTCGATGGCCGACGACAGACCGCCCAAAATCGAGCGCGACACCCGGCGCGAAATCACCACGGCCACGAGCAGCGCCGCCAACACCACCATGCCGAGCTGGCCCACACGCTGCCACATCGACGCCCTGAGGTCATCGAGGTAAATGCCCGAGCCCACCACCCAACCCCAAGGCTCAAAGGCCTTCACGTACGAGAGCTTCTCCACCGCGTCCTCGCGGCCAGGCTTGGGCCACAGGTAGGACACAAAGCCCGCGCCGTCGCGCCGCCCGGTCTCGGCAAAGGCCACGAACAGCGCCACGCCGTTGGCGTCGCGAATCTGGCTGCCGTCTTGCCCATTCAACTCAGGCTTGATCGGGTGCATCACCACGCGCGCCTGGAAATCGTTGACCCAGAAATACTCAGACCCGCTGTAGCGCAACTTGGCCAGCGCCTCGCGCGCCAAGGCTTGGGCCGCCACCTTGTCTAGGCGTCCGCTGGTCTCCTGACCATGCGCCCACACCAGCACGCCATGGGCCACTTCCACCGCCTGGCGCGTGGCCTGCTGCCGGGCGGCGTACTCGCTGCGGTAGATATCCATTGCCTGCCAGACCGCCAGGGCCAGCAGGCAGGCAATGCCGAAAAAAACCAGAAAACGCAGGCGCGCCGCCATCGACCCTGCCCCGAACGCGTGTCGCATAAAACCTGTCCCTTCGTTGAACGACGCCCGACAAAAACAGGGCGGCCAAATAAATTTCTTTGTATTCAACGATCGGCCAAACCCGCATCACATTGAGGTCTTTTTTCGCCTATGACCTGTGGGTGCAGACACATGGCGCATCGGCGCTCCCCAATGGACATGGGCGCGGGCTGGCGGCATGCTCTGCAGCGGTCCACAAAAACTGAGGAGACACCATGGACAAGAGCGCCGACTGGCTGGTGACCTACGCCCGCTACCACCGCGACCCACGCAACATCGCCACGCACGCCGTGGGCATTCCCTTGATCGTCTTTGGCATCGCGGTGCTGCTGGCCCGGCTGCAGCTGCCCGGCGACATTGGCGGGCACATGGTGCTGTACGCCGCAGGGGCCATCTGGTACGTGCGCCAGGGCCTGAATGTCGTGACGGTGGCCACGCTGCTCGCGGTGGGCGCGCTCACCGCGCTGGCCCACCCCTTTGGCGCCGCACCGCTGCCAGTGTGGCTGGCGGCCGGCCTGGGCTGTTTCGTGGTGGGCTGGGTGTTCCAGTTCGTGGGCCACTTCTGGGAGGGCCGCAAACCGGCGTTCTTCGACGACCTTCGCGGCCTGTTCGCCGGCCCCCTGTTCGTGGTGGCCGAGGCCTGGTTTGCCTTGGGCGGCGGGCAGGCGCTGCGCGATCGCATCGAGCGCGAGGCCGGCCCGGTGGCCCGGCAAACCCCCAGGCGGCAGCCCGGCGCCTGAGGGGCGGCGCCGGGCCCGCTCGCTCAGGTGTTGGGCGCGGTCTTGGCGCTCCAGATCATGGTGATGGCCAGGATGCCCACCACCACGCCCAGCGACACGGCCACCGGGATCTTGAAGATGTCGATCAACATCATCTTGGTGCCGATAAACACCAGGATCACGGCCAGGCCGTAGTTCAACAGGTGGAACTTGCTGGCCACAGCCTGCAGCAGGAAGAACATGGCGCGCAGGCCCAGGATGGCGAACACGTTGCTGGTGAGCACGATGAACGGGTCTTGCGTGATGGCGAAGATGGCCGGGATCGAGTCCACCGCGAAGATCACGTCGGTCAGGCCCACCAGGCAGATCACCATGAACAGCGGCGTGGCGATGCGCTTGCCGTTTTCCAAGGTGAAGAACTTTTCGCCGTCAAAGCCCTTGCTCACGGGCAGCAGCTTGCGCAGCAGCTTGAGTGCCGGGTTGTCGTCCAGGCTCGGCTCATGACCCGCGGCCCACCACATCTTCACGCCGGTGAGCACCAGGAAGGCGCCGAAGACGTACAAGATCCAGTGGAACTGCGCCAGCAACCAGCCGCCCACCAGAATCATGATGGTGCGCAGCACGATGGCGCCGATGATGCCGATCATCAGCACCCGCTTCTGGTACACCGCCGGCACCGCGAAGTAGGTGAAGATCATCAGGAAGACAAAAATGTTGTCAACCGCCAGGCTCTTCTCGATGAGGTAGCCGGTGAGGAACTCCAGCGACTTCTCGTTGGCGATGGCGGTGGAGCCGGTGGTGTCTTTCACCGCCCACCAGAACAGGCCGTTGAACAGGAAGCTCAAGGCGATCCAGACGATCGACCAGTTCAGGGCCTCTTTCACGCCCACCTCGTGCGAGCCCTGCTTCTTGAGCACGACAAAGTCGACGAACAGGGCCGCCAGCACGAAGACAACGAAAACCACCCACAGCCACAGTGGCGCAATGCTTTGCATGAATAAACCTCAGGTTGGTGTTGAACGAACACCCCAAGGTCTTGCCACATCCGCATGGGTGATGCGGGTGGGGGTTTCCGGCGGTGGAACACCGCGTATTGACGAAAACCCCATCCATCGAAGCCCGACTTGGTGCCGGGTGACAGGTTGACTACTCCCCTTGAAGGAAAGCGCGATTATGCGGGGTAGGTCTTTTCCACGCAAGTCATCAGGTTTTAGGCCGCTTCTCGGTAGAACGGCCCGCGCTGCAGCGCGCGCGGCGACTGCGAGCCCACCGCCTGGTGGATGGCGCCGATGTGCTGCGGCGTGGTGCCGCAGCAGCCCCCCACGATGTTCACCAGGCCTTCGGCCGCGAACTCGCGCAGCAGGCGGCTGGTGACCTCGGGCGTTTCGTCAAAGCCGGTGTCGCTCATGGGGTTGGGCAGGCCGGCGTTGGGGTAGCAGCTGATGAAGGTGTCGGGCGCGGCCTTGGCCAGTTCCTGGATATAGGGGCGCATCAGCGCGGCACCCAGCGCGCAGTTCAGGCCCACGGCCAGCGGGCGGGCGTGGCGCACGCTGTGCCAGAAGGCGGTGACGGTCTGGCCGCTGAGGATGCGGCCCGAGGCGTCGGTGACGGTGCCGCTGATGAGGATAGGCAGGCGCTCGCCGGTCTGGTCGAACGCTTCCTCGACGGCGAACAGCGCGGCCTTGGCGTTGAGCGTGTCGAAGATGGTCTCGACCAGGATCACGTCGGCGCCGCCCTCGATGAGCGCCAGGGTCTGCTCCAGGTAGGCCGCGCGCAGCTGCTCGAAATCGACATTGCGCGCGCCGGGGTCGTTCACGTCGGGGCTGATGCTGGCCGTCTTGGGCGTGGGGCCAAGCGCGCCGGCCACGTAGCGCGGCTTGTCCGGGGTGGAGAACTTGTCGCAGGCGGCACGCGCGAGCTGCGCCGAGCGCAGGTTCATCTCGCGCGCCAGGTGGGCCATGCCGTAGTCCTCCTGCGCGATCGTGGTCGCGCCGAAGGTGTTGGTCTCGATCAGGTCGGCGCCGGCGGCCAGGTAGCGCTCGTGGATGTCGCGGATCACGTCGGGCCGGGTGAGCGAGAGCAGCTCGTTGTTGCCCTTCACATCGCGCGGAAAGTCCTTGAATCGATCCCCCGCGCCATCGGGCCCGGTGTAGCCCTCGCCCCGGTACTGCGCCTCGCCCAGCTTGAAGCGCTGGATCATGGTGCCCATGGCGCCGTCGAGGATGGCGATGCGGTGCTTCAGGATCTCAGGCAGCGCCTGGGCGCGGGTGTAAACGGGCAATGCGGGCGAGTTCATCCGGCGATTGTAGGGAGGGCGGCAAACGAATCCCCGACAATACCGCCCCATGAAAGACCTCACGCCCACCCAAGCTTGGCAATGGCTGCAAACCGAAAGCGAGCGCTTGCACGCCGCTGGCGAACAGCCGCCGCTGTTCGTGGACGTGCGCATGGAGATCGAGTCGCTCTACGTGGGCCGCCCGCCCGGCGTGGAGAACATCCCCTGGTACGAATACCCCGACCTCACGCCCGACCCCGCGCACTTTGCGGCGGCGGTCGAGGCCGAGGCGGGCAGCAAAGAACGCCCCATTCTGCTGATCTGCCGCAGCGGCAAACGCACCCGCGACGCCGGCCAGGCCCTGGAGGCCGCCGGCTTCACCAACGTGGCCCACGTGCTGCACGGCTTCGAGGGCGAGCTCAACGACGAGTTCAAGCGCTCCAGCCTCAACGGCTGGCGCTTTGAAGGCCTGCCCTGGGAGCAGATGTAAGGGCATGATCGACATCGCCCCCGGCGCCGAGGTCATGGAAGCCAGCCTCGGCGTGCTGCACGAGGTCTTTGGCTACGACGCCTTTCGCGGCCCGCAGGCCGACATCGTGAGCCACGTGGGTGCCGGCGGCGACGCGCTGGTGCTCATGCCCACGGGCGGCGGCAAGTCGCTGTGCTACCAGGTGCCGGCCATCGTGCGCCAGCAGGCGGGCCTGGGCCTGACCATCGTGGTCTCGCCCCTGATCGCGCTGATGCACGACCAGGTGGACGCCCTGCTGGAAGCCGGCGTGGACGCCGCCTACCTGAACTCCAGCCTCTCGCTCGACGACGCCCAGCGCGTGGAGCGCCAGATGCTGCGCGGCGACATCACCCTGCTCTACGTGGCGCCCGAGCGCCTGACCACGCCGCGCTTCCTGGCCCAACTCGATTCGCTGCACGAGCGCGGCCAGCTCTCGCTGTTCGCCATCGACGAAGCGCACTGCGTGAGCCAGTGGGGCCACGACTTTCGGCCCGAGTACCGCGAACTGGCCGTGCTGCCCGAGCGCTTCCCCGGCGTGCCCCGGGTCGCGCTCACCGCCACGGCCGATTCGCTCACCCGCGCCGACATCGTGGAGCGCCTGCAGCTGCAAAGCGCGCGCACCTTCGTCAGCAGCTTTGACCGCCCCAACATCCGCTACCTGCTGGTCGAGAAGAAAGACGCCACCCAGCAATTGCTGCGTTTCATCCGCGACGAGCACATGGCCGGTGGCGTGCATGACGCGGGCATCGTGTACTGCCAGTCGCGCCGCCGCGTGGAAGAGGTGGCCACGCTCTTGCAGAACGCCGGCCTGAAGGCCCTGCCCTACCACGCCGGCCTGGATGGCGCCGTGCGCCAGACCCACCAAGACCGTTTCGTGCGCGAAGACGGCTGGATCATGGTGGCCACCGTGGCCTTCGGCATGGGCATCGACAAGCCCGACGTGCGCTTCGTCGCCCACCTGGACATGCCCAAAAACATCGAGGGCTACTACCAGGAGACCGGCCGCGCCGGGCGCGACGGCGAGCCCGCCAACGCCTGGATGGCCTACGGCCTGCAAGACGTGGTGAACCAGCGCCGCATGATCGACGACAGCCCCGCAGGCGACGAGTTCAAGCAGGTGCTGCGCGGCAAGCTAGACGCCCTGCTGGCCCTGGCCGAAACCAGCGACTGCCGCCGCGTGCGCCTGCTGGCCTACTTTGACGAGACCTACCAGGGCCCACCGGGCACGCCACCTGGCGCCATGCTGCGCCCGGTGTGCATGAACTGCGACAACTGCTTGAACCCGCCCGAGCTGTTCGACGCCACCGAGCCCGCACGCAAGCTGCTCTCGTGCCTGTACCGGGTGCAGCAAAGCAGCGGCCACGGCTTTGGCGCGGGCCACGTGATGGACATCCTGCGCGGCAAGAAGACCGACAAGGTGGCGCAGTACGGCCACGACCAACTCAGCACCTTCGGCATCGGGGCGGACTGGAGCGAAACCCAGTGGCGCGCCTTGCTGCGCCAGCTCATCGCCCGCGAGGCCGTGCGGGTGGACGACGCGCCTTACAACACGCTGCACCTGGCCGATGGTGCGCGCCCCATCCTCAAGGGCGAAGCGCGCGTGAGCCTGCGCATCCAGGCCGAGCGCGCCCCCTCGCGCTCGCGCGGCCAACGCCGCAGCCCGGTGGACCACGACGGCACGCCGCTGTCACTGGCCGAGCGCGAGTGCCTGGACGCCCTGCGCGCCTGGCGCGCCGAGGTGGCGCGCGAACACAACCGCCCGGCTTACGTGATTTTTCACGACAGCACCCTGCGCGACATCGCCACCCGCAAGCCCCAGACCCTGGCCGAACTGGACGGCATCGCCGGCCTGGGCGTGAAAAAACGCGAGGCCTACGGCGAGGCCGTGCTTCAGGTGGTGAGTGCTTTTCTCTGAGGCATTCCGGTCCTGGCGGCCCATGGCGAACACCATGGTGTGACAGCGAAAACCGTCCATCGGCACTGGGGTCTTCTCCGGGCTGAGAACGCTCAATTTCGGCCCATCGGCGCCGATCCTTTAGCCAAGCGGGCGTTGCCTGCGGTCCCACCCGACACAAGGAGCCGGCATGTTTTTTAAGCTGCCCTGGTTCAAGAAGAGCCGAACCCACCAGTATCAGGACACCCAGGTTCTCGAACTCGATTTCGTGATCGACGAGTTCCGCGCCATGCTGTCTGACATCGACGACCCCCAGCGTTACCGCCTGCAGGCCGCGCTGATGGTGGCCCAGAACCCGAAAGACCTTTGGTTCCTGCGCAGCAAGGTGTTCAACCTGATCTCCAAGCACCATTGCGAGTCGGTGGCTCGCAAGCGCATCACCGGCCTGGACAGCAAGCTGCAGTTCTTCCTGGAACACCACCCCGACTACTCGCCCGACGAGCTGCCCACCAAGCCTGGCGTGTTGCACTGAATCGCCACACACCCTCGCACCAAGCCGCCGCGCATTTCGCCGGCGGCTTTTTTGTGCCTCCGTTTGATCAGCCCGTGAAGCCCATGCTGCGCGCTTCGCGCACCTCAGGCTTGATGCGGTGCTCGGCCTCCAGCTGCGCCAGGAACTCCTCTGGTGCCATGGCTTCGCCCAGGATCTCGGCCTGGCGCTTGACCGCCGCGAAATCGCCCGGGCACAGCTGCTCCAGTTGGGCCAGGCGCTGGCGCAGGGCGTCGGTCAATGCGGCCGGCTCACCCCCCAGGGCTTCGGTCACGAACATGGTCTCTCGCTGCTCGCGCGTGAGCGGCTTGAAGCGAATCTTGAACGTGAACCGCCGCAACGCGGCCTGATCGAGGCTGTTCATCAAGTTGGTGGTGCAGATGAACACACCCCCGAAACGCTCCATGCCCTGCAGCATCTCGTTGACCTCGGTCACCTCGTAGGTGCGCTGGGCACCGCGGCGGTCTTGAAGAAAACTGTCGGCCTCGTCCAGCAGCAACACCGCGCGCTCGGCCTCTGCCTCGCGAAACATGGCGGCCATCTGCTGCTCGGTCTCGCCCACGAACTTGCTCACCAGGTCGCTGGCGCGGCGAACCATCAAGGGCCGCTGCAGTTGCTGCGCGATGTGCTCGGCCAGCGCGGTCTTGCCGGTGCCAGGCGCGCCATGAAAACACAAGCACCCGTGGCCACGCGCCCGCAGCGCCTCCACGATGCGCGGCAGGGGGTAGCGCGAGTCCACGTTGAGCATGTCCAATCGGTACGCGGTGACCGAAGGGCGCGCCACCACGTCTGGCCGACGCCCCAGCGCCAGGTCGGCGTGGCGCAATTGCCGCTCGATGGTGTCGTCCAGCAGCGCTGGCGGGGCTGTGCGCCGGCGCCGCGCACCCGGGGCCGGGGCCGCGGCCAGTTGCGCAAAGCGCACCGCTGTGCGGATTTGCGCGGGCGTGAGGCCCTGGCGGTCGGTCAGGCGCGCCACCAGGGCATCTGACACCGGCACGCCCGCCAAGGCCGTGCGCACCAATTGCTCGCGCGCGCCGGGTGGCGGGCTCTTGAGTTCCAGGTGGTAGGCAAAACGCCGGCGAAAGGCGGGGTCGATCTGCTCGATGCGGTTGGTGACCCAGAGGGTGGGCACCGGGTTGTGCTCCAGCACCTGGTTCACCCAGGCCTTGCCGCTGACACTGGCGCTGTGGCCGTGTGGTGACACCACGTGATCGGCCCGCGCCATGAACTGCGCGGCCTCGCTGGAGATGGGCGGAAAAACGTCTTCCACTTCATCGAACAGCAGGGCCGAGCGCGTCATGCCCTTCAGGAAGACCTGCGCGATCTGCAGCGAGCGGTAGCGGTCGCGCCCCGAGAGCGCGTTGCCGTCGCGGTCGGCGTATTCCACCTCGAACAGCTCCAGCCCTGCCGCGCGGGCCACTACCCGCGCCAGCTCGGTCTTGCCGGTGCCGGGTGGGCCATACAGCAGCACGTTGATGCCAGGCTCTTTGCGCGCCACGGCCTCGCGCAGCAGGCCACTGAGCAGGCGCACGTCGTCACCCACGTAGGCGAAATCTTTCTCGCTGAGGGCAGACGGTGCGGCCGGGCGGGTGAACACCGCCATCAGCTCGCTTTGCGAGCGGTACTCCCGCATGAGCACCGGCGGCAGTTTCTCGCTGACCTTCATCAGGTCGGCCAGGTCGGTGATGTTGTGCTCGGAGATGAGGTTCTCCACCATGCCGATGCGCTCCAGCCGCGAGCCCGCGCGCAGGGCCTCGCCCACTTCGCTGGGCTTCACGCCCGCCAGCTCGGCAATGGTGGCGTAGGCCTCGGCCGCGTTGCTCACCTTGAACTCCACCAGGATGGAGCGCAGGTCGCGCTGGTAACGCGCCAGCGTGCCGTAGAGCAACAGCGCACGCTCGGCGCGGTTGAGTTGCAGCAGCGAGGCCAGGGCGTCGATGTTTTTCTCCACCAGGGTCGACTGCGTCTTCAGCGCCTGGCTGAGCCACTCACCGGTGACGGCCAGCACCGAGAGCAAGTCTTTGGGCGCCTCCTTGGCGTATTCGTCCAGGTAGAAGAACAGCGTGCCCTCTTCGTAGGGCCCGCGCCAAGTGCCGTAGCGGTCCATGAAGGCGCCAATGGCCAGTCGCTCCTGGCCCGCCCAGAGCTCGTTGTCCTGGCAGCGCCGACGCAAGAACTCGCGCAGGCGCATCAAGACCGTGTGCGGCCAGACCAGGTGGCGGCCGGCCAGGGAGAGCAGGGTGTTGAGGTCTCGCCGCACATTGAAGTGGTGGCCCTGCCGGGCCGCCAGCGAGAGCACGAAATGCGAACACATCAGGTCCAGCACCGGCGCGTGGCGCAAGCCGGGCGAGGCGTACACCCGGGCCTCGCCCATGCCGATCGCGCGCGACTCGCGGCCCTCACCGGGCAAGCGGGTAGCAGACAGCGAGCGCTTGGGCATGGAACACCTCCGGGAAGACACCGTACCGGGTAATCGACGGTCTCGCGCGGACCATACCCCAGCTTGTTCAGCGAGGGAAGCGCACGATGACGGGCGTCACCCGGCACCGAAAATCGGCGCTCGGGCCGGTAGCCGATTCACAATGGCGGCATGCTGTCGCTTCAAGACGTCCAAGCCGCTGCCCAACGCCTGCAAGGCCAGGTGCTCGACACACCCTGCGTGGAGTCGCGCACGCTGTCACAGATCGCGGGCTGCCAGATCTACCTGAAGTTCGAGAACCTGCAGTACACCGCCTCGTTCAAAGAGCGCGGTGCCTGCAACAAGCTCACCCAGCTCACCCCGGCCGAGCGCGCGCGCGGCGTGGTGGCCATGAGCGCGGGCAACCACGCGCAAGGCGTGGCGTACCACGCCCAGCGCCTGGGCCTGCGGGCCACCATCGTCATGCCCCGCTTCACCCCCGGCGTGAAGATCGAGCGCACACGCGGCTTCGGTGCCGAGGTGGTGCTGCACGGCGACACGCTCGACGAAGCCCGGGCGCACGCCCGCGCCCTGGCCGACACCCAGGGCCTGGTGTTCGTGCACCCCTACGACGATGAGGCCATCATGGCCGGCCAGGGCACGATCGCACTGGAGATGCTGCGCGCCCAACCCGACCTGGACGTGCTGGTGATCGCCGTGGGCGGCGGCGGCCTGATCGGCGGCATGGCCACGGTGGCCAAGGCGCTCAGGCCCGACATCGAGGTCATCGGCGTGCAGACCGAGCGCTTCGCGGCCATGTTCGACGCCATCAAGGGCACCCACCACCCGCAGGGTGCCAGCACCATCGCCGAAGGCATTGCGGTGGGCACACCCGGGCGGCTCACCCAGGCCGTGGTGCAAGAGCGGGTGGACGACCTGATGCTGGTGGACGAGGGCGACATCGAGCAGGCCATCGTGATGTTGCTCGAAATCGAAAAAACCCTGGTGGAAGGCGCGGGCGCCGCCGGCCTGGCCGCCGTGCTCAAACAACCTGCGCGGTTCGCCGGGCGCAAGGTGGGCCTGGTGCTGTGCGGCGGCAACATCGACCCCATGCTGCTGGCCTCCATCATCGAGCGCGGCATGGTGCGCGCCGGCCGGCTGGCGCGCATTCTGGTGAATGCGCGCGACGTGCCGGGCAACCTGGCCCGCATCGCGGCCCTGGTGGCCGAGGCCGGCGCCAACATCGACGAGGTGCACCACCAGCGCGCCTTCACCCTGCTGGCCGCGCAGAACGTGGAGATCGAATTGGTGCTGCAAACCCGGGGCCGCGAACACGTGCAGCAGGTGATCGACTGCCTGCACAACGCCGGCTTTGCCGCCCGGGCCACCTGAGCGACGCCACGGCCGGCGGGGCTTCCCTTAGAATCCCGGCCCAGTTGCATCACATCTGGAGAGAACCGCCATGGCGCACACCGAGCACCACAACCCCGCCGACAAGTCTGAAGACCTGGTGGAATCCATCGTGCCCTACATGCCTGTCGTGCTGCCCGTGGCCGGCGGCGTGCTGATGTTCCTGCTGGCCTTCATCGCCGTGTTCATGGCCTGAACCCCAGGCTTCCCGGCACCTCAGGCCGACCACCCGAAAGGGTCGTCGGCCTTTGTTTTGGTGGTGCATCCACCGTTTTGGGCATCACGTTATGCGGGCTTTGCATGTAACCCGCAGGTAACTGACGGGGCGAATGCCTAAAATTCCGGCACTGGCCGACCCGCCGCTGGCCGGCGGATGCACCCATCTGCCGACCGACCCCTGCTGCCCGCCGCCACCCGCCCCGCAGCACCGAGCGCCGACCACCCGATTTCTGCCGCAGCCATTCACAACAGCCGCCGTGTCAGTTGCCTGACGCTTGCGGCTGTTGGTGTCTGTGGCGAGCGCCGATTCGTTACCTCTGGAGCCATTACATGAACTCTCCCGTGATGCAGGGCCTGGCCCTCAACACCCCCGCCTACGTCAAACACCCGCGCCTGATCGCCTGGGTGGCCGACATGGTGGCGCTGTGCAAGCCCGACAACGTGGTCTGGTGCGACGGCAGCGACGAGGAATACAACCGCCTGTGCGAGCAACTGGTGGCAGCCGGTACCCTCAAGAAGCTTGACCCGGTCAAGCGCCCCAACAGCTACCTGGCCTGGTCCGACCCGTCGGACGTGGCCCGCGTGGAAGACCGCACCTTCATCTGCTCGGAGAAGCAGGAAGACGCCGGCCCCACCAACAACTGGAAGGCCCCGGCCGAGATGCGCGCCACCCTGCAGCCGCTGTTTGACGGTTGCATGCGCGGCCGCACCATGTACGTGGTGCCCTTCAGCATGGGCCCGCTGGGCAGCCGCATTGCCCACATCGGCATCGAGCTGTCCGACAGCGCCTACGTGGCCGTGAACATGAAGCTCATGACCCGCATGGGCCGGGCCGTGTTCGACGTGCTGGGCACCGACGGCGATTTCGTGCCCTGCGTGCACACCGTGGGCGCCCCGCTGGCCGCCGGCGAGACCGACAAGACCGCCTGGCCCTGCAACCCGACCACCAAGTACATCGTCCACTACCCCGAAACCCGCGAGATCTGGAGCTACGGCTCGGGCTACGGCGGCAACGCGCTGCTGGGCAAGAAGTGCTTCGCGCTGCGCATCGCCTCCACCATGGGCCGTCAGCAGGGCTGGCTGGCCGAGCACATGCTCATCCTGGGCGTGACCTCGCCCGAGGGCAAGAAGTACCACGTGGCCGCCGCCTTCCCCAGCGCCTGCGGCAAGACCAACTTCGCCATGCTGATCCCGCCCAAGGGCTTCGAGGGCTGGAAGGTCACCACCATCGGTGACGACATCGCCTGGATCAAGCCGCACGCCGATGGCCGCCTCTACGCCATCAACCCCGAAGCCGGCTACTTCGGCGTGGCCCCCGGCACCAACACCATGACCAACCCGAACTGCATGGCCAGTCTGGACCGCGACGTGATCTTCACCAACGTGGCCCTGACCGACGACGGCGACGTGTGGTGGGAAGGCATGGGCGATGCGCCGGCCCACGCCATCGACTGGCAAGGCAAGGACTGGACCCCGCAGCTGGCCAAGGAAACCGGCGCCAAGGCCGCCCACCCCAACGCCCGCTTCACCGTGGCCGCCACCAACAACCCCGCGCTGGACCACGCCTGGGACGACCCCAACGGCGTGCCGATCGACGCCTTCATCTTCGGCGGCCGCCGCTCCACCACCGTGCCGCTGGTGACCGAGGCCCGCAACTGGACCGAAGGCGTCTACATGGCCGCCACCATGGGCTCCGAGACCACCGCCGCCGCCTTTGGCGCGCAAGGCGTGGTGCGCCGTGACCCGTTCGCCATGCTGCCTTTTGCCGGCTACAACATGAGCGACTACTTCCAGCACTGGCTCAACATGGGCGAGAAGCTGGCCGCCGACGGCGCCAAGCTGCCCGCCATCTTCTGCGTGAACTGGTTCCGCAAGGACGAGAACGGCAAGTTCGTGTGGCCTGGCTTCGGCGAGAACATGCGCGTGCTGAAGTGGATGATCGACCGCATCGAAGGCCGCGGCCAGGGCGAAGAACACGCCTTCGGCATCAGCCCCCGTTACAACGACATCCACTGGAACGGCCTGGACTTCTCGCCCGAGCAGTACAACACCGTCACCCACATCGACAAGGCCGCCTGGGCCCAGGAAATGGCCCTGCACGGTGAGCTGTTCGCCCAGTTGGCCTACCACCTGCCGCAAGCCCTGCAGGACACCAAGGCCGCCATCGAAAAGCGCCTGGCCGCCTGATCAGCGCTCGCGCCTCAACGAAAAAGCCACCCGAGGGTGGCTTTTTTGTGCGCGCTCGGGGCGCAGACGGGCAAAAAAATGGCCACCCGAGGGTGGCCAGAGAGGAGACAACCTTCGACGATCAAATCAGAACAGGGCGCGGCCAGCGCGCTCGCGGCCCAGCTTTTCCCAGAAACCCATGTCGCGCACAGTCGCGGTTTCGGCGGTGGCGGGCAGGGCAGCCGGGGCGGCTTCCTCGGTGCGGCTGCGGGCAGACACCAGCTCGGCCATCACGCGGGGGTCGGCGCGGGCGATGTCCCACAGGCGCTCTTCAGCGCGCTTCTGGGCCAGCGAACGCGACCAGGCGTCCAGCGAGGCCATGGTGCGGCGGGCCAGGGCGCGGGCGGAATCGGCAAACAGGGCCATGCCAGCGAAGACCACCACCCACAGCAGCACCCAGGCCAGCAGCAGGTGACCGTCAGCCCAGGTGCTGATCAGGCGATCGGCCAGCACGACCATGGCGGCGACCACGGCGGCCAGCAGCATGAAGGACAGACCACGCGCGCCGTTGCGACCGGCGGACGGGGTGCGCTGCGTAGCGGCAGCGGGGGTACGAAGGCCCAGCGGGGCGGAAGAAGCGTTGACGTAGGTGCTCATGTTGGACTCCCAAAAACCATCGACGAGAGCGTCGTTGGGGTGAATATTAGGGTTTCCCCCCATATCTCACCACTTTATTTTTGTAATGGCTAACATTCACCGCCGTGATAACCAACCTCAACTTCCGCACGCTCGACCTGAACCTGCTGCGCGTCTTCGACGAGGTGATGGCCGAGCGCAACCTCACCCGCGCCGCGCACAACCTGGCCATGACGCAGCCCGCGGTGAGCAACGCCTTGCGGCGCCTCAGAGAGGCCATCGGTGACGAACTGGTGCGGCGCTCGGGCTACGGCGTGGAGCCCACGCCCGTGGCGCTGGCGCTGTGGCCGTCGGTGCGCGATGCCCTGTCGCTGCTGCGCGAGTCGCTGGCGCCAGGCACGTTTGACCCGGCCACGGCCCACAACGCCTTCGTGCTGGCCATGGCCGACGCCACGGCGGCCAAGATCATTCCGGGCCTGGTGCGCATTTGCGAGAGGGAAGCCCCCGGCGTGAGCCTGCGCATCCTGCCACTGACCACGCGTGACCCGCGCCAACTGCTGGACTCCGGCACCGCCGACCTGGCCATTGGCCACTTTCCTGGCGTACTGGCCGAACTGGGCGCGGTACACCTGCAGGAAGAAAACCCGCAGTTCCTGCACGAGCGCCTGTACGACGGCGAGTACGTGGTGGTGATGCGCCGCGACCACCCCATGGCCGGCCGGCCACTCTCGCTGGACGAGTACTGCGAAGCGCGCCACCTGCTGGTGAGCTTCTCGGGCCGGCCGTTCGGCTTCGTGGACGAGGCCCTCACCGCCCTGTCGCGCCAGCGGCGCGTGGTGCTCACGGTGAACCAGTTCTTCACCGCCGGGCGCGTGGTGGCCACCACCGACCTGCTCACCGTTTTGCCACGTCACTTCGTGGGCGCCACCGGCATGGAAGACAAACTGGCCTTGAGTGAACTGCCCCTGCCCGTGCCCCCAGTGCACGTGGACACCCTTTGGCACCGCCAGGCCACCCACAACCCTGCCCATCGCTGGTTGCGCGAGACCATTGGGCGGGCGGCCGCCCAGGGTTTCGGCCCAGACAGCGCGTGAGCCCCCTGGCCGACAATGCCCGCATGAAGATCCAGTTGCTGAGTGACCTGCACCTCGAGGCCGACCCGTCCTTTACCCCCACCCCCGCCCCCGGGGCCGATCTGCTGGTGCTGGCCGGCGACGTGGGCTCATACCAGCGCCGCCGCGACGGCAGCACCATGACCGAGCCCGACTGGGCCCTCGGGCGCTTCGCCAATTGGCCGGTGCCGGTGCTCTACGTGCCTGGGAACCACGAATACGACGGCATCGACTGGGACGACGCCCACACCCGCCTGCGCGAGGCCTGCGAACGCCTGGGCCTGATCTGGCTGGAGCGCGAAACCTGGGTGCACCAAGGGGTGCGGTTCATCGGCACCACCCTCTGGGCCGACTACGACGCCCTGGGCGACCGCGACAAGGCCTTTCGCGCCGCCAACTTCTACCTGAGCAAGATGCAAGGCATGCGCAACGGCGCCCTGTTTGACGCGGCCGCCATGCGTGCGGTCGCTCTGGAGTGTCAGGCCTGGCTGCGCGAGGAACTGCGCAAACCCTTTGACGGCAGCACAGTGGTGGTGACGCACTTCGCGCCCACCTTGCACAGCATGGACCCGCGCTATGGCCCCACCCCGGGCACCGCCGGCTTTTGCAACGCGCTCGATTCGCTGCTGCAACACGCCGACCTGTGGTTGCACGGCCACCTGCATTGCCCCACCGACGTGCAGGTGGGGCGCTGCCGCATCAAGGCCAATCCGCTCGGTTATGCCGACAAAAACGAGCAGACGGTCTTTGAAAGCTGCGCGTGCATCGAGCTGAAGCCGCGGCCCGCTTGAGCTGGAGCAACGAAGGACAACACAGACCTTTTACACTCCGAAGCTCCAACGTTCCCAAGGAGACCCCCGATGAAGATCCTGCTGGCTGTCGATGGCAGCTCTTACACCAAGAAGATGCTGGCCTACCTGACCACGCACGACGAGACCTTCAGCGCCGAGAACAGCTACACCCTCATCGCTGTGCAGGCTCCCCTGCCCCCCCGCGCGCGCGCGGCCGTGGGCGCCGAAATCGCCAACAGCTACTACGCTGAAGAGGGCGAAAAGATCACCGCGCCGGTGGTGAAGTTTCTGCAGCGCCACGGCATCGAGCCGAAGGTGATTCACAAAGTGGGCGCTCCTGGCGAGCAGATCGCCAAGGCCGCCACCAGCGGCAAGTTTGACCTGGTGATGATGGGCTCGCATGGCCACAGCGCGCTGGGCAACCTGGTGCTGGGCTCGGTGGCCACGCAGGTGCTGGCCCAGTGCAAGGCGCCCGTGCTGCTGGTTCGCTGATCGAACCCGCCGCGCACGCAAAAAGGCCGCCCGAGGGCGGCCTTTTGTTTGGGCGATCGCCGCTGGGCGTCAGCGCACGCGCAAGCCGTCGAAGCAGGTGGACAGCACCATGTCGATGATCTGCTCGTTGGTGTAGAGCCCCGAGCCCTTGAGGAAACCCAGCACGGGGTCGCAAGCGCGCGCGTACAAGGTGTAGAGCACGGCGATGGGCGGCAAGGCGGGGTTGATGCTGCCGTTGGCCTGCGCGGCCGTGATCCAGGCGCCCAGCCGGTCGCTCACGTCCATCAGCCCGTCGACATAGGCCTTGTTGTGGGTGAGCGCGGCGCGCAGCGAGGAGTTTTCGCTGGGCAGTGAGGGCATTTCACCGGCCAGTTGCACCTCCATGGTCCAACGGGCCACGGCCTTGAGTTGCTCCAGCGGGCTGGCTTCGGTGCGGGCCTGCAGGCCGTCAAGGAAGGCGCGGGCGCGGTCCATCACCCGCACCATGGCGGCCGCCGCCAGGTCTTCCTTGCTGGGAAAGTGCTTGTAAAGACTGGCCTTGGCGATGCCCACGTCGGCGGCGACCTCGTCCACCGTCATGGCGTCAAAGCCCTTTTCGGCCAGGAGGCGGTTGACGGAGGCGACGATGGCGTCTTCACGCGCCTGGTGCATCTGTTCGCGGAAGCTGCGTTTGGCGGGAGGGACGGCGACGGAAGTGGTGCTGACGCTGGACATGGCAAACCTTTTGGCAGGATACCGATTTTGCCCGCTTTCGACGCGCGCGGCGATATCCACACCACCGAGTTGGAAATAAGACTATTTGGTTTTTTTGTGACTTTTCGGGATACCGTTGAACCAGATCGTGCATACCGATGAGGGCTGTGCGGTCTCAACCGCTTCACCACCCCTGAAAGGATTCACATGAAAAAGACGCTCGTGGCCAGTGTGCTGGCCTTCGCCGCCCTCTCTGCCGCCCAAGCCAAGGACATCGTGGACACGGCCGTGGCCGCGGGTTCGTTCAAGACCCTCGTGACCGCCGTGCAGGCCGCCGGCCTGGTGGACACGCTCAAGGGCCCGGGCCCGTTCACCGTGTTCGCCCCCACGGACGAAGCGTTCGCCAAGATCCCCAAGGCCGATCTGGACGCGCTGCTCAAAGACAAGGCCAAGCTGACCGCTGTGCTCACCTACCACGTGGTGCCGGGCAAGGTGATGGCCGCGGACGTGAAGGCCGGCAAGGTGAAGACCGTGCAAGGCAGCGAACTCACCGTGTCCACCATGGGCGGGGTGAAGGTGGACGCCGCCAATGTGGTGAAAACCGACATCACCGCCGATAACGGCGTGATCCACGTGATCGACTCGGTGGTGCTGCCGAAGTAAGCGCCACCGCGCTCGCCTCCGGCTCAGGCCGGGGGTGGGCGCAAGGCGCTGGCGGCGGCCCCGCGCAGCGCGTCGGTGAGCGCGTCCAGCACGCCCGAACTCAGGTTCCAGCAGTGCCAGTGCAGCGGCACGCCCAGGCGGTGGCGCGGCGCCACGTCCACCAACTCGCCACGCGCCAGCGAGTCCTGAACGCCCGGCAGTGGCACCACGCTCACCCCCCAGCCCTCGCGCACAGCGCGCACCTGGCCTTCGCTGCTGGGCACGTAGAGCTGTTTGAGGGTCACTCGGGGCAACTGGCAAGCCTGCCGCACGAAGGCGTGCTGCAACTGGTCTTTTCGGTTGAAGGCCACAAAAGGCAGGCGGTGGAAGTTGTGGCCGTTGAGCCCTTGCGGGCAGTGCTCGGCCGCGAACTCGGGCCGGGCGACCGCCACGTAGTCCATCACCCCCAACGCCTCCATGCGGCAGCCGCGAAGGGCCTGCCCCAGCGAGGTGACGCAGCCCAGCACCTGGCCTTCGCGCAGCCACTCGTGGGTGAACTCCTGGTCATCGGTGATGACCTCGATCGGCAGGCCTTGGCGGGCCAGTGCGCCCAGGGCGGGCAAGGCCCAGGTGGCGATGCTGTCGGCGTTGATGGCCACCGAGATGCGCTCGTCGTCGCGGCCGCTGCCTGCCGAACTGGGCGCCAGGTCGCGCAGGTCTTTCTCCAGGTCGGCGCGCAGCAGCCGCATCATCTTGGCGTGCTTGAGCATGAGCTGCCCGGCCGACGTGGGCTTGAGTGGGCGGCTGCGCACGATGAGCACCGTGCCCACCTGGGCTTCCAGCCCCCGCAGGCGCTGCGACACGGCCGACTGGGTGATGTTCAGGCGCTGCGCGGCGCGCTCGAATCCCCCCTCTTCAATGATGGCGGCCAGGCATTCGAGGGCGTCGGGATCGAAGGTGCTCATGATTAGCCAAACTGATGGAGATCGCGTTAAGTTAATTTTGCTTCACATTGGCCGGGGCGTTTCCGATACTGGCGCTTTCTGGCTGCACAAGGAGCACCACCATGCACGTCACCGTTCTGGGCGCCGGCATCATCGGCGTGAGCACCGCCTGGCACTTGCTGCAGCGCGGCCATTCGGTCACCGTGGTGGAGCGCCAGCCCGCCGCCGCTCTGGAAACCAGCTTCGCCAACGCGGCGCAGATTTCCGTGAGCTATTGCGAGCCATGGGCCAACCGCCAGGCGCCGCTGAAGGCGCTGAAGTGGATGTTCTCGGCCACCTCGCCCTTGCTGTTCCGCCCCCAGTGGGACCCCGACCAATGGCGTTGGGCCCTGCAATTCCTGGGCCAGTGCAACGACGCCGCCTTCGAGCGCAACGTGGCCGAGCTGGTGGCGCTGGGCTCGTACAGCCACGAGGCACTGAAGGCGGCGGTGGCCGACACCGGCATCGCCTTTGACCGCCTGGAACGCGGCATTGCCCACTACTACACCGACGAAAAAGCCTTTGCGGGTGCGGCCGATGCCGCCGCGGTGATGCAACGCTTTGGCGTGCAACGGCGCGTGGTCTCGCGCGAGGAGTTGCTGCAGATCGAGCCCGCCCTGCGGGCTTTTGGTGAGCGCATCGTGGGCGGCACTTACACCGCCTCCGACGAATCGGGCGATGCTCGCGTGTTCACCCAGGCCCTGGCGCAACGCTGCGAGCAGCGCGGCGCACAGATGCTGTGGAACCACGACATCGACCGCCTGGACCGCGTGGGCGACGAGATTCGCCAGGTGCGGGTGCGCGACCGCCTCAACGGCCAGTTGCGCCTGCTGCAGTCCGACGCCTTCGTGGTGGCCTGCGGCTCGTACACCGCGCCGCTGCTCAAGACCGTGGGCGTTCGGGTGCCGATCTACCCGGGCAAGGGTTACAGCGCCACGCTGCCGCTGCTCAAGCCCGAGCAGGCGCCCTTCGTGAGCATGATCGATGACCAGCGCAAGATCGCCATTTCGCGCCTGGGCGACCAGCTTCGCGTGGCCGGCACCATCGAACTGGGTGGTTTTGACCTGTCCTTGCACACGCCGCTGGCGCGCAAGCGCTGCGACATGCTGGTGCAGCGCATCGAGCAGGTGTTTCCCGGCGTGGCCGACACGCGCACGCCCGAACAAGGCGGCGACCCGCGCTTCTGGACCGGCCTGCGCCCGGCCACGCCCACCAACATTCCCCTGATCGGCCGCCTGCCGCTGCGCCGGCTGTGGATCAACGCCGGCCACGGCACGCTGGGCTGGACCCACGGGGCGGGCTCGGGCAAGGCGCTGGCCGAGCTGATCCACGGCGAACGGCCGGCCATGCGCTTTCGCTTTCACGGCATCGACGATGCCCAGGCGGTGCCCGCCACATCGCGGCGCGAGCGCCTGCCGGCTTGACGCGGCTCAGTGCAGGTCGCCCAGGGGCGCCGGGGCGGGCTCGGCCAGGAAGGCCAGCAGCAAGGCGTCGAAGTCTTCCGGCGCCTCCAGGTTCATCAGGTGCCCGATGCCGCGCAGTTCCACATAGCGGGCCTGCGCAATGCCTCGGGCCATGGCCTTCATCACGGCGGGCGGGGCCACGCGGTCGAACTCGCCAGCGATCAACAAGGTGGGCACGCGAATGTGGTCCAGCATGGATTGGCGGTCGAAACTGGTGAGTGCTTCCAGCGCGCGCCGGTAGGTGGCCGCCGGCACACCGGCCATGGCATGCTCGGCCAGGCGCAGGCCTTCGGGCAAGGCGCCGGGGCCGGTCATTTGCGGCACCAGGCGCTGGGCCATGTCGGCCATGCTGCCGCCAGCGTCCAGCACCGCGGTGCGCTCGGCAATGAACTGCTGCGCCCAGTCGCCGGCCACCCGCCCATCGGTGCGTTTGCCAAAAGCGGCCGAGGTGCCGGCCAACACCAGGCGGTTGACCTTGTCGGGCCGACGGGCCACCACCTCTTGCGCCACCATGCCGCCCATGCTGTGGCCCACCAGGGTGACGCTGGGGCATTGCAGGGCATCGATCAGGTCAACGCACTGTTGGGCCAGGCCTTTGAAGGTGTAGGGCTCGATGGGGGCGCTGCGGCCGTAACCGGGCATGTCCCAGGCCACGGCGCGGTAGCCGGCGCTGGCCAGGGCCTCAACCTGGGGGGCAAACACCAGGTGGCCGCCGCCAATGCCATGCAGCATGAGCACGGTGGGGCCGCTGCCCAGGGTGGTGAAGGCGGGCAGTGAATTCATGGGGGCATCTTATCGGGCGATGCCCGGGCGACTGCCAGCCCCCGGGCTTTCCCGGAGAATACCCACCTCAGTTACGCCATCGCCCGATCATGTCCCCTGCCCGCCAAGCTGGCCGCGAAGCCAGCCCCCCGACGTTCACGTCGCGCGAGTTCCGCGCGGCCCTGGGCATGTTCGCCACCGGCGTCACCATCGTCACCTGCCGGGGCGAGAACGGCGAGCTGGTGGGCCTGACGGCCAACTCGTTCAACTCGGTCTCGCTTGATCCCCCGCTGGTGCTCTGGAGCCTGTCGCGCAACGCCAGTTCCATGCCGGTGCTGGCCGCGGGCTGCCACTACGCCATCAACGTGCTGGCCGCCGACCAGCAGGCCCTGGCCGAGCGCTTCGCCACGCGCGGCGTGGACCGCTGGGCTGGCGTGGCCTTCACCGAGGGCGCGCAAGGCGCCCCGCTGCTCACCGGCGCGGTGGCCACCTTCGAGTGTTTCAACCGCAGCCAATACGCCGAGGGTGACCACGTGATCTTCGTAGGCCAGGTGGAGCGCTGCTCGCACAACCCCGACGCTTCGCCCTTGCTGTACCACGGCGGGCGCTTCTACACCGAGCACCCGATCTGAGACCGCCCATGACCACCGCCGCGCTGCGCCGCCCGCACCTGGACACACTGGCTGTCACCCTGCTGGTGCTGTGTTGCGCTTTCTGGGGCTTTCAGCAATCGCTCATCAAGATCGCCGCGGTGGAGATGCCGCCGCTGTGGCAGGCCACGGTGCGCTTTTGGTGCGCCACGGCGCTGCTGTGGGCGTGGTGCCACTGGCGCGGCATCGCCCTGTGGGAGAAAGACGGCTCGCTGTGGCCAGGCTTGCTGGCGGGCGGCCTGTTCGCGGCCGAGTTCACCTGCATCTACCTGGGCTTGCAGCTCACCAGCGCGTCGCGCCTGACCGTGTTTCTCTACTGCAGCCCCTTTGTGGTGGCGGTGCTGCTGCCGCGCGTGGTGCCGGGCGAAACGCTGCGCCGCGTGCAGTGGCTGGGCCTGCTGATCGCCTTTGGTGCCATGGCCCTGGCCTTCAGCGAGGGCTTTCTGCACGGCTCGCCGGTGGCGGGCCAGTGGCGCGGCGACTTGCTGGGCCTGTGCGCCGCCGTGCTGTGGGGCCTGACCACCCTCACCCTGCGCGCCACGGTGCTGTCCAAGCTGAGCGCCGAGAAAACGCTCTTCTACCAAATCGCCGTCACGGCTGCGGTGTCGCCTTTGGTGTCGCTGGCCTTGGGCGAGGCCTGGGGCTGGGCCTATTCGCTCACCACCTGGACCTCGGTGGCGCTGCAAACGGTGGTGGGGGCGTTTGCCAGCTACCTGGCCTGGATGTGGATGCTGCGGCACTACCCGGCCACCCAGATGAGCACCTTCACCTTCCTCACGCCGGTGTTCGCGCTGCTCTTCGGCATGGCGCTGCTGGGCGAGCCCTTCACCTGGCGCCTGGGCCTGGCGCTGGCGGGGGTGGCGGCGGGCATCGTGCTGGTCTCACGCCGCTGAACGCGGCCGCCGCGGCGCGCGCGGCACAGGAAATTCGGCGGTTTGCGCATACGATCGGCGGCTTCAATAACCCCCCGGAGGATATGCATGGGCATGCTGGAATGGCGAGAGAAAAACACCGATGTATTGGCGCAAGGCGGCGTCATCGGCCCCGATGAACGACTGCCCTGGCCACAAACGGCCGCCATGGGCGTGCAACACCTGATCGCCATGTTCGGCGCCACGGTGCTGGCCCCCATCCTCATGGGCTTTGACCCGAACGTCGCCATCTTGATGAGCGGCGTGGGCACGCTGATCTTTTTCCTGCTCACCGGCGGCAAGGTGCCCAGCTACCTGGGCTCGTCGTTTGCCTTCATTGGCGTGGTGATCGCCGCCACCGGCTACGCCGGCCAGGGCCCGAACGCCAACATTGGCGTGGCGCTGGGCGGCATCATTGCCTGCGGCCTGGTGTACTTCCTGATCGGTGCGGTGGTGCAAGCCGTGGGCACGGGCTGGATCGAGCGCTTCATGCCGCCGGTGGTCACCGGCTCGGTGGTGGCGGTGATCGGCCTGAACCTGGCGGGCGTGCCCATCAAGAACATGGCGCCCACCGGCTTTGACGCCTGGGTACAGGCCATCACCTTCGTGACCGTGGCCATGGTGGCCGTGTTCAGCAAGGGCATGGTGCAGCGACTGCTGATTCTGGTGGGCCTGATCCTGGCCAGCCTGATCTACGCCGTGCTCACCAACGGGCTGGGCATGGGCAAGCCCATGGACCTCTCGGGCATTGCCAACGCCGCCTGGATCGGCCTGCCCAACTTCAGCGCGCCGGTGTTCAGCGCCAACGCCATGCTGCTGATCGCGCCGGTGGCCATCATCCTGGTGGCCGAGAACCTGGGCCACATCAAGGCCGTGACCGCCATGACCGGCAAAGACCTGGACCGCTACATGGGCCGCGCCTTCATGGGCGACGGCGTGGCCACCATGGTGGCCGGCAGCGCTGGCGGCACGGGCGTGACCACCTACGCCGAGAACATCGGCGTGATGGCCGCCACCAAGATCTACTCCACCGCCATCTTCCTGGTGGCCGGCCTGATGGCCGTGCTGTTGGGCTTCAGCCCCAAGTTCGGCGCGCTGATCCAGGCCATTCCGCTGCCGGTGATGGGCGGCGTGTCCATCGTGGTGTTCGGCCTGATCGCCGTGGCCGGCGCCAAGATCTGGGTGGACAACAAGGTGGACTTTGCCGACAACAAAAACCTGCTGGTGGCCGCCATCACCCTGATCCTGGGCACGGGCGACTACACGCTGAAGTTCGGCGGCTTTGCGCTGGGCGGCATTGGCACCGCCACTTTCGGGGCCATCCTGCTGTACGCCTTGCTCAACCGCAAGGGCCACTGAGATACTCCAGGGGGAACGTTAAAGCCCCTGGTCTTTTGCACCGATAGACAGCCGGACACCCCGGCTTTCGCCCCAGGGGAGCTTCGGCTCCCTTTTTTGTTGCCCTTTCCATGCACGACGACCTGCCCTCCTCCCAAGACGACCTTGGCCGCTACCTCTCGCTCATGGTGGCCCATGGCGCGTCTGACCTGTTTCTGTCGGCGGGCACGCCGGCAGCCTTGAAGGTGCACGGCGTCATCCACCGGCTGGACGAGCCCGCGCTCACCCCCAGCCGCACGCAGCAACTGGCCTATTCGGTGATGCGCGAGACACAGATTCGAGGCTTTGAGTCCTCGCTGGAATGCGACTTCGCCATTGCCCTGCCGGGACTGGGGCGTTTTCGCGTGAACGTGTTTCGCCAGCGTGGCGACGTGGCCGCCGTGGTGCGCCACATCAACGCCAAGATCCCCTCGCTGGACTCGCTCAAGCTGCCGCCGGTGCTCAAGAAGCTGGCGCAGCTCAAGCGCGGCCTGGTGCTGATGGTGGGCGCGGCTGGCTCGGGCAAGAGCACCACGCTGGCGGCCATGATCGACCACCGCAACCGCACCGTGGGCGGCCACATCCTCACGGTGGAAGACCCGATGGAGTTCGAGCACAGCCACGACGTGGCCATCGTGGACCAGCGCGAGGTGGGCCTGGACACCCACAGCTTTGACGAGGCCCTGCGCCACGCCATGCGCGAGGCGCCGGACGTGATCATGATTGGCGAGATCCGCGATCGCGAGACCATGCAGCACGCCATGTCGTACGCGGAGACCGGGCACCTGTGCCTGTCCACCCTGCACGCCAACAACGCCAACCAGGCCATCCAGCGCGTGCTGAACTTCTACCCCGAGTCGGCCCACCGGCAGGTGCTGATGGACCTGTCGCTCAACCTCAAGGCGGTGGTCGGGCAACGGCTGATCCGTGGCACCCAGGGCAAGCTGGTGCCCGCGGTGGAGGTGATGCTGCTCTCGCCCTTCGTGAGCGACCTCATCCAGAAGGGCCAGACCGACGAGATCAAGGACGCCATGGCCAAGAGCAACGAGATTGGCATGAAGACCTTCGATCAGTCGCTCTACGACCTGTACCAGGCCGGCGACATCACCGCCGAGCAGGCCGTGGAATACGCCGATTCGCGCACCGACGTGTCGCTGCGCATTCGCCTGCACACCGGCCAGCGGCCCAGCACCGAAGGCCTGGGCATCCAGCGCTGATCAGCCGCGCTCGCAACGCCCTTCAGACGAGGCCACGCCGCGAAAGTCGCTGCGCCAACTCAGCGCGGCCACGTCGATCTGGATGCGCTCGTTGTCCAGCGCGGTGAGGATGGTGGTGCCCCGCACCGCGAAGGTGTACACCGGCACGCCGTCGATCAACACCGAGCGCACCTTCTTCTGGTCGTAGGCGATGTCCACCGTGCGCGCCCACACACTGCGCGCCGGCAGGTACACCGGCTCACAGGCCAAGTGCACGGCCGAAGACGAGGCCGCCGGTGTGGCCTGTGCCAAGCCGGCCGCCAGCAGCCCCAGCGCGGCGGCCAAGCGGCGCGGGCTCATGCGCCCTCGCCCGCGCCCTTGGCCATGCGCTCGCTCTTCCAGTACACGTCGTCACCACCGTTCATGCGGTTGAGCACGCGCGCCAGCACGAACATCAGGTCGGACAGGCGGTTGAGGTACTGGCGCGGCGCGTCTTTGATGGCCTCTTCGTTGCCCAGGGCCACCACCGCGCGCTCGGCGCGGCGCGCCACCGTGCGGCACACGTGCGCCAGGCTGGCCGCGCGCGAACCGGCGGGCAGGATGAACTCTTGCAGGCGCGGCAGGCGCTCGTTGTGCGTGGCCAAGGCCTCGTCCAGTGCCAGCACGGCCTCGGGCTTGAGCAGCTCGTAGCCGGGGATGGACAGCTCGCCGCCCAGGTTGAAGAGCTGGTGCTGAATCTCCACCAGCAGCGCGCGCACGTCGTCGGGCAGCGGTTCGCACAGCAGCACGCCGATATTGGAGTTGAGTTCGTCCACGTCGCCCATGGCGTGCACGCGCAGGCTGTTCTTGGAAACGCGAGTGTTGTCGCCCAGGCCCGTGGTGCCGGCGTCGCCGGTGCGGGTGGCGATCTGGGTGAGTCGATTGCCCATGGTGTTCTCTCTTAGGTCGGGGCGCCCATTGTGGGGGAAGCCCGCCCTGTAACGAAACCTGGGGAAATGTGTCTGGCGCAAAGCTGGGGTCAAGCCCGCAACGGCGGGCAAAAAGACTGGCCGCCGAGCACGACCCCGGGGTGGAATGCGGGCCTGTTCCACGACCAGGAGATGCCCATGACGCCACCACAGCGACGCCCTCTGAACAAGGTTTTGAACTTTGAAGGCCACAGCGTGCAGCTCATTGCCGCCTGGACGCTGGCCATCGCCGGCCTGGCCCACACGCCACCCGGCAACGCCGGACGCAGCGGCCCGGCGGGCACCACCAACGTGTCGAGCAGCCCGCACACCCGCGCTCCCGACACCCTGCGCGTGGGCGACCCATTGCCCCGGCGCTCGCGCGGTCCGGGCGTAAACTGACCGCCCTCGCCCGACGGAGCCCCGCATGAACGCCCCCACCGCCCCTGACCACCTCTTGCCCACCATCGAGCCGCGCGCGGTGCCCGAGGCCTTCATGGCCGCCCTGCAGCAGCGCTTTGGCGCCCAGTGCTCCACCGCCCTGGCGGTGCGCGAACAGCACGGGCGCGACGAATCGGTGTTCACCGTGCCGCCGCCGGCGGCCGTGGTGTTCGCCGAGAGCACGCAAGACGTGGCCGACGCGGTGGCACTGGCCGCCCAGCACCGGGTGCCGGTGATTCCCTTCGGCGTGGGCTCCTCCCTGGAAGGCCACCTGCTGGCGGTGCAAGGTGGCATCAGCCTGGACGTGAGCCGCATGAACCGCGTGCTGGCCATCAACGCCGACGACCTCACCGTGACCGTGCAGCCCGGCGTGACCCGCAAGGCCGTGAACGAGGCCGTGAAAGACCAGGGCCTGTTCTTCCCCATTGACCCGGGGGCCGACGCCTCCATCGGCGGCATGACCGCCACCCGCGCCAGCGGCACCAACGCCGTGCGCTACGGCACCATGCGCGAAAACGTGCTGGCGCTGGAGGTGGTGACCGCCAGCGGCGAGGTCATTCGCACCGGCACCCGCGCCAAGAAAAGCAGCGCCGGCTACGACCTCACCCGCCTGATGGTGGGCAGCGAAGGCACGCTGGGCGTGATCACCGAGGTCACGCTCAAGCTCTACCCGCTGCCCGAGGCCGTGTCGGCCGCCATCTGCTCCTTCCCCACCATCGAAGCCGCCGTTCGCACCGTGATTCAGGTGATCCAGCTCGGCGTGCCCATTGCCCGCTGCGAGCTCATCGACGCCAACACCGTGCGCATGGTCAACGCCCACAGCAAGCTGGGCCTGCGCGAGGAACACATGCTGCTGATGGAATTCCACGGCTCGCCGGCCAGCGTGAAAGAGCAGGCCGAAACCGTGCAAGACATCGCGGGCGAGTTCGGCGGCAACGCCTTTGAATGGGCCACCACCCCCGAAGAGCGCACCCGCCTGTGGACGGCGCGGCACAACGCCTACTTCGCCGCCATCCAGAGCCGCCCAGGGTGCCGCGCCATCAGCACCGACACCTGCGTGCCCATCAGCCGCCTGGCCGACTGCCTGCTCGACTCCGTGGCCGAAGCCGACGCCAGCGGCATTCCCTACTTTCTGGTGGGCCACGTGGGCGACGGCAACTTCCACTTCGGCTACCTGATCGACCCCGACAGCCCCGACGAACGCCAACGCGCCGAACAGCTCAACCACCAACTGGTGGAACGCGCCTTGCGGCTGGAAGGCACCTGCACCGGCGAACACGGCGTGGGCCTGCACAAAATGGGCTTTCTGCGCAGCGAGGCCGGCGACGGCGCCGTGGCCATGATGCGAACCCTCAAGCGCGCGCTCGACCCGCACAACATCCTCAACCCGGGCAAGATCTTTTCGATCTGAGCCCGGGCTGGCGGCCTCACTGGCCTCCGCGAAGCCGGTCGATCAGGCCGTTGAGTTCGTCCAGCGAGCCGAACTGAATGGCCAGTTCGCCCATTTCCTCCACCCGGCCGTGGCGCTTGACGCGCTTTTTCACGCGCACCTCCACCTCGGCGGTGAGCAGGTCGGACAGCTCTTCCTCGACGCGACGGATGTCGCGCGACTTTTCCTTCTTGGGCTTTTGCGGCACCAGGGCGAACTCGGCCGAGAGTTTCTTGGACAGGCTCTCGGCCTCGCGCACCGACAACTTCTTGCTGGCGATCTGGTTGGCCGCCGTGATCTGCGAGGCCTTGTCCAGGCTCAGCAGCGCGCGGGCGTGGCCCATGTCCAGGTCACCGGCCATCAGCATGGTCTGCACCGGCTCGGCCAGTTGCAGCAGGCGCAGCAGGTTGCTGGCGGCACTGCGCGACCGGCCCACGGCTTGGGCAGCCTGCTCGTGAGTGAGCCCAAACTCTTTCACCAGGCGTTGCAGGCCTTGGGCTTCTTCCAAGGGGTTGAGGTCTTCGCGCTGGATGTTTTCGATCAGCGCCATGGCGGCAGCGGCTTCGTCGGGCACCTCGCGCACCAGCACCGGCACCTCGCTCAGGCCCGCCAGGCGCGAGGCGCGAAAGCGGCGTTCGCCCGCGATGATTTCGTACTTGCCCTCGTTCGGGCCAGCGGCCAGCCGGCGCACCAGAATGGGCTGCATGATGCCCTGGGCCTTGATGCTCTCGGCCAGCTCATACAGGGCGCCCTCGTCCATGCGGGTGCGCGGCTGGTACACGCCGGGCACCATCTGGTCCAACGCCAGGGTGGAGGGTGCGCCCGCAGCGGGTGCCGGTGCGGCGGCGGCGTCGTCCACCTTGGGGCCCAGCAGGGCTTCGAGTCCGCGGCCGAGGCCCTTGGGTTTTTTCGTGACCATGGCAATCAGTCTTTCTTGAGTTCGTCGAGCCAGGCGTGGCCCTGCGGCCAGTCGCCCAGACCGGAGTCGGCGTTGATGTGCCCGGCGTCGCCGAGGTCGATGAATCGCGAGCCCCAGGCGCTGGCCATGGCTTGGGCACGCTCAAAGGTGCAATAGGGGTCGTTGCGGCTGCCCACCAGCACGCTGGGAAAGGGCAGGCGCTGCATGACCACGGGCGACCAGCTCGGCAGCACGGGCTGCAGTTCCTCGCGCTCGGCGTCACCGGGCGCCACCAACAGGGCCGCTTTGACGCGGTGGGTGTTGCGCGAGTGCAGGGCCCAGGCCGCGGTGAGCAGGCAGCCCAGGCTGTGGGCCACCAGCACGGCGGGTTCGTCGCAGCCCAGCAGCACCTCTTCCAGTCGGGCCGACCAGTCGCCCCGGCGCGGGGCCATCCAGTCGTGCTGGTCCACGCGGCGGTAGCCGTGCAGGGCTTCCCAGCGGCTTTGCCAGTGGGCCGGGCCGCTGTTCTGCCAGCCCGGCAGGATGAGCACGTTCTCGGGTTTCATGGGCGGGCTCACATGGTTTTGACGCGCTGCACCATTTCTTCGGCAAAGGCCAGGAAGGCCTGGCTGCCACGGGCAGACGGGTCAAACACCACGCCGGGCAGGCCGTAGCTGGGGGCCTCGGCCAGGCGCACGTTGCGCGGGATCACGGCGTTGAACACCTTGTCGCCAAAGTGGGCCTTGAGCTGGTCGCTCACCTGCTGCTGCAGGGTGATGCGCGGGTCAAACATCACGCGCAGCAGACCGATGATCTGCAGGTCGCGGTTGAGGTTGGCGTGCACCTGCTTGATGGTGTTCACCAGGTCGGTCAGGCCCTCCAGGGCGAAGTACTCGCACTGCATGGGCACGATCACACCGTTGGCCGAGCACAGGCCATTGAGGGTGAGCATGCTCAGGCTGGGCGGGCAGTCGATGAGCACGAAGTCGTAATCGGCGTCCACCTCGGCCAGGGCGGTCTTCAGGCGCTTTTCGCGGCGCTCTTCTTCCACCAGTTCCACCTCGGCGCCGGCCAGCTCGCGGTTGGCGCCGAGCACGTGGTAACCGCACTTCTCGGAAAAGATGGCGGCCTCTTTCACCGAGGCGGACTCGAGCAACACGTCGTACACCGACAGGGCCATGGCGCGCTTGTCCACGCCCGAGCCCATGGTGGCGTTGCCCTGGGGGTCCAGGTCGACCATCAGCACGCGCTGCCCCACTTTGGCCAGACCGGCCGCGAGGTTGACGGTGGTGGTGGTCTTGCCGACGCCGCCCTTCTGGTTGGCCACGCAGAAAATCTTTGCCATGCTGCTTATTTGGAAAGGGCCAGCTTCACGCCGAAGCCAATGAGGAAGAGTCCGGCCACTTTTTCCAGCGAACGGGTGATGACGGGGTTGGCGCGCAGGCGCTCGGCCAGGAAGTGGGTGAGCAACACCACGACCAGGCCGTAGAGAAAGGTGAGCGCGGCGATGGTGGCCGCCATGGCGCCAAAGGTGAGCAGGCCCTGGTGGCGGGCCGGGTCAACAAACAGCGGGAAGAAGGCCATGTAGAACACGATGGCCTTGGGGTTGAGCAGGGTGATGGTCACGGCCTGCTGAAAGTACTGGCGTGGGCGGATGTTGATCACCGGCGCATCGCCCGGCTTGGCGGTGAGCATCTTCCAGCCCAGCCAGGCCAGGTAGGCCGCCCCACCCCACTGCACCGCATTGAACGCCGCCGGGTAGGCCGCCAGCAGCGCGGCCACGCCCGCCACCGCCAGCCACATCAGCACCTGGTCGCCCGCGATCACGCCCAGCGTGGCGGCCAGCCCGCCGCGAATGCCGCCCTTGCCGGTGGAGGTGATGAGCGCCAGGTTGCCCGGCCCGGGAATGGCCAGAAAAACGACGATGGCGACCACGAAGGCGCCGTAATCCGCGATGCCGAACATGCGCTACCCCTCAAGCGTTGAAGCGCTGGAGTTTACGTGAGCGCTTCTCACGCCAGGCGGTCTCGCATCCACACAATGCAACGGTCGGCCTGCAGGCCGGGCACCGCGATCGATTCCATGTGAAACACCTCGGTCCAGGGCGGCAGCAAGGCCAGTTCGTCTTGCGGGTGCTTGCCCTTCATGGCCATCCACACGCCGCCCACCTTCAGCGCGCCGCGCGACCAGTTCACGAAGTCCGCCAGCGAGGCAAAGGCCCGCGAAGCGACCACGTCGAAGCCCTGGCCCTTCTCACGGTCCAGCGTTTCCACCCGGGCGTGCAGGCCGTGCAGGTTGGGCAGCGCCAAGGCGGCGGCGGCCTGTTGCAGGAAGGCGGCTTTCTTGGCCACGGTGTCCACACAGGTCACATCAATGTGTGGGCAGGCGATGGCGATCACCACGCCGGGCAGCCCACCGCCCGACCCCACGTCCAGCAGGCGCAGGGCGCGACCGTCGGTCTCTCGCAGCAGCGGGCCCACGGCCGCCAGGCTGTCGAGCAGGTGGTGCGTGAGCATCTCGGCCGGCTCGCGCACTGCCGTGAGGTTGTAGACCCGGTTCCACTTCTGCAGCAGGGCCAGGTAAGCCAGCAGCAGCTCCACCTGGGCATCATCCAACTCCAGTTCCAGCGCGGCCAGCCCCTGGACCAGGGTGTCCTTCAGGGCGCTCATGCGGCCGAGCCTTCCGTGGTGGGCACCGTGGCAAAGCCCTTGAAGCCGCCCTTCTTCAGGTGAATCAGCAGCAGCGAGATGCTGGCGGGCGTGATGCCCGAGATGCGCGAGGCCTGCCCCAGGGTTTCGGGGCGGTGCTTGGCCAGCTTCTGGCGCGCCTCGAACGACAGGGCCTTCACTTGCAGGTAGTCCAGATCAGGCGGCAGCTTCAGGTGCTCCAGGTTGGCGGCGCGCTCGACCTCGGCCTTTTGGCGGTCGATGTAGCCGCTGTACTTGGCGGCAATGTCCAGTTGCTCCAGCACCGGCTCCAGCAGGTCGCCCAGGGTTTCACGTGAAACCTCGGGGTTCACGTAGGCGCCGCCGTTCATGCCCACCAGTGCCTCATAGGGCACGCCCGGGCGGCGCAGCAGGTCAAACAGGTTGTGCTCGTGCTCGATGGCCTTGCCCAGCACACGGGCGCTCTCTTCCGCCGGCAGGTTGCGCGGGTTGACCCAGGTGCTTTTGAGGCGCTCGGTTTCACGTGAAACCGCGTCGCGTTTGCGGCAGAAGGCGTCCCAGCGGGCATCGTCCACCAAGCCCATGCGGCGGCCGGCTTCGGTCAGGCGCATGTCGGCGTTGTCTTCGCGAAGCTGCAGGCGGAACTCGGCCCGGCTGGTGAACATGCGGTAGGGCTCGGTCACGCCCTGGGTGACCAGGTCGTCCACCAGCACGCCCAGGTAAGCCTGGTCGCGCGAGGGCAGCCAGGGCGCCTCGCCCTTGCACTGCAGGGCGGCGTTGATGCCGGCAAACAGGCCCTGGGCCGCCGCCTCTTCGTAGCCGGTGGTGCCGTTGATCTGGCCCGCAAAGAACAGGCCCTGGATCTGCTCGGTCTCGAAGCTGCTCTTGAGTGAGCGCGGGTCGAAGTAGTCGTATTCGATGGCGTAGCCCGGGCGCAGGATGTGGGCGTTCTCCAGGCCTTTCATGCTGCGCACCAGGGCGTACTGAATGTCAAACGGCAGGCTGGTGGAGATGCCGTTGGGGTACACCTCGTGCGTGGTCAGGCCCTCGGGCTCTAGGAAGATCTGGTGGCTGTCTTTGTCGGCGAAGCGGTTGATCTTGTCTTCCACGCTGGGGCAGTAACGCGGGCCCACGCCCTCGATCTTGCCGGTGAACATGGGGCTGCGGTCAAAGCCGCTGCGGATGATCTCGTGCGTGCGCTCGTTGGTGTGGGTGATCCAGCAGGGCACCTGCCGGGGGTGCATGCTGGCCTTGCCCATGAAGCTGAAAACGGGCACGGGATCGAGGTCACCCGGCTGCTCGGTGCACTGACTCCAGTCGATGGTGCGGCCGTCCAGGCGCGGCGGCGTGCCGGTTTTCAGGCGGCCCTGCGGCAGCTTGAGCTCTTTCAACCGGGCCGACAGGCTCACCGCCGGCGGGTCGCCCGCCCGGCCGGCGCTGTAGTTGTTCAGGCCCACGTGAATCTTGCCGTCCAGGAAAGTGCCTGCGGTCAGCACCACGGTGCGCGAACGGAAGCGGATGCCCACCTGCGTCACCGCCCCCACCACCCGGTCACCCTCCACCATCAGGTCGTCCACCGCCTGCTGGAACAGCCACAGGTTGGGCTGGTTCTCCAGCATGCGACGAATGGCCGCCTTGTACAGAATGCGGTCGGCCTGGGCCCGCGTGGCCCGCACGGCCGGCCCTTTGCTGCCGTTGAGGATGCGGAACTGAATGCCGCCCTCGTCGGTGGCCAGGGCCATGGCGCCGCCCAGCGCGTCCACCTCTTTCACCAGGTGCCCTTTGCCGATGCCGCCAATGCTGGGGTTGCAGCTCATCTGGCCCAGGGTTTCGATGTTGTGCGTGAGCAGCAGCGTGGCGCAGCCCATGCGGGCCGCGGCCAGGGCGGCCTCGGTGCCGGCGTGGCCGCCGCCGACGACGATGACGTCAAATTCTTGGGGGTACAGCATGGAAAGGAACTCCGGAGGCCCGACGAGTGCGCGCCGAGGCAACCGGAGATTGTCCCACCGATGCCCGCATCGCGTGCAAAGCGCTCATGCACCGTGCGCGGCGCGCAGGCACAACACCCCTCCCGGGTATCCAGGCGATGTGGCTGCCCCCTCAACTGAACGATTCTGCAGAGGCCGCGACGTTGCGGCTGACTCAGGAGACCTTATGAAAACCGTCTTGTTCACCCTAGCACTGCTCGCCCAGATGACCGTTCAAGCTGCCGTCTCGGATCGATTCGTGAGCGCCGCCGCATCCGCCGACACCTCCAACGATGTACCGATCGTGGCGAAAGCTGCGAAAGAAAACGGTTCACCCGGGCACCAGCAGAACCGACGGTCCTCGACCAAGCGCTAAGCCTGCACCCGGCCTTCGGGCTTGAGCCACACACCCCCCAAAAACCAGCCAGCGGTGTTCCACGTGAAACACCGCTGGCCCTGGGTTCGTCTGCACAAGTCATGATCTGCCATGTGGCGTACGTAGCGACCGATCCGGACAAGGAAGCCGCTGGCGCATAGGTCACTCGCCGGGCAGGCCAACCAAGCACCCCTTCAAGACGCTGACTTGGACGCCAGAAGCCACCATCCGGCCAAAGCCCCCTCCATTCGCGCTCAATCTGGATGGTCTGCTCGCCCAAGCACGACGACAGCTGCCTGGATCTGCTGAAAAACACCACCGACTGGCCTCACCGTCGCGCCAAGACCCCGGCCCGATTGAACCGGGTAACGTGAGCCGGTCTTCCAGCAACCGCTTCGTTCATAAAGCACATGGCAGGCCCATTGCTGCCGTTGAGAATGCGGAACCGATTGCCCCTCGCCGGCGGCCACTGCCAGTATCAGGGCGGACGCCCCGCCCATGCTGACCGCACGCAGGTTGCCCTTGGCGCCGATGAGACCGCCACCCCGATGAAGACAAATTCTTGGAGATACGGCATGTAAAGAAGCGCCAGGTGGGACCGTGCGAGCGGGGGGCTAGGCACCATAGACGCCAGCCCCGCTGTACCACACCGGCTGTTTGACGCAGCGGCTGCAACCCACCCGATTCGCCACCCCATACAGCGCCATGCTGGCCGGACGATTCAACAGGTGCCGCGATGTTGCGGCGACTCTCAGGAGGCTCACATGAAGACCGCTTTGTTCACCCTGGCCCTGTTGGCTCAACTGGCCACCGCCCAAGCCGCCACCGTCCCTGCGCCAGCGCAAGACGAGGCATCCACCACCGCCAGTGCACCCGCCACCAACGGCGGCGAGATGCTGGCCCTGGTGACGTCACCAACCCGCAGCAAGCGATAAATCAGTCACGTCCGCACGCCCTGAGGCAAACAGGCAACCGCCCAACCTCAGGCGTGCCGTTCACATGACAAGGTGAACCTGGCGGCGCCCCTCCCGGAGGCGCCGCCAGCCGTCGATTAGAGGCACGTTTCACGTGAAACACCCCCACCCATGGCTTACCGGCACAATCGCTGCCCATGTCCCATTCACACCCCCTCCCCTTGCTGGTGTTCGCCGGCAGCACCCGAAGCCAATCCCTGAACCGCCGTCTGGCCCAGGTGGTGGCCGACCTGGCCGAGGCCGCTGGCGCAAAGGTGACCCGCCTGGAACTGGCCGACCACGAACTGCCGCTCTACAACGCCGACCTGGAAGCGCGCGGCACGCCCGAGGCCGCCATTCGCCTGAAAGAGATCTTCCACGCCCACCCGGCCTGGATCGTCTGCTCGCCCGAGTACAACGGCAGCTACACGGGCTTGCTGAAGAACACCATTGACTGGGTCTCCAGCCCCGCCAAGGCCCACCCCGAGTGGACCAGCGGCACCAAGCCCTTCGCGGGCAAGGTGGTGGGGCTGCTGAGCGCTTCGCCGGGCGCCCTGGGCGGGCTCAACAGCCTGTCGCACCTGGCACCGCTGCTGCGCCGCCTGCAGTGCTGGGTGGCGCCGAACCAGTTTGCCGTGGCCAAGGCCAACGAGGCGTTTGACGCCGATGGCCGCCTGGTCAGCGAGGCCGCTCGCCAATCGGTGCAGGCCGTGGTGGACCAGGTGCTGTGGGCCGGGCGGCGCCTGGGCGCCTGAGGCCCATGGACTGCCGCCCTGGGTGCGCCGCCTGTTGCATCGCACCGTCCATCAGCAGCCCTCTGCCGGGGCTTCCCCAGGGCAAGCCGGCCGGCGTGCCCTGCCCGCACCTGGACGAGGCCCTGCGCTGCCGGCTGTTCGGCTTGCCCGAGCGCCCGGCGGTGTGCGGCTCTCTGCCGCCGTCGGCCGAAATGTGCGGGACGAGCCGCGAACACGCCCTGCTCTTCCTGCGCAGGCTGGAGCAAGCCACCGCCCCCTGAGCGCACGCCGGGCACAAAAAAGCCCGCACGGGGCGGGCTCTTCCATCGCGCGTCAGCCGATCACTGCTTGACGGCTTCCACTTGCACGATCAGGCGCACGTTCTTGGGAAAACCCCAGTCGATGCCGTAGTTCATGCCGTGGGCGGTGCGGTCGATCACGGCCTCGAAGTCGCCACCGCACACCTCACGCTTGAGCATGGGGCTGTCGTAGCAGTTGAACTGGCTGGCCTTCAGGGTCAGGGGCTGGGTCTTGCCCAGCAGGGTGAACTGGCCCTGCACCTCGGTCACCTTGTCGCCGGTGAACACGAACTTGTCCGACACGAAACGGGCCTTGGGGAACTGGGCCACGTTGAACAGGTCGGCGCTCTGCAGGTGCTTGTCAAAAGCGGCGGTACCGGTGTTGATGGAGCCCACGTCGATGGTGATGTCCACCTTGCCGGTCTTCGCGGCGCGGTCGAAGGAGATGGTGCCTTCCTTCTTGTCGAAGCGGCCACGGTTGGTCGAGGTGCCGAAGTGGCCGATCTCGAAGGTGGCGAAGGTGTGCGTCGGGTCGATCGCGTAGTCGGCGGCCTGGGCAGCACCGGTGGTCAGGGCAGCCGCGGCGGCCAGCAGGGCGAGGGAATGGCGCATGGAAAAACTCCTGTTGAACAAAAAGGGAACGGGAAACGGAGAGGTCACAACTTGCCCACGCCGGTGAGCGTGAGCTTGAACTTCACTTGCACCTCGTCGGCCACCATCGAGGTGTCCGACCACTCCTTCTCGCCAATGCGGAAGGTCAGGCGTTTGATGGGGAAGGCGCCCGTGGCCACGGTCTGGGCCCCGTTTTGCGCCAGGGTCACGGGAACGACCACGTCGCTGCTCACGCCCTTGATGTTGAGCTTGCCGGCCACTTCAAAGCGGGTGGCGTCCAGGCGCTTGACGGCGCTGGACTGGAAGGTGGCCTTGGGGAACTGCGCCACGTTGAACCACAGCGGCTTGGGCAGTTCGGCGTCGGTCTCGCGCACGCCCAGCGTGGCGCTGCCGGTGTCCACGGTGAAGGCAATGTTGGCGGCCGCCGGCTTGGCCGGGTCAAAAGCCACCTGGGCCGAGAAGGTGCGGAAGCGCCCTTCCACCGGCACGCCCATCTGGCGGCTGACGAAGGCAATCTCGCTCTGCGCCGGCACCAGGGCCTGTTGGGCCTGGGCCACCAGGGGCAGGCTGGCCACGGCCAGCAGCGAGAGGGACAAAACGCGGGTATTCATCGAAAAATCCAATACAGACAAGGTCAGAGCATGCGGCGCAGCAAGCCGTCGCGGTCGATGACCGCGTGCTTGAGCGCACCCAGCACATGCAGCAGGGCCAAGCCCACCAGGGCGAAGGCAGAGAGCTCGTGCCAAGGCTTGATCGCTTCGGCCAGGTCTGGGTTCACGGGCACGAAGTCGGGCAGCGGCAACTGGCCGAACAACACGATGGAAAAGCCCGCGGCCGAGCTGTAGGCCCAGCCCACCAGCGGCACCACGAAAAACAAGGCGTAGAGGCCCAGGTGCGTCAGGCGATGGGCCTGCCGCTGCCAGGCCGGCATGGCGGCCTCGATGGCCTCGGGCAAGGCCGGCGGGCGCTTGGCCCAGCGCCACAGCAGGCGCAACACCGACAGGCCCAGGATCACCATGCCCGCCCACTTGTGCCAGTTGTAGAGCTTCAGCCGCTGCGGCGAAAACGGCAGGTCGGTCATGTACAGACCCACGGCAAACAGGCCCAGAATGGCCAGGCCTAGCACCCAGTGCAGGGCTCGGGCCACGGGGTGATAGCGGGCGACGGAAGGGGTAGGCATGCCCGGCAGTGTAGAGAGCGCCCTGGCGGCTCAGGTCAAAACGGCTTGAACCCTACGTTCAAATATTTTGAATGAACTTTGCCAACCCGTTCGCGTCTTGCATGCCCCGCACGGGCCGCACTCCTACAATCCGCCCATGCCAGAGACCTCCCCGCCCGACCTGCTGACGCTGTACCCGGCGCTGGCCGCGCTGCCGTCACTGGTGGCCAGGCTCACCCCCATGACCGTGCCCCCCGGCACCCGACTGTTCCGCGAGAACGACCCCTGCCAGGGCTTTCCGCTGGTGCTGGCAGGCGAGGTGAGGGTCTCGCGCGCCGCGCCCAACGGGCGCGAGCTGGAGCTGTACCGCGTGGCACCGGGCGAAATGTGCCTGGTGTCGTCGGCTGGCCTGTTTGCGCAACAGCCGCTCACCGCGCGCGGCGTCGCCACCAGCGACACCACGCTGTGCCTGCTCCCACCGGCCGACTTCCAGACCGCCCTGGCCGACCCTGATTTCCGGCAGTTCGTGCTGGGCCTGTTCGCGGCCCGCATGGCCGACCTCACCGGCCTGATCGAGGCGATCGCCTTCCAGCGCCTGGACAGCCGCCTGGCCGCCGCCCTGCTGGGCCACGGCCCAACCTTGAAGACCACGCACCAGGCCCTGGCCGACGAACTGGGCACGGTGCGCGAGATCGTCACCCGCCTGCTGCACCGGTTCGAGCGAGATGGCCTGGTGGAACTCTCCCGCGAGAGCATCGCCATCCGCGACAGCGCGGGCCTGCGCGCCATCGCGGCCGGCCCAACAGCCTGAGCGGCGCCCTTCGTGGCTGTGTGACCACGGTCACAGACGGGCGCCGCCGCCGCGGGTCCAATCGCACCTGTTCCCATCGCCCCGCGATGGCCCCAGAACCCTCGTCCCACAGGAGCATTCACATGACCAAAAACGTCGGCGGCATCGACCGCATCCTTCGCATCGTGGTCGGCGCCGCCCTCATCGTGGCCGCCGCCACCGGCACCGTGGGCCTGTGGGGCTACATCGGCGTGCTGCCGCTGCTGACCGGCCTGGTCGGCTGGTGCCCGCCCTACGCCCTGCTGGGTTTCAACACCTGCTCAGTCGGCAAGAAGTAAGCGGCGCGCGCATGTCCTGACGGGGACATGACAGCCCGCCCGCCGCGCCCTACAGTGTCCCGGACCGCCCACCCAGAGGCGGTTGCGGAGACACGACATGCACATCCCTTCCCTGCGCGACGCCGTGAGCGCCGACGAGTGGGCGCTTCGCTGTGACCTGGCCGCCTGCTACCGCCTGGTGGCCGCCTACGGCTGGAGCGACCTGGTGTTCACTCACATCAGCGCCAAGCTGCCCGACTCGGTCACCGGCGGCGAGCACCAGTTCCTCATCAACCCCTACGGGCTGATGTTCGACGAGATCACGGCCAGCAGCCTGGTCAAGGTGGACATGGGCTGCCGCAAAGTGATCGACTCGCCCTTTCCGGTGAACCCGGCGGGCTTCGTGATCCACAGCGCCGTGCACGAGGCGCGGCCCGAAGTGGGCTGTGTGCTGCACACCCACACCCGCGCTGGCGTGGCGGTGAGCGCGCAGCAACACGGCATCCTGCCCATCAGCCAGCAAAGCACCTTTGTGCTGCACTCGCTGGCCTATCACGACTACGAAGGCGTGGCCTTCAGGCCCGACGAGAAGCCACGCCTGCAGGCCGACCTGGGCCAGGCCAACTTTCTGGTGCTGCGCAACCACGGCCTGCTCACCGTGGGGCGCGGCGTGGCCGAGGCCTTCCTGAACATGTACACCTTCGAGAACACCTGCCGCATTCAAGTGGACGCGCTGGCGGGCGGAGGTGAATTGACCCAGGTGAACCCCAGCATCCTGGCCAACATGGGCGAGGTGATGAAGGTGGCCACGGCGGGCCAGGGCGCGCAACTGGCGTGGCCCGCGCTGCTGCGCAAGGTGGAACGGCTCGACCCGTCTTACAAGACCTGAAACCGCGCGCCGCCCTCAGGCCGCGCGGGTGCGGGCCTTGGGGGCATCGGCCACGAAGGCCGCCATGCCATCCAGCACGGTGCGCAGGCGCATCAGCTCGCGCGAACCGTCCAGCCGGGTGGACAGCGCGGCCAGGCGCGACACCCAGCGCAGGCGGGGCAAGAGCCGCGCCACGAACACCCGCAGATCGGGGTGGCCATCGGTGGGCTCGTCGGCATAGGCCCGCAGCACCTGCGCCACCGCCTGCGGCCCCAGCGGCTGCAGGTAACGCGCCAGCGAGAGCAGCAGTTGTAGCGCGTCATAGCGCTGCACCGTGGACAAGTCCATGCCCGGCAACAAGCGCTCTTCGAAATCGAGCCGGGCAAAGAAGCGCCCGTTCCAGGTGACGTTGCGCGTCTGCGCGCCGCCATGCCAGTGCCCACGGGCGTGAAAGGCGGCCAGGTCGGCAGCGGCCGCGCACATCAGCGGCAAGCGGTCTTGCTCGCGCATGCGGTGCAGCAGGTGGTCCAGCGTGGCGCCAATGTCGCCCGTGGTCAGGGAATGGCCATCAAAGGCCAGCACCGCCGGCACGTGCTCGCCAGCGGCGGCCAGGGCCTGCAAGCGCTCGTGCTCAAAGGCCAGCAGGGCCGCGCCATCGCGCTGGCGCACCGCGCCCCAGGGCACGGGCACGCCAACGTAATGGGCGAACAGCCAAATGCCCAGCGACTTGCGCCAACTGCGCAAAGGGCGGTCGGCGGTCTTGGTCCAGGCCTTGGTGTCGGGGGCGGGGGCGTTCTCGGTCACGGGCGGGATTATCCCGAAAACCCCAGGGAGCACCGCCAGGCGGGATCAGGAGCGCTCGGCGTAACGCGCCCATTCCCACTCGCCCACGTGGGCGCACCAGGCCGCCCATTCGGCCTGATGGTGGGCCAGCAGTTGCCCGCAAAACTCGGCACCCACGGCCTCGCACAAGGCGCCATCGGCCGCCAGCGCCTGCGTGGCCTCGAACAGATCGCGCGGCAACACGGGCGGCACCGCCGCGCCCGAGGCCTGCCGCTGGTAGAGGTCGTCCGCGCAGGGGTCGGGCGCTGGCAGCCCCTGGTCAATGCCCGACAAACCCGCCGCCAGCGTGGCCGCCAGGGCCGCGTACACGTTGCAGGCCGGGTCGGGCAGGCGCCACTCCAGCCGCCCCGCCACCACCCGCACCAGGCACGTGCGGTTGTTGTCGCCCACGGCCTTCCACACCGGCGCCCAGGTGGTGCCCGAGGCGCTGCTGCACACCGCCAGGCGTTTGTAGCTGTTGACCGTGGGGGCACACACGGCGGCCAGGGCGTCGGCGTGGTGCAGCAGGCCGGCCGCGAAGCGCAGGCCTTGCGGGCTCAGGCCCATGGGGCCATCGGGCGCGGCCATGACGGCCCGCCCCTTGGCGTCGGTCAGGCTCAGGTGAAAGTGCAGCCCGCTGCCCGGCGCGTTGGCCAAGGGCTTGGGCATGGTGGAGAACACACAGCCATGGCGCTCGGCCACCTCGGCGGCGGTGAGCTTGAAGAGCTGGTAGCGGTCGGCCGCGGCCAGGGCCTCGTCGTGCCGGTAGTTGATCTCGTACTGGCCGTTGGCGTCTTCGTGGTCGGTCTGCTGCCACTCGAAGTCCAACGCCGCCAAGGCCTCGCGCATGTCGTCCAGAAAGCCGTGCTGGCGCCCCAGCGAGCGCAGGTCGTACGAAGGCTTGGCCAGCGCATCACGCGCATCGGCCACGCCCAGGTGGCCCTGCGCGTCGCGGCGCAGCAGAAAAAACTCGGGCTCGATGCCCACCCACAACGTCCAGCCGCGCTCGGCCAGGCGCTGCACCTGGTGCTTGAGCACCTGGCGCGAATCGGTGGCCAGCGGCTGGCCGCCAGCAAAGCCGTCGCACACCGCGTGCGCCACGCCGGGCCGAAACGGCAAGGGCCGCAGGGTCTCGGGCAGCACGCGGCCCATGTACTCGCTGCGCGGGCCCATGCGCGGCAGCCCCGTGCCCACGATGCTGGGCCCGGCAAAGCCCACGCCCTCGGCCACCGCCTGCGGCAAGGCGCTCAAGGGGATGAGCTTGCCTTTGGGCGAGCCGGCCAGGTCGGTGAAGGTGGCCAGCACCGAGTGGATGCCCTGCGTGCGCAGGGCGGCCATGCGCTGCGTCAGCCCACCCGGGGCCGCACTCACCCCAGCACCTCGGCCAAGGCGGCGTCCAGCGTGGCCAGACCTTCCTCGAACACGGCGTCTTCGATGGTGAGCGGAAACAGGAAGCGGATCACGTTGCCGTACACGCCGCAGGTGAGCAGCAAGAGCCCACGCGCCAGCGCGGCGGCCTGCACGCGCTTGGTGAGGTCGGCGTCGGGCGCGCCGGTCTTCGGGTCGATGAACTCGCAGGCGATCATGGCGCCCAGGCCGCGCACGTCGCCCAGCGCCGAATACCGCGCGCGCTGCGCGATCAGGCGCGCCATGAGCTGGTCGCCCAGGCGGCGGGCGCGCTCGCACAGGCGCTCTTCTTCGATCACGTCCAGCACCGCATGGGCCGCCGCAATGGCCAGCGGGTGCCCGGCATAGGTGCCACCCAGGCCGCCAGGGGCGGGCGCGTCCATCACCGCCTGCCTGCCCGACACGGCCGACAGCGTGGTGCCACCGGCCAGGCTCTTGGCCATGGTGATCAGGTCAGGCCGCACGCCATAGTGCTCCATGGCGAACAGGTGGCCAGTGCGGGCGAAACCGGTCTGCACCTCGTCGGCGATCAACAGAATGCCGTGCTGGTCGCACAGCTCGCGCAGCCAGCGCACGGCGGCGGGCTGGATGGGGTTGAAACCGCCCTCGCCTTGCACTGGCTCGAACACGATGGCCGCCACGCGCGAGGGCTCGATGTCGCACTTGAACAGGTGCTCCATGGCCTTCTTCGTGTCGTCCAGCGAACTGCAATGGCAGGGAAACGGCACGTGGTAAATCTCGGGCGGGAACGGCCCAAAGCCAGCCTTGTAGGGCTGCACCTTGCCGGTGAGCGACACCGCAAACAGGCTGCGCCCGTGGAAGGCGCCGCCAAAGGCGATCACGCCGCTGCGCCCGGTGGCCGAGCGCGCGATCTTGATGGCGTTTTCAATGGCCTCGGCGCCCGTGGAGAAAAACGCGGTCTTCGCCGGCCCGTCAATCGGCACCAGCGCGTTCAGGCGCTCGGCCAGCGACACGTACTCGGCGTAGGGCACCACCTGGTAGCAGCTGTGGGTGAAGCGCTGCAACTGCGCCGCGATCGCCGCCTGTACCTTGGGGTGCACGTGGCCGGTGTTGAGCACCGCGATGCCGCCCGCAAAGTCAATGAAGCGCCGGCCTTCGATGTCCCAGAACTCGGCGTTCTTGGCGCGGTCGATGAAGAAGTTGCCCATCACCCCCACGCCGCGCGGCGTGGCCGCCAGCCGGCGCTCGTGCCAGGCGGCGTTGGTGTGGGGAGCGTTCAGGTGCTGAGGGGGCTGGGGGGCGTTCATGGCGGTCTCCTTCAGACAGGCGAATCGATCCGGATCCAGGTGGTCTTCACCTCGGTGTATTTGTCAAACGCGTGCAGCGACTTGTCGCGGCCCACGCCGCTTTGCTTGAAGCCGCCAAAGGGCACGGTGATGTCGTCTTCGTCGTACTGGTTCACGTGCACCGTGCCGGCACGCAAGGCGCGCGCCACGCCATGGGCCTTGTTGAGGTCGCGCGTCCACACGCCGGCCTGCAGGCCGTACACGTTGCGGTTGGCCTGCTGCACCACGTCGGCCACGTCGGTGAAGCTCAGCACCGAGAGCACCGGGCCAAAAATCTCCTCGCGCGCAATCGTCATGTCGTTGCGCACGCCGTCAAAAATGGTGGGCAGCACGTAGCAGCCGCCCTTCACCGGCTCCACCGCCTGGCCACCGGCCAACAGCTTCGCGCCCTCACGCTGGCCGCTGTCGATGTAGCGCATCACCGTGTCGAGCTGGGTGCGGTCCACGATGGCGCCCATCACCGTGTCGGCGTGCAGCGGGTTGGCCGGCTGGTACTGCGGCACCAGCTTGAGCGCCTTCTCCAGAAAAGCCTCTTTGATGGACGCCTCCACAAACAGGCGCGAAGGCGCGTTGCAGCTCTCGCCCTGGTTGAAGAAGATGCTGCCCACCGCCGCTTCCACCGCGCGGTCAAGGTCGGGGCAGTCGGCGAACACGATGTTGGGCGACTTGCCACCCAGCTCGGTCCAGGCGCGCTTGAGGTTGCTCTGCCCCGCCATCACGTGGATCTGCTTGCCCACGCGGGTGCTGCCGGTGAAGGCGATGCAGTCCACGTCCATGTGCAGCGCCAGCGGGCTGCCGGCCTCGGCACCAAAGCCCGGCACCACGTTGAACACGCCCGGCGGAATGCCGGCCTCCAGCGCCAGCTCGGCCAGGCGCAGCGCCGTGAGCGGGCTTTTCTCGCTGGGCTTGAGCACCACCGAATTGCCCGCGGCCAGGGCCGGCGCGATCTTCCAGGCCGCCATGATCATGGGGTAGTTCCAGGGCACGATCACGCCCACCACGCCCACCGGCTCTCGCGTGATCAGCGCCAGTGCCGTGCTGGGCGTGGGCGCGATCTCGTCGTACACCTTGTCCACCGCCTCGCCGTACCAGCGAATGCAGTTGGCCGCACTGTTCACGTCCACCGAGCGCGAGTACTTCACCGGTTTGCCCATGTCCAGGGTCTCGGTCAGCGCCAGTTCATCGGCGTGCGCCAACAGCAAATCGGCAAAGGCGATCATCACGCGCTTGCGCTGGGCCGGCGGCAAGCCGCTCCAGCGCCGGTCTTCGAACGCGGTGCGGGCCGCGCCTACCGCCGCGTCGATGTCGGCCGCGCCACCGCGCGCCACCTGGGCCAGCACGCGGCCGTCCACGGGGGACACGTTGTCAAAGGTCTGGCCATCGCGGGCCGCCACGCGCTCGCCGTTGATGAGCGCTCGGCCGTCGAAAGACGGGGTCTGGGGTGCAGGGGCAGCAGAGTTCATATTGGAGGGCAATCAAGACGCAATTGGCCCCATGCTACGCCCCAACTTTGCTGTCGCGAGCATCCACTTTGGCCCCAGTGAAGGCATCCACTGAGGGCGCCAAAGAAAAAGGGCCACCGGTGGTGGCCCTTCGCTGGTCAAGCAAGGCAATCAGAAGCGAATGCCGTAGCTCAGGCCCAAACCGCTGATCTTGGTGCTGTTCTTGTTGTAGTAGCTCATCCAGCTGGCCTGCAGGTAGGACGACTTGGACAGGTTGTAGTTGGCACCAAAACCATAAGCCAGGTCGCTGCCGCTGTCGGACACGGAGCCCGTGGGATCCGAAAACTTGAGGCTGCTGTGCTGCCAGCCCAGGCGGCCAAAGAGTTGCAGGTCATCGGTCACGTTGGCCGAGGCGCGGGCGAAGAAGCCCACGCCGGTGCCCACTTTGATGTCAACGCCCGAACCGGCGCCGTTGATCTTGGCTTCGCTGTTGCCCGCGCCGAAGGCCAGGAGACCTTCCAGCGAGAGGTTGCTGTTGACTTGGTAGCCCGCAATGCCGCTGATGGCACCGGGCGATGCTTTCAGGGCCAGAGCGCTGCTCTTGACGCTGAGCTTGCTGTAGCCCAGTTCGAAATACAGCGGGGCTTCAGCGCCTTGGGCGTGCGCGGCGCCAACAAAAGAAAAAGCCGCCACGGCGGCCAGGGATGCGAAAAGAGTCTTCTTCATGGGGTGTGACAAAAAAGAAAGGCCTTTGCGGATGCAAAGGCCTTGTAATAGTACTTTTTGTTAACAACCGATACCCACCACCCCACCCCGCTTGGCGGGGCCAGGCGGGCTCAATGCCCCTGAAGCGCGGCCTGCTCGGCCCGCATCGCGGCCGCGATCTCACGCTCGCGGCGGCGGGTCTGGCGGGCCACCCACACGGCGTAACCCACGATCACGATGGTCACGGTGACGATGAGCAAGGTGGCCGCCGCGTAGATGGTGGGGTTGATGCCACGGCGGGCGTAACCGAAGATCACCTGCGGCAGCGTGTTCACGCCCGGGCCGGAGAGGAATTCGGAGATCACCACGTCATCGAACGACAGGGTGAAAGCCAACAGGAACGCGGCCAGGATGGCCTGGAAGATGTTGGGCAAGGTCACCAGGAAAAACACCTGGTGCGGGCGGGCGCCCAGGTCCATGGCGGCCTCTTCGATGCGGCGGTCCATCTCCATCAAGCGGCTCTGGATGACCACCATGCCATAGGCCATGCCCAGCAGGGTATGGCCCAGCACGATGGTGAGCATGCCGCGCTCGGGCCAGTCGAACACGTTTTGCGCGCCCACGGCCAGCAGCAGCAGAGACAGGCCGATGATCACCTCGGGCATCACCAGCGGGGCGTTGACCATGCCGCTGAAGATGGTGCGCCCGGCAAAGCGCTGGTAACGCACCAGCACGAAGGCGGCGAAGGTAGCCAGCACGGCCGAGAGCACGCCGGTGATGGCGGCGATCTTCAGCGAGAGGAAGAAGCCTTCGACGATCTTGGTGTCGCGCGTGAGGGCCTCGTACCAGCGCAGCGAGAAGCCGGTGAAGCGCGCGTCTTGCCGGGTGCTGTTGAAAGAGAACAGGATCATGAAGGCCAGCGGCGCGTAGAGGAACGCGAAGACCACCAGCATCCAGAGCTTGCCGACGTGTTTTTCGAGCAGGGCTTTCATCGTCGTCTCCTCAGGCGCGGGCTTCAGGCTTGTTGGCGCTGAAGTGGTAGTACAGGGCCAGCGGCACGACGATGACCGCGATCATGATGACCGCCAGTGCGGTGGCGCGCGGCCAGTTGTTGGCGGTGAACATCTCGTCCCACACCACGCGGCCGATCATGAGGTTCTCGGGGCCACCCAGCAGCGAGGGAATCACGAACTCGCCCACGCAGGGAATGAACACCAGCATGAAGCCGGCCACGATGCCCGACTTGGACAGCGGCACCGTCACCAGCCAGAAGGCCTTGAAGGGCGTGGCGCCCAGGTCGTAAGCGGCCTCCAGCAGGCGAAAGTCCATCTTCACCAGGTTGGCGTAGAGCGGCAGCACCATGAAGGGCAGGTACACGTAGGTCATGCCGATCAGCATGGACGTGTTGGTGTAGAGCATGTGCAGCGGCTCGCTCACCAGGCCAACGGCCATGAGCATGCGGTTGAGCACGCCCTCGTCGGCCAGGATGCCCTTCCAGGCGTACACGCGCAGCAGGAAAGACGTCCAGAACGGCAGCATCACCATCAGCAGCAGCGCCGGGCGCGCGCTGGCGGGCGAGCGGGCAATGAAGTAGGCAAAGGGGTAACCGATCACCAGGCACAGCAAGGCGGTGCACAGCGCGTACCAGATGGAGCGCAGGTAGGCGTCCACATACAGCGTCTTGAACAGCGGCGCGCCCTCGGCCTCACGGAAGATCGAGAGGTAGTTCTCGTACTTCAGCCGCAGCACACCGGTGTCCGGGTCCCACAGCGGCTTGAAGGGGCTGATGTCGCCGCCCATGTCCACGAAGCTGATGTACAGCAGGATCAGGAAGGGCAGGAAGAAGAAAACGATCAGCCAGGCATAGGGCACGCCGATGACGAAGCGCTTGCCAGGAATGGGAACTGAGTTCATGGAAGTTCCTGCAAAAGTAGGCGAACCAAACACGCTATCCAGGGATGCGGTGGAACCGGCTCCGCCGGGCCACTCGCATCGCCCCCCTCTGGGGGGTGACGCGAAGCGGCGCGGGGGGGAGACTGACAGGTGTCAGTCCCTCAGAACCACCGCGTCGGTGTCGTCCCACCAGAAGAACACGTCGTCCTCCCAGGTGATGTTCAGCATCTCGTGCCGCGAGCCGTTGGGCTCGGTGATCTTCACGCGCACCCCTTGTGGCGTGAGCAGGATGTAGGTGTTGTAGGAGCCGAAGTAGGCGATCTCTTTCACGCGACCGGCGAACACGTTGTGGTCCATGCCGGCGGGGCGCTCTTTGCCGATGCTGATCTTCTCGGGCCGCACCGCCACGGCCACGGGCATGTCCATGGCGCCGCTGATGCCGTGCCCCACGTGAATCTCACCGATGGAGGTGGTGGCGGCGCAGCGGTCGGCCTCGTCCAGGCTGATCTTGCCCTGGAAGAGGTTCACGTTGCCGATGAAGTCGGCCACGAAGCGGTTGGCCGGGTACTCGTACACCTCTTGCGGCGTGCCCACCTGCAGCACGCGGCCCTTGCTCATCACCGCGATGCGGCTGGCCATGGTCATGGCCTCTTCCTGGTCGTGCGTGACCATGACGCAGGTCACACCCACTTTTTCGATGATGTTCACCAGCTCAAACTGCGTCTGCTCGCGCAGCTTCTTGTCCAGCGCGCCCAGGGGCTCGTCGAGCAAGAGCAGCTTGGGCCGCTTGGCCAGGCTGCGCGCCAGGGCCACGCGCTGCTGCTGGCCGCCCGAGAGCTGGTGCGGCTTGCGCTTGGCGTAGGGGGTGAGCTGCACCAGGGCCAGCATCTCGTCCACGCGCTGTTGAATCTCGGCCTTGGGCAAGCCTTCGCGCTTGAGGCCGAAGGCGATGTTTTCCCAGATGTTCAGGTGCGGGAACAGCGCATAGCTCTGGAACATCATGTTCACCGGCCGCTCGTAGGGCGGCAGGGTGGCCAGGTCTTGGCCGCCCAGCAGGATGCGGCCCTTGGTGGGCTGCTCGAAGCCCGCCAGCATGCGCAGCAAGGTGGACTTGCCACAACCCGAGCTGCCCAGCAGCGCGAAGATTTCGCCTTTGCGAATGGACAGCGACACCTCGTCAACCGCCACGGCCTCGTCGAACCGCTTGATGAGCTTCTCGGTGACCAGGTAACCGTCTTGTGATCCAGCGTCAGCCATGAATGCGCCTTTGTCGATGGGGTGAGAGGTGATGGGGCAGCCACGGCGGCTGCTAAAGAGAAGGGGCTGTTCATACGGTGTACGAACAGCCCCTTTTTCATGGCCTGGAGTGGCCTGGGGGCTTACTTGCCCTTCTTGAAGGCGTTGTAGGCGGTGGCCATGGCTTCGCGCGCTTCGTTGGTGAAGCTGCTGGGCGGGATCATCTTGCCCATGTACTCGGCGTCCACGAAGATGGTCTTGTTGTTCGCCAGCTCAGGGTTCACCTTCTCCAGCGCGGCCTTGTTGCCCGCGTTGTAGCTCATCTCGTTGGCCATCGCGGCGCCAGACTCGGCGCGCAGGAAGAAGTTGATGAAGGCCATGGCGTTGTTCGGGTGCTTGGCGTCCTTGGTGACGGCCATGGTGTCGAAGAACGACAGCGCACCGGTGGACGGCAGCAGCGCCTCGATCTCGTCCTTGGAGCCGTTTTCCTTGGCGCGACCGGCGGCGATGTTGATGTCACCAGACCAGCCCACGGCCACGCAGGCCTTGCCGCCGGCGATGTCGTCGATCATGGTCGAGCTGAACAGGCGGATGTCCTTGCGCACCTTGGCCAGCATTTCGGTGGCGGCCTTGTAGTCGGCGGGGTCGTTGGAGTAAGCGTCCTTGCCGATGTAGTGCAGCGCCACCGGGATGATTTCGGTGGGCGAGTCCAGGTAGGCAATGCCGCAAGACTTCAGCTTGCTGGTGTACTCAGGCTTGAACACCAGGTCCCAGGCGTTCTCAGGCATGGGCATGCTGCCCAGGGCCTTGGCGACCTTGGTCTTGTTGATGCCCACGGTGGTGAAGCCCCAGCCCCACGGCACCAGGTGCTTGTTGTCGGGGTCGGCCTTGGTCAGCACCTGCATCACGGCGGGATCGAGGTTGCTGTAGTTGGGGATCTTGGACTTGTCCAGCGGCTGGTAGAAACCGGCCTCGATCTGAGGCTTGGCGAACACGGTGCCGGGCACCACGATGTCGTAACCGGTGTTGCCCGCCACCAGCTTGGCGTGCAGGGCTTCGTTGGTCTCGAAGGTGTCGTAGTTCACCTTGATGCCGGTTTCTTTCTCGAAGTCGGCGATCAGGTTCTCGGGCACGTAGTCGGGCCAGTTGTAGATGTTGAGCACCTTCTCGTCGTCGTACACCGGGCCAGCGGGGGCAGCGGCCGGGGCGGCGGCCACCGGTGTGGCTTGCGGCGCGGGTGCGGGCTCTTCTTTCTTGCCGCATGCGGCCAGCAGCATGGCCGACACCGCGAGAACCAGAACGTGTTTTTTCATGGTGAAGCTCTCTCCTGAGGGGGTTTTGACCTAAAGCATTACAAACCGGCGGGTGGACAGCAGGTGCTTGATCGCACGCAATTTCCAGACCCGCGACCTTCACCACGCTGGTGCGTCGGCCGCATCGGGCATTCTAGTCAAGCGACATGGCCAAGCGAGCGCAATTGCGCCAAGGTGGCGTCCAGGCAGAGGCGAATGAGGGCCATCATTTCGTCGATCTGCTCGTGCGTCATCACCAGGGGCGGCGCGATGATCATGCGGTCGCCCACGGCGCGCATGATCAGCCCGTTTTTGAAGCAGTGGGCACGGCACATCATGCCCACGGCCAGGTCGGGGTCGAACACCTGGCGGGTGGCCTTGTCTTTCACCAGCACCAGGCCGGCCACGAAACCGCAGGTCTCGGCCACGCCCACCAGCGGGTGGTCGTTCAGTTCGGCAAAGCGCTGGGCCAGGTAGGGGCCAATGTCGTCGCGCACCCGCTGCGGCAGGCCTTCGCGCTCCATGATCTCCAGGTTGGCCAGGGCCACCGCGCAGGCCACGGGGTGGCCGCTGTAGGTGTAGCCGTGGTTGAACTCGCCGCCCTTGTCGATCAGCACCTGGGCCACGCGGTTGCCCACCATCACGCCGCCCAGGGGGATATAGCCGCTGGTCACGCCCTTGGCGAAGGTCACCAGGTCGGGCTTGATGCCGAACTTCTCGTAGGCGAACCAGTGGCCCAGGCGGCCGAAGGCGCAGATCACCTCGTCGCAGATCAGCAAGATGCCGTACTGGTCCACGATGCGCTGGATCTCGGGCCAGTAAGTGGCGGGCGGAATGATCACCCCGCCCGCGCCCTGCACCGGCTCGGCAATGAAGGCGGCCACCTTGTCCGGCCCGATGGCCAGAATCTTTTCTTCCAGCCAGCGCGCCGCGCGCAAGCCGAAGTCGGCCTCGCTCTCGCCGGGCAGGCCGTTCTCGAAGTGGTAGGGCTGCTCGATGTGGGTGATGTTGGGAATGGGCAGGTCACCCTGCGCGTGCATGCCGCTCATGCCGCCCAGCGACGCACCGGCCATGGTGCTGCCGTGATACGCGTTGTGGCGGCTGATGATCACCTTGCGCTCGGGCTGGCCCATCAGGTCCCAGTAGCGGCGCGCCATGCGCACGTTGGTGTCGTTGCTCTCACTGCCGCTGGAGCTGAAGAACACGTGCTCAAACGAGCGGTCACCCACCTTGGGCGCCAGCGAGGCCAGCTTGGTGGCCAGTTGCACCGCCGGCACGTTGGTGGTCTGGAAGAAGCTGTTGTAGTAGGGCAGCGTCATCATCTGGTCGTAGGCCGCCTGCGCCAGCTCGCGCCGGCCGTAACCGGCGTTCACGCACCACAGGCCGCTCATGGCGTCCAGGATCTTCTTGCCCTCGCTGTCCCACACGTAGATGTTCTCGGCCCGTGTGATCACCCGCGCCCCGCGCGTGGCCAGGTCACCGTGGTCAGTGAAGGGGTGGATGAAGTGCGCGCTGTCCAGCGCCTGAATGGCCTGCGTGTCTTGCTGCTCGGCACGGCGAACCAGGGCCGGTGGCGTGATGAGGGTGGAGGTGTTCATGGCAATGGGCTTTCAGGCGGGTCAAACGTGCAGAAGGAGGTGCTCTCGCTCCCAGGGTGAGATCACCTTCATGAACTCCTCGAACTCGAGTTCCTTGATCTCGGTGTAGATGGTCACGAACTCCTTGCCCAGCACCTCGTGCAGGTCAGGCTCGCGGCGCAGCCATTCCAGGGCCTCTCCCAGGCTGCGCGGCAGTGAGTACGGCGCCAGGTAGGCGTCGCCGCGCATCTCGGGCTTGGGCTGAATCTTGTTTTTCAGGCCCAGGTAGCCGCAGGCCAGCGTCATGGACATGGCCACGTAGGGGTTGGCGTCTGCACCGATCACGCGGTTCTCCACGCGACGCGCTTGCGGCGTGGAGATGGGCGAGCGAATGCCCACCGTGCGGTTGTCGTGGCCCCACTCGATGTTGATGGGCGCGGCGGTGTGGCGCGAGAGGCGGCGGTAGCTGTTCACGTAGGGCGCCACCAGCGCCATGGCCGCCGGGATGTAGCGCTGCAGGCCACCGATGTAGTGGTAGAAGGCCTCGGACGGCGAGCCGTCGGGGTTGCTGAAAATGTTGCGCCCGGTCTTTTTGTCCACCAGGCTTTGGTGCACGTGCATGGCACTGCCCGGCTCACCGGCGATGGGCTTGGCCATGAAGGTGGCGTACATGTCGTGGCGCAGCGCGGCCTCGCGCACCGTGCGCTTGAAGAAGAACACCTCGTCGGCCAGGCCCAGCGGGTGGGCGTGGAAGAAGTTGATCTCCATTTGCCCCGCGCCCACCTCGTGGATGAGCGTGTCCACGTTGAGCTCCATCTTTTCGCAGTACTCGTAGATCTCTTCGAACAGCGGGTCAAACTCGTTCACCGCGTCGATCGAGTACGCCTGGCGCGAGGTCTCGGCCCGGCCGCTGCGGCCAATGGGCGGCTTGAGCAGGGTGTTGGGGTCGGTGTTGCGGGCCGTCAGGTAGAACTCCAGCTCGGGCGCCACCACCGGCTCCAGGCCCTCGGCCTCGAACAGCTCGCACACATGGCGCAGCACGCTTCGCGGCGCGAAGGGCACCAGCTTGCCCTGGTGGTCAAAACAGTCGTGGATCACCTGCGCGGTGGGGTCGGTGGCCCAGGGCACGATGCGCACCGTGGTGGGGTCGGGGCGCAACTGCATGTCGCGGTCGGTGGGCTCGATCACGTCGTAATACGGGCCGCTTTCGGGGAACTCGCCCGTCACGCCCATGGCCACGATGGCCTGGGGCAGCCGCATGCCGCGGTCTTCGGTGAACTTCTCGCGCGGCAGGATCTTGCCGCGCGCCACGCCGGTCAGGTCGGGCACCAGGCATTCCACCTCGGTCACCCGGCGCTCGTTGAGCCAGCTTTCGAGTTCGTTGAAGTTCTTGGGGGTCTGTTTGTTGTCAATCATGGCCGTTTCCTTGTCGCTTTGTCTTTGTGCTTGTGGGGCGTCAGGTGGGGAGAGCGGTCACACCGGCGTGGCGCGAGCGAGGTCGTGGGCCTGCAGGCGCTGGCTGCGGCGCTGGCGGCAGGCATGCCCGAAGGCGTCGAAGATGGCGGCGTAGAACGGGTTGTCCCAGCAGCGCCATTCGGGGTGCCATTGCATGGCGTAGGCGAAGGCGCGTGCGCCCTTCACCGCGAAGGCCTCCACCAGACCATCGGGCGCGTGCGCCATGGCCTGCAAGCCATCGGCCAGGCGGTTGATGCCCTGGCCGTGCAGCGAATTCACCTGCACCTGTGTGCCGCCGGCCCACTGGGCCAGCTCGCTCCCGGCCACCAGCGTGACGGGGTGACGCGGGGCGTACTGCTCGTCAGGAGGGCGGCCCTTGGGCTCGCGGTGGTCCATCAGCCCCGGCACCTCGTGCACGCGCTGGTGCAGCGTGCCACCCAGGGCCACATTGATCTCTTGGAAGCCACGGCAGATGCCCAACAGCGGCACCGCCTCGCGCACGCAGGCGCGCACCAGGGCCAGGGTGAGCTGGTCGCGCTCGGTGTCCAGCGGCAGGCTCGGGTCGGCCACCGATTCGTCGAAATGGGAGGGGTGCACGTTGGAGGGCGAGCCGGTGAGCATCACCCCATCCACCAGGCCCAGCAACTCGTCGATCTGCTCGGCGCTGGCCAGGGGAAACATCACCGGCTGGGCCTGTGCGCCCACCTTGACGGCGCGGGCGTATTTGTCACCCAGCAGCAGGAAGGGCATCTGATGCCCGTGATCGCCCAGCAGACGGTGGTCGGCAGGCAGCCAGACCATGCATGGCGGCTTGTTCATGGAATCTCCAGACAGTCGTGGGCCATTCTGGCGGACAAATTGGATCACAATCAGGGCCAGTTCAGGTAAGACGGTGGTGCCACTTGGCGCCACCGGTACCCCACACCCTAGCGCACGCCCATGCTCTCCGAATTCCTGCTCGCCGAGATGAACCGACTGGGCACCCAAGACGCCCTGCCCCTGCACCGCCAGCTCTACGAGGCGCTGCGGCGCGCCATGCTCGACGGCAAGCTCGCCGCGGGCGAGCGCCTGCCCTCCAGCCGAGACCTCGCGCAAGACCTGGGCCTGTCGCGCAACACCGTGGTGGCGGCGGTGAACCAGTTAAGCGTTGAGGGCTACCTGGTCAGCCGCGTGGGCAGCGGCACCTACGTGAACGACAACGTGCCGCGCGTGGCCAACGGCCGCCCGGGGCGCAATGGCCAGGGCGCACCGGTGCAACCGCAAGCCGCGCGCCTGTCCAGCCGGGGCCAGGCACTGGCCCACCGCTTCACCGCCGCCGACCTGGAGGTGCAGCCCTTCACCCCCGGCATCGCCGACTTCAGCGCCTTTCCCCTGACGCTGTGGCAGCGCCTGCAGAACAAGCACTGGCGCATGACCTACCCCGACATGCTGGACTACGCCACCTCGGGGGGCTACGCGCCACTGCGCCGCGCCATCGCCGATTACCTGCGCGTCTTTCGCAGCGTGCACCTGGACGCCGACCAGGTCATCGTCACCACCGGCACGCAGCAGTCGCTGGAACTGTGCGCGCGCCTGCTGGCCGACCACGGCGACACCGTGTGGGTGGAAGACCCGGCCTACTGGGGCGCCATGAAGGCCTTTCTGGCCACCGGCCTGCGCGCACACCCGGTGCCGGTGGACGTGCAAGGCATTGCCCCCAGCGAGAGCGACAACGCCCACCCGCCGCGCCTGATCTACGTGACGCCCTCGCACCAGTACCCCACCGGCGCGGTCATGTCGCTGTCGCGGCGCCACCAGTTGCTGGCCACGGCGCGTGCGCACCAGGCCTGGGTGCTGGAAGACGACTACGACAGCGAGTACCGCTTCAGCGGCCCGCCCATCTCCAGCCTGGAGGGCCTGGACAACGACGGCCGCGTGCTCTACATGGGCACCTTCTCCAAGGTGTTGTACCCCGGCATCAAGCTGGGCTACCTGGTGGTGCCCAAAGGCCTGGTGGAGGCCTTCCGGCAGGCCCATTACGACCTGAACCGCCCCGGCCAAATGCCGGTGCAGGCGGCCCTGGCCGAGTTCATTGAAATGGGCCACTTCGCCAGTGCCCTGCGGCGCGCCCGCCAGAGCTACGCCGAGCGCCGCCAATGCCTGCTGGAAGCGCTCACCCCGGTGCTGAAAGACCGGCCCGAGGGCCCGCGCATCACCGGCGCCGAGCAAGGCCTGCACCTGTGCCTGCGCCTGCCCAACACCGTGAACGACGTGGCCCTGGCCCAGCGCCTGGCGCAACAGGGCATCACCGTGCGGCCGCTCTCGGCCTATTGCCTGGCGCGGCAAGACCTCAAGGGCCTGGTGATTGGCTACGGCTACGCCGCCCTGGCCGACATCAAGCGCTGCGGCCCGCTGCTCACCCAGGCGGTGAAGCAGGCCCTGGGCGGCTGAGGCCTGGGCGGGCCCTCACAGCACGTCGCGCAGGCGGTGCCACAGCATGCCCAGCGCCAGCGTGGGCGTGCGCAGCAGCGGCCCGCCCGGAAAGCGCCGGTGCCGCAGCCGCGCGAACACATCGAAACGCTCGGCCTGTCCGGCCACGCACTCGGCCACCAGCAGGCCGGCTAGCCCGGTGAGCGCCACGCCGTGGCCGCTGAAGCCCTGCAGGTAGTACAGGTTGGGCCCCAGGCGACCGAAGTCGGGCGCGCGGTTCATGGAGATGTCCACAAAGCCGCCCCACACGTGCTCCACCGGCACGCCCGCCAGGGCCGGGAAGATGGCCGCCATGCGCTGGCGCATCACCTCTTTCAGGTTGGGCGGCGTCATGGTGGTGTAGCTCACCCGCCCGCCGAAGAGCATGCGGCGCTCGGCGCTGAAGCGAAAGTAGTCGAGCACGAAGTTGTTGTCGCAGGCCGCCACGTCGCCGGGCAAGAGCCGCTCGGCCAGCGCCGCGTCCACCGGCTCGGTGCCAATGATGTAGGTGCCCACCGGCATGACGCGCGGGGCGATCTCGGGCGCCACCGCCGGCCCATAGGCCGGCAGCGTGCAGTTGCCGGCCAGCACCCCGAAGCGCGCCACCACCCGGCCCTGCGGCGTGTGGGCGACCAGCTTTTCGCCCCGGCGCAGTTGCACCACCGGCGAGTGTTCAAACACCCGCACGCCCGCGGCCTCGGCGGCACGGGCCAGGCCCAGCGCGAACTTGAGCGGGTGCAAGTGGCCGCTGCGGTGTTCACGCGCCGCCGCCACGTAGCGCTGGCTGCCAATCAGGCCCTGCACCGCCTCGCCCTCGGCCCACTGCACCGCAATGCCTCGCGCCCGCAAGCCATCGGCCTCTTCGCGCAGCGCGCGCGCCTTGCGGGCCGAATCGGCCACGTACACGTAACCCAGGCGCCGGTCGCAATCGATGCCATGGCGCCGGATGCGCGCGTCCAGCAGGTCGATCGCCTCCAGCGACATGTCCCAGGCGCGTTGCGCATCGGCCTGGCCCAGTTGGGCCTCAAACGGCTCTTGCCCGCTGGCGAAGCCCACGATGGCCTGCCCGCCGTTGCGGCCACTGGCGCCGCTGCCCACGCGGTCGGCCTCCAGCAGCACCACGCTCAAGCCGCGTTGCGCCAGCTCCAGCGCCGCGCTCAGGCCGGCAAAACCGCCGCCCACCACCAGCGCGTCCACCACCAGTTCGCCCTGCAAACCCGGGCGGCCCGCGCCACGCTGCACGCTGGCCTCGTAATAGCTTTGCCGGTTGAGTTGGGTGTCAGACCCGATGAGCGAACGCCCGGCCATGCTCAGGCCCCCGAACGGCGGGCCACCTGCCCGGCCAGGTAGGTCCACACAAAGGTGGCGGCGGCGTTGCTGGTGAGTTCGGCGTGGTCGTAAGCCGGGGCCACCTCCACGCAGTCCATGCCCACCCAGTTCAGGTCGGCCAGTTCCTCCAGAAAGGTCAGCACCTGCGAACTGCTCAGCCCGCCCGGCTCGGGCGTGCCGGTGCCGGGTGCGAAGGCCGGGTCAAGCACGTCAATGTCCAGCGTGAGGTACACCGGCCGCTGGCCCATGCGCTGGCGAATCGCCTGCAACACCGGCGCCAACGCCGCGCCGTCCAGCCCGCGCAAGGCCCGCGCGGTGAAGATCTGCCCACCCTGGTCGGCCACGTACTCGCGCGCCGCCCGCTCGCCGCTGGAGCGCAGGCCAATCTGCACCGTGTGCACCGGGCTGATGAGCCCTTCCTGAATGGCCTCGAACGTCCAGGTGCCGTGGCCAGACGGCTCACCAAAGTGGTCGCTCCAGGTGTCGCAATGGGCGTCGAAGTGCACGCAAGCCAGCGGCTCGCCATGGCGTTCGCGCAGGGCACGCAGCAGCGACAAGGTGACCGAGTGGTCGCCCCCCAGGAACACGCAATGGTGCCGCGCCATCAACGCCGCCGCCTGCGCCTCGATGTGGCGGCGCACCTCGGCCAGGGGCGAGGCGTTGGGCAGGCGCATGTCCAGCGCGTCACCCACGTGCGCCAGCGGCGACACATTGAACACCGGGTGAATGCCATCGCACAGCATCAGGCTGGCCGCGCGAATCGCCTGCGGCCCGAAGCGCGCGCCCGGCCGGTTGGTCACCACCCCGTCAAAGGGCACGCCGCACACCGCAAACGGCTGGTCGGCCAGCGGCTCGCACGCCAGGAAGCGGTTGGTGTTCTGGGCAAAAGCAAACTGACCGATGGCCATGGAGACGTCCGGGTGGAAAGGATGGCAAGCGAAAAAGTGGAGCCCCAAGATACCCGGGGGCGACACGGGCAAGGAGTCCACTTGGGCGGGGCGGGGGGTGTCCACCGGGGGGGTGTCGTGGAGCAATTCACCGACTAAAAAGCCCTACCCCCATTCGGTATCGAGATGCCGCCTTTCTAGACTTTGCCGACCATTTCCAACAGAAGGACTCAACCGTGATGAATCTCGACGTTTTGCGCTGCGCGGAAAAGTCCGTGCTGTGTTGGCTGGCGACCTTGGGCGACGACGGTTTCCCTAACGTGTCGCCAAAAGAGATCTTTTGTGCCGCGGATGACCGCACGCTGCTAGTGGCGAACATTGCGTCACCCGGCACACTGAAGAACATCCTGACCAACCCATCTGTGTGCGTGTCATTCATTGACGTGTTTGCGCAAAAGGGCTTCAAAGTCAAAGGCACCGCCAGTGTGGTGCGCGCTGGCGATCCCGGCTTCGTGACCGACTCAACTCCCCTGCGTGTGCTGGCTGGGGAACGCTTTCCGTTCTCATCGCTGTTCAGGATCGAGGTTCAATCCGTCGAGACCATCCTGGCGCCGAGCTACCGCCTGTTTCCCGATACCCAGGAATCCACACAAATTGAATCCGCCATGCAAACGTATGGTGTTCAACCACGGCACGCCAAGCGGTAGAACAAGGACCGATCGCCGCACGCCTCACAAAGGCCGCTGCCAGGCGGCCAGCACCGCGCCCAGCCACAACACCCCGGCCGACACCGCCAGCCCCAGCGCCAGGCCGCCCGGCCCGTCGGCGATGCCGCCCACCAGCACCGGGCCCACGATCTGGCCGGCGGCGAACACGGTGGTGAAGGCGCTGATGCCCGCCGGCCACAGCAGCGCGGGCAGGTTGTGCCGCACCAGGGCCGTGGTGGACGCCACCACCGACAGGAACACGCCCCCGAACACCACGCCCGACACCAACATCAATGGCCACGCCTGGGCGATCGCCGGCAACAAGATGGCCACGCCCAGGGTGGCGTTCAAGCGCGCCAGCGCACCGCCGCCACGGTGACGGTCCAGCAGGCCGGCCCACACGCGGGACGAACCCACCACCGCCAGGCCCAGCAAGGCATAAAACACCGTGATGCTGGCGCCCGACGCGCCCTGCTGGCGCAGCAGCGCGATCACGAAGGTCATGTACCCGATGTAACCCACGCCAAAGCAGCCATAGCCCGCCAAGGCGAAGCCGAAGTCCTGCCAGCGAAAGCGCCTGGGGGCCGTGCCGCTGGGGGTGGGCGCCACCGCCTCGCTGGCTTGCGCGCGGGCCGGTGCGTGCAGCACCAGCGTGGCCAGCGCGCACACCAGCGCCAGTGCCCACCAGGCCCAGGCCCAACCATGGGCTTGGCCTTGCGCCCAGGCCAGCACCGGTGGCACCGCCAAGGCAGACGCCACGATGCCCAGCCCCGTGCCGCCGTAATAAAGCCCCAGCAACAGGCCACTGCGCGCCGGCTCGCGCTGGGCCAGGCGCGCGGCCAGCACACCGCCCGAGATGAACACCCAGGCGCTGGCCACGCCCGCCAGCAGGCGCTGCAAGAGCAGCGGCGTTGGCTCGGTGAAGAACCCGCTGCCCGCCATAAACAGCGAGGCCAGCCAGGCCCCCACCAGCAGCAAGTGCGAAGCCCCCCAGCGGCGCATCAGCGCGGGCGTGCACAGCGCCCCCAGCAGGTAGCCCAGGGCATTGGCCGTGTTCATCGAACCCGCCAGCGTGAAGCTCCAGCCCAGGTCGTCGCGCATCGGGGGCAAGAGCAGGCCATACGCGAAACGCGTGATGCCCAGCGAAATGGCCGCGCCCATCGACAGGGCCAGGGCCTGGCGCAACAGGGCAGAGCGGGTGGAATCGGTGGCGGCGCGCATGGTGCCGGCCATTGTGGCGCTGGTGGCGGCGCCACGGTGCCACTTCCGCTCGCCTCGGGCCAACCAGTGTCGCCTGGGCATCAGAAAGCGGCCTGCGGCCCGTACAGTTTTCGGCATGTCCCAAGCCTTTATTGCCCCGCAGCGCCTCAGCGCCTTGCAACAGGCCGAGCGCGAGCGATTTGTTACCACCCACCCGCGCTCCATGGCCCAGGCCACCTTGGCCCAGCGGCACTTTCTGTTCGGCGTGCCACTGCACTGGATGCGCGACTGGCCCAGCCCGGCCACGTTGGCGGTGGCGCAGGCCCAAGGCACCCGCCTCACCTGTGCCGATGGGCTGGCCTATGCCGACTTCTGCCTGGGCGACACCGGCGCCATGTTCGGCCACAGCCCGGCCCCGGTGGCACAAGCCATCGCCGAGCAGGCCGCCCAGGGCCTGACCTGCATGCTGCCCTCCACCCGCACCGTGGCCGTGGGCGAGGGGCTGCAGCGCGTGTTTGGCCTGCCGCAATGGCAACTGGCGCTGTCGGCCAGCGACGCCAACCGCTTCGTGCTGCGCTGGGCGCGCGCCATCACCGGGCGGCCACAGTTGCTGGTGTTTGACGGCTGTTACCACGGCGCGGTGGACGACACCCTGGTCGACATGGACCCCACCACCGGTGCCACCCTGCCCCGGCCCTCGGTGCTGGGCCAGGTACACAACCACCACGCCTTCACGCGGGTGGTGCCCTTCAACGACTTGCCCGCCCTGCGCGCCGCGCTGGCACAAGGCGATGTGGCCGCCCTGCTGGCCGAGCCCGCCCTCACCAACTTCGGCCTGGTGCCACCGCAGCCCGGCTTCTGGGAAGCGGCCCGCGCCCTGTGCCGCGAGCACGGCGTGCTGTTCGTGATGGACGAGACGCACACCGTCTCCACCGCCCTGGGCGGCTATGCCCAAGCCCATGGCTTGCAAGCGGATGTGCTGGTGGTGGGCAAGGCCGTGGCCGGTGGCTTGCCTTGTGCGGTCTATGGCTTCACCGACGAGGTGGCGCGGCGCATGACCGAGGCCAAGCTGGCCGCCCCCGATGGCCACAGCGGCATCGGCACCACGCTGGCGGGCAATGCGCTGGCGCTGGCCGCGTTGGACGCGGCCCTGCACCACCTGCACACCGAGGCCAACTACCGCCACATGCTGGCCATGGCCAGCCTGCTTGAGGCGGGTTTGCGCCAGCGCATCGCCAGCGCTGGCCGCCCCTGGACGGTGACCCGCCTGGGCGCTCGACTGGAGCTGCAGTTCATGGACCACACGCCCGTGAACGCACAAGACGTGCGCGACCACGCGCAGGGCGAACTCGAATCGCTCACCCACCTGTTCATGCTCAACCGTGGCGTGCTGCTCACGCCCTTTCACAGCATGATGCTGGCCTCGCCCGCCACCACCGAGGCCGATGTGCAGCGCCTGCTGGCGGTGTTCGACGAGCTGCTGCAGGCGCTCGCCGATTGAGCCTCAGCGCTGCGGTGCGCGCCAGCGCTTGAGCAGCAGCGCATTGGTGAGCACGCTCACCGAACTCAGCGCCATGGCGGCGCCGGCCACCACGGGGCTCAGGAAGCCCAGCGCCGCCAGCGGAATGCCGGCCACGTTGTAGGCGAAGGCCCAGAACAGGTTCTGCCGGATCTTGCCCACGGTGCGGCGCGAAATGTCCAGCGCGGCCGACACCAGCAGCGGGTCGCCGCGCATGAGGGTGATGCCGGCCGCGTGCATGGCCACGTCCGAGCTGCCGCCCTGCGCGTGGCTCATGGCCATGCCCACGTCGGCCGCCGCCAGCGCGGGCGCGTCGTTCACGCCATCGCCCACCATGGCCACGGTGTGACCCCCTTCCTTGAGCTGGCGCACCACCGAGGCCTTATCGCCCGGCAGCACCTCGGCGATCACCTCGCCCGCGTCGGGCCGCAGGCCCAGGCGCAGCGCCATGGCAGTGGCCGCGCCTTGGTTGTCGCCCGAGACCATCACCACGCGAATGCCGCGCTCGCGCAGTTCGGCAATCGCTTGCGCTGCACCGGCCTTGGGCTCATCACCAAAGGACAACAGCGCCAGCGGCACCCAACCGCCATCGGGTGCCTGACTGGCCAGCACCGACACCGACGCGCCCGCGCCCTGCTCGGCCTCTGCCTCGGCTTGCAAGTGGCCCAAGGCCACCTTCAATTCCCCCATCCAGCGCAAGCTGCCCAGGGCCAGCACCGTGCCCTGCACCTGGCCCTGGCTGCCCCGGCCGGCCACGGCCTGCACGTCGGTGGCACTCTCGGGCGACACCTCAATGCCCTGTTCCTGCGCGGCCTCCACCACGGCGCGGGCCAGCGGGTGGGCACTTTGCGCCTGCAAGGCCGCGGCGGTTTGCAACAGTGCGCGCTCGTCCACCCCGGGCATCGCCACCAGGCGGCGCAAGCGGGGGTGGCCTTCGGTGAGGGTGCCGGTCTTGTCAAAGGCCACCGTGTCCACCCGGTGGGCAATTTCCAGCGCCTGGGCGTCTTTGATGAGGATGCCGTGGCGCGCCGCCACGCCCGTGCCCGCCATGATGGCCGCCGGCGTGGCCAGCCCCAGCGCACAGGGGCAGGCAATCACCAGCACCGCCACCGCGTGCAGCAAAGCGTCTTCCAGCAAGGCCCCCTGCCACAGCCAGGCACCCAGGGTGATGAGCGCGATCACCAGCACCGCGGGCACGAACACCGCCGCCACCTGGTCCACCATGCGCTGCACCGGCGCCTTGCCGGCCTGCGCGTCTTGCACCAGCGCGATGATGCGCGACAGCACGCTTTGCGCGCCCACCGCGCGCACCCGCACCTCCACCGCGCCTTCGCCGTTGAGAGAACCACCGGTGACCGCATCGCCCACGGTTTTGTGCACCGGCATGGCCTCACCGGTGAGCATCGATTCGTCGGCCTGCGTGCTGCCCGCCACCACCGTGCCATCGGCGGCGAAACGCTCGCCGGGCAACACGCGAATCACGTCGCCCGGCAGCAGCTCGTCCACCGGCACGTCGGTGAGTTCGGTGCGGCGCACGCCATCGGGCAGCAGGTGCGCGTTCTCGGGCCGCAGCGCGTGCAAGGCGCGAATGGCCTCAGTGGTCTGGCGCTTGGCGCGGGCCTCCAGCCACTTGCCCAGCAGCACCAGCGTGATCACCACCGCCGAGCCTTCGTAGTACAGGTGCACCATCTCGCCGGCATCGGCCCGCCACCACAACCAGGTGGACAGGGCCCAGCCCGCCGTGGTGCCAATGGCCACCAGCAATTCCATGTTGCCCGTCAAGGCCTTGAGCGCGTGCCAGCCCGCTTTGTAGAAGCGCGCGCCCAACACGAACTGCACCGGCATGGCCAGCAAAAACTGAATCCAGGCCGGCAGCATCCAGTGCTTGCCCGCCAGATCGCCCACCATCGGCAAGGCCAACGGGGCCGACAACAAAGCCCCCAGGATCACCGGCCACGCATCGCGAGGCACACCCAGCCAACCTTTGGCCACCTCTTCGTCCATGGCCTCCACGGCGCGCGGCTCATAGCCGGCGTCGCGCACCGCGCGCTTCAGGCGCGCCAGCACCTCGGTGCTGTCGGGCGTGTCGGCCGTGTTCAACGACACGCGCGCGGTTTCGGTGGCCAGGTTGACCGTGGCCGCCATCACGCCCGGTTGTTTCTTCAGCGCCTTTTCGACGCGGCTCACGCAGGACGCGCAGGTCATGCCACCGATGCCCAGGTCCAGTTCGCAGACCTCGGCATCGGGCAGGGATTCTTGGGGCAAGGTGGTGGTGTTCATGGCAGGCAGCGTAAAGCTTCACACGATGTCAAGGTCAACCGCCGCCGGTCACCTGGCGATCGCGCTTGACCTTGACACCATGGCAAGGTTCAGAATGGCAACTCCCTCATCATCACACGGAGCCATTGCATGAACCAGATCCTCGAAGTGCGCGGCATGACCTGCGGCCATTGCGAAAAAGCCGTCACCGCCGCCATTCGCCAGCTCGACCCCAAGGCCGACATCAAGATCGACCGCAGCGCCAATCGGGTAGAGGTCAACACCGAACAACCCCGCGAAGCCCTGGCCGCCGCCATTCGCGAAGAGGGTTACCAGGTCGCTGCCTGATGGCCACCAAAGACCACTTGCCGGGCGACGAGGCCGTGGCCTGGCCCGTCAACATCGGTCAGGCCGCGCGCCTGAGTGGCATCTCGCCCAAGATGCTGCGCCACTACGAAGGCATGGGTCTTCTCGGTGCGGTCACCCGCACCGAGAGCAACTACCGCCAATACAGCCTGAACGAGGTGCACACCCTGCGCTTCATCCGCCGTGCCCGTGACATGGGCTTTTCGCTGGAAGCCATCGCCGAGCTGGTCAGCCTCTGGCACAACCGGCGCCGCAGCAGCGCCAGCGTCAAGCGCATCGCCCAGAAACACCTGGACGAACTGGCCGAGCGCATTGAGGCCTTGCAGGCCATGCAACGCACGCTGTGTCACCTGCTGCACGAATGCCCGGGCGACCAGCGCCCGGACTGCCCCATTCTGGATGACCTCAGTCACCCTCATCCGCACTGATCGTTCACGTATCTGCGTGTAACGTCTGTCTTTACACAAGAGCCACACGGGCGGCACGTCGCAGACACAAGGGCGGCGGACACTGGATCCCATCGATCCTTTCCCTCAACAGGAGTGTCCGCATGAAAGTTTCTTCTCCCCGCACCTGGTTGGCCATCGCGGCTGTTGCCGCCGTCACTGGCCTCTCGCTCAATGCCGTGGCGCAGAACGCGCCAGCCACCGCATCGCCTCGCACCGAAGCCGCTGCCCAAGTGGCGCCTCAGGCCGGTCAATCGGCTGAGCGTTTGGAGCGCTGGTCCAAGCGCCATGCCGAACGGCGTGCACAGCACCTGGATCGCCTGAAAGCCGAACTCAAGCTCTCCCCCGAGCAGGAACCCGCTTGGCTGGCCTTCGTCGCCCGCACCCAGGCCGCCCCCAAACCCCTGGCCCAGCCGGCTGACAAACCGTGGGACCAGCTCACCACGCCGCAACGCATTGAGCGCTTCAAGGCGCACCAGACCCAGCGCCAGGCGGCCATGAACCAGCGCCTGGACGCCGTCCAAGGCTTCTACGCCGCGCTCACGCCTGAGCAGCAGAAGGTGTTTGACGCCCGTTCGCCGCTCCGTGGCCCGGGCATCGAGCGCACCCGAATGGACGGTCGCCACGGTCACCACCCCTTTGGCGGCCACCACCACGGCGTTCAAGACCCGAAAAATGCCCCCCGGGCCCCTCAGCAGTGATGAAAAACGGCTGTTCGGTTGTTCTTAATGTCTTTAATTTTTTAAGTTAGTAGTCGTAGTAGAGGGCGCTGTTCTGTGTGGACAAGCGCCCTTTTTCCTTTTGGATCAACAGTTTTCAAGGATCACAAGCCTGTGAGCACCCTACGGTATTGACAGCACCTCAAACGGGGACAACTCGGGCCGACAGCCTAATGATGTGGATAACTCATGCGTTGTTAGAAAACTATCCACAGGGTTGTGCAAAAAATGGGTTGCATCGCCTCACGAATTGGCCCCAGACGCGGCCCTTGGTGGCCCCGGGTGGCTGCTAAGATGCGCGGCTTTGAGCCACCTCGGGCGCTGGTCCCAGCGTTCACGCCCCATGTCCGTCGCACTCGCCGGCAACGCCCCCGCCACCTTCGAAATCAAGAGCGCCCAGCTCCCGCTGGTGGCGCTGCTGCTCAAGTCCGCCGATCTGGCGCGCCTGGCCGAAGAGTTCGCGCAGCGTTTTGGCGACATGCCCGACTTTTTCGACCACGACGCCCTCGTGGTGGACCTGGCACCGCTGGTGGCCACCGATCCCGAGGCCCTGCCCGATTTCCCGGCCCTCATTGAGCTGCTGCGTCAATACCGCCTGAACCCGCTCGCGGTTCGGGGTGGCAACGAGGCCCAGATGGCGGCCGCGCAGGCCGCCGGCTTGCTGGCCGCGCCCGACGCCGTGGTGCAGCGCAGCGTGCCCGCGCCCGCCGCGCCCAGCGCTGCCGCCCCGGTGGCGGCACCGGCCCCCGCCGTGGTGGCCTCACCCAGTGCCTTGGTGATTGACCGGCCCCTTCGCTCGGGCCAGCAGGTCTACGCACGGGGCCGCGATCTGGTGGTGCTGGCCATGGTGAACCCAGGTGCCGAGGTGATCGCAGACGGCCACATCCACGTGTACGCGCCCTTGCGCGGCAAAGCCATCGCCGGCGCGCGTGGCAACGCCGAGGCCCGCATCTTTGCCCTGGAGATGGACGCCGAGCTGATCTCCATCGCTGGCATTTACCGCACGAGTGAAGTGCCCCTGCCCGAGGCAGTGCGCCAGCGCGCCGCCCAGGTGCGCCTGCTCAGCGGCCCCGATGGCGACAAGCTCGTGATCGACGCCCTCTCCGCCTGAACCCAACCCCTTCCAGCACCGAAAGCCACTCAACATGACCAAGATCGTTGTCGTCACCTCCGGCAAGGGCGGCGTGGGCAAGACCACCACCAGTGCCAGCTTCGCTGCCGGCCTTGCGCTGCGCGGCCACAAGACCGCCGTCATCGACTTCGACGTGGGCCTGCGCAACCTGGACCTCATCATGGGTTGCGAGCGCCGCGTGGTGTACGACCTGATCAATGTGATCCAGGGCGAGGCCAACCTGAACCAGGCCCTCATCAAAGACAAGGTCTGCGACAACCTGTTCATCCTGGCCGCCAGCCAGACGCGCGACAAAGACGCGCTCACCCAGGAAGGCGTCAAGCGCGTGCTCGACGACCTCTCGGGCATGGGCTTTGACTACATCGTCTGCGACTCGCCGGCCGGCATCGAAACCGGTGCCCTCATGGCCATGCACTACGCCGACGAGGCCCTGGTGGTGACCAACCCCGAGGTGTCCAGCGTGCGCGACTCCGACCGCATCCTGGGCATGCTGGGCAGCAAGACCCAGCGCGCCATTGACGGCAAAGAGCCGATCAAAGAGCACCTGCTCATCACCCGCTACAACCCCAACCGCGTGGCCGATGGCCAGATGCTTTCGCTGGAAGACATTCAGGACATCCTGCGCATCAAGCTTATCGGCGTGATTCCCGAGAGCGAAAGCGTGCTGCAGGCGTCCAACCAGGGAACTCCGGCGGTGCACCTCAAGGGAACCGACGTGGCCGAGGCCTATGGCGACGTGATCGACCGATTCCTGGGCGAAGAAAAGCCGCTGCGTTTCATCACCGCCGAGAAACCCGGTTTTCTCAAGCGTCTCTTCGGGGGGTAACGGGGCATGTCATTCCTCTCTTTCTTCCTCGGCGAAAAAAAGAAAACGGCCAGCGTGGCCAAGGAACGCCTGCAGATCATCCTGGCGCATGAGCGCAGTGGCCGCAGCGCCTCCGAACCCGATTACCTGCCCGCCTTGCAGCGGGAGTTGGTGGCCGTGATCGGCAAGTACATCCAGATCAACCTCGATGACATCAAGGTCCAGCTCGACCGCCAGGACAACCTGGACGTGCTGGAAGTGAAGATCGAATTGCCCGATCGCAAGTGATCGGGCCGACACCAGGCCACCTTGCGTGGCCCGGTGCGGCCATCCGGGGTGCGGCTCAAACCCGCACTACCTCGTTTTTCATTGACCACAAGACGCCCAGCACCTCGGTGCGGGTGGGTGCGTCGATGCCGCAACTCTCCAGCGCGGCCATGGCGTCGTCGATCACCGCCACGAATTCCTGCTCGCTCACGTTCATGCCCTGGTGCGTGTGGCGCATGTCTTGCCCGGTGTAGTGCTCGGGGCCACCACTGCCGGCGCAGAAAAACTCGATCACCCGGCGCTCCACGCGCTCCATGTCGTCGATGGTTGAGTAACGCTGGCTCACCAATGGGTTGGCCAGGTGGTTCTGAATGATGGCGCGGCTGATGCGGGCGATGCCGTCGCGCCGGCCCAGCCGCTCATAGAGGGAGTTGGATTCGCTCATGGTGAACTCCTTCGCAAGGGTCAGTGCCAGGCACTCAGCCGGCCGTGGCCGCGGCGCGTTGTGCCCACAGCAGTTCCAGCCATGAGCGGTACTCGATCAGGCCCGCGTCTTGGCTTGTCGTGTCAGTTCGCACCGGCCGCACCGGCGTGGTGTTGCCCGCTTGGGCCGCCTTGTGTTGATGGCGTGTGGCAGGCCTTCTCGCTTGAGCGGCTTGGCTGAGTGAACGGGTTGTCATGGTGATCTCCTGTGGCGGGTGGCGAGCCCGAAAGCAAACGCCGTGGCACAGCTTGCGCCGCGGGCGTTCCTCAACCGTTCCTGGGACGAACGGCACTTGTGGTGGGCCATTGCCAGCGCCACACTGCCGCCCATGGACCCTGGCGCGCCCCGTTTGCAGGTCTGGCTGCTTGGCCGATTCGCGGTGGCGGTGGATGGCGTCGAGCTGCCTCCCGACCGCTGGCCCAGCTTGCGCTCGGCCCAACTGGTGCAACTGTTGAGCCTACAACCCGGCCGGCGCCTGTCGCGCGATCTCGTGGTGGACGCTTTGTGGCCTGCGCTGGATGCCGAGGCGGGCGGGGCCAATTTGCGCAAAGCCCTGCACCACGCCCGCCACGCCTTGGGCCGTCAAGACGCCGTGGTGCAGCAATCGGGCGAGTTGCTGTTGTGGCCTCAGGGCGACCTTGAGCTGGACACCGAGCGCTTTGAACAGTGCGCTGCCTTGGCCGCGCGGGACGCCAAATCGTGTGGCGAGGCCTTGCGGCTGTACGCAGGTGACCTGTTGCCGGGCATGCGCTACGAGCCTTGGACGGAGCCTGCGCGTGAGCGCCTTCGCGCCACCTGGCTGGACCTGTTGCGCGCCGCTGGCATGTGGGAACACCTGGCCCGGCTTGAGCCCACCGACGAAGGGGCCCATCGCGCCCTGATGCTGCGCGAACTCAACGCCGGACAGCCCGCCGCTGCCGTGCGCTGGTACGCCCACTTGCGCGAGGCACTGCAGCGGCAATGGGGTGTGCTGCCCAGTGAGGCCACACAGACCTTGTACCGCCGCTGCACCGATGGCCTTCAATCCACCCGCGCCGCCTTTGTGGGGCGAGCCGATTTGCTCGGTCAATGGCAGGCCTGGCTCGACTCTCCCCCGGAGCGCCGCCATGCCGGCTGGGTGCTCCGCGGACCGGCTGGCATGGGCAAAACAGCGGCCTGCCGCGAATGGGCGGGCATGGCGCGAGAGCAGGGTTGGGCCGTGTGGCGATTCAGTGCCGCTGACGATGGCCGCCCACTGGGGCTCATGGCAGAGATCACCGAGCACCTCTTGCTGCGCGACCGCTCCTTGTTGGATCGAATCGGTGGTGCCTCGCGCACCGTGCTGGCGCAACTCAGCGCGCTGGCCGAACCGGCCGAATCACCTCTGGGACCGTTCAGTCGCCACCAGGTGGTGGGCGCCATCCGTCGCCTGTTGCTGGCGGCCGCTGGCGAGGCCCCGGCCCTGCTGCTGGTGGACGACGCCCACCTCATTGGTGAAACCGATGCCGATGTGTTGCTGCAACTGCTGGCCACCGGTTCGCCGCTGAGCCTGGTGCTGGTCGTGCGCCCTCAACCCGCCACCAGCCACCTGGCCCAGGGGCTGGCGCGCCTGGCTCGCGCAGGCGAGCTGGTGTCGGTGGACCTCAACCCCTTGAACGAAGACGAGGCCCGCGCCCTGCTGGCCCGTGGCGACCCCCACCCACTGGACCCATCGGTCTGTTCGCGGGTGTTGGCCTTGGCCGAAGGCAACCCGTTTGCATTGCTGGCGCTGGCGGGCCAGCTTCAGGCTGGGTCGGCCGTGCGCTTGCCCGCCAGCGTGGCCGACGCCATCACCGAACGCTTGTGCGATGCACCACCCGAAGGCAGAGCCCTGTTGAACTGGTTGGCCCTCTGTGCAGACGGCGCTGACGCTCGCACGATGGAAGCCCTGAGCGCATTGGCCGGTTTGCTCAGCCTGTCGGCGGTGGATGCCTTGCTCGCCGACGGCACGGTGGAACTGGTCGATGGCCGCTACCGCATCCGCCATGCCTTGGTGCGACAGGCGCTGGCCGACCAGGTGCCACCCCATCGCCAGCAACAGATGCACCGCCAACTGGCGATCCGCCTGGCCGAGATGGACGGCCCTGCCGCCACCGTGGCGCGGCATTGGGTGGCGGCGGGCCGCCCGCGGGAAGCCCAGCCTTTCCTGCTCGCAGCGGCCAGCCAAGCCATGCGCCTGGCCGCGTTTCGCGATGCCTTGCGTCACCTCGATTTGCTGTTGGCCTTCCAACCCGATCACGCCGAAGGGCTGTGTCTGCGCGCTGAGGCTCTGGACATGCTCGGCCAACCCGCCGCCCTGGCCGCCTACCGCATGGCCGCGGCCGTGGCCAGTGAGGCCGAGCGACACAACCTGCTGGCCAAGGCCGCGCTGGCCCAGGTGAAGCAGGGCGATCCCAAGGGTGGGTTGGCCACTTTGCAAGGGCTGCGCCCAAGCTCGGTGGAGGGGCTGCTCAGCGAGGCATTGGCCTACAGCGGCGCGGCCGCGCTGGGGTTTGCGGACCCGGCCATGGGCACGGCCAAATCGGCGCAGGCCCGCCGCCTGGCCCTGCAGTCTGGTGACACGGCCTCGCTGGTGATCGCGTCCTGGGCGCAAGCCGCCGCCGCGCACGCCAGGGGCGAACTGCACCGCAGCGTCTGGGCCGACTTGCACGACACCCGCCATGTGCCCCACCTGGCCCTGCGCGTGTTCGACGGCCACCTGTGCATCACCCAGCGCTTTCTCTATGGCGCCCGGCCCTACCCCGAGGTGATCGCTTTTGCCCAGGCGCTGGCCGAGGAAGCCCACGCCTTGGGCGCCGCGCGCGGGGAAGCCTTTGGCATCACCCTGCGCGGCGAGGCCGAGTGGCTGGCCGGTGACCTGGTGGCCGCGCGCGAGCACCTGCAGCTTGGGGTGCACCAGCACAGGGCCATTGGTGGCGCGGTGGGAGAGGCCCTCGGCTTGCAGCGACTGGCTGAGCTCGCCCTGCACGAAGGCAACCACGACGAGGCCCGTGCCCTGATCGATGACGCTCTGGACCTGGCGCGCCAGACCGACATTGGGTTTCACCTGCTCGATCGCATTTACGGCACCCGCATTCAACTGAAGGCCCACGACCCGATGGCCGCCCTGCACGTGCTGGAGGACGCCAGCGAATCGGTGTGTGGGCCGCTGGAGACTTGCCCCGGCTGCCGCATCACCTTTGCCGTGCCGGCCGCCATTGCCGCCGCGCGCGCGGGCGAGGTGGAACTCGCCCGCAGCCATGAAGCGCAATGCGCCTACCTGGCCAATGTGGTCATGCGCCTGCCCGCCTGGCACGCCGCGCACCAGGAAGTGCAGGGCCATTTGCTGCTGGCACAGGGCGCACCCCGTGACGAAGCCCTGGCGCGTTTTGCCGCCGCGGCGGCCGGGTTCCGGCAAGCCGGCCAGCCGCTGGATGCCGAACGATGCGACGCGAAGGTGCGCGGCAAGGGTTGATGGCAGCCGCCGTGGCGCCGGTGGCGGGCACTATCATCCGCCCATGCTGATCGAAACCCTCGGCGCCGCCCGCGACATGGGCCGGCTCAACGCCATTCTGGGCGTGCTCATCCGCCACGGGTTTGGCGACACCGTGCGCCGCCTGGGCCTGGCCGATTCGCTGGAAAAGGCCGGGCACGCCCTCAAATGGGACCACGCCGCCGACCTGGCCCGGCTGGAGCCGCCAGTGCAGGTGCGCCTGGCCATGGAAGAACTGGGCCCCACCTTCGTGAAGCTGGGCCAGATCCTGGCGGGCAGGGCCGATCTGTTCCCCCCTGAGTTCATCGCCGAGTTCGAGAAGCTGCACAGCCAGGTGCCACCAGTGCCCCTGGCCCTGCTGCGGCCCCAACTGGTGGAAGACCTGGGCGACCAGCCCGAGATGGTGTTCGCCCGCTTTGACCCCGAGCCCATGGCCGCGGCGTCGATTGCGCAAGTGCATCGCGCACAACTGAAAGACGGCACCGAGGTCATCGTCAAGATTCGCCGGCCTGGCATCGCCGACACCATTGCCGCCGACCTGCGCCTGCTCGCCCGCCTGGCCGCCGTGGCCGAGGCCGAAATCCCCGCGCTGCGTCCTTACCGGCCGCAGCAGTTGGTGCGCGAGCTGGCGCGTTCCCTCAAACGCGAACTCGACCTGGCGAGCGAATGCCGAAACGCCGAGCGCATCGCCGCCAACATGGCCAGCCTGCCCTGGATCGTGGTGCCACGCGTGCACTGGGCGCACACCCGCGAGCGGGTGAACGTGCAAGACCTGATCGTGGGCGTGCCCGGCCATCACCTGGAACAACTCGACAACGACGGCTACGACCGCACCCTGCTGGCTCAGCGCGGCGCCCAGGCCGTGCTCAAGATGATCGTGCAGGACGGCGTGTTCCACGCCGACCCGCACCCGGGCAACGTGTTCTACCTGCCCGACAACCGCATCGCCTTCATCGACTTCGGCATGGTCGGGCGCCTGTCGGCGCGCCGGCGCGAGGAACTGCTGTCGCTGCTGCTGGGCCTGGTGGAGCGCCAGCCCCAGGCGGTGGCCGATGTGCTCATTGAGTGGACCGGCGACGAACATGGGGTGAACCTCTCGCAACTGGAAAGCGAGATCGAGGCCTTCGTGGACCAGTACCACGGCGTGCCGCTGGCCCAGCTCAACCTGGGGCAGATGCTGGCCGACGTCACCACCCTGCTGCGCGAGCACCACCTCGCCCTGCCCAGCGACCTGGCCCTGCTCATCAAGGCCTTCATCACCCTTGAAGGCATGGGGCGCGGGCTGGACCCGGCCTTTCACATGGCCAACGAAGCCCTGCCGCAGCTTCGCCAAGTGGTGCGCGACCGCTACCGCCCCAAGGTGCTGGCCACGCGCAGCTGGCAGGCGCTGCGCCGCGCCCTGGCCGTGGCCGAGCAGTTGCCCAGCGACGTGGCGCGCCTGTTGCGCAACGCCCGCCGTGGCCGGCTACAGGTGGGCATCGAGGTGGCGCACTTGCGCCGCGTGGGCGATCAGATCGACCGCGCGGCCAACCGCCTGGCCATGGCCCTGGTGATTTCGGCCCTCATCGTGGGATCGTCGATCGTCATGACAGTGGAAGGTGGCCCCACCATCTGGGGGCTGCCGGCCTTCGGCTTCCTGGGGTTCATGGGCGCCGTGCTGGGCGGCGCCTGGCTGGTGCGCGCCATCTGGCGCACTGGCCGCAACAGCGCAGATCCGGGCGAATAATTTCGCCACGTGATACAGTTACGGGTTTTCCGGCAGAGCCATTCTGCCCGTGCGGGACGCTTCCCGCCCCCTCCCGCTTCGGCCCACGGCACCTTCTGCCGACGGCAAGCGCCGAGCTGCCTTCCAACCCTGACCACTGGCCGCGCCTGAGTTGCGCCGGTGGCCGCCATTCGAGGAATACACCATGGCCAAGGAAGAACTCATCGACATGATGGGCATCGTCAACGAAGTCCTGCCCGACACGCGTTTTCGCGTGACGCTGGACAACGGTCACCAACTCATCGCCTACTCCGCCGGCAAGATGAAGAAGAACCACATCCGCATCCTGGCGGGTGATCGCGTGTCTCTCGAACTCTCGCCCTACGACCTGACCAAGGGCCGCATCAACTTCCGCCACATCGAAGGCCGCGGCCCCATGGCGCCGCGCAAGCCTCGCTAAGCCCTCAAGCGCGGGCGCCCTGGCGGCGCGCGCGCACCGCAGCGGCCAGCCCGTCCAGCACGGGCACCGACTGCTCCCAGCCAATGCAGGCATCGGTCACGCTCACCCCTGGCTGCAGCGCCTGACCCGGCACGATGTCCTGGCGCCCCTCGTGCAGGTGGCTCTCGATCATCACCCCCATGATGCGGGCGTCGCCCGCTGCCACTTGCGCCGCCACGTCGGCGGCCACGTCGATCTGGCGGCGGTGCTGCTTGCTGCTGTTGGCGTGTGACACATCGACCATCACCTGCTCGCGCAGGCCAGCGGCCTTGAGCATGGCGCAGGCCGCGTCCACGTCGGCGGCGTTGTAGTTGGGCTGTTTGCCCCCGCGCAGGATCACGTGGCCATCGTCATTGCCTCGGGTCTCGAAGATCGCGGCCTGGCCCATCTTGGTCATGCCCATGAAGGCGTGCTCGGCGCGCGCGGCCAGCAGGGCATCGGCCGCCACTTTCACGCCGCCATCGGTGCCGTTCTTGAAGCCCACCGGGCAGCTCAGGCCACTGGCCAGTTGCCGGTGGCTCTGGCTCTCGGTGGTGCGCGCGCCGATGGCGCCCCAGCTCACCAGGTCGCTGATGAACTGCGGGCTCAGCAAATCCAGAAACTCGGTGCCCACCGGCAGGCCCAGCGAAAGCACGTCCAGCAACAGGCGGCGGGCCATTTCCAGGCCCTCGTTGATGGCGAAGCTGCCGTCCAGGTGCGGGTCATTGATGTAGCCCTTCCAGCCCACGGTGGTGCGCGGCTTCTCGAAGTACACCCGCATCACGATCACCAGGTCTTGCGCCAGCCGGTCGGCTTCCACCTTGAGGCGCCGGGCGTATTCCATGGCCTGGTCGTGGTCGTGGATGGAGCACGGCCCAATCACCACCACCAGCCGGTCGTCGCGGCCGTGCAGCACATCGGCAATGGCCTGGCGGCTGCGCTCCACCACGGCCTCCACCGCCTCGGTGGCGGGCAGGCGCTCTTCGAGCAGAGCGGGGGTGAGCAGGGGCCGCACGGCGCGGATGCGCAGGTCGTCGATGCGGGTGGTGTCGTGGGTGCTGAAGTCGGCGCGGGTGTTCATGGGCGAGCATTGTCGCGGATGGCGACGGCCTACTCGCCGTGGCGCCACAGCAGGCGGTACCGCGCCGGCCCTTGCGGTGTGGACTCCACCAGGGCGTAGCCTTGCACTGGCCAGTGAACGGCCAAGGGGGAGGCGGGCGCTTGCGCCCCGGTGGCGCGCCGGGCCAGCGTCACGTGCGGCCGAAACGCCCGTTCTTCCACGGGCAGGCCGTGCGCCAGCAGGCGCTGGCGCAATTGTTCGTGCAAGGCGATCAGGGCTGGCGGCACGTCGCGCGGCGTGAGCACTGCCAGCCCTTGCGGCCAGGCCTCAGCTTGGTCCAGGCTCAGGTGAAAGGGCACCAGCGGTGCGTGCAGGTCGTGCAACAGTTGGGGCAGGCGCTCGCGCGCCACGGCGCCGATGAAGTGCAGCGTCAGGTGCCAATCGTCCGGGGCGTACAAGCGCGCACCCGCAGGCCATTGCCACTGGCTCACGTACGAGGCCAGTTGATCTCGCACGCTGGCCGACGGCCACAGCGCCAGGAACAGGCGCGCCGTGGGCATTGCGGCCGGGTTCATGCATTGGCCACCGCCTCGGCCAGAAAGCGCGGCACCTTGGCCTTGGTGCAGGCCTGCAAGGCGCGCAGAAACGCATGGTCGGGCTCGGCCACGCCGTGGCGGTGCATCAGGTCATGGCGCATGCGGGCCAGCAGTTCGACGGTGACCTCGGCATCGGCCAAGGCCCGGTGGGCGCGGCCACTGCGTGGCAGGTCAAACCAGTCAGCCAGTGCGCCCAGGCGGTGGCTGGGGGCGTCGGGGTAGAGCCGGCGCGAGAGCAAGACCGTGCAGGCAAAAGGCTGTGTGGCGTCCACGCCCGCCAGCGCCAGCTCGGCGCGCCAGTAGCGCTGGTCAAACGCGGCGTTGTGCGCCACCAGCGGCACGTCGCCCACGAAGCGGGCGGCCTCGCGCATCACCTGCTCGGCCGCCGGTGCGGCGCGTACCATGTCGTTGGTGATGCCGGTGAGCTGGGTGATGAACGAGGGAATGCGCACGCCCGCGTTCATCAGGCTCTGAAACCGGTCGACCACGCGACCAGCCTCGGTGAGCACGATGGCCACCTCGGTGGCGCGGTCGCCTTGGGCGGGCGAGATGCCGGTGGTCTCGAAGTCAATGACGGCAATGCGGGGGCTGGGCATGCCCGATTTGTACCGCACACGATCGACCGTTGAGCCATCTCAACGGGCGCAGGGCAACGGACGCGGCAAGATGGCACGCCATGCGACGCCCATTTCTGACCAGTTTGGCCCTTGCCGTCTCGTTGTGGCTGCAAGCCTGCGCCCTGCCGCAAGACGCCGAGACCCGCATTCTGGAGCGCGAGGGCGGCGAGGCCGTGCGGGCCCTGCGCTACGCCGGGCGCGAGAGCAACCCCATCGACGACCTGTGGATCCGGCTGGACCGGGCGCCGCCCTTTCGCCTGCGTTTTCCCGATGGCACCTGGGTGAACTCTCGCGAGATTGACGCGGCGGTTCTGCGCGCCCGTGGCCTGCGCTTCGAGCCAGTGGGCAAGGGCCAGCACGCCATCTGGCGTGGCGACCTGGCCGCACACGAATCGCTGGTGGGACGGCACCAATACCTGTCGTTTCACCTCGACGAACACGAGCGTGTGATCGGTCTGGACGTGGGGGCTTGCGGTCGCTCATTTGATCTCTTGTTCGCGACCGCCGATGGTGCCAAGTCCTTCGGTTTCCCCTTTTCCGTGGCAGCGCTGGCCGATTTGTTCGGCCCCCCTACGCGGGTAGAGCGCCTGGCCATCATCACCGGCTTCAGTTGCTGGTGAGTTCTTGCGGTGGCGGCTGCACAGGGTCGCTTCCCCGTGACCCCCTCCGCTTTCACCCGGGTTTGAAATCTGCATTGGCGTGCCCTACAATATTTGGACCAACCATTGAACCCATCATTTTTTGATGGACCATCGGTTGAACCGAATTCACCAGAAGGGCCATCAGCCCTCGCCAACTGATCGCCAACCCGTCCGTAGGAGACCCGCATGAACTTCGCCAAACGTGCCCTGCTTGCCACCCTGGCCAGCCTGCCCCTGGGCATGGCCTTTGCCCAAGACGCCTTTCCATCCCGCCCCATCACCATCGTGGTGCCGTACCCTGCCGGAGGTACCAGCGATTCGCAGGTGCGCATGATTCAGGAGCCACTGCAGAAGCTGCTGGGGCAACCGGTGGTGGTGGACAACAAGCCCGGTGCATCGGGTGCCATCGCCGCGCAGGCCGTGGCCCGCGCCAAGGCCGACGGCTACACCCTGCTGTACCCCAACAACGGCTTGCTGATTGCACCGCTGCTCAACCGCCAGGCCGGCTACGAGCCCCTGCGCGATTTCAAGCCGGTTTCGGTGACCACGTCCGTGCCCATGGTGCTGGTGGCCAACAAGGGCGTGCCGGCCAACAACCTGAACGAATTTCTGCAATACGCCAAGGCCCAGGCCAACGGCATCATGTACGCCTCGGCGGGCACCGCCTCGTATGGCCACCTGGCGTCCACCCGCCTGTCGCAGATGGCCAACCTCAAGGTGAACCACGTGCCCTACCGCGGTGAGGCCAACACCACCATGGCCGTTCGCACGGGTGAGGTGCAAATGCTGTTGACCACGCCCTCGCCCGCCATGCTGGGGCTGGTGTCGCAGGGCCAACTCACCATGCTGGGCGTGGCCACCGACAAGCCTTCGCCCGTGGTGCCGGGCGTGCCCACCATTGCCTCCGTGTTGCCGGGTTTCACCGCCGAGGTCTGGTTCGGTCTGCTGGCCCCCGCCGGCACGCCCGACGACGTGGTGAACAAGCTCAACGCCGCGGTGAAGAAGGTGATGGCCGACGAGACCATCCGCAACAAGATGCTGGCCAGTGGCGCCGTGCCGCGTACCACCTCGTCCACCGAGTTCATGAGCCTCATGACCCGTGAGACGGTGATGTGGAGCCAGCTCATCGCCAAGCACAACATCCGCGCCGATTGATCTTATTGCCGGGGCCGTCAGGCTCCGGCTCTTTTTTGCGCCCCGTTCAGGGGCGCTGGTGTTCCTGGATACCGAGAGGTGGGACTGATGTCTGAAAAAACCGAATACGACCTGATCGTGGTGGGCTCCGGCGCGGCCGGGCTGTCGTGCGCCATCACCGCCAAGAAGCGCGGTCTGGACGTGGTGGTGCTGGAGAAAGAGCCGGTGTTCGGCGGCACCACCGCGCTCTCGGGCGGTGTGTTGTGGATTCCCCTGAACCACCATGGCCTGAAGCAGAACCCCGCCGACACCGCCGAGCAGGTGCGCGCCTTCCTGCGCCACGAGTGCGGCCAGTTCTACGACGAGGCCACCGTCAACGCCTTCATCGAGCACGGCCCCAAGATGGTCGAGTTCTTTGAGCGCGAGACCGAGATGCAGTTTCTGCCCACGCTCTACCCCGACTACCACCCCGATGCGCCCGGTGGCGCCCCGGTGGGCCGCTCCATCCTGGCCAAGCCCTATGACATCCGCGGCCTGGGGCGCGACATGCCTCGCCTCAAACCCCCGCTGAAGACCATCACCTTCATCGGCATGATGTTCAACTCATCCAACGCCGACCTGAAGCACTTCTTCCGCGCCACCAAGTCGCTCACCTCCTTTTTCTACGTGGCGCGCCGCCTGGCCAACCACATCAAAGAGCTGGTGCTTTACCAGCGCGCCATCAACGTCACCAGCGGCAACGCCCTGGCCGCGCGCCTGGCCAAGTCGGCACTCGACCTGGGCATTCCCATCCTCACCAGCACGCCGGCGCAGCAGGTGCTGATGGACGGCGAGCGCGCCGTGGGCGTGCTCACCGGCACCGGCCAGCGCCTGCGCGCACGCCACGGCGTGGTGCTGGCCGCCGGCGGCTTCCCGCACGACGTGAAGCGCATCGCCCAGGCCTACCCGCACCTCAAGCGCGGGCACGAGCACCTCTCGCCCACCCCCACCAGCAACACCGGCGACGGCGCGCGCATGGCCGAGCAGGTGGGTGGCGTGGTGGACATCCGCTTTGCCGACAGCGCGGCCTGGATGCCCGTGACCAAGGTGGACTTCGGCAAGGGCGAGACCGGCGTGTTCCCCCACCTGCTGGACCGCTACAAGCCCGGCATCATCGGCGTGCTGAGCAACGGGCGGCGCTTCACCAACGAATCGAACTCGTACCACGACGTGGGCGCCGCGCTCACGCGTGCCTGCGCGGGCATGCCCGAAACCGCCATGTGGCTCGTGTGCGACAAGACCGCGCTGGGCAAGTACGGCCTGGGCTACGTGAAGCCCGCGCCCATGCCCATCGGCCCCTTCCTGCGCAACGGCTACCTGATCGAGGGCAAGACCCTGGCCGAGCTGGCGCAGAAGTGCGGCATCGACCCGCAGGGCCTGGAGCAAACCGTGCGCGACTACAACGGCCCGGCCGCGCGCGGCGAAGACCCGGCCTTTGGCCGCGGCTCCACCGCCTTCAACCGCTACCTGGCCGACCCAGAGCACGGCCCCAACCCCTGTGTGGCGCCCATCGAGCGCGGGCCGTTCTACGCCATCAAGGTGCTCATGGGTGACCTGGGCACGTTCGATGGCATCACCACCAGCGTGGTGGGCGAGGTGCTCAAGCGCGACAGCACACCGATTGCCGGTCTGTATGCTGTGGGCAATGACCGCGCCAGCATGATGGGAGGCAACTACCCCGGCGCGGGCATCACCCACGGGCCGAACATGACGTTTGGCTACCTCACCGCCAACCACATCGCCGACCAGGCCGAGACAAGCCAATGACCGCACCCACCGTTATTCGCCCGATTCCGGGTCGCCCGCTCATCGACCACCGCACGTACAACATCGTGCTGCGCAAGATGCCCGAGTTCCTGGAGGTCTTCAACCGCCTGGCCATGCCGGTGCTGATGCAGACCCTGGGCCACCCGGTGGGGTTCTGGACCACGGTCGTGGGCCAGCAGAACCAGTTCGTGCACCTGTGGGCTTACGAAGACATGGCCGACTACGAGCGCCGCTGCCACGCCCGCGACACCCACCCCGACTTCCCTGCCTACCTGGCGGCTTCCGCCCACCTGATCAGCACGCAGGAGACGCGCCTCATCCGCTCGGTGAACATGCCTGGCTGGGTTTAAGCACCGGCGAGCGCACCACGCAAAAGGCCCTGCCAAATGGCAGGGCCTTTTTGTTGGCGAGGTCGCGTTCAGGCGGTTTTTCGCGGTGCCATCGGCTTATTGCGCACCGCGCGCTGGGCGGGCGTGCTTTCGCTGTCGGGGCCTGCCAGCGACAGGTAGCTGCGCTGCAGGCGCTTCAGGCTCGACTCCATCTCGGCCACGGCGGCGTCGGCGTCGCGCGCTTCCATGTGTTTGAGGAAGCGCTTGCGCGAGGGAATGACGAACGCGTTTTCGTACGAACCAATCGATTGCACGAACTGGTTCAACACCGCCAGCACACCATTCATCACGATCACCATCACCGGGTTCTGCGTCATGCGCGCCAGGATGCGGTGGAACTCCAGGTGAATCTCTGCCCGGCGGGCGAAGTCGCCCTCGGCGCTGGCCTCCTCGGCCTCGCGCACATTCGCGCGCAGGGCCTCAATGTCTTCAGGGCGGGCGCGCAGGCAGGCCTCGCGCACGATGATGGACTCCAGCCAGATGCGCGCCTCGGTCAGTTGCCCCGGCTGGATCGAGCCCACGTGGTACATGTCCAGCAGGCCGGTGTTGATGGCCTCGGCACTGCCTTCGCTGATGAACGCGCCGCCACTGGCGCCCTTTTGCAACCGCACCAGACCCGCGTATTCCAGCGAGCGCAGCGCCTCGCGCAGCGTGTTGCGCGACACACCGAACTGCTCGGACAAGGCCCGCTCGGACGGCAGGCGGTCGCCAATCTTCAGCCGACCTTGCGCCAACTCTTGGCGAATCTGGGTGGCGATTTCTTCAAACGCGCGGGTCGAGCGCACGGCCTGGAAGCTCAGCGACGCGGGGCGCGGGGTATCCGCCTCGGCGCTGGCATTGGCCACAGGGGTTTTTTTGCTCACGGCCATGGTGATTTTGGGGTGGGTTAAAGGCTCTACCAAAGAGCGAGTGTCCAATGATAGGGGCTTAACGCACCCTCTGAGCGTCTATCCACCCAGCAGAAATCGATGCCATCAACATCAACGTGGGTCTATGGCGACGAGCTGGCATACCGCACGTGAGGGGTCGGGTTGCTGGGTGCACCGACAATGGGGCACTTCGCAGCCGGCAGTCCGCCGGCGGCCTTCCCCTTTCCTTCGCCATGCAGGGCATCCGCCGAAAAATCGTCTACGTCATCCTCTTCGAGGCCCTGGCCATCACCTCATCCACCATCGGGTTGTCGTCCTTTTCCGACAGCAGCGTGGCCCACGCCAGCGTGGCCGCCGTTGCGTCATCCGCCATTGCCGTCGCCTGGAACCTGCTCTACAACACCCTGTTCGAGCGCTGGGAGTCGCGCCAGACTGTGCGCGGCCGCAGCATGCTGCGCCGCGCCGCCCACGCCATCGGCTTCGAGGCTGGCCTCGTCATCACCCTGGTGCCCCTCTTCGCCTGGTGGCTCGACATCAGCCTCTGGCAAGCCTTCGTGCTCGACCTCGGCCTCATCGTCTACTTTCTGGTCTTCACCTTCGTGTTCAACCTGGGGTTCGACAAGGTGTTTGGGCTGCCGGCGTCGGCGCTGGCCAAAGCCGAGAGTGCTTAGCGCCATTGCTAGGATCGCACCGGCCATCTCTGGATACGGCTGTCTATGATGAGCGCCAAACACTACAGGGACTACAGGGCGGCCAGCGCACATGGCAAACAACCATCACTCAGACCACGAGTCGCGCGTCGCCGTTTTGGTTGACTGCGACAACACCACCCCCGAAATCCTGGAGTACGCACTGCGCGTGGTCGCGCAATTTGGACGTGTCGTTTTGCGCCGTGGATATGGCAACCACAATACCCTGGCCAACAAGTGGCAAGAGGCGTTGGTGAAATTGGCCTTCACGCCCTGTCTCCAATACCAGTACGCGGCCGGAAAAAACACCTCCGACATCGCCCTGGCGCTCGATGCGATGGAGGCATTGTTTGATCGCCGTGCCGACACTTTTTGTCTCGTCACCAGCGACTCGGATTTCGCGTACTTGTGCCGCAAGCTACGTGAACGTGGCGCTACGGTGCACATCGTGGGCGAAGCGAAAAGCCCCGATGCATTGCGCAATGCAAGTGACCAGTTTTTTGAGTGGGTGAGGCCTGAGCCAGCCGCAGTGGCACAACCCAAAGGGCCGTCAAAAACAGAGGTGGTCAAGCCAGACCCAGCCAAGCCGGCACCGAAGCTGCGACCCATGTTCGTCGTCGATGCGGTTGCGCTGCTGGCGGCAGACACATCCGAAGGAAAAGTCAGTGTGGGCGGGCTGGGCTCGTACCTGAAGCGCGCCGATCCCTCGTTTTCACCCAAGGTCTATGGGCACTCTGGTCTTCTGGATATGTTGAAGACCTATGAATTGCTCAAGGTCCAGCAGGAGGCAGGAGGGCACTGGACTGTTCGACTGACCAATTGATTTGGGAGGCTCACGATGCCTTGGCATGAATAAAAGTTGCCCTGACTTCCAGGGAGTGTGGACGTTCAAAACACAAGGCCCGTGAGGTGGGTGACTCACGGGCCTTGTGTTTTAGGCTGACTTTGGGGGCGACGGACTTTAGACGTCAATGTTCCCTGCCCGCAGCGCGTTGGTCTCGATGAAATCCCGCCGCGGTTCCACCTCATCGCCCATGAGCATGGTGAACACGCGGTCGGCCTCGATGGCGTCGTCAATCTGCACGCGCAGCAGGCGACGCACGGCCGGGTCCATGGTGGTTTCCCAGAGCTGCTCGGGGTTCATTTCGCCCAGGCCTTTGTATCGCTGGCGGCTGGTGGTGCGCTCGGCTTCGTGGATGAGCCATTGCATGGCCTGGCGGAAGTCGCTCACGCGTTCTTCCTTCTGGCGGTCGCCCTCGCCTCGCATCACCTTGGCGCCTTCGCCCAGCAGGCCGCGGAAGGTGTCGGCGGCGGTGGCCAGGGCGGCGTAGTCGGCGCCGTGCACGAACTCTTGCGTGATCATGCTGCTCTTGATGTTGCCGTGGTGGCGGCGGCTGATGCGCAGCACGGGCTTGTCGGTGCGCTGGTCAAACTCGGCGGCCACTTCGGCGGGCACGCCGGTGGTGGTGAGTTCGCGCAGCTTGGCCTGCAGGGCCTGGGCGCTGGCGGCGGCTTGCTCCATGTCGTCCAGGTTGAGCGACACGCCGTCGGCCACGGCGCGCAGGGCCTCAGCGTCCATGAAGGCGCTCAGGCGGTCGATCACGTTTTCGGCCACCTGGTGCTTGCGCGCCAGTTCGCCCAGGGTGTCGCCTTCCAGCACGGTGGGGGTGGCGCCGCCGGTGCTCACCTTGGCTTCCTTCAGCGCGATGCGCAGCAGGAACAGGTCCAGCGCGGGGCCGTCTTTCAGGTAGAGCTCTTCCTTGCCGGCCTTCACTTTGTACAGGGGCGGTTGCGCGATGTAGATGTGGCCGCGCTCCACCAGCTCAGGCATCTGGCGGTAGAAGAAGGTCAGCAGCAGCGTGCGGATGTGGGCGCCGTCCACGTCGGCGTCGGTCATGATGATGATGCGGTGGTAGCGCAGCTTGGCCACGTCGAAGTCGTCGCTGCCGCTCTTGCCGCTTTCCGCGCTGGCCTTGCCGATGCCGGTGCCCAGCGCGGTGATGAGGGTGACGATTTCGTTGCTGGTGAGCAGCTTTTCGTAGCGCGCCTTTTCCACGTTCAGGATCTTGCCGCGCAGCGGCAGGATGGCCTGGAACTTGCGGTCGCGGCCCTGCTTGGCGGAGCCGCCGGCGGAGTCACCCTCGACGATGTAGATCTCGCACAGCGCGGGGTCTTTTTCCTGGCAGTCGGCCAGCTTGCCGGGCAGGCCCATGCCGTCGAGCACGCCCTTGCGGCGCGTCATTTCACGCGCCTTGCGGGCGGCTTCGCGGGCGCGGGCGGCCTCGACGATCTTGCCGCAGATGATCTTGGCGTCGTTGGGCTTCTCTTGCAGGTAGTCGGTTAGCAGGCGGGCCACCACGTCTTCCACCGGGCCGCGCACTTCGCTGGACACCAACTTGTCCTTGGTCTGGCTGCTGAACTTGGGCTCGGGCACTTTCACGCTGAGCACGCAGCACAGGCCTTCGCGCATGTCGTCACCGGTGACCTCGACCTTGGCCTTTTTGGCCAGGTCGTTTTCTTCGATGTACTTGTTGATCACGCGGGTCATCGCCGCGCGCAGGCCGGTGAGGTGGGTGCCACCGTCGCGCTGCGGGATGTTGTTGGTGAAGCACAGCACCTGCTCGTTGTAGCCGCTGTTCCACTGCATGGCCACCTCGACACCGATGTTGGTGTTCTGGTCGCTCTGGCGGTCGCCCAGTGCGTGGAAGATGTTGGGGTGCAGCACCTGCTTGCCCTTGTTGATGAACTCAACAAAGCCCTTCACGCCGCCAGCGCCCGAGAAGTCGTCTTCCTTGCCGCTGCGCTCGTCCTTCAGGCGGATGCGCACGCCGTTGTTCAGGAAGGAGAGCTCGCGCAGGCGCTTGCTCAGGATCTCGTAGTGGAAGTCGTTGTTCTCTTTGAAGATCTCGGTGTCGGGCAGGAAGTGCACCTCGGTGCCGCGCTTGTCGGTGGCGCCGGTCACCTTCATGGGCGACACCTCGAAGCCATCGGGGTGCTGCTCGACGATGCGGTTCTGCACGAAGCCGCGCGCGAAGTCGATCTGGTGCACCTTGCCCTCGCGGCGCACCGTCAGGCGCAGCCATTTCGAGAGGGCGTTCACGCAAGACACGCCCACGCCGTGCAGGCCGCCCGAGACCTTGTAGCTGTTCTGGTTGAACTTGCCGCCCGCGTGCAGTTCGGTCAGCGCGATCTCGGCTGCGCTGCGCTTGGGCTCGTGCTTGTCGTCGAGCTTCACGCCGGTGGGAATGCCGCGGCCGTTGTCGGTGACGCTGATGGAATTGTCGCTGTGGATGGTCACCACGATGTCGTCGCAGTGGCCGGCCAGTGCTTCGTCGATCGAGTTGTCCACCACCTCGAACACCAGGTGGTGCAGGCCGGTGCCGTCTGACGTGTCGCCGATGTACATGCCCGGGCGCTTACGAACGGCCTCCAGACCTTCGAGGATCTGGATCGAACCCTCGCCATAGCCTTCGCTGGCACCGGCTTGGTGGGCGTCGATGGCGGGCTGGAAATTGGAGCTTTCCGCGCTGGCCGAGCCGGTGTTGACGGAATCGGAGGGCTTTTGGGCTTCGGACATGGTGGTATTTCTCAATCGCTAAAAATGCCAAACCCGCTCGTCAGCGGGTTGGCACGACAGGTCGCGGTGTGGTGGCGGCCTCAGATGCGCATGGGCATCACGACGTACTTGAAGGCGTTGTCGTCCGGGTTGGTGATCAGCGCCGAGCTGTTGCCGTCGGACAACTCGATGCGCACCATCTCTTGCGACATGTTCTGCAGGGCATCGATCAGGTAGGTGACGTTGAAGCCGATCTCGATGGTGTCGCCGCCGTAGTCAATGTCCAGCTCGTCCACCGCCTCTTCCTGCTCGGCGTTGTTCGAGGCCACGCGCAGCACGCTCGGCTCGATGTTCAGGCGCACGCCCTTGAACTTGTCGCTCGTCATGATGGCCGTGCGCTGCAGGCTGGCCAGCAGCGGCAGGCGACCCAGGGTGACGATGTTCTTGTGGTTCTTGGGGATCACGCGGTTGTAGTCGGGGAACTTGCCCTCGACCAGCTTGGTGACGAACTCCATGCCCTCGAAGCTGAACTTGGCCTGGTTGGCCGCGAACTGCATTTCGATCGCGCCCTCTTTGTCGGACAGCAGGCGCTGCATTTCCAGCACCGTCTTGCGCGGCAGGATCACCTCTTGTTTGGGCACTTCCACGTCCAGCGTGGCGCTCGCGAAGGCCAGGCGGTGGCCATCGGTCGCCACCAGGCTCAGCTGCTTGCCCTCGGCCACGAACAGAATGCCGTTGAGGTAGTAGCGGATGTCGTGCACCGCCATGGCAAACGAGACCTGGCCCAACAGGCCCTTCAACGTCTTCTGGGGCACGCTGAACACCGGCCCGAAGCTGGGCGATTCCTGCACCAGGGGGAAGTCTTCGGCCGGCAGGCTTTGCAGCGTGAAGCGGCTCTTGCCGCCCTTGAGCAGCAGCTTGCCCGCGTTGGATTCCAGGCTCACGGTCTGGTCACCCGGCATGGTGCGCAAGATGTCGATGAGTTTTCGCGCGCCCAGCGTGGTGGCGAAGCTGCCTTCGTCGCCGTCCAGCTCGGCCGTGGTGCGGATCTGGATTTCCAGGTCGCTGGTGGTGAGCTGCAGCTGCGAGCCGGTCTTGCGCAGCAGCACATTGGCCAGGATGGGCAGCGTATTGCGGCGCTCCACGATGCCGGCCACCGATTGCAGGGCGGCCAGAACTTTGTCCTGGGTCGATTTGAAAACGATCATGTCCGGCTCTTTCGTCAGAAGGGGTCGAGGCACTGGGCGGCCAAAACGGCGCTATTTTCGCTGGTTTGTGTGAGGGGTTCGGGCTCAGCCCTTGAGGGTTTGCTCCAGCACGTGCAGCTGCTGGTTCAGCTCGGTGTTCTGCTGCCGTTCCCCTGCGATTTTGCGCACGGCGTGCAGCACTGTGGTGTGGTCGCGTCCGCCAAACAGCTCGCCGATCTCCGGCAGGCTTTTCTGCGTGAGTTCCTTGGCCAGGAACATCGCGATCTGGCGCGGGCGCGCAATGCTGGCCGGGCGCTTCTTGCTGTACATGTCGGCGACCTTGATCTTGTAGAAGTCGGCCACGGTCTTCTGGATGTTCTCCACCCCGATTTGCCGGTTCTGGATCGACAGCAGGTCTTTCAGCGCCTCGCGCGCCAGTTGGATGGAGATGTCCTTCTGGTTGAAGCGCGAATACGCCAGGATCTTGCGCAGCGCGCCTTCGAGTTCGCGCACGTTCGAGCGCACGTTCTTGGCCACGAAGAAGGCCACTTCCTCGGGCATCACGGCGTTTTCGGCCGCGGCCTTGTTGATCAGAATGGCCACCCGCATTTCCAGTTCGGGCGGCTCGATGGCCACCGTCAGGCCCGAGTCGAAACGCGACACCAGGCGCTCATGGATGTCGGCCAGCCCCTTGGGATAGGTGTCGCTGGTCAGCACGATGTGGCTCTTCTTGGCCAGCAAGGCCTCAAAGGCGTTGAAGAACTCTTCCTGAGTGCGTTCCTTGTTGGCGAAGAACTGCACATCGTCGATCAGCAGCAGGTCCAGCGAGTGGTACCGCTCCTTGAACTCATCGAAGGTCTTGCGCTGGTAGCTTTTAACCACATCGGAGACGAATTGCTCGGCGTGGATGTAGAGAACTTTGGCGTTCGGTCGCTCCGCCAGCAGGTGGTTGCCGATGGCGTGCACCAGGTGGGTCTTGCCCAGGCCAACGCCGCCGTAAATGAACAGCGGGTTGTAAAGCTGGCCCAGGCTGCCGGCCACGTGCATGGCCGCGGCGCGCGCCATGCGGTTGGCCGAGCCTTCCACCAGGTTGGCGAAGGTCAGGGCCGGGTTCAGACGGCTCTTGGGCGCACTGGGCGTGGCGGGCTCGGCGGGGGCCACATCGGGCAGTTCGGCCAATACCTGGTCTTGCACCGTGCGCGCCGTGGGCACAGTTCTGCTGGGCGTTTCGCGCGGAGCGAGCGCTAACTCAAGCGTCACGGGTGATCCGTGCAGGGACTCCAGCAGGGCGGTAATGCGCGCCGCGTACTGGGCACGGATCCAGTCCATCTTGAACCGGTTGGCCACGGCAATGACGACGCGCGAGCCATCGTCGACCACGCGGGCCGCCAGCGGACGAATCCAGGTATTGAATTGTTGTTCGGGGATTTCCTGGGCCAGCAGGTCCAGGCATTCCGCCCACAGCGTGGCGCTGGCGGCGGACGGGGTATCGGGTGGGAAGCCCTCGGTCATTGGGGGGTGACGGACGTGTTGTAGTTGTGGACAAAGGGCAGATCAGCGAGGGTCGATTGTACCGGTCCGGGCGAGTTATCCACAAGCCGCCGGGATTTCGCCGGCCGCGCCCACTGCCACTGCCTTCGATGCCCCTTGCCCGCCCAAAGGCTTGCCCTGCCTGGGCTTTTGCAGTGATAATTGCGGGTTTTCCTCTTTTACCTGCCCCAAGCCAATGAGCGGGGCCGTACTGCCATGGCTATGAAACGCACCTACCAGCCCTCCAAGACCAAGCGCGCCCGTACTCACGGCTTCCTCGTGCGCATGAAGACTCGCGGTGGTCGCGCCGTCATCAACGCGCGCCGTGCCAAGGGCCGCAAGCGCCTGGCCGTCTGAACCTGCGGGTGGTGAGCCGGTGCCCGAGCACGCGGCCCCCTCGCCGAACGCTGCCGGTGCGCCGGCCGTGATTCATCGGCTTCGGTCACGGCCACAGTTCCAGGCCGTCATGGCCCTTGCCCCCGTGGCCAAGACCTCACATTTCGCCTTGCATCGCGTCGGCCTGCCCGACGACGAGGTAGGGCGTGCGCTGTTTCCCGCTCAGGCCCCCTGGCTGGGCGTTTTGCTGCCCAAACGCTGGGCACGGCGGGCGGTCACGCGCAACGCCATTCGGCGCCAGGTCTACGAAACGGCTCGCCCACTTGGGGCGGGCATGCCCGTGGGCGCGCACGTGGTGCGCCTGCGCAGCGAGTTCAGCCGCAAGCAATTTCCCAGCGCCACCTCTGAGGCGCTCAAGCGCGCCGTTCGTGCCGAGCTGGAACAGCTCTGGTCGCGTGCCGGTGTGCGGGCAGCGGAGCCGAGCCGTGTGGCGTGACGCTCCCCGTCATCTCCTCGTGGGCCTGGTCAAGGCCTATCGCCTGTTGCTCAGCCCCTGGCTGGGCAGCGCCTGCCGCTTTGAGCCCACCTGCTCGGCCTACGCCTTGCAAGCGCTGGAGCGCCATGGCGCCCTGGGCGGCAGTTACCTTACCCTGCACCGCCTCTGCCGTTGCCATCCCTGGTGCGACGGTGGCCCCGATCCCGTCCCTGAACGCGCCCCGGCGCTGTTCAGCCGCCTGGTTCCTTCCTCCACTGAAAAGAAGACAACGTCATGAATGACATCCGTCGCTCCATCCTCTGGGTGGTGTTCGGTCTGTGCATGGTCCTCATCTGGGACAAGTGGCAGATCCACAATGGCAAGCAGCCGACCTTCTTCCCCAGTGCCACGCCGCCCGCCGCCACCGCGCCGGCTGCGGCCAACGGCGGTCAGGCCGCAGCCCCCGCGGCCGTTCCCGCCGCGTCTGGTGCCGAGGCAGCCCCTGCTGGCGGTGTGTCGGCCGTGGCCACGCGCCATAGCGTTCGCACCGATGTGCTGGACCTCACCTTCAACAGCGAAGGCGGCTCTCTGATTGGCGCTCAACTGCTCAAGCACGCCCAGTCCACCGGCCAGAGCAAGACCCATACCGATGCGCCCTTCACCTTGCTTACCCAGGACGGGCAGCACGTGTACGTGGCCCAGTCAGGCCTGATCGGCGGCAGCTTCCCCACCCACAAGACGCCCATGGCCCTGGTGGGCAACCCCAGCGCGCTGGCCGATGGCCAGGACGAGTTGAAGGTGCGGTTCGAGTCGGCCGACCAGGGCGGCGTGAAGCTGGCCAAGACCTACACGCTGCGCCGTGGCTCTTACGTGATCGACGTGAAGCACGAGGTGATCAACACCGGCTCGCAGCCCGTGGCCCCGCAGCTTTATGTGCAACTGGTGCGCGACGGCAGCAAGCTCGACAGCGACACGCCCTTCTATTCCACCTTCACCGGCCCGGCGATCTACACCGAAGCCCAGAAGTACCAGAAGGTGGAGTTCGAGCAAATCGCGAACAACAAAGCCAGCTTCGAGAAGAGCACCGACAACGGCTATGTGGCCATGGTGCAGCACTATTTCGCCAGCGCCTGGTTGCTGGGTGACGGCGTGCAGCGCGACAACTTCGTGCGCAAGGTCGACAACAACCTCTACTCGGTGGGCACCATTGCCCGACTGCCCGAGATCGCACCCGGCCAGGCGCAGGCCTTGGACGCCCGCCTCTTCGTGGGCCCGCAGGCCGAGAAGATGCTGGAGAAGGTGGCGCCGGGTCTGGTGCTGGTGAAGGACTACGGCTGGCTCACCATCCTGGCCAAGCCGCTGTACTGGCTGCTGGAGAAGATCCACGGTTTCGTGCAGAACTGGGGCTGGGCCATCGTGCTGTTGGTGGTGCTGATCAAGGCCGCCTTCTACTGGCTCAACGCCAGTGCCTATCGCAGCATGGCCAAGATGAAGGCGATCAACCCACGCATCATGGAAATGCGCGAGCGCCTCAAGAGCAACCCGCAACAGATGCAGATGGAGATGATGCGGATTTACAAGGAAGAGAAGGTCAACCCCTTGGGCGGTTGCTTCCCGATCCTGATCCAGATTCCGGTGTTCATCGCGCTTTACTGGGTGCTGCTCTCCAGCGTCGAGATGCGCAATGCGCCCTGGGCCGCGTGGATTCACGACCTGTCCTCGCCAGACCCTTACTACATCCTGCCGCTGGTGATGGCCATCACCACCATGATCCAGACCGCGCTCAACCCGCTGCCACCCGATCCGCTGCAGGCCAAGATGATGTGGCTCATGCCGCTGATGTTCTCGGTGATGTTCTTCTTCTTCCCGTCAGGCCTGGTGCTGTACTGGATCACGAACAACATCCTGACCATCGCCCAGCAGGCCCACATCAACCACCGCATGGGCGTACCCTTGAAGTTCAACATGCCGAAGTTCAAGTGAGCCTGAGCGCCTGGTGAAGGCGCCACGTTCCGAAGGGCCTGCTTTGCAGGCCCTCGCCGTTTCTGGGGCCCGCCCCTTATCCTTCGTTTCTATGCTCGCCGCCTCACGTGATCCCATCGTCGCCATCGCCACGGCCCCCGGCAGGGGTGCCGTGGGCATCGTGCGGGTGTCGGGCCAAGGCCTTGGCCCTTATGTGCGCGCCCTGCTGGGGCGAGACCTCAAGCCCCGCGAGGCCACCTATGGCCCCTGGCGCGATGCGCAGGGCCAGCCCATCGATCACGGCCTGAGCCTGTGGTTTCCGGGGCCGAACTCCTACACCGGCGAAGACGTGCTGGAGCTTCAAGGCCATGGCGGCCCGGTGGTGTTGCAGCTTTTGCTGGCCCGCTGTCTGGAGGTGGCGGCCCAGGCCTTGCCGGGCTTGCGCCCGGCGAGAGCGGGCGAGTTCACCGAGCGCGCTTTTCTCAACGACAAGCTCGACCTTGCCCAGGCCGAGGCCGTGGCCGACCTGATCGACGCCAGCACCGAGGCCGCCGCCCGCAGCGCCTCGCGCTCGCTGGCCGGTGTGTTCTCGGCCCGCGTGCACGCGCTGCGCGACGCGCTGATTCAGCTTCGCATGCTGGTAGAGGCGACGCTCGATTTCCCCGAAGAAGAAATCGACTTTCTGAAAAAGGCCGATGCCAAGGGCCAGCTGGCCCGGTTGCGCGAGCAGCTGGATGGCGTGCTGGCCCAAGCCCGCCAGGGGGCGCTGCTGCGCGATGGCCTGCAAGTGGTCATCGCCGGCCAGCCCAATGCGGGCAAGAGCTCGCTGCTCAACGCCTTGGCGGGGGCCGAGCTGGCCATCGTCACCCCGATTGCGGGCACCACCCGCGACGTGGTGCAGCAGACCATTCAGATCGAGGGTGTGCCGCTGCACGTGATCGACACCGCCGGCCTGCGCGACAGCCCCGAGGTGGACGAGGTGGAGCGCATCGGCATTGAGCGCGCCTGGGGCCGCATTCGCGAGGCCGATGCCGTGATCTTTCTGCACGACCTGTCGCGCCAGGACGACGCGGCCTACCGCGACGCCGATCTCGCCATTGAGGCCGCTCTGCCCGAGGGCGTGCCGGTGGTCTCGGTGTGGAACAAGCACGACCAGCGGCCTGACGCGGCGATTCCGGCTGGCGCCCTGGCCTTGTCCGCCAAGAACGGCCAGGGCCTGCAAGCATTGCGCCAGCGCCTCTTGCAACTGGCGGGCTGGCAGTCGGGTGGCGAGGGCTTGTTCATGGCGCGCGAACGCCACTTGCAGGCCCTGCGCCGCGTGGCCGAGCACCTGGCCGTGGCCGAGGGCTGGCTGGCGCACGCCGCCGAGCACTTGGACCTGCTGGCAGAAGAGCTTCGCTTGGCGCAACACGCTTTGGGCGAGATCACCGGCGAATTCACCGCGGATGATTTGTTGGGCGTGATCTTCTCGCGCTTCTGCATCGGCAAGTGACCGGTTCGGTCGCCGCATGGCGCCGTTGACGCCCGAATGGTGGCCGTTCGGAGCGCAGCTGTAAGGGCAGGTAATTGCCGCTTGTGCGATGCCGTGGTGCGCGGTTCACTTGTGTTCCAGACGCTCTGTTCGCGGCAGGGCCGTGTCTCCCGACCTGCGCGGCTGTCCACGTGCCCGACGGCGGACATTGCCTCGCCAAACCCATGCAAACTCCCGCCATGTCTTTGATGAACTGGGTAAAAGCCCGACTTCCTCGAACGCCCGGCCGAGACGCCCTGATCAAGGCGCGCAACACCGTGCGCAACACCACCCTGCCCCTCATCTCACCGCGGCGCGGGCGCCGGGTGCTGCGTCGCCAGCAGCTCTTTGGCATCGTGCGCGAGTCCATGATTCGCGGCGGCGTGATCTCCACCAGCTACACCTTCAAGGTGCTGGCACTGGACAACAACGGCGATTCGTTTCTGGTGCTCATGGACCTCGGCCTTGGTTCCAAGGACATGCCCGACGAGTACCTGTTGGAGATCGAGCGCTGGATCGAGCAAAGCGCCAAAGCCCGCCATGACCTGGTGGTGCGCTCGGTGTACTGGCGCCGCGTGGCGCAGGCCCAGCAGGCGGGTGTGGCGCTGCGTGCGTCGGTTCCGGTTCAGGTGCGCCGTGAGGCCGAGACATCGGCGCCCGCTCCGCTCATGCCCGAGCCGGCCATGCAGACCAATGGCATCTACGACCCGGTGGGTGCCGATGAGATCGCGGCTTTTCGTCGGGCTTTGCAGGCCACGACGCCCGTGGCGCCCGCTGCACGGGCCTCTGCGCCGAGGCAACCGACTTCGTCGCCCGAATTCAACAGCGGCTTTGCCGCCCTGAGCGAGACCCAGTACGGCAAGCTGTGAGGCCGGCGGGCCTCAGTGGCCAGCGAAATCGAGCAGCGTGAACAACTTCAAGCCGCTGGCGCGCAGCTTCTCGGAGCCGCCCAGTTCGGGCAGGTCAACGATGGCGGCCCCCTCCATCACCTCGGCGCCCAGCTTTTCCAGCAGACGCCGGCCCGCCATCATGGTGCCGCCGGTGGCAATCAGGTCATCGATCAGCACGACGCGGTCGCCGGGCTTCACGGCGTCGGTGTGCAGTTCAACGGTGGCGCTCCCGTACTCCAGTTCGTAGGTCTCTTCCACCGTGGTGAAGGGCAGCTTGCCTTTCTTGCGAATGGGCACGAAGCCCACGCCCAGCTCATAGGCCAGCACCGAACCGATGATGAAGCCGCGCGCGTCCAGGCCGGCCACCACATTGGGCCGCAACGCCGGGTCCATGTAGCGGTGCACGAAGGTGTCGATCAGCACGCGAAACACCTTGGGGTCTTGCAGCAAGGGGGTGATGTCGCGGAACTGCACGCCCGGCGCTGGCCAGTCTGGCACGGTGCGGATGTGGGATTTCAGGTAGGCAGAGGTGTCCATGGCGCCCATTATCCGGCGCACTCCGTCCACAACCCCGGGCAGGCCGTGGACGGGCGGGCGCGAAGGTCGCTCAGGCCAGTGCCTGGAACTGGTAGCCGTTGCCGGCCACTTCCAGCGTGCCCATGGCGGGTGCCGGGAAGTGGAAGCCGCCCATGGGCATTTTTTCCTTCACCAGCATGTCGAAGATGTGCCGGCGGGTCTGGCGTGCGATCTCGGCGTCCATGTCAAAGGCCACGGCCCAGTCGGGGCTGCGCGCGAAGAGCGAGGGCACGTTGGTGACGTCGGCCACGTACATGAACGACTGGCCTTGCGAGCGCACGGTGAACACGCTCATGCCGGGTGTGTGACCGGGGGCGGCCATGGCGCTCAGGCCCGGGGCCAGTTCGGCGCCAGCCTCGAACTTGACCAGGCGGTCGGCCGGGATCTTGCTCATCACGCGGCGGGCGTTGTCAAAGGCGCCTTTGAGGGCCGGCACCGCGGCCATCTTGGCGTCGTCCATCCAGAAGGCGTACTCGGCGGCGGGCACGTGCACCTTGGCCTTGGGGAACACGAGCGAGCCATCCTTGGCGACCAGGCCGTTGATGTGGTCGCCGTGAAAGTGGCTGAGCACCACGTGGTCGATGTCTTCCGGGCGGTGGCCGGCGGCCAGCATGTTGGCGCGCAGCTTGCCGGTGTTGGGCGGGCCGTTGTCGGCAAAGCCGGTGTCGATCAGCAGACGGGTGTTGCCAATGACCACCAAGTGCGGGGTGTAAGGGATGTCAACGTGGTCGGTGGGCAGGTTTTGCGCCGCCAGCAGGGCCTTTACCTGCTCCAGTGGGGCGTTGCGCACGAACTCTTCACCCAGGGGGCGGCGGGTGATGCCGTCGTTGATGGCGATCACCTCGATGCTGCCCACCTTCAGGCGGCGAAAGCCGGGCTCTGGCCAGGCGGGCGTGCCCAGCGAGGGGGCCGCTTGTGAGAAAACCGAGGTGAAGGTCAGGGCCGAAACGCCAGCAATGCCGGCGCCCAGAAAGTGTCGACGATCCATGGGTGCGCACTCCGCGAAGGTTGTGGGAGCGCCAGCATAACGACCGGTCGGTATCAACCGAAACTGCCTGGTCTTAATGGCCTTCGGTCAAATAAGGATTTGGCGTGCCCTCGCCTCGCCGTCTCAGCCCGACAGCAGCTTTTCCTCGGCCAGCGCCAGCGCGGGGGCCATGCCGCGCAGCACCAGCGTGTCGCCCCCTTGCACCACGGTGTCATCGTCCACTCGGCCGGGATGCCCGTCGGCCCGCCGCAGGCTGACCACTTCCACGCCCATGGCCTGCAGGGCCAGGCTGCCAAAGGTCTTGCCCACGCTCCGCCCGCCCATGGGCAGGGTGACGGTGTTCAGGCGCTCTTGTTCGCGCTCGTCCACCGAGTCGTCGTCGGCGCCGTGGAAGTAGCCGCGCAGCAGGTTGTAGCGGGCCTCGCGCTGCTCTTGCACCACCCGGATCACACGGCGCATGGGCACGCCCACCAGCGCCAGGGCGTGGCCGGCCAGCATCAGGCTGGCCTCGATGGCCTCGGGCACCACCTCGGTGGCGCCGGCCGAGCGCAGTTTTTCCAGGTCCACGTCGTCAATGGTGCGCACCACCACGGGCACGTGCGGCGCCTGCTCGTGCGCGTGGTGCAGCACTTTCATGGCGCTGGGTGTGTCCAGGTAGGTCACCACCAGCGCGCTGGCGCGGTGCAGGCCGGCGGCCATCAGGGCCTGCAGGCGCGCGGCGTCGCCGAACACCACCGAATGGCCGGCGGCGGCGGCTTGGCGCACACGGTCGGGGTCAAGGTCCAGCGCCATGTAGGGAATGGCCTCGCTTTCCAGCAGGCGCGCCAGGTTTTGCCCACAGCGGCCGTAGCCGCAGATGATCACGTGCTTGTCGGCGTTGATGGCGCGCCGCGCGATGCTGGTCATCTGCACCGACTGCATCAGCCAGTCGCTGCCCACCAGTCGCGTCACGATGGCGTTGGCGTACAGGATGATGAACGGCGTGGCCAGCATCGAGATCACCATGCTGGCCAGGATCGGGTTGAACAACTGTGGCGGCACCAGCTTGTTTTGCCCGGCCAGCGTGAGCAGCACCAGCCCGAATTCACCCGCCTGCGACAGGTACAGCCCCGTGCGCAGGGCCACGCCGGTGGGCGCGCCGAACAGGCGAGTCAGGCCGGTGATCAGGCCCACCTTGAAGGCCAAAGAGGCACTCAGCAGCAAGAGAACCAGCGGCCAGCGCTCCAGCACCAGGCGCCAGTCCAGCATCATGCCGATGGTGATGAAGAACAGGCCCAGCAGCACGTCGTGAAAGGGCCGGATGTCGGTCTCCACCTGGTGCTTGTATTCGGTCTCGGCGATCAGCATGCCGGCCACGAAGGCGCCGAGCGCCAGCGACAGGCCGGCGTGCTCGGTCATCCAGGCCAGTCCCAGGGTGATGAGCAGCAGGTTGAGCATGAACAGCTCGTCGCTCTTGACCCGCGCCACCCGCGTGAGCCACCAGCGCATCACCTTCTGGCCCACGGTGAGCAGCAGGCCCAGCAGCAGCACCGCCTTGAGCGTGGCCAGTGCCAGAGCGGGCAGCAAGACGTCAGGGTCGGCGCTCAGGGCGGGGATGATCACCAGCAAGGGCACCACCGCCAAATCTTGGAACAGCAGCACCCCCAGCACGCGCTTGCCGTGCTCGGATTCCAGTTCCAGCCGCTCGGCCATGAGCTTGATGACGATGGCGGTGCTGCTCATGGCCATGATGCCGCCCAGGGCCACGGCGGTCTGCCACGAAATCGACCACCAACGCGGCAGCAGCAGCCCCAAGAGCAGCGATGCGCCCGTGGTGACCAGCACCGTGGCCACCACCTGCGACAGGCCAAGACCGAACACATGTCGCCGCATGGCGCGCAGCTTGGGCAGGCTGAACTCCAGCCCGATCACGAACATCAGGAACACCACGCCGAACTCGGCCAGGTAACGAATGCCGCTGGAATCCTGGGCCAAGGCCAGCGCATTGGGCCCGATCACCACGCCCACGGCCAGGTAGCCCAGCATCGGCGGCAGCTTCAGGCTGCGAAACACCAGCACCCCCAGCACAGCGGCCAAGAGGTACAGCAGGGCAATGTCCAGCGAATTCATGGGGCAATGTTAAGGCCACCCCCAGCGATAATCCGGGCATGAGCGACCCCCAATCCTTCGACGTGGCGCGTGCACTTGAGCTGGCGCGCGAAACCCTGTGCATCGAGGCGTCGGCGGTCACGGCATTGGCTGAGCGACTTGACGAGCGCTTCTCCCGCGCGGTGACCATGGTGCTGGCCTGCCGCGGCCGCGTGGTGGTCACCGGCATGGGCAAGAGCGGCCACATCGGCCGCAAGATCGCGGCCACGCTGGCGTCCACCGGCACGCCGTCATTGTTCGTGCACCCGGCCGAGGCCAGCCACGGGGACCTGGGCATGATCACCACCGGCGACGTGGTGCTGGCCATCAGCAACAGCGGCGAGAGCGAAGAGCTCACCGCCATCCTGCCGCTGATCCGGCGCATGGGCGTGCCCCTGATCGCCTTCACCGGGCGTCCCGACTCCACCTTGGGGCGGCATGCCGACGTGGCGCTCGATACCTCGGTCAGCAAGGAAGCGTGCCCCCACAACCTGGCCCCCACCGCCAGCACCACCGCCCAATTGGCGTTGGGCGATGCCCTGGCGGTGGCCCTGCTGGACGCCCGGGGCTTCCAGGCCGACGACTTCGCGCGCTCCCATCCTGGCGGTGCGCTGGGGCGCAAGCTGCTCACGCTGGTGTCCGACGTGATGCGCGTTGGCGCGGATGTGCCCCGCGTCGAACCCGAGGCCACGCTCAGCGACCTGATGCGCGAAGTCAGCGCCAAGGGCCTGGGCATGACCGCAGTGGTGGATGCCGCCGATCAGGTGCTGGGCATCTTCACCGACGGCGACCTGCGCCGACTGATCGAGCGAACAGGCAGCGGCGATGAGTTACGCCGCGTGCGCGCCAGCGAGGTCATGACCCCCCACCCGCGCACGGTGCGCCCCCAGGCACTTGCCGTTGACGCCGCCAGTCTGATGGAGGCCAACCGCATCAACTGCGTGCTGGTGGTCGATGAGGCGGGCCGACTGGTGGGTGCGCTCAACAGCAACGACCTCATGCGGGCCAAGGTGATCTGATGGCACCCGTGTTGCAATTCGATCCCCAATTGCTCCTGCGTGCGCAAGACATTCGCGTTGTGTTTTTTGATGTGGACGGTGTGCTCACCGACGGTGGCCTTTACTTCACCGAGGCCGGTGAGACCATCAAACGGTTTCACACCCTCGACGGTCACGGCCTGAAACTGCTGCAGCGCGCGGGCATCACGCCCGCCGTGGTGAGCGGACGCGACTCTGCCCCGCTGCGGGTGCGCTTGCGCGCGCTGGGCATGGAGCACATCCGCCTTGGCACCGAAGACAAGGCGCCCGCCGCCCAGGCCATTCTGGACACCCTGGGCCTGGATTGGTCACAAGCCGCCGTGATGGGCGACGACTGGCCCGATCTCGCCCTGATCGCCCGTGTGGCGTTGGTGGTGGCGCCCCCCACCGCCCACGCCGAGGTGCTGGCGCGCGCCCACTTCGTTACCCAGGCCGCTGCGGGCGCAGGTGCCGTGCGCGAATGTTGCGACCTGCTGCTGGTGGCCAATGGGGCCTACGCGCGCGAGTTGGAGGCTGCCCAGCGGTGAACCCCGACGAGCCACTTGACGACATCCTGCCCGGTCAGGTGCCCGGCCCCCAGCGCAACGCGGCCCCGCGCCGCGGCGCCTGGTGGGACTCGCTCTCCATTTATTCGCCCGTGCTGCTCATGGGGGTGTTGGCGTTGGCGTCCTATTGGCTGTTGCGCATCACGCCGGCGCCCGAAGCGCCCCGTCCCGCTGGACCGGTCAGCGCCGAGCCTGACTATTTCATGCGCCGCTTCTCGGTCAAATCGTTTGACACCAACGGCCGCGTCACGAGCGAGGTCGCCGGCGACGAGGCCCGCCACCATCCCGACGACGACCGAATCGAGATCGACAACGCCCGGCTGCGGCGCATCGACGAGCAGGGGTTGGTTACCACTGCCACCGCGAATCGCGTGACTTCCAACGCCGATCACACCGCCTTCGTTCTCGAGGGCAACGCCATCGTCATCCGTCAAGCCGGCACGGGTGCCGATGGCCGCGTTCGCCCACGCTTAGAGTTTCGCGGTGAGCGTTTTCGCGTGACGCTCAAACCCGATCACGTGGTGTCCGACCTGCCCGTCACGCTGGTGCGCGACCGCGACCTCCTGCAGGCACAGTCTTTGGACTACCGGGGTGACGACCAGGTAGCCGACTTCAAGGGCCGGGTGCGCGTCACCCTGCAACCCCGTCCATGAGCCAGCGCCCATCGTCCCCCCTTGTCTTCATCACGGGCGCTTCCAGCGGCATCGGCCAAGCCCTGGCCGAGCGCTATCGGCAGGCGGGCTTCCGCCTAGCGCTGGTGGCGCGGCGAGAGGAAACCCTGCTGGTTTGGGCAAGGGCTCAGGGCCTTGATGAGCAAACCTGTGGTGTCTACCCGGCCGACGTGAGCAACATCGACAGCATCGTGGCCGCCGGCCAGGCCTGCCTCGCCCGCCAAGGTGTCCCGGACGTCGTCATTGCCAACGCCGGCATCAGTGTGGGCATGGACACCGCTGAGCGCGATGACTTGCAAGTGATGGTCAACACCTTTGCCACCAACAACATCGGCATGGCCGCCACCTTCCACCCGTTCTTGAATGCCATGCGCCAGCGCGGAAGCGGCTCTTTGGTGGGCATCGGTAGCGTGGCCGCCATTCGGGGGCTCCCTGGCCATGGTGCGTATTGCGCCAGCAAGGCGGCGGTGGTGTCGTATTGCGAAAGCCTGCGCGGTGAGATGCGGGGCACGGGAGTCAAGGTCGTCACCCTGCTGCCCGGTTATGTGGCCACGCCGCTCACTCAGCGAAACCGATACCCAATGCCGTTTCTGCTCTCGCCCGAGGCGTTTGCCGACAAGGCCTTCGCCGCCATTGCCGCGGGTGTGAGTTACCGTGTGATTCCTTGGCCAATGGGGGTAGTGGCCAAGCTGCTGCGGATGTTGCCCAACGCGTGGTTCGACCGCTTGTTTGCAGGCCGCCCGCGCAAGCACCGCCAGGGCGAGGCGGATTGACGGCGCCACTGCCCGTGATCGCAGCTTGATCCGCCCGGCGCGCGGACGAAAAAAAACCTGCAGCAGGCTGCAGGTTTTTTTGTGAGGGGGCTGGAGATCAGTAGCCGCCGCGGTTGCCACCGCCGTAGCCGCCGCCGCCTTCGCGACCACCGCCGCTGCGGCCGCCGCCACCGTAGGGGCTGCGGAAGCCGCCGCCATCGCCGCGGCCACCGCCGTAGCCGCCGCCGCCGCCTTCACGACCGCCGCCGAAGCCACCCGAGCGGGGGGGACGGGGTTCCATGGGACGGGCTTCGTTCACCACCAGATTGCGGCCGCCCAGGGGCTGGCCGTTCATGCCGTTGATGGCCGACTGGGCTTCAGCGTCGCTGCCCATTTCCACAAAGCCGAAGCCTTTGGAGCGGCCGGTGTCGCGCTCCATCATGACCTTGGCGCTGTTGACGTTACCGAAAGCACCGAAAGCCTGTTGCAGGTCTTCGTCGCGGACTTGATACGGCAGGTTGCCGACGTACAGTTTGTTGCCCATCTTTGGGACTCCTAATGACACACAGAGAAATAGCGATGGAGCCCCGATAGCGCACAACAACCTGCAGCACCTGAACCGACCAATCACTGATAGCGCCAGCATTTAAGCCGCACGCCAAACCATTATGCGCGCAAAGCCGCATGGTCAGTGACTTTCTTTCAGGTGGCGTCTTCGCCATTCGATGGCGACGCTTGCAAACAACACCTAATTGTTCTCCCGGGCTGGCGGCGCGGGTCCGTCGTGGTACGCAAGCCTGGCACTGACCCTCCGGGTGGGCGGCAAAAGTGGCGCCCGTATACTTGCCTTTGCGCCGATTTGTTCCGGATTGCGGGCGCTTTAGAAATGCCGCTAAAGGGGAGATTCCCGGTCTCGCTCTTTGGCGGTGCCGGGATTCTGTTTTGAGGGCCGACCGGCCCCAGGGAAGATCGCGTGATCGTCACACCCCAGACCTTTCGCTTCGACCAGCCCCTGCCGCTGCGCAGCGGGGCGGTGCTGCCGTCCTATGAGTTGGTGGTCGAGACCTACGGCAACCTGAATGCCGACAAGTCCAATGCCGTGCTGATCTGCCACGCGCTGAACGCCAGCCACCACGTGGCCGGCTACCACGCCGATGCCAATGGGCAGCCGCTGCCCCGCAGCGAAGGCTGGTGGCACAACATGATCGGCCCGGGCAAACCGCTGGACACCGACCGCTGGTTCGTGATCGGGGTGAACAACCTCGGCTCTTGCTTCGGCTCGACCGGTCCTACCCACGCCAACCCTGCCACCGGGCAGCCCTGGGGAGCCGATTTCCCGGTGGTCACGGTGGAGGATTGGGTGAACGCGCAAGCGCGCTTGCTGGACGCGATGGGCATCGACACCCTGGCCGCGGTGATGGGTGGCAGCTTGGGCGGCATGCAGACGCTGTCGTGGACGCTGCAGTACCCCGAGCGCGTGCGCCACGCTGTGGTGGTGGCCAGTGCCCCGAACCTCACCGCCGAGAACATTGCCTTCAACGAGGTGGCGCGCCGCGCCATCGTGACCGACCCCGATTTCCACGATGGCCATTACCTGGCGCACGGCACCATCCCCCGTCGCGGCCTGCGCATCGCTCGCATGATCGGCCACATCACGTACCTCAGCGACGACGTGATGAACGAGAAGTTCGGCCGCAGTCTGCGCCCGGTGGATGGACAAGATCCCACGGCGGCGGCCGAACTGGCCTATCGCTACACCACGCAAGATGTGGAATTTCAGATCGAGAGCTACCTGCGCTACCAGGGCGACAAGTTCAGCGAGTACTTCGACGCGAACACCTACCTGCTGATCACCCGCGCGTTGGACTATTTCGACCCGGCCCGCGAGTTCGACGGCAACCTCAGCCGCGCACTGGCCCGCGCCCGCTCGAAGTTTCTGCTCGTCAGCTTCAGCACCGATTGGCGTTTCTCGCCCGCTCGCAGCCGCGAGATCGTCAAGGCTCTGCTGCACAACCGGCGTGAGGTGAGCTACTGCGAGATCGATGCGCCACACGGCCATGACGCGTTCTTGCTGGACGACCCTCGTTACCACGCTGCCGTGCGCGCTTACTTTGAACACACCGTGGGAGCCGGACATGCCTGAGCGCACCGTGATGGAATCGATCGCCCGGCTGGTACCGCCTGGCTCGCGCGTGCTTGACCTGGGCTGCGGCGATGGCAGCCTGCTGGCCTATCTGCAGTCCACCCGTGCCTGTTCGGGCTATGGCGTGGAAATCGACGATGAAAAGGTGCAGGCGTGTTTGCGCCGGGGCGTGAGCGTGCTGCAGCTCAACCTGGAAGAAGGCTTGAATGCTTTCGAGGATGGCGCGTTTGACGTGGTGCTGCAGATCGACACGCTGCAGCACCTGCGCAACGCTGAGACCATGCTGCGCGAGACGGCTCGGGTGGGGCGCATTGGCGTGGTGGCCTTTCCCAATTTCGCGCACTGGCCCAACCGCCTGGCGGTGTTGCAGGGCCGCATGCCGGTGACCAAACGCTTGCCCTACCAGTGGTACGACACGCCCAATATTCGCGTGGGCACTTTTGCCGATTTCGAGGTGCTGGCGCGCAGTTGCGGCCTGCGGGTGGAAGAGGCCTTCGGCCTGCACGATGGGCGCGAGGTTCGCCTCATGCCCAACCTCATGGCCAGCACGGCGGTGTTTCGCTTTTCGCGCTGATCGTCGCCTTCAGGCGGTACGTTCACGAGCGCCGTCGTCGCCGAAGTCGCCCGTGGCTTCGGCGGCACTGCCCATGCCTGGGTAGACCACGGCAAAGGTCTGGACGATTTCGTCCAGCGGCAGATCGTCATAAGTGCCGCGGTCGTTCACGTACTCCATGTGGCGTGAGCCGGCCTGGTCGTAGGGGTGGTACAGCGAGTCGTTCACGCCGTCGAACTCCAGCGGCAGCAGGCCGAATTTTTCGCAAAGCGAGCGGTTGAAGGCGGTGGTGACCTTGCGCCAGGCGCCATCGAGCCACAACTCGGTGTAGCCGTGAAAGACAAACACATCGGTTTTCATGGTCTGGCGCAGCTTCTCGGTGGAGAGGTGGTTGCGCACATCGGCAAACCCCAGGCGCGCCGGGATTCCGGCTGCCCGGGCAGTGGCGGCCATCAGCACCGCTTTGGGCACGCACCAGCCATACCCCGTGAGGAGGGCCGTGCTGGCGCGCATGCCTTGGGGTGAGAGGTCGATTCGGTAGGGGTCATAGCGCACCTCATCGCGAACGGCTCGGTAGAGGGCAATGGCCCGCTCGCGCTCGGTGGCGCCCTGGGCGTGCTGCCAGGCAAACGCCTGCACCAGCTCATGGTCGCTGTCGATGGCGCCCGTGGGGCGCAGGTGGAGGTCGTTTGGGGCATTCATTCGCGCACGCTACCAGAGGCGACGGCCATCCCGATGGCAGGTTGGCGACAGTGACGTCAAAGGCCTTTTTGTGTGCATTAAAGATTTACAAAGAACGTACGAAATGCCAAATGAGTGCAGTTAGATGGATGGTTTTGGACGAATCGTTGATGTCGCCGTTACCCCAGTCGGCTTTGTTCGCTGCACCTAAGCGGAGGGCAACGCCAACCAGTCGGCAGACCTCGTGATGTGGTCGGCTCCTCGTGGCGTGGCCATGGATTTATCTGTGTTTCGCTCTCGGGCGCATGGCCCGAGGGGAGTGCAACTTCAACCGATGGAGATGTGATGATGAGCTTATCCACCATTGCCAGCGTGGCCCCAACGTACGGCGGGCAATCTCGCCATGCCAGTGCTGAGTACCTCACCTTTCGGCTGAGTTCCGAGGAATACGGCATCGACATTCTTCGGGTGCAGGAGATCCGCTCATACGAAGAGCCCACCCGCATTGCCAATGCGCCAGCGTTCATCAAGGGCGTGGTGAACCTGCGTGGGGTGATCGTGCCGGTGGTGGACCTGCGCATCAAGCTGGGGTGCGAGAAGGTTGAGTACAACGGGTTCACGGTGGTGATCGTGCTGAACGTGCACGGTCGCGTGGTCGGGGCGGTGGTGGACTCGGTCTCTGACGTGCTGGAGCTGTCGACCGAGCTGATCAAGCCCGCCCCGGAGATGACGCTGGCGGTGGACACGAGCTTCATCACGGGCATTGCCAGCGTGAACGAGCGCATGCTGATCCTGATGGACATCGAAGCGCTCATGTCCAGCCGCGACATGGGGCTCATCGACATGATGGCGGTGGCGGAATAGCCGCCTTGGGCTGGCGATGCCAGCCCAACCCCATCGGTCCCTAAGCCCGCCATGGGGCTCTAGCGTGGCCCACCAAAGTGTTCATTCCGCCAATTCCCGGCGGAATGAGGCTTTTCTTCTCACTTCAGCCCGGCGGTGCCTGGTCGATATCCCTTTGGACAAAGCTCCATTCAGAGGAAATCGACCATGGACATGCGCAACGAAGCAACCCATCTGGCGCGTCAAGACGGTGACCGCGCGGCCGCCCACAACGCCAATGCCGAGTACCTGACCTTTCGCCTGGGTGCGGAAGAGTACGGCATCGACATTCTTCGGGTGCAGGAGATCCGCTCATACGAAGAGCCCACCCGCATTGCCAATGCGCCAGCGTTCATCAAGGGCGTGGTGAACCTGCGTGGGGTGATCGTGCCGGTGGTGGACCTGCGCATCAAGCTGGGGTGCGAGAAGGTTGAGTACAACGGGTTCACGGTGGTGATCGTGCTGAACGTGCACGGTCGCGTGGTCGGGGCGGTGGTGGACTCGGTCTCTGACGTGCTGGAGCTGTCGACCGAGCTGATCAAGCCCGCCCCGGAGATGACGCTGGCGGTGGACACGAGCTTCATCACGGGCATTGCCAGCGTGAACGAGCGCATGCTGATCCTGATGGACATCGAAGCGCTCATGTCCAGCCGCGACATGGGGCTCATCGACACCGCGCAGTCGCTGCAGTAATCCCCGTTTTGGGTGCAACGGGTGCCATTGGCTGTGCGCCTTGGACCTGGCTTTGGCCCGCGTCCTGGGCCCTGGCGCTATCGCCTGACGGTGGATCGAAACGAAACCTCGACCGTGCACCCCAAGACCTTCTCGAATTCGCCGTGCGCGTGAATCTTCTCCCTGGAGAGCCCCATGTTTTTCAATCGTCTCAATATCGGACAGCGTCTTTCCCTTGGCTTTGCGGCCGTGCTGGTGTTGCTCGTCGCGCTGACCGCGGGGGCTTGGCACTCACTGCAGCTTTCGCACGAGGCCACCGCCAACGTTGTCGAGATGGAGAAGCGCTCGCGCAACATGGACGAATGGCTGGCCAACACGCGCCTGAACATCACCCGGGTGCTGGCCATTGCCAAGTCGAACAACGCACCGGCGGTGGATGCTTATTTCAAGCCATTGATGGCCGACACCACGTCTCGAATCAATGAACTGCAAAAGGCGCTGGAGCAAGAGATCACCACCCAACAAGGGAAAGACCTGCTCAAGGAAATTGGTGAACGCCGTGCGCAATACATCGCGGCGCGAAAGGCATTCTTTGACATGCCCGGTGGCGATGTCGCTGCACAGGATGCGGCACTGGAGCAGAACCTCAGGCCCACTGTCGAGGCCTACATCCAGTCGATGGTGGCTCTGCAGAAATTCGAGCGCGAGTTGGTCAACCAGGCGGTGGCCAAGTCAGACGCCGAACTCGCTCGCCAGGTCACGATTCTGTTGGGTTTGGCGGGCGTGGCCGTGGTGCTGGCGGCCCTGCTGGCCTGGCGCATCACGCGGTCTGTGACCGAACCCGTGGCCCGGGCTGTCGAGGTCACGCGAGCCGTGGCGGCCGGCGACCTTACCCGTGAGGTGCACACCGACCGCCAGGACGAACTGGGCGACCTGCTGCGCTCGCTGGACGCCATGAAAAAGTCCCTGGTGCAGACCGTCGGTCAGGTGCGCAGCGCCACCGACAGCATCCAGGTGGCCAGCACCGAGATTGCGATGGGCAACCAAGAC
>NZ_JAYSFD010000011.1:0-128803 GCF_041913525.1 Hydrogenophaga sp. | reverse complement strand
ATCAGGCGGTCGTTGTCGCGCTGGTGCAGGCCGATGCTGGGCTCGTCCAGCACGTACATCACGCCGGTCAGGCCCGAGCCGATCTGGCTGGCCAGGCGGATGCGCTGCGCCTCGCCGCCGCACAGCGTGTCGGCGCTGCGGTCCAGGCTGAGGTAGTTCAGGCCCACGTCGTTGAGGAAACGCAGGCGCTGGCGAATCTCGTTGATCACGCGCGCGGCGATGTCGCCCTTGGCACCCGTCAGCGCCAGCGACTCGAACCACGCTTGGGCCTGACCCAAGGTGACGTGGCTCACCTCAAAAATGGCGCGGCGCTGCGCGCCCTCGCCCACGAACACATGGCGGGCCTCGCGGCGCAGGCGCGAGCCCTGGCACTCGGGGCACGAGCGCGTGGCGCGGTAACGCGCCAGCTCTTCGCGCACGGTCACGCTGTCGGTCTCGCGGTAGCGGCGCTCGAAGTTGGGGATGATGCCCTCGAAGGGGTGCTTCTTGGTGATGCGCTTGCCCGCGCGCTCGCCGCTGTCGAGCACGTAGCCGAACTTGATCTCTTCCTCGCCCGAACCCAACAGCAGCACCTGCCGCGCCGCCTCGGGCAATTCTTCCCACGGGGTTTCGGCGCTGAAGCCGTAGTGGGCGGCGATGCTCTCCACCATGGCGAAGTAGTAGCCATTGCGCCGGTCCCAGCCCTTGATGGCGCCGCTGGCCAGGCTCAGGCTGGGGAAGGCCACCACCCGCTCGGGGTCGAAAAACTCGGTGTGGCCCAGGCCGTCGCAACTGGGGCAGGCGCCCACTGGCGAGTTGAAGGAAAACAGGCGCGGCTCCAGCTCGCCCACGGTGTAGCTGCACAGGGGGCAGGCAAAGCGGGCCGAGAAGCGGTGCACCTGGGCGCTGTCCATGTCCAGCGCCAGGGCACGGCCATCGGCCAGGCGCAGCGCGGCCTCAAAGCTCTCGGCCAGGCGCTGGCGCAGTGGGTGCTCACCGTCTTCATCGGCCGGGCGCACCTTCACGCGGTCAATCACCACCTCGACCGTGTGCTTCGTGGCGGGGTCAAGCGCAGGCAGCGATTCGGCCTCCACCACCTCGCCATCCACCCGAAAGCGCACATAGCCCTGCGCCTGCATGTCGGCGAACAGCGCCGCGAAATCGCCAGTCTGTTCGCGCAGCACCGGCGCCAGCACCATCAGGCGCGTGCCCTCGGGCAGGCGCAAGAGGCTGTCCACCATCTGCGCCACGCTCTGGGCCGACAGGGGCAGGTCGTGCTCGGGGCAATGCGGCGTGCCGGCGCGGGCGTACAGCAGGCGCAGGTAGTCGTGGATCTCGGTGACCGTGCCCACGGTGGAGCGCGGGTTGTGGCTGGTGGCCTTCTGCTCGATGGCAATCGCCGGGGCCAGGCCCTCGATCAGGTCCACATCGGGCTTGTCCATGAGCTGCAGGAACTGCCGCGCGTAGGCCGACAGGCTCTCCACGTAGCGGCGCTGCCCCTCGGCGTACAAGGTGTCGAAGGCCAGGCTCGACTTGCCCGACCCCGACAAACCCGTGATCACCACCAGCGCGTGCTTGGGGATGTCCAGGTCAATGTTCTTGAGGTTGTGGGTGCGCGCGCCCCGCACCGACAGCATCGCGCTGCGGCTGCGAATGGCGTCGCCCAGGTAGCGTGGCACGGGTTCCGCGACCGGCGGCAGGTCGGGGGGCAGGTTCGTGTTCAAGGCGGGCTCAGGGGCGTTCAGGGCAACCCGCCATGATAAGCCGCCCGGGTTTTCCCGAGTGCCACCCCGGCCCGCCCAGGCCCTTTGGCCGACAATAGCCCCCTTCAATTGCCCACCGCCCGACCCCAGCCCCCATGTCCGTGACCGCTGCCACCGCGCCCGACGCCCGCCAGGCCTCCCGCATGACCCCGGAAGAACGCCGCGCCAGCGGCGCCCTGGCCTCTATCTACGCGCTGCGCATGCTCGGCCTGTTCCTGGTGCTGCCGGTGTTCGCGCTGCAGGCCAGCCACTACCCCGGCGGCGACGACCCCGCCCTCATTGGCCTGGCCATGGGCATCTACGGCCTCACCCAGGCCGTGCTGCAGGTGCCGCTGGGCATGGCGTCCGATCGACTGGGCCGCAAGCCGGTGATCCTGGCCGGCCTGGCCGTGTTCGCCATCGGCAGCGCCGTGGCCGCCTGGGCGCCTTCGGTGCAGTGGCTGGTGATCGGCCGGGCGCTGCAAGGCGCGGGCGCCATTTCCGCCGCCGTCACCGCCCTGCTGGCCGACCTCACCCGCGACGCGGTGCGCACCAAGTCCATGGCGCTGGTGGGCATCAGCATCGCCCTCATGTTTGCGCTATCGCTCGTGCTGGCCCCGGTGCTGGCCGCACGCATCGGCCTCTCGGGCCTGTTCGTGATCACGGCCTTGCTGGCCCTGGCGGGCATGGCCGTGGTGGCCTGGGTGGTGCCAACCGAACCGCCGCTGCCCGCCCTGCCCAGCCGCGGCAGCCTGCGCGCGGTGCTGTCCAACCCCGACCTGTTGCGCGCCGACGTGGGCGTGTTCGTGCTGCACGCGGTGCAAATCGCCCTGTGGATGGCCGTGCCCGCCCTGCTGGTGCAGACCGGTCTGGACAACGCCGCGCACTGGAAGGTCTACCTGCCGGCCATGGTGGGCTCGCTGCTCATCATGGGCGGCGTGCTCTTTCGCCTGGAGCGCAAGGGCTACTTCCGCGCGGTGTACCTGGGCGCCATCGCCCTGATGCTGCTGGTGCAAATCGGCCTGTTTTTCAGCCTGCAGGCGCCTTCGCTGGGCGTGGTGGCGGCGCTGATGTGCCTGTACTTCGTGGGCTTCAACACCCAGGAAGCCGGCCAACCCAGTCTGGTTTCGCGGGTGGCCGCGCCGCACCAGCGCGGCGCCGCGCTGGGCGTCTACAACACACTCATGTCGCTGGGCATCTTCGTCGGCGGCAGCGTGGGCGGCCTCATCTCCAAGACCTGGGGCGCCCCGGGCATCTTCCTCGGCTGCGCCGCGCTCTCACTGCTGTGGCTGCTGGTCGCCTGGCCGATGCGCCCCAGCGCCCTGGCCCGTCACTGAAGCCGGCGCAGGCCCGGCCTCATCGGCCGGCCGCAAAGCCCGCATCATCAGCGCCGACATGGTGCTGTACAGCGGCCGGCTCACCATGCGCGACACCAGGCTGGCCAGCAGCGCCGAGGCCATCAGGCTGAGCACCATCGAGTGGCCGTCGGTCATCTCCATCACGATGATCATGGCCGTGATGGGCGTCTGCGTCACCGCCGCCAGAAAAGCGCACATGCCCAGCGCGACCAGCGCCGTGCCATGGGGCGAGTTCACCAGCCAGGCCACATCAGCCCCCACCCCCGCGCCAATCGACAGGCTGGGCCCGAACACGCCACCCGGCACGCCCGTCCAGGCCGAGAGCCACGAGGCAATGAACTTCAGGCCAGTGAACAGAAAGGGCTGATGCTCGGTGGGCAGTTGGGCCGCGTTCTCCAGCAACTGCTTGGTGTGCTCGTGCCCCACCCCCACCACCGCGCCATCGGTCACCAGCGCCACCACCGCAATCGCCAGGCCGCACAGCGCCGCGAACACCACCGGCCGCTTGCGCCGAAACGCGCAGAAGCGGTCGGGCACGCCCATGAACGAGGCCAGCAGCACCCGCGACATCAGGCCGCCCAACAAGCCACACGCCAAGGCCACCAGCAAGCCCGGCCCCAGCAAGCCCCACCACGACACGCCATCGGTGCGCACCCGGCCAAACACCGACAGGTTGCCAAACACCGACACCGCCACCAGTCCGGCGATCACAATCGCCGCCAGCATCAGGCCACTGCTGCGCTCGGTCAGCCGGCGCGACAACTCCTCGATCGCAAACACAATGCCGCCCAGCGGCGTGTTGAAGGCCGCCGCGATGCCGGCCGCGCCACCCGCCACCAGCAGTTCGCGGTCACTGATGCCCGACCTGGGTGACAACCAGTGCCGCGCGTGCAACATCACCCCCGCCGCCACTTGCACCGACGGCCCCTGGCGCCCCACCGACAAGCCCGCCAGCAAACCGCCCGACACCCCCAGCACCTTGGCCAGGCTCAAGCGCAGCGACACAAACCGCGAGCGCTGCGCCAGCGGCGTCTCGGGGGCCAAGGCCGCGAGCACCTGCGGCACCCCCGAACCGGCCGCCCCCGGCGCCCAACGCCGCATGCACCACACCACCAAAGCCGTCACCGCGGGCGTCCAGAGCAAGGGCACCCACCAGCCGTGGCTGCGCAAGCCCTGGTACAGCGCCAGGGCCGCGTCCGCGATCAGGGTGAGCGCCACCACGGCCAGGCCAGCCAGCACGGCGTACACCAGCACCACCACGCGATCGAGCCACTGGCGCCCCGCCCCCATCTCGTCGCGCAAGGATTTCAGGAAGTCTGGCTCGCCTCTCATGGGGCTGCAGTGTAGGCGGTGAGATACGGCACAATCGTTGATCGCCCCGCACGCCACGCCGGGGCCTCTCTACAGGACATCACCATGGCATCCGTCAACAAAGTCATCCTCGTCGGCAACTGCGGCCGCGACCCCGAAATCCGGTACCTGCCCTCTGGCCAGGCCGTGGCCAATGTGAGCGTGGCCACCTCCAGCCGCCGCAAAGACCGCAACAGCGGCGAGATGATCGAAGACACCCAGTGGCACCGCGTCACCTTCTACGACCGCCTGGCCGAGATCGCCGGCGAGTACGTCAAGAAGGGCCGCCCCATCTACGTGGAAGGCCGCCTGAAGTACGGCAAATACACCGACCAGTCGGGCGTTGAGAAAAACACGGTGGACATCATCGCCACCGAACTGCAACTGCTCGGCGGCCGCGAAGGCATGGGTGGCGCCGACGAAGGCGCCAGCAGCGGTGGTGGCGGTTACAGCCGCCCGCCGGCAGCCCCGCGCGCCGCGGCACCCCGTCCCGCGCCTGCGCCAGCCCCCGCCCCCTCGCGCCAGTCCAGCGGTTTTGACGACATGGACGACGACATCCCCTTCTAAGTCCCCGTCAAAACACCCGAAAACCTGCCATCGAGCAGGTTTTTTTTTGTCGTTCGCCATGAACACCGGGCCCATTCGTCGCCCGCCTCAACAGTTTCCGCGTTAACCCCTATACCCGGGAGGGTTTTGTACCCCACTTTGCTGATAATCTTTTTTCTTATTTTTATTGGCTGTATTCATTACACGAACCCGCGATGATCAAGGTCATCCTTGCCGAAGACCATCTTCTGGTGCGCCAAGGGCTGGCGCTGCTGCTGCAATCAACCGGAGACTTCACTGTGGTCGCCGAGACAGATTGCGGAGAAGAAGTACCCGGCCTTTTGGCGCTGCACCGTCCCGACCTTCTCTTGCTGGACCTGACATTGCGTGACGGCCCAAGCGTTGAGGTCACTCGACAAGCGCGGCGAGCGCATCGAAACCTCAAGATCATGGTGATCACGGGCAATGCATTTCATGGAGCAGCAATGCAGGCAATTGCGTCGGGAGCCGACGGCTTCTTGCTCAAGCATGACCATGGCGATGAACTGCTGATCGGCATCCGCACTGTGCTGGAAGGGCGCCCCTACATCAGCCCGCGGCTCACCAGGGATGCGCCAAACCATCCGGGCCATGCTGGCACGCCACCAGCCCCCGCTGCCGAATCCGCCTTAACGGCCCGGGAGCAACAAATCATGCGACTTATTGCCAATGGGTTCACCAACCCTGAAGTGGCATCTGCTCTTCACATTAGCGTCCTGACCGCGCGCAAACACCGTCAGAACTTGATGAACAAACTAAATCTTCACAACAGCGCGGAAATCACGGCCTATGCGATCCGCTCAGGGCTGATCGAACCCAAACACGGAAACATGGTCTGATTGGTACCGCAAATACCGCATTGGCGTTATTGATTCGACCAAGATACGCAGAGATACTGACCCCGCTCAACGGGTCAGTGCAAAAAGCAAGCTGCGGCTCACACTTTCGACCGCAGTCAGACAAAAAGTTTTCGATTCGGTTGGGAACCGGGTTTGGCCGCCGATGTCCTTTGATGTTGGCGGCTTCTTTTTGCCCTTCAAGTCAACGATCTACCGCTCAGGCTAGCGCCGATTCGGCCGACCCCAACACCAGACGGTTCAGGCGAAAGAGCCCAATGGCATGCATGGCCTCTGTTTCAACCAAGGCAGCGTAATGTGCTCTTTCAGCCACCAATGCCTCGCCAACACGAACGCCTGTGGCGGCCCCCAATGAAAACGCCTTGTCGGCTGCCAAGCGTTCCCGACGCGCGCGCTCGTATTGGCTCCTCGCAATTTCAAGCAATGCGCGGCACTCCATGTAATGGCACTGCGCCTCGCGCAGCAGATGGCCCGTTGTTCGAGAAAGCCCCAACCACCGCACGGTCGCCAGTGCAGTGGGCCACTGAACGTCCTGTCGAAGCTGAGATGGCAGTATCTTGGCGCAACGCGTCAGGCGCTGTCCCGCCGTTCGCCAATCGGCCATTGCCTGAAACACGCTGTCGTGAATATCGCGTCGCATCGTCCGCACAGCGGGCCGGTCAAACTGCACCTCCAAGCCCGCGTCAGCGCGACCACGCATCAAGTCATTCAGTTGATCAATGCGCTCCTGTGCATTGAGCGCTGCCAGCAGCTGAAGCCGCGAAGCGTGCACCTCATAACAAGCGCCGACCACATCAAAATCGTCTGGCTCCTGCGCGCCCACCAGTGCATGAGAACGGCGCGCATGCTGCAAAACGGCCTTAATTGACATGCCCAACACCGTCTGATCGGCTGCAGCGGCCTCGCCGGGCTGGCGGCTCTTTTCCATTGCGACCTCATCATCACGGCAACGCGCTCGCACCTCTTGGGCCCAATGATCGGATGCAGACGATGCCGGCGTGGAGTTGGCGGTCAGCCATCGGAACCATACTGAAGTCATGGCGGGTTTCCTCCATAAAGGGAGGAGGCGAGTCTTTTCCTCTGTCACCAATTCCTCAATAACACAACGGCACTATTTCGATGAATTCCCGATGAGTTGCCAACATGTTTGGGCCTGGCGCCCGAGCATCGCTGACACTGAGGCCCCTGCCGGAGCGCTTATCTGCGTTTGGCTGGCATGATCGGCTCCTTTGCCGCCTCATCAATCGCATGACCACCGCCCCCGCTTCCGACTCTCCGGCTTCGCGTCCCACCCGTACAGACCCCGTACTGGATCGCTTGGCCCAGGTGTATCCCGCCCTCTTTGGATCAGAACCAAAACCGCTGAAACGCGGGATTTTTGAAGACCTTCTGCAGCGCCACGCTGGTGATGGCTGGACCAGCGATGCACTAAAGGCGACACTTCGCCAGCACACCCGCTCCACGCGCTACCTCAATGCCGTGGCCTCGGGTCAGGCACGCCACGATCTGGACGGCACGCCAGTGGAAATGGTCGCGCCCGAGCAGCGCTTTCATGCCTTGGTGGAGGTACACCGCCGCCGCCAGGCGCGCGCACCGCGAGATCTAACGCCTCAACTCAAACGGCGCATTGCACAGATATTTGAGGCCAGCGGCCTGGGCGTTGAAGCCTTCTCGGTGCTGGTGAATGGGCGCGATGAGGCGCTGAACCAGCTGACGCGGGAGGTGATCGAGGCAACAAATGCGCAGCAAGCCCGGGAGGCCGCCTGGCTACGGGCCTTCGAGGCGGGGACAGCCCCCCTGGAAACTTTCGCCGCCGCCCATGGCATGCCGGCGCAGCAAGCCCGCGATGCATTGGATCGAGCCAAATCGCGCCGCGCTGCGGCACATCAACGTCAAGCCGGAGTGGTGAACACCGTCAGCACGCCGGTGTAACCGTAGATTCGGTCGTGGGCGATTTCGCCGCCGGCGAAAAAGCCCACCAGGGGCACGTCACCCAGGGCGTGGCGCACCAAGTGCAATTCGGCGCTTGGGCTACCGAAGTGAGGCCCGCCCCGCCCGGAACAGCTCACGTACACGGCCCCGGCGATGCGGTGAAGCGCCGGGTTGCTGGTGGCCAGTGGCCCATCGGCGCTGAACGGCACCTCGATCACCTCTGGCTCCAGTTCTTCGCGAATCTCCGCGCAGACGCGCATCAGATCGGCGCGTGCGGCCTCCCGGTGCCGTTCGCAAAACGCGAGCTTGGCGCCCTGGGGCGCTCGGTCGGCAATGGCCACGCCACGCCTGACCGGATCCAGTCCGATCAAGTGGCGCACCACGACTTCAGGGCTGAACTGCCCGGGCGCCATCACAGCGCGAGGGTTGGCGTCTTGCCCTCTGGTGGTGAGCCCCACCAGCGTCATCCGCAGGCGAGGCATGGCATGTTCGGGGTGGTCCAGCGAAATGGACAGTTCGTCCAGCATGACATCCAGTGCCGGTCGCCCGTCCAGCGACAGCACGAGGTTGCCATCTGACGCCGTGATGGTGTGGGTCGGCCCGACGGGCTGAGCCCCCTGGGTTACCCGTGACACAAGTCCCACATCGGGCCCGAAAGCCACGCCACTGAGCCCGCCACTGAACACCCCTTGCGCCCCTTCACCCACCACCATGGGCACGCGGTGGCTCAGGGCGAACTGGACCGAGTCTCCCCGGCTACTGGAGAGGCCGCCGAACAAATAACCACTGGTGGTGCGTTGCGCCACCTCTTGCACCAGCTCGGTCAGGTCGGGCGTCTGCCCATCGGCGTGCACCAGCGCGGTGTGAGCCCGAAAGCCATCGCGGCTCTCGGAGGCGGCCAGCGGAGACACGCCATTGAACACGCGAAACTGATCGGGGGCCAGGTCACACAGCATCACGACCATGGCGGGTTCGTCAAAGTACTCGACGTTGTTGGCCGCGACACCAACGCCCACGGTGCCCACCCAGTCCAGGACTTCGGGCAGTTCGGTGGCCAGGTGCTCAAGAATGGGCGCGGCCTCACTGGCGTAGTGGTCGGTGATGTAAAGCAGGCCCAGCGCAGGTGACGCCGCACCGTCTGGCAAGGCCATTTGGGCACGCAATTGGGCCAGCACCAGAGCGGCGGCCATGCGCCACTGCGGGTGGGTGGCGTGGGCGTAGGGAAATCGTTTCATGGACTCGGACATCGGCGGTCAATTCGGCGCAGAAGGCGGCAGCGGCCGTCACGCCCTTCTTGATGCGGTGCGCTTGGGGCCAGTGGCGCCTGTTGCGCGAGGGGTGGCGGCGCGCTTGCGGGGCTTGCGGGGGGCGGCCGCCGGAGCAGCCCCTGCATTGGCCACCGCCGCCGCCTGTGCCGCGTCTTGCATGGCCTGGCCCGCTATCTGCTGGAACTGCTGGGTCAAGGCGCCCCACCACTGCATGGGATCGACCACTCCGGCAGGCGCCGCCGATGGGCCGCTGGAAGACGCTCGCCGGGCTGACTTCTTGGCGGCGGGGCGCTCGGATGCCGGTGCCTCGGCCGGCGAAGGATCGGGTGTGCGGGGGGGGACCTCAAGGCCGGCAAACGTGGACTTGGCGCGCGCGGGAGGCGCCGACGCTGGCGACACGCCCCCCATCGCAGACCACGCCTGAGCGGCAGCCTGGGTGGCATCGCCCAGGTTCAGGTTCATGGACTTCAGGGTGGACAAGGTCATCTTCTGCACTTGCAGGGCCTGAATGGTGGCCGCCAGCGCCTTCGCGTTCTGGTCAAGCCAGAACTGAACCGCTTTCAATTCCTCGATGCGCTTGTCAAGCTCTTCCACATTGAGGGTGGGCGCCACCCACGACCCCAGGTTGGGCACGGAGGCTTGAGCGGCACCACCCGCGTTTCCGCTCAGGCTGCGCAGAAACTCGAAGCCGGGCACGAATTGGCCGAATCCGCCAGAGAATGGGTCGCTCATGGTCAATCTCCTGCTCATGTGAGGACGTTCGAGCATGCCACAGGCGGGGTCGCCTTGACCTGCACCGATGAACGCCAAAGGGCTTGACCTGAGTCAAGGCCGCCCATACGGTTGGCAACCATCATTGTTGCGAAAGGACACGCGCATGAGCACCCCCATTTCCGACACCTTCCTGGCCCAGTTGCAGCAGATGCGCTCGGACCTCATCGCCCGCCTGCGCGCACAGCGCGGGGGCACCATGGGCCGGCCGGAGGCCGCGTCGGCCAACCGCGAGGTCGTCGGTGACGACTGGGCCAAGGCCAACGAAGAGATCGACCTGAAGATCGGCTTGGAAGAGCTGGAGTCCGCCGAGCTGGTGGCCATTGACGCGGCGCTCAAGCGCGTGGCCGATGGCAGCTATGGCCTGTGCGTGCAATGCGGCGCGTCCATCCCGGCCGCTCGCCTGCATGCCAACCCAATCGCGCTGCGCTGCATCAATTGCCAGACCGACGAAGAACGGCACAACCCCACCCCGCACGCCAGCCTGTGAGCCTGGCCCAGGTGAAGCAGTTGGGGCCATCGGTGCTGGGTATGCTCGCGCCATGAACCTCAGCACCCCCTCCACCACGCTGCCAGCGCGCAGCCTGTTCCACTTAGCTTTTCACGTGACCGACCTGAACGAGGCGCGCCGCTTCTATGGCGGCGTGCTCGGGTGCCGCGAGGGGCGCAGCACCGACACCTGGGTCGACTTTGACTTCTTCAGCCACCAGATCTCGCTGCACCTGGGCACGCCGTTTCCCACGGCGCGCACCGGCCGAGTGGGCGATCACCTGGTGCCCATGCCGCACTTCGGCCTGGTGCTGCTGTTGCCCGAGTGGCAGGCACTGGCCGACCGCTTGAAGGCCGCCGGCACCGAATTCGTGCTGCCGCCTCAGGTGCGCTTCGCCGGTGAGCCGGGTGAGCAATGGACGATGTTCTTCTGCGACCCCTTCGGCAACCCGATCGAGGTCAAGGGCTTCGCCACCTTGAACCAGATCTTCGCTGCCTGATCAATCCAGCGGCGCAATGGTCTGGTCAATCGCACCAAAGAGGCTGTGGCCGTCGCGCCCCTTCATTTCAATGCGAATCGTGTCGCCAAAGCGCATGTAGTCGGTGGCGGTCTTGCCGTCCAACACGGTTTCGATGGCCCGCTTTTCGGCAATGCAGCTGTAGCCCTTGGGCCATTCGCGGCGCCCCTCCACCTCGATGGGTTTGTTGCTCACGGTTCCACTGCCCACGATGGAGCCGGCGCGCACCCGGCGGGTCTTGGCCATGTGGGCGATGAGCTGCCCGAAGTGAAAAGTCATCTCCGGCCCGGCGTCGCACATGCCCACCTTGCGGCCATTCCAGGTGCACAGCAGGGGCAGGTGCACACGGCCGCCTTGCCAGGCTTCACCCAGTTCGTCCGGCGTGATGGCCACCGGGCTGAAGGCGGTGGCGGGCTTGCTCTGGAAAAAGCCAAAGCCCTTGGCCAATTCGTCGGGAATAAGGTGGCGCAGGGACACGTCATTGGCCAGCATCAACAGGCGCACGCTCTCCAGCCCCTGCTCGGGTGTGGCGCCCATGGGCACGTCACCCGTGATCACCGCGATCTCGGCCTCGAAGTCAATGCCAAACGATTCGCTGGGCACGACCACGTCGTCACACGGACCCAGGAAATCGTCACTGCCGCCCTGGTACATGAGCGGATCGCTGTAGAAGCTTTTGGGCACTTCGCTCTGGCGGGAGGCGCGCACCAGTTCCACGTGGTTGAGGTAGGCCGAGCCGTCGGCCCATTGATAGGCTCGTGGCAGCGGTGCCATGCATTGCGCCGGGTCAAAGGGAAAGGCGTGCCGCGCCTTGCCCTGGTTCAGCGCCACGTACAGGTCGTGCAATTGCGGGCTGAAGAAGTTCCAGTCGTCCAGGGCCTGCTGCAGGCGGTTGGCGATGCCAGTCGCATAATGGGCCGAGCTCAGGTCGCGCGAAACGACCACCAGCTGTCCATCGCGCGATCCGTCTTTGTAGGTCGCCAGTTTCATCTTGTTCTCCTGCTGCACCAAGGCTTTGTCCGCAGTGGCCACACCCATGCGCGAGCGCCAAATTCTAGGTGAACCCCATTCGCCGGCCGACCGCCCAGGACGGCCAGGTCACGCCGTCAGGCCCGGCCCGTCGGTGGCGGTGGTGTTGGTCTTGACCGCGTTGGTGTTGCTGGCGCACGCCGCCTTGGTGGTGGACGGCTGGCCTGCGCTGAGCAGGGCCACCGCGACGCCGAGCGCGGTGCCAACCCATGCCGTCAGCCAGGGTGGGGAAAGCGCAGACACCGCGCCCGAGCCCCCACGATCGGCCAAGTCGGCGGCCATACACGTGACCCAGGTGCGCTGGATCGCGGCCGCGCCGACACCGAGCGACCGCCCCCGGCCACCGCCAAAGACAACAGCCCCCGTTCGACCTCAGGCGCCGACACCCGCACCGCCACCGGCGCCCACGGCCATTGCCCAAGCGCCCGAGCCCTCCAACGCCCAGGCGGCCCCGTCATCGTCGCCTGAGCCCGTCGAGGTGGCACAGGCACCTGCCGTTGTCCCCACCGAGGAGATTGCCAGCGCCTCAGCGCCGACGGCCCCGGTCGAGCGGGCAACGACCACCCCATTGCCAGCGGCGCACCCGCCCACCAGTGCCCACCTGGTCTACGAAGTCCAGGGCGCGGCCAAAGGACTGCGTTATCAGGCCGACGGCGAGCTGATCTGGAAGCTGCAAGGCAATCGCTATGAAGCGCGCATGGAAGTGAAGATGTTCCTGCTGGGCAGCCGGGTGCAGACCAGCACAGGCACCCTTGGCCCCGAGGGCCTGCGGCCCGAGCGCTTTGCCGACATCCGACGCGGCGAACGGGCCACGCACTTCGAACGCGACACCGGCCGCATCCGCTTCAGCAGCAATGCCCCCGAAGTCGCCCTTCAAGATGGCGCGCAAGACCGGTTGAGCCTTTTTCTGCAACTCGCGGCGCTGTTGCAGGCCAGCCCCAGGAAAGAGGGCGACACGCTGAGCTTCCAGGTGGCGGGCACTGGCGGGGCTGAGACTTGGCGTTTTGAGGTCGGCCCTGAGGAAACCTTGGCCTTGCCTGCGGGCGACATTGCGGCCCGGCGGGTGGTTCGCCGCCCCAGAGACACCTACGACACCCTGGTGGAAATGTGGTTCGCCCCCTCGCTGCAGCACTTGCCGGTGCGGCTTCGGCTCACGCAGGCCAACGGCGATGTGGCCGATCAGTTGCTGCGCGCCCTGCCTTGACGATGCGCGCACGCCACAAGGTGAGCGCATCGCCTTGAAATTGCCCCCACCGCCCCCCACTTCCTGTCAAGCTGTGCTGAAGCCCCGAGCAAGAAAGCCGATATCCCGGGAGAGAGGCACACGAATGCAGCGACCAGAGGACAATTCAGCCATGCACATGCTTTACGACTCGGAAGATTTCGCGGTGGTCCACATTCAGGCCGATGCCCCGGCCGAAGGCGAGGCCCAGGTGAACGACGGGCCGCAAATCCCGCGCCACGGCTTTGAGATCGTGGACAAACGTTCGGGCAAAGAGGTCTACCTCGACGGCTCCTGGGCCGAAATGTTCCAGCAGCAGATCAACGCCTGGCAGCGCAACACCCCATCGCAAGAAGAGGTGGAGAGCACGCTCGAAGGCTACGCCACCCTGGCACAGATGCCGGTGGTAATGCACTGACACCCCGCCTCGTCCCCCCACAAGCACCCGGCCTCGCGCCGGGTTTTTTGTGTCCGCCCACCGCCTCACGCCATTGACCCGTAGCATCGCCCGCATGGCACCCCGAACCCTGGCCACCGCCCTTCTCGCCTGCGCACTGCTGACGGCCTGCGCGGCCACCGTCGACAACGCCGGGCGGTCTTTTCAAGACCTCGTCACCGGCATGGGCGCACCGGCGCTGTTGCTTGTGGGGGAACAACACGACGCCATCGCCCACCAGCGACTGCAGAGGCAGCTGATCAAGGCCCTGGGCGGTGAGCACCGTCTGGCCGCGGTGGTCATGGAAATGGCCGAGCAGGGCAAAAGCACCGCGGGGCTTGCCCCAAGCGCCAGCGAAGCCGAGGTTCGTCAGGCACTGGACTGGAGCGAACAGACCGGATGGCCGTGGCCGGTCTACGGTCCGGTGGTGATGTCGGCCGTGCGACAAGGGATCCCAGTGCACGGAGGCAACCTGCCGCGCCAAGCCATGCGCTCGGCCATACAAGACCCGTCACTGGACCAGCTGCTTTCGCCCAGCTCCCTGGCGCAGCAAGAGGAAGGCATCCGCCAAGGCCATTGCGGCTTGCTGCCCGATTCGCAGATCCCCTCCATGGTGCGCGTTCAGATTGCACGCGATCGAACCTTGGCCCGCACCGCGGAAAACCTGGTGCAACCGGGCAAAACCGTGATGCTTATCGCCGGCCAGGGCCACGTGCGGCGCGACCTGGGTGTGCCCGTGCACCTGCCGGCGGAACTGAGCCAGTACATCGTGATGGCCCGCACCCAGGCAGAAGCCGAGCACACCGGCGACCTTCCTGCCGACAGCACCTGGACCACCGATGCCCCGCCGGCCAAAGACCATTGCGCCGAACTGAAGCGCCAACTCGGCCGCTGAGCGCGGCCGGTCGAAGCGTTCAGGCCGGCAGGCGGCGAATGGCGTCGACCAGGGTTGAGACCATGGTCTCGATGTGCTCACGCTCCACGATGTAGGGCGGCGCGAACACCAGGTTGTCGCCGGCGTTGCGCACCAGCACGCCCCGGTGGAAGCAGTCCAGGAACACGTCGTAGGCGCGCTTGCCGGGCATGCCCGGCTGGGGGGCCAGTTCTACCGCGGCGGCCAGGCCCAGGCTGCGGATGCCGATCACGTGCGGCAGACCCTTGAGCGCGCTGTGGATGGCGTCGCCCAGCACTTGCCCCATCTGGCCGGCGCGCTCGAACAGGTTTTCTTGCTGGTACAGCTCCAGCGTGGCGATGGCCGCCGCGCAGGCCACCGGGTGGCCCGAGTAGGTGTAGCCGTGGAAGAACTCGATGGCGTGCTCGGGCGCGCTGCCGTGGGCGCCCATCATGGCGTCGTAAATGCGGTCTGAGCAGATGACGCCGCCCAGCGGGATGACACCATTGGTGACGCACTTGGCGAAGTTCAGCATGTCGGGCTGCACGCCATACCAGTCGGAGGCGAAGGCGGTGCCCAGGCGCCCGAAGCCGGTGATGACCTCGTCAAAGATGAGGAGGATGCCGTGGCGGTCGCAAATCTCGCGCAGACGCTTCAGGTAACCCTGCGGTGGGATGTACCAGCCCGCGCTGCCGGCCACCGGCTCCACGATGACAGCGGCCACGTTGCTCGGGTCATGCAGCGGCAGGAGGCGGTTTTCCAGTTCCAGCAAGGGGTCTTCCTGCCAGACCGGCTCCTGGTGGTGGATGTAGGCGTGGTTGACCGGGTCGTGGATGAAGCGCATGTGGTCCACGCGCGGCAGCAGACCCGAGCCATAGACCTTGCGGTTGGCCGGAATGCCGCCCACCGACATGCCGCCGAAGCCCACGCCGTGGTAACCACGCTCGCGGCCGATGAACAGGTTGCGGTGGCCTTCGCCACGCGCCCGGTGGTAAGCCAGCGCCACCTTGAGTGAGGTGTCGGCGGCTTCGCTGCCCGAGTTGCAGAACAGCACCTTGTTCAGGTCGCCCGGCGCCATGGCGGCGATCATCTCTGCCGCCCGGAAGGCCTTGTCGTTCGAGGCGTTGAAGGCGGTGGAATAGTCCAGCGTGTCGAGCTGCTGCTTGATCGCGTCGCTGATGGGCTTGCGGTTGTGGCCCGCGCCCACGCACCAGAGGCTGGAGATGCCATCGATCACCTGGCGCCCGTCGTGCGTGGTGAAGTGCATGCCGTCGGCCGCCACAAAGACGCGCGGGTCTTTGTGGAAGCTGCGGTTGGGCGTGAAGGGCAACCACTGGTTGTCCATGCGAAGCTCTTGGTAAGCCATGGCGGCGACTCCTGCGGCAAAAAGCAAAACGGCCATTCTGGCACTGCCCAGGCAGCCCGGTGGCGCCATTCCCAAGGCCGTGCGCAGGCCCACCGCGCCACTTGCTGCGACAATCGGCGCCGCCATGGACAACACCTACGTTCTGAACCTTTCCTGCCAGGACCGCCCTGGCATCGTGCACGCCGTCTCGGGCTTTCTGTTTGAGAACGGCGGCAACATTGAAGAGGCGGCCCAGTACAACGACCACGACACCGGTCTGTTTTTCATGCGCGTGCAATTCGGTTGCGCGCAACTGACGGTGGACGAGCTGCGCCAGCGCCTGGGCGATTTCGGCCAGACGCTGTCGATGTCGTGGAGCCTGCACCTGCTCAACGAACCGGTTCGCACCGTGATCTTCGTCAGCAAGGACGGCCACTGCCTCAACGACCTGCTGTTCCGCTGGAAGAGTGGGCTGCTGCCGCTGGACATCCGCGCCATCGTCAGCAACCACCGCGACTTCTACCAGCTGGCGGCCAGCTACAACGTGCCGTTCCACCACGTGCCCATCACCGCCGCCACCAAGGCGCAGGCCGAGGCGCGGCAGCTGGAGATCATCCGCGGCGAGGGGGCAGAGCTGGTGGTGCTGGCGCGCTACATGCAGATCCTGTCGGACAACATGTGCCGCGAACTCTCCGGCCGCGCCATCAACATCCACCACAGCTTCCTGCCCAGCTTCAAGGGTGCCAAGCCCTATTTCCAGGCCCATGACCGGGGCGTGAAGCTCATCGGCGCCACCGCGCATTACGTGACGGCCGATCTGGACGAAGGCCCGATCATCGAACAGGACGTGGCCCGCGTGGACCACACCGACACGGTGGCCGACCTCACCGCCCTGGGCCGCGACACCGAGAGCATGGTGCTGGCCCGCGCGGTGAAATGGCACAGCGAGCACCGCGTGCTGCTCAACGGCCACAAGACCGTGGTCTTCAAGTAAGCACAGGCCCGCCCCGACCATGCGCATTCCGCCCATCCAGTGCCTGCTGACCTTTGAGGCACTGGCGCGGCTGCGCAGCGTTACCCAGGCCAGCGACGAGCTGTGCGTGACGCCCAGCGCGGTGAGCCACCGCATCAAGCAGCTGGAGCAGATACTGGGCACCAAGCTGTTCGGGCGAGCCGACTTTTCACTTACCACCGAGGGCAGCGAATACCTGGCGCATGTGCGCGATGGCCTGGCCTCGCTGCAGAAATTTCCCAGCCAATCGGCCAGCCCGGGCCGGCGCAAGCTGCGCCTGGCGGTCACGCCCACGTTCGCGCGCTCGGTGCTGCTGCCGCGACTCAAGCAGTTCAGCGACGCCTACCCCGAGATCGACCTCACGCTGCAGGTGAGCATTCCGCTGCTGGACGTGGTGGCCGAAGACGCCGACCTGATGGTGCGCTACGGCAGCGGCCGCTACGCCGATGTGGAGCACGTGTGCCTGAGCAAGGACGAGGTGTCGCCCATGGCCTCGCCCGCCTTCATCCGCGAGCACGGCCCGTTCGAGAGCCCGGAAGACCTGGAAGGCGTGCCCCTGCTGCGCAGCCCGCTTGAGCCCTGGCGCACCTGGTACGCCGCGCACGAGCTGGACTGGCCCGAGCCCACCGAGGGTTCGCAGTTCAACGACATCGGCCTGATGTGCGACGCCGCCGCCGCGGGCATGGGCGTGGGCCTGCTGCGCTACAAGCTGGCCGCCCCCTGGCTGGAAAACGGCAGCCTGGTGCCGGTGTACCCACGCCGGGTGCCCAGCCCCCACGCGCACTACCTGTGCTGGCGCACCGGCACCATGGACCGCTGGGAGTGCGCGGCCTTCGCCGAGTGGATCCAGAAGGCGATGCCCTGAGGCACCGCCTTCTGTCCAGTCTTATTCGATGGTGAGGCGCTGCCCGGCCGCCGCCCCGCGCTTGGGCAGGGTCAGGCGCAACAAACCGTTTTCAAACTTGGCCTTGGCAGCGGCGCTGTCAATGTCCTGCGGCATCTGGAAGCTGCGGGCCACCGACCCGAAGTAGCGCTCGCTGCGCAGCACCTTCTCGTCGGCCGTCTGCTGGTCAAGCTGCTTGACCTCGGCTCGCAGGGTGACGATGTTGCCCTCTACCGCCACATGGATGTCTTCCTTCGCGATGCCGGGCAACTCGGCCTCGACAGTGTAGGCGTCGGCGCTCTCTTTCACGTCCACGCGAATCTGCGTGGGCAGCGGGTCGCCATGCAAAGGCTTGACGTAAAAGCCCGGGGCCACGTCCTTGAAGAAGTCGTCAAAAAAGCCGCCGCGGGTGATCAGACCGTTCATCTCGTTCCTCCAATCGGGTAGTGGGCTGGGGCGTCAGGGAATTGGCGCCTATTCAAAAAATAGTGCTGGCGGGCTGGCATTTCAAGAGGTTGGCGCGCGCGCCGCTCAACGGACGCTGCAAGGAAATTCAACCCGGACTCCCCGGCGCCCTCCTACACTGAGTGCCAGGTTTCCTCACCCAGACTGAACATGAACGCCCCCCTCACTACCCCCGCGTTGTCTCCAGTCGAGCGCGCCGCCCGCCAAGCCGAGGTGGTCAATGCCTTGCGATCGCTCGTGCCAGCGCATGCCCTGCTCTGGCAATCGGAAGACACGGTGCCCTACGAATGCGATGGCCTGACGGCCTACCGCGAACGGCCCTTGGTGGTGGTGCTGCCGGAAACCGAGGAACAGGTCGCGGCGGTGCTGCGCACCTGCCACGCACTGAATGTGCCGGTGGTGGCGCGTGGCGCCGGCACCGGCCTGTCGGGCGGCGCCATGCCGCACGCGCTGGGCGTGGTTTTGTCGCTGGCGCGCTTCAATCGCATCGTGAAGATGGACGCCTTGTCGCAAACCGCCGTGGTGCAGGCGGGCGTGCGCAACCTGGCCATCAGCGAGGCCGCCGCACCCCTGGGCCTGTATTACGCCCCCGACCCGAGCAGCCAGATTGCCTGCACCATCGGCGGCAACGTGGCCGAGAACTCGGGCGGGGTTCACTGCCTGAAGTACGGCCTGACCTTGCACAACGTGCTCAAGGTGCGCGGCTTCACCGTCGAGGGCGAGCCCATTGCCTTCGGCAGCGAGGCCCTGGACGCCCCGGGACTTGACCTGCTGCCCGTGGTGATCGGCAGCGAGGGCATGCTCGCGGTGGTCACCGAGGTCACCGTCAAGCTGGTGCCACGGCCGCAGCTGGCGCGCTGCATCATGGCCAGCTTCGACGACGTGCGCCAGGCGGGCGATGCGGTGGCCGCCGTGATTGCCGCCGGCATCATTCCCGCCGGCCTGGAAATGATGGACAAGCCCATGACCGCCGCCGTGGAAGATTTCGTGCACGCGGGCTACGACCTGGACGCCGCGGCCATTCTGCTGTGCGAGAGCGATGGCACGCCCGAAGAGGTCGAAGAGGAAATCGGGCGCATGAGCGAGGTGCTGCGCCGTTGTGGGGCATCGCGCCTGTCGGTCAGCCGCGACGAGGCCGAGCGCCTGCGGTTCTGGAGCGGGCGCAAGAACGCCTTTCCCGCTTCGGGACGCATCAGCCCCGACTACATGTGCATGGACTCCACCATCCCGCGCAAGCGCCTGGCCGAGATGCTGCTGGCCATTGCCGAGATGGAGAAGAAGTACGCGCTGCGCTGCGTCAACGTGTTCCACGCGGGCGACGGCAACCTGCACCCCTTGATCCTGTTCGATGCCAATAACCCCGACCAGCTGCACCGGTGCGAGCAGTTTGGCGCCGACATCCTGGAGACCAGTGTCGCCATGGGGGGCACGGTCACGGGTGAGCACGGCGTGGGCATTGAAAAGGTGAACAGCATGTGCGTGCAGTTCACGGCGCAGGAGTCTGAGCTGATGTTCGCCGTCAAGCGAGCCTTTGATACCCAAGGTCTATTGAACCCAGGCAAGGTGGTGCCAACCCTGCACCGTTGCGCCGAGTACGGGAAGATGGTGGTACGAGGAGGGCGTTTGGCCCACAGCGATTTGCCTCGTTTCTGAAGCGGAGGACACGACACGAATTCCCAAGACACTGGGGTACAGTGCCGGGCATGAGTGTGCTCTTCCCCTCGCCTGACAACCAGCCCCATCCGCATCAACCGGGCCTGGGCTGGGCCGCACGCGAGCAGGCCCTTCTGCATGAGATCGAGGCTCTTCGCGCCGAGAATTTGCACCTGCGCAAGGTCTATGCGAAGGAATTGACCCAAGGACTGAGCAAGGCCGCGACCGGTTACCCCCGTCCCGATCATGTGCTTCCTCTTCCACTGGAACACGTCCTTGTCTCGGGCTCTGGTAGCGAACGCCGTGACGGGCGCCTGGCTTACGAAGCCCTTTTCCTCGCGCTCTCCAGCGCCTTTCCGATCGGCGTCTTTCGAACCGACCACGCTGGAGTGCTAACACATGTTGACGCGCAACTCGAGCAGATCTTCGGACTGACCAAAGCAGACTTTCCCAATTTCGGGTGGATGGCTCTTGTGCACCCGGAAGACCAGCACAAGGTACGCAGCGCCTGGGAGCACGCCGTTGCCGATCACGAAGCACTCAGCGTTGAGTTTCGCATCGTGCGCGATGGTGCTGTTCGCCATTTGCTCGTGCGCAATGCCCAATTGCATGACGACACTGGCCAAGTGATCAGCCAGCTGGGCTTTGTGCAAGACATCACCCATCTGCGCCAACTGGAGGCGGACGCCAGGATCAAGGACGAACTCAATCGCCAGATCATTGCCAGTAGCCCAGACTGCACCAAGGTACTTAACCTGCAAGGGCAAGTGCTAGAGATGACAGCCCAGGGGTGCAGGCTCGTTGAGGTCGAGAACTTCGACGACGTCCGCCTCAGCGACTGGGCCACCTGGTGGCCAGACGCAGGCCAACAGGTGGCACGTGATGCCATCACCACCGCCGGCCAAGGGAAAAGCGCGAGGTTCGTCGCCTTTGGCAAGACATTCAAAGGCAATGACCGTTGGTGGGACAACATGGTCTCACCCATTTGCGACGCTCATGGCAAGCCGATCATGCTGCTGGTGGTGTCGCGAGACATCACCGAGCTGCACCGCCAACAGGAAGAAATCCGCACATTCAACAGCGAACTGGAATCACGTGTGCGAGAGCGCACTGAAGCCCTTGCGCAAGCAAATGAGCGCGTCAACGAGGCACTGAAGGAAGCCGAGCAACTCTATGACCGAGCGCCCTGCGGCTATCACTCGGTGAACGCAGACGGTATCTTCGTCATGATGAACCAGACCGAGTTGGACTGGTTGGGTTACACGCGGGAGGAGGTCATCGGCAAGATGCGCTTTCGCGACTTTGGCTTGCAAGAACACTGGGCGATGGCCCACGAGCGGCTGCAATGCATGCTCAGGGGCGAGAAGATCGAGCCGATGGAGTTCGCCATGCGTCGCCGCGATGGCAGCATCTTTGTGGCGTTGATCAGCAGCACAGCGGTGATGGATGAGCAGGGTCGGTTTGTCCGCACCAACAACACCGTGGTTGATATCACGCAGCGAAAAGTGGCGGAAGACGCATTGGCCGCGCAGACGCGTTTTCTGAAAACCATCACCGACACCGTGCCGGTGCAACTGGCTTATTTCGACCGCGATCTGAATTGCCGTTTTGCCAACGCCAGCTACGCGCGCTGGCGCGATGCCGAACCGGATGCCCTGCTAGGCCGCCATCTGCGTGACATTGCGCAACGCCACGACTACGACTTGGCCAAGCCGCGCATGCGGGCAGCCCTTCGCGGTGCGTCGCAGCGTTTTGAAGGCGAGCGCGAGCTTCCCGATGGGCAGCGCTTCTACGCCAGCATTGAGTACACGCCATTCGTACACGATGAGCAGGTTCTCGGGGTGATCGTGCAAATGGTCGACATCACCGATCGCAAGGCCTCAGAAGACCGCGTGACCCTGGCCAACACTCAGCTGGCCGAAGCGCTCAACCAGGCCAGAGCGCTCTACAACCAGGCACCTTGTGGGTACCACTCGCTCGATCTGCACGGCACGTTCGTGTCAATCAACGACACCGAACTTGAGTGGCTGGGCTATCGGCGAGAGGAAATGGTGGGGCGCAAGAACTTTCGGGACGTGATCCCGGCTTCACAGATTCCACTGCTGGAAGCTCGCATGCAACGCTTGCTGCTCGATGACGCCCTCGAAGGCGTTGAATACGAGTTGCGCCGGCGCGATGGCAGTACTTTTTACGCGCTGCTCTCGTCAACACCGGTGAGAGATGCCAAGGGCCAGTTCCTGCGCTCGAACACCACGGTAGTCGACATTTCGCGCCGCAAGGCAGCGGAGGTCGCCTTGCGCGAGAGCCAACGATTTCTGCAGAACATCACCGATCACGTCCCGGGGCTTATTGCCTACGTGGACCACCAACTTGTGGTGCGATTCGCCAATGCAGAGCACCTTCGGGTGTTTGCCAAGGACCCGCGTGAAATCGTCGGGCGGTCAATGGCGTCGGTGATGTCGCCCCAGGTTTGGCCAGAGGTAGAACCGCTGATACGCGCTGCATTGCAGGGCCAGGCGCAGCACCACGAGACATGGATGTTGGCGGCCAATGGCTTGCCCCTGTACATGAGCGCAAGTTTCCTGCCAGACATCAGCGAGGGGCAAGTCAGGGGCATTTTTGTGCAGCTCATTGACATCACCGAGCGCAAACGAGTGGAGGAGCGCGTGCTGCACCTCAACGACGAGTTGGAGGTGCGCATTCGCGAGCGCTCGGCAGAGCTCATCGAAAGTGAGCAGCGCTTCCGCCTGATGGTGGACAACCTGCGCGACTACTGCATCTATTTCATGGACGCCGCCGGCGTCATCACCGACTGGACGGACAGCGCGCAACGCATGGACGGCTACCCCCCGGCCCAGATGCAAGGCAAGCACTTCGGTGTGCTGTTCAACGGCACCGACCCGCAGGCTGGTCAGACAGAAGCCAACAAGGTGCTGCGCCTGGCCGCTTCACGCGGGCAGCATGACGGGCAAACCTGGCACACGCGCAAAGACGGCACCCGTTACTGGGCGCACTCGGTGCTGATCGCCTTGCGCGACAACGGAGGCGAACTGCGGGGCTTCGCCAAGATCAACCGCGACATGACCGACGCCAAGCGGCTAAACGACCTGCTGCGCAACATCAACGACGAGTTAGAGCAGCGGGTGGTGGAGCGGACCGAACAACTGGTGGCGGCCAACCGAGATTTGGAGTCGTTTTCGTATTCGGTCTCCCATGACTTGCGCTCACCTCTGCGCCATATCGCCAGCTTCGTGACACTGCTCGAGGAACACCTTGGTGAGCAGGTGGATGAGGTGAGTGCGCGCTACCTGGGGACGATCTCAAACTCAGCCCGCCACATGAGCCAGCTTATCGATGGGCTGCTTGCATTCTCGCGGTTGGGTCGAGCTGCCATCAACCTTGCACCAGTGGATTTGACGCTGCTGGTTAACACGGCGGTGTCACAAATCGAGCACGAGACCACTGGCCGTGCAGTGGAGTGGGCCATTGCCTCTGATCTGCCGGTGGTGCACGCTGACGCGCTGCTGCTGCGTGAGGTCTGGGCCAACTTGCTGGGCAATGCGGTCAAATACACACGCCCTCGCGATCTAGCCAAGATTGAAATCACTTGGCAGATGGACCCTGTGTTGGGCTATGTGTTCTCCGTTCGTGACAATGGCGTAGGTTTTGATACAAAATATTCCCAGAAACTCTTTGGGGTATTTCAGCGCCTGCATCGGGCCACCGAATTTGAGGGAACGGGCATTGGTTTGGCGCTCACCCGCCGAATTGTCGAGAGACACGGCGGGAGCATCTGGGCGGAAAGCCAGCCAGGCCGAGGCAGTGTTTTCCACTTCTCGCTTCCGTTTGATGGCCCTCGCGAAGCAGAAACGCCCAACGATCATCCCCCCGTGTCATTGGAACCATGAGCAAGAACGCAGACGTCATCCTCTTGGTTGAAGACAACGCCGCCGATGCCGAGTTGACGACCATGGTGCTGGCCCGGTATGGCTTCCAACACTTGGTCACGCACGTATCCGATGGCCAACAAGCCATGGACTACCTCTACAGGCGAAACGAGTTTGCGGACCGCACCGGCGCCTTGCCTGCACTCATTCTTCTTGACCTGAAAATGCCTTTGCTGGATGGCATCGGTGTGCTGGAGCAGGTCAAAGGCTCCGAGCTATTGCACAACATTCCAGTGGTGGTTCTGACTTCATCCACTGAGCCCAGCGATCTGCTAAAGGCCTACAACGCCGGGACGAACGCCTACATCGCCAAGCCAACAGATTTCTCCCAGTTTCTGGCATCGATGAAACACGTTTGCGAATTCTGGCTGAAGATCAACCAAACGGCGCCACAACCTTCGATCGCCTCAGCGCGCAGTACGGGTTTCGGCGACCTGCTTTGATTCGCGCGCGATGTATCGCACGCAATAGCAGTCGACTGCCAGACCGATCTGGCGTCACCCCTTAAGCAATACCCGTTTTGGCTCAGTAAATGTCTGAATCGGCCCACTCGGAAGATGGGCTGTTACTGTCGTTGCGGGGCGTGACGTTGAGATTGAGCACAAACACGACCTCGCCACCGAAACGTCCCACGCCCAGACTTTTCATGAGTTGCTGCTCTTGCTCGGGACGCTCCATGCGCAGAAAGCAAATGGCCTGTTTGGTGCCTTCGTGCATGGCCGTGAGGATGTCCAGCCGCGTGATGCGACCGAACTCGCTGCACAGCTGGTGCAGCGCAGACTTCAGGCTGGATACATCGCTGTGTTGCTTCAGGGCTGCCAATGCGCTCATGGACATCTCCGACTCAGGTCAGGCACCCGGCGGTGGTGAAATTTGTTAATGGCCTGCGTACTTCAGGGGTACAAAAGCAGAGCGACAATGGTAGTCGAGTTGCAACAGGTTCCAACACACTTGTTACAAATATCCGTGGCGCAACCGAGTTGCGTGAAACTGTTCACGCGAGACCTCGCGGCGCCAAGTGCGCATGATCAAGCGCACCTCCAAGGGGTGGCTATGCTTGACCCGGTCACAAACTGAGTCTTCCTGCTTATGTCTTCCCCCCCAAACAAGCCGGATCCCGATCAGGGGCTGTCCCCATTGAAGCCCCTGGTGGCAGTGGCGTGCCGCCTCCTTGGTTGCGAAGCCGCTGTGATCAGCCTGCCAGAGGCAGGAGGAGCGATGTGGTGGCATGGCACCGATCAAGCGGGGGCAGAGGCGGCCATTACGCAAGCGGCAATTGCGCCTGGCACACCCCAGAGGGAGAGCGATCAACAAATCCGCTGGCCTCAATTGATTCGCCTGAGCCTTGCAGGGGACGGCGAGTCGACTGACAGCGAGCCGGCCTTGTTGGTCTGCGGCCGCCCAAGCCAGGGCGGCACGGAGTCACTGGCACAACTTCAGGCGATGGGGCAACAGACCTGGGCCTTGATAAAGCGCAGCCAGGAAGCGATGCGCCAGCAGGCCAATCTGCTGCGTGACACGCGCAGCCGCCAGGACCTGACCGAGCACACGGGGGGTGTGGGCAGCTGGTCGCTCTGGACAGACTCCGCGGCACTTGAGCACTCCAGCGAGTTCGCCACCATCCTGGGGCTGCGCGACGGCCAGGCCCTGCCGGACCGCAATGCCTTGATTGAGCGCTACAGCCCCGATTGGCGGGCGGGCATTCGGCAGTGGCTCGATCGCTGCGCGCTCTCGGGCGAAGGCTTCGACGAAGAGATGCAGATTCTGGTGGAGGGCGGGCACCACAAATGGGTTCGCACCGTGGGCACGGCAGTGCGCGACGAGCACGGGCGGGTGGTGCGCATCCAAGGGGCGGTGCAAGACATCGCCGCGCAGAAACAGGCCCAGCAAGACACCTTGCGCCTGGCCATGCGGCTGACGACCACCCTGGCCAGCATCACCGAAGCCTTCGTGACGCTCGATCGCCAGTGCTGCTTCACCTACCTGAACCAGGAGAGCGAGCGGCTGCTGCAGAAGACCACGGGTGAACTGCTGGGGCTGGAGGTGTGGCACGACTTCAACCCGGCGCTGGCGCAGCGCATGCGCAGCAGCCTGCAGCGGGCACTGGAGTCAAACCGCCGGGTGGAATTCGAGGATTTCTTCCCGCTGCTGGGCAAGTGGCTGGAGGTGCGGGCCTACCCGTTCACCGAGGGCCTGGCGGTTTACTTCCGGGACGTGACCGAGCGCCGCCGATCACAGGAGCAGCTGATGCTGCTGGAGACCAGCGTCTCTCGACTCAACGACATCGTGCTCATTGCCGAAACCGGCGCCAGCCACCAGCAGGAGCCGCGCATCGTGTTCGTCAACGATGCCTTCGAGCAGCACACCGGCTACGCCCGCAGCGATGTGCTGGACCAGTCACCGCGCATGCTGCTGGAGCTGGGGCCCACGGTGACCAAGCTGCAGGAACTGGCGCGCGGGCTGCAACAGACCCAGAAGGCGCGCACCGAGTTGATGATCAAGCGCAAGAACGGCGCGCTGTTCTGGGTGGAACTGGAAGTGGTGTCGGTGCAGGCCAATGCCGATGAGGTGACGCACTGGGTGGCGGTGGGCCGCGACATCACCCAGCGCAAGACCGCCGAAGACATGATTCGCCACCTGGCGTTCTACGACGCGCTCACCGACCTGCCCAACCGCCAACTGCTGCTGGACCGGCTGCAGCAGGCGCTGGCGTCCAGCGCTCGCACGGGCGTCTATGGTGCGCTGATGTTCATTGACCTGGACAACTTCAAGGTGCTCAACGACACACTGGGGCACCACATTGGCGATCAGTTGCTGCAGCGCGTGGCGCACCGCCTGATCAACAGCGTGCGCAAGACCGACACGGTGGCGCGCCTGGGTGGTGACGAGTTCGTGGTGATGGTGGACGACCTGAGCACCGACGCGGAAACCGCCGCCTACAAGGCGCGCCGCCTGGCCGAGAAGGTGCTCAATGCGCTGCGCGAGCCTTTCCAGCTGACGGGACACCAGCATTTCGCCACCCCCAGCATTGGCGTGACGCCATTCAATGGCGAACAAAGCGACGTGGCCGAGCTGCTCAAGCAGGCCGACCTGGCGATGTTCCAGGCCAAGTCGATGGGGCGCAACCAACTGTGCTTCTTTGACCCGGACATGCAGGCCAGCATGAGCCACCACGCCACCATCCGCTCAGACCTGCGCGTGGCCTTGCGTGAGCAGCAATTCACCCTGCACTTCCAGCCCCAGGTGGACCGGCTGGGCGTGATCACCGGGGTGGAGGCGCTGGTGCGCTGGCAGCACCCGCAGCGCGGCCTGATGCAACCGGCCGAGTTCATTCCGGTGGCCGAAGACACGGGCCTGATCTTGCCGCTGGGCCAGTGGGTGCTGGAGCAGGCCTGCGAACAACTCTCGCGCTGGGCCTTGCGCCCGGAGACGGGCAACCTGAGCATCGCGGTGAACGTGAGCGTGCGCCAGTTCCGCCACCCCGACTTCGTGGACTCGGTGATGGCCGCCATCTCGCGCACCGGCATCCGGCCGCACCGGCTGAAGCTGGAACTCACCGAAAGCCTGCTGGCGGACCGCATGGAGATCACCATCGAGAAGATGGGCATGCTAAAAGGTCTGGGCGTCACGCTGTCGCTGGACGACTTCGGCGTGGGTTATTCGTCGCTCTCGTGCCTCAAGCGCCTGCCGCTGGACCAGCTCAAGATCGACAAGGGCTTCGTGGCCGATGTGCTGACCGACCCCAACGACGCGGCCATCTCAAGGGCCATCATCACGCTGGCCCAGAGCCTGAGCCTGCAGGTGGTGGCCGAGGGCGTGGAGACGGTGGAGCAGCGCGACTTTCTGGCCTACCAGGGCTGCGACCAGTTCCAGGGCCACCTGTTCTCACGCCCGCTGCCCATCGAGGCGCTCGAATCCCTGCTCACGCAACCGGGTTCGAGCCTTCTGGTGCTGGGCTGAGGCCTGGCGGGCGCGCCACCAGCAGCTCCACGTTGCCGCCAGCGGCGGCCGTGTTCACGCTGACCGCCTGCTCGGCACAGAAGCGCGAGAGATACAAAGGTCCACCGGCCTTGGGCCCGGTGCCGCTGAGCCCCTCGCCACCAAAGGGCTGCATGCCCACCACCGCCCCCACCATGTTGCGGTTCACGTAGACATTGCCCACGCGGGCCAGTCGGGCCAAAGACTCGGCCCGGCCATCGATGCGCGAGTGAATGCCCAAGGTCAGGCCGTAGCCGAGGGCGTTGATAGCCTGCACCAGCTCGGCGGGGTCGCTACGCCAGCGCAGCACCTGCAACACCGGACCGAAAATCTCCTCGCGCACCTCGCTCACGCGGGCCACCTCCAGCACCTGCGGCGCGAGCCAGGGCGCTGGCACATCGCTGTGCACCAGCCAGGCCTTGGTGGCCCGCTGACGCAAGGCCTGTAGCTGGCGTTGCACGCCTTCGTGCGCCGCCATGTCGATCAGAGGACCGACGTCGGTCGAGAAATCGGCTGGGTCGCCCAGGCGCAGTGTTCGGGCAGCGCCCACCACCATCTCGATCACCGCATCGGCCACGGCCTCGTGCACGCACAGCAGTCGCAGGCACGAGCAGCGCTGCCCGGCGCTGCGAAAGGCGCTTTGCACCACCGCATCGGCTACCTGCTCAGGAAGGGCCGTGCTGTCCACCACCATGGCGTTCACGCCACCGGTCTCGGCAATCAACGCCGTGATGGGCCCGGGCTGCTGCGCCAGCGTCTGCTGAATGGCCTTGGCCACCGCCGTGGAACCGGTGAAGGCCACGCCCGCCACACCGGCCTGGGCCACCAGCGCGGCCCCGACCGATTCGCCCGGGCCGCACAGGCACTGCAGCACGGCCTCGGGCACACCCGCCTCGTGCAAGAGGCGAACGGCCGCCAGGGCCACGGCCGGTGTCTGTTCGGCGGGCTTGGCCAGCACCGCGTTGCCGGTGACCAGGGCCGCCGCCACCTGCCCCACGAAGATGGCCAGGGGGAAGTTCCAGGGGCTGATGCAGACCCACACGCCGTGCCCCCGCAAGCGCCAGGTGTTGCGCTCGCCCGCCACGCCCGGCAGGGCCTGGGGCGCCATCACGCGCTCGGCCTCGGCGGCGTAATAGCGCAGAAAGTCGATCGCCTCGCGCACCTCGGCCACCGCATCGGGCCATGTCTTGCGGCCTTCGCGCACCACAAGCGCGCACCAATCGGGCAGATCGGCCTGCAGGGCATCGGCCGCATGGCGCAGGCAGGCCGCGCGCTGGGCCACGGGCCTGGCCTCCCATTCGACAAAGGCCTTGGACGCCCGCTCCATGGCCTGGGGAATCTGCGCCACCGTTGCCTCGTGCACAGAGGGCAGCAGCGTGCGCGACCAGGCCTGACTCAGTTCGCGGCGGTGCCCGGCCACGGCCAGGTCAAGGCCCTGGCTGTTGCGTCGCTGCGGGCCAGCCACGTCACGCGGCAAGGGGAAGGGGCTGGCCTCTGCGCGGGCCCAGGGCGAGGCCAGCAGCACGTCTTCGCTGACGCGCGCATTGGCCAGCTGGTGCACAAAGGACGTGTTGGCGCCGTTCTCCAATAGGCGCCGCACCAGGTAGGCCAGCAAATCGCTGGCCTGTCCCACCGGCGCGTACACGCGGCAAGGCAACGGGTGCTGCCGCATGACCTCACGGTAGAGGGCCTCGCCCATGCCATGCAGTCGCTGGAACTCAAAGCCGGTGGTGCGGCCCTTGGCCAACTGCAGGACAGCGGCCACGGTGGCGGCGTTGTGGGTGGCGAACTGCGGATAGACCCCATCGCCGCCGGCCAACAAGGCCTGGGCGCAGGCAAGGTAGCTCAGGTCGGTGTGCGCCTTGTCGGTGAACACGGGGTAGGCCCGCAGGCCCAACTGTTGGGCTCGCTGAATTTCGCCGTCCCAGTAAGCGCCCTTCACCAAACGACATTGCATGCGCAGGCCCAAGGCCTGGGCCCGCGTGAGCAGGTGCGAGACCACCGCCAGGGCGCGCGTCTGGTAGGCCTGCACCACCAGACCCAGCCCGCCCCATTGCGGCTGCTTCGCGGCCACGCGTTGGGCGAGTTCGTCGAACACCGCCAGCGACAACTCCAGCCGATCGGCTTCCTCCGCGTCGATGGTCAGGCCGATGTCGGCCGCGGCGGCCTGTTCGCACAAGGCCCATACGCGCGGCACCAGCTCGGCCATCACCCGTTCGCGTTGCAGGGGGTCGTAGCGAGGGTGCAGGGCGCTGAGCTTGATGGACACGCCATCACGACCTTGAAGCGAATCGCCCGCGCGTGCCTCGCGGGCCAGCACCTCAATGGCCTGGCGGTAATGCGCCAGGTGCCGCTGGGCATCGGCCTCGGTGCGCGCGCCTTCGCCGAGCCTGTCGAAGCTGAAGCGCCAGGCCGGCCCACGTTCCCGTGCCCGCCTGGCTCGGGCGACAGCGTCTGCCATGGTCTCGGCTAGGACGAACTGGCGCCCGAACAGGCGCACGGCGCGACGGGCCAGCACCACCAGCGCCCGCGAGCGCCAGGCGGCCAGCCCTTCTGGCCATCGCCCACTGGGCGGGGCAGCGCCTTGGCCCGCTGCCCGCAGCAAGGCCGCCGTCGCCCCCTCCACGCCACCCTGTTGCGCCCAGTCGGCCCGCCCCAGGTGATCGGCCACCAAGGCCGCCGCGGTGGGCGCATCGGGCACGCGCAACAAGGCCTCGGCCAGGCGCATCAGGGCCAGGCCTTCGGTACTGCCCAAGGGGAAGGCCTGAAGCAGGCGATCCAGCGCCCAGGGCGCCTGAGGTGCTGCCCGCACCGCCTGCACCCAGGGCGACGCCACGCGGCGAACCGCCGACCAATCAAGCCCGTCGCCCAAGGCGCGCTGCGCCTCGGCCAAGGCGTCGGACTCGGATCGGTCGGGAGGTGGCAAGACATCGCTGTCGATTCCCATGGTGGCCCCCGCTTTCGGTTGGCATGAGCTGGCGCCATCTTGAACCAAGACCGACGGAATTGCCCACCATGAAATGGCCCAATACCCCGTCGGGATGGGGCCTGGCCGCCATGCGCGGCACCCACCGTCTCAGGCGGCCGCCACCTTGCGTTCGCGATGCCCGAACACCGCCCGGCCCACCCGAACCATGGTGGAGCCCGCCGCCACGGCGGCCTCCAGGTCGTCGCTCATGCCCAGGGAGAGGGTGTCGAGGTCCAGACCATGGGCCCGCAGTTCGTCAAACAACGCCTTGGCGCGCAGGAACAAGGCGCGCTGGGTCTCAAAGTCGGGCGCCGGCTCGGGAATGGCCATCAGCCCGCGCAGGCGCAAGCGGGGCAAGGCCGCCATCGCCTGGGCCAGTTCGAGCGCGTCGCCGGCGGCCACGCCTGATTTGTTGGCGCCACCGTCCACGTTCACCTGAATACACACCTGCAGCGGCGGCAGCTGCGCTGGGCGCTGCTCGTTCAAGCGCTGCGCGATCTTGAGCCGATCGATCGACTGCACCCAATCAAAATGCTCGGCAACCAATCGCGTCTTATTGCTTTGCAAAGGGCCGATGCAGTGCCACACGATGTGCGGGCAGGCACCCAAGGCGCGCACCTGCTCGACCTTCTCGACGCCCTCCTGCACGTAGTTTTCCCCGAAAGCTTGCTGACCGGCGGCGTAGGCCTGACGGACGGCATCGGCCTCGAAGGTCTTGGAAACCGCCAGCAAAGTAACCTCATTGACGGACCGCCCAGCAGCATTGCAAGCCTGTTGCAGGCGCGCCCTGACGCGGTGGAGGTTGTCTTCAATCGTCGTCATAATCGTTTTCAGTACCCAACAGCAAGGACCGCCCCGGGATGGACATCACCCAATTGCTGGCCTTCAGCGTCAAGAACAAGGCATCGGATCTCCACCTCTCGGCGGGGCTGCCGCCCATGATACGGGTGCATGGTGATGTGAGGCGGATCAACACGCCGCCCCTGGACCACAAGGCGGTGCACGCCATGGTCTACGACATCATGAACGACAGCCAGCGCAAGCACTACGAGGAATTCCTCGAAGTGGACTTCTCGTTCGAGATCGAGGGCCTGGCACGTTTTCGCGTGAACGCCTTCAACCACAACCGGGGCGCCGGCGCGGTGTTCCGCACGATTCCCAGCAAGATCCTGACGCTGGAGCAACTCAACGCCCCCAAGATTTTTGCCGACCTGGCGCTGCGCCCGCGCGGCCTGGTGCTGGTGACCGGCCCCACCGGCTCGGGCAAGTCGACCACGCTGGCGGCCATGATCAACCACCTCAACGAGACCGAGTACGGCCACATCCTCACGGTGGAAGACCCGGTGGAATTCGTGCACGAGTCGAAGAAGTGCCTGGTGAACCAGCGCGAGGTGGGGCCGCACACCTTGAGCTTCAACAACGCGCTGCGCTCGGCCCTGCGCGAAGACCCGGACGCGATCCTCGTGGGCGAGATGCGCGACCTGGAGACCATTCGCCTGGCCATGACGGCCGCCGAGACCGGCCACCTGGTGTTCGGCACGCTACACACCAGCAGCGCCGCCAAGACCATTGACCGCATCATCGACGTGTTCCCGGCCGAAGAAAAAGACATGGTGCGCGCCATGCTGTCGGAGTCGCTGGTGGCGGTGATCTCGCAGACGCTTTGCAAGCTCAAAGATGGCTCGGGCCGCGTGGCGGCGCACGAGATCATGCTGGGCACCAGCGCCATTCGCAACCTCATTCGCGAGGCGAAAGTGGCGCAGATGTACTCGGCCATCCAGACCGGCAACAACGTGGGCATGCAGACCCTCGACCAGAACCTCACCGACCTCGTGCGGCGCCACGTCATCAGCCCAGCCGAGGCGCGCAGCAAAGCGAAGATCCCCGAGAACTTCCCGGGCTGATCAGGGAGATACAACACATGGAACGCGATCAGGCATCGAAATTCATCAATGACCTGCTTCGGTTAATGCTCAGCCGCAGCGGCAGCGACCTGTTCATCACCGCCGAGTTTCCGCCGGCGATCAAGGTGGACGGCTCGGTGGTGAAGGTGTCGCCGCAACCGCTGTCGGGCGCCCACACCCTGGCACTGGCGCGTGCCATCATGAACGACAAGCAGGCCGCCGAGTTCGAGCGCACCAAGGAGTGCAACTTCGCGATCTCGCCACCGGGGGTTGGGCGCTTTCGCGTGAGCGCCTTCATCCAGCAAGGCAAGGTGGGCATGGTGCTGCGCACGATTCCGGCCACCTTGCCCACGATCGACCAACTCGGTCTGCCCCAGGTGCTCAAGGACGTGGTGATGAGCAAGCGTGGCCTGTGCATCCTGGTGGGCGCCACCGGGTCGGGCAAGTCCACCTCGCTGGCGGCCATGGTGGACTGGCGCAACGAGCACAGCCACGGTCACATCATCACCATCGAAGACCCGGTGGAGTTCGTGCACCCGCACAAGAACTGCGTGGTCACGCAACGCGAGGTGGGCCTGGACACCGACAGCTGGGAAGCGGCCCTGAAGAACACGCTGCGCCAGGCGCCAGACGTGATCCTGATGGGCGAGATCCGCGACCGCGAAACCATGGAGCACGCCATCCAGTTCGCGGAAACGGGCCACCTCTGCCTGGCCACGCTGCACGCCAACAGCGCCAACCAGGCGTTGGACCGGGTGATCAACTTCTTCCCGGAAGACCGCCGTGCCCAACTGTTGATGGACCTGTCGCTGAACCTGCGCGCCCTCATCTCCCAGCGCCTCGTGCCGCGCCAGGACAACAAGGGCCGCTTCGCGGCGGTGGAGATCATGCTCAACTCCCCGCTGATCGCCGACCTGATCTTCAAGGGCGAAGTGGCCGAGATCAAGGAGATCATGAAGAAGAGCACCAACATCGGCATGCAGACCTTCGACCAGGCGCTCTTCAACGCCTTCGAGGCTAACCTCATCACGCTGGAAGACGCGCTGCGCAACGCCGACTCCATCAATGACCTGCGCCTGCAGGTCAAGCTCAACAGCCAGCGCGCCAAATCCCTGGACTTGGCCGCGGGCACCGAGCACCTCTCCATCATTTGATCTACAGTCGTCGCTCCCCCAACTCCAACAACCAGAGACAAGGTTTGACGATGAGCATCGCCGAGCGCAGCTACGACACCGTTCCCCCGCAATCCGTGGCCTTTCTGGGCCTGGGCGTCATGGGCTACCCCATGGCCGGCCACCTGGCCCGCGCCGGGCACCAGGTCACGGTCTACAACCGCACCTTCGCCAAGGCCCAGGCCTGGGCCAAGGAATTCGGTGGCACGGCCAAGGCCACGCCGCGCGAGGCGGCCCAGGGCGCCAGCATCGTGTTCGCCTGCGTGGGCAATGACGATGACCTGCGCTCGATCACCCTGGGCGCCGATGGCGCCCTGGCGGGCATGCAACCCGGCGCCATCTTCGTGGACCACACCACCGCCTCGGCCGACGTGGCGCGCGAGCTGTACGGCGCGGCGCGCAACCTGGGCCTGGCCTTTGTGGACGCGCCGGTCTCGGGCGGCCAGGCAGGCGCCCAGAACGGCGCGCTCACCGTGATGTGCGGTGGCGACCAGGCCGCCTTCGATGCGGTCAAGCCGGTGGCCATGGCCTTCTCGCGCGCCTTCACCCTGATGGGTGGCAGCGGCGCCGGCCAGCTCACCAAGATGGTCAACCAGATCTGCATTGCCGGTCTGGTGCAGGGCCTGTCGGAAGCCATCGCCTTCGGCCAGAAAGCTGGCCTGAACATGGAACAGGTGCTCGACGTGATCGGCAAAGGCGCGGCGCAAAGCTGGCAAATGGACAACCGCGGCAAGACCATGGTGGCCGACAAGTTTGACTTCGGCTTCGCCGTGGACTGGATGCGCAAAGACCTGGGCCTGGTGCTGGACGAGGCCAAGCGCAACGGCGCGCGCCTGCCGGTCACGGCCCTGGTGGACCAGTTCTACGCCGACGTGCAAGCCATGGGCGGCAACCGGCTTGACACCTCCAGCCTGATCAAGCGCCTGCGCTGATTCGCGTGCGGCAAGCCAAACGAAAAGGGGGCCGATGGCCCCCTTTCTCTTTGCTCGCGCATGGCGGTGATCAGTTATTGCCGCCCGTGGCGTTGCGCTTGGCCGCGTCTTCCTCGGCCTTCACGGGCGAGGCCAGCTTGGCCAGCTCTTCCTCGGTGATGATCTCGAACACGCGCACCACGCGGGTCACGCCCGAGATGTTGCGGGCGATGTCGGTGGCGCGGTTGGCTTCGCGCTGGGTCACGCGGCCCATGAGGTACACGGTGCCGCGGGTGGTGACCACCTTGAAGGCGCTGGCCGACAGGTCTTTGGCGTCCACCATGCCGGCCTTCACCTGGCCGGTGATGATGGTGTCGTTGGAGCGCTGGCCCAGGCTGGGCGAGTTGACCACCCCGATCTCGTTCACGATGCTGCGCACGTTGTCCACGCCGGCCACCACGCGCTCGGCCTCGGCCTTGACGTTGGCGTTGGCTGCCTCGCCAGTGAGCAAAACCTGGCGGTTGTAGCTGGTGACCGCGATGTTGGCGCGTTCACCGAACTGCTCACGCAGGCGATTGGCGGCGCGCAGCTCGATGCCTTGGTCGTCAAGCTGGGCACCTGAGGTGCGGCGGTCCACCGCCACCAGAGCGGTGCCCACGGCGGCGCCACCCACCACCAAGGGCGCACAAGCCGGCAACAGAACGCCCAGCGCCACGGCGGTGGACAGAGTGGCCAAGGTTCGACGGGTCATCGGTTTCATGAAAGGCTCTCCGGTTCGGTAAAGGGTTCGTCGGGCAGGCCCAGCAGTTGCACGTCAACGCCATCGCACAAGGCATTGAGCACCAGCTGGTGCACCTCGTGCACGCGGGCTGGGTGTTCACTGGGCACACAGATGTGAACGTCGGTGTCGCGCAGGGCCGGGGCCAGCACGCCGCCACGCCCCCCGGTCAGGGCCACCACCACCATGTCGCGCTCGTGCGCGGCCTCCACGGCGGCCAGCAGGTTGGCCCCCTGGCCGTTGTACGAGGCCACCACCAGCACATCGCCCGCCTGGCCCAGCGCACGCACTTGGCGCGAGAAGATGGAACGGGCGTCGAAGTCGGTGGAAATGGCGGTGACCAAGGTGGCGTCGGCCGAGAGGGCCAGGGCGGCCAACTCGGGACGCTCGCGCTCGAAGCGGCCCACAAAGGCGGCGGCGAACAACTGGGCGGCGGCCGACGAGGCGCCATTGCCGCAAGCCAATACCTTGCCCCCACCGGTCACGCAGGCCAGGACGGCGCCGGTGGCGGCCTCCACGGCGGGTGCCAGCACTTGCGCGCACTGGTACTTGAGGTCGGCACTGTCGATGAACTGTTGCTGGATGCGTTGCAAAAGCATGGGCGCGATGATAGCGGCGGGGGGTGTATCAAAAGGCGACGGTCGCATCAAAAGCCGCGCGCAGCCACTCGATGCGAGCCCCTTCGATGAGCACGGCATCGAAGCGGCATGGCGGTTGTGACCCCAGGCGCAGCAAAAAGTGCCGCGCCGCCAGCACGATGCGCTGTTGTTTGCGCGGCGTGATGCTGGCGCTGGCGCCGCCGCGCGAGGCGTCGGCCCGCTGGCGCACCTCGACGAACACCAGCGTGCCGTCGGGCTCCCGCATAATCAGGTCGACCTCGCCCCCACCGCGCCCTGGCGTGCGGAAGTTGCGTTGCACCAGGCGCAGGCCGTGGCCCTGCAGGTGCGCCAGGGCCCTGTCCTCGGCGGCGTCTCCCCGGGCCTTGGTCGTCAGTCCCGCCCATTTGTCCAAGAGCTTCACGTGTCCACCCCCTCCCCTTCTTTGTCGAGCACCGCCGCCGAGGCGGCCGGGCGCCAGGATTATCCGCAGGGCACCCTGTACATGGTGGCCACCCCTATCGGCAACCTGGCCGACATCGGTCTGCGCGCCCTGCACGTGCTGGGCCTGGTCGACACGGTGGCTTGCGAGGACACGCGCCACACCGCCAGCCTGCTCACCAGCTACGGCCTGCACAAGCCGCTGCTGGCGGTGCACGAGCACAACGAGGCCGAGGCCGCGCAGGCGGTGGTGCAGCGCCTGCGCGACGGCCAGCGCGTGGCCTATGTGAGCGATGCCGGCACGCCCGGCGTGAGCGACCCCGGCGCGCGCCTGGTGGACGCGGTGACGGCGGCGGGCCTGCGTTGCGTGCCGGTGCCCGGGCCCAGCAGCGTCACGGCGCTGCTCAGCGTGGCCGGTCACACGGGCTGGGACGGACGTTTTGTGTTCATGGGCTTTCTCTCGCCCAAGGCCAGCGAGCGCCAGCGCGAGGTGCAGGCCATCGCGGCCGATGCCCGCGCCTGCGTGCTGCTGGAAGCACCGCACCGCATTGAGGCCCTGGCGCGCGACCTGGCGACGCTGGGCGAACGGCAGGTGACGGTGGGCCGCGAACTGACCAAACAGTTTGAAGAGGTGGCGCGGGTTCGCGCCAGCGAATTGCCCGACTGGTTGTCGGCCAATGCCAACCGCACGCGCGGCGAGTTCGTGCTCGTGGTGCACCCGCTGGCACAGGCCGCCAGTGCCGAGGGCGAACTGGATGCCGCCACCTTGCGCGCGCTCGACCTGTTGTTGGCCGAGCTGCCGCTCAAATCGGCGGTGAAACTGTGCGCCGAACTCACAGGGGCACCGCGAAATGCGGTGTACCAGGCCGCGCTGGCGCGCCGCGGCCACGACTGACACCGGCGTTCAGCGATCCAGCCGGGTGATGGGGCCACCCTGGGCAGTGGGCTGCGCCGGGGACTGGCCCTCGCGCACCTCGGTGGCCTGCACGTCCACCACATCGCCACCGGCCGCACCTCGGAAGACACCGCTGGCGTAACGCCGCTGGGCCTGGCGAAACTGCTGGAACATCACCACCGGCGCGGGTTTGCGGCCGGTGATGAGCGACCACAACGACATGGCCAGCACCACCACCAAAGAGGCCACGAGCAGGCTGAGCAGGAAGATGGTCGCGGCCACGCCAAGCAGCACGCGCAACAGGCCACGCGCAAGGCGGCCCAGGAAATCGCTGGAAGAATTCATGTGGTTCAGAGCCCAGGGGGCCAGGAGAGTTCCGGGCCTGCGCTGGGCACGATCGGGCGCGACCACGGGCAGGAACAGGCCGAGACAGATGGAGGCGAGGCCTGCGTTTGCAAGGGACTGGCCCATTGAGCCGACGCGAGGCGCTGCTATCCTCAACCGCACCCTGCCCGACCGACACAGCCCCCGAACCATGAAAACCTTGACCCGATATTTCCTGCGCGGCCTCATCACGTTCTTGCCGGTGGCGCTCACGATTTACGTGCTGTACCTGTTCGTGGTGTGGACCGAGAACCTGGCCATGCGCGCGGTGGGGCCGCTGGTGGGCGACTTCTACCTGCCGGGCCTGGGCATCGTGCTGGGCGCGGCGGCCATTTTCGGGCTGGGGGTGCTGGTATCGCTGCCGGTGGTGGCGCGGCTGCTGTCGGTGTTTGAGTTGCCCTTCACCAACCTGCCGGTGGTGAAGAGCATCTACTCGTCGCTCAAGAACTTTGCCGATTACTTCGCTCCGCACGAGCAAGACGCGCAGCAGGTGGTGCTGCTGAAGATGCCGGGCAACGACCTGTCCATCGTGGGGCTGGTGACGCGCCAGTCGTTCAAGGGCCTGCCAGGCGCGCTGGGCGAGCTGGACCAGGTGGCCGTGTACCTGCCCATGGGTTACATGATCGGCGGCTACACCGTGTTCGTGCCGCGCAGTTGGACCACGCCCATCGAAATGTCGGTGGAAGAGGCCATGCGCTCGTCGCTGATTGCCTGGATGGCCTCGTCGAACCGCAGCGGGGGCTGACGTGAGCATCCGCCACCTCGACGCCTTGTTCAGTCCGGCTTCGGTGGCGCTGATCGGCGCGTCGGGGAGGCCCGGCAGCGTGGGCGCCACCGTGTGGCGCAACCTGCGCGCTGGCGGCTTTGGCGGCCGGCTCTATGCCGTCAACGCCCGGCACCAAGCCCTTGATGGCGAGCCGTTGTTTGCCTGCGTAGCCGACCTGCCCGAGGCGCCCGAGCTGGCGGTGGTGTGCACCCCACCGGCCACCGTGCCCGGGCTGATCGCCGAACTGGGCGCGCGCGGAACCAAGGCGGCGGTGGTCATCACCGCCGGCCTGAGCGCCGAGCAGAAGCAAGCCATGCTGGACGCGGCGCGGGTGCACACGCTGCGCATCCTGGGGCCCAACGGCATCGGGCTTTTGTCACCGCACGTGGGGCTGAACGCCAGCTTCGCGCCTTGCGGCGCGGCCAAAGGCTCGCTGGCCTTTGTGTCGCAGTCGGGCGCGCTGGTCACGGCCATGCTGGACTGGGCGGGCTCGCGCGGCATCGGTTTTTCGCACTTTGTCTCGCTGGGCGACAGCGCCGACGTGGACTTCGCCGACCTACTGGACTACCTGGGCAGCGACGGCCGCACCCGCGCCATCCTGCTCTACGCCGAGAGCGTGCGGGGGGCGCGCAAGTTTCTGTCGGCCGCGCGCGCGGCGGCGCGCAACAAGCCGGTGATCGTGGTGAAGGCCGGGCGCTCCAGCGCCGGGCAGCAGGCCGCGGCCTCGCACACGGGGGCGCTGGCCGGGTCGGACGCGGTGTTTGACGCCGCCGTGGCCCGCGCGGGCCTGCTGCGCGTGGACACGCTGCAAGACCTGTTTCTGGCCGCCGAGACGCTGGCGCGCTGGCGCGACCAGGGCATCGAGCACCTGAGCATTCTCACCAACGGCGGTGGCGCGGGCGTGCTGGCCGCCGACGCCGCCGCGCAAGCCGGCGTGCCGCTGAGTGGCTTGTCGCCCGAGCGGATCGCCCAGCTTGACGCCGTGCTGCCGGCCAACTGGTCGCGGGGCAACCCGGTGGACATCATTGGCGACGCGCCGGTGGCGCGCTACGTGGACGCGCTCTCGGCCTTGCTGGCCGACCGACAAGCCGCCGTGCTGCTGGTGCACGCGCCCACGGCCATCGTGCCCAGCGACGAGATCGCGCAGGCGGTGCTGCCGCTGGCCCAGGCCCACCCCGGCCGCGTGCTGGGCTGCTGGCTGGGCGGCGACACCGTGGCCGTGGCCCGCGCCCGCTGCCGGGCCGCCGGCCTGCCCGATTTCGACACACCCGAAGACGCGGTGCGCGCCGTGGCCCTGCTGCGCACCTGGCGCGAGCACCAGGCCGAGTTGCTGCAAACACCGCCCGCGCGCAGCCTGGCCAACGGCGCGGACCTGGCCACCATCCGGCGCCTCGTCGATGCCGTGCTGGCCGACGGGCGCGAGCTGCTCACCGAAGCCGAGGCCAAGGCTCTGCTGGCCGCCGCTGGCGTGCCCACCGTGCCCACACAGGTGGTGCCGCCCGACGCTGACGCCGCCGTTGCGGCGGCGCAGGCGCTGGGCTGGCCGGTGGCGTTGAAGGTGTTGTCGCGGCAGATCACGCACAAGTCGGACGTGGGCGGGGTGCGGCTGGGCATTGGCAACGCCGACGAATTGCGCGCCGCCGTGGCCGCCATGCTGGCGCGCGTGCAGCAGGCCCGGCCCGACGCCACCATCGACGGCTTCACCGTGCAACCCATGGTGCGCCTGAAGCACGCGCACGAGCTGATCGTGGGCGCCAGCGTCGATCCCCTGTTCGGCCCGGTGCTGCTGTTCGGCGCGGGCGGCACGGCGGTGGAGGTGCTGGCCGACCGCGCCCTGGCCCTGCCGCCGCTGAACCGGCCCCTGGCCCTGGCGCAGATCGCGCGCACGCGGGTGGCCCGGCTGCTGAAGGGCTACCGCGACGAGCCCGCCGCTGACGTGGACGCCGTGGCCGAGGCGCTGATCGCCGTGTCCGACCTGCTGGCCGCGCTGCCCGAGCTGGCCGAGCTGGACATCAACCCCCTGCTGGCCCACCCTGGGGGCGTGGTGGCGCTGGACGCTCGGGTGCGCGTGTCGGCTCGCCGGCCAGCCGGCGCGGCGGCGTTCGCCATTGCGCCTTACCCGCAGCACCTGGTGCAAACCTTGGCCTGGCAGGGCCTGACGCTCACGCTGCGGCCCATTCGCGCCGAAGACGAGCCACAACACCTGGCCTTTCTGCAGCGGCTCGACCCAGACGACATTCGACTGCGCGTGTTCTACAGCCGCCGCCACATTGAGCACAGCGAACTGGCGCGGCTGACGCAGATCGACTACGACCGCGAGATGGCCTTCGTCGTCACCCGCCCCTTGCCCGAGGGCGGCGAAGAAACGCTGGGCACGGCCCGTGCCTCGGTGGACCCCGACAACCAGGACGCCGAGTTCGGCGTGATCGTGCGATCAGACCTGAAAGGCCTGGGCCTGGGGGCCCTGCTGATGAAGGCGCTGATCGAACACCTGCGCCAGCGCGGCACCCGCCGCCTGGTGGGCACCGTGCTCACCCGCAACACCGGCATGCTGGGCCTGGCCCGCCACCTGGGCTTCACCGAGACCGCCAACCCAGAAGACCCCGACAGCGCCGAGACGCGCCGCGTGACGCTGGCGTTGCAGCCCGGATAGCGCCAATCGCCACCCGACACCCACCGGCGCTCGGGTTTTTGAGCGGGCTTTTGCGCGAGGGCCCGCGAGCGTGTCAAATACCGATACCCCCTATCGGTATTTGACCGCATGCCCAACCGCCGCATCGTCCTTGCCTGCGCGGCCGCCCTGGCCGCCCCGCACCTTCGCCTGGCCCGAGCCAGCAGTGGGCCGCTGCGCCCCACGCCCAGCCAGACCGAAGGACCGTTCTACCCGGTGAGCCTGCCGGCCGATACCGACGGCGACCTGCTGCGCAATGGCAGCGCGGTTTACCCGCGTGGCACGCCGGCTTGGGTGGAGGGCACGGTGGTGGACCTGAACGGCGCGCCACTGGCGGGCGCCGTGGTGGAGATCTGGCAATGCGACCACGCCGGCCACTACCACCACCCCGGCGATGGCGGCCGGGCCGATCCGGCGTTTCAGGGCTTCGGCCGCGTGGTGGTGGGCCGCGATGGGCGCTACCGCTTTCGCACGCTCAAGCCCGTGCCCTACAGCGGGCGCACGCCGCACATCCACGTGAAGGTTCGGCTGGACCGCATGGAATTGCTCACCACTCAGTTGTACGTGGCCGATGAGCCGGGCAACGCCAAAGACTTTCTCTGGCGGCGCCTGAGCGCGGTGGACCGAGAGGCACTGACCGTGCCGTTCCAGTCCGGCGCCAACGGCCTGACTGCCCGCTTCCCCATCGTGGTTCAGGCCTGAGGCGCGGCGCATGGATTCCTTGACGCAAATGGCGCTGGGCGCTGCCGTGACCGTGGCGGTGATGGGGCGGCGCACCGCCGCCTGGAAAGCCGCGGCCTGGGGCGCGCTGGCGGGCACCCTGCCTGATCTGGACGCCTTCATCGACCACGGCGACGCCGTGCTCAACATGACGCTGCACCGCGCCGACAGCCACTCGCTGCTGTGGCTCACGCTGGGTGCGCCCGTGCTGGCCTGGATCGTCTCGCGCTGGCAGGGCGAGGCGGCCTTGTTCAAGCGCTGGTGGCTGGCCCTGTGGCTGGCCTTGTTCACGCACCCCCTGCTGGACACCATGACGGTGTACGGCACGCAACTGCTGCGACCCTTCACCGACCACCCCTTCGCCGTGGGCAGCGTGTTCATCATCGACCCGGCCTATACCCTGCCGCTGCTGGTGGGGCTGATCGCCGCCCTGGCGGCCTGGCGCGGCAAGGGGCTGCGCTGGAACCTGGCGGGCCTGGCACTGAGCACGCTCTACCTGGGCTGGAGCCTGGGCGCACAGCAGTGGGCCACGGTGCAGGCGCGCGCCTCGCTGGCCGAGGCGGGCATTGAGGCCGAGCGCCTGCTGGTCACGCCAGCGCCCTTCAACACGGTGCTGTGGCGCCTGGTGGCCATGACGCCAGAGAGCTACTTCGAGGGCCACGTGAGCCTGCTGGACAACGGCACGCGCATCCGCTGGACCGAGCACAGCCGGGGCGCCGAGCTGGAGGGCGTGCTGGGCGAGCACGACGCGGTGCGCCGCGTGGCCGCCTTCAGCCACGGCTTCTACAGCCTGACCACACTGGACGGTGGTTACCAGGTGACCGACCTGCGCATGGGGCAGGAGCCGAGCTACACCTTCCGTTTTGAGATCGACCCGCAACAGCCGGAACGGCCCGCGGTGATGGCCGGTGCGCGGCCCGATCTGGACGTCGCCCTGCCCTGGCTGTGGCAGCGCCTGCGCGGCCTTGACGTGCCCTCGCCCGGCGCGCTGGCCCTGGGCGAGGGCCCGGTGGGCCAGCCGCCCGGCCTCAGCGCCCCAGTGCGCTGAGTCGCGAGGGCTGCACGATCTCGATCCAGTAGCCGTCGGGGTCTTGGATGAAAGCCACGTCTTTCATCTTGCCCTGGTCGGGGCGCTTCACGTAAGTCACGCCGTTCTGGTCAAACCAGGCCACGGCGGCGTCGAGGTCGGGCACCGAGAAGCAGAGGTGACCGAAGCCCTGAGGCTGGGCGTTGCCGTTGTGGTACTTGAAATCGGCCTGGGTTTCGGTGCCCCAGTTGTGGGTGAGTTCGAGCACGCCGCGCTGACTGAAGGTCCAGCTCGTGCGCTGGCCCACGTCGTCGGGCGCCTCGCCGTCTTCCGGGCGGGCCAGGAAGTACAGCGAGAACGACATTTCGGGAAAGTCGAGTTTGCGCAGCAGGCGCATGCCCATGACGCGGGTGTAGAAGTCCAGCGAAACGGCCGGATCTTTCACACGCAACATGCTGTGGTTGAACACAAAGCCACGGGTGGCGGCGTCAGGCTGGGCGCAGACGCCCGGCTGGTTTTCGGTGGTGAAGCTCATGGGCGAGATTGTCCTCGCCCGTCCAAGAGCCCAGGGCCCCTGGGGAGATCAGACCAGCAGCAGCGTGCAGGCGATGATGGCCACGCCCAGACCCAGGTTGATGCCCACCCAGGTGCGGATGGAGGCCAGGGCCGCGCCACCAGCGGGCCAGTCTTGCGCCGCCACGGCGCGCGAGAGGCGCTTGAACAGGGCGAAGCGGATGTGGCCGAAGATGAGCATCATCAGCACGCCCAGGCCGGCCATGATGTGCCAGCTCAGCGGCATGTTGAAGGGCAGGCCGGCCTGCACGGTTTCCTTGGCCACGCGGCCGATCATCCACACGCCCGAGCCCAGCACCACGATCACGGCCACCAGCACGGCGCCGAAGAAGCGCTGCAGGGCGCCGTGCATCAGGGCGATGCGCTGCGGCGGCTCCAGCGAGAGTGCCGCCGGGCGCAGGAAGAAGTGGGCGAAGACCATGCCACCGATCCAGACGACGATGGACAGCACGTGCAGCAGCTTGAGGACGTTGTAGAGCATGGCGATGGTTTGGAGGGTTCAGACGTCGGTGACGACACCGTGTTGGCGGCGCTGCAACCGGTAGGGTGGCAGGCCTTGCAGCATGCGCCGCCCGTAGGACTGGCGCAGCAGCCGGGGATCGTAGCAAACGACCACCGCCTCGTCGGTCTCGCTGCGCAATGCCCGGCCGGTCCACTGGAGCAATCGCGCGCCGGTGGCCGGCACCACCAGTTCCACGAAGGGGTCGCGGCCCTGGCTCTTGAGCCAGTCGGCCCGCGCCTGGCTCACCGGGTCGCTGGGCGAGGCAAAGGGCAGCTTGGTGATGAACACCCATTCGCACAGCTCGCCGGGCAGGTCCAGGCCCTCGCCGAAGGACTGCAGGCCGAACAGGATGGAGGGCTCGCCATCTGACACGCGCTGGGCGTGGCGGCGCAGCAGCACGGTGCGCGAGGCCTCGCCCTGCACCAGCACGCGCTCGCGCAGGCGGGCGTGTTCGCCGCGCTCCAGCAGGGCCTGGGCCTGCGCCATCTGGGCGCGCGAGGTGAACAGCACCAGGGCGCCGCGCTTGACCTGGCGCAGGTCGTCCATCAAGAGGCCCAGCATCTCGCGGGTGTAGCTGTCCACCTCGCGCGGGTCGGCCTGGGTCTGCTCCACGATGAGGCGGCCCTGGCGCGCGTGGTCAAACGGGCTTTGCACCTCGCGCGTGGCCACGGCTGCGTCCCAGGCCAGGCCCGACTCGTGCAGAAAGTGGGTGAAGCCACCACAGGTGACCAGCGAGGCGGACGTGACCACCGCGCCGCGCACCTGCTTCCACAGGTGGTACGACAGCAGGCTGCCGGGCTGCAGCGGGCAGGCGTGCGCGGTGAGGGTGACCAGGCCGTGCTGCACGCCGGCCTCCAGCCACTTGGCCAGTGGGGGTTGGCCGTCGCCCATGCCCTGGGTCCAGAGCGCCGCCGTTTCCTGCGCGTTTTGCAGGCGCGGGGCGAAGCCGCCCAGGCGGCTGTAGAGCTGGGCGCAGCGCGCGGCGTCGCCTGGGTTCTCGCGGGCATTGGCCTTGAGCTGGCTGGCGATGGCCTCGCTCACTTTCAACAGGGCGCTGGCCGTGGCCTGCATGCGCATGACGACCTCCAGCCAGCCCTCGGGCAGCACGCCGCCCTCGAAGCGGTCGGTGACGGGCGGGGCATCGGGTCGACGCTCGCCCCAGCCGGGCAGGTTGCCAATGCGGGCCATGGCCAGGCGGGCCAGGTCGCCAATGGCGCCCTTGAGGTCTTTGGCGAGCTGGGCGACGTCAGCCCCCGGCGTGTGGGCGATGGCGCTGGCCACCTCTTCCACCGCGCGGGGCAGGCGGTCGAGCCATTGGGTGCGCATCAGGTCCACATGGGCGGTGAACTGGCCCTGGGCCACCTGGCCCAGGTGGTGCGCCTCGTCGAACACGAGGTAGCAGTCTTGCGGGTTGGGCAGGGCGTGCAGGCCCAGGGTGGAGAGCAGCAGGTCGTGGTTGACCACGATCACCTGCGCCTGGGCCAGCTTGGCCCGCGCCTGGTAGTAGCTGCAGCCGTTGTAGCTGGGGCAGTGGCGGGCGGTGCAGGTGTGGCGCTCGGCGGCCACGGGGGCCCACAGGCCAGGGTCGGGTTGCTCGTCGAGGCGGTCGCGGTCGCCGTCCCAGTCGCCTTGGTCGAGCATCTGGGCCCACTGGTTGTAGTGGCGCGCGCGCTCTTGCCATTTGTCGGCCGTGGCGGCGCTGGCGCCTTCTTCGGTGTCGAACAGGTCGGCGTGGGCCGGGTCACCGCCGCCGAGCTGGTCGAGCTTGAGGCGGCACACGTAACGCCCGCGCCCCTTGGCCAGGGCAAAGGCAAAGGGCTGCGGCAATGCGGCCGAGAGCGCCGGCAGGTCTTTGGCGATGAGCTGCTCTTGCAGGGCCACGGTGGCGGTGCTGATGATCACGCGCTTTTGCTGAGCCAGGGCCAGCGGAATCACGGTGGCCGCGTAGGCGGCCGACTTGCCCACGCCGGTGCCGGCCTGCACCACGGCGATGCCGCGGTCGGGCTGGCCGGCCTCGCCCGACACCGATTCGTCGCCCAGGCGCACGCCGGCCAGGGTGGCGGCGATGTGGGCGGCCATTTCGCGCTGGCCAGGGCGCGAGCGGAAACCGGGGGCCTTGGCGACCAGGTGGTCAAAGGCGGCCAGGGCCAGGGCCTCGCGTGTGATGGCGCCGTCGGCGCTGGGGGTGGGGGTGTCGTCGCTCATGGGAGGGGGCGATTGTCCCAGAGCGGGCGCCGGGCTCAGGGCGGGCTCAAGGCGGGGCCAGGCGCTCGGCGCGGGCCTGCAGGGCGTCGAGCACGGCGTCGAGCTGCTGGCGCTCGGCCAGGCTCAGGCCGTCGACCATGGCGCTGTTGTAGGCCGCCACGCGCGGGGCGATGGCCTCGTACACACGCCGCCCTTCCTCGGTGAGGTGCATGTGCACCTCGCGCCGGTCAGACGGCTTGGGCCGACGCTCAATGAGCTTTTTCTCGGCCAGCAGGGTCAGCGTGCGCGAGGTGCGGGCGCGGTCGAGCATGGCGTGCTGGGCCAGCTCGGACGATGCCACGCCCTCGTGCTCGGCCACGAAGGACAGCACGCGCCACTCGCGCCGGGTCATGCCGAACTCGCCCTCGCACATCTGCACGATCTGCCGGCCAGCGGTGGTGTGCAGGCGGTACAGGCGATAGAGCAGCAGGTCGGCCTGCTGGCGGGGGTGGGCGAGGCGGTCGTCGGGCATAGGGGTAAACACCGAAAACGGTTGATTTCTGCAATCGATTGTCCCTCCCTAGCATCCGCCACTGACGATTCCGCGCCCAAGGGCGCACCGCTGCCGAGGAGATGAGATGAAGGCACTGTTTTTCCCGCGCCGCCGCGCCCTGCACACCCTGACCGCCTGCGCCCTGGCGCTGGCCGCGCCGCTGGCCGGCGCCCAGGCCTACCCCAGCAAGCCGGTGCGCTTTGTCGTGAACTTTCCCGCTGGCGGCCCCATCGACCTGCTGGCCCGCTCGGTGGGCGACACGCTGCAGCAGACGCTGAAGCAGCCCATGGTGGTGGAGAACAAGGCCGGCGCGGGCGGCAACATCGGCACCGACACGGTGGCCAAGAGCGCGCCCGATGGCCACACCGTGCTGTTCAGCATCGACACGCCCTTCACCGTCAACCCGCACCTCTACGCCAACCTGCCCTACAAGCCCGGTGACCTCAAGCCGCTGGTGGTGATGGCGTCGTCCGGCATGCTGGTGGGCGTGCACCCGAGCACCAAGATCACCTCGCTGCCCGAGCTGATCCAGGCCGCCAAGGCGCGTTCGCTGAACTTCGGCTCGGCCGGCAGCGGCAGCCCCGGCCACCTGGCGGTGGAGCTGTTCACCGAGGCCACCAAGACGCGCCTGAACCACATTCCCTACCGCGGCAACACCGCGGCCGTGACGGCCATCCTGTCGGGCGAGGTGGACGGCGGCGTGCTGGCCACGCCGGGCGTTCTGCCGCACGTGCAGTCGGGCAAGGTCAAGGGCCTGGCCGTGACCAGCCGCCAGCGCTCGCGCCTGCTGCCTGACCTGCCCACCGTGGCCGAACTGGGCCACAAGAACCTGGAGCAAGAGGTGCTGTACTTCGTGGCCGTGCCCGCCGCCACGCCCGAGCCGGTGCAGAAGGTGCTGACGCAGGCCATTCTGGAGGCCGTCAAGAAGCCCGATGTGCAGGCCCGCATGGCCCAGCTTGACCTCTTCTCTGAGGCCCTGGGCGGCGACGCCGCGGTGCAGCGCGTGCAGGCGCTCTACCACCGCTACGGCCCCATAGTGAAAGCCACCGGCATGAAGGTGGAGTGAGAACAACCATGACCCGACCCAACATCATCTACATCGTCTGCGACGACCTCGGCTACGCCGACCTGGGCTGCTACGGCGGGCGCCAAGCCGCCTTCGGCCCGGTGTCACCGAACATTGACGCCCTGGCCGCCGGCGGCATGAAGTTCACCGAGGGCTATTCCAACTCGCCGGTGTGCTCGCCCACGCGCTTCGCGCTCATGACGATGCGCTACCAGTACCGCCTGCGCGGCGCGGCCGAAGAGCCCATCAGCAGCAAGCAGCGCTTCAACAGCCAGCTCGGCCTGCCGCCCGATCACCCCACCATGCCCTCGCTGCTGCGCGAGGCGGGCTACCGCACCGCCCTCATCGGCAAATGGCACCTGGGCTACCCCCCGCACTTCGGCCCGCTGCGCTCGGGCTACGAAGAGTTCTTCGGCCCCATGGCCGGCGGGGTGGACTACTTCACCCACAAGGCCAGCACCGGCGACCACGACCTGTGGTGGGGCGAGCAGGAGCACCTGGAAATTGGCTACCTCACCGACCTGCTGAGCCAGCGCGCGGTGGACTACGTGAACCGCATGGCCGACGGCGCGCGCGCCGACACGCCCTTCTTCCTGAGCCTGCACTACACCGCGCCGCACTGGCCCTGGGAAACGCGCGACGACGCGCACATCGCGCCCGAGGTGGCCAAGAACCTGTTTCACCTGGACGGCGGCAACGTGGAGAGCTACCGCCGCATGATCCACCACATGGACGAGGGCATCGGCTGGATCGTGGCCGCCCTGCGCCAACAAGGCCTGCTGGAGAACACGCTGATCGTCTTCACCAGCGACAACGGCGGTGAGCGCTTCTCGGACAACTGGCCCCTGGTGGGCGGCAAGATGGACCTGACCGAGGGCGGCATCCGCGTGCCCTGGATCGCGCACTGGCCCGCCGTGGTGCCGGCCGGCGTCACCAGCACCCAGCACAGCATGACCATGGACTGGTCGCGCACCGTGCTGGACGCCGCTGGCGTGGCGCCCGCCCCGACGCACGAGCCCGATGGCGTGTCGCTGCTGCCGGTGCTGCGCGACCCCACCCAGCGCTTTGATCGCCCGCTCTACTGGCGCATGAACCACCGCGGCCAGCGCGCCTTGCGCGTGGGCGACTGGAAGTACCTGCGCGTGGACGGCAACGACTACCTCTTCAACCTGAGCCAGGACGAGCGCGAGCGCGCCAACCAGGGCAAACGCGAGCCCGAGCGCCTGCTGGCCATGCAGGCGCAGTGGGAAGCCTGGGACGCCACCATGCCGCCGATTCCGGCCGACGCGCAGGTGAGCCTGGGCTATTCCTACCGCGACATGCCGCAGCGCTGATCGGCAACGCCACAGCACGCTGCCGAGACGCTGCCGACACGCCGCCCCCACAAGCCCCGGGTAGTATCCGAGGCCATGGCTAACGTGCGCCGACTCCTGCCCTTCCTGAACTGGCCTCGCCCGTCGGCCGCTCTGCTGCGCGGCGAGGCCCTGGCGGGCATCACCGTGGGCCTGATGGTGATTCCGCAAGGCGTGGCCTACGCGGCGCTGGCGGGCATGCCGCTGATCACCGGCATCTACGCCTCGTTGCTGCCCGCGCTCATCGCGGTGCTGTTCAGCGCCTCGCCCCGCCTCTCGGTGGGGCCCACCGCCCTCACCTGCCTGCTGATCAGCGCCTCGCTCTCGGGCCTGGCGCAACCGGGCAGCCCCGAGTGGGTGTCGCTGGCGGTGTGGCTGGCGCTGATGTCGGGCACGGTGCAGGTGCTGCTGGGCTTTGCCCGCTTTGGCTGGCTGCTAAATCTGGTGAACTCGCCCGTGCTGATGGCCTTCACCCAGGGCGCGGCGGTGCTCATCATCGCCTCGCAACTGCCCTCGCTGATCGGCCTGAGCCACTGGGGCGGCGTGGCCGACCCGGCGGCCTGGCACCTGCCCGCGCTGGGCTTTGGCCTGGCCGCCCTGGGCCTGCTGATGCTGGTGCGGCGCTGGCGGCCGGGCTTTCCCTCGGTGCTGGTGCTGGTGGTGCTGAGCGCGGCGGTGAGCGCGGCCATTGGCTTCGAGGCGCGTGGCGGTGCCGTCATCGGCACCCTGCCCCAGGGCCTGCCCACCGCCTACTGGCCGAGCTGGCCAGGCTGGGCCACGCTGTCGCAACTGCTGGTGCCCACGCTCATCATCACCCTGGTGAGCTTTCTGGAAACCGCCTCCAGCGCCAAGGTGGACAACGCCCGGCGCGGCGCGCGCTGGGACCAGGACCAAGACCTGATTGGCCAGGGCCTGGCCAAGCTGGCCTCGGGCTTCAGCGGCGCCTTCCCCACCAGCTCGTCGTTCTCGCGCTCGGCCCTGAACCTGTACGCCGGCGCGCAGACCGGCTGGGCCACCATCTTCTCGGTGGGGGTGGTGCTGCTGGCGCTGGTGCTGCTCACGCCCTGGCTGCACGCGGTGCCGCGCGCGGTGCTGGCGGCCATCGTGGTGCTGCCGGTGACGGGGCTCATCAAGCCCCAGGCCTTCTTGCAACTCTGGCGCCTGTCGCGGGTGGAAGCGGTGATCGCGGCCATCACCTTTGTCATCACGGTGGCGGCCGCGCCGGCCCTGTACTGGGGCGTGATCGCCGGCGTGCTGATGTCGCTTTCGCACTTTCTGTACCTGCGCCTGCACCCGCGCATCATCGAAGTGGGCCTGCACCCCGACGGCAGCCTGCGCGACCGCCACCTCTGGAAGCTGCCGCCGCTGGCGCCCCAGCTCTACGCCCTGCGCATGGACGCCGCGCTCGACTTCGCCACCGCCGCCGGGTTTGAACGTGCCATCGCCGACCACCTGGGCGAACACCCCGACACCCGCCACGTGATGCTGATCGCCCACCCCATCAACTGGGCCGACGCCACCGGCGCCGAGGCCTTCGGGCGCGTGCAGCGCCAACTGGCCGAGCAGCACATCACCCTGCACCTGGTGGGCCTGAAGTTGCCGGTGGAAAATCTGCTGCGCCAGGGCGAGCACCTGCCCGACAGCCCTTGGCTGCGCACCTACCGCACCGAGGCCGAGGCCCTGGCCGCCCTGCCTCACCTGGCGCCCGCCACCACGGCCTGAGCGTCGCCGCCAGCGCTTGCGGGCCTAGGGGGCACCCGAATAGGGTTTGCCCGAGAACAGGGTTTGTCCCAGCGAAAACGCGCGGGTCGGCGCCCTACAGTGAAAGAAATCTACTGGCGAGTAACACCGCTTAACCCGATCCATCTTTCGCACAGGCGACCCCATGACCTCGGTCCCCGTCCACCCCTCACCCCTGCTGGCGGTGGAGAACCTCACGCTGGCCTTTGGCGGCGTGAAGGCGCTCAACGGCGTGAGCTTCACCGTGCAGCCCGGCTCCATCACCTCGGTGATCGGCCCCAACGGCGCCGGCAAAACCTCGGTGTTCAACACCATCTCGGGCTTCTACAAGCCGGCCACCGGCCGCCTGGTGTTCGAGGGCCAGGACATCGGCCAGCTGCCGCCACCGCGCCGCGCCGCGCTGGGCCTGGCGCGCAGCTTCCAGAACATCGCGCTGTTTCGCGGCATGACGGTGCTGGACAACATCAAGCTCGGCCGCCACTGCCACCTGAAAACCGGGCCGCTCTCGGCGCTGTTCTATTCGCCGGCCGCGCGCCGCGAAGAAGAAGAGCTGCGCCGCGAGGTGGAAGAAAAGATCATTGACTTCCTGGAGATCGACCACATCCGCAAGGCGCCGGTGGCCTCGCTCTCCTACGGCCTGCAAAAGCGGGTGGAACTGGCCCGCGCCCTGGCCATGCGGCCCAAGCTGCTGCTGCTGGACGAGCCCGTGGCCGGCATGAACCGCGAAGAAACCGAAGACATGGCGCGCTTCATCCTGGAGGTGCGGCGCGAGTGGGGCGTGACGGTGCTGATGGTGGAGCACGACATGGGCATGGTGATGGACCTGTCCGACCACGTGGTGGTGCTGAACTTCGGCCAGGTGATCGCCAGCGGCTTGCCGCATGAGGTGCAAGGCAACCCCGAGGTGGTGAAGGCTTACCTGGGCGCCGGCGACGTGAGCGTTCTGCGCGAGCGTTTCCAGCGCGTGGCGCAACAGGCAAGAAAGGCGGCCTGACGATGGATTGGTGGTTGCTGTTCGAGATTGGCCTGGCCGGCATCGGCTCGGGCGGCCTGTATGCCCTCACCGGCCTGGCCTTCGTGATGATCTACAAGGCCACGCGCGTGGTGAACCTGGCCATTGGCGAGATGCTGATGTTCAGCGCCTACATGCTGCTGGCCTTCACCACCGGCATGGGCCTGCCCATCTGGCTGGCGATTCCGGGTGCGCTGCTGGTGTCGGCGGTGTTCGGCATGCTGGTGGAGCGCACGCTGATTCGCCCCATGCTGGGCGAGTCGCCGATTTCGTCGTTCATGGTGACGGTGGGCCTGTCGTCGATTCTGGTGGGCCTGGTCGAGCTGGTCTGGACGGCCGACCAGCAGCGCCTGCCCGAGTTCCTGCCCACCGACGCGATTCGCCTGGGGGATGCCTTCATCTCGCCCAAGGTGTTCTACGGCTTCTGGATCGCGGTGCTGCTGATCGCCGCGGTGCTGCTGCTGTTCCGCTTCTGGCGCGGCGGCGTGGCCCTGCGCGCCACGGCGTCCGACCAGGCCGCGGCCTATTCCATGGGCATCAACGTGCCGCGCGTGTTCTCCATGGCCTGGATGGCGGCGGCGGTGATCGCTGGCGTGGCCGGCATCGTGGTGGGCTCCATCGGCGGCCTGTCCTCGGTGATGGGGGCCTTTGGCCTGTCGGTGCTGGTGGTGGTGATCTTCGGCGGCCTGGACAGCGTGCTGGGCGCGCTGGTGGGCGGCCTGATCGTGGGCCTGGTGGAGGCGCTCTCGGGCTTCTACCTGGGCGGTGAATACAAGATCCTGGCCACCTTCAGCCTGCTGGTGCTGATCCTGATGGTGCGGCCCTACGGCCTGTTTGGCACGCACGAGATCGAGCGGCTGTGAGCCGGATGGAGACAAGCTGACATGCGCATCGGTTCCGCCAAACAAAGCTACGCCGCCGACGCGGCCCTGTTCGACAGCCGCACCCAGTGGGCCTGGGTGGGGGTGCTGGTGGCCAGCCTGCTGGCCTTCCCTTTCGTGGCCAACGAGTACTGGCTCTACCTGGCCTGCCTGGTGGCGATCAACATCGCCAGCACCACCGGCCTGAACCTGCTCACCGGCTACACCGGCCTGGTGAGCCTGGGGCAGTCGGCCTTCATGGGCCTGGGCGCCTACACGGTGGCGATTCTGCAAATCCGCTACGGCACGCCCATGCTGCTGAACCTGCTGGCCGGGGGCGTGGTGGCCATGCTGGCCGGCGTGGTGGTGGGCGTGCCCTCGCTGCGGGTGAAGGGCCTGTACCTGGCCATTGCCACCATCGCCGCGGGCGTGATCGCGCACTTCGTGTTCTCGCACTTCGCCGACCTCACCGGTGGCAGCGCCGGCCTGTCGGTGCCGCCCGCTCAGGTGCTGGGCGTGGTGCTGGACAGCTCGTTCAAGCTCTACTGGGTGATCGTGCCCATCACCGTGCTGCTGCTGATCGGTGCGGCCAACCTGTTCCGCACCCGCATCGGCCGCGCCTTCATCGCCATTCGCGACCGCGACATCTCGGCCGAGGTGCTGGGCATTCCGCTGCTGCGCTACAAGCTGCTGTCGTTTGCCATCTCGTCGTTCTACGCGGGTGTGGCCGGCGGCCTGTTCGCCTATTTCTTCCGGGCCATCACGCCCGAGAGCTTCCCGCTGATCATGTCCATCTTCTTCCTGGCCGCGGTCATCGTGGGTGGCATGGGCACGATGCTGGGCAGCGTGCTGGGCGCCATTTTCATGACGCTGGTGCCCGAGGTGCTGAAGCTGATCGTGGGCTGGCTGCCGCTGGGGGAGAGCGCCATGCTGGTGCTCTCGCCGGTGCGCACCATCGTCTTCGGCTTGATGATCGTTCTCTTCCTGATCTTCGAACCCCATGGCCTGGCGGAGGTGTGGCGACGCATCCGCCGGCTGTTTCACCTCTGGCCCTTCCGGACCTGACCGCTGCGCCGCCATCCATCCCACCGAGGAGACAAGCATGACAATGAAGAAACGCACCTTCATGGCCGCCACCGCGGCCACCCTGGCCAGCCTCTCCAGCCCGCTGCTGGCCCAGGCCCAGAAGAAAGCCGCCGCCAAGGGCGCCCCGGCCGAAGACATCGTGTTCGGCGCCTCCATGCCCATGACCGGCGTGTTCGCCTTCGCCGGCATCGCCATTGACGCCGGCATCAAGGACTACCTGAGCATCCTCAACGAGAGCGGCGGCGTGGAAGGCCGCAAGGTGAAGTACGTGCCGGAAGACACGGCCTACAAGGTGGACCAGTCGATGGCCGCCTTCAAGAAGATCACCAGCCAGAACAAGGTCAACCTGTACTACGCCGACTCCACCGGCTTCTGCAAGGCCGTGAACCCCGAGCTGGAGCGCCACGGCGGCATCCTCATGACCGGCGCCTCCTTCGCCAAGGAAATCAGCAACGCGCAGAAGTACCCGCACCAGTTCATGGTGGGCCCCGACTACAGCGAGATGGTCGCCATCCTGCTGCAGTACATCGCCAAGACCAAGCCGGGGGCCAAGGTGGCGCTGGTGTATTCCGACACCGAGTTCGGCCGCGACCCGGTGGAGGCCTTCCGCGCCGACACCCAGAAGCTGGGCCTGAAGATCGCCACCGAAATCGTCACGCCGCCCGGCAGCGTGGACGTGTCGGCCGAGGTCATCAAGCTGCGCCGCGCCGACCCCGACTACGCCATCTTCCACGGCTACATCTCCGCGCCCATTCCCGAGTTCATCAACCAGGCGCGCGGCGTGGGCATGAAGACCCAGTTCATGGGCACCTTCTGGACCATGGACAACAGCACCGTGATGCGCATGGGCCCCAACGCCGACGGCTTCATGGGCGTGATGCCCTACCGCTACTACTACGACACCGAGGGCAAGTCGCCGATGCTGGAGAAGATCCGCAAGATGCGCCCCGAGTACCAGGCCACCGGCTACATGCAGGGCTTCCTGGCGGCCATGCTGCTGACCGAGGCCGCGCGCCGCACCCTGGCCGCGGGCAACGAGCTCAACGGCAAGAACATGAAGATCGCGCTGTCCTCGATCCGCAACTTCGACACCGGCGGAATCATCGGCGTGCCGCTGTCCATCAAGGGCAACTCCATCCCCATCGGGCGTGTGTACAAGGCCGACTTCAAGCAGCAGAAGATGGTCCCCGCCTCTGACTGGATCAACCTCACCCAATGAGCACCGCCGCCATGGACAGCGTCAGCCCCATCCTGGAAGTCAACAACATCGAGGTCGTCTACAACAAGGCGATCCAGGTGTTGCGCGGGCTCTCGCTGTCCGTGCCCAAGGGCCAGATCGTGGCCCTGCTCGGCAGCAACGGAGCCGGCAAGAGCACCACGCTCAAGGCCATCTCCAACCTGCTGGAGCTGCAAGACGGCGCCCTCACGCGTGGCGACATCCGCTTCGACGGCCGCGACACGCGTGGGCAGCCCCCGCACGCGCTGGTGCGCTCGGGCGTGTTCCACGTAATGGAGGGCCGCCACGTCTTTGAAGACCTCACCATCGAAGAAAACCTGGTGGCCGCCACCTACGCCCTCACGGGCCGGCGCGCCAGCCAGGCCGACTTCGACCTTGTGTACGAGTACTTCCCCCGCCTGCACGAGCGCCGCAAGGGCCTGGCGGGCTACCTCTCGGGCGGTGAGCAGCAGATGCTGGCCATTGGCCGCGCGCTCATCGCCGACCCCCAGCTCATCCTGCTCGACGAGCCCTCGCTGGGCCTGTCGCCGGTGCTGGTGGAAACCATCTTCGAGATCATTGCCCGCATCAACGCCGAGCGCGGCGTGTCGATGCTGCTGGTGGAGCAGAACGCCTCGATCGCCCTGGCGGTGGCGCACTACGGCTACATCATGGAAACCGGCAAGGTGGTGATCGACAACACGGCCGAGAAGCTCGCGGCCGACCCCGACGTGCGCGAGTTCTACCTGGGCGTGGGCCACGAAGGTGGCGCCAAGAGCTTCAAAGAACTCAAGCACTACAAACGCCGCAAACGCTGGCTGTCCTGACCCCTGAACCGCACCATGGCCGACACCCTGTATTCGCTGACCCTGCCGCAACAACTGCGCGCCCAGGCCCGCCAGCGGCCCGATGCGATCGCCATCCGGCAGAAAGAGCACGGCATCTTCAAGCCCATGACCTGGGCGGGCTACCACGAGCGCGCCTGCCGCATCGGCCTGGGCCTCAAGGCCCTGGGCCTGAGCGAGGGCGGGCACATTGGCGTGCTGTCCGAGAACCGCGTGGAATGGGTGCTGGCCCAGCTTGGCGCGGGCATGGTGGGCGCGGTGACGGTGGGCGTGTACCCCACCAGCCCCACCAACGAGGTGGCCTATGTGCTGGCCCACTCCGACGCTGAGATCATCTTCTGCGAAGACCAGGAGCAAAGCGACAAGGTGCTGGAGGCCCGCGCCCAGTTGCCGCGCCTGCGCAAGATCGTGGTGATGGAGCGCAAGGGCCTGCAAGACACGCGCGAGTCGGCACCTGACCTGGTGATCGGCTTCGAGGAACTGGAAGAGCTGGGCGCGGCCAGCACCGACGGCGCCACCATCGACCGCGTGCTGCAGCACCAGACGCTGGAAGACACCGGCCTGATCATCTACACCTCGGGCTCCACCGGCAAACCCAAGGGCGCGATGATCAGCTACGGCAACATCGCCGCCATGGCGCCGGGCGTGATCGAGCGCCTGGGGCTGGACGCCCACACCTCACACCTGTCTTACCTGCCGCTGTGCCACGTGGCCGAGCAGATGCTCACCAACTTCGCGCCCCTCTACCTGGGCTCTCGCGTGGACTTCGGCGAATCAATCCGCACCGTGCAGGAAGACCTGCGCGAGGTGGCGCCCACCATGTTCCTGGGCGTGCCGCGCATCTGGGAGAAGCTGCACTCGTCCATCTCGATCAAGATGAACGAGACCGGCGCCCTGCGCCGCTGGCTCTACCAGGCCGGCCTGCGCGCCTGCGAACCGTTTGCGCACAAGTCGCCCGCGCGGCGCAGCCTGGGCGAGAAGATCACCTTCGGCTTCTGGTACTGGCTGATGTTCCGCGCGCTGCAGAACTTCATCGGCCTGCGCGAGGCGCGCGTGGCGCTGACTGGCGCGGCCCCGATCTCGCCGGCCATCGTCAAGTACTTCCGCACCCTGGGCGTGCCGCTCATCGAGGTGTACGGCATGACCGAGTCCAGCGGCATGGTGCTGGGCCAGCGCCTGGACGACGTGCGCTTTGGCACCGTGGGCGTGCCCACCGTGGGCGTGGAGCACCGCGTGGCCGAGAACGGCGAGCTGCAGATTCGCGGCGGCGTGGTGTTCAAGGGTTACTACAAGAACCCCGAGGCCACGGCCGGCAGCATCCAAGATGGCTGGCTGCACACCGGCGACGTGGTGGAAGAGAAAGACGGCCAGCTTCGCATCGTGGACCGCCTGAAGGACATCATGATCACCGCCGGCGGCAAGAACCTCACGCCCTCGGAGATCGAGAACACGATGAAGGCTAGCCCCTTCATCAAGGAATGCGTGATCGTGGCCGACGCGCGCAAGTTCGTGGCCGCGCTCATCCAGATCGACTTCGAGACCGTGTCGCAGTGGGCGCAATCGCGCAGCCTGGCCTTCACCCACTTCCGCTCGCTGGTGGAAACGCCCGAGGTGCGCGAACTGATCGACAACGAGGTGCGCGCGGGCAACGCCCGACTGGCCGAGGTGGCGCACATCCGGCGCTTTCACCTGCTGACCAAGGAACTCGACCACGACGACGGCGAGGTCACGGCCACCATGAAGGTGCGCCGCGCCAGCATCTACAAGACCTATGGCGCCGAGATCGAAGCCCTCTACCGCTGAGGCGCCCACCCCCGTGCGCCGCCCGCGGGCGGCGCGCCCGGCCAAGGCGGCTTCTGCCTCTTCGTCGCCCTGGGCCCCCATCGGCGCGCGCGAGCACATGCGCGCCATGAAGCGCGAAGCGGTGCTGCGCACGGCGGCGCAAATCTTCAACGAGAAGGGCTTTCACGCCACCTCGCTCGACGAGGTGGCCGAGCGACTGCACATCACCAAGCCCACGCTCTACTACTACGTGAAGAACAAGGACGAGATCCTGTTCGAGTGCGTGCAGATCGGCCTGCAGTTGCTGCAAGACGCCATTCATGAGGTCGGGCAAAGCGGGGGCACCGCCTTCGACAAGCTGCAGGCCGCCATGCAACAGTACGTGCACATCGTCACGCAAGACTTCGGCATGTGTGTCATCCGCGTGGGCGAAGACCCGCTGCCGCCCGAGAGCCGGCGCCAGTTGCGCCGCATCAAGGCCGCGCTGGACCAGGAGATTCGTCACCTCATCACCCAGGGCATCGACGAGGGCAGCATCGCGCCCTGCGACCCCAAGCTCGCCGCCTTCACCCTGATGGGCGCACTGAGCTGGATCGGCCGCTGGTACGACCCCAAGGGCGAACTGTCGGCGCAAGACATCGCGCAGCAGTGCTGCGGGCTCATCTTGCGCGGGCTGCAGTCGCCCAGCATGCCGCGCTGAGCCCGGCCCCCTCAGGGCAGGCACTGGGTCAAGTGCTGAATCAATGGTGGGCTGGCGGGCCAGGGAATGGCCCCAGATTTGCGTTGCCAGCGGCGCGCCTGGGAGAACTGGCCAGCGCCTGGCGCAGCGTGGCGCGGGCGCGCGACACCCGGCTGCGCAAGGTGCTTTCGGGCACGTTCAACATGGCCGCAGCCTCCTCATAACTCAAGCCATCCAGCGCCACCAGGTGGAGCACCTGCACCGTCTCGGGCGACAAGGCGTCCATGGCTTTTTGCACGCGCTGCAGCTCCTGGCGGTGCAGCAAGGTATCGAGCGGTCCCGCCACCGAGGTGGGCAACTCCAGCGCCTCGTCGTCGGACTCAAACACGTAGCGGCGCGACGGCGAGCGCGCGAGGTGGTTGCGCGCCATATTGTGGGCAATGCCAAACACCCAGGTGGAGAGTTCGGCCTCGCCACGAAAGGCGTCCAGGTGCAGGGCGGCCTCCACCCAGGCCTGCTGCGCGATGTCTTCGGCGTCGGACTCGTGGTGCACCTTGCGCAATACGAACTGGTAGAGCGCGCGCCCATAGCGCAGCACCACGGCCTCCAGTTGTTGCGGCGAGTGGTGGCGTGTGTGGGCGACGGGAATTGAATCGGCGGGCGGGGTCTGCATGGGCTGCAGTCTCCCGAGCCCGGCCCCACGCGACCATCGCGGCCACGCGCTAGTGCCCCGCGTGGATGGCGGCCTCAGGCCATCGGCACGAGTGCGCCAGCCCCCACCGCCGAGCGCAGGTCGTGCCCGCTGGGGCTTTGGTACACACGCAGGCCGAAGGCCGGCAGGATGGCGATGAGGTGGTCGAACACATCGCCCTGAATGGCCTCGTACTTCGCCCAGGCCGTGGTGGCGGTGAAGCAATACACCTCCAGCGGTACGCCCTCGGAGGTGGGCTCCAGCGTGCGCACCATCTGCGTCATGCCCGGGTGAATGCCCGGGTGCGCGGCGACGTAGGCCTGCACATAGGCGCGAAAGGTGCCCAGGTTGGTGAGGCGGCGCTGGTTGGCGGGCTCGCTGGCGCGCTCGCCCAGCTCGCTCTGGCGCTGGGCGTTGGTGCGTTGCACGTCGCTGAGTTTCTCGTTCAGGTAGGGCGCCAGCAGGGCCACGCGGCTGAGCGCCTGCAGCTCATCCGGGGTGAGAAAGCGCACCGAGGCGCTGTCGATGCGCAAGGCGCGCTTGATGCGCCGCCCACCGGCTTGCGACATGCCGCGCCAGTTGCGGTAGCTCTCCGACATGAGGCGCCAGGTGGGAATGGTGGTGATGGTCTTGTCCCAGTTCTGCACCTTCACGGTGTGCAGGGCGATGTCGATCACGTCGCCGTCGGCGCCCACCTGCGGCATCTCGATCCAGTCGCCCACGCGCAGCAGGTCGTTGGAGGCCAGTTGCACACCGGCCACGAAGGAGAGGATGGTGTCTTTGAACACCAGCATCAGCACCGCCGACATGGCCCCCAGGCCCGAGAGCAGGATCAGCGGCGAGCGGTCGATGAGCGCGGCCACGATGACGATGGCGCCAAAGAACATCAGCAGCAGCTTGCCCAGTTGCACGTAGCTCTTGATGGAGCGCAGGCTGGCGCCGGTTTCGGCCGGCTCGGCCTCGTGCGAGGCCTGCAGCGCATCCAGCACGGCCACTAGCGCGCGCACCAGGTGCAGCACCGTGAGGGCCACCGCCACGTTGCCGATGATGGTGCTGGCGGTGCCTGGCAAATGGGGCACCACCGGCAGGCCCACCTGCACCACCAGCGACGGCACCACCTGCGCCAGGCGCTTGAGCACCGTGGCGCTGAGCAGCACACGCGCCCAGCGGGCGGTGACGCCCTGGCGCACAGCGCCCAGCACGCGCCGCAGCACGCTGTGGGCCAGCCAGCGCGCCGCGTAGGCCACGGCGCCGAGCAACACCAGGCCCAGGGCGGCCTGCATCCAGGGGTCGAGTTCAATCCAGGCGGTCATGTGGCCTCCTGTGCCGGGCACAGGGGCCCGCCATTTAATTTGTCCAAATGCATTGCTGGCTGAGGCCCCTCGGCCGGCAAAGTTCCCGGCGGTGCCTGCTCAGGGCTCCAGCGAGGGCACGTCGGCGCCGTGCGGTTCCACCACCACCAGCAGGTCCACCTGGGTCTCATCGAGCACGCGCTGGGTGACGCTGCCCAGCAGCAGCTCTTCGGTGACGTGGGTGCCGTGCTTGCCCATCACGATCAGGTCGCCAAGGTGCAGCTCCTGGTGCTGCAGCACCAGGCTGGCCGGGTCGCCTTCCACCACGAAGCCCACGTAGTCGCCGGGCCGCAGGCCCACCGAGGCGGCCAACTCGGCCAGGCGCTGCACGCCCTGCTCATGGGCGTCGCGCCGGTACTGGCGAATCAGTTCCTGGCTCACGCCCGCGAAGGCCATCTTGCCCTCGAAGGGCACCTCGTAGGCGTGCAGCAGCACCAGGTCGGCCTCGGGCGCGAGCAGGCGCGCCATCTCGATGGAGCGCGCCGACGCGACCGAAAAATCCACCGCCACCACCGCGCGCCGGTAGGGCTTGGCCTCGGCACTTTTCACCACCAGCACCGGGCAAGCCGATTTGCGCAGCAGCTTGGACGCGGTGGAGCCCAGCACCCAGCGCTTGAAGCCGCTGCTGCCACGCGCGCCCACCACCAGCAGATCGGGCACGTGCGCGCGCACCCAGTCGGGCACGGTCCAGCCGGCCAGGCCGTCTTGCACCACCGCCTGGGCGTCCACCGGCAGGGCCGGCGGGCTGGCCGCCGCCACCTCGGCCACCAGGGCGTCGAGCTGGCCCTGGGCCTCGGTGTGCAAGCTGGAGCCGAGTGCCGCGTAGCGCTCGCTGAGCAGGGCGCGCCAAGGCGCCAGCACGTCCAGGCCCAGCGCGTGCAGCAGGGTCAGGCGCGAACCGTGGCGGGCCGCCAGCAACCAGGCGCGGTCCACCGCCAGGCGGGCCGGCGCAGAGAAGTCGGTGGCAACGGCCAGGTGCGGCAGCGGGTTCATCGGTGGGCCTCCTTGTGGGGTGTGGTCAGGGTGTCGACGATGTGCTGGCCCATGCCGCGCGCGAGTTCTTGCTCGCCTACGAACACTTGGCCCAGCCCGTCGCGGGTGAAGAGTTGAGCCTCTTCGTCGTTGTGGCAACGCAGCACCACGGCCACGCTGGGGTTGAGGGTGCGCGCGATGTCCACGATGCGGCGCACGTCCACCGCGTCGGACATGGCCAGCACCAGCATGGACGCACGGGCAATGTGGGCCTGCACCAGCACCTCGGGCGTCTGGGCGTCGCCACTCACCGCCGCCAGGCCTTGCTCGCGCAGCGCCTCCACCACCTCGCGGCTGAGGTCCACCACCACGAAGGGCAGGCGGCGCTCGGTGAGCATGTGCGCGATGCGCCGGCCCACGCGGCCGTGGCCCACCAGCACCACCTGGCCCTGCAGCAGCTTCTCGTCGGTGCTCATGGGCAGCTCGCCCAGGGGGTCGCCGCGCATCTCCAGCCGGCGCGCCCAGGCGTAGCGCTTCATGGTCCATTCGTGCACCGGCTCGACCAAGGCAAACAGGCTGGCGTTGGCCGCGATCGAGATCAGCGCACCGGCCAGCACCAGGCTCTGCGCCTGCGGCGGCAGCAGGCCCAGCGACACGCCCAGGCCGGCCAGGATGAAAGAGAACTCGCCAATCTGCGCCAGGCTCACCGCCACGGCCAGCGCGGTGCGCATGGGGTAACGAAACAGCAGCACCAGCGCGGCGGCGGCCAGCGTCTTGCCCACCATCACGATGGCCACCACCGCCAGCAGCTTGCCCGGCTGCGTCCACAGCACCGCCGGGTCAAACAGCATGCCCACGGACACGAAAAACAGCACCGCGAAGGCGTCGCGCAAGGGCAGCGATTCGTCGGCCGCGCGGCGCGCGAATGCCGACTCGCGCATCATCATCCCGGCGAAAAAAGCCCCCAGGGCGAAGGACACGTCAAACAGCTTGCCCGCGCCAAAGGCCACGCCCACCGCCACGGCCACCACGGTCAGGGTGAACAGCTCTTGCGATCCGGTGCGCGCCACGCGCCACAGCAACTGCGGCAACACCCGCCGCCCCACCACCAGCATGATCAGGATGAAGGCCGTGACCTTGGCCAGCGTGAGGCCCACCGTGGCGCCGATGCTGGCGCCCGACAACTCGGCCACGCCCGCACGCCCCGGCGAGAGCACGCCCGCCACCGCCGGCAGCAGCACCAGCACCACCACCATCACCAGGTCTTCCACCACCAGCCAGCCCACGGCGATCTGGCCGTTCACCGTGCTCAGCAGGCCCCGCGCCTCCAGCGCGCGCAGCAGCACCACCGTGCTGGCCACCGACAGGCACAAGCCAAACACCAGCGCGGCGCCCAGGTCCCAGCCCCACCAGGTGGCCACGCCCATGCCCAGCAAAGTGGCCACCCCGATCTGCACGATGGCGCCCGGCAGGGCGATGCGGCGCACCGCCAGCAGGTCTTTCACCGAGAAGTGCAGGCCCACGCCGAACATGAGCAGCATCACGCCGATCTCGGCCAGTTGCCCGGCCAGGCCCACGTCGGCCACGAAACCCGGCGTGGCCGGGCTCACCACGATGCCGGCCAGCAAGTAGCCCACCAGCGGCGGCATGCGCAGCCGCGCGGCGACCAGCCCGAACGCCATGGCCAGGCCAAAGGCGGTCGCGATCGTGGCGATCAGGCTCACATCGTGCGGCATGCTTGTGTACGCTCCCAGGGGTATAGGCCCTCGAATTTACGCGATGCCCTTTGCCGAGGCGAACCCAATTTGATAGCACCCAAGCCATTGCCGATGACGAGCACCGCCGACACCCACGCCTTCAGCGGCCGCCGCACCACCGCCCTGCTGTTGCTGGCCGCGGCATTGGCCGCCATCACTTACGGTGCGCTGCCCTGGGACGCCGCGCCACGCAAGGGCATGGCGCTGCTGGTGTTCATTGGCTGCCTGTGGCTCACCGAGGCCTTGCCGCTGGCGGTGACGGCGCTGCTGGTGCCACTGGTGGCGCTGCTGCTGGGCCTGCCGGGGCTCACCACCGCCCAGGCGCTGGCGCCCTTTGCCGACCCGATCGTGGTGCTGTTCTTCGGCGGCTTTGCCCTGGCCACCGCCCTGCGCACCCAGCAACTGGACCGCAAGATGGCGCAGGCCCTCATGCGCCTGGCTGGCGGGCACCTGGGCCGCACACTGGGCTTATTGCTGCTGGCCACGGCCCTGCTGTCGCTGGCCATCAGCAACACCGCCACAGCCGCGGTGATGCTGCCCCTGGCCCTGGGCCTGGCGGGTTCGCTGGACCCGCAGAAAGACCGCGCCACCCTGGCTTTCGTGCTGCTCAGCGTGGCCTACACGGCCAGCCTGGCGGGCCTGGGCACGGTGGTGGCTTCGCCGCCCAACGCCATTGCCGCTCGCGCGGCCGGGCTCGATTTCGTGCAGTGGCTCTGGATCGGCCTGCCCCTGGTGGTGTTGCTGGTGCCCCTGATGGTGGCGGTGCTCTGGTGCGTGCTGCGCCCTGAATTGAACCGCCCCATCGAGGTGGCCCGGGAAGAGATCGCGTGGACACCGGCGCGCTGGCGCACCCTGGCCGTGTTCGCCTTCGCGGTGGCGGGCTGGGTGTTCGGCGCTGCGCCCTTGAAGGCCATGGGCATCCAGAGCCCGGACAGCGTGGTCGCCCTGGCCGCCGCCGTGGCGGTGGTGGCGCTGGGCGTGACGAGCTGGCGCGAGGTGGTTCGCCACACCGACTGGGGGGTGCTCATTCTGTTCGGCGGTGGGCTGGCCCTGGGTGAGCTGCTGGGCAGCACGGGCGCCTCACTGGCGCTGGGCCAATGGGTGGCCGGTGCCCTGAGCGGCCAGGCCGTGTGGCTGGTGCTGCTGGTGGTGGCCGCCTTCATGGTGCTGCTCAGCGAGTTCGCCAGCAACACCGCGGCCGCGGCGCTGCTGGTGCCGGTGTTCGCGGCCGTGGCCGAGCCGCTGGGCTTGCCCAGCACGGTGCTGATCGTGGTGGTGGCGCTGGCCGCCTCTTGCGGCTTTGCCCTGCCGGTGGCCACACCACCGAACGCGCTGGTGTTCGGCACGGGCCTGGTGGGCTCGCGCCAGATGCTGCGCGCGGGCCTGGCGCTGGACGCCACCTGCATCGCGGTGGTCACCGCCTGGGGCTGGCTGGCGCTGCGCTGGCTGGGCTGAAGACTGCGACCCTCAGGGCTCGGCGGGCGGCACCGGCGGGCGGCGCCGCGACACCGATTCCAGGTGGTGGGCGTACAGCAGTGCCTCGTCCAGCGAGGAAAAAATCTTCACACCCAGGGTGTGGCAGTGCAGGGCGGGGTGGTGCTCGACGCCGTGCTTCTCGATGAGGTAGGCACGGTAATCGGGTGAATCGAGGTCACCCAACCGGGGCGCGGGGCCGCCGTCGAGCGGCATATCAAATGGCATGCGTTGGGCCCGTGACCGGGCTTGTTGTTTATCAGGATGATAAGCAACTAACCCATAGGAGTGGGGTCCACCCGCCTCCCACATTTGGGGGAAGCCTCAGGCCCGGTCCAGGCGCCGCAGGCAGTCGTCGAGGGCGTTGAAGTAGTGCAGCGCCTCATCGGTGGGCTCGATAAAGCGCACCCGCGTGTCGTTCGCATCGGCCACCAGCGCCACCAATCCCTTGGCCCGAAGCTGCTTCAGGCGCCGGTGCACTGTGGCGGGCGCCACACCATCTCCCCCCTCCATGGCCTGGGTCACCGTGACTTTTTCACCCTTGTGCCAGGCCATGGCCATGCGGTTCAGCAAGCGCTCCTCCAGTGGGTCTAATGCCGGCTGGCTGCGCTTGATCGAATCGACCAGGTTGAGCAGCTTCAGGTAGGCGAGCGAGCCCGGATCGGGCTTTGGCTTTCTGGACATGGACACGATGGGAATGGTTGGGTCACGACACACGAAATGGGGACACCGGCGCAGCATGGTAGGGCAATCGGGCCACCTGCTGACGTCGGGCCCGGCCGTGGCCCTGTGGAGCCTGGGGGCCTATTGTCTGGCCTCCGGGGCGACCCGATGGGCCAACAGCGCGCTGCCGGGCGAGCCCGACCCAGGGCTGCTCGGGCTGTCCACCGGCGTGCAACTGGTGGTGATGCTGGTGGGCGGCGCCTGGGGCTTTCTGGGCCTGGCCCTGGCCGGCTTGCTGACGGCTCAGGCGTCATGGCCCGGCACGTCGCTGGTCACGCAGCTCGGCTTTGTGATCACCCAGTTGGCGGCCCCTGGCCTGGTGCTGCTGGCGCTGCGCCGTGCCCTGCGCGTGGCGCCCGATCTGGCCCAGCTCGGCTTTGGGCAGCTCATCACCTTGCTGCTGGCCGCGCTGATGGCGCACAGCGCGGCCACCTCGGCCTACACCGTGCTGGCGCACGGCCTGCCCCTGGCCCACTGGCTACCGCTGGCCAGTGCGCGGCTGATGGGCGACTTTCTGGGCACCAGCGCCGTGCTGGCCCTGCTGGTGCTGCTGGTGGCCCTGGTGCAGCGCCACCGTTTGCGCCAACGCGGGCGCTGACCCAGTGCCAGCGGGCTTGCCCTGACCGGGCCTTTCGGCCAAGCTGGGGCCATGTCGCCCGACACCCACACCACGCAGGCCAAGCAGGGCCTGTCCAGCGCCGAAGCCGCGCGCCGCCTGGCCGAACACGGCCCCAACCGACTGCCCGGCAGCCAAGCCAAGCCCTGGGCGGCCATCGTGCTGGGGGTGGTGACCGAGCCCATGTTCCTGATGCTGCTCACCGCTGGCGGCCTTTACCTGGCGCTGGGTGACCGGGCCGAGGCGCTGTTTCTGCTGGGCTCGGTGGGGGTGATCATCGCCATCACGCTGGCGCAAGAGCGCAAGACCCAGCGCGCGCTCGAATCGCTGCGCGACCTCTCGGCACCGCGCGCCCTGGTGATTCGCGACGGGCAAGAGCAGCGCATCGCCGGCCATGAGGTGGTGCCTGGCGACTGGCTGGTGCTGCGCGAGGGCGACCGCATCGCGGCCGATGCCCAATTGCGCGAAGGCCAACTGGAGGTGGACGAATCGCTGCTCACCGGCGAATCGGTGCCGGTGGCGCGGCAACCCGGCACCGCCGACACGGTGAGCGCCAGCACCCTGGTCACGCGCGGTGTGGCGCTGGCCGAGGTGGTGGCCACCGGTGCCCACACCGCCGTGGGGCGCATCGGCGCCGACCTGCTGCGCACGCCAGAGCCGCCCTCGGCCCTGCAACTGGCCTCACGCCAACTGGTGCGCCGCCTGGCCGTGGCCGCCTTGGTGCTGGCCCTGGTGCAGGTGCTGCTGGGCTGGTGGTGGAACGCCCAAGCCCTGCTGCCCAGCCTGCTCTCGGGTGTGGCCCTGGCCATGGCGATCTTGCCGGAAGAGATTCCGGTGATCCTCACCGTGTTTCTGGCGCTGGGGGCGTGGCGGCTGTCGCGCCAGCAGGTGCTCACGCGGCGGGTCACCGCCGTGGAGGCCCTGGGCGCCATCACCGTGCTGGCGGTGGACAAGACCGGCACGCTCACCCAGAACCGCATGGCCGTGGTCGAGCTGGCCACGCCCGATGCCCACTTCTCGCAAACCGGTGCCCAGGCCCTGCCCGAGCCCTTTCACCGCCTGGTCGAGTTCGGCATGCTGGCCACGCCGGGCGACCCGTTTGACCCGATGGAAAAAGCCATCCAGGCCTTTGGCCACCAGTGGCTGCAAGGCACCGAGCACGTGCACGACGGGCGCGAGCCCGAGTTTGAATACCCGCTGTCCATCGACATCCTGGGCATGACCCGCGTGTACGCCAGCGCCGACCCCAGCCAACACCTGCTGGCCACCAAGGGCGCGCCCGAGGCGGTGGCCGACCTGTGCCACCTCAGCCCCGAGCGCTTGCAAGCGCTGCGCGAGCAGGTGCAGGCCATGGCCGAGCGCGGCCTGCGCGTGCTGGGCGTGGCCCAGGGCCGATGGCTTGACGCCCCGCCACCCGACTGGCCCGCCAGCCAGCACGACCACACCTTCGAGTTCCTGGGCCTGGTCGGCCTGGCCGACCCGCCGCGCCCCGAGGTGCCAGCCGCCATTGCCGAGTGCCGCCGCGCCGGGGTGCGCGTGGTGATGATGACCGGCGACCACCCCGTGACGGCGCGCGCCATCGCGCAGCAGGTGGGCCTGTCGGAACGGCCCGACCTGATCACCGGCGCCGACATGGACGCCCTGGACGACACCGCCCTGGCCCAGCGCCTGCGCGACGTGGACCTGTGCGCCCGCCTCAAGCCGCACCACAAGCTGCGCCTGGTGCAGTGCCTGCGCGCCAGCGGCGAGGTGGTGGCCATGACCGGCGATGGCGTGAACGACGCCCCCGCGCTCAAGGCCGCCGACGTGGGCGTGGCCATGGGCGAACGCGGCACCGACGTGGCGCGCGAGGCCGCCGCCCTGGTGCTGCTGGACGACAGCTTCGCGCGCATCGTGGCCGCCGTGCGCCAGGGCCGGCGCATCGACCAGAACATCCGCCAGGCCACGCGCTTCGTGTTCGCGGTGCACGTGCCGGTGATCGCCCTGGCCCTGCTGCCGCCACTGCTGCACTGGGCGCCCTTGCTGCTGCCCATGCACATCGTGCTGCTGGAGCTGCTGATCGACCCGGCCTGCTCGGTGGTGTTTGAAGACGAACCCGAAGACCCGCGCACCATGCAGCGCCCGCCGCGCCCGGTGGGCGAATCGCCTTTCGCGGCCGCCGCGCTGGCCCTGCCCATCGTGCAGGGGCTGGGCGTGACGGCGGCCCTGCTGGGCGGGCACGCGCTGCTGCAGGCCTTCGCCTGGCCCGAAGCCGCGGCGCGTGGCGTGGTGTTTGGCGCGCTGGTGGTCTCGGTGCTGGGGCTGATCCTGGCCAACCGCCAGCGTTGGCGGGCGCCCAACCGCTGGCTGGCCCGCCTGGCCCTGGGCATGGGCGCGCTGCTGGTGGCGGTGTACGGCGTGCCGGTGCTGCGCCACCTGATGGGCCTGGCCTGGCCCAGCCCGGCAGACGGGCTGGCGCTGGCGGGCATGGTGGCCGCCCTGGCGGCGTGGCTGGTGGCGCTCACGGCCCTGGGCCGCTGGCTGGGGAAACACCGGAGCCCCGACACCGGCCACCCTGCCTACACTGGCTCGCCATGAACACCGCTTGCCCATTCCCCGTGCTGCCCGCACATTCCTGAGCCCGGCGATCTCTGTTCCTGGTTTGCGCCACCCCAGATCGCCGGGCCCACCGCCCGGCGCGACGGCGGCCAACGGCCGCCCAGCAGGAGCGCAACATGCCTTTCTTCTTTGCGACGCCCAGTGGCCGCACGCTCACCGAGCTGGACCACGCCCGCCTGTCCCACCTGATCGACGTGCACCGCGTGAGCCACTGGCAGCGGGCCGACGTGGTGCCCTCGCGCCAGGTGGCACCCGATGTGGTGACGCTGTATTCGCTGATCGAGGTGCAGCGCCCCGGCCAGCCCGGGCCCCACAAACTGGCCTTGTGTTACCCCGACGACGCCGAACCCGAGCAGGGCTTCGTGTCGGTGCTCTCGCCCATGGGCATGGCGCTGCTGGGGCTGCGGCTGGGCGACACGGCGCGCTGGCGCGAGCCCTCGGGCGAGGCGTCGCAAGCCACCATCGTGGCCATGCTGTTCCAGCCCGAATCGTCGGGCGACTACAGCACCTGAGGCACGGGCATTTCAGCGCTGGGCCGTGGCCAGGCGCAGCGCCAGGCCGGCGAACACCACGGCGCTGGCGCGGTTCATCCAGCGCTGCGCGCGCGGCGAGCCCTGCAGGCGCTCACCGAAGGCGCCCGCGAAGTAGGTGATGCCACCAAAGGTGATGAACGTGGCCACGATGAACACGAAGCCGAACCAGGCAATCTGCGCCGCCACCGGCCCCTGCCCAGGCACCACGAACTGCGGCAGCAAGGCCAGGAAAAACAGCGCCACCTTGGGGTTGGTGAGGTTCATGAACACGCCCCGGCCATACAGCCGGCGCCACGACGCCGCGGGCGGGCGCTCGCCCGCGTTGGCGCCCACGGGCGCGCGCCACGCTTGCCAGGCGAGCCACGCCAGGTAGGCCGCGCCCATCACCTTGAACACGGTGAAGGCCGTGGCCGAGGCGGCAAACACCGCCGCCAGGCCCAGGGCCACGGCGGCCGTGTGGCCCAGCAGGCCGGTGCACAGGCCCAGCACCACGGCCAGGCCCGCGCGGCGCCCGTGGGTGGCGGCCTGCATGGCGACGAACAGGTTGTCGGGCCCGGGCGTGAGGCCGAGCACGACCGACAAGGCAAAAAACGTGAGGGTGGCGTCCCAGGTGGGCATGGTGTCTCCAAAGCTGAAGGGGCCTGTGCCGGCCCCTGGGCGCCGATTGTGGCACTCGCCCCCAGGGCGTCAGGCCGTGGCGCAGGCCTCGGCGTGGCCCACGTTGGCCACCAGCCTCACCCGCACCTCGCGCTGGCGCGGAATGGGGTAGGGGCACTCATCGGCCCACAACTCAGGCTGGTCTTGCAGACGGGGCACGCAACTGCGGAAGACAAAGCCCTCGTCCGACTGGGGCAGCAAACCGACGATTTCGTACTCAAACATCACCACACCCTTCTTTCCCTGACAGCGCCTCGTGAGCGCCTTTTTCGTGAAGGTATGGTGCCGCGCCCAGGTCTCAGTTCAGTGACAGTCGAGACGGGGTTTTCCCCTGGGCAGACGAGCGGTGGGACGCTGGCCCGCGCTCAGCGCCCCACAAACACCGGGTCGCGCTTGTCCACGAAGGCGCGCAGGCCCTCGCGGCCGTCTTCGGTGTCGTAGCACACGTTCTGCGCGGCGGTTTCGCGCTCCAGCGCTTCGCGAATGCCGCCCTGGTGCGCCTGCTGCACCGCGCGCTTGGCCAGGCGCACGGGCAGGGGCGCGTTGCGGGCGATGGTGCGGGCCATGGCCAGCGCCGCGGGCATGAGCTGCTCGGCCGGCACCACCTCGTTCACCAGGCCCAGGCGGGCGGCTTCGTCGGCCTCGACGATGCGGCCGGTGTAGATCAGCTCGGCCGCGCGGGCCGGCCCCACCAGGCGCGGCAGCAGGTAGGTGCCAGCGTAGTCGGGCATGAGGCCGCGCAGCACGTGCGACTGGCACATGCGCGCCGTGGGCGCGGCCAAGCGGATGTCGGCGGCCAGGGCCAGGTTCATGCCGGCGCCAAAGGCGGGGCCGTTCACGGCCGCGATCACCGGCTTGCCGGCCTCGTACACCGCCAGCAGGGTGGCGTCGCGCTGGGGGCGCACCTTGTCGCGCAGCGGCCGGCCCTCGGCCGATTCCAGCCCGGCCAGGATCTGCTTGAGGTCACCACCGGCGCAGAAGCAGCTGCCCGCGCCGGTGAGCACGATGGCGCGCACCGCGCTGTCTTGCTCGGCCGCGTCCATGGCCGCCACCAGGTCTTCGCGGAGGGTGCCGCCCAGGGCGTTGCGCCGCTCGGGGCGGTTGAGGGTGACGACGGCCACGTCGTCCAGGCGCTCAAACAGCACCGAGCCGAAAACGGTTTGCATGGGGTCTCCCGGAGAGAAAAAGTCAACAAAGGCCCGCCGCGACGGGTGGTGGGCATGATAGGCAATTTGGTAGGACCATTAAAACAATCGGGCGCGCCAACTGTCACCTTGGTGCAAACCAAGCCAGACCAAGGCTTGCGGCTATTCACCGGCTTTACAAAAAATCAACAAGGCCACGACAGAATGGCCGATTCCTCACGGGCAAACTCCCAACATCCACCCATGCCAGCCTCCCAACAAGAAGCCTTCCAGGCCCCCCGGACCGCCCGCGCGGCCGTCTCGATCCGCCCGACCGACTCGACCGCACCGCTCCGCCGCCCCGAAGGCCGCCGCCGGGTGGCCCTGGCATTGCCCGCCGTGGCACTGGCCCTGGCACTGGGCGCGTGCAGCAAGGCCGAGACGCCCGCCCCCACGGCGCCGCCCCCGACCAAGGTGGGCGTGCTCACGCTGCAGGCGCAGAGCCAGGAGATCAGCGTGTCGCTGCCCGGGCGCACGGTGGCCTCGCAGATCGCCGAGGTGCGGCCACAGGTGAGCGGCATCATCCAGAAGCGCCTGTTCACCGAAGGTGGCCTGGTCAAGCAAGGCCAGCCGCTGTACCAGATCGACGACGCCGCCCTGCGCGCCACCGAGGCCAGCGCCGCCGCCGCGCTGGCCAAGGCCCAGGCCACGCAACGCACCGCGCAGGCCAACGCCGCGCGCAACGCCGAGCTGGTGAAGATCGACGCCATCAGCCGCCAGGCCAACGACGAAAGCCAGGCCGCCGCCGCGCAGGCCGCCGCCGAGGTGGCGGTGGCCAAGTCCAACCTGGAGACGGCGCGCATCAACCTGCGCTACAGCCGCATCGAAGCCCCCATCAGCGGGCGCACCAGCCTGTCCACCGTCACGCCGGGTTCGCTGGTCACGGCCAACCAGGCCACCGCGCTCACCAGCATCGTGCAGCTTGACCCGATTCACGTGGACTTCACCCAGAGCAGCACCGAGCTGCTGCAGCTCAAGCGCGAGTGGGAACAGGGCCGCTACGCCCGCGTGGACGGCAACCAGATGCGGGTGCGCATCCGCCTGGAAGACGGCACGCTGTACGGCAAGGAAGGCCGTGTGCAATTCGCTGGCGTCATCGTGAACCCGTCCACCGGCGCCGTGACGCTGCGCGCCGTGGTGCCCAACCCCGACGGCCTGCTGATGCCCGGCATGTACGTGCAGGCGGTGCTGCCCACCGGCCTGGCGCCCGAGGCCCTGCTGGTGCCGCAACCGTCCGTCTCGCGCGACCTCAAGGGCCGCGCCAGCGTGCTGGTGGTGAACGACGAGAACAAGGTGGAGCGCCGCCCGATCGAGGTGGACCGCGCCATCGGCAACCGCTGGCTGGTGAGCTCGGGCCTGAAGGCCGGCGAGCGCGTGGTGGTGGACGGCTTCCAGCGCGTGAAGCCCGGCGACAAGGTGGACCCGCAGCCCGCCGACGCCAAGGGTGGTGACAAAGGCGGTGAGAAGGGTGCCGGCAAATCCCCCGCCGCTGGCGACAAGCCTGGCACCGCACCCGCCACCGCCCGCTAAGGAAGGCTCCGCTACATGGCCCAGTTTTTCATTCGGCGGCCCATCTTTGCGTGGGTCATCGCCATCGTCATCATGCTCGGGGGGGCGCTGTCCATCTTCACCCTGCCGCTGGAGCAGTACCCCGAAATCGCGCCGCCGCGCGTGACCATCTCGGCCACCTACACCGGCGCGTCCGCCGAGACGGTGGAGAACTCGGTGACCCAGATCATTGAGCAGCAGCTCAAGGGCATCGACAACATGATCTACATGAGCTCCACCAGCGATGCCGCTGGGCGCTCACGCACCACCCTCACCTTCGCGCCCGGCACCAACATCGACGTGGCGCAGGTGCAGGTGCAGAACAAGCTGCAGGCCGCCACCAACCGGCTGCCCGAATCGGTGCGCAGCCGAGGCGTGTTCGTGAACAAGGGCGGTGGCGACTACCTCGTCACCTACAGCTTCAGCTCGGCCGACCCCGAGATCACCGCGGTGGACATCGGCGACTACATCACCAGCAACCTGGTGGACGTGATCGGCCGCATCGACGGCGTGGGCGATGTCAACGTGTTCGGCACCAACTACGCCATGCGCATCTGGATGGACCCGGGGCGCCTGGAGAAATACGGCCTGATGCCGTCTGACCTGGTGTCGGCCCTGAACTCGCAGAACGTGCAGGTATCGGCCGGCCAGCTCGGCGCCCTGCCCGCCGTGCCCGACCAGCAACTCAGCGCCACCATCACCGCGCGCACCAAGCTGCGCACGGTGCAAGACTTCCAGGCCATCGTGCTCAAGTCCAGCGCCGACGGCTCGGTGGTCACGGTGAAAGACGTGGCCCGCGTGGAACTGGGCGCCGAGAACCTGGGCGTGAAGTCGCAGCGCAACGGCCTGGCCGGCGCGGGCATGGGCATCGTGCTGGCCGACGGCGCCAACGCCATGGCCGTGTCCGACGCGGTGGCGGCCAAGCTGGCCGAGCTCAAGCCCTACTTCCCCAACCAGATCGACTACTACGTCAGCTCCGACTCCACCCCCTTCGTGCGCGCCTCGATCACCGAGGTGGCCACGGCGCTGGCCGAGGCCATGCTGCTGGTGGTGATCGTGATGTTCGTGTTCCTGCAGAACTTCCGCGCCACGCTGATCCCCGCCATCGCCGTGCCGGTGGTGCTGCTGGGCACCTTTGGCGTGCTGTCGGCGGCGGGCTACTCGATCAACACCCTCACCATGTTCGCCATGGTGCTGGCCATCGGCCTGCTGGTGGACGACGCCATCGTGGTGGTGGAAAACGTGGAGCGCGTGATGCACGAGACCGGCCTGCCCGCCAAGCAGGCCACGCAGCAGTCGATGCGCGAGATCACGCCGGCCCTGGTGGGCATTGGCGTGACGCTGTCGGCCGTGTTCGTGCCCATGGCCTTCTTCGGCGGCTCCACCGGCGTGATCTACCGGCAGTTCGCCATCACCATCGTGTCGGCCATGGGCTTCTCGGTGCTGGTGGCGCTCACGCTCACACCGGCCCTGTGCGCCACCATCCTCAAGCCCCCCGCCCACACCCTGCCCGGCCCGCCCCGGCGCGGCCTGCTGGGCTGGAACGACCGCTTCTTCCGCTGGTTCAACCGCAAGTTCGACGCCTCGGCCCAGCGCTACCAGAACACCGTGGCCTACACCCTGCGGCGCACCAAGCGCATGGTGCTGATCTTTCTGGCGGTGTGCGTGGGCGTGTGGCTGCTCATCAGCCGCCTGCCCACCGCCTTCCTGCCCGACGAAGACCAGGGCTTCCTCTACGTGAGCTTCAACCTGCCCGCCGGCGCGGCCGATGCGCGGCTGCAGAAGGTGGTGAACGAGGTGCAGGCCTACTTCAGCCAGCACCCCGACGTGCTGAGCCTCAACACCGTGACCGGCCAGAACGGCGACCAGAGCTCGGGCCGCGGCTTCATCCGCCTCAAGCCCTGGGACGAGCGCACCCGGCCCGAGCAGTCGGCCGCCAACATCGCCTTCAAGGCCAACAAAGACCTGGCCCGCATCCGCGACGCCCGCATCTTCGTGAGCCTGCCGCCGGCCGTGCGCGGGCTGGGCTCCAACGCCGGCTTCAACTTCATGCTCAAAGACCTCAACGGCCTGGGGCACGACGCGCTGCTGGCCGCCAAAGACCGCGTACTGGAGATGGCCCGCAAGCGCAGCGAACTCACCAGCGTGCGCGTCACCAACCTGGACGACGCCAGCGAGTTGCGCCTGGACGTGGACGACCGCAAGGCCGCCGCGCTGGGCGTGTCGTTCAACGACATCAACAACGTGCTGGCCAGCGCCATGGGCGGCACCTACGTGAACGACTTCATCCACAACGGCCGCGTCAAGCGCGTGTACATCCAGGGGGACGCGGCCTACCGCATGCTGCCGCAGGACATCGAGCAATGGACCGTGCGCAACAACAAGGGCGAGATGGTGCCATTCAGGGCCTTCGCCACCTCGCGCTGGGCCTATGGCTCGCCGCAACTCATGCGCTACAACGGCGCGCCCTCGTATGAGTTCGTGGGCAGTGCCGCACCGGGCGTGAGCTCGGGCACGGCCATGGCGATCATCGAAGACATCCTGAAGGAGATGCCGCCCGGCATCGGCTACGAGTGGACCGGCGCCTCGCTGCAAGAGCGCCAGTCGGGCGCGCAAGCCCCCTTCCTCTACGCCATCTCCATCCTCTTCGTGTTTTTGTGCCTGGCCGCGCTGTACGAAAGCTGGAACGTGCCGCTGTCGGTGATGCTGGCCGTGCCGCTGGGCGTGCTCGGCGCGCTGCTGGCCACCAGCGTGCGCGGGCTCAACAACGACGTGTACTTCCAGGTGGGCCTGCTCACCACCGTGGGCCTGGCCTCGAAGAACGCCATCCTGATCGTGGAGTTCGCGGTGCAACTTCAAGAGCGCGGCAAGAGCGTGTTCGACGCCACGGTGGAAGCCGTGCGCCTGCGCCTGCGCCCCATCCTCATGACCTCGCTGGCCTTCGGCTTTGGCGTGATTCCGCTGGCCTTTGGCACGGGCGCTGGCGCGGGCGGCCGCAACGCCATCGGCACCGCCGTGCTGGGCGGCACCATCGCCTCCACCGCGCTGGGCATCTTCCTGGTGCCGGTGTTCTTCCTGCTGATCCGAAGCTGGTTCACCAGCCATTCGCGCCAGGACAGCGAGGCCAGCCCCGCCACCACCTCCGCCCACCCAACGCCCACCACCGACCACGGGAGCGCTGCATGAGCGGCCAACATTTCTTCCCCCGCCACCCGCTGCGCCTGGGCGCCATTGCCTCGGCCACGCTGGCCCTGAGCGCCTGCAACTTCGCGCCCCTGAACCAGACGCCGGCCGCGCCGGTGCCCACCACCCTGTCGGCCACGGCCACGGCCACGACCGATACCGCGCCCGCCAGCAGCGCCGCGCAGCAGCAGGCCCAGGCCCTGGACTGGGTGCAGGCACCGGCCCTGCGCGAGGTGATCGCGCTGGCCCTCACCCACAACCGCGACCTGCGCGTGGCGCTGGCCAACATCGAGCGCGCGCGCGCACAGTACGGCATCACCCGCGCCGACCTGCTGCCCACGGTGGCGGCCAGCGGCCAGCTCAGCCGCAACCGCACCGCCGCCGACCTCAACAACTCCGGCGTGTCCACCCTGACCACCCAGACCACTGCGCAACTGGGCTTCACCAGCTTCGAGCTGGATTTGTGGGGCCGCGTGCGCAACCTCAGCGAGGCCGCGCTGCAGCAATACCTACAGAGCGAAGACACCCAGCGCAATGTGCAGCTCAGCCTGGTGGCCGACGTGGCCAACGCCTGGCTCACGCTGGCGTCCAACATGGCGCAGTTCACCCTGGCGCGCGACACGCTGCAGGCGCGCGAAAAGTCTTTCGCCCTGACCCAGCGCGTCTACGACCTGGGCGGCACCTCGGGGCTGGTGCTGGCGCAGAACCGCATCACCGTGGACACCGCCCGTGGCGAGGTGGCGCGCTTCACCGCCCAGGTGGCGCGCGACCGCAACGCGCTCAACCTGCTGGTGGGCGGCCCGGTGCCCGAGGCCCTGCTGCCCGATGCCCAGTTGTGGCGCCAGCCGCAAATGCCCGCCGCCCTGCTGCCCGTGGCGCCCGACCTGCCCTCCAGCGCGCTGCTGCGCCGCCCCGACGTGCAAGCCGCCGAGCGCAGCCTGCGCGCGGCCAACGCCAACATTGGCGCCGCCCGTGCGGCCCTGTTCCCCACCATCAGCCTCACCGGCTCGGTCGGCACCGGCAGCCGGGAGCTGGATGGCCTGTTCGACGCCGGTAACGGCACCTGGAGCTTCGTGCCCCTGGTGCGCCTGCCCCTGTTCGACGGCGGACGCAGCCGCGCCAATGTGCAAGTGGCCGAGGCCAACCAGCAGGTGGCGGTGGCGCAGTACGAGAAAGCGGTGCAGACCGCCTTCCGCGAAACCGCCGACGCCCTGGCCGACCGCGCCCAATGGCAAGAACGGCTGGACGCGCAAGCCGCTGTGGTGGCGTCATCGCGCAAGGCGCTGGAGCTGTCACAGGCCCGCTTCGATTCCGGCGCCGACAACTTCCTCACCGTGCTCGATGCGCAGCGCACGCTCTTCGCGGCCGAGCAGACCCTCATCGGCCTGCGCCTGGCCGAGCAACTCAACCGCGTGACGCTCTACAAGGTACTGGGCGGCCCCGACCGCACCACCCTGGCCAGCGCCAAGCCCTGAGGCCCAGATCGCCCGGCCGCCGCGCTCACAGCAGCGCGGGGAACTTCTGGCGCGCGCGCTCCAGCTCGGGCAGCAGGGTGTCCAGAATGCCCTGCACGTCCAGCCGCTGGGTGGACACCGACAGGCTCATGGCCGCGATCACCTGGCCCGCGCTGTTGCGAATGGGCACGGCCAATGAGCGCAGGCCCATCTCCAGCTCCTGATCGCACAGCGCGTAACCATCGCGCCCGGCGCGGTCGATCTGCTTGAGGATGGCCGGCAGCGAGGTGAGCGTGTGGGTCGTGATCTCGGGCCGCGCCATGCGGCCCAGCATGAACTTCACCTGTTCGCGTGGCAGCCCCGACAGCAACACCCGCCCGGTGGCGCAGGCGTAGGCCGGCAGGCGCGCCCCCACGCCCAGGCCGGCCGACAGGCTGCGGCGGTGGGTGGCGCGGGCGATGAACACCGAGTCTTGCGAGTCGAGCACCGCCATCGAGGCCGATTCTTTCGTGCGCTCGGCCGTGGTTTCCAGAATGGGCTGGGCGATGCGCGCCAGCGAATCGGACACCACGAAGGCCTGGCCCAGGCGCAGCGCGCGCGGCGCCAGCCGGAACTCGCGCCCCACCTGTTGCGCGTAGCCCAGGCGGCACAGCGTGTGCAGCGAGCGGCGCACCGAGGCCTTGGTGTGGCCCGTGACCTCAGCCAGGCGCGTGAGGTTGGCCCCGCCCCGGATCTGCCCGAAGGCCTCGATGATGGCCAACCCTTTTTCCAGGGCCATCACGTAGTCGCGGTCTTGGTCTTCGACGGGGCTGGTGACTGGGTTGCCTTCGCTATCGGGCAGGGCATTAGTTCGCATAGCGAACATTATGTTCGTTTTCGTTGACCTGAATCAACGCGGCTTCCTAGACTCCAGCCCGAGCCCCCACAAAGCACGGCCACGACCGTGCGGCTCACGGCGCCGCAGGCGCTGGCCCCAGCCCCCACCCACAGGAGACACATGAACACCCGCAACGCCCTCACCCGCCGCACGCTGGCGCTGGCTGCCGCCACCCTGGCCGGCAGCGCCCTGCTAGCCCCCACCTCCGCGCTGGCGCAAGCCAAGCCGCTGCGCCTTGTGGTGCCCTTTCCCGCTGGCGGCACGGCCGACGTACTGCCGCGCATCCTGGCCGAGAAGATGCGCGACGCCTACCCGGCGGGCGTGTTGATCGACAACAAGACGGGCGCGGGCGGCAACATCGGCGGCGAGTTCGTGGCCCGCGCCGAACCCGACGGCAACACCCTGCTGGTCTCGCCCCCGGGCCCGGTGGCCATCAACCACCACCTGTACAAGACCATGAGCTTCGACCCCACCAAGTGGGTGCCGGTGACCGTGGTGGCCACGGTGCCCAACGTGCTGGCGGTGAGCAACCGCGTGCCAGCCAGCAACTACGCCGAGTTCATTGCCTACCTCAAGGCCAACCCCAACAAGGTGACCTACGCCTCGCAAGGCAATGGCTCCACCTCGCACCTCACGGCCAACCTGTTCATGCAACAGACCGGCACCAAAATGGTCCACGTCGCCTACCGCGGCACGGCGCCCGCGCTCAATGACCTGGTGGGCGGTCAGGTGGACGTCTTCTTCGACAACATCGCCTCCTCGGCGCAGTACCACCAGAGCGGTCGCATCAAGGTGCTGGCCGTGGCCGACGAGCGCCGCTCCAGCGCACTGCCGCAGGTGCCCACCTTCGGCGAACTGAAGGTGGACGGCATGAACGCCGTGACCTTCTTCAGCGTGGTGGCCCCCGCCGGCACACCCGCCGACACCGTGGCCCAGTTGCAGAAGAACTTCCGCGCCGCGCTGGAGCAGCCCGATGTGCGCCAGAAGTTCGCCGCCCAGGGCGCCGACCCGGGCGGCCAAAGCCCGCAAGACACCGCCCGCTTCATCAAGGCCGAATCCGAGAAGTGGGCCCGCGTGATCAAGACCGCCAACGTCACCCTCGACTGAACCCCGCCATGCAGACATCCGACATCGCCTGGGCCGACTCGCTCACCCGCGTGCCCTACCGCGTGTACGCCAACGAGAGCGTGCGCCAGCAAGAACAGCAGCGCCTCTTTCACGGTGCCACCTGGAACTACCTGTGCCTGGACGCCGAGCTGCCCGAGCCCGGCAACTACCGCACCACCTTCGTGGGCGAGACCCCGGTGGTGGTGGTGAAAGACAACGACGGCGAGATCTACGGCTTCGAGAACCGCTGCGCGCACCGCGGCGCCCTGCTCGCGCTGGAGAAGGCCGGACGGGCCGAGAGCTTTCAGTGCGTGTACCACGCCTGGAGCTACAACCGCCAGGGCGACCTCACTGGCGTGGCCTTCGAGAAAGGCGTGAAGGGCCAGGGCGGCATGCCGGCGGGTTTCTGCAAAGAAGAACACGGGCCGCGCAAGCTGCGCATTGCGGTGTTCTGCGGCCTGGTGTTCGGCAGCTTCAGCGATGACGTGGCCCCCATCGAGGAGTACCTGGGCGATGAGATTTGCGCGCGCATCGAGCGCGTGCTGCACAAGCCGGTGAAGGTGATTGGCCGTTTCACCCAGGCCCTGCCCAACGACTGGAAGCTCTACGCCGAGAACGTGCGCGACAGCTACCACGCCAGCCTGCTGCACCTGTTCTTCACCACCTTCGAGATCAACCGCCTTTCGCAAAAAGGCGGCATCGTGGTGGACGAATCGGGCGGCAACCACGTGAGCTACTCGATGATCGACCCCGCCGCCAAGGACGAGTCGTACAAGGCCCAGGGCCTGCGCTCCGACCACGAGCGCTACCGCCTGCAAGACCCCAGCCTGCTGGCCGGCTTCCATGAGTGGGACGACGGCGTGACGCTGCAGATTCTCTCGGTGTTTCCCGGCTTCGTGCTGCAGCAGATCCAGAACTGCCTGGCCGTGCGCCAGGTGCTGCCCAAGGGCGCCGACCGCAGCGAACTGAACTGGGTGTACCTGGGCTTTGAAGACGACACGCCCGAGCAACTCACCGTGCGCCTGAAGCAGGCCAACCTGGTGGGGCCAGCCGGCTTCATCTCAATGGAAGACGGCGCCGTGGGCGGCTTCGTGCAGCGCGGCATTGCCGGCGCGGCCGACGAACAAGCCGTGATCGAAATGGGCGGCAGCGACGTCGCCTCGGGCGAGGGCCGGGCCACCGAGACCTCGGTGCGCGGCTTCTGGAAGGCCTACCGTCAACACATGGGGGTCTGAACCGTGACCGATCTCATCCGCATCATGGGCGTCAACGCCGCCTACGCCGACGCCATCGACAGCGACCGCCTGGAAGACTGGCCCGCCTTCTTCACCGAGCGCTGCCACTACCGCGTCACCCACATCGAAAACGAACAGGAAGGCCTTCCCGCTGGCGTGGTGTGGGCCGACTCGCGCGCCATGCTGGCCGACCGCGTGGCCGCGCTGCGCGAGGCCAATGTGTACGAGCGCCAACGCTACCGCCACCTGCTGGGCACACCGCTGCTGCTCTCGCAGTCTGCCACCGAGGCGGTGGCGCGCACGCCCTTCATGGTGGCGCGCATCATGCACGAGGGGCAGACGCAGCTCTTCGCCAGCGGCGTCTACCAAGACCGCTTCGTGGTGGAAGGCGATCGCCTGCTGCTGGCCGAGCGCGTGGCGGTGTGTGACAGCACCGTCACCGACACCCTCATGGCACTGCCCCTGTGAGCGCCGCATGACGGCCTCACGCCTTGCCCTGAGCCTGGGCGACCCCAACGGCATCGGCCCCGAGATCGTGCTCAAGGCCGCGGCCGAGCTGATGCCAGAACAGCGCGAGCGCCTCACCGTGTTCGGCCCGCGCTGTGCGCTGGAACACGCGGCGCACGTCACCGGCCTGCACACCACCCTGGCCAGCCTGCGCCTGCGCGAGGCCGGCCCCCTGGTGGCCGGTGAGCACCAGCCCGGCGTGGTGAGCGCGGCCGCCGGGCGCAGTGCCGTGGCCAGCGCCAGCGCCGCCATTCGCGCCTGCCAGGCCGGCGAGTTCGACGCGGTGGTGGCCGGCCCGCACCACGAGACCGCCATCGCCCAGGCTGGCATTCGCTTCAGCGGCTACCCCGGCCTGGTGGCCCAGGTGTGCGGCGAACCCGAGCACAGCGTGTTCCTGATGCTGGTGGGCGGCGGCCTGCGCATCGTGCACGCCACCCTGCACGAAAGCGTGGCCACCGCACTGGCGCGCCTCACGCCCGAGCTGGTGGTGAACGCCGCGCTCGCGGCGCACAAGGCCTGCCGCGCCATGGGCATCATCGAGCCCTCGCTGGCCCTCTTCGGCGTGAACCCACATGCCTCTGAAGGCGAGCTGTTCGGGCCCGACGACCAACGCATCACCGTGCCCGCGGCCGAGCGCCTGCGCGCCATGGGTCTGCAAGTGGCAGGGCCGCAGGGCGGTGACGCGCTGCTGGCCGACCGCGCCACGCGGCCCGCCGACGCCTACGTGGCCATCTTTCACGACCAGGGCCACATTCCCGTGAAGCTGCTGGCCCCGCAAGCCGCCAGCGCGCTGTCGATCGGCGCGCGCGTGCTGCTGGCCAGCACCGGCCACGGCAGCGCCATGGACATCGCCGGCACCGGCCAGGCCCGCCCCGACGCCCTGCTGCGCAGCCTGCGCCTGGTCAGCGGCTGGCCCACTTGAACCCCACCTCGCCATGAGCTTTCAGATTCGCATCGCCAACAGCGATGCCCAGTTTTCCTGTGCGGCCGACGAGACCGTGCTCGACGCCGCGCTCAAGGCCGGCATCACCCTGCCGCATTCCTGCCGCAAGGGCGTGTGCGGCAACTGCGCCGCCACGGTGGTGAGCGGCGCCCACGCGGTGCTGCCCATGGCCTCGGCCGAGGCCACGCCCGAGGGCCAGACCCTGCTGTGCCAGTGCCAGCCGCGCCAAGACCTGGCCATTGCGCCGGCTTCATGGGCGCGCATCGACCCGGCGGCCCGCCTGCGCGTCACCGCCAAGGTGTTTCGCAACACCGAGGTGGCCCCCGACGTGAACCTGCTGCAGCTTCGCCTGCCACCAGGCAAGCGCGCGCGCTTTCGCGCCGGCCAATACCTTCAAGTGCTGCTGCCCGACCAGAGCCGGCGCGCCTACTCCATGGCCAACCCGCCGCACGAGAGCGACACGGTGCAACTGCACGTGCGCCGCGTGCCCGGCGGCGCCTTCAGCGAGATCGTCACGCGGCTGCAAGCGGGCGACCAGCTTGAACTGGAACTGCCCTTCGGCCATGTCGCCATTGACCCGGAGGGCAGCGCGCCGCTGCTGTGCGTGTGCACCGGCACCGGCTTCGCGCCCGTGAAGTCGCTGCTGGACGACCTGGTGAAGCGCAAGTCCACCCGAGCGGTGACGCTGGTGTGGGGCGCACGCGAGGCCGCCAGCCTGTACCTGCCCAGCGCGCTGGCCAAATGGGAAAAGTCGCTGCGCGACTGGCGCTACGTGCCCGCCCTCACCCAGGCCGAGGCGGCCCAGGCCCTGGGTGCCTTTCACGGCCGAGTGGACGCCGCGTTGCGCGGCCTGGGCCAGTCGCTGGCCGAGCACGAGGTGTATTGCTGCGGCTCACCCGCCATGGTGGACACGGTGCGCCAGGTGTGCACCACCGAGCTGGGCCTGAGCGCCGCGCGCTTTCACAGCGACGCCTTCGTGCCCGGGCCTCAGCCCGTGGCGCCCTGAGGCGCTCAACCCCTTAACCCCTCAACCGCCCGAGCGCTTCACCGTGTAGCCCTGTGCCTGCAGCCAGGCCATGGCGCGCTCCACGTGGTCGCCCTGCACCTCGATCACGCCGTCCTTGGTGGTGCCGCCACTGCCGCAAGCGGCCTTCAGGCGCTTGCCCAGCGCCTGCAATTCGGGCGCGGCCAGCGGCACGCCGCGCACCGCCGTCACCGTCTTGCCGCCACGCCCTTGCGTGCTGCGCTGCACCCGCACCACGCCGTCGCCCGCCGGCACCGAGGCGGCCTTGCACACGCACTGCGCCACGGGCTGGCGGCAGCCCGGGCACATGGTGCCAAAATCGGTGGAATAGACCAGCCCACCGCTGGAGGAGCGCTTGTTCATGGGCCGCGATGGTAGCGGTCCGCCGGGTTCCTGCCAGACCACCCGCGCTTTGGCGCTATAATGCGAGGCTTGGCGGCTGTAGCTCAGCTGGATAGAGTACTTGGCTACGAACCAAGGGGTCGTGGGTTCGATTCCTGCCAGCCGCACCAAAACGCAGAAGGCCTGTTCCGGCAACGGAACAGGCCTTTTTTGCTTGGGCGAGCCGTCAGGGCGCCAACGGCACCTCTTCTTGGCGCTTCATGCCCGGCCGCGCCGAATAGCGCACCAGCCCATCCAGCGCCTCCAGTTCCACCCGCGCTGGCCGCGCGCCATACACCTCGGCCCGCAGCCAGGCCAGTTCAGCGGCCAGCGCCTCTTCGCCCGCCAGGGCGCAGTACCAGACTCGCGCCTCGGCGTCCCAGCGGTACGCGCGCGCCTTGAGCTTGTCTTTCGCCTCGAAGGGGGCACCGGTGGCGCGCAACTTGAACGATGGACGCTGCGCCGCCGCCATCAGCAAGGCCAGACCGTTCTGGCCGCCATCGCCCACCGGTTCGCACAGCACCTGCAACAAGGCGTGGCAGTCCACCTGGGCGCGGTGGGCGTCGTAAAACCAGCCATGGTCGTGGGCTAGGGCGCTGAGCTTGGCCGACTCGGCGCCCGCGGCCTTCCAGTCAATGTCCATGAAGGAGCAGGCCCAGGCTTTCTCGCGAAAAGCCGCGAAGCGCGCCTCCACGAATGGCCGGTCGAAACCCGCGTTATGGGCCACCACCAGATCGGCCGCCGACACCATGGCCACCACCGCGTCATCCGCCAGCCGCTGCCCGCGCACCATGTCGTCGGTGATGCCCGTGACCTGCTGGGCGATGGACGGAATCGGCATGCCAGGGTCTTCAAAGCCCTCGAACACCGTCACCGGCCCGAACGGCAAGCCGCTGCGCGCGTCCACCTGCACCGACAGCATCGCCAACTCGATGATCTTGTCGGCCTGGTGCGACAGGCCCGTGGTCTCGGTGTCCAGCACGAGCAAGCGCCGCGCGTCGGCCGGCACCAGATCGGCGGGGGCGGGGCCGTAGTCGGCTTTGGGCACCAAGCGGCGCAGCACCTTGTAGTCGGCGTGTTGCTCCAGCACCCGCGCCATCTGCTCGGGCGCCAGGTTCGATGCCGGCCACGCAGGCGCACCGGCTGGCGCCGGTGAGCGCGACTCAAATTCAAAACTCAGTTGGTCCATGGGCCAAGGCTACTCCACGACAGGTCCGCCACTTGCCGCGAAGGCAGACAGGGCAGGCAAGCCCAGAAACGACAAAGCCCTCTGCACGAGAGGGCTTGGGCGTTGGTGGCGCGGCTGGCGGGGATCGAACCCACGACCCTTGGCTTCGGAGGCCAATACTCTATCCACTGAGCTACAGCCGCCACCAACGCGGATTCTAACAGGCGACACCTTTCGCACGGCCTGAGCCTAGGCCCTTGGCTATAATCGCGGGCTGTTTGCCAGCGCTCCGCTGGCCTGCCCCCACTCCCTAGCGGCAACCGTTTCGCCACCCTTGAGGACACCATGAGCGACCACGCGCACGATTCCCACACCGGCCCGATCTCGACCCCCAAGCAACTGCTCTGGACCTCGTTCTTTGCATTCGTGGTGCCGGTCTTCCTGATCATTGGCCTGGTGTTCTACGTGACCTCCGGCAACAAACCCGCCGCTGGCGCTGTTGACATGGAACAAGCCGTGGCGGCGCGCATCCAGCGCGTGGGCACGGTTGAGCTGCGCGACGCCAACCGCCCGCTGGCCAGCGGTGCCGAGGTGTACAAGGCCCAATGCGTGGCCTGCCACGATGCTGGCCTGGCTGGCGCGCCCAAGTTTGGCGACGCCGCCGCTTGGGGCGCTCGCATCGTCACCGGCTACGAAGCCCTGCTGACCTCGGCCCTCAAGGGCAAGGGCGCCATGGGCGCGCAAGGCGGCGGTGCTTTCACCGACGTGGAAATCGGCCGCGCCGTGGTGCACATGGCCAATGCCGCTGGTGGCAAGTTCGCCGAGCCCAAGGCCCCGGCCGCCACTGGTGCCGACGCCGCAGCAGCCCCCGCCGCACCAGTGGCTGCCGCCGCCCCCGCAGCCGCTGCACCGGCCCCCGCCGCTGCGGCTCCTGCCGTGGCCGCCAACGCTGGCGAAAACCTCTACAAGCAAGCCTGCCTGGCCTGCCACGCCGCTGGTGTGGCCGGTGCCCCGAAGTTCGGCGACAAGGCCGCCTGGGCTCCCCGCGTGGCACTGGGCATTGACGCCCTGACCGCCAGCGTCATCAAGGGCAAGAACGCCATGCCGCCCAAGGGTGGCGCCGCTGCCGCCTCTGATGCCGACATCAAGGCCGCCGTGCAGTACATGGTGAGCGCGGCCAAGTAAACCAAGCGCCACGCCCATGAAAAAGCCGGTCTCAAGGACCGGCTTTTTTGTGTCTGCGCGGCACGACGTCAGGCAGCCGAGGCGTGCAGACGCTGCGGGCTTCGCACGAAAGCAAAGCGCTTGGGCAGATCATCGGCTCGCACCTCGTGCGGCATCCAGCGGCCAGCCTCCACTGAGTCAGCGGCCAAGGCCATGTCGGCGCTGTGCACCAGGCCCACCCCCAGGTCGGTCACCAGATAGAGCCTCCCTTCTTCGTCCACCAGGCTGTCACTCACCTGGGCCACCTGCCCACTGTGCGAGCGCACCGTCCCATCGGGCTGCAAGCGCCAGACAAAGGGCGTGAGTTCCAGTTCCAGGTAAACGCGCTGCGGCCCATTTTGAAAGTACCACTGGCCTTGTTCGTCGGCCGCGCAGTTGCGGTGAATGAACTCGATGAGCTTGTCGTGCCGCAGCAGCGAGCCCTTGCTCTGCGGAAAGGGGCCGGCGGCCTGTGTGCGGTCGTCCCGCATGTACCACTGACCGCGAGCATCCAGCCCCAGCCACCCGTAGCAGTGCGGCACGTTGGGCCATTTGGCCATGGCGGCCTTGACGATGTCATCCATGGTGCGATCTCAGCAGTGTTGAAGAAGCCAGGCGCCCACGGCCTCGGGCATGGCCAGCACGTGGCCTGGCAAGCCCAGGGGGCCGTGTGACACTGGAAAGCCCACATGCCCGCCTTGTGCCGGCTGCCAAAGGGTCACATGGTGGCCGACTTCGGTCTGTCGGGGCAAGGAGCTGGCGGGCACGAAAGGGTCGTTGAGGGCATTCAGTGCCAACGCCGGCACGCGTATGTCGGCCAGCAACGGCTTGGCCGAGGCACGCGCCCAGTAGTCCTCGGTGTTCTTGAAGCCGTGCAGAGGCGCGGTGAAAAGGTTGTCGAATTCGTACAGGTCTCGGGCACGCAACATGGCGTCGCGGTCAAACAACCCTGGGAACTGCTGCCACTTGCGCATGGCCTTGGGCACCATGGTCGACAGAAACATGCGCGTGTAGACCTGCCGGTTGAAGCCCCGCCCAATGGCGTGGCCGCCGGCGGCCAGGTCCAGCGGCGAACACACCGCCGCCACGGCCCGCGCTCGTCGCGCAGCGGCCTCGCCCCATTCGGCGGCCCAGCGCAACAAAGCGTTGCCCCCCAGTGAGATGCCAACGGCGATCAGCGGCCTGGCGGGATTCAGGCTGGCAAAGCGGGACAGTAGCCAGTCGATTTCTTGGTGGTCGCCCGAGTGGTATGCCCGGGGGGCCCAGTTCAGTTCACCCGAGCAGCCGCGGAAGTGGGGCACGGCAAAGGCCAGGCCATTGCGCGAGGCGAAATCGGCGAAGGCGATGGCGTACTGGCTTTCCGATGATCCCTCCAGGCCATGAAACAGCACCAACAGCGGGGCATCGGCACGGGATTCGTACACGGCATGGTCGACGTCGATGAAGTCGCCATCCGGTGTGCTCCAGCGATCGCGGCGCCATCGCGGTGCGGCGCCCGCGTGGCGCCGGCTGCACTTGGCGGCCCAAATCGTCTGGGCATTGCCCCCCGGCAGCCACCAGGGAGCGCGGTAAGACAAGCCGTTCACCTGAGCGCGACTCAATGCAACATGGCCTGGGGCGTTGACACCTCGGGCGGTTCGATCTGCATGCCCGGGCTGGCATGGTGGGCCACCATGCGCCAGCCCTGCGCGGTCTTGGCGTAAACATTGGTGGCCACCACCCAGGCGGTGTTGATGCCGTCGTCACCTGCCAAAGACACGCGCTCCACCACGCTGTGCACGCTGCAATGGCCGGCGTCCAGGCGCCGGATGCGCTCGGGCACGGCCATCACGCCACCCGTGGCGAACAGCGCCTCAAACGCCACCCGCACCGCCGCGTGCCCCACCAGACGCGGCCCGCCGGGGTGTACGCAGACGATGTCATCCTCATCGGCCCAGCAGGCCATCAGGCGGTCGATGTCGGCGTGCTGCAGGGCGTCGTAAAAGGCCACTTCGGTGTCATCGGGCGTACCAGGAGGGAGCTTGGGTTTTCGCATGCTCGGTATTGTGCCGCGCACCCCAGCGGGCAGGGGTATAGTCCTCGCGACATCGCCCCCCAGGAGGATCCATGGCCAATTTGTTCAAGCTCTGTCGCCGCTGGTCGCTGCTGGCCTTTCTTGTCATCAGCGCGCTTGGGCTCACGGGTTGCGGCTACAACGATTTCCAGCGCCTGGACGAGCAAAGCCGGTCGGCCTGGTCCGAGGTGCTGAACCAGTACCAGCGGCGCGCCGACCTCATTCCCAACATCGTCGCCACCGTGCAAGGCGAGGCCAATTTCGAGCAAGAAACACTCAAGCAGGTGATCGAGGCCCGCAGCAGGGCCACGGCCATCCAGGCCACGCCCGAGTTGCTAAACGACCCGGCCGCCATGCAGAAGTTTCAGGCCGCGCAAGGCGAACTGGGCTCTGCCCTCAGCCGGCTGATGGTGGTGGTGGAGCAATACCCCAACCTCAAGGCCAACCAGGGCTTCGCCGATCTGCGCGTGCAGCTGGAAGGCACCGAGAACCGCATCACCGTGGCCCGCAACCGCTACATCGAGTCGGTGCAAAGCTACAACGTGCTGGCGCGCAGCTTCCCCACCAACCTCACCGCCATGGTGTTCGGCTACACGCCCAAGCCCAACTTCAGCGTGACCAATGAGGCAGCCATCACGGCGCCTCCCAAGGTCGAGTTCAAGTCGAACAAGCCCTGACCATGGCCTGGGCGCGTCTGTGGCTGCTCGCCTGGGTTTTTGCCCTGGTGGCGCCGGCCCACGGGCAGGCGCTGCAGCCCGTGCCGGAGCTCAAGGCCCGGGTGATGGACCTCACCGCCACGCTTGACCCCACCACGCGCGAGCGCATCGAAGGCAAGCTGGCTGCATTTGAGAAAGAACGCGGCACCCAGGTGGTGGTGGTGATGGTGGCCACCACCGCGCCAGAGGACATCGCCGATTACACCCAACGCCTGGGTGACGCCTGGAAGATCGGGCGGCGCGAGGTGGGCGACGGCGTGCTGTTCGTGGTGGCCCTGAACGACCGGCGCCTGCGCATCGCGCCCGCCAAGGCACTGGAGGGCGCCCTCCCCGATCTGCTGGCCAAGCGCATCATCGACCAGGCCGTGACACCAGCCTTCCGCCAGGGCGATTTCGGGCGAGGCATCGATGCCGGGGTCGACGCCATCCTGGCCGCCGCCAAGGGCGAAGAACTGCCGCTTCCTCAGCCTGGCTCGGCCAAGCCCGACAGCGACTGGCGCGATGCTTTGGTGTTTCTGCTGTTCGGTGTCCCCATGCTGGCCGGTTTCTTGCGCAACGCCTTTGGTCACCGCGCCGGCATCGCCCTGACCGGGTTGGCGGCGGGTGTCTTGGGCTGGGTGCTCACCTCCGTGCTGTGGGTGGCCATCGGTGCCGCCGTGCTGGGGCTGCTGGTGGCGATCTTTGGCAAGGCATTGCCTGTCGGCTCGGGCCGCGGCCGTGGCGGCTGGGGTCCGCCCGGCGGCGGATGGGGGGGCGGAATGGGCGGCGGTGGCGGCGGGTTCCGTTCTGGTGGCGGTGGCAACTTCGGTGGGGGCGGCGCTTCCGGCCGGTGGTGATGACGACCATGCTCAAACGCCTTCGCCTGCTCTGGAAGCACCGCTGGACCGATCCGGGCCTGAGCCATCGCTGGGTGGACGACGCCGCTGCCGAACGGCTGCGCGCCCGTTTGCAGGCAAGTGAGCACCAGCACACAGGTCAGATCAGGGTGTGCGTGGAGTCAGCGCTACCCAGCAGCTACCTGTGGCGATTGCGCGCAGGCGAGGCACTTCAAGGCGCTGTTCGCGCGCGGGCCATGACCTGGTTCGGGCGGCTACGGGTATGGGACACCGAGCGCAACAACGGGGTGCTGATCTATTTGTTGCTGGCCGAGCACGCGATCGAGATCTTGGCCGATCGGGGTGTGGCAAGCGCGGTACCCATCGGCTTCTGGGAAGACCTGGCGGCGCGCTTGGCGGGCCAACTTCGGGATGGCAAAACAGAAGCCGGCTTGGCACACGCCATTGACGAGGTGGGCGCCCTGCTCGTGGCCCACCACCCCCGCTCCGGCCTAGACGCGCCGGACAACGAGTTGCCAGACGCCATCGTTCGCACCTGACGGCGTCAGGCCTTGGCCCGGGCCGTGGGCATGGGCACCCGGTTGTTCATCACCACCTGCAACTCCTGGTGCAGCGCCTTGTTCATCTGGGCAAAGGTTTTGAGCTTGCGTGTGGTCTCCCGCAGGCGATCGGCCATTCGCTTGCTGATGGCCAGCAACAGACGATTGCCCAGGCGAGGGTCGTCCTTGAGCAGGCGCATCAGGGCAGTGCGCGACAGCACGGCGGCTGCGATGTCGGTGCTCGCGGTGCAGGTGGCCGACCTGGGTGCGCCATCGATCACCCCCATTTCACCAATGAGGTGCCCTGGGCCCATGATGGTGACCACCATGCTGTCATGCTCGCCAGGGAGCTCATTTTCAATGGCGATGTCACCCTCCAGCACCAGCAGCATGTAGTCGTTCTGCTTGACCTCGCCCTCGTGAATGATGACCGTGCCGGCCTTGATGCGCTTGGGGCGCATGTAGCTCACGATCTTGAAGGCATCGGCCAGTGTCAGGTCAGCCAAGGCGGAGGGGGTGACCAACAGCCGGGCGGCCACCTCTTCAGGCGCGAGATCGGGGCTTTCAAAGATGGAATGCATGGCATTGGTCGGGTGGGACCCCGCAATGTTATTCGGCCGCTCTCTTGGCATGGCCTGACCGGCCAAAAAAAAGACCGGCGCGCGGCCGGTCTTGTGGGATCGTTGCCGCAGCAACGCTCACCGTTTCTGGCGGAACTTGCGCAGCGCGGCGATCTGGGCGGCCATCACGGCCAGCTCCGACGTGGCCTTGGCCAAGTCGATATCGCTCTTGGCGTTCTTCAGGGCCTCTTCGGCCTGCTTGCGGGCCTCGTTGGCCTTGGCTTCGTCCAGGTCGTGGCCACGGATGGCAGTGTCCGACAGCACGGTGATGCAGTGAGGCTGCACCTCCAGAATGCCACCGGCCACGAACACGAACTCTTCGCCGCCATCGGCCTTTTCGATGCGAACCGCACCGGGCTTGATGCGGGTGATCAGCGGAATGTGACCCGGCAGGATGCCGAGCTCACCCGCCTCACCCGGCAGGGCCACGAACTTGGCCTCGCCCGAGAAGATGGACTCCTCGGCGCTGACCACATCGACGTGGATGGTGCTCATTGTTACTCCTGTGAAAGTGGGGGAAAGTCCGGGCGGGGCCTCACATCATGAGGCCCCTGTGGGGACTTACGCCGCCAGCTTCTTGGCCTTTTCGAAGGCCTCGTCGATGGTGCCGACCATGTAGAACGCCTGCTCGGGCAGGTGGTCGCACTCGCCGGCGGTGATCATCTTGAAACCACGGATGGTCTCCGACAGTGGCACGTACTTGCCAGGCGAGCCAGTGAACACCTCGGCCACGTGGAAAGGCTGCGACAGGAAACGCTGGATCTTGCGAGCGCGGGCCACGGCAAGCTTGTCCTCGGGTGCCAGTTCGTCCATGCCCAGAATGGCGATGATGTCGCGCAGTTCCTTGTAGCGCTGCAGCGTGCCTTGCACGGCGCGGGCCGTTTCGTAGTGCTCCTGACCCACGACCAGCGGGTCCAGCTGGCGGCTGGTGGAGTCCAGAGGGTCCACTGCGGGGTAGATACCCAGTGCAGCGATGTCACGCGACAGCACCACGGTGGAGTCCAAGTGGGCGAAGGTGGTGGCGGGCGACGGGTCGGTCAAGTCGTCGGCCGGCACGTACACGGCCTGGATCGAGGTGATCGAGCCCACCTTGGTGGAGGTAATACGCTCTTGCAGGCGGCCCATTTCTTCGGCCAGCGTCGGCTGATAGCCCACGGCGGAAGGCATACGGCCCAGCAGTGCGGACACTTCGGTACCGGCCAGGGTGTAGCGGTAGATGTTGTCCACGAAGAACAGCACGTCACGGCCTTCGTCGCGGAACGACTCGGCGATGGTCAGGCCGGTCAGGGCCACGCGCAGACGGTTGCCCGGGGGCTCGTTCATCTGGCCGTACACCATGGCCACTTTGGATTCGGCCAGGTTGTCCAGCTTCACGACGCCGGAATCGGCCATCTCGTGATAGAAATCGTTGCCCTCACGGGTACGCTCACCCACGCCAGCGAACACGGACAGACCCGAGTGCGCCTTGGCGATGTTGTTGATGAGTTCCATCATGTTCACGGTCTTGCCCACACCGGCACCACCGAACAGGCCCACCTTACCGCCCTTGGCGAAGGGGCAGACCAGGTCGATCACCTTGATGCCGGTTTCCAGCAGCTCGGTCGAGGGCGACAGTTCGTCGTAGGCGGGGGCCTTGCGGTGGATGGAAGCAGTCAGCGACTGGTCGATGTCGCCACGCTCGTCGATGGGCGTGCCCAGCACGTCCATGATGCGGCCCAGGGTGGCCTTGCCGACAGGCACGGTGATGGGGGCGTTGGTGTTGGTCACCAGCATGCCGCGGCGCAGGCCGTCGGACGAGCCCAGGGCGATGGTACGCACCACGCCGTCACCGAGCTGCTGCTGGACTTCCAGCGTCAGGGCAGAGCCCTCCATTTTCAGGGCGTCGTAAACGCGCGGCATCTGGTCGCGGGGAAATTCCACGTCCACGACGGCGCCGATGCACTGGACGATCTTGCCTTGTACTTGAGACATGATGGATACCTTCTGTTTTCTCTGGATTCGGTAGTAGGGCCGTCAGATCAAACCGCGGCAGCGCCGGCGACGATCTCCGACAGCTCCTTGGTGATGCCGGCCTGGCGGGTCTTGTTGTAGACCAGCTTGAGCTCGCTGATGACGTTGCCAGCGTTGTCGGTGGCAGCCTTCATGGCCACCATGCGGGCCGACTGTTCAGATGCCATGTTCTCGGCCACGGCCTGGTAGACCTGTGCCTCGACATAACGCACGAGCAATTCATCGATGACGCTGGGCGCATCGGGCTCATAGACGTAATCCCAGTCGCGACCGCCGCTGCCTTCTTGCAGATCGTCGGCCGACAGGGGCAGGAGCTGCTCCACCACCGACTCCTGCTTCATCGTGTTGATGAACTTGGTGTAGCAGAGGTAGACGGCGTTGATCCGGCCCTCGGTGTAAGCATCGAGCAGCACCTTGACGGGGCCGATCAGCTTTTCGAGATGGGGCGTGTCGCCCAGGCCGGTCACGCTGGAGACCACCTTGGCGCCCACGCGGTTCATGAAGCCCAGACCCTTGTTGCCGATGGCCACCACCTCAGCGCTCTGGCCCTTGCCCTGCAGCTCCTTGAGCTGGTTGGTCACGGCGCGCAGCACGTTGGTGTTGAGGCCACCGCACAAGCCCTTGTCGGTGGTCACGACGACAAAGCCGGCGGCCTTGGCGTCGTTGGTCTGCATGAACGGGTGCGTGTACTCGGGGTTGGCCTTGCTCAGGTTGCCGGTGATCTGGCGCACCTTTTCTGCGTAAGGCCGGGCCGCACGCATGCGGTCCTGCGCCTTGCGCATTTTGGAAGCGGCCACCATTTCCATGGCTTTGGTGATCTTCTTGGTGTTTTCCACCGACTTGATCTTGCCGCGGATTTCCTTGCCTGCTGCCATTGCTGCTCCTTTATCGGGTCAATGGACGCTTCAGTACGTGCCGGTCTTCTTGAAGTCGGCGATCGCAGCGGTGAGCTGGGCTTCGGCGTCCTTGTCCATGGCCTTGTCGTTCTCGAGCTTGGCCAGCAGGGCGGCGTGCTTGTCCTTCAGGAAAGCGTGCAGGCCACCTTCAAAGGCCAGCACCTTCTTGACGTCCACGTCGTCCAGGAAGCCCTTGTTCACGGCAAACAGCGTGGCGGCCATCAGGCTGATGGGCAGCGGGGCGTACTGGGCCTGCTTGAGCAGTTCGGTGACGCGAGCACCGCGGTCGAGCTGCTTGCGGGTGGCTTCGTCCAGATCGGAAGCGAACTGCGCGAAAGCAGCCAGTTCACGGTACTGGGCCAGGTCGGTACGGATACCGCCAGACAGGCTCTTGATCAGCTTAGTCTGGGCGGCACCACCCACGCGCGACACCGAAATACCGGCGTTGATGGCGGGACGGATACCGGCGTTGAACAGGTTGGTTTCCAGGAAGATCTGGCCGTCGGTGATCGAGATCACGTTGGTCGGCACGAAGGCGGACACGTCGCCTGCCTGGGTTTCGATGATCGGCAGTGCGGTCAGCGAGCCGGTCTTGCCCTTGACTTCACCCTTGGTGAAGGCTTCGACGTAGTCGGCGTTCACGCGAGCGGCACGCTCCAGCAGACGGCTGTGCAGATAGAACACGTCGCCAGGGTAGGCTTCGCGGCCCGGGGGACGGCGCAGCAGCAGCGACACTTGGCGGTAGGCCACGGCCTGCTTGGACAGGTCGTCGTACACGATCAGGGCGTCTTGACCGCGGTCGCGGAAGTATTCGCCCATGGTGCAACCGGCGTAAGCCGACAGGTACTGCATGGCGGCGGATTCGGAGGCCGAGGCGGCGACCACGATGGTGTAGTCCATCGCACCAGCCTGCTCCAGGGCACGCACCACGTTCTTGATCGACGACGCCTTCTGACCGATGGCGACGTAGATACAGGTCATGTTCTGACCCTTCTGGTTGATGATCGCGTCGATCGCCACGGCGGTCTTGCCGGTCTGGCGGTCACCGATGATCAGCTCGCGCTGGCCACGGCCGACGGGCACCATCGAGTCGATGGACTTCAGACCGGTCTGCACCGGCTGGTCCACGGACTGGCGTGCGATCACGCCAGGGGCCACTTTTTCGATCACGTCGGTCAGCTTGGCGTTGATCGGGCCCTTGCCGTCGATGGGTTGACCCAGGGCGTTCACCACGCGGCCCACCAGCTCGGGGCCCACCGGCACTTCCAGAATGCGGCCCGTGCACTTGACGGTGTCGCCTTCGGAGATGTGCTCGTACTCGCCCAGAATCACGGCGCCCACGGAGTCACGCTCCAAGTTCAGCGCCAGGCCGAAGGAAGGCACGCCATCCTTGTTGGCCGGGAATTCCAGCATCTCGCCCTGCATCACGTCAGACAGGCCGTGCACGCGCACGATACCGTCGGTCACCGAGACCACGGTGCCCTGGTTGCGCACGTCGGCGGAGGCGGCCAGACCCTCGATGCGGGACTTGATCAGTTCGGAAATTTCTGCGGGATTGAGTTGCATGACTCTTTCCTTTTTTCGTTAATGGGTATGCAGGCGCGCCCGGTGGTGCCGGCGTTACGCCGTCAGGGCAACTTTCATCTGGTCCAGGCGGGCTTTGACGGAGGTGTCGAGCACCTCGTCGCCGACCACCACGCGAATGCCACCGATCAACTCGGGCTGCAGCTCAACTTTGAGGTTGAGCTTGCGGGCAAAGCGCTTCTCGAGCACACCCGAGAGCTCGGCCAGGGCCGCGCTGTCGATCTCGAAAGCGCTGTACACGACCGCGTCATACGAGCCCTGCTGCGAATTGACCAACGCACGAAACTGGCTGGTGATTTCAGGAAGGGCGCCCAGTCGACCGTTGTCGATCACGGCGCGCAGGAAGTTCTGCCCAGCGTCACCCAACGGCGACTTGACCACGCCAGCGATCAGATCGAACACCTGCTGAGGCGTTGCTTTGGGGTTGTCGGCGAACTGGCGCAGCTGCTCGTTGGCAGCCACGGCAGCCAGCTCGTCCAGCCACACGGCAGCGCCAGCGGCACCGTTGCCGGTGGCCTTGAACAGCGCTTCCGCGTAAGGGCGGGCAATGGTGGCGATTTCAGCCATGGTTGTCCTTTGGTTGCCGGGCGGGGATCAGAGCTCGGTCTTGAGGCGGTTGAGCAGATCGGCGTGCACGCCAGCGTTCACTTCGCGACGCAGAATCTGTTCGGCGCCCTTCACGGCCAGGGATGCCACTTGCTCACGCAGGGCCTCGCGGGCCTTGACCACTTGCTGCTCGGCCTCTTGGCGGGCAGCGGCGACGATCTTGGCGGCTTCTTCCGATGCTCGGGCCTTGGCTTCCTCGATCAGGGCCTGGGCACGGCGCTCGGCATCTGCCAGGCGCGTGGCGGACTCGTTGCGCGATTTGCTCAACTCCTCTTCCACCCGCTTGTTGGCCACGGCCAGTTCGGACTTGGCCTTCTCGGACGCGGCCAGGCCTTCGGAAATCTTCAACGCACGCTCATCGAGCGCCTTGGCGATGGGGGGCCACACGAATTTCATCGTGAACCACACCAGGATCGCGAAGACGATGGCCTGCGCAAAGAGGGTTGCATTGATGTTCATCGCAACGCCTTTCTGTGTGTTGACAAGAGTGGTGACGCACCAACTGCCGGCGCGGACGGATGGAGACGGTGACGGGGATCTTGGCCGTCACCGCAGCGCCCGCGCGGGGCAGCGAACCCGATTACAGCGTGAAGGGGTTGGCGAAGGCGAACAGCAGAGCGATGGCCACGCCGATCAGGAAGGCGGCGTCGATCAGACCGGCCAGAATGAACATCTTGGTCTGCAGGTCGTTCATCAGCTCAGGCTGACGGGCCGACGATTCGAGGAATTTGCCGCCCATCAGTGCGATACCGATGGAAGCGCCGATGGCGCCCAGACCGACGATGAGACCGCAAGCCAGTGCGACAAGACCCAGAACGTTTTCCATGATGACTCCTATGAGATGGAAGTTTGTTGAGAAAGGAAAGAAACGAGAGAAGAACCCGAGCGCAACCTAAGCGGCCGCGTCAGTGAGCGTCATGCGCCTGGCCCAGGTAAATGAGCGCCAGCATCATGAAGATGAAAGCCTGCAAGGTGATGACCAGAATGTGGAACAAGGTCCACACCGTGCCGGCGATCAGGTGTCCGACGAAGAAGAGTCCACCGCCCAGCGAGAGGGATGCGTAGGCACCCAGCAGCGCAATCAGCATGAACACCAGCTCACCCGCGAACATGTTGCCAAACAACCGCATGCCGTGCGAAACGGTCTTCGCCACGAACTCGATCATTTGCATCAGGAAGTTGACCACGCCCAGCAGCAGCGCCCAGATGGGGTTCTTGCTGGTGCCAAACGGGGCGGTCACCAATTCGTGCGCCCAGCCGCCCAGCCCCTTGATCTTCACGTTGTAGAAGAGGCACATCAGCAGCACGGAAACCGACAGACCCAGGGTGGTGGACAGGTCGGCCGTCGGCACCACACGCAGGTAATCCTTGAAGCCCAGGGCAGGGCCAGCCGAGTGCCACAGTTGGGGCAGCGCGTCGACAGGCAGCATGTCCATGAAGTTCATCATGAAGATCCAGACGAACACCGTCAGCGCCAGCGGGGCCACCAGCTTGCGGCTCTGGGCGTTGTGAATGACGGACTTGGCCTGGGTGTCCACCATTTCAACCAGCAGTTCGACAGCGGCCTGGAAGCGGCCTGGCACGCCGGCGTGGGCTTTGCGCGCGGCAAGCCACAGCACAAACACCGTCAGGAGGCCCAGCACCGAGCTCACGACCACCGAGTCGATGTTGATCACGGAAAAATCAACGATCGAACTTTGCTTGTGGTTCGTCAAGTGAACGAGGTGGTGGCGAATGTATTCGCCCGGGGTCAAAGTGCCTTCAGCAGCCATGTTCGTTTGCTCCGCTGGACGGAGAGTCAACCGTTTGCATTTGATCGCCTGGTCTGGATCAGAAATCCAAACCAGAAGACCTTGAGAACCAACACGAGTCCGACCAGAAGGCCGGGCCAATTCAAATCAGACACCAGCCAGGGCGCCGCAGCCAACATGACCACGGCCACCAAGATCTTGATGCCCTCCCAGAGCAGAAAACCAGCGAACGCCGCATTGGCCTGCCCCGACCACAGCCGGGACAACGCGCTGGAGGTCAACCCGTAGGCCATGAGAGCCGAGGGTGCCGCCACCGCCGCCGCGCCGTACAAGACCGACCACGCCACCGAAGCCCGTTGCCACAGCAACCCAGCCACCGCGCACGCCGCCAGACCCACCAGCCACTGCACCAGCACCAGCCGCCAGAGCGATAACACCGGCTGGCTGGCGCGCCACTGTTGCGCCTGTTCACGCGACAGCGGCTTGAAATCGGATTCTTGCGCCCCATCTTCCTCGTCGGACCACTCGGGCAGGGTCGAATGCTTGGACGCCATGTTCGACCTCGCTCGTTACAGACCGGTTACAACGGTGTCTGGGTTGCAAAGCCCCTCATTATACGTAGAAACCCCATTCGGTCGTCAAGGCGATGGGGGAGTATTTGCCTGCGGCGCCGGGCGGCAGACCGAAGCCGATAATCCCGGCATGAACGCCCCGCTACCCGACTCGCTCTGCCACCTGAATGGAACGTTTTCGCCGCTGGGCGAGGCCAAGGTGAGCGTGCTGGACCGCGGCTTCATTTTTGGCGATGGCGTCTATGAGGTGCTGCCCGCCTACGAAGGACGCATTTTCCGCTTTGCGCAACACATGGCGCGACTGGAACGCTCGCTGCGCGAGCTGCGAATTCCGCCGCCACACAGCCGCGACGAGTGGCTGGCCATCGCCCGCCGGCTCATTGCCGACCAGCAAGCGCGCGGCGCGCGCCACCAGTTGATCTACCTGCAGGTCACGCGGGGCGTGGCCCTGCGAGACCACGCCATGCCACCCGACCTGACACCCACCGTGTTCGCCATGGGCAGCGAGATGAAGCTGCCCACGCCCGAGCAACGTGAGCAGGGCGTGAGCTGCGTCACGGCCGACGATTTCCGCTGGCGCAAGGCCCATATCAAGAGCACCAGCTTGTTGGGCTCGGTGCTGGCACGCCAGATCAGCGTTGACGCAGGTGCGGTTGAAACCATCATGTTCCGCGACGGCTTCCTCAGCGAGGCTGCCGCCAGCAATGTGTGGGTGGTGCGTGGCGGTGTGGTGATGGGCCCGCCCAAGGACAACCTGGTGCTCGAGGGCGTGCGCTACGGCCTGATCGAAGAGATGTGCCGTCAGGCGGGCATTGGTTTCGAGCTGCGCCGCGTCACCCGGGATGAGGTGCTCACGGCCGATGAGGTGATGCTGTCGTCGGCCGGCAAAGAGGTGCTGCCGGTCACCACCATCGACGGGCAGCCCGTGGGCACCGGCAAGCCCGGTCCGGTCTGCGCCCGACTTCATGCCCTTTATCAGCAAGCGGTGGCCGAGCAATCGGTCTGAACCGCGAGGAGTTTTGCCATGCAAGCCATCCCCCCCGAACAATCGCTCATCGAATACCCCTGCCACTTCCCCATCAAGGTGATGGGCGCCAACGTTGAGGGCTTTGCCGCCGCCATGGTGAGCGTGGCGCTGCAGTTCGACCCGACTTTCGATGCCGACACCGTCGAGCACCGCCCCAGCAAGGCCGGTAACTACCTTGGCCTGACGCTGGCGGTGTACGTCACCAACCGCGAGCAGCTCGACGAGGTGTACCGCACCCTGACCTCCCACCCCATGGTCAAAGTGGTGTTGTGATGCAGGTTCGCTGGTTGGGCCAGGCCGACTACCTGCCCACCTATGAGGCCATGCAGGCCTTCACGGCCGGGCGCGATGCACAGACGCCCGATGAGTTGTGGGTCTGCGAACACCCACCGGTGTTCACCCAGGGCATTGCAGGCCAGGCCGATCACCTGCTGGCGCCGGGCGACATTCCAGTGGTGGCCACCAACCGGGGGGGGCAGGTCACGTACCACGGCCCCGGCCAGGTGGTGGCCTATCCGCTGATCGACCTGCAGCGCGCCGGCTATTTCGTGAAGGAATACGTGTACCGCGTGGAAGAGGCGGTGATCCGCACGCTGGATGCGTTCGGCGTCACTGGCCACCGCGTGGCAGGCGCCCCGGGCATCTACGTGCGCCTGGCCGACCCGTTCTCGCACGAGCGCCTGCCACAAGCCCCTGCCCGGCGTGAGCCCGGCAGCCCGCCGCCCGAGCCCGATTTCACCGGCCTGGGCAAGATCTCGGCACTGGGCATCAAGGTCAGCCGCCACTGCACTTACCACGGGGTGGCGCTGAACGTGGCCATGGACCTGCAACCCTTCCAGCGCATCAACCCTTGCGGCTACCAGGGCTTGCAAACGGTGGACCTTTCTACAATCGGTGTTTCGGTGTCGTGGGACGACGCCGCCCAGGTGCTGAGCCAGAAGCTCGTTGCCACGCTGGGTTCTTGAAGCCCCCAACCGCGGCATCGCGCCGCCCCTCGCCATGAGCAGCACCCCACCCAACACCGTGCGCGAAGCGCAAAGCGCCGAGCAATACGACCCCACCGCCAAGCAGAAAAGCCAGGCCAAGACCGCGCGCATCCCGATCAAGGTGGTGCCGGGCGAGGTGCTGAGGAAGCCCGAATGGATTCGCGTGAAGGCCGGCAGCCCCAGCACCCGCTTCTACGAGATCAAGGACATCCTGCGCACCAACAAGCTGGTGACGGTGTGCGAAGAGGCCAGCTGCCCCAACATCGGCGAGTGCTTTGGCAAAGGCACGGCCACCTTCATGATCATGGGCGACAAGTGCACCCGCCGCTGCCCGTTCTGCGACGTGGGCCATGGTCGCCCCGACCCGCTGGACGCCGACGAGCCGCTGAACCTGGCCAAGACCATCGCCCAGCTCAAGCTGAAATACGTGGTGATCACCAGCGTGGACCGCGACGACCTGCGAGACGGCGGTGCCGGCCACTTCGTGCAGTGCATCGAGAAAACCCGCGAGCTCTCGCCCGAGACCACCATCGAGGTGCTGGTGCCCGATTTCCGCGGCCGCGACGACCGTGCGCTGGAGATCCTGAAGGCCGCCCCGCCCGACGTGATGAACCACAACCTGGAAACGGTGCCGCGCCTGTACAAGGAAGCGCGCCCTGGCTCCGACTACCAGTTCAGCCTGAACCTGCTCAAGAAGTTCAAGGCCCTCTTCCCGCACATTCCCACCAAGAGCGGCCTGATGGTGGGCCTGGGTGAGACGGACGAGGAAATCCTGCAGGTGATGCGCGACATGCGCGAGCACAACATCGACATGCTCACCATCGGCCAGTACCTGGCCCCCAGCGGCCACCACCTGCCGGTGCGCCGCTACGTGCACCCGGACACCTTCAAGATGTTCGAAGAGAAGGCCTACGAGATGGGCTTCACCCACGCCGCCGTGGGTGCCATGGTCCGCAGCAGCTACCACGCTGACCAACAGGCGCACGGCGTGCTGAACCCTGTGACGCCTCCCTCAAAACATTCGAACGAGTGAAAGCGAGAGGCCCGGCCTCACCGGATCCCGGGTGAAGTGGCAGGCAGCCTCACAGGCGAATACCCTTCGCCCATCGCATCTGAAGCAACTCCAACGCACCAGGTGTGCGGCACCAAATGGGGGCATCGTGCCAATTAGGGCGCTCCGTCGGACATCGCCCTCGCTTCTCCCACTCACTCAACCAAGCATCGAGAAGCTCTGCCTCGGCCATCTGCACACGCTGCAAATACCCGGCATAGTCTTGACGATCTTCCACCGCAACAGAAAAAGTGCGCGCAATTGACCCCTGATCAATGGCGTCTGTCATGCGATGAAGGCTCAACCCTGGATTCTCACCGGCAACAAGCGCTCTCAAATCACATGAGGTGCCTCGCCACCGAGGGAGTACCCCATGGTGGATGTTGTACCAACCGTGCGGCATTGCAGAAAGCGCAGCCGCCTGAAAAACACAGCGCGTTCGAGCGTTGACACCAACACTGGCCCCAGCCCGTGCGCGATCCGCCATCCATTGGATGGCTGCCAGCCCATTCGCGCTGCTTGCGTGAAGAATGGGAATCGAAGCAGCCTGCAATAGCGACTGCCGTCGATCCGCATGGCAGGCATGCCGCAGCAGTGCTCCCGCTGTGTGCAGGGCGCCGCAACATGACGCCACCAGCGCGCGAAAGAGAATGGGCGCGCGCCTGTTCTCAAGGATCAGAACGCCAATCAACGACTTTCCCCGCAGCTCGATCAGCCGATCCAGGAAGGCCAGCCCATTGTCTGGGATATAGGTGATGCGGCTAATGCACAAAACGAACTTGATGGAATTCATGGCCCGAGCCCTCCTCAGATCGCCGGAAAGCCAGCCATCAACCACCAATTCAATGTGGAAATCAGGATGGCAATTGACCCCAGTCTCATTGGTCCGACCAGCAATGGGGATCTGCTTGCAGTGCCCCAAAAATCACTCCCTTGGTGATCCCACTCCCAGGCAAGCAAACACATCACCAGGCTCCGTGGCAACCAGTGAAACAGAAGCGATTCCATGGAAACGCCATAGACAGCCAACAAGGGCATCAACAACAGACAAATGCCAGCGGCTGACACACAGGCCCCCCTTCGAGAAGGCACGACCGCACGCGCCAGCCACTCATGCCGCACTACCATGACCGCGACCATCGCGACAGTCGAGAGGTACATCGAGGCTTGCATGGAATGAAAGGCCTCGTTTGCCTGGTTTGTCAAAACGGCCCCTGCCGCGAGGGGCAGACTCACCCAGTGCAGCGCCCTGAGCGGCAATGGCTCTGCATCCGAATGCAGTACATACGAGAACTTACTGGCCAACACCATCGAGAATATTGGAATCACCAAAATCCAATTGAGAAGCCAGATTGAGGCGTACACCAACACGCCAACCAGCATTTGTCCGGGAAGGGAAATTCGGCTGCCACGAAGCCAGACAAGGGGCCACACCAAACAAATGACAAGGAGAATCAACCAGAAAAACCAAGAATTGAGGGCCTCGGATTCTTTCAATACGAAAACCGCCAACAAGGGCAAAAGAAAATTGTCCCAACCATGGGACGCCATCATTTCCGTGATCGTGAGCAGAACAGCTGCGTGAAGTGCAGCGAACCACACAGATAAAGGTGCGCCATAAGACCCGACCTGCAAGGTCACTCCCATTACAGCGGTCGCCACAACGAAGAATGCAAACGAACCTTCCAAGGTTTTTCGGCCTCCATGAACTGGGTATTGATGCCGACCAAACAGTTTTCCAACCAATGCAGCGGCCGCATCCGCGAACACGAGAACACCCAGCGCCGCCGTCGCCATGACAGGGGAATCAATCCATGTGCCGTACGCCAATGTGGCCATCACCGAAATTGGAAACAGGGCGGCGCCATGGCTACGCCTATCAATGGCATGCACGGCATCCAGAATCCCTGCCATATGAGATCCCACCAGGATAACGGTAAACGCAAGGCAGAGAAGGGCCGGCCCAATCAGACTTTGGAAGACCCACGGAAAAAACAGGGTGGCACAACCACCCACCACATGAACCAATTTGCGAGTGGCTTCAGACGACCAGCCACGCTGCCTCGCGACGCCGGCCATCCCAAGAACGATCAGAAACCACAAGCCGGTGCCCAATAGCCACCCCCACTCCAAGGACAACACCAGGGACCACCCATCTGCCATTAAAGCCCTAGTGCTCACTCGACCTTCTCCGACACGTGAAAGTCACAGTAGAAACAAGCTTTAGCGTTTCTGAAAAGGATACTAGACATTTCCCTGTGCGTGCTGAGCCTGTGATCCCAAGTGGCGGGATCGCGATGAACCATCATGTTCCAAGATGCGAATTTCGCCCCTGGTGACGCAGCATCTGCCAACGCCTTCACAATTGCCCGACACGATTCTTCATCCAAATACTCAAAAATATCAGACAAATTGAATCCCTGATATGACGCCGAGTGACAGGCATTTTGGATGGGGCCATGAAAACAGCCAATCCGAGACAGTCCATTGCGTATTGCATTGAAGTGCTCCGGCCGAAGATAATGCGGGAGACATTGCGCCCAGGTTCCACTGATAATTCTGTTGAGATAGGGATTCTCGGCCAGTGGAAGGCTGGTGATGCAGTGCTCAAGTCGCTCTGCTATCGCTCTGGCCGGGACAGCTTTGACATATTTCAGAAAAGCAGGATCACGACCCAATCCTAGCATGGCCTTGCTGAAGAATAGACCAAACGCCAAGCGCCAAATGAGATGGTTCCAATTTTTCCAGATCAATGTGCGATCATTCGCGCCTTTGGCTTCATAGAGCGCCTGGATTCGGGATTTGGGTTGCAGCCAGGGAATAACGTACCGCCCAAAAATATCCAAATACCGCTCAAATCGGCCCGCGGTCACAATGCCTCGCAGAATCATGGGTAGGTGGCGACCCCAGAACTCGCGATCGGCTGCACTTAAGTCTGCTTGAACCCGACTGGCCCACAAAGCTGCGCGTGTGGCACGGTCTCCTTGTATGCCGAGGAACGTGAGAAGTTCTGTATGGGTGAGGACCCGGAATCCAGCGACCTTGAGTCGCAGGACAGCCAGCTGAAATGCACTCAGATCCACGGCAATCACTTCGTCAGCGCCTGCGGCGATCAGTGACAGGACGTTGTCACCTCCAGAACAAATGGAAAGAATTCTTTTGCCATGGGGTTCAAGCGCCAAAATCAAGGTGTCTGCGTCCTCCCAGACATTGGCGTATCGGAGATGATCAAATCGGGCCTGCGGAATCATTTGCTCATCCACTCAGTGGCCTTTTGCCTTTCTTGCGCCCTAGGATTTTGTGAGCACGGGTAAAGTCCTTGGAGCACATGGCGGCCGCGATGGATATTTCTCCCGCAAGGACCAAGGCACCAGCGATTTCAGCCAATCTGCGCGCTTTGCCCGTGCCTTGGCACCCCACAATGGAAAGGCATGCCTGAGCAGTGGCGAGACTGGTGCCGCCGCCGACCGTCCCGACAATGAGATTGGGTAATGACACGGCGACATAGAGAGACTCGCCGCGCTTCTCCATGCGAGTGCATCCAATTGCTGCCTCAGCCACACACGCAACATCCTGGCCAGTACACAACATGAAAGCAGCGAGCCCATTGGCATAGTGACCATTGGCACCTACTGATCCGCTCAGCACCCCATTGACAACACCAATCTCCCAATAGCGCATCATCTGACCCGACGTAACCGACAACTTTCTCAGTGCCTGAGCAGTTAACTCCACTTCAGAAACAATTTTTTTGCCTCTTGCACCACTCAAACTAATAGAAGAGGCCTTCTTGTCACCCGACAAATTGCCTTCGATATACCAGTCACAAGGCTTGATCTCCAGAGAGCGCAACATCTCGCTCACCACCGCTTCGGTGCAGAATGTCACCATGTTTTGGCCAGCGGCGTCTCCCGTCGTGTAGTCAAAAACAAGCGTAACCAGATTTCCTTCCAGATGAACCCTGATTTCGACAAGTTCTGCATTTTTCGATTGTTGCCAAACAATTGCCTTCCAACGATCGGCTCCCGCGTTCACCAACTGCATCATGGCAACGGATTCCATTGCGTTTCGGAATCGAAAACTCGGCGCTCGCTGCACCCCCTCGCGAACACACAAACTCAGGGCACCACCAGACTCCGTGATGGCACCAGCCCCCCTCGAGAAACTGGCGACCAATGCGCCTTCAGTGGTCGCCAACGGCACATAGCAGTCTTCATTAATACTTGTTCCCTTCACCCTCAAAGGACCCACCAACCCGACAGGAATGACGGACCACCCAATTTGGCTTTCGATGTTTCCTCGCAGCGAGTCTGGCGAGTCAAGGGCATTTCCCCCCTCGATGGCCTGTGCATTGGGCCATCGATTAAATGCCCATCGTTGCCGCTCCTCCAATGCCTGTTTGCTCCAAGAGCGCGGGGCCGGTACATTTTGGCCTACCTCTACCTGCAACGAGCTATCGTCGCCACCGAATTGGTTCGCAGGTCTACTGTCACCTCTACATTCCCAGCATTTGTTTCGCAGGTCGTCGACCATTGAAGTTCTCCTTTTGCACAGCCCTATTCGGAACTTGTTTCTTGAAATCCTGGGGCCACACCGGGGACTCCAGGGAGGCGCCTGGGACGGCCAATTCTGGCCTCGCGGCGATCGTTGAAGCTTGGAGCAACATGTGGTTCATGCACACGCAAATGGGATCGATCGATACGCTGGCCATCCAGCCAAAATCGACGGGTTACCGCTCCGTGAGGCCATTTTCTATGGCGCTAATCGTGAGTTCAATACGGGGTCAAGTGGAGGTAGCCGCCCACGATTCGGCTTTTTGGCGGCTAGCGGAAGAATCGCGCGGGTGTCTTGCAGTCAACCGGGCGCTTTTCACCACCGGTTTCGGCACCAGTTCGGGCCGAGAAGTCAGACTTTCGCCATCAATTCATGGGGAATTGTGTCGATCGTCCTGATGCGTTGGGCGGAGCCCCTGGCGCTATTGAGCGCCAGGGGCTCGCTCGGTTCGTCAAGAGATGGTCATCACCGCAGTGGACACATTGCTCGTCACTGAGGCACTGCCCCTATCAGACCAGTCCAGGATTTCCAGCCGCCCGTCGGGGTGCTCCACCAGGGCGGTGAGGCTCTCCACCCAATCGCCGTCGTTGCAGTACAGCACGCCGTCGATGGTTCGCATCTCGGCGTGGTGGATGTGGCCGCACACCACGCCGTGCACGCCGCGCTCGCGCGCTTCGCGGGCCACGGCCACTTCGAAGTCGCTCACGTAGCTCACCGCGCGCTTGACTTTGAGCTTGAGGTAACGCGAGAGGCTCCAGTACGGTAGGCCCAGGCGCGCGCGCCAGGTGTTGAGGTGGCGGTTGAAACGCAGCGTGAGCTCATAGGCCCAGTCGCCCACGTGGGCCAGCCACTTGGCGCACTGGATGACGCCATCGAAATAGTCGCCATGCGTCACCCACAGCGTGCGGCCATCGGCGGTGACGTGGATGGCGTCGTCCACCACGTCCACGCCGCCGAAGTTGTGGCCCAGGTACTTGCGCGCGAACTCGTCGTGGTTGCCGGGCACGAAGACCACCTTGGTGCCCTTGCGCGCCTTGCGCAGCAGCTTCTGCACCACGTCGTTGTGGGCTTGCGGCCAGTACCACTGCCGGCGCAGCTGCCAGCCGTCGATGATGTCGCCCACCAGGTAGAGGGTCTCGCAATCGACACTGCGCAGAAAGTCCAGCAGCGCGCGGGCCTGGCAGCCGGGCGTGCCCAGGTGCAGGTCGGAGATCCACACCGTGCGCACGCGGTGGCGGGCAGGCGGGTCGATGTCGTCGCCGACCAGGTCGGCGGTGGCCAGGGCGGAGAGGGGGTCGCGTCGCATGGTGCGCCTCAGTGTGAGCAGGCTTCGCGACGCATTGGTGAAGGCCGCGTGTCAGTGCGATGACGCCAGGCAATGGGCGCCAGGGGCTGCCGGCGAGCGGGCCAGGATGTCGGCCAGCACCTGCGGCACCTGGGCCACGGCACGGTTTTCCACCTTCGCCACGCGGGCTTGCCAGGCCGGCAGTTCGCCCACCAAGGTCTGCACGGCGGGGCCCACGTCAGCAAAGCCCTTGAGCACCAGGCCCACGCCCTGCTGCTGCACCCATTCGGTGTTCCAGCGCTCTTGCGGCATGGTCCAGGCGTTGCGGGTGACGATCACCGGCAGGCCCATTTGCACTGCCTCGCTCAGGGAGCCGGGACCGGGTTTGCCAATGAAAAAATCGGCCAGGCGCATCCAGTGCGGCACGTCGGCGGTGAAGCCCACGGCCACGCGAGGCGCGGCGGTGGGCATGGCGCGCAGCTCGGCCGCCAGGGCCTCGTTGCGGCCGCACATCAGGATCAGCGGCACATCGGGCAAAGCGGCGGCGATGCGCTTCATGGTGCGCGAACCGGCCCCGCCGAACAGCACCAGGCCCACCGGCCCCTCCACTGGCAACCCCAGGGCGGCGCGCAGGCGGGCACGGTCAAAGTCGGCCGGCGGCGGCAGGTGAAAAGCGGGGCGCAGCATCATTCCCTGTACGCGGTGCACCTGCGGCGCCGGCACACCGGCCACGAGCGCCTGTGCCACGGCGTGGGCCGTGCCGGCGATCACGTGTTGGCCGGTGCCGGGCTCCACCCAGAAGGCCGGCGGGTGGTCGGCCATGTCGGTGAGCACGGTGGCAAAGGGCACGCCGGGGCGCGCCAAGGCCAGGGCGTCGTGCATGGCACGGTTGAAGTTGGGGATGAGCGACACCACCAGGTCCGGCTCGGTGGCGCGCCAGTGCCGGGCCAGGCGCTCCACCAGCAGGGAATGGCTCCAGCGAATGCCGCGCTGCAACCAGCGCAGTTCGGTGGACAGGCCCAGGGTAAAGCCGCTGGCCAGCCGCTTGTTGTAGAGCTCTTCGGGCTCCATGCGCACCGTGCGGCGCCAACGGGCCTCGGGGTCGATCACCTCGGTGAAGTTGACCTTGCGCACCCGCCAGGGCCGCCCCTGCGCGTGAATGGATTGCTCCAGCGCCTGCGCGGCGGCGCGATGGCCGCCGCCCGCGTTGAACCACACCAGATCGACGTTCAGCATGGCGGCCATGGTGTGGCGCCTTGATGACGGCGGCGTGACCCGCCAGGGCTCAGCCCCCCAGCCGGCGCAACAAGGGCTCGCCCATGCGCAGCCGGTGGCCCGTGGCGATGCCATCGGCCAGCACGAAGCCGGGCGGGGTGAACACGATGATGGTGGAGCCGTGCTCGAACCAGCCCAGTTCTTCGCCCTTGCGCACCGGGTGGTCGCTGGGCATCTCGGTGGGGCCAGGCCAGCGCAGGTGCAGCAGCACATTGAGCCAGTGCAGGCGAATGCTGGCCACCAGCACCGCCGCCACCGGCACCAGGGCCAGCGGCTCGCCGGTGTTCAGGCGCAGGCGGATCACGGCGCGCTCGTTGCGGCAGAACAGGCGCTGCACGCGCTTGAGCGCAATCGGGTTCACGTTCCAGGCGTCGCCACTGAGGTAGGTGGTGTGCTCAATGCGGCCATCGGCCGGCGCATGGAAGCGGTGGTACATGGACGAGGTCAGGCGCAGCGTGACGAAGTGGCCGCCCTCAAAGGGCGCGGCGCGCTCGGCCTGGCCAAACAGGTCTTCGGCGCGGTAGCCCATGCCCTTGGCCTGCCACAACTGGCCGGCCTGCACCGCGCCGCAAGCGCCCACGATGGCGTCGCAGGGGCTGGTGAGAACGTCAGGCCGGGCATCAATGGGCCGCACGCCCGGGCGCAGCTCGCGGGTGAAGCAAGCCTGCAGGCTGTCGAAGCGCGTCTCTTTGGCTTCGCTCAGGTCAAGGTCGGTGAACCAGCGCCAGACGGCGATGTTCAAGCGCGTGAGCCAGGGGCTGCGCAGGCGGCTGTACCAGCCCATGAAGCGGGTGAGCGCGATGCGCGGGATGCGGTTGGTGATCAGGAAGTTGAGGTCTTCCTGCAGCAGCAGCCGGTCGCGCCAGCGCGCCCAGAAACCCGTGGCGGGCACCTCTTTGGCGTGGGCGGCGGGGGCAAGTGGTCTTGAAGTCTTCACGGTGTTGTCAATTCACGGCCATACAAAGACAGGGTCACGGCTCTGGAACCCGACCCCATGGAAACCTTCTCTCTCACGGCGCTGGCCACGGCCGCCGCCGCCCTGGCGCTGGCGCCGCGCGCCTGGCAGCGCCTGCAGCTCTCGTTGGCCAAGCACCCTTCGCTCACCGGCCATTCGCGCATGGCCAAGCGGGTGGCGGCATTGGTACCGGGCTACCACTACGACGAGGCGCGTTTCTTCAGCGGCGATGGCGCGCCACCGGCCGTGGTGGCCCGCCGCCGCCAGGGCTTTGCCACGCTGGCGCAGACGCTGAACACCCGGCACGCGCGCAGCATCGCGCTCACGCGCGAGGCACGCGAAGGCATCTCCGACCTGCAGTTCACCGCCGCCTACCGCGTGCCCTTTCAATACAGCCGCTACCTGCGCGAGCACCTCTCGGTGGGCGCCTTCGTGCAGCGCAGCGACGGCGTGACCGTGACCGACCTGGACGGCGCGCGCTTCTACGACCTCACCGGCTCGTACGGCGTGAACGTGTTCGGGCAAGACTTCTACAAGGCCTGCATCGCCGAAGGCAGCGCCCGCGTGGCCGACCTCGGCCCCGTGCTGGGCAGCTACCACCCGGTGGTGGCCGACAACGTGCAGCGCCTCAAAGCCATCTCGGGCATGGACGAGGTGTCGTTCCACATGTCGGGCACCGAGGCGGTGATGCAGGCCGTGCGCCTGGCGCGTTACCACACCGGCAAGCGCTACCTGGTGCGCTTCTGCGGCGCGTACCACGGCTGGTGGGACGACGTGCAGCCCGGCCCCGGCAACCCCATGCCCCCGGGGCGCACCTACACGCTGCGCGAAATGGACGAACGCACCCTGCGCGTGCTGCGCACCCGGCGCGACATTGCCTGCGTGCTGGTCAACCCGCTGCAGGCCCTGCACCCCAACGCCGCCGCGCCGGGCGACAGCTCGCTCATCGACAGCAGCCGCCGCGCCCACTACGACCGCGAGGCCTACACCGCCTGGCTGCAGCAGTTGCGCCAGGTGTGCACCGAGCGCGGCATTGCCCTCATCTTTGACGAGGTGTTCATGGGCTTTCGCCTGGCCGCCGGTGGCGCGCAGGAATACTTCGGCGTGCAGGCCGACCTCGTCACCTACGGCAAGACCTTGGGCGGCGGCCTGCCGGTGGGCGTGGTGTGTGGCAAACAAGAATGGATGCGGCGCTTTCGCGACGACAAGCCGGCCGACATCTGCTTCGCCCGAGGCACCTTCAACTCGCACCCCTATGTGATGGGCGCCATGCAGGTGTTCCTGGAGAAGCTGCAAACCCCCGAGGTGCAGGCGATGTACCAAGACCTGGACGCCACCTGGGACGCCCGCGCCGCCACGCTGAACCAGCGCCTGCAGCTCGCCGGCTTGCCGGTGCGGGTGGCCAACCTGCAAACGGTGTGGACGGTGCAGTACACCGAGCCCTCGCGCCACAACTGGATGCTGCAGTTCTACCTGCGCGCCGATGGCTTGGCCTTGTCGTGGGTGGGCACGGGGCGCTTCATCTTCAGCCTGAACTACACGGCTGAGGACTTCCAGGCCGTGAGCGACCGGTTCCTGCGCGCGGCCGAGCGCATGCGCGACGATGGCTGGTGGTGGCACCAGCCCGGCCTCACCAACCAGCGCATCCGCCGTGGGGTGCTGCGCGAGATGTTCCGGCATCGGCGCTGAGCCAGGCATTGAGGACCACCCGCCCAGGGGCGGGTGATGGTTGCCCAGGTCGCTCAATGCGACTGCACGTGGTGCATCGGGTCAATGCGCTCGCCGCGCAGCAGGTGCAGCGGTGCGCGCCAGTAGAGCATCACGTCGTGAAAGGGGTCGGTGATGATCTTCGTGCCCCAGGCCAGGCCGGTCAGCACGCTTTGCTGCACGACGAGTTGCAGCACGCGGAACACCAGGCCCGCCACGCCAATGGCCAGCCAGGCCAAGCCCACGTCGCGCAGAAAACCTTCCAGGTTCTGCGCCGGCTCGATCAGGCCGAACAGCGAGGGTTGCCACCACAGCAGCAAGGGCGCGGCCGCCCAGATGGCCATGAGCACCACCTTGCGCTGCAGGTTGTAGCCCACCTTGATCGCTTCCTTGTGCTCGTGCGTGGCCTGGTTCACGTCGTCGTAGCCCTTGGGCTCGAAGAAGAAGTGACCCGCCTGGCGCGTGGTCATCGACACGCCCCAGGCCAGCCAGGCCGACCAGGCCGGGTCAATGAACAACAGCGCATAAGCCACGATGAAGTTCAGGGCGCTGATGAGGTGCAGGCTCTGGTTGATGCGGCAGTGGTGGTAGTAGCGGTGGTCGTCCCAGCGCTGGCGGGCGAGTTCCTGAAAAAACGCGTTCACCGAGGCTCCTTGCATGTGTGTGAAGTCATCGCCCGGCCATGTGCGGGCGCCCACGATGCTGCGTCGCCCACGTGAAAAGGCGGTGACGGGCCCATGACACGGCCCGCAGGGCGCGCTTGTCACGGAACTGTTGCAAGGCACCTTGACCATGGGCGCATGACCAGCACCCACAGCGCCCCCACCCAGCCCACCGCCACGCGACACCAGGGCTGGCGCGTGGCGGTGGTGACCGAGACCTACCCGCCCGAGGTGAATGGCGTGGCGGTGACGATCTCGCGCATCGTCGAGGGCCTGCGCGCGCAAGGGCACCAGGTGCAACTCATTCGACCCCGCCAGCCGGGCGACGCCACGCGCACCACCAACGACTGCCTGATGCGGGGCCTGCCCATCCCCCGCTACCCCGACCTGCGCATGGGCCTGCCAGCCACCGGCAAGTTGCTGCGGCGCTGGCGCGAGGCCCGGCCCGACGTGGTGCACCTCGTCACCGAAGGGCCGCTGGGCTGGTCGGCCCTGCGCGCGGCCCGGCGCCTGGGCCTGCCCGTGGTGTCGGACTTCCGCACCAACTTCCACGCGTACACCGAGCACTACGGCCTGTCCTGGCTGCGCCGCCCCATCGTGGCCTACCTGCGCCACCTGCACAACCGAACGGCCTGCACCATGGTGCCCACCGCGGCGCTGCAGCAAGAGCTGGCCGGCATGGGCTTCGAGCGCCTGCAAGTGGTGGCGCGCGGCGTGGACGCGCAGCGCTTCCACCCCGGCCTGCGCAGTGGCGACCTGCGCCGTGAGTGGGGCGCCGACGACGACACACCGGTGGTGCTCTGCGTGGGCCGACTGGCCCCCGAGAAAAACCTCGACGCCGTGGTGGCGGCCTGGCGCGCCATGGCCGAGGTCAACCCGCGCACCCGCCTGGTGCTGGTGGGCGACGGCCCCGAACGCCCGCGCCTGATGGCCCTGGCGCCCGAGGCCATCTTCATGGGCACCCAGCGCGGCGACGCACTGGCGCGCTGCTACGCCTCGGCCGATGTGTTCGCCTTCGCCAGCCTCACCGAGACCTTCGGCAACGTGGTGCCCGAGGCCATGGCCAGTGGCCTGGCGGTACTGGCTTACCAGCACGCGGCCGCGGGCCAGCTGATCGAGCACCGCCACAACGGCGTGCTGGCGCCCGCGGGCGATGAGACCACCTTCCTGCGCCTGGCCCGCACGCTGGCCAGCGACCCTGCCTGGGCGCGCCACCTGGGCCAGCAAGCGCGCGAAACGGCCCAGGCCCTGGACTGGCAACACATCATCTCGGGCATCGAAGCGCAGTACCTGGCCGCGATGTCGCCATCGCCCCAAACCAGCAGCGCCCTTCGACCCGCGCGCGCGGGCTGAACCGCCCGCCAGCCCGCTACAGTCGTGGGCCATGAACGCCAACCTGCTTGCCCTGGGCGCCATCGCCCTGTGGGCCTCCCTCGCCGCGCTGGGCGTGGCCCTGTCGCACGTGCCCCCATTTCTGCTGACCGGCCTGAGCCTGCTGGTGGGCAGCCTGATCGCCCTGCCCCTTTCGCGGCTTGACCTGCGCCAGTGGCGCGTGCCCGCCTCCACGCTGGCCCTGGGGGTGTATGGCCTGTTCGGCTACCACTTCCTGCTCTTCATCGCCCTGCGCCACGCGCCGCCGGTGCAGGCCAACCTGGTGAATTACCTCTGGCCGCTGGGCATCGTGGTGATGGCGCCCTGGTTCCTGCCCGGCGTGACGCTGGCGCGGCGGCACGTGGTGGCCGCCCTGGTGGGCTTTGCAGGCGCGGCACTGGCCATCCTGGGCGGGCGCTCGGGCGGCACCGAGGCGGTGTGGGCCTGGGGTTACCTGCCGGCCCTGGCCTCGGCCTTCATGTGGTCAAGCTACTCGCTGATGACGCAGCGGGTGAAGCCCTTCCCCACCGCCGCCATCGGCACCTTCGCCCTGGTGTCGGGCGGGCTGTCGCTGCTGTGCCATGCCCTGCTGGAGCCAAGCGTGCAACTGTCTGCCCGTGACCTGGCGCTCATCGCCGTGCTGGGCCTGGGCCCACTGGGCGGCGCCTTCTTTTTGTGGGACGCGGCCCTCAAGCGCGGCGACGCGCGGCAGATTGGCGTGCTGAGTTTCCTCACGCCCTTGCTGTCCACGCTCACGCTGCTGGTGCTGCAAGGGCAGCGGCCGTCGTGGTCGGTGGGCGCGGCGGCGGTGATGATCGTGGGCGCCGCCGTGGTGGCCACGCGCCGGGGCTGAGTCGGCTCAGTCCACCACCAGGGCGGCCGGGTCGTCGGCGGCCAACACGGTTTTGGCCCAGGCCGCGAGCTTGCTGGTGTCGCTGCGCAGAATCTGCTGCTTCACCGCCAGGATCTGCGTGGGGTGCATCGAGAAGCTGCGCAGCCCAAGCCCCAGCAGCAGGCGCGTCATGGCCACGTCGCCGGCCATTTCGCCGCACACGCTCACTGGCTTGCCCTGGGCATTGGCTTGCTCGATGGTGTCGGCGATCAGCCGCAGCACCGCCGGGTGCAGCGGGTCGTACAGATGGGCCACGGCCTCGTCGGCGCGGTCAATGGCCAGGGTGTACTGGATGAGGTCGTTGGTGCCGATCGACAGGTAGTCGAAATGGCGCAGGAAGACCGGAATGGTCAGGGCCGCGGCCGGAATCTCGATCATCGCCCCCAAGCGCACCTCGCCCACGGTCTGCTCGGCGGCGGCCACCTGCTCACGGGCACGCTGCACCAGGGCCAACGTCTGGCGAATCTCGCTCACGTGGGCCAGCATCGGAATGAGCAGGTTCACCGGCCCATGGGCCGAGGCCCGCAGGATGGCGCGCAACTGCGCCAGGAACATGGCCGGGTCGGCCAGGCTCCAGCGGATGGCACGCAGGCCCAGCGCCGGGTTGAGGTAGTCGTTCTCGCGCACCACGTTGCGCTCCAGGGGTTTGTCGGCCCCCACGTCCACGGTGCGAATCGTCACCGGCATGCCCTGCATGCCCTCGACCGCGCGGCGATATGCCTGGTACTGCTCTTCCTCGTCCGGCAACTGGCCGTTGCGGCCCATGAACAAAAACTCGCTGCGGAACAGGCCCACGCCCACGGCGCCCGCCTTGAGCGCGGCGACAGCGTCTTCGGGCTGTTCGATGTTGGCCAGCAGCTCGATTTTCTGCCCGTCCAGCGTGATGGCCGGGGTGCTCTTGAGGCGCTGCAGGCGCTCGCGCTCGACCTCGCCCTGGCGCTGCTTGAAGCCGTATTCGGCCAGCACGATGGGCGACGGGTCGACGATGACGATGCCGGCATCGCCGTCGATGATGACCCAGTCGTCCTGCTGGATCAGGTGGCTGGCCGAGCGCGCGCCCACCACCGCCGGAATGTCCATGCTGCGCGCCACGATGGCGGTGTGGCTGGTCTTGCCGCCCACGTCGGTGACGAAACCCGTGAACACGCTCTGCTTGAACTGCAGCATGTCGGCGGGCGACAGATCGTGGGCGATGAGCACCAGCGGTGTCTCGCGCCCTGACCGCCCATCGCTGGCGGGGGCGGCCACGGCAGAACCCACGCCGCGCATCACGCGCAGCATGCGCTCCACCACCTGCTCCAGGTCGGCCTTGCGCTCGCGCAAGTAGGGGTCTTCCATCTCGTCGAACTGGCGCGCCACCACCTCCAGTTGCGAGGTGAGCGCCCATTCTGCGTTGTAGTGGCGGTCGCGAATCCAGTGCTTCACCGCGCCGGTGAGCTGCTCGTCTTGCAGCAGCATCAGGTGCACGTCCAGCAAGGCGTTGAGCTCGGGGTGGGCGTCGTGCGAGCCCAGCTCGTGCAGGCTTTGCTGCACCTTCACGATGTCCTCCACCACCACCGCACGGGCGCGGCGCAGGCGCTCGATTTCGGCCTCGGCCTGGTCGGGGGTGATGAAGTAGTGGGCAACGTCCAGGCGCGTGGCGGCCACGATCACCGCGCGGCCAATGGCCACGCCGCGAGACACCGCCAATCCGTGCACCGTGACGGTCATGCGCTCACTCCCCTTCGCCGAACTTGTCGTTGATGAGCGCCAGCAGGGCGTCCATGGCCGCCTGCTCGTCGGCGCCGTTGGTCTCGATCTCCACCGTGCTGCCCAGGCCGGCGGCCAGCATCATCACGCCCATGATGCTCTTGGCGTTGACGCGGCGGTCGCCCTTGGACATCCACACCTCGCAGGCAAAGCTGCCAGCCAGCTTGGTGAGCTTGGCCGAGGCCCGGGCGTGCAGCCCGAGCTTATTGCTGATGGTCGCGGAGGTCTTGATCATGGGGGGCTCTTCGTGCCTGGTTCTGGGGAGCGGTCACGGCCACCTGGATGACACCCTGCGTGGCACCGATCATGGCGCGCGACACCAGGGCATCGAGCGACTCGTGCCGGTAGGAAACGGTGCGCAGCAACATGGGCAGGTTCACGCCGGTGAGCAGCTTGCTGTTCACGCCATCCACCAGCCGCTGGGCCACGTTGCAAGGCGTGGCGCCGAACACATCGGTCACCACCAGGGTCTGGCGCTGGCCCGATTGGCGCAAAAGAGCGCGCGCCTGGGCCAAGGACTCCTCGGGTGGCATGTTGGGCTGCACATCCAGCGCCGCCACCGCGTCGGCGGCATCGGGGAACACATGCAGCACGCAAGCCCGCAAAGCCGAAGCCAGGGGTGCGTGGGCCACGATGAGGATGCCGTTCATGACCGCGCAGTTTAGCGGGAGGTGCTGGCCGGCTGGCGGCGCCACGCGCGCCAGAACACGCCATAGGCCACCACGCTGCACAGACCGAACACCGCAAAGGCACCCCGGAAACCGGCCACCTCGTCCCAGCCCAGCCAGCGAAGCCCGTCGATCATCAGCCCCAATGCCCATTGCATGACGAACACGCCAGCAAAGATGGCCAGGTTGTAGGCCGACAAGGCGCGCCCGGCCACGGCCGACGGCAAGGCCAGCGCGACAGCGGGCTGGGCCTGGGACGCCATGGTGCAACTGGCGCAGTACAAGGCCAGCATCGGCCAGCCCGCGGCCGGCCCCATCACCACGATGGCCGCCAGCAGCAACAGGCTCAGGGGAAGACCCCAGCCGATCAACGCCTCAGGCGTGAAGCCCTGGCGGGCCAAGCGCGGGTTCACCATGCCCCACACCCAGAACGACAGCAGCATGACCAGGTTGATCGCAAACAGACCACCGGCGGCCTGGGCAGGCGTGTAGCCGGCCACCTTCACCATCCAGGGCCCGGCCCACAGCGTCTGGATGGCCACCATGCCACCGTGGTTCACCAGGCCCAGCGGCACCATTTGGCGGAAATAGGCGTTGCGCCAGACGATGCCGTATCCCTCTTCGACCGGCGCCTGGCCTGCGTCGTGCGCCTCATGGCGCCAGGCCGGCACACGCCAGGCAATGCCCGCCATGGCCACGGCCACCAACCCCGCCAACACCCAGAACAGGCCACGCCAACCCAGAAAAGGCATGAGCCACTGCACCGGCAAGGTGGCGGCCACCATGCCAAACGAGCCGGTCATCAACATCCACGAGTTGGCGCGCAATTGGGCCGCGGGCGCCAACCAGCGGCGATAGCCCGTCAGCGGCGCCATCAGGCAGGCGCTCACGCCCATGCCGATGAGCACGCGCGCCACCAGCAGGCCGCCGAACGATTCGGCCATGGCAAACGCCATGCAGCCCACCACGGCCAGGCTCAAAAAACCCAGCACCACGCGACGCGGGCCGTGCTGATCGAGCCACTTGCCCATGGGCAGTTGAGTCAGCGCAAAACCAAAGAAGTAGCCACCCGCCAACAAGCCCAGGTCGCCGGCGGTCAAGGAGAACTCGGCGCTGAGGGTGGGCGACAGCGTGGCCGTGACGGCCCGCGCCAGGGCCGACAGGAAGTAGGCCAGCGCGAAGGCCAGAAAAACGATGGTCGCCGCTCTGGCGCCGAGTTGGTCTCGGTGGGCCGAGACGGGGGCGGCTGGGGTCATGGCAATGACAGGCCGTCGAAGAACGGTGCGCTGGCGTCCTCGCGAATCGACGGCCCATAAATGGCGGCTTGGTACACCTGGGTGCCGCGGGCAAACCAGAGCGCTCTCATGGTGGTGGCGCGGCCCTTGGCGTCTTGGCCGGTCACCTGCAAAGCCTTCACCTGCTCAACCCCCTTGATGCCCTGCTGCCATGGCTGGGCCGCCGCCTCGGTGGCCCGCACCGAGGCCAGCGCCGCGCGCGGCCATTGCGCCCACAACTCGGCGGCCCGCGTGGCATCGCCCGCCTCGGCCCAGGCCAGGGCGTAGGTCAGGCCACCGGTGTCGCAACTGGCCATGTGCAGCTCCACCGGCGCTCCGGCCAACGGAATGGGGCGGGTGGCCTGATCGGGTTTGCAAGGCATCAGCGCCACCAGGGGCGTGCCGTCCTGGCGCCACTGGCGCCAATTGAAAGTGGGGGTGCAAGCGGCCAACCCCAGGGCAACGGCCAGACAGCCGACATGGGTTCGCAATGGCATGGGAGAAGTGGGTAAGACGCGCGCAATGCGCTCGCGCACAATCGGCGCATGAATGCTCTCGATGGTATCCGCATCCTCGACTGCTCGCGCGTGCTGGCAGGCCCCTGGTGCACCCAGACGCTGGCCGACCTGGGCGCCGACGTCGTCAAGGTCGAACGCCCGCGCAGCGAGCGTCACCCCGGCGGCGATGACACCCGGGGCTGGGGCCCACCCTTCCTGCGCGGGCGCGACGGCACCGACACGGCCGAGGCCGCCTACTACCTGGGCGCCAACCGCAACAAACGCTCCATCACCTGCGACCTGTCCTCCCCCGCCGGCCAGGCGCTGATTCGAGAGTTGGCCCTCAAGGCCGACGTGTTCGTGGAGAACTACAAGGTGGGCGACATGGCCCGCTACGGGCTTGACTACGCCACCTTGAGCGCGCTCAACCCGCGCCTGGTGTACTGCTCGATCACCGGCTTCGGCCAGACCGGCCCCTACAAAGACCGCGCCGGCTACGACTACGCTGTCCAGGGCATGGGTGGCCTCATGAGCGTCACCGGCGAGCGCGACGACCTGCCCGGCGGCGGGCCGCAGAAAGTGGGCGTGGCCGTGGCCGACCTGTTCACCGGCCTGTACGCCACCGTGGCCATCCAGGCCGCGCTGCGCCACGCCGAGCGCACCGGCCAAGGCCAGCACATCGACATGGCCCTGCTCGACACCCAAGTGGCCATGCTGGCCAACCTGGGCGCCAACTACCTGGTGCGCGGCAAGGCAGACGGCCAAGTGCCCGGACGCGCCGGCAACGCCCACGCCAACATCGTCCCCTACCAGGTGTTCGAGGTGGCGCCCGACGCCAGCGGCCAGGCGCAGTACCTCATCCTCGCGGTGGGCAATGACGGGCAGTTCGCCAAGTTCTGCCAGGTGGCCGGCTGCCCAGCGCTGGCGCAAGACCCCCGCTTCGCCCGCAACGCCGACCGCGTGCGCCATCGCGGCGAGCTGGTGCCCCGCCTGGAAGCCATCCTGAAAACCCGCGCCAAGGCCGACTGGCTGCAGGCGCTGGAAGCCGCCCAGGTGCCCTGCGGCCCCATCAACAACCTGGCCGAGGTCTTTGCCGACCCCCAGGTCCTGCACCGCGGCATGGTGCAGTCGTGGTCACACCCGCTCACCGACACCCCGGTTGAGCTCGTGGCCAGCCCCATCAAACTCAGCGCCACCCCCGTCCGCGCCGACCGCGCGCCGCCCCTGCTGGGCCAGCACACCGACGAGGTGCTCGCCCAGTGGCTGGGCGCCGACGAGACCCGGGTGGCCGACCTGCGCCGCCACGGCGCCATTTGAGACCTGCCATGGCCAGCACGCCCCTGCCCTCTCCCCGTTCACTGCGTGGCGCCGCCCAGGCCGCCGCTTCGCGTGGCGAGCCCTTGGTGGTGATGACCACGCTGGAAGGCTGCCCCTATTGCGACATCGTGCGCAACAGCCACCTCAACCCCATGCTCAAGGCCGGCGAGGTGGTGGCGGTGCAGGTGGACGTGCGCGACCGCCGCACGCCCATGCAAGGGTTTGCGGGCGAGATGTCCACCCCGGCCGAGCTGGTGGCGGGGTGGAAGGCTCGCTTCACCCCCACCGTGCTGTTCTTCGGGCCTGATGGGCGCGAACTGGCCGAGCGCCTGGTGGGCGTGGCCGTGCCCGACTTCTACGGCGACTACCTCTCCGCTCGCTTGGACGAGGCCCGCCGCAAGCTGAAGTGACAGCGGGCGCTCACTTGATGGCGCCAAATACCTTCTTCAGGATGGCGCTGCCGGTGCCCACCGGGTCTTGGCGAATCTTGCGTTCTTCTTCACCAATGATGGTGTAGAGCCCGTCCAGGGTCTTGCCCGTGACGTAGCGCTCGATGTTGGCGTCGTCGCCCTTGACGAGCCCAATGCCCGCCGCCTTGCCCGCCACCCGGTTGTAGGCCTGCGCCAGGCCTACCTTGGCGGTGGCCTGGGTCACCACCGGCAGAAACTTCTCGCCCAAGGGTTGGCGGGTTTTTTCGGCGAAAAAACGGGTGACCGAATCGTCACCACCCGTCAGGATGTTTTTTGCGTCGGTCACGCTCATGTTCTTCACGGCGTTGACCAGCAGGTCTTTGCCCATGGGCACGGCGGCCTCGGCGGCCCGGTTCATGGCGGTGACCAACTCGTCCACCCGCCCGCTCTGGCCCGTGAGCTTGAGCAGCTTGGACGCGTCTTCCAGAAAACCGGGCAAAGGAATCCGAACTTTCGGGTTGCCCAGGAATCCATCGGTCTTCCCCAGCAGGGCCACGGCGGCCAGGGCCCCCTTTTCCAAAGCGGCCTTCACGCCTTGGTTGGCGTCGCGGTCAGACAGGTCGGCCAGGGACAAGGCCCAAGCCTGCCGTTGGGCGGCCAATGTGCAGAGCCCGATCAGGGCCAAGGTGTGGTGGTTAAACTGACGGCGCTGCATGGGGCGACCTCCTGATGCGTGATGGAACAAGGGGCCGGTCTGCCGGCGCCCAGAAAGAGTTTAAGGACATGAAGCCCATCTCTCCCACCAATCCCAATCGGCGACGCTCGCTGGCGGCTGCGGCTGCCCTGGGGGCCACCGCCATTCTGGGCCTGCCCGCCTGTGCCGGCCGCGAAGCGGCACCAACGTCCACCTTCGTGCTGCTGGACGGCAGCAAGATGGCCACCTCCGACCTCAAAGGCAAGGTCACGCTGGTGAATTTCTGGGCCACCACCTGCGTCACCTGCGTGAAGGAAATGCCGGAGATCATGGCCACCTACCAGAAGTACCAGGACAAGGGCTATGAGACCGTGGCCGTGGCCATGAGCTACGACCCACCCGCCTGGGTGCTGAACTTCGCCAAGACCCGACAACTTCCCTTCAAGGTGGCGCTCGACAACACCGGCGAGGTGGCGCAGGCCTGGGGCGATGTGAAGCTCACCCCCACCAGCTTCCTGGTCGACAAGGAAGGCAAGATCGTCAAGCGCTACGTGGGCGAGCCCGACTTCCCCGCCCTGCACCAACTGATCGAAAAGCTGCTGGCGGCCTGATCGGCCGAGCCCCACGACAAAAAGCCGGGCATGCCCGGCTTTTGCGTTGGTGCGGAGTGCTCAGCGGCCGCGGAAGCTGTCGTGGCAGGCCTTGCAGCTTTGGCCCAAGGCGCCCGACGCCTTTTTGATCGCCTCAAGGTCACCCGCCTTGGCAGCCGTGTTCAAGGCGCTGGCATCGGTTTGAAGTCGGGTGATCGCCTGCTGCCACTTGGCCGGTTCTGCCCAGATGGCGGGCAGCGCCCGCGTATCGCCCTTGTCGGTGCCAGGGCCAAACGCCGCCCACGGCAGCTTCGACAAGGTCTCCACCAGCGCAGCGTTTTCGGCGGCCACCTTGGCGTCAAACGGCACGCGGCCATTGGCCATGGCAGCCACTCGGCCGTTGTGGGCCGCCAGCAAGGTCAGGGCAGACTGCCGGTACTTGATGGCGTCTTCCGGCTTCTGGAACTGCGCCATCGCGGGCAAGGCCAGGGTGGCCGACAGCAGGGCAGCGACGATGGTTCGGTTGTTCAACATGCGGGTTTCTCCTTCTTGGTTGGGGTGACTGCGTGCGACAGCGACAGGTCTGAGCTTGTCCACTGTCCGGGGTTCCCCTTTGTTCAGGAACTCGAACACAATGGCCGGATCCACCGTCCTTTGCCTCCACTCTCCACAATGACCAAGCGCAGCCTCCGGGTTTGGGACCTCCCCACCCGCCTTTTTCACTGGACCCTTGCCCTGTGCGTGTTGGGCTTGTTCGTGACTGGCAAGGTCGGCGGCAACGCCATGGTGTGGCATTTGCGCCTGGGCCTGCTCATGCTCACCCTGCTCGGTTTTCGTCTGCTGTGGGGCGTGGTGGGCGCCCGATGGTCCCGATTTGCGCAGTTCACCCGGGGCCCGCTCGCGGTGTGGAACTACCTGCGCGGGAGCAGCCCTCCAGAGCACCAGGTTGGCCACTCCCCCTTGGCGGGCTGGGCGGTGTGGCTCATGTTCATCGTCCTGACGGTGCAGACCGCGTCTGGCCTGATGAGCGACGACGAAATCGCCTTCTTTGGCCCCCTGGTCACCCAGGTCTCGGGCGACACGGTCTCGCTCGCCACCTGGTGGCACACCGAATGGGGGCAGTTACTGGTGCTCGGGATCGTGGTGGCGCACCTCCTGGCCATCGCCTATTACGCCTGGGTGCGGCGACAAGCCATCGTGCGCCCCATGTTCGGTGGCGACCAATTGGTGCCCGATGAGCTGCCCGTGGAACCGTCCCGCGATGACATGGGTCTTCGCGTGTGGGCCATTGCCGTGTTCGCCCTGTGCGCGACCGGGACTTGGGGCCTGGTGTCGTGGGCGACGCCATGACGCGCAGCCCTGGCGTATAGTCCCATCGGCCATTTTTTGCGGGCTACGACCCTTGTTGACATGACCGAATCCGCCCCTGGAGGGATCGAACTGCGGGAAGCCGAAAGCCAAGGCGACCTGCTGGCCGTGCGCGACTTGTTCCTCGACTACCAAGCCGACACCGGCATCGACCTTTGCTTCCAAGGTTTTGCCGACGAACTGGCCAACTTGCCAGGCGAGTACGCGCCTCCCTCTGGCGCACTGTTGCTGGCCCTGGTGGATGGCGCGCCCGCTGGCTGCGTGGCCCTCAGGCCCATGCCCAACACAGACCACCTCAACGCCTGCGAGATGAAGCGGCTGTTCGTTCGACGCGCCTTCCGCGGCTTCGGCCTGGGGCGCCTGTTGGTCGAGCGCATCATGACCCTGGGCCACCTGGCGGGCTACACCACCATGCTGCTGGACACGCTCTCCGACATGGAAACCGCTCGCGCCCTTTACCAGGAAGCCGGCTTCGTGGAAATCGCACCGTACTACCACAACCCCCTGCCCGGGGCCCATTACCTCAAAGCCGAGCTGTAAAGCAAAAAGGTCGCCCGGTTTCCCAGGCGACCTTTCTCAGGTTCTTTCGACCAGACCGATTAGGCGGCCTTGGCCTGCGCCAGAAGGGTGTCGGCGTCGCTCACCTCGAACTTGCCAGGGCCTTCCACGTTCAGGCTCTTGACCACGCCGTCCTTCACCAACATCGAATAGCGGTTGCTGCGCAGGCCCATGCCGCGCGCGGTCAGGTCAAGCGTCAGGCCGGTGGCCTTGGCGAAATCGGCGCTGCCGTCGGCCAGCATGCGCACCTTGCCGTCGGTCTTCTGGTCACGTGCCCAGGCTCCCATCACGAAGGCATCGTTCACGCTCACGCACCAGATCTCGTCCACGCCTGCGGCCTTGAACTCGTTGAACTTCTCCACGAAGCCCGGCACGTGCTTGGCCGAGCAGGTCGGGGTGTAGGCGCCAGGCAAGGCGAACAGAGCAATCGTTTTGCCGGCGGTGGCCTTGGCCACGTCAACCGGGTTCGGGCCGATGCTGCAGCCATTGCCCTCGACTTCGCTGTACTCAAACAGGGTAGCGGCAGGCAGTTTGTCTCCGACCTTGATCATGGTGTTCTCCTCGATGGTGGTTAGGCGGGGTGCCCCTGGGCACCCCAGAAAAAGAAAAAGCGACCGAATTGTCGGTCGCTTTCTTCATTGGCGCTGGCCGCGAGGCCAACAGGCTTACACCAAGCCAGCCTTTTGAACCAGGCGGGAGGCCACCCAGTTCTTGGTCTTCGACAGCGGACGGCTCTCGGTGATCTCGATGATGTCGCCCACCTTGTACTCGCCCTTTTCGTCATGGGCGTGGTACTTGCTGGACTTCGCAACGATCTTGTCGTAGAGCTCGTGCTTGACACGGCGCTCGACCAGCACGGTCACGGTCTTGGCGCGCTTGTCACTGACGACCTTGCCGATCAGGGTGCGCTTGAGGGATGTTTTGGCTTCCGTCATTTCGTCACTCCTTACTTGGCGGCGCGTTGCTTCTCGGCCAGGATGGTCTTGGCGCGAGCGATGGCACGGCGGGTGTCGCCCAGCGTGGCAGTGTTGTTCAGTTGTTGCGTGGCCTTCTGCATGCGCAGGCCGAAATGGGCCTTCTGCAGAGATTTCACTTCGGCTTCAAGGCCGGCCACATCCTTCTGGCGCAGTTCAGTAGTTTTCATCTCATGTTCTCCTGAATCACTGACCCAGCAAGCGCGTCACGAACGTGGTGCGCAGAGGAAGTTTGGCGGCGGCCAGGGCGAACGCCTCGCGAGCGAGCTGTTCGGGCACGCCAACGATTTCGTACAGCACCTTGCCGGGCTGGATTTCAGCCACGTAGTACTCCACCGAACCCTTACCGTTGCCCATACGGACTTCGGCAGGCTTGTTGGAGATCGGCTTGTCCGGGAACACGCGAATCCAGATACGGCCGCCACGCTTCACGTGACGGGAAATCGCACGACGTGCGGCTTCGATCTGGCGGGCGGTCAGGCGGCCGCGATCGGTGGACTTCAAACCGAAGTCACCGAATGCCACGGTTGCGCCACTGGTGGCGACGCCCGTGTTGCGGCCCTTTTGCTCTTTACGGTACTTGCGACGAGCAGGTTGCAGCATGTTTATTCTCCTTTGCCGTCCGCAGGTGCCCCTGCGGGTGCGTCTTTGCGAACGCGCTTAACGGCGGGTTTGTCGGTCGCCTCGGCAGGCTTGTCGCTGCCATCAGCAGGCGCGGCATTGCCACCACGGCGCACAGCGGCGCGGGCAGCCGGGCCAGCCGGACGCTCGCGACGCGGACCGCGAGGACGGCGCTCTTCTTCCGGACGCGGGGTTTCCACCACGGGCGCATCGTTGCGACCCAGGGTATCGCCCTTGTAGACCCACACCTTCACGCCGATCACACCGTAGGTGGTCTTGGCTTCGGAGGTGCCGTAGTCGATGTCGGCGCGCAGGGTGTGCAGGGGCACACGGCCTTCGCGATACCACTCGGTGCGAGCGATTTCGATGCCGTTCAGGCGGCCAGCGGACATGATCTTGATGCCCTGGGCACCCAGACGCATGGCGTTCTGCATGGCGCGCTTCATGGCGCGACGGAACATGATGCGCTTTTCGAGCTGCTGGGTGATCGAGTCAGCGATCAGCTTGGCATCGATTTCGGGCTTGCGCACTTCTTCGATGTTCACGGCCACCGGCACGCCCAACTTGACGGCCAGGTCCTTCTTCAGCTTCTCGATGTCCTCACCCTTCTTGCCGATCACCACGCCCGGACGAGCCGAGTAGATGGTGATGCGGGCGTTCTTGGCGGGGCGCTCGATGACCACGCGCGACACAGCGGCGTTCTTGAGCTTGGCCTTCAGGTACTCACGCACCTTGATGTCTTCGGCCAGCATGCCAGCGAAGTCACGGTTGCTGGCGTACCAACGGCTGGCCCAGTTGCGCGAGACGGCCAGGCGGAAGCCGGTCGGGTTGATTTTTTGTCCCATAGTCCTGTGCCTCTCAGTTGCCGACCGTCACGTAGATGTGACACGTGGGTTTGCTGATGCGGTTGCCGCGGCCCTTTGCACGGGCCGAGAAACGCTTGAGCGTGGTGCCTTGCTCGACGTAGATGGTCTTGACCTTCAGTTCGTCGATGTCAGCACCGTCGTTGTGTTCGGCGTTGGCAATGGCGGACTCCAGAGCCTTCTTGACGATGCCGGCAGCTTTTTTCTGCGTGAACGTCAGGATGTTCAGGGCCTGGTCGACCTTCTTGCCGCGAATCAGGTCGGCAACCAGTCGGCCTTTGTCCACCGACAGGCGCACGCCGCGAACGATAGAGCGGGTTTCCATGGTTGTTCCTTACTTCTTGGCTTTTTTGTCGGCCGGGTGACCCTTGAAGGTCCGGGTCAGCGAAAACTCGCCGAGCTTGTGGCCGACCATCTGGTCAGTGATGTACACCGGCACGTGCTGCTTGCCGTTGTGCACAGCAATGGTCAGGCCGATGAACTCAGGCAGGATCATGGAGCGGCGCGACCAGGTCTTGACCGGCTTCTTGTCCTTGGTGGCTTGGGCCTTTTCGACCTTGGCCAGCAGGTGGTGGTCAACGAAGGGACCTTTTTTGAGAGAACGAGTCATTTCGTCAACCCCTTACTTCTTGCGACGCGAGACGATCATGCTCTGCGTGCGGCGGTTGTTGCGGGTGCGGTAGCCCTTGGTCAGGTTGCCCCACGGATCCACCGGAGCGCGGCCTTCGCCGGTCTTGCCTTCACCACCACCGTGCGGGTGGTCGATCGGGTTCATGGCGGTACCACGGACGGTCGGGCGGATGCCCATGTGACGCTTCACGCCGGCCTTGCCCAGCTGACGCAGGCTGTGCTCGGTGTTGGACACTTCGCCAATGGTGGCGCGGCAGTCCACGTGGACCTTGCGCACTTCACCCGAGCGCATGCGCACCTGGGCGTAGATGCCTTCGCGGGCCAGCAGCACGGCCGAGGCGCCAGCGGAACGGGCGATTTGCGCGCCCTTGCCCACTTGCAGCTCAATGCAGTGAATGGTCGAACCCACGGGGATGTTGCGGATCGGCAGGGTGTTGCCCACGCGGATCGGCGACTCCGAACCAGACAGCAGGGTCGCGCCCACTTCCACGCCACGGGGGGCGATGATGTAGCGGCGCTCACCGTCGGCGTAGCACAGCAGCGCAATGTGCGCGGTGCGGTTGGGGTCGTACTCGATGCGCTCGACCTTGGCCGGGATGTTGTCCTTGTTGCGACGGAAGTCGACCACGCGGTAGTGGTGCTTGGCACCGCCGCCCTTGTGGCGAACGGTGATGTGGCCGTTATTGTTACGGCCCGACTTCTGGTGCTGGGGTTCCAGCAGCGGCGCGAAACCGTCACCCTTGTACAGGTGGTCACGCGTGACCTTCACCATGCCGCGACGGCCTGGCGAGGTCGGTTTCATCTTGATGACAGCCATGATTACGCAGCCTCCCCGCCAAAGTTCAGTTCCTGACCGGGCATCAGCGTCACGTAGGCCTTGCGAACGTGGTCGCGGCGGCCAACGGTCTTGCCGAAGCGCTTGGTCTTGCCCTTCTGGTTCAGCACGGACACGCCCTTGACCTGGACCTTGAACATCAGTTCAACGGCAGCCTTGATCTCGGGCTTGGTGGCGTCGCGCAGCACCTTGAACAGCACGGTGTTGGATTGTTCGGCGACCTGGGTGGCCTTCTCGGACACGATCGGTGCCACGAGGACCTGCATCAGGCGGCCTTCGTCGAATTGGGCGGCGCTCATGCGAACATCTCCTTGAGCTGGTCGATCGCGGCCTTGGTCACGATCACCTTCTTGTAGTGCACCAGCGACAGCGGATCGGCATAACGGGGCTCGACCACCAGCACGTTGGGCAGGTTGCGCGAGGCCAGGTACAGGTTCTCGTCCACTTCTTCAGCAATCACCAGAACCGAGTTCAGGTTCATGGCCTTGAACTTGGCAGCCAGGGCCTTGGTCTTGGGCGAATCAACCTTGATCGAATCCACCACAGCCAGACGGCCTTCGCGAACCAGTTGCGAGAAGATGGAGGCCATACCGGCGCGGTACATCTTCTTGTTGAGCTTCTGGGTGAAGTTCTCGTTGGGGCTGTTCGGGAAGATACGACCGCCTCCGCGCCACAGCGGGGACGAGGTCATACCGGCACGAGCGTTGCCGGTGCCCTTCTGCTTGAAAGGCTTCTTGGTCGAGTGGCGAACCTCGGCGCGGTCCTTCTGGGCACGGGTGCCTTGACGGGCATTGGCCTGGTAGGCCACCACGAGCTGGTGGATCAGCGCTTCGTTGTAGTCGCGACCAAACACGGTCTCGGGCACGTCCAGCTTGGACGCGGCCTGGCCTTGGTCATTGAGGAGTTCGACTTGCATCAGTTCGCTCCTTGGGCGGCTTTGGCCTTGACGGCGGGACGCACGGTCACGAAGCCGCCGTTGGCGCCAGGCACGGCGCCACGGATCATGAGCAGCTGACGGGCTTCGTCAACGCGCACGATGTCGAGGTTCTGGATGGTTTTGGTGACGTCGCCCATGTGGCCCGTCATCTTCTTGCCCGGGAACACGCGGCCCGGGTCTTGCGCCATGGAGATCGAGCCCGGCACGTTGTGCGAACGGCTGTTGCCGTGCGACGCGCGCTGCGAACTGAAATTGTGGCGCTTGATGGTGCCGGCGTAGCCCTTACCGATCGAGGTGCCTTGCACATCAACCTTCTGGCCTGCGGCGAACACGGCATTGGCAGCCACCACGGCACCGGCTTGGTACTGAGCAGCGACGTCTGCAGCGACGCGGAATTCTTGAATGATTTCACCGGCTTCAACACCAGCCTTGGCCAGGTGACCGGCGATGGGCTTGGTGACGCGGGAGGCGCGGCGCTTGCCAAAAGTGACTTGCAGCGCGTCGTAGCCGTCGTTGGCTTGGGTTTTGACTTGCGTCACGCGGTTGTTCGACACGTCGACCACCGTGACAGGCACTGCGTCCCCGTCATCGGTGAACAGGCGCATCATGCCCACCTTGCGACCCAACAACCCGAGGGAGTTGCTAAGACTCATTGTTTTCTCCGTTCCCGACTTCAATTGGCCGGGGCTGATGTGCGTTGCCTCTGAAGGCAATGCGTTGATGTGACGGACACCGAAGTGCCCGCTCGTGCTCACACGTCTCCGGCAAAAGCCGGAAAGCCCGCCAGTATAGCCAGCGGGCTTTGTTCATGCAAGTGCTGACCGACGGCAACCCGCCGGGCGGCACCAACAATGAATTACTGCAGCTTGATTTCGACGTCGACGCCAGCCGGCAGATCGAGCTTCATCAGGGCGTCAACCGTCTTGTCGGTCGGGTCCACGATGTCCATCAGGCGCTGGTGGGTGCGAATTTCGAACTGGTCGCGCGAGGTCTTGTTGACGTGCGGCGAACGCAGGATGTCGAAACGCTTCATGCGGGTCGGCAGGGGCACGGGACCCTTGACGATGGCACCCGTGCGCTTGGCGGTGTCGACGATTTCAGCGGCCGAGGTGTCGATCAGCTTGTAATCGAAGGCCTTCAGGCGGATGCGGATTTTCTGCTTGGTGCTCATGAGGTTTTCCTGGTTGTTTCTAGAACAAAACGCCACCGCGGAGGCGGTGGCGGATTCGCTCAGGATTACTCGATGATCTTGGCCACGACGCCGGCGCCGACGGTGCGACCGCCTTCACG
>NZ_JAYSFD010000010.1:0-155507 GCF_041913525.1 Hydrogenophaga sp. | reverse complement strand
TTCAGCAATGGCAATGGGCGCGTGGTGCGCCTGCTGACCTACGCCATGCTGATCAAGTACGGTTTTCAGGTGAGCTCGGCAGGCCGCCTGCTGAACCCGGCCGCCGTCTTCTGTGCCGACCGCAACCGCTACTACGCCATGCTGTCGCAAGCCGACTCGGGCGAACCGGCCATGCTGGAACAGTGGTGCACCTACGTGCTCAGCGGCATTCGGGACGAGTTGGAGAAAGTCAGCCGGCTGGCCGATTACGCCCACCTGCAAAACACCGTGCTGCTGCCCGCGGTGGCCCATGCCAGGGAGCGCCAGCTCATCACGCGACAGGAAGAAGCCGTGCTTCAAACCACCATCCGGGCAGGCACGGTCAAAGCCGGCGACCTGGAGGCGGCCATGCCTGGCCTGAATGCGGGCCAACGCACCTATCAAATCAGAAAGCTGGTGGACAGCGGCATGTTGCAGCCCATCCGGGAAGGCGCCAGGCAATACACCTTGGGCTTCACACACAACACCTTGCTGCGCGGCGTGGTGAAGGCCCTGGGCGACCAAGGCTTCGTACCAGCGGCATTGGCAGCAATGCCCAAGAGTTAAGCCGACATCGGCATCAAGGCAAGCGACAACAAAACGCCAGGGACGGCCACATGAACAGCATCAACAAGCCTGAACGCAGCACCCAAGATCGGGTGATCCAGCTGTTCACCGATACCTTGAACTACCAGTACCTGGGTGACTGGTCGGAGCGCGCAGGCAACCACTGCATTGAAGAAGGTTTGCTGACCGCCTTTCTCACCCGAAGCGGCCACAGCCCAGCCCACATCAGCGCCGCGCTGCACAAGCTGCGTTCAGACGCCTCGCTTCACGGGCGCACGCTCTACGCCGCCAACCAGGCGGTGTACCAACTGTTGCGATACGGCGTGTCGGTGAAAGTGGCGGCCGGGGAAATGAGCGAAACGGTTCGCCTGGTGAACTGGGACAACCCGGCTGACAACGACTTTGCGATTGCAGAAGAGGTCACGCTCAAAGGCGGGCATGAGCGTCGGCCCGACATCGTGCTTTACCTCAACGGCATCGCCGTGGGCGTGCTGGAGCTGAAGAACAGCCGCACGGGCCTGGGCGAGGGCATTCGCCAGTGCCTGTCGAACCAACAGCCCGAGTTCAATGACTGGTTCTTCAGCACCGTGCAACTGGTGCTGGCGGGCAACGACTCAGAGGGCCTGCGCTACGGCACCATCGAAACCCAAGAGAAATACTTCCTGACCTGGAAGGAAGACGAGGCCGACAACGCCGGCTACAAGCTCGACAAGTACCTGACCAAGCTGTGCAGCAAGCACCGATTGCTGGAGCTGATTCACGATTTCGTGTTGTTCGACGGAGGCGTGAAGAAGCTGCCGCGGGTGCACCAGTACTTCGGGATCAAGGCGGCGCAGGCGCATGTGCAGCAACGGCGCGGCGGCATCATCTGGCACACGCAGGGAGCCGGCAAAAGCATCTTGATGGTGCTGCTGGCCCGGTGGATCTTGGAAAACAAACCCGCTGCGCGCGTGGCCATCGTCACCGACCGGGACGAACTGGACCGGCAAATCGAGCGCGTGTTCAAAGACGCGGGCGAGACCATCCACCGCAGCCAGAGCGGCCGCGACCTGATGGCGCAGCTGGCACAGCCCAACCCGCGCCTGCTGTGCTCACTGGTGCACAAGTTCGGCCGGCGCGACGTGGACGACTTCGAGGCCTTCCTGCGCGACCTGGCGGCCCAGCCCAGCCCCACGCAAGGCGAGGTGTACGTGTTCGTGGACGAGTGCCACCGCACGCAAGGCGGCAAGCTGCATCGGCTGATGAAGGCCATGATGCCCAACGCGGTGTTCATCGGCTTCACGGGCACGCCCCTGCTCAAGCAAGACGCACAGACCAGCCTGGAGGTGTTTGGCGGCTACATCCACACCTACAAGTTTGCCGAGGCCGTGGAAGACGGCGTGGTGCTGGACCTGGTCTACGAGGCGCGCGACATCGACCAGAAACTGGGCAGCAGCGAGCAAATCGACCAATGGTTCGAGGCCAAGACCAAGGGCCTGAACGACTGGCAGAAGGACGAACTGAAGAAGCAGTGGGGCACGATGCAGAACGTGCTCAGCTCGCGCGCCCGCATGGACCGGGTAGTGGCCGACATCGTGTTTGACTTTGCGGTGAAGCCCCGCCTGTCCAACGAGCGCGGCAACGCCATCCTGGTGGCGTCCAGCATCTACGAGGCCTGCAAGTACTTCGTGCTGTTCGGCAAGACGGTGTTCAAGGGTCGCTGCGCGGTGGTCACCTCGTACAACCCGCAGGCATCAGACGTGAGCAAGGAAGAGACTGGCGCGAACACCGAGAGCGACAAGCAGTTCATCTACAACACCTACACCGAGCTGTTGAAAGACGTGGTGGCCGAGCCCGGCAAGACCAAGACCGAGACCTACGAGCAGCTGGTGAAAGAGCGCTTCATCAAGGCCCCCGCGCAAATGAAGCTGCTGATCGTGGTGGACAAGCTGCTGACCGGCTTCGACGCACCGCCCTGCACCTATCTCTACATCGACAAGTCGATGCAGGACCACGGCCTGTTCCAGGCCATCTGCCGCACCAACCGGCTGGACGGCGATGACAAGGACTTCGGCCACATCGTCGACTACAAAGACCTGTTCAAAAAGGTGGAGAAAGCCATTGCGGTTTACACAGCCGAACTGGACCACAGCGCGGGCGGCACAGACCCCGAGATCCTGGTCAAAGACCGGCTGGAGGCTGGCCGCGCCCGGCTGGACGATGCCGTGGAAGCACTGGCCTTGCTGTGCGAGCCGGTGGAGCCGCCCAAGGGAGACCTGGAGCACATCCACCACTTCTGCGGCAACACCGAGATTGCCGACGACCTGAAAACCCGTGAACCGTATCGCGTGGCGCTCTACAAGGCAGTGGTCGCCTTGGTTCGGGCCTACGCCAACCTGGCCGATGAACTGGAAGCGGCGGGCTACACGCCTGCACAGATCGAGCACCTGAAAGGCCTGCAGAAGCACTACCTGAACCTGCGAGAGATCATCCGCAAGGCATCGGGTGAAACGCTGGACCTGAAGCCCTACGAGGCAGACATGCGCCACCTCATCGACACCTACATCGAGGCCCAGGCACCGCGCAAAATCTCGCCCTTCGATGGCATTGGCTTGCTCGACCTGATCGTGAAGACGGGCATCGCCGACGCGATTGCCGAGCGTTTGAGCGACATGAAGGGCAACCACGAGTCGATTGCCGAGACGATCGAGAACAACGTCCGCAGCAAGATATTGAAAGAACAACTGACCGACCCGGCCTACTTCGCCAAGATGTCGGCCCTGCTGGACGAGATCATTCGCCTACGCAAAGAGAAAGCCATCGAGTACGAGGAATACCTCGCGCGCATCGCCGACGTGGCCAAGAAGGTCAGCGCCGGCAAGGCGGAGGACACGCCCACCCAGATCAAGACGGCGGGGCAATTGGCCCTGTTCAACAACCTCAAAGATCACGTGGTCACCGACGCCGTACAACAAGCTGACGTGCCCTGGGGCGACGCCAGCAAAGCACTCGACACCGCCCTGCTGCTGGACGCCACCATCAAGACCAAACGCCCCGATGGGTGGCGCGGTGTGGTGGCCCGAGAGCAGATGGTGAAGCAGGCCATGTTCGATGTCCTGAAAGACATCAAGGAAGTGAACCGACTCTTCCCCATCGTGTTTGCGCAGAAGGAGTACTGATGCGCGACGTGCTGGATCTCGGCGAGTTGAAGGCGGAGATCTCCCGCAAGGCCATCAAGCACGTCCACCTGAGCGTGCTCCCCCCCATGGGCAAGGTGCGCGTGACTGCACCCCAAAGCACGCCACTGGACACGATCCGACTGTTCGTAATTTCCAGACTGGGTTGGATTAGGTCACAGCAACGCAAACTGCAAGCCCAAGAACGCGAGACCCCTCGCGAGTTCTTGAACAAAGAAAGCCACTACCTCTGGGGCAAGCGCTACCTGCTGGAGATCACCCACGCGGAAGCAGCGCCAACGGTGAGCCTCACGCCCCGCAAGCTCAAGCTGCAAGTCCGGCCGGGCGCAGATCAGGCGCGGTGCGAGGAAGTCCTGGACAGTTGGTACCGGCAGCAAGTGCGCGACGCCGTGCCCGCGCTGCTGGCGAAATGGGAGCCCCTGCTGAAGGTGAAAGCCCACAAGGTGTTCGTTCAGCGCATGAAAACCAAGTGGGGCAGTTGCACGCCCGAGTTAGGCTACATCCGGCTGAACACCGACTTGGCCAAAAAGCCATTCGAGTGCCTCGAATACATCGTGGTGCATGAACTGGTGCACCTGCTGGAACCCACGCACAACCAGCGGTTCATTGACCTGATGGACTTGTACTTGCCGCATTGGCAGCAGTTGAGGAAGCAACTCAACCGGTTGCCGGTTAGGCATGAGGATTGGGGCTACTAACGCCCCCGGACCTGACAACCAAATAATGCATATTTGAGCTATTAAAGGGAAGACTGAGATGTTTGAATCGATAGAGCCGCTGGACACGTATAACAAAAATATAAACATCCTAATCGGCTCAGGTGCTTCAGCAAACCTGTTCCCAACACTTGCGCTTGCCATCAAAGACGCAAAAGGGAACAGAGAAACAATCGAGACACTCGCTACGAGATTCGAGAATAGCCCCGAGAAGCGGACGGCACTTTTCATGCACTACTACAACACGAGCATCTTTCCAGTCCAAAAATTCGATCCAGCCTCAGTCACCTCCGATGAAGGCAAAGAAAATCTCAGGAACTATGAGACCCTCTTGACGACCTTGCTGGGGCTACTCGACAGAAGAAAAGACCTCAATCGGAAGATCAACATATTCACCACCAACTATGACGGCTGTTTAGAACATACAGCCGACAAAATTCTCATGAAGGGATCGCATGATTTTGTGGTGAACGATGGAGCTTCTGGCTTTCACAGAAAGCACCTTCATTCGAAGAACTTCAACACCTTCCAATGTCAAACTGGGATATTCGAACGCACCAACTACGGCATCCCACAACTCAACATCATTCATCTGCATGGCTCCGTTTACTGGGCCAAGAGCGGGGAAAAAATCGAGGTCAGTTACCGTAAAAATTTCAACAACCTACTGACAAAGCAAGCTATTGGAAAACTTAAAAAATACTCTGCATTCCTAAGCACTGATGGCAACAAAACTGAAGATATCCCAGACTTATCCTTCAGCAAAAAACAAATCGAGGCGTTCTGGAACGAGTACAACAAGCTTCCAATTGTGAACCCCACAAAGTGGAAGTTTCATGAAACCGTATTTGAAGAGCACTACTATCAAATGCTTAGGCAATTGAGTTATGAGCTAGAGAAGCCAAACTCAATACTGATCACATTCGGTTTTTCTTTCGCCGATGAGCACATCCTGAAACTTGTCCAAAGGTCACTGGCCAACCCGCAACTTCAAACCTTTATCTGCTGCTACAGCGATACCAGCGCGAACAGCATGCGGGAAGAATTCAAGCTCTGGAAGAACGTCAAAGTCATTGGACCACCTGAAGGTGTGAAGATGGATTTCACCAACTTCAATAGATATGTATTCTCTCTGCAGGCCGAAAAGTACGAGCCACCTGTTCCGGCTGAAGATGAGGGTTCACTATGAGCATCGTAGTCGGCGAAGTCATTGCGGTCAGCGGAGTACGCATCTCCCTTCGGATTTTTGAAGACTCCAATCAAGAGACCATTTTCTACGATGGCGTTAAGTACCGAGGTGTATCACTGCGGGAACACATCTCTATCCAACGAGGCTTCATAGACATTGTCTGCCTGGTTGAAGGCGAGTTTCTAGATGAGAAGAAACTAGATTCTGATGCCGAGAAAACTCAGTACATCCGGAAGGTGGACGTCCGCCCTATTGGCTACGTGGTTGACGACAAGTTCTTTGAAGGCGTGAAGTACATGCCGATGATCAGGGACAGGGCGTCCCTGCTTAGCGAGCTCATGGTTGGAAAAGTCTATGGGACTGAGGGCAAGACCAGTTTTTCTATAGGGTCCATGCTCAAAGAGAACGTCCCAATCAACCTGCCATGGACACGGTTATTCAACAGCCACCTGGGCATCTTCGGTAACACGGGAAGTGGCAAGTCCAATACGCTAGCAAAGCTCTACACGACGCTCTTCGACGAGAAGCTACCAGCGCTAAAGCAAAAGAGTCAGTTCGTCATCATTGACTTCAATGGTGAGTACACGGAAAACCAGATTCTTCCAGCCAAGGACAAACAGATAACGGTTCTGGATTCCAAAAAGGCAAAGCACAGGTTCAAGATTGAGGCCGCTCATTTTTGGGACATAGAAACCTTGAGCCTCCTCTTCCAAGCTACCACAAACACACAGCAACCATTCTTGCGCCGCGTCCTTTCTGGCAAGGACAAGTTCAAGGATGCACCGCTAAAACATTATGTTGAGAAGGTTTTCGAGAAGGTCTTCAGCACTGGCGAGGCCAAATCAGACGCATTAGATCTGAGTCGCGAAATTGCTCGGATGATTGACTGTGAACCATTACAGAAACATCTGAGCGGAATCATCTACTACAACAAAGACAAGTACTTTAAGCACAACAACGGCACGTACTACAACTCAAATGGAAATGGCTTTGAAGGCAACATCAAGCCTGTCATTGATGAGCACGTCCATTTGGACGGGATGGACCAATTCGACGAGCTTATCTTGAGGTGCTACCTCCAGCTCTGCTCGGATGTCGTGTTCGGCTATGCCCAATACGAACACATCCAGCCAGTACTCGCAAGGGCCAAGTCATCCATTACTGCACTTCGCAACGTGCTTGAAATCGTGGTTGTCCCACCTCCACCTCATCTCTTGCACGTCATCTCTTTGAAGAAATGCAAGAACGAGATCAAGAAGATCTTGCCATTACTCATTGCAAAGAACTTCTACACAAATCATAAGGATTCGGAAAACCTGAAGAGCCCACCGAGCAGGACACTTCACCTCATCATTGATGAAGCCCACAACATCTTGTCCGAGCAGTCCACCCGAGAGCACGAAATCTGGAAAGACTACCGGCTTGAGCTGTTTGAGGAGATCATCAAGGAGGGGCGCAAGTACGGCGTCTACCTCACGCTATCTAGCCAGCGGCCGGCCGACATCTCACCCACCATCGTTTCTCAGATTCACAATTTCTTCATCCATCGACTGGTGAACGAGCGCGACCTCATGCTGTTGGACAACACCATCAGCACCTTGGATTCCAGCTCGAAGGCGCTCATCCCGACTTTGGCGAAAGGCTGTTGCGTGGTCACGGGAACGGCGTTCGAGCTACCCATGATCCTGAAGATTGACCCACTCCTCAAGGAGCATCGCCCCAGTAGTGACGATGTGAATCTTGAGGAGCTTTGGGCGCTGCCTGAAAAGCTCTGACACGACCGTGCTTGAGTGCTCGGCGAATCTCAACAGCGTTTAGCAAGATGTGAGCACCTGCGACTGTGTTCGCAGACGCGGCGCCGTTGTGCTTTGATGTCTACGACTTTATTGCGCTGTCTACGACTTTATTGGCAAAGAACAGCCGGCGCGTGATCTACAGGAATAGAGCCTGTCGGGGCTCTCCCTCTGAGCCCGTACACGTTTAGAACGTGACTCTACCCTGTCGGGCCCCCCCTTTGAAACGTGTGTGCATTGGTGCCTTTGGAATATTCCCTGTCGAGGCCGCCTGTTGGGTCGTATTCCGGCTGTTTTACATCTCGAAGCCAAGGATTTCAAAGGAAAATTTCCACATGGAATCCTTAGAGCCAACCCTCGGATCGTCTGCGCTCGCCCGCAGGAAGTGCATCAACGCCATCAAGTCGGTCCCCGCCGACGTGCATTCCCTGCCATGTTGAAGGGAGGCCTTGATGGAGGAGCGAACAGAAGCGGGCCATGTTGGGAAGAAGGAGACTCTAAATTTGACGGGTTTCGTTTTGGTCATCGATGTTGAGGCGACCTGCTGCCCTCTAGGTTCGGTACCACAGCAGCAAATGGAAACTATCCAAATCGGGGCAGTGATCGCCACCCTTTCGGGGGAGGTGATAGGTGAGTGGAACTCACATGTGCGCCCCATCCGGCACCCCGTGCTGACGACGTTTTGCACGCAGCTGACGGGCTTCCGCCAGAGCGATGTCGATACTGCTGACGTCTTCCCTAGCGTGATCAAAAGACTGGGACAGTGGATCGACGATACCCGCTCAACCATTGAATGCTGGGCGTCGTGGGGCGCGTACGATCGTCATCAGCTACAACAGGACGTCACCTTCCATGGTGTGCCCTGGTGCCTACCGCCAACTCACCTGAACATGAAGGCGGTGTTCGCCAAGAAATTCCGGCTAAAAAAGCGTCCAGCGCTAAGTACGGCATTGAGTCTCGTCGGACTGGAGTTTTCTGGCACGCCTCATAACGCTCAGGATGACGCAAGAAATGCGGCAAAGCTGCTCCAACATCTGCAACGTTGAACACTCCACACCTTGACAATCCAGGACCGCTTTGCAGCGGTTGCTGCCCCTCGCAGCACTGATCCGAATACCCGCTGTTGGTCGTAGATCAGTCATTCACTCCGACAAAAATGCCGTAAATGGTCCCAGAACCATGAGCGGAAAGACGAGTTCGAATTTGACCTAACGCAATACCCTTCATCAGAGCCGGCGCATGCTGTGTGGCCCTCAACTTGTTGGAGCCCATCATGGAAACCTCAGGTACGGCTGTTCACCGCGCGCCGTGGAACAAGGGAAAAATCGTTGGTCAGAAGGCGCCTTTCAAGCTCAAAGACATCTGGTCGTTGCGTGTGCGCCTTCAGCTGGAGAACCGGGTTCGCGAATTAGCGCTCTTCAACCTCGGCATCGACAGCAAGCTGCGCGGTTGCGACTTGGTGGCACTGAAGGTTCGTGATGTGTGCCACGGTGACCAGATGGCCACGCGAGCCATCGTCATGCAACACAAAACACAACGGCCGGTGCAGTTCGAAATCACGGCGGGCACCCGTGATGCCCTGCAGACCTGGATCAAGCAGGCGGCGTTGAAATCAGATGACTTCTTGTTCCCCAGCAGGCTTCATGAATCTCCCCATTTGGGCACACGGCAGTACGCTCGAATTCTGGGTCACTGGGTTGACGAACTCGGACTTGATCGTGCGGACTATGGGACACACTCCATGCGAAGAACCAAGGCGACGTTGATCTACCGGCGCACCAAAAACCTTCGAGCTGTTCAGTTGTTGCTCGGACACGCCAAGCTGGAATCCACCGTGAGGTACCTGGGTATCGAGGTCGATGACGCCCTTGAAATCTCCGAGCAGACAGAGATTTAGACTGCGCTGCCGCGTTCTGATTGGCTGTTTTCCCGTTGCAAGAGTCCCAGACGTGTCGAGGTGGTCTGCGCGAGCTGTGGCATCGGAGATCAACCTCAGACGGCACCGTCGAAGAACAGGCGCCAACGACCATGTTCGCGAACCCAGTATTGGCGACGGTCGATGCTGCGGGGTGGCTTCGTGTTTACAGCGGAGTAGTTGACGATGGCTACCTCGTCCTGGCGCTTCCAGCGGAAGACCGATACATCGCGCCACACAGCCTGTTGTGCGGCCTCCTGGCGGTCGCGTTGGTCTTCTGAGCCGGTAGACACCCTGCGCAGCGGGCTGCTGCCGCGTGCACTGAAGTCATCGGTTTGCAGTGCCGTCAGGATGCGGACATCATTTCGTGCCCTCGCCTGCTGCCACTGGGTGAGCAGGGCTTCGAAGCCGTGGCGCTCCGCAGTCTGGTGAGTGGGTGTTGCCCACTTCAGTTCGTCGGCAACGATCACCGGCGTGCGCCGTGTCTGCAACACAGCCATGAGATAGGCCATGTCGTCGTTGGCCAGCGCCACGCAACCCTCGGTGGCGTACGGGCTGCGCGAGTAGGTGGCGCGTGGCACACCATGCAGCCAGATGCCGCTGCCGGTGCGCCCCAGGCGCCGGTCGTGCTCGTTGGGGTAGTTCAAGGGCAGCGCACCGATACCGTACAGCTCCTCAACCTGCTGGTCGTCCAGGCGGCTGGTGATGAAGTACACCCCCAGTGGGGTGCGCAGGTCGCCCTCGACCCGTTTGTCAAAACCCGCCTGACCGATGGACGCATAGAAGCTGCGGATCAGCTGCAGGCCGTGAGGCTGTTGCTCAAACACATAGAGCCGCGAATGACTGGCATCCACCGCCACCACATGGCGGACATTGCGGGCGAGTTGCAGCACTTGTTCGGGCACGGTGCCCGGCGGTGGCATCTCGGTGAGCGAACCCAATCGTCGGTTGGCTTCCGCCCGAAGCTTGCGCAACCTCTCTCGCACCACTGGGGGGCCATCTGTGGCCGTCGAGAGGCCGGGAGCGTTGCCGCTGTGCGCCAGCAGCAGGTCTGCGTAGACGAGCTGTCCCAGCTGGAAGCCGGGGACATCGCGCACCAGCGCAGCAGCCAGCGGCAGGGCCTGCCGGTCACCGCGCGCCACTGCGCGGTACACCTCGATCAGACGGGCCTCCGGGGAAGACCGCAGAGACCCGGTCAGTAGAACTCCATCGTTCGGGCTGTGTCGTGTGGTCTGTGCGCTGACCTCCCCGAACGGCGACACCAGTGACGCCCCCGCCAGCGCCGTGCGGGCGAGCAGCACTCGCCGGCTTGGGTCCGAGCAGGATGCTGCGGTCAGGGGGGTGAACGATCTGGTGGTCATTGCGCGTCGGCCAGTGCCAAGGCTGAGGCCAGGTCAAGTTGCTCTCGCATCGCCTTTGCTGCCTGTTGAAAACCGGGCAGGCTGGACACCGCAACGGCCGAAGCCGACGTGTTGCTGACGATCTGCGACGGGTTGGTCCGCACGCCCTTGACGAGGTATTCGAAGTGCAGATTCGGACCGGTTGCGGTACCGGTCGCGCCGACCGTGCCGACGGTCTGGCCCTGCTGCACGCGCTGCCCTGCCCGGACGTCGATGCGACTCAAATGCGCATACGCCGTGGCGGCCTTGTCAGGGTGTTGGATCACGACGTAGTTGCCGTAGCCACTCTGGCGACCCGCGAAGCTCACCACACCGTCGGCCACGGTTCGGATCGGGGTCCCGGCCGGAGCGCTGTAGTCTGTTCCCTTGTGAGCTTTCTGTCCTCCGAACACCGGGTGGATGCGTGGCCCGTACGAACTGGTGATGCGGGAGAACGCCAACGGGGATGCAAGGTAGGCGCGGCGCTGACTCGACCCATCGAGACCGACGAACTCGCCGGCCTTGCCAGGAGATTGAAACCACAGGGTCTGGTGGGCGTCCTTGCCGTTCTGGACTTCGGCACCCAACAGCTGTCCGGTGAAAAGGATTTCTCCGTCCAGCTCGAACGCTTCGTACACCAGGCTGAAGCGCGCCCCTGGCTGAAGGTCACGCTGAAAATCGATGTCTGCGGCAAACGCCTCCACGACCTGCGAGGCGACGGCATCCGGCAGGCCTGCCCGGTCCGTGGCGGCAAAGAAGGAAGAACGGATGGTGAGTGAACCCAGCTGAATCAGGCGCCGTGGCGTGGGCTGTTCGAGCCGGGATCGGAACCCCCCGTCGAGTTGCTCCACCACCAGCCGGCTGACCCGCTGATGGGCTGCATCCACCCACCGCACAGACAGTGTCTTCAAGCGCCCATCGGTTGTGCGGGTCACCGACGCGAGCTTGCCGGGGGTACCCGTCAATAGCAAACGCGATGTGGCGTCGCTGGCGAGAAAGGCTTGTGAATCTCGATCTTCGACGCCCAAGCGCCTGAGCAAGGCCTGGAGGGAGTCGTCGCGACGGGTGACCTGGGATTGGTGAACGAGAAACCCGGGGATCAATGCCGTCAGATCGGACGACGCTGCGGGTGTATCTACCGGCTCTACCACCTGCCGAACCGGCCATTGCGCCGCGTCCGGCAGCGCGGGCGAGACGCCGAAGGCCACGACACCCGTGCCCAGCAACAGGCTGCCCAAGGCGGCGATCAGGGGCCGCTGGTGACGCTGGATCCAGGGTTTGAGAAGAAGCAAACGTGCGGAGTACATGACAGTGCCCATGCTGGAGGCCCCTGGTTGCGAGATGCCTCAGGCATTGGACAAAAGGACCCGGATGTCCGACGTGATCGTGGCGGCGTCGGTTCCATAGGCGGAGAACAAGCGCACCCGACCTTGGGTGTCGAAGATGTACTTCCCCGCCGAGTGGTCCATGGTGTAGGACGTCGGCGTCGATCCCGGGACCTGCTTGTAGTAAATCTTGAAGTCGGCTGCGACGCCCTTGAGTTCATCGGGCTCGGGCCGCAGGGCAACGAACCCCTGGTCGAAGTTCGCCATGTATTCCTTGAGCAACGCCTGGGTGTCCCGCTGGGGGTCCACTGTGATGAAGAGCACCTGCAGCCGCTCGCCCTGGTCACCCAGCAGACGCTTGACCTCGGCCATGGTTGTCATGGATGTAGGGCAGACATCCGGACACTGCGTGAAACCGAAGAAGGTGACCACAATCTTGCCCTTGAAGTCCGCCAGCGTTCTCAGGTTGCCGTGGTGGTCCTTGAGCCGGAAATCCCGGGCAATAGCGGCACCGGTCACATCGGTGCTCTTGAACGGCGTGACCTCGGGTGAGCAGGCCATCAGCACAGGCGCACCAGCCACGCTGGCCAGCGCCGCCTGCACAAAGCGCCGACGCCCCATGCGCGGGTGGTCTGGGTTGAATGAAAAGCGTTGGTTCATGTCACTTCCTGGCTTTGGCCACTTCTTCGGCCACGAGTGACAGCAGTTGCTGGTCACCAAAGGACGGGAGACCGCGACCATTGACAAAGAACGTCGGGGTCTTGGTCACTTCCAGTGCGGTCAGGTCTTCGATGTCCTGCTTGAGCACCGCATCGATGTCCGAGCCCTGGGCGTCGGCCTGCGCCTTGGCAATGTCCAGACCGGCTTCCTGTGCCGCCCGGAACGCCAGCTCGATGTTGGGTTTTCCGTGGTCGGCCCACTGCGGCTGGCTGGCCAAGATCATCTCCAGCACGGGTAGGTACTTGTTCTGGCGTTTGGCGGCTTCGAGCAGCTTGACCACCTGATCGGAGCCGGCATGGAACGGGGCATAGCGGATCACCAGACGCACATCGTTCGGATACTGCTTGAGGATGTCCTTGACGATGGGATAGAACGCTCGGCAGGTCTCGCAGGCCGGGTCAAAGAACTCGACGATGGTGACCGGCGCGTTGCTGGGGCCAAAGACCGGTGAATGGAAGCGGACCAGCCGGTTGTCCGTCTGGCTGGCTAGCGCGCTGCCGGACTGCTGGACCACCTGGCTGACCTTCTCGGCCTGCGAGTTCTGCACCCGCTTCTGGTAGGCGTTCATGCCGAGGAAGAAGAACAGCAGGACGATGGCGACCAGGGCGATGACGGTGATTTTTTTGGAATTCATCGGGAGGACTTTCTGAGGTAAACAATGAGAAGGAACGCCAGCACTATGAACGCGGCCAGCGACAGCCAGGGGATCTGGACGCCGTTGAAGATGTCGAGCTTTTGGTCCGCGCAGGACACCCCGGCGCTGCAAGGTACCCAGGCCTTGGGAATCAGGCCAGCCACCAGCAGGGTGTGGTACCCGGCCATCGCCAGCCCGCTCAGTGCCAGAGCCAGGCCATAGACGGCGCCCCGTCGGTCTTCAGTGAAGCATGCGATCCCCAGAATGATGGCGAGTGGAAACATGAAGATGCGCTGGTACCAGCACAGCACGCAGGGCGTCATGCCCATGACCTCGCCCAGAAACAGCGCGCCCAAGGTGGCGGCAGTGGCCACCAGCCAGGCCATCAGCAGCCAGGTCCAGGGTCGGTTCATGACGTGCCTTTCGAAAAGGCCACGGCGGGACGCAGGGACATCAGGATCCAGGCGCCCGCCGCCAGCACGATGAACACATCGGCCAGGTTGAAGGCAGGCCAGTGCAACCCGCGCCAGTGCAGATCCAGGAAGTCGGTGACGGCGCCGCTGGCAATGCGGTCGATGAGATTGCCGCTGCCGCCGGCCACGAGCAGTGCGCCCGCGGCCCGCTCCAGCGGTTCCACCTGGCGCGCAAGACAGACGAAGGTGATGGGCACCACCACCATGAAACCGATGACGATGAAGAATATCCGCTGCCAGCCACCCGCTTCGGCCAGCAAGGAGAACGCGGCGCCAGTGTTGAGCACATGGACCAGGTTGAACCAGGTCGTGACCTCCACCGCTGTGCCCAGTGCGATGGTGCTGGCGAACCAGGTTTTGCTCAGCTGATCCAGCGCCAGAAGAAAAGCCACGGCAAGCAGCCAGGCCAGACGGGGGCGACCCCGCCAGGAAAATGCAGACATGAAAAGACCCTGAAAGAACGGACATCACCAGCCGCAAGGGCTGGCACGTTTCACAGGGATCGGAGAAGCACGGCGATGGGCGCCGTCAAAGAAGCCGAACCCTGGTCAGGCCAGGGTGGTCCACTGCGGCCGTTCGGGCCGCTCCACGAGCAGGATCTCGGTCCAGAGACGGGCCACTGCGTGCAGACGGTCGGCGTCGTTGCTCGGAACAAAGGGCGTACTGGCCGACAAGGCCAGGGCGCCGGAGTGGCAGCTTCCACAGTGGGAGTGCTGCGCATGGGATTCGCCGACGTGGTCGTCGGTCTCGGCCTGTCCAGAGGTATCCGCCAGGTTCGCATGCACCGAGGCACAGGGCTCGTGCACACAAGGCTCGCGCTCGGCCGCGCCCGCCCACTGCAGGGGCAGGCAGAACAGCATCAAGAGGGTGAGCAGAACGGCGCGCATGATGCAATGATTTTACGGCGCTGGCACTGGGGTGGAAACGCCGCCCTGGTGTGCTTCAGGTTGTTCAGCGGTCCGGTGGAGACTGGAACTGGCGAATCGTGGTCCACAGTTCCGGGGCCACCGCCATGGGCTGGAACGCGCTGATGTATGCACGTCCGGTGTTCCCCAGCGGGAGGCGACCGAACAGATGGCCAAACGGCACCAGGAGCAGCCTCAGGAGTTGCCCGCTCAACTCGGACAGGTTTCGCGTCTGCCAGGCCAGCCTGAGCATGTACCAGTGCGAGCGTGCATGCGGGACCAGGCGCGTCTGTCCCAGCACGTGCATGGCTTCGAGCAGGTGCCAGGCTTGGCCCAAGTCACGATGGTCGAGACGTTGGTAAGCCTGTGACAGCCGCTCGAAGGTGTGCGGGTCGAACGCCACCGTGTTCACGGACTCAGTGGGCATGGCCATGGTGGTCGTGCCCGTGGTCACTGGCATCTGCGGTTCCGAGTTCACTCCTGGCCTGGCGCATCACCTGCCAGCCGCCGTGCAAGGCCAGACCCGCCATCAGGGCCGCCACGAGCAGGTCTGGCCAGGCCGTGCCTGTTCCAAAGACCCCCAGTGCGGCCAAGAACACGGCCACGTTGCCGATCGCATCGTTGCGCGAGCACAGCCAGACGCTGCGCATGTTGGCGTCACCCTCGCGGAAGGCATACAGCATCCAGGCCACCGACACGTTGGCCAGCAGCGCCAGCAATGCAACAACCCCCATGGTCGGTGCATCAGGCACCCGACCGTTCCAGACCGCCCACAGCGCGCTGCCCAGCACGTAGAGGCCAAAGCCCATCATGCTGAAGGCTTTGAGCATGGCGGCCCTGGCACGCCAGGCCAGCGCCGATGCCAGCACCGCCAGCGAAACACCGTAGTTCAGCGCGTCACCGGCGAAGTCGATGGCATCGGCCAGCAGGGACAGAGAGCCCGACGAGAAGCCAGCGCCCAGCTCGACCAGGAACATGGCGGCGTTGACGAAGAGCGCGACCCACAGCACGCGGCGGTAGCGTGGCAGGTTGGCAATCTGTCCGGGGGCGGGGCATTCGTGTTCACAGCAATGGGCTGACATGGGATCTCCTGCAGGTTCAGAATGCCGGTATTGAAAACCCTGGAGCTGCTCCAGAGTCAAGCCCTGAATCCCACCGAACGGAGAAACCCCATGCGCATCAAGGAACTGGCCGAGGCCACAGGCGTGGACGTGGACACCATCCGCTACTACGAAAAGCAAAGTCTTCTGCCGGAACCGGCCCGGCAGGACAACGGCTACCGTGACTATGCGAGCGCCCACCTGGAGCGCCTGGCCTTCATCCGCCACTGCCGCGCACTGGAAATGCCGCTGGCCGACATCCGCCGGTTGCTGGGCGCGCTGGACGCTCCGGGCGAGCCACACCCGGATGTGGACCGGCTGGTTCAGGAGCAGATCGACAAGGTGCGGGCGCGGCTCAAGAGCATGCGAGCGCTGGAGAAGCAGTTGTTGCTGCTCCAGGCCGCCTGTGGCCGTTGTGACGACGAAGGCACTGACTGCGGCATCCTCAAGGAACTCGTGGCCGCCGCGCACGGCGAAGCCTGCGCGTGTCATGCCCATCTTGCGCACTGACCGACCATGAAGGCCTTGTTGCTGTACGTCGCCACCACATGGGCCTACACAGCAGCAACTCCAATCGACAGAGTCAACAGGTTCAAAGACAAATTTCAGTCAAAACTGTCATCTTCGGGCAATCTCGCGGTCACTCGTCCATTACTACATTGCTCCTGTACTCGGTACCGCGTTGCATCACCCGATCAACGTGAAACTTTCAGGAGCAACCATGATTCGCAAGTTCAACATCCTCGTCCTTTCGTTTGCAGCAACCATCCCGGCTTTTGCCATGGATGCGGCTCAAGCCGAAGCCAAGCAGACTGTCCCGCTGGTCAATGGCGAGACGCTCTACATTTTCAAGGACGGAAAGATGGCAAAAGCCAACCAATATGGACGCACTGCATACCTTGCCAAGGGAGAGGTCGTTCAATCCGTGGATGGTCAGAAGATCAGCACAGTGGGCAACGAAGTCGCTCGCCTCGACTACCTGGCGCGCAAGGGTCATCAAAACTGATGGCGTCACTCGCGTGAAGACGGCCACCCTGTCTTGGGTGGCTTTTTTACTTGCGACGGAAGATCATTGCAAAAACGATCACCATGGCCAGATAGTTCATCACCATGAACCACGTGTTGTTCCATGCGACGCCATCAAACCCCCAGTAGGTCACCGGATAGAAAACCGGGGATGGATAAAAATCGGCCGAATGGGTGAACACGTCGATTAGCACGTGGGACCACCAACCCAACAGCGGCAACCAGAAGCGGCTCAGCCAAAGCCAGAGTACCCCTGTGACGGCCCCCGCCACCAGCGCGCTATGCATTACGCAATGCAGGTGGTGGGTCAGGCCGGCGAGCAGCGGCGACATTGGGGGCTCGTACCCGGGCAGCGCATTGGCATAGGCCAGCAGCACACCCCAGCCCTCAGACGACGACAGCGTCAGTGCGACCAGCGGCGCAAGCTGGACCAGATCAGGCAACACCGCCAAGCCCACCGCCAGCCCGGCGGTCCAGCGGCCGGTGCCGGTGCCAGGCCGCGGCGCCCAGACCCACCCACAGTCCGTGTGCAAGGATGTCCATGGCGCATGCCCTCTTGTGCAGTGAATCTGTCCGCTATCGGTTGCGCAGGCGCAGCGCATTGCCGATCACCGACGCCGAGCTCAGGCTCATCGCCAGTGCAGCAATCAAGGGCGACAGCAGCCAACCCGTCAACGGGTACAACACGCCGGCAGCAATCGGGATGCCCAGTGCGTTGTACAAAAAGGCAAACACCAGGTTCTGCTTCATGTTGCCCACGGTCGCTTCGGACAGCGCCCGCGCGATCGCGATCCCGCGCAGATCGCCCTTGACCAGCGTCACCTGCGCGCTGTTCATCGCCACGTCGGTCCCGGTTCCCATGGCCACGCCCACATCGGCCTTGGCCAGTGCCGGCGCATCGTTGATGCCGTCACCGGCCATCGCCACCACCCGACCTTCCTTCTGCAAGCGCTCAACCAGCAGCAGCTTGTCGGCCGGCTTGACCTCGCCATGCACCTCGTCGATGCCCAGGCGGGTGGCCACAGCCTGGGCCGTCGTCAGGCCGTCACCGGTGGCCATCACAATGCGCAGACCCGATGCCTTGAGGGTCGCCAAGGCCTCCGGCGTGCTGGCCTTGACCGGATCGGACACCGCCAGCAGGCCCATCAACTGACCATCCATCGCCAGGTGCATCACGCTGGCACCTTCTGCACGCAAAGCCTCGGCCTGCGGCACCAGCGCCGCGACCGAGACGCCCATCTGCTCCATCAGCGCGGTGTTGCCCAGCGCCAACTGGCGCCCAGCCACCTGGCCACGCACGCCGATGCCCGTGCCAGACTCGAAGTTCTCGGGTTTGTCCAGCACCATGCCGCGTTCGCGGGCGGCACGCACGATGGTTTCGGCCAGCGGGTGCTCGCTGCCCTGGTCCAGGCTGGCGGCCAGGCGCAGCACCTCGTCGGCGTCAAAACCGGTCGCGGGAACGGCGCGCTCGAACGTCGGGCGACCTTCGGTCAATGTGCCTGTCTTGTCGATGATCAGGGTGTCGATCTTGCGCATGTTCTCGATCGCCGCGGCATCCCGGAACAGCACGCCATGCGTGGCGCCCCGACCGGTCGCGACCATGATGGACATGGGAGTGGCCAGACCCAGGGCGCAGGGACAGGCAATGATCAGCACCGCCACCGCGTTGATCAGGCCGAACACCCAGCGCGGCTCGGGGCCGAACAGCCCCCAGCCGAAGAATGTCAGCAAGGCAATGCCCACCACCGTGACGACGAAGTAGCCCGCCACCACGTCGGCCATGCGCTGCATCGGTGCCCGGGAGCGTTGTGCCTGGGCCACCATCTGCACGATCTGCGACAGCATGGTGGCCGCGCCCACGCGCTCACTGCGCATCACCAGCGCGCCGCTGGTGTTGAGCGTGGCACCAATCACCTTGTCGCCCACCCGTTTGGCCACCGGCATCGGCTCGCCCGTGAGCATGGATTCATCGACCGCACTGCCGCCTTCGGTCACCTCGCCGTCCACCGGCACTTTTTCGCCGGGGCGCACGCGCAGCACGTCACCCACATGCACATGGTTCAGCGGCACGTCCTCTTCGGTGCCGTCGGCGCGGATGCGGCGGGCCGTCTTGGGAGCCAATCCGAGCAGCGACTTGATGGCCGTCGAGGTCTGCGACCGGGCCTTGAGTTCGAGCACCTGGCCCAACAGCGTGAGCGAAATGATCACGGCGGCCGCCTCGAAGTACACGGCGACGCGGCCCATGGAAATGAACGAATCCGGGAACACCTGTGGCGCGACCGTCGCGACCACGCTGTAGACAAACGCGGCCCCCGTGCCAAGACCGATCAAGGTCCACATGTTGGGACTGCGATGCATCACCGACTGCCAGCCACGAGAAAAGAACGGCCAACCCGCCCACAGCACGATGGGAATGGACAAGAGGAGCTCGACCCAGCTCTGCGCGGACATGTCCATCCACTGGAGGCGGTGGCCAAACATGGCGAGCACAAACACCCCGGCGGTCAGTGGCAGCGTCCACCAGAAGCGGCGCTGAAAATCGCGCAACTCCGGGTTGTCGTCGTCTTCGATTTCCGGCAGCAAGGGCTCCAGCGTCATGCCGCATTTGGGACAGTTGCCCGGATGGTCCTGGCGAATCTCTGGGTGCATCGGGCAGGTGTAGACGGTGCCGGCGGTGGCTGGCGCAGAGTCCGCTGGTGCCGTGGACACGAGGTACTGCAGCGGGTTCGCCGCGAACTTGCCCTGGCACTTGGCACTGCAGAAGTAGTAGGGTCGCCCCTCGTGTTTCAGCGTGTGTGCCGACTGCGGCGTGACCTTCATGCCGCACACCGGGTCCTTGAGGTCGGTGGGCGACGCGGGCACGGTCGGTGGGGTGTGGCTGCTGTGGTGCTGGTGTGTGCTCATGTCCATGGGCCTACTGCTTGTCGTCCTGTGCGCGACCGGGTGCCTGCGGGTGCCGATCATGTCCTCCATGACCATTTCCATGCATCAGGTGCATCAGTGGGCAGGCCAGCAACAACAGATAGGGCCAGAAGCCCATAACATGGCCCCAGTGCTCTCGCAGCAGGTAGAAGCCCGCGATCAAGGCAGCCGTTGCCAGCGCCATGCCGGCCGGGCGCCGCCAGAAAGAAGGCACATGGGCTTCGTTATGGTCGTGGTTCATGGTGTCTGGTGCTCCGTTGCCTAGGCTTTGACTGCGTACCGCATCATCATTCCCGCCTCGGCATGTTCCAGCGTGTGGCAGTGAAAGACGTAGTCCTGGTCGCCGGTGTGCGGGTGCGAGAAGTCGATGGCGATCTTGACCGACTCGCCCGGCCAGACCTGCAGCGTGTCCACTACGCCCAGGTCCTGCGGCAGCAGACCGCGTGCCCCTGCCAGGGGACGGATCTGGTCCGGGCTGCCCAGGCGTTCGAGCACCCGGAACGAAAAGCCGTGCAGGTGCATGGGGTGCGGCATGCTGCGTTCGGCGTTCTCGATCAGCCAGGTTTCACGCGCGCCACGCTGCACGGTCAGCGGCACGGCTGCGTGATCGAACACCCCGCCGTTGATCGTCCAATGGCCTTTTCCGTCATGGCCCAGCCGCATGCGTCGCGGGGTGCCCACCGATTCGGCCGGTGTGGCGAGGCTGGACAGCCGGGAGGGCATGCGCCGGTCATAGGGCACTCCGGCTGCCGCCAGGTCAATACGCATCAGTGCCCTCGCATCGCCTTCCATCGCCATGGCGGCGGGCGCGGCGGCACCGAGGGCCGCGCCGTGCTGGCTGTGGTCCATCGCCGCCATATCGTGTCCGCCCTCCTGGTGCATCGGGTCGAAAGGCAGCGAGGCCAGGGTCACCGGCCGACCGCCTTCGGCTTCCCGGAAGTCCACCAGCACATCCAGCCGCTGACCGGGCGAAAGGAAGGTCTGTTCGATGCGCACGGGCTGGGCCAGCAATCCACCGTCCGTGCCCGCCAAGTAAAAGCCCAGGGCTCGGCCTTGTTGCAGGAACGCCAGCCGGTAGCTGCGCGCGTTGCTGCCGTTAAGGATGCGAAAGCGAACGATGCGACGCCCGGCCTTCAGGCGTGGGCGTTCGGTCAGGTTGACCATCAGCCGGTTGCCCACCCAGCCACCGAAGGACTGGGCGGCGCTGGGCGCGTACTGGAGGCGCCCTTGTGCGTCGAACTCCTTGTCCTGCAGCACCAGCGGGATTTCGGATTCGCCCAGCGCCAGTGCCAGTTCCTTGCGCAGGGTGGCTTCGTCTTCGTCTTCGACGAAGAACAGGCTGGCCAGCCCGTGGTAAGCCTGCTGGGGAATGAAGCCGTGCGCATGGGGGTGGTACCAGTACATCGAGGACCGGTCCTGCACGGTGAAGGCGTAGTCCATCTGCTGGCCAGGTGCCACCACGTGGAGCCCGTTGCCGTCGTTGCGCGAATCCACGCTCAGGCCGTGCCAGTGAATGACGGTGGGCTGATCGATGCGGTTGATCAGCTTGACCCGCATCTGATCGCCCTGTCGGGCCAGCAGCGCCGGGTTGAGGAATTTCTTGCCGCCCGACTCCACGGCATAGGCCAGGACGGGGGTGCGCTGCCCCGGCAGCACTTCGATCTCGCTGCGGACCACATGGACTTCCTTGAAGTCCGTCACGGGCAGCACCCCGAAGAGGCCACTGGTGCCCGGCAGGCGCAAGGGGTTGGAGAAGCCCGTCGCCTGCGCTTCAAGGCGCAGGACCTCGTCGGTAGAAAGGCCTGACGGCGTGGCTGAGGCGGCCCAGGCACCCGGGTAGGCGGCTGCGGCCCCCATTGCGCCCATGCTGCCCAGAAACTGCCGCCGTGAAAACATCGACATCACACAATCTCCTGAACTGGATACGAAAACAAGAACAGCGTCAGAACGTCGGCGCGCTCACTGGGCGCCGGGTTTGGCGGGCGACGGCGGCATGCGCTGCATCATCATTTCCATCATGTTCTGCATCATGTCCATGCGCATCTCCATCATTTGATGGCGCTGGGTCAGGTCTGGCGTGGCCACTCCCGGGGTACCCATCCCCTGCATGCCGGCCATGCCGCCCATGGGCTTCATGCCTTTCATCATGTCCATGCCTTCTTGCATGGCCTTCATGTGCTCGGCCATCAGGGCCTCGCGTTCGGCCGGTGTCTTTGCGGCCGCCATCTTGGCGCGCAGCGACTGCATCGTGGCCATGTGCTCTTGCATGTGCTGCTGCATCTGCGGCATCGACGACATGCCCATGGGCATGCCTGCCTGGGGTGTGGCCGGCTGGGTCGCGGTGCTGGCCGCCGGGGTGGACGGGTGGTGCTGGGTGTGGTCGGCGGTTTGCTGAGCTGCGGCGGAGAACGCCGCACCGGCGACAGCCACGGACAGTAGGGCTCGGATCAAGGCGGACATGACGATTTCCTTTCGTGACAGAACGCATGGCGAAATGCCATGGGGTCACTGTAGGGATCGACCCGGGTCGGCAAGATGACCCGGAGATGACAAAAAAGTCAGGTTCAGCGCGGCGACTGCTGCTGGGCCTGCCGGTTGATGTCGTCGTGGTGGCGTCGGGTCTCTGGCGCCCATTGCGACTTGATCCAGGACAGCACGGCCACGATGTCGGCATCGCTGAGCGAATCGCCAAAGGCGGGCATGTTGGTGGCGTAGTCGGGCAAGCCGACGGCCTTCGCCACCCCTTCCTTGGTGATGCGAATCAGCACATCGTCCGGGTGGTGCCAGGTGTGGCCGCTTGAATCGTGGGGAGGTGCAGGCATTCGCCCATCGGCGCCTCTTTCGCGCCAGTTGGCTTGCCCCTCCAGATGGACACCGTGGCAGCTTGCACAGCGGGTCTGATAAATCAGCGCCCCCTGTTTGAGCATCGCAGCGTCATCCGTGCGAAGCATCCCGACAGGAACTGGCCGGAAGAGGTCCGCAGATTGCCACCAGAAAAAGGCTGCGGAAGCCCCGGCGAGTGCCAGAACGACCGCAGCTGAACGGAGGTAACCTGCGCGCTGAAGAGTCACTTCGCTGGCTGGATGTCGGTCACCGTCATCTGCCCGTTTTCGTTGGTGGCCATGAACTGGATCTTGGCGCCGACGCTGGTCTTGTCCAACAAGGCCTTGTCCTTGGCCACGAAGACCATGGTCATGCCGGGCATGTCCATGTGCTTGATGTCACCGTGCTTGATGGTGATCTTGCCGGCGTCCTTGTCGATCTTGCGCACCTCACCGTCGGTCATGCCGGGAGCTGCAGCCAAGCCCATCTTGGCGTGGTCCATGTTCATCTGGGCAAACACGGGGTTGATGGCGAAGGCGGTGAAGGCCAGTGCGCCCGCACTCAAAATTGCTCGCAGCTTCATCGTAAAGTCCTTTCGTTGAGTTGAGATCGCGAGAAAAAAGCTCAATTGGCCGCCACATTGACCTGGCCTTTCATGCCGGCCTCGTAGTGGCCCACATGCAGACAGGCGAAGTTCACCACGCCGGGCTTGGTGAAGCGCCAGATCACTTCACCCTGTTTGCCAGGCTTGAGCGAGATCTTGTTGGGTTCTTCGTGCTCCATGGTCGGGAACTTCTTCATGACTTCGTAGTGCTCCTTGAGTTCCTTTTCCGTGCCGAGGCTGAACTCGTGCGGCACCTTGCCGGAGTTCTTGATGACAAAACGGATGGTCTCACCCTTCTTCACCGACACGTTCGACGGTGTGAAGCGCATGCTGTCTGCAGCGTCCACCTCGATCGTGCGCGTGACCTTGGCTGCAACGCCCGGTTCGCCGATAGGAGACTCTTCGTGGTGGCCACCGCCGTGGGTGCCACCAGCGAAAGCAGCCGATGCGGCCAATGCTGCAGCAGCGAAAACAAAGCCGGCGCGGGAGGCGAAGTTGAACTTGAGGGATTTCACGGTTGTCCTTTGGGTTTTGGTTGGGGAAACGGTTGAGGAAAAACGGTCGTGAGGCGGGCAATGGCCCATTTCAGTGGGACATGCCTTTGGCAGTGGGTTTGACCACCTGCGCGGTGGCGGGCGTCGTGTCACTGCTGGCCGCAGGGCGTGGTGTCGGGGGTAGCGCCCCGGTCCATTCGTACGCCACGGTGCCCTCCGGGAACTTGTACGGTCCCGGGTCCTTGTAGTCGCCCGGTTTCTGGTCCTTGCGGACCTTGAAGACCGTGAACATGCCGCCCATTTCCAGCGGGCCGAACTGGCCGGTGCCGGTCATCATGGGCGCCGTGTTGTCGGGAATCGGCATCTGCATCTCGCCCATGTCGGCCATGCCGCGCTCGCCCATCAGCATGTAGTCGGGCGCCACCTTCTGGATCTTCTTGACCAGGCCGCGGTGGTCCACGCCGATCAGGGTGGGCACGTCGTGGCCCATGGCGTTCATGGTGTGGTGGCTCTTGTGGCAGTGCATGGCCCAGTCACCTTCTTCGTCGGCGATCAGCTCGATCTGGCGCATCTGGCCCACGGCCACGTCGGTGGTGACTTCGTACCAGCGGGTGCTGGGTGGGGTCGGTCCGCCGTCCGTACCCGTGACCAGAAACTCGTGGCCGTGCAGGTGGATCGGGTGGTTGGTCATGGTGAGGTTGCCCACCCGGATGCGCACGCGGTCGTTCAGGCGCACGTTGAGCGTGTCGATGGCGGGGAACACCCGGCTGTTCCAGCACCAGATGTTGAAGTCGGTCATGGTGTTGACCTTGGGCGTCTTGCTGCCAGGCTCCACGTCGAAGGCGTTGAGCAGGAAGCAGAAGTCGCGGTCCACCTCGCTGATGTGCGGGTGTTTGGCCTTGGGGTGGGTCACCCACATGCCCATCATGCCCATGGCCATCTGCACCATCTCGTCGGCGTGCGGGTGGTACATGAAGGTGCCAGGGCGCCGAGCCTCGAACTCGTAGACATAAGTCTTGCCCACTGGAATGGCGCGCTGATTCAACCCCCCCACGCCGTCCATGCCGCTGGGCAGGCGCTGGCCGTGCCAGTGGATGGTGGTGTGCTCGGGCAGCTTGTTGGTCACGAAGATGCGCACGCGGTCGCCCTCCACCACCTCGATGGTCGGGCCTGGGCTCTGACCGTTGTAGCCCCACATGTTGACCTTGAAGCCCGGCGAGACCTCGCGCACCACGGGCTCGGCCACCAGGTGGAATTCCTTGACACCGTTGTTCATGCGCCAGGGCAGCGTCCAGCCGTTGAGCGTGACCACCGGGTTGTAGGGTCGGCCGGTCTGTGGCACCAGCGGCGGCGCGGTGTCGACCGAAGTCTGGATGACCGGCTCGGGCAAGCCAGCCAAAGCAGAGCGGGCCACGGCCAGGCCGGCCACGGAGGCAGCGGCGCCGGCGAAGAACTGTCGTCTGGAGTTGGTAGGGGTGTTGGTCATGTGATGTGTCCTTTCAATGCGCTGCTGCTGCCGGAGCCTCGCCACCGGCGCCGCCCAGATTCACAAAACTGTCGGGCTCTCCGCCCTGCAAGACCCACTGCAGATCGGCCTCGGCCAGCCAGAAGTCGCGCTGTGCACCGATTGCATCCACCGTGGCCTGAGACTGGTTGCGCACCTCGTCCAGCAGGTCCCAGACGCTCTTGAGCATGCCGTTGTAGTGCAGCACCGTCTCTTCGGTGATGAACTCACGGGTCTTCAGGATGTCGCCCTGGCTGTCCTGCGCCAAGGCGTGGGCGGCCCAATAAACGTTCATGGCTGACTTCGATAGCGCACGATTACGCAGGCTTTCTGCGTCTGGCAACTGGTTGCGAACAGCATCACCGCGCTTTTGCAAGTCCGCTGCGGCCATGGGTTGCGCCGGGATGGCAGGCAACTGGTCTGGCAACACAAAGCCATCCTGAAGACCCGTTTGCCCCATCGTCTTGACCAGATTGGCCTGCGCCTGGGCGGCGGCTTGCTGCGCTCGCCTCAGATTCATGCGTGCATTGGATGCAGCCAGTTGAACGGGAGACAGTTGCAGCTTGCTCCAGTTGCCCACCGTCACCATGCGCTGACCCAGTTCATAGGCCGCCTGCGCGGCTTCCAGCATGTCACGCTGGTGCTTCAGGACCTGTTGGGCTGCCACGGCTTCGATCCAGGCTTTACGCCCCGCCGCAGCCACTTCCAGCACCTCGCCGGTATCTTCGACGCGGCGCTGCAGGCTGGGGTCGAGTTCCGTCCAACGGCCCTCAGCGATCAGTTGCTCGTGCTTAGGACCCAACCGAGCCAACGCACGGGCCAGATCGCGATGCACCATCCAGGCCATGCGAACCGCTACCTCTGCGGTGGGGATGGCAACTCCCATGGTGCTGCTCGGCGTAACGGCGGCGACGCTCACGTTGGTCTGCTCCCACTTGAGTACGTCGGCATGGCCGCGCTTGAACACTCCCACTGCGTCATTGGCACGGCGCCAGTCGGCCTCCTGCGTCGGGCTGGCCGTCTGCGCAGCCAGCGCGAATGGGACGACCAACAGGCCTGCCACCAGCAGCTGGCTTGTGGCTCGATAACTGAACAAAGGTTTCACTGCAATCGCTCCTTTTGATGTGGATCAAGTGGTGCGGATTCTGGCGAGGCGAGTTCGTCACTTCCCTGTCGGTCAGATTACAAAAAGGTCAGCTTTTGTCGCGCCCGCCTCGATACGGGCAAACTCGAGGTCAGGAGAACGTGAACGTGAAAATTCTGATCGTCGAAGATGAGCCCAAAGCGGGTGACTACCTCAGACAAGGCCTGCGCGAGGCCGGCTTTGCCGTGGAACTCGTCACCAACGGTGTGGACGGTCTGCACCATGGCCTGGAGGGGGACCACGATCTGGTGATCCTGGATGTCATGCTGCCAGGCATGGACGGGTGGCAGGTGCTCAAGAACCTGCGCAGCCAGGGACGGCAAATGCCCGTGCTGTTCCTCACGGCACGCGATCAGGTCGAGGACCGCGTCAAGGGCCTGGAATTGGGGGCAGACGACTACCTGGTCAAGCCGTTTTCGTTTGCCGAACTGCTGGCCAGGGTCCGGACGATTCTCAGGCGCGGCCGCACGGGTATGGAACCCACTTCGATGAAAGTCGCCGATCTGGAGCTCGACCTGCTGCGCCGGCGTGTGACCCGGTCCGGCAAACGCATCGATCTGACGGCCAAGGAATTCGGCCTGCTGGAATTGCTGATGCGCCGCCACGGCGAGGTGCTGCCGCGCTCCCTGATTGCCTCCCAGGTATGGGATGTGAATTTCGACAGCGACACCAATGTGATCGAGGTGGCCATGCGGCGTTTGCGGGCCAAGGTGGACGACCCCTTCGAGCCGCGGCTGATCCAGACTGTCCGGGGCATGGGCTACGTGCTGGAAGCGCCCGAGGGCACCCGCTGATGCCGGGACGGTTTTCTCTCACCGCACGCCTGACGGCGTTTTACACCCTGGTCTCGGCCTTGGTGCTGGTCGGGATGGGGCTGCTGGTGTCGCTGGCGACCGGGCGGCACTTCGTTGAACTGGACCGGGACTATCTGCATGACAAGATCGAGCTGGTCCAGAAAATCGTCCGGGAGTCGCCTTCACAGGCAGAGTTGTCCAGCCGATTGGACGAGTTTCTGGGCAGCCATCACGGGCTGTACATCGATCTGCGGCAAAGTGATCGGCTCGTGTATGGCCAGGAGGCTCCACGGTTCCCAGCCGACCTGCCCACAGCAGGTTCTGGCGCCGATCCGATGGACTGGGACGATGGCGGCCAGATGCTCAGGGGTCTGTCGGCCCGGTTCGAGGTGCCCATGTTGCCCTGGGCCACCTCACAGACAGCGTTGCAGTTGCGGATTGCTCTGGACACAGCGCACCACGCGCACTTCCTGCAAGCGCTTCGCCACACGCTGGCGCTGTACCTGCTGGGTGCCATCCTGGTCAGCGGCCTGCTGGGATGGTGGGCGGCGCGCAGAGGCCTGGCGCCGTTGCGGGTCATGAAGGAGCGCGCCATGACGGTGACTGCCCAGAAGCTGGACCAGCGCATGCCGGTGGACGCGGTGCCGGCGGAATTCGCCGACCTGGCACAGAGCCTGAACACCATGCTGGAGCGCCTTCAGGCCGACTTCGCGCGGCTGCAGGAGTTCTCCAGCGACCTGGCGCACGAACTGCGCACCCCCATCAACAACCTGCTCACGCAGACCCAGGTGTCACTGGCGCAGAAGCGGGACGCGAGCGCCTACCAGGACATCCTCGCCTCCAATGCAGAAGAGTTCCAGCGCTTGGCCCGCATGGTGTCCGACATGCTGTTTCTGGCCAAGACGGAACATGGCATCGAACTGCCTAACCCGGAGGCGATCGCACTGGAGCAGGAGACGCGGGCGCTGTTCGACTTCTACGATGCTGTGGCCGACGAGAAACGCATTCGTCTTTCGCTGGCAGGAGAGGCGGTGATCATGGGAGACCGCCTGATGGTCCGGCGCGCCATTGGCAATCTGCTGTCCAACGCCCTGCGGCACTCACCCGACGATGCCGATGTGAAGGTGGCGATCGAAAAGAAGGGCGCGGCCGTTGCGCTGTGCCTGACCAACACCGGGAACACCATTTCGGCCGACGTCCTGCCCCGGCTGTTCGACCGCTTCTTCCGGGTGGACAAGTCGCGCAGCCACCCGGACTCCGATGGCGCTGGCCTGGGCCTGTCGATCACCCAGGCCATCATGGCCGCCCATGGCGGCTCCGTGACAGCCAGTTCCAGCTACGGCGTCACCACCTTCTGCCTCATGTTCCCAGGCTCAGTTGCAGATTGACTGGAGCTTGGGATGTCCGGTCACGTCGATCGCGACCTTTCGGTCGGGAGGTTCGGGTGACCGCTCCCAGCCTGAAGCAGAGGTTACTGCCACCGCAGTCATTGACATGTTTCCAGCTGGGCTTAGTCTCGCCGAGGCCACTCCCAGCATCGCGTATGGGGTGCTCGGAGGCCTCCCTCATGGATAAGGGTGCGCGGAAACATGTTGCGCACCGCCCATCCATCTCCGCTCGCTTCCTATGAACATGCTCTTCTCAGCGCGACGGGCAAGCCAGTCTTAGAGAAATGGCTGTACCTGCCGGTTGCTGGGCGAGCAGTTCAGCTGACCTTCGTTGATGGCTGAAGGCCCTGCGCTATCGTTTGAGAAGCCTGTTCAATCCTGCTATGAGATCGGTGGCAACACGAGGCGGCGGAGTCCGTCGTGTCGTTGTTCTGGATTGCTGATTAGACTTCGCTGCTGCGGGCACTCGGATCTGAGGAGATGGGGTCGCTTCTCGCTCATCGGCCAGGCGGGCTTGAGTTGCCGATTTTCCAACGGCCGCTGCAAGCTCACTTTTTGCCAGTTGTCGCTGCCGGAGCTCGTTTGCCCGATCCTCCATCTGTTTGGCTTGGTGAGGGGGCAGATCGAATGGGCAGGTGTATTCGTCGCCGACGTTACCCAGACCCAGCAGCGCACGGTGGCACTGCTCGACCAGCTTTCGATCTTCTTCAAAATCCAACGACTCGTATGCCTGGTGAAGATGGTTCATCTGGACCACCACCTCTTGTGTCGTCTTACCGCTTTGGCGTCGCGCCAGCTTGTAAGCAACAGAAATGAGTCTGAGCAAAGGCCGTTTGAGGCCCCCGGTCAATGAGGCGATCTCATGCGAGTCCTTGTGTGGATCGATCTTCAGCCGACCATCCATCACCACTTTCAAATCATCCAGGTAAGCGCGATAACCAGGGTCGTCTCCATGGTCAGGCAGCATCACGATGGGCGATGACAGCACCCGAGCCCGCTCCTCGGGTGGACGCCGCTTCAGTTTGTGAACTAAGCTGTAATTCATGGTGAGCGTCAGCGGAATACCGAAGTCAGCCAAGCGCGTAATCAACACCGACACTTGACTGTTGGCGTTGCTGCTTCGTGTCACAAACTGGAGCTCGTCGGTCAGGATGCCGCAACAACCATGCTGAACCATCCTCAATTGCAGGTGCCTCAGATCCCCCTCCGATCGCGCCTCGTAATCGTGGCCGAGCCCGATCCTCCCAGCGATCAGGTCATACATTTCTGCTTTACTGATGTTCGAGCGAATCGGCAGGTGAACGATAGGGTTCAGTGGAAACTGAGGCAGGTCGCCACAAACCTGAATCTTTTCACCAGAAGGAATGAGTCTTGCGATGGCGAGCAGGAGTGCGGACTTCCCAACACCAGGCTGACCCGTCAAAACAGTAATTCGAGGATCAAGCGGAAGATTCAACTGCCCCATTGCGGCGCGAATGAATTGCTCTTCGCTACCGTAGTGCAGAACGGCATGCGCCAACATGGGGCCCAAGAGTTGTCTGATGATCCCGATGTGCTGATCAGACGCTCGGTAAGGCACCTTCAAGGCAGCATGAAGCAGTTCAACCGCGACATCGACAGGCAGTTTGTCGATGTCGCACACCGGCACCGGCTCGATCCGAACTGCGCCCTTCAAGACGGTATCGTCTTTCGGGAGTGTGACACTATTGATCCATGGTGTTTTCTGCATGTTCGCCTTAGAAACTGTGTTTCAAACGATCCATTTCGTCTCTTTGATCGGGCGTGGAAACAGCAAGTCGGCCACTGCTTCGACCTGAGAACCACTCCTTACCGCTCTCTGTTTTGCAGCGTTCTTGGGCTGCGACCCGCTCAGTCACAACACGTCGCTTCTGACGGGTAGAGGCCTTCCCCCGCGCCTGCTGAACCAGGTGACTCTCCCCATCCGTCATGAACAATGCGTCATCGGTCGGGTGCCCAAATGCTTGCACCTCAATGAGTTCACCATTGAACTCAACCCACGCATAAAGCGGAGCCAGAGGGATGTAGTAGCCCTTTAGCGGTGTTTTCTTGTTAAAACGCACAATCGCCGCCCCAAGTGTTGGGAGGTGAGACGCAGGCACGAGATAGCGACGCCCATCCCGCGTCAGCTCACCTCTTTCAGCATGAAATTCGGTCTCTTTCAGGAAGCTACGAACAGCATCTTCAAATGGGACATCAATCAGGCTGCTGCGCTCTCGCCTTACAAGAAACTCATATAGATCATTAGGGCATCCGACATCTTCAAGAACGGCTTGATCTGTGAGTCGAGACGAAACGTCATCACTGCGGTTCTTACGGATCACGTCCAAGATCTCCCGTTTGATCAGCTCAATCGGAGTGTGGTCACTAAATTTGTATTCGGGCGGGGCGCCTTTGTTGTGATTTCTCGTGTGCTTGCTCTCAGTTGGTGCATTACTTTTGGGTTGATAGCTCGGCGTAGCCTCCCTTGCAATCACCCATTTGTTGAGCTCCTTCTTGACTGACGCACTTCCGCCTGGTCCACGGTCTGTCACAACATTCGCGGGTAGCCCGACAGACGGCCAATCACTGTCATCAATCTCGATCCCAAAGAGTCGACCAAATTTCGACTTTGGTACGGCCGCGCAAAACAAGGCAAGCTTATAGATGTCATCATCTTCACTACCGAGAGAAAATCCAACGCCTTGGATTTGACCGGTCGCCGAATCCACCAAGTCGACACGCTTCAATCGTTCAAGGTGGTATTCCCCAAGATAGCCCCGGGGATATTCAAGTACCGTTGCGGCATCCATGTGTGCGCGCTCCCCGGTAAAGTAGACAAAGTCAGACATCCGTCCCATATGGGGTTGATATTCATTTCGCATTCGAACTTCGCCGAGCAAAACGCGCCGCACCTCATCGGGGCCAACTATCTTTTTAAGGTAGTAGTAGAACTTGTCAGTTGAAGGGAACGGCTCACCACGCGGGTGATAAATCTCTCGGGATCCGTCTGGAAGCTTTCGTGTCGAACAACCAAACTCTTTCCGCAAAATCACGGGGATTGCACTTGCGAGGCTACCGGCGGACTTCGCATACCGTCGGAATCCATTAACGATTTTTTGAATCATCTCCGGGGTCGTCTTATGGCCAACCTTCACCCCGTGTGCATCGGATGGTCGTCCAAGTTGAGAGGCCTGATATTGAGGATCAAGGCGGTCCCACCGTCCACAGCGGAAACGGGGACCCAGAAGAACCCAAATCCGCCTGTCAAAGACTAGATACAAATAGAACCAAAGACGGAACCGTGTCTCATTGACCTTGGCTGGGCGGCAGGCTCTCGCGAACTTGTTGAGTTCCTGATCAGGGAAATCTGCTGAGAGGACATCTTCGACAGCCTCGAGTGCCGGTTGGATGCGAACGAGACGCTCGACCACCTCATCATGGAGCGATAGCTGCGAATTCTTAGAGACCTCAAACATTTGAGGTTCGGCATCCAAGTCACGCCCTTCGATGTCGGCCAACCAATGAGGCATCGCGTTGTCCTTGGTTGTGACAACGAGTGATGGCGCTTTCCCCGGCGCCCCATCGCTGAGACCTGCCTCAAAACTTTCGCGTGACAGCACATGTGTCACAGCGCTACGAACACGCTCTGCCTGATTCGCTTTCTGATGTTCATGGAATGACACGAGCAGCACACGATCTTTCCGAACGTGGGTTTTAAGCAGGTAGTAGCAGACACCCTTCTTCAGGGATTTGTATCCGTCAGGTGCAGTAACGATCGTTGCCATGATCAGCGCTCAAACCAGTGAGAAAACTCAACCAAAACGTCTTTTTGCTCAGGAATCATTGGCCGATCGGGCATACAACGCTGGTACAGATCGACCCGAATACGTCGCTCAAAAATTGCATGCTCCAGACAGTGCATTACCAATCGAGGAGTCACCCCGGATTTCGCGAAATCAGCCATCACCTCAATCGGCGGATTACCCCGTCTGAATGCATCATCCAAAGCCAATAACATTTCGCCATGCAAGACTGGATCAATGTCTGGCAGCTGCGCGTGCTGAATGAGGAGGTGTCGCAAATTGGTAGCGAGGCTTCGAGGAATATCTGTTTGCGCCACACGAACAATTCGAATATTGAGCTCTCTCATGTATTCCTGATAGACGAGATCACGAATTTTTGCCTTCTCGATCGCTCGCGGCGATTGCCTTTCTGTGTAGTCGCCAGGCCCCGGCATTCCATGGTCATGTGACGAACGCTTGATGTCCCAAGAGATGCAATAGGGCCCTTGAGCGTCCTCGAGGAACAACATGGGGTCCAGGATCCAAGGCCATGGGGCCCAGAACCGGAAGATGTTTCCCTCCTCATCTCGGTCCTCTGCGCGGATCCGGGGGTGGCGTCCATGAAAGCCGAGACGCTCAACAATCGCGTCGGTGCCACTGGTGGTGGGCAGTTGCAGACCAATCGCTTTGCGGTGACCGACAAGGGGGTGATCCGAAGCCTCGACTTGCATGATCATCCCCTCCTTGAAATCAATTAACGCCGGGTGATACATGGCCAGGGGAAAAACATCCAACTCGGGCCCCGACATCGCATGCAGCATGCGCTGCAACTTCAACGAAGGAAGTTCTCCGTTACGAGAGATCTTGGGAGCTTCGGTTTTGCTGGCAAGCTGCGCAGGAACGTACTTCGGCCCCCAGGCAACGGAGTCTTGCCGTCGGTAAATTTCCAACAGCCGTGCTTGCTTGACGTTCCTCTTCTTCATCTTTCAAACCGCAACGTGCATCCCTTGCGGGGATATCTCGAGGTTTGACCTGTACTCACTGGCACAGATCAGCTGTGATAGGAAAAATGGTAGAGGCTCTGGAGCGAAAAAACGGAAGAGGTGGAAAGTTGTGCAAAACACACGTGCAAGGTGCACACGTGAGGAAAAAATCTGGGATGTGAATATCGAATATTCACGACTAACACGCTGCGGAAGTTAGCCGGTAAACGGTGCAACGTTTACTCGATTGAGCATTTCCCTCTGAAGACGCCAGTTCCCGCAAACATTAGTCGATCACGTGCAAATTTTTCTTCAATGGTGATCTGAATGTCTGCACGCGATTGAATTGCAGTGAATCTGCACTTTTATCTGTTCACTGATGGTGAGTTGATACATCCAACGCGATTGCACGAGCTCAGACGATTGACGCATTTTTGCAACACGGATTCAATGATCCTCTGCAAGAGCGATCTGCTCGTCATGGAGGGAGTAATGGACCGGAAGCAAACACCAGTCCGACCGTGGATTCCGAATTGGTACGGGCAGGAGACGTTTTACAGCCTGTGCTGCCGCTTTCACCGCCTGGTCGGGCATCCACTGGCCGCCCATACGTCAGTGCAGTTGTTCGGGGATCGATTCGGTGCGTTGCGGCACGATGTCAGCGGTCACGTCCAAGCTTTTGTCGATCGAACATGGACTGACCGGGGTGATGCAGCCGCCATCCTGCTTGGGCGCACCGTGCTGCGTTACTACCTGCGCTTTCGGGATGCTGAGACTCGACGGGCAGTGATTGATCGACTCTTAAACTGCGGACCTCAGGCACTGAAACAGGAGCTCGGTCTGCTGGCGTCAGGCTTCGGTGCGAGCCACCCGCTGCGTGCATGTGAGGCGTGCGTGGAAGATGACGTTCGATCGCTGGGCATGCCCACATGGCATCTGCACCATCAGCTCCCAGGAGTCCTGTGCTGTCCGGTACATCGCAGGACGCTCTGGGAGACGAAACTCAAAGTCGATGGCAGGAAGCGGCTGCTGTGGCTGTTGCCTGATGACATCCAAGTCAACGATCGGCAACTGTGTCTGTCCGGCGACCCGCAGAGCATGGCATGGCGGGTCGCACAGGAACTGGCGGACGACATCACAGAACTGCAAGCGATGCCCATCGATTTCTCGGTTGATCGAGCACGGGAAGCGAGCCTGTTTCGCGACCGGCTACGGCAACTGGACCTGTGCGGCGCGGGTGACCGTTTACGTATCCAAAGTATCAGGCCTGTGCTCTTCGAGAGTCTCCAGCAATACCGAGCCATACCGCCACTGAGCGCTTTGGCTCAAACATACAAAGCTGCAGAAGCGACCTTGCGCCGACTGCTCAATCCGATAGGGCCGCCCATGCATCCCCTACGCCACATGGTGGTGATCCGATGGCTCTTTGGCAGTTGGGCTTCGTTCCGAGAGATCTATGAGAGCCCGCCTCGGACCACCGAGGCTCGAACCCCAACATTTCCAACGGCTCCCAAAAAAAGACCGCTATCGGTGGGCGCCACAGTGAGAGATCAGGTCGTCCGCCTGATCCGTGAAGGCCGCTCCGTGGCGTCGGCCGCCCGCGCATGCGGCGTCAGCACCAACTCCGCACTGCTGTGGGCTGAACATGATGGGGTGGCGGTTCACCGGCGCCCGAAGAGCATTGACGATCGCACTCGTCGCCACATTCAGTCCAGCTTGCGAAAAGGTATGGCCAAGATAGACATCGCACGGCGTTGGACAGTGTCCGTCGTAACAATCACGCGCATCCTCCTGGCGACCCCTGGGTTGCGTGAGGAGCGAGAACGTCGGCTGACAGCACAACGCCAGCAAAATGCTCGACGTGCACTCACAAGGTATTCGCGAGGTCACCCTGACTTCAGTCCAACAGATATCAAACGAGCCATAACCGCTGACTTTGTCTGGGCGCTTCGGCACGATAAGGAATGGTTTCAGCAGTGGTGCGCCTCACTCCCCGCAGGACGATCCCACGCCGCATCCGGAAGGACAAACTGGGAAGAGCGAGACCTCAGTTTTGTCCGATCGATCGAGAAACTGATCTCAGCCAGCGGCACAGCAGCGCCAACGTTCAAAAGCGTCTCAGAACTGGTGCGGCAAGTGCCAGGCCTGAGAAATCATGTGCGGCATCTGGCTAAGCTGCCCAGAACGGCTGCAGCCTTGGCAGCAGCCACAATGATTCTCATTGCGTCGAAACGGACGAAACAAAATCGTTAGATTCCACGTTTTCAAAAATCAGGGGGGTTCGGCTCGGAGAATCGAATGGTCATAACAACCACCGGCATTGCCGACTGACATGATGATCATTCCGAAAATCTTGCCCGATGAACTCTTGCTCAGCTACCGTGGCCGATTGATGGCCCTCAATGGCACGACCAACGTGACCGAGATTGCGAACCTCACGGCGTGGGCGCTGAGGGTTGACACGAGCGTAGTACCGGGTCCGGTTCAACTTCTGGTTGAGTCCCTGGCACGTTTTAACGATCTCTCTGTGGCCGAACTGGTCCAAAACCATACCTGCGCGGCCACGCTGGCTTTGCCGACCGCACCAGCGGAGTATCTGTATACCTCTGGAATGCCGACCGCCCTGACCGGGCGCCTGATGTTCAGCGTGGGGCACACCCAGTTCCAGTTTTGCCCTGACTGCGTCCGCGAAGACCTGCAGGCTCACTACTTTTCGTACTGGCGGCGCAGCCATCAACTGCCTGGTCGCCATCTATGTCCCGTGCATCGAACACCGCTGCTCGGCGTGTCGCAGCGGGGTGCCTTGACTTCGACGCCCGACCAACATCTGGGCGAAGCAGAATTTGCCCCTGAAGAGCTTTTGGCGGCTGAGGCTTCCAGCGTTATGGTGCAGCGCGCTCTGGCTTTGCTCGACTGGGCTGTCCAGAGCGGCATCTTCATTGACCGTGCCCGTTTGGCTGAGGTGCTGGGATCTCGTTGGAGCATGCTGGCTCAAGAGCGATCAGTCGCAGCGACTGACGCCGCACTGCACAACTACATCCTGGAGCAGTTCCCGCTGGTTTGGCTGCGGGCCTGGATCAGCCCGCAAAAATTGGAAGCGGGTCCGATCAGAAGCTTTGTCCGCCAGTTGATCTGGACTGACTTGGGGCACTTGACTCTTCTGGAAGTTATGGTGGCGGCTGTTGCTCTTTTCGACACCGATGAGGCTGCGCAAAAAGCACTTGTGACCTCGATGTCTACATTCATCTCGAAAAAGCAATGTGTTACTGCTGAACATCTCCAGGTGGCGTGACCTTCAGCGGCGCAAGATGACCTCCACCTGGTCATCCAATCGTGTCTTAACTCGCTCCCAGTCAGGAAGGTGCCTGGTCAACGTGGCATAGAAGCTCCGACTGTGGTTGTGATGCTTCAGGTGGCACATCTCATGGAGCAGGACGTAATCAATGGCCTCACGAGGCGCAGCCACCAGCCAAGGATTGAGGGTCAACCGCCCCGAAGGAGAACAACTCCCCCACTGACGCGTCATGAACTGAAGGCGAAACGGGGGAAGCTGGCGTACCCAGCGTAACGGTTCTGCGACTACCTTGAGGCGGGCCTCGAAGACTTCGCGGGCGCGGGAACGGTACCAAGCGTCGATGCATGCCCGAATGACTGTAGCATCGTGGTTGGGCGCTCGAACCACCAAAAACACACCTCGTAACTTCGCTTCGGGCCGTGCATCGGCCTGAACGATGACTTTGAGTCGATACCGCTTACCCAGGTACTGGATGGACTCGCCGCTAACGTACTCTCGCGGCAGCACATGAGCCAGCCGTGCACGGGCCGCGGAGACGTGCTGACTGATCCAGCGCGAGCGTTTCCGAACAGCAGCCAGTACGGCAGCCAATGGCGTTGATGGCGGGGCATCCACCTCTACACGACCATCGGCCTCAACGTGAATCGCAATACGAGGCACCACTCGAGCGGGTTGCCTGCGCAGCGTGAAGACGATCTGCTCGTCACCATAGGCCACCTGGTGCTGGCCTTCCGTAACCTCAGCCACCATGATCACGCCCTGCTGAGACCAATTCGGGTGATCTGGATGACCTGCTCCACCACCTGCTTGGTGTTGTCGAGGCCCAGGCTGCCGAACAGCAGTGGCAACAGACTCTTGCGGATTGCCGCCTCGATGTTCTGCGGGTTGAGCGAGTTCTCAGCCGCCGCGTCCTTCACCACGGTATCGATAGCCAAGGACTGCTGCACCAAGCGCTCGACGCCTTCTGGATCCAGGGCACCAAAGCTCTCTTCGCCGAGCACCATGCGGATAGCCCCAAAGTAAGCCTTGGCGTGCGGGTTGGCGATCAACACCTCCGGCATCCCAGGCGTAGCTCGTGCCTCCAATTGTTCCTCGAAAGACTTGAACAAGGCGTACTGCTTGAGCGGGTGCTCGAACATCGCTTCCGCCTCCGCAATCGCCTGGCGCAGCAACTCACCAAACACCTTCTGTGCATATGGATCTGCCGCCAGTTCCTGCTCAATCGTCTTGCGCAACCGCGTGCGGATCATGTCCGTCTCGTTGCGAGTCTTCTCCTCTGACCAGTCTTCGGGCTTTTCCTGGCCAAGCTGGTGCACGAGATACACCCCGTCGGGCTCCCTGACCTCGGTGCCGATCACCTGCTTGTCCACCAGCTTACGGATCTGTTCCTCGTAGACGCTGTAGTCCACCGTCTCCATGGCATCGCGGCGGGCCGTCTGACGCAGCTCAGTGAAAAAACGAAGGTCGCTTTTGTAGCGAGCAATCAGCTCTTCGGAGAAGCTCTTGTCCTCGAAAAAGCTACGTGATGACAACGCTGTCTGGAGACACAGCCCGAAGGAAGTCAGCGCGTCGTAGAAGTCGTCGCGTAGCTTCTGACGCTCGTCGTACTCTGTCCCATCAGCGTCCTTGACGAAGCGAGGTGCGAGAACCTGCCGGTACTGCTCACGGTCAAGCTTATTGGTAACCGACTTGAAGAATGACCACAGCTGCTCATGAAGACCGGGCAGGCGCTTGTACTCCGTGCTGAACTGGTGATATAGCCCTTCCAGGTCTTGAACGTCGAACCCGCCCTGAGTGCGTGACTCAAGGTCCTGATAGGCCCGAATGGCGGTGTCCAGCTCTTTCAGGATTCCGCGGTAGTCCACCAGCACGCCGTATCGCTTGGCGTCATGCAAGCGGTTCACCCGCGCTACCGCCTGGATCAGGTTGTGACCCTTCAGCGGCTTGTCGATGTACAGCACCGTGTTACGAGGCTCATCGAAACCTGTGAGCAGCTTGTCGACGACGATGAGCAGATCCGGCGTGCCATCGGTGCCAAAGTCACTAATGACTTGTTTCTCGTAGGTTTCAGGGTCGTTGCCGCAAGTGGCCATGGTCTGCTTCCACCACTTTTGGACCTCGGGCAGCGTGTCCTCATCGACTTCCGAGTTCCCCTCCCGCGTGTCGGGTGCCGAGATCACGACCGCGCTCGTCACCAAACCTGTCTCATCCAGCGCCTTCTTGTAGCGGATCGCATCGAGTTTGCTGTCGGTCGCCACTTGGCCCTTAAGACCTAGACCCACCTTCTTGATGTTCTCGTTGAAGTGGGTCGCAATGTCCCAGGCGATCAGTTCGATGCGGTTGGCGGCACCATAGATGGCACCCTTCTTCGCGAACTTGCGCTTCAGGTCGCTGCGCTGAGCATCGCTGAGGTTGCTGGTGATCTTGTCGAACCAGCGATTGACGGCCTCTTCGTTGATGTCCAGTTCCGGCACGCGCTCTTCGTAGAGTAGCGGCGCCACGGTTTCGTCCTCCACCGCGCGTTGCATGGTGTAGGCGTGGACGATAGGTCCGAACTTGTTGGAGGTCTTCTCGTCCTTGAGCAGCGGTGTGCCGGTGAAGGCGATGTAAGCCGCCTTGGGCAACGCCTTCTTCATCCGCTCATGGGTCTCGCCGCCATGGCTTCGGTGTCCTTCATCGACCAGCACGATCATGTCCGCAGAGTCGTTACGGCATTCGGGCAGCTTGGACGCGGTGTTGAACTTGTGGACAAGCGTGAAGGTGATCCGCTCGGTCCCCTTACCGATGCGCTGGGCCAGGTCACGACCGGAAAGGGTGCGGCTGCGCTCGCCATCCTTCTGCGTGGCGATGCTGGAACCGAACGCCCCGCCCGTCATGAAGTTGCGCGAGAGCTGGGCTTCAAGATCAACGCGGTCGGTGACCACAACGATGCGGCATTCCTTGAGGCTCTCGACCAGCAGCAGGGCCTTGGTCAAGAACACCATCGTGAAGCTTTTGCCAGAGCCCGTGGTGTGCCAGACGACGCCGCCCTCACGGCCGCCCCCCTGCGAATCGGGCTTCTTCTGACTGATGCGCGACAGCAGCGCCCGAATGCCAAAGAACTGCTGGTAGCGAGCGACGATCTTTCCGACCTTGCGGTCGAAGAGCACATAGCCCCTCAGGAACTCTAGCAAGCGGGACGGTGTCAGCAGACTCACCAGCAACCGATCCTGCTCAGTCGCCTGCATGGGCGCGCTCCAGAGCGTGTCGAAGTAGGTGGCGAGTGCTGCAGGCTTTCCCTCAAACAACGCGGCACGGACGTCCGGACTCAAAGGCGCGTTCTTGACGGCATTCAGGTGAGCGTCGTCGAATTCTTCCTCTCGCCATTTGGCCCAGAACTTGGCGGCGGTGTGGGTAGTGCCGTAGCGCCCCTCGGTCTGGCTGATGGACAGCAGCAGTTGGGCGTACGCGAAAAGGTTGGGGATCTCGTCTGGCCTCTGGTTGCGCAGATGCTGGCTAATGCCTTCTTGCACCATGGCCTTCGAGGGGTGGCTGCCGCCACCCGACTCTGGACGCTTGGCCTCGATCACCACCAGCGGAATACCGTTCACGTAGGCCACCACGTCCGGCGTCCGGTGGTGTGTGCCTTGCGCAGACAACACCTCCAGTTCCTCGGTCACGTCCCAGCGGTTCGCGGAAGCATCCGTCCAGTCGATCACTGCAATCGTGGGCTGGTGCTTCTTGCCATCCGGCATGAACTCGGTGACCGTGATGCCCAGGGCCAGCTTGCCGTACAGGCGCTCGTTGGCCGGCATGAGCCCTTCGGCCAGGCTGAGCGCCGACAACTCCCGCACGATCTGTTCGATGCCGCTGGACGATAGCGGGTACCACTCGCCCTTGTATTCGTAGCGGCGGGTCTGCAGTACCTCGACCAGCCGCCCCTTGAGCAACACTTCGCGCGTGCTGCTGCGCAGGCTCAGCGCCTGTGCCGTCGTCTGGAAGCTCCAGCCCAGATTGCACAGCAAGTGCAGCGCTGGCAGGTGGGCGCTGTACTGCTCGCGGGTGTTGGGTGTAGCGCTCATACCTGGGCTTCCGACTCAACCTCGGACAGCTTGACGCGGCGCTTCCCGGTAAGAAGTTGGGACATCAGGGCCGCCTTTTCCTGCCGCAAGGCTCGGATTTGGGCTTCAAGCAAGGCCTCCTCTGCGCGTGCGGCATTGATGACCTCTGCAATGCGACGCTGCTCTGGCGCACTGGGAATATGCAGCTGCAGCTTGAAGAAGTCCGTCACGCTTACGTTCAGGAGACCGTGGTTGCGTGCGCCTTCCTGCGCGATGCCTTCGATCTCCTGGTTCAGGAGTCCTGCTTCAAAGTAGTGGCGGAAGAAGTCGAAGTCTGCGTCCACGTCCTCGCGTAGGCGGAAGCAAAGGTAGAGGCTCGACACGACACCAGCTTCATACGCCAGCAGCGGCTTGATCGCCCCCATCGGGTAGCCGGCCGAGTAGCTCTTGTTGTAGGCGAAGTCATGCCGATGCAGCAGCGTGTACCCGCTGAGGTTGGCGCTCGCAACGGACTTGCTGAAGTAGTCCCGTTGACTGATAAGACCGTGCTCACCAGAGATCGTCAGGACAGTCGTGTTGTGGGTGGTGTTCTTCCTCGTGACTCGCTCGAAGATGCTGTCAAAGTCCACGTAGCGCCACTTATCTGAGTATCCAGGGAAACGGCGATGCCCACACAACAAGGACACCATCAAATCACGGGTACTTCGTTTGCTGTTGGACAACAACCGCTCTGCGCTGAGGATGGCTCGATCCCAGGTCGAGAGAACTTCAACGATCCGCTTTTGCTCTCGGACTGGCGGAAGCGCAAACATCATCTTGGAATACGTCGAGACGTTTAAGTGCTTCTGGGCAAGCCCGCTTTGCCCAGAAAGCACCTGCTTACGGCCGAGCTGAGAGTTGGTTAGCTGTGCAAGGTATTCAGGCACAACCTTGTTCGTGTCCGGTCTGGCGAACAAGATGTCAATGCAGTTGCAGCCATCAAGCTCCTTGGGTACCACGCATGCAGTCCCTGCAAATCCAGTTCGAACCACCAGTACGTCACCAGCCTTGAGCTTGGATTTGCTGTTCTTTTGGTGCCCGTCTTCAGATAGGTAGACCCACTTGTCGTCTTGAACCGCGTTCTCACGGACGTTCCCTGAGCGAAACGCGCGTACGCCTTGGCCATCTGCGACGTAATAGTGGCTGGGATTAACAACAATGCCGACACTGACCTGCGTGCAAACCGAGGTCACAGATGCAGTTTGCCAACCTTTAGGCAGCATTGGTTCCTCCGATCCCTCTTGCGGGAGCATCTTGCGACTCACTCATAGCCCAGCTCTTTCAGGTAAGTTGCCATCTGAGTTTCCAGGCTGGCGAGTTCAACCTTGAGCTGTTCACGCTCCGTTCGAACGGCCATCAGATCGATCTCAATCTCTTCCTCGAACGTATCAACGTACCGAGGGATGTTGAGGTTGAAGTCGTTTCCTGCGATCTCGGCCTGCGACGCAAGGTAGGCGTACTTGGTGACGCCATGCCGCGTCCGCACGGTCTCTACGATGCGCTGCAGGTCGATTTCGCGCAGCACGTTCTGGTTCTTGCCAGCCTCGAAGTCGCGGCTGGCATCAATGAACAGCACCTTTTCGTCGGTCTTGTTCTTGCGGAACACCAGCACGGCAGCTGGGATGCCAGTGCCGTAGAACAGCTTCTCGGGTAAGCCGATCACGACATCCAGCAGGTTTTCTTCGATCAGCTTCCGGCGAATGCGGCCCTCGGCGGCACCACGGAACAGCACGCCGTGCGGCACCACGACAGCCATGCGGCCGGTGCCGGGCTTCATGGTCTCGATCATGTGCAGGATGAAGGCGTAGTCGCCCTTCGTGCGTGGTGGCACGCCGCGGCGGAAACGGCTGAACTTGTCGGCGTCGGCGCCTTCGAAGCCCCACTTCTCCAGGCTGAAGGGCGGGTTGGCAACGACGATGTCGAAGTGCTTCAGGCTCGCCGCGCCATCCAGCAACTTCGGGTTCCGGATGGTGTCACCCCACTCGATGCGGTGGTTGTCCTCGCCATGCAGGAACATGTTCATCTTGGCAAGGGCCCAGGTGCTGCCGATCGCTTCCTGGCCGTAGAGGGCGTACTTGCGCGAGCCGGTGCTTTCGCGAACCAGACGGCCACACTTCATAAGCAGTGAGCCAGAGCCACAGGTCGGATCGCAGATCTCGTCGCCCTCCTGCGGCGCCATCAGCCGGGCCATCAGCGTCGAGACTTCGGGCGGCGTATAGAACTCGCCCGCCTTCTTGCCGCTGGTGGAGGCGAAGTTCTTGATGAGGAACTCATAGGCGTTGCCGATCACGTCCAACTGGCCGACACGGCTGGGGCGCAGGTCCAGTTCTGGTTTGGCAAAGTCCTCCAGCAGGTGGCGCAGGATGTCGTTCTTCTGCTGCTCATCACCCAGCTTGTTGGAGTTGAAGCTGATGTCCTGGAACACATCACGCAGCTTGGTGATATTGGCCTCTTCAATGGCATGCAGGGCCTTGTCGATCCGCTCGCCGTTGCCAGGGCTGTGACGCTGGTTGTACAAAGCGTAGAAGCTGGCATCGGCCGGCAGCACGAAGCGCTCACTCTTGAGCATCTCTGCGATCAGCTCCGGGTGATCACCGTACTGCTGCTTGTAACCGTCGTAGTGGTCTTGCCAGACGTCGGAGACGTACTTCAAGAACAGCATCGTCAAGACGAAGTCTTTGTAGATGCTCGGGTCGACGGTACCGCGGAAGGTGTCGCAGGCGTTCCAAACGGCGGCGTTGATGTCGTCTTGGGTGATAGCGGTGTTGTTCATAGCGTCTCGTTTCAAGTCAGGTCCAAGCCAGCGGCCTTGGCAAGGTCGGTCGCGATCGCCGCGAGCTGCCGCTCGCGGTTCGCGATGAGTTGGGTCAGCAGCCTGCGCTCTCTGGCGGCTGCGTCGGCCATGCCGACGATTCGAAGCTGCTGCTCGATGGGGGGTACGGCAATCCGTAGCCCTTCAATCTCGGTGATGCGGACGCTCAGCTGATTGGTTCCCTCGGCCGCGACACGCAGCTGCTTCTGGACGGGGGGCTGGTTGATCTGCCAGGCCAGAAAGTTCGGCGCCACCCGGGCCCCTGGGTGGACCCGGAGCACCACAAGGTGCGGCCCACAGACAGCCAGGTCGGGCGGCGTGCCAATGCTTGCCGCGAAAAAGCGCTGGCCGCGGGGCACAAAGAGTATGTCGCCGGCTTGCAGCCACTCAGGCTCTTTGCGGCCAGTCAACTCTGTGCGAATCACCGCACCCCACTGCAACCCCGACGACGGATCGACGTCCTTCATCTGGGCAACCAGCACGCCGCCGGAGTGCACCTCTGCGATCGGCCCACGGAAGGGATAACCAGTGCGCACAGTCGCGAGGTCGGCGATAGGAATTATTTTTGCATCAATCACGATGATGTGATTTTGCTTGACCAACGCAAGAAATGCAAGCAGAATCCATCAAACAGGTTTGCATCATGGTGATTGATGCAATTTTTTGGAGATCATATGGGCTTCGAAATTGACTTCCTTCCAGTTGGAAACGGTGACTCCAGTGGCGACGCCATAACGGTGCGCTGGGGGCATCCGGGCAACTACCAAGTTCTCATCTACGACGGTGGCACCAAAGAGACTGGTGAAGCCTTGGTCCAGCACGTGCGGACACACTATGGAACGACCCGCGTCGATCATGTCGTCAGCTCCCACCCCGACGGTGATCACGCATCCGGCCTGTCTGTTGTGCTCGAGAAACTGGATGTGCAGCGCCTTTGGATGCACCGCCCGTGGGATCACTCGCAGCTCATCCACGGGTACTTCTCCGATGGCCGGATGACCGAGGCCAGCCTCGCGACCCGGCTTCAGGACAAAATGCGCGCGGCCTATGACCTTGAGACCCTGGCCCTTCGCCGAGGCATTCCGATCGCAGAGCCATTCCTTGGTCAGGCGATCGGCCCCTTCTGGGTCCTGTCACCGCATCGTGACTGGTACATCCACGATCTGGTGCCGGCTTTCGAGAAGTCACCTGTGACCAAGATTCAGCACGGGCTAGGCTTGCGGTCGGCAAGACCAGGGCTCATGGGCGCACTGGCTCTTGCGACCAATGCGGCTGGTGAGTGGCTCAGCGAGAACTGGTTTATCGAGCACCTGCGCGATGACGTGAAGACGTCGGCCGAGAACGAGTCGAGTGTGGTGCTTTATGGAGATTTCAACGGTCATGGCGTTCTGTTGACGGGGGACGCGGGCATTGAGGCGCTTACCCGCACGGCAGCGTGCGCGGAACTCAACCAGATCGACCTGCCAGGGACCATAAAGTTTGTGCAGATCCCGCACCACGGCAGCCGGCACAACGTGTCCACCTCGGCTTTGGACCGCCTTATCGGCCGCCGCCTGCCGTTTACTGGCACGACACCGGACCGGTACGCGTACGCGTCGGCAGGAAAAGAATCAACATCGCACCCGCGCAAGGTCGTCATGAATGCGTTCTTGCGCCGTGGCTTTCAGCCATATGCAACGCGCGGTAACGCGCTGCGGTACTCCCACCAGATGCCCGCACGCGCTGGATGGGGCCCGGCGACGCCCATCACGTTCTCTGACAAGGTGGAAGCATGGGACTGATCGAATCGATCGCGAAGGTTGCCGATCCCTACGATCGGCAGGCGCGGCTCTACCCGGCCCTGCTCACACTTTTCCCGCTGGCGATGGCGGTCACGATCGTCTTTGCGCATCAAGCGCCAGCGCTTGGCAATCTGGCCGCGGCCGCCGCCGGATGCGGCGCGCTGTACTGGATGGCCGGCGTGGCCCGCGACCGCGGCAAACGGCTTGAGCCGGAGCTGTTCGAAGTGTGGGGCGGGAAACCATCGATACAGCTTCTGCGCCATCGAAATGAAACGATTGATCCGATTACCAAGGCGCGGCTTCACACCTTCCTGGCAGACAAGCTGGGTGTGGCGTTTCCAAATGCGGCGCAAGAGGGGCAAGAGCCAGAGGAAGCAGATCGGCTCTATGAATCCGCAGCTCGGTGGCTCCTGGAGCAGACACGTGAGACCAGCAAGCACAGCCTGCTGTTCACGGAGAACATTTCTTACGGGTTCCGACGGAACATGCTGGGCATGCGATGGATCGGTCTGACATCGGCCGTTCTGGCTGCAACCTGGCTAGTGCTGGACAAAGTCGTAGCCCTGCCGACAACGTGGGCCGACCTTTGGGGTCTGCTTGTCACGATGCCGACTGGACATCGACTCGGTGTGATGGTCTGCGCAGTAGCCGCTGCCTTGTGGATTCTTGGAGTGTCCAGAGATCGCGTTCGCACTGCAGCGTTCGCGTACGCCGAGCGGCTGATCGCGGCTTGCGAAGCGCTTTCGGACCGCCAGCCAGCTGCTGGCGTCTCGGGACCAGAGGCCACCAAGAAGAGCCGCACTCGCGCTGGCGCAGGTTAGAACCTCCATCCCGCGACCGGGTGAGACTATCAGTGTGACCTCGTGGCGACTGCCAGTCGCACTCTATGCCTGTCACGGTCGCGTTCGATGGTGCCACTGGGTCAGCCCGACAGGGAATATTCCAAGCCCGACAGACTCTATTCCTGCAGATCACGCGCCGGCAGCCTGATCGGCCCTCACTCCACCGTCACGCTCTTCGCCAAATTCCTGGGCTTGTCTACATCCGTCCCCTTGGCCAGGGCCGTGTGATACGCCAGCAATTGCAGCGGCACCACGTGCAGGATGGGCGAGAGCGCGCCGTAGTGCTCGGGCATGCGGATCACGTGGATGCCGTCGCTGCTGGTGATGCGGGTATCGGCGTCGGCCAGCACGTACAGCACACCGCCGCGCGCGCGCACCTCTTGCATGTTGCTCTTGAGCTTCTCCAGCAGGGCGTCGTTGGGCGCCACGGTCACCACCGGCATGGCCGCGGTCACCAGGGCCAGGGGGCCGTGCTTGAGTTCGCCGGCCGGGTAAGCCTCGGCGTGGATGTAGCTGATCTCTTTGAGCTTGAGCGCGCCCTCCAGCGCGATGGGGTAGTGCAGCCCGCGGCCCAGGAAGAGCGCGTTTTCCATGCGCGCGAAGTCCTCGGACCAACTGATCACCTGCGGCTCCAGGGCCAGCACGGCCTGCAGGGCCACGGGCAGGTGGCGCATGGCCTTGAGGTGGGCGGCCTCTTGCTCGTCTGACAGGTGGCCGCGCACCTGCGCCAGTGCCAGCGTCAGCAGGAACAGGCCGGCGAGCTGGGTGGTGAAGGCCTTGGTCGACGCCACGCCAATCTCCACGCCCGCGCGGGTGATGTAGGCCAGTTCGCACTCGCGCACCATGGCGGAAGTTGCCACGTTGCAGATGGTGAGGGTGTGCTTCATGCCCAGGCCCTGCGCGTGGCGCAGCGCGGCCAGGGTGTCGGCGGTCTCGCCGCTCTGGCTGATGGTCACCACCAAGGTGCGCGGGTCGGGCACGCTGGTGCGGTAGCGGTACTCGCTGGCCACCTCCACCTGGGTGGGAATGCGGGCGATGTCTTCCAGCCAGTACTTGGCCGCGCAACCGCTGTAGTAGCTGGTGCCGCAGGCCAGGATGAGCACGCGGTCCACCTCTTTGAACACGCGGTAGGCGCCGTCGCCAAACAGCTCGGGCGTGATGCCATTGACGCCTTCCAAGGTGTCGCCAATGGCGCGCGGCTGCTCGAAGATTTCTTTCTGCATGTAGTGGCGGTACGGCCCCAGCTCGGCCGCGCCGCTGTGCGCGTGCACGGTGCGCACCGGGCGTTGGGCGGCCTCCAGCGAGCGCCCCTGGGCGTCGGCCACCCAGTAGCGGCCCAGTTGCAGGTCCACCAGGTCGCCCTCTTCCAGGTAAACGATCTGGTCGGTCACGCCGGCCAGTGCCATGGCGTCACTCGCCAGGAAATGCTCGGTGCCGCCCTGCCCCACGCCCAGCACCAGGGGCGAACCGGCGCGCGCGCCCACCACGCGGTGGGGTTCGTCTTTGTGGAACACGGCCAGGGCGTAAGCGCCGTGCAACTGCGCCACGGCGGCCTGCAGGGCCACGAAGATGTCGCCGTCGTAGACCGAGTCGATCAGGTGGGCGATCACCTCGGTGTCGGTCTGGCTCTCGAACACGTAACCCTTGGCCCGCAGGGCCGCGCGCAGTTCGTCGTGGTTTTCGATGATGCCGTTGTGCACCAGGGCCACGCGGCCCACGGCGCCGGGGGCGGCTTTCGGCCCGTGGCTGAAATGGGGGTGTGCGTTGTGCACGGCCGGTGCGCCGTGGGTGGCCCAGCGGGTGTGGGCGATGCCGGTGCCGCTGGCAATGCCCTCGGCCTGCACCTGCTGCGCCAGTTCGGCCACCCGCGCCGTGCTGCGCGCGCGCTTCAGGCCACCGGCGTGCACGGCCACGCCGCACGAGTCATAGCCGCGGTACTCCAGCCGCTGCAAGCCCTGAACCAGCACAGGCACGATGTCGCGCCCCGAAACCCCCGCCACGATGCCGCACATGAAACGCTCCTTGGTGTGTGAACGGGCACGATGCTACGCAGAGCCCCAAGAAATAAAACATCAAAAAACCACGGCAGATGAGTAAAAATTCCATACCCAAACGCCTATCGCCAAATCTTTCACATAAGACACGCAGATGGAACCTATCGACATCGACGAAGCCGACCTTCGCCTGCTGGAGCTGCTGCAAACCGATGCGGCCCGCAGCAACCAGGCCCTGGCCGAGGCCGCGCACCTGAGCCCACCCACCACGCTGCGGCGCCTCAAGCGCCTGCGCGCCTCAGGGCTGATCGAGCGGGAAGTGGCCATCTTGTCGCCCGACCGCCTGGCGCCTGTCTTGGGCCACGGCCTCAGCGCCATCGTGGAGATCACGCTGGAACGCCAGGGCGCCGAGTCGCTGGACGCTTTTGAGGCGCGCATGGCGCCCGAGCCCGCGGTGCAACAGTGCTACCGCGTGAGCCCGGGGCCGGATTTCGTGCTGGTGGTGCATTGCGCCGACATGCCGGCGTACCTGGCGCTCACGCAGCGCCTCTTCACCAGCGACGCGAACGTGCGCAACGTGAAGGCCTTCTTTGCGACGCGACGCAGCAAGTTCGAACCGCGCCTGCCCCTGAACAGTGCCAGGCCAACCCCCTAAACAAAACGGTGCAAACGCACGACACGAACGTGTCGTTTGGCGACCAAGGTAAACACTCCGTCGCCAGCAGCCGGTCAGGTGTAACAGGCTATTTACAATTTGCCGCCATCCGTATAACAAGCACAACAGGCATCAGGAGGCTTCATGGACATCTTGTGGACCGGTTTGGCCATCGGCGCAGCGCTGCTGTTGCTGTGCGGCTGGCTGTTTGTGCGCTTCGTGCGCGGCAAGAGCCCCGACGCAGACGACCGCTACGCCCCCGAGCGCATGCTGGTGACCGACCAGATGCAAATGCTCGACTACCTGCACGACACCTTCCCCGGCCAGGTGGTGCTGCCCAACGTGGCGCTGAAAGACATGCTCTCGGTGCGGCGGGCCAAGGACAAATCGCGCGCCAGCCAGCGGCTGAACGAACACAAGGTGGATTTCGTGGTGTGCGACCCCGAGGGCAAGCCCACCTTCGCCTTCGACATTGAGCGCTACCACCTGAGCAACGCCGACGCCTGGGCCGAACGGGTGAAGGTGAAAAACCGCATGCTCAAGACGGCCGGCGTGCGCTTCGTGTTTCTGAAGAACGGCATCCACCGCATGCCTGCCCCGGCCGAGTTCCGCGCGCAGCTCAAGCTGGCCGAACTGCCCAAGCCGAAGTCAGGCACCACGCCCAAACCCCAGACCGACGCCGACCGCGACAGCGTGCTCAAGGAACTGGAGAGCCAGCTCTCCGGTTTTGACCACCAGTACAACGGCAGCCCCAACACGGGCTTCCGCGACTCTGAGGTGATGGGCCTGAGCGGCCTGATGGACCTGGACCCGGACAGCCGCCACCGCGCGCCGCGCGGGCACAGCCGCCGCGGGCGCTGAGCCCGCCCTTCGAGGGCTCAGGCCTTTTTCTGTTTGACTGGCCGCTGCCAGTTGGCAATGGACACCTGCTTGCCCCGCGCCACCGACAGCGCGCCGGGCGCGGTGTCTTTCGTGATGGTGGAGCCCGCGCCCACCGTGCCACCGGCGCCAATGGTCACCGGCGCCACCAGCACGCAGTTGCTGCCCACGTGCACATCGGCCTCGATCACGGTGCGGTGTTTGTTGGCGCCGTCGTAATTGGCCGTGATGCTGCCCGCCCCGTAGTTCACCCGCTCGCCCACGATGGCGTCGCCCAGATAGGCCAGGTGGTTGGCCTTGGCGCCCGCGGCCAGGGTGGAATTCTTCACCTCAACGAAGTTGCCGATGTGCACCTCCGGCCCCAGGTCAGCCCCCGGGCGCAGGCGGGCAAACGGGCCGATCAGGGCACCGGCACCCACTTTCACGCCGGCCTTCTCGCCCTCGATGTGGGTGAAGGGGTGTATCACCGCGCCCGCTTCGATGACGGCATTGGCGATCACGCAGTGCGCGCCAACGCGCACACCATCGCCCAGTTGCACCGAGCCTTCGAACACACAGTTCACGTCAATTTCCACGTCCTGCCCGCACACCAGTTCGCCCCGCACATCAAAACGGGCCGGGTCGGCCAGGCGCACGCCCTGCACCAGCAGCTCATCGGCGCGGCGGCGCTGGTAGGCGCGCTCCAGCTCGGCCAACTGGGCCGGGCTGTTCACGCCCGCCACCTGCACCGCGTCGGTGATGCGGTGGGCGTGCACCGCCAGGCCATCGGCCACGGCGAACTTCACCACGTCGGTGAGGTAGTACTCGCCTTGCGCATTGCGGTTGTCCAGGCGCGCAAGCCAAGCACGCAGCAGGCGCGTGGGCACGGCCATGATGCCGCTGTAAATCTCGCGAATGGCGCGCTGCGCCTCGCTGGCGTCTTTGTGCTCCACGATGGCGCACACCTCGCCACCGTCGCCGCGCACGATGCGGCCGTAGCCGGTGGGGTCGGGCATGTCCAGCGTGAGCAGGGCCAGGTGCTGACCGGCGCACACGTCCAGCAGGGCCTGCAAAGTGGCGGCCTGGGTCAGCGGCACATCGCCCGAGAGCACCAGCGTCACGCCGTCGTCCTGCAGCACCGGCACGGCCTGCTGAACCGCGTGGCCGGTGCCCAACTGGGGCTCCTGGCGCACAAAGCTCAGCGCGGTGGCGGCAGGGGCCGCCAGACCGGCCTCCACCTGCTCGGCCCCGTGGCCGGTGATCACCACCACGCGGCGCGCCGATAACCGCGCGGCGCAGTCAATCACGTGCTGGGCCAGGGCGCGGCCACCGAGACGGTGCAACACTTTGGGCCGTTGACTTTTCATGCGCGTGCCCTTGCCCGCCGCCATCACGACCACATCCACCGGAAACGACATGTTGACCTCTTGTGCAGTTGGAGAGGCCGGCACAACAGCCGGCCTTCGATGGGGGCGGATTATCGCCCGCACCCTCGCCGTGGCGGCTGTGCTGGCGGCCCTGACGGCGTGCACCGCCACCCGAATGGCCTATCAGCAGGCACCCAACCTGTTGCACTGGTGGTTTGACCGACAGGTCGATTTCTCCAGCACGCAATCCAGTTGGGTGCGAGATGACCTGAACAACTTCTTCGCCTGGCACCGCCGCGAAGAATTGCCCCGCATCGCCGAGCGGCTGCGGGCCTGGCAGGGGCTTGCGCGGGCCACCCCCACCCACGACGAGTTCTGCCGCGAGGCCGACGCCATCTTCGAACACCTGCAGCGCCTGGGCGAACAGGCGGTGCCGTCGCTGGCCCGGCTCGCGCTGGACCTTCAGCCAGCGCAAATCGAGCACCTGCAAGACCGCCAGGCCAAGAGCAACGACGAGTTCGCTGAAGAGTTTCTGGAGGGCTCACCGCGCGAGCGCCTTCAACGCCGCCTGGACAAGGCCGTTGACCGGGCCGAGTGGCTCTACGGTCGCCTGAGCCCCGAGCAACGCGACCTGATGCGGCGCGAGCTGCAGGCCTCGCCATTTGACCCGCAGCGCACCCAGGCCGAGCGGCAACGCCGCCAGCGCGACCTGATCGACACCGTGCGCCAGGCCCAGGCCAACCCGGCACGCGCCGAGGCCCTGGTGCGCGCCTACCTGCAACGCGTGAGCCAGTCGCCCACGCCGGGCTACGGCGATTACACCCAGGCCCAACTTCGCCACGGCTGCGCGCAATTCGCCACCCTTCACGCCACCGCCAACCCGGCGCAGCGCGAGCGCGCCGCCAAGCGCCTGCAAGAGTTGGAAAGCGACGCACGCAGCCTGAGCGCCGCGCGCTGACGCGCACGCGCCGTCAGGCCCAGGCCATCCAGACCCAGGCGCCCAGCAGCGACATCAGGGCCACCGGCACGCCAATGCGCGCATGGCGCCGCGCATCGATCACCACGCCCTGCTGGCGCGCCAGATCGGCCACGATGAGGTTGGCGATCGAGCCCACCAGCAGCAGGTTGCCGGCAAAAGTGGTGAACAAGGCCAGCATCACCCCCGCCTGGTGCTCGCCCCCCAGGTGCGGCAACAGCAGCATCACGGCCGGCACGTTGGACACCAGGTTGGACAGCGTCACCCCCACCACCAGCAAGGGGCCCGGGCTGGACAGCGACACCCCGTGCGATTGCAGCCAGGCCACGGCCTGCGCGGCCACGCCGGTGGCGTCAAAAGCGTGGTTCACCACGAACAGGCCCATGAAGAGAATGAGCAGCGGCCAGTCCACCAGCCGCATCACGGCCGAGGTGGCCAGGCGGCGGCTGAGCAACAGCACCGCCGCGCCGATCAAGGCCGCCACTTCGTGGGGGCCATCGGTGAACAGGAACACCGCCATCAACACCGTGGCCACCACCAGGCCCTTCACGGTTTGCCAGGCGTCGAACTCGGGTTCGGGCTCGCCCACGCCTTCTGCTGGCGGCAAGATCGGGTCGCCGTCTTTCACAGGCCCCCAGGTGAGCCAGGCCCACAACAGCACCAGGCCCACCAGCACCGGCACCAGCGCTTGCTGGGCGTAGCTGGCGAAGTGCAGCTTCATCACCGAGCCGATCAGCATGTTCTGCGGGTTGCCGATCAGCGTGGCCGCCGAGCCGATGTTGGCCGCGCACGCCAGCCCCACCAGCAGGGGCACCGGGTCGATGCGCCGGCGCAGGCACAACCTGGCCACCACCGGCGTCATGGCCAGGCAGACCACGTCATTGGAAAACACGGCGGACAGCGCCGCCGCCACCACGATCAGCGCGGCGCTCAGGGCCGGCAGCGGCAGGTTCCACTCGCCCACGCGGCGCGTCACAGCGGAATAGAAGCCCCCCAGGCGCATCTGGGCCGAGATCACCATGAAGGCGAACAGCAGCAGGATGGTGGGCAGGTCAATGGCGGCCGCCGCCTGCGCCACCGTCATGCCGGTGATGGCGATCATCGCGATCGCGCCCAGCAAGGCCACGCCGGAGCGGTCGAGCTTCAGCCGCGGCAGCCCGCCCAGGAACATGCCCAGGTAGACCACGCCGAAAACCGAGATGACGGCCCAGTCGGCCAGGGCAATGTGCAGGGGTTGTCCATTCATGGGCCCGCCATGGTAGCGGGCCCGGGCCGTCAGGGCGACACCACCCGGCGCCCGCGCCAGGCGTCACACCGCAGCCAGGCCAGCAGGCCCAACATCAGGCGGGCGGCCGCCACCCCCACCTGTCCCAAGGCCCGCCCCAGCTCCCGCGCTGGCGCCCCGACCCGCTGCCCGAATCCAGCCGGCGCGCCCTTGACCGATGCCCTGGCCGGCAAGGCCAACCAGTCAAAGGCCAGGCCGTCGCCCCAGGCCTCCACCACCACCCGGGCGCCGAGCGGCACCGGCAAGCTGTCGCCGGCCGACAGCACATGGTCGATGCCGTCGCCCAGCGTCACCCAGGCCCGCCCACGCATCACCAGAAAGCGACTCGCCTCGCGAGGGCGCAGCGCGATGGCCTCGCCCGCGCCCAGGCGCCAGGCGCCCGGGCAACTGTCCGATGTGAAAAAGGTATCAATGGCCATGATCGGCTCCCGTAGCATGTGAGCCCAGATCTTGCGGGCCTGCAGGCGTGCCGTCCAATGAAAGCGAGGCCCACCTTTGATTCACTCCGCGCATCAATCCCCATGAGCACCACCAGCTTCCCCCCCCGCACCCGCCCCATCGGCATGGGCCACCTGCGCGCCTTCGAGGCAGTGGCGCGGCACCTGAATTTCCGCGCCGCCGCCGACGAGCTCTCGCTCACCCAGAGCGCGGTGAGCCGCCAGATTCAGGCGCTGGAGAGCGAGGTGGGCATCGCCCTGTTCCTGCGCCACACCCGGGCGGTGGAACTCACCAGCGCGGGCTCCATGCTGCTGCGCGCGGCCACCGGCGCGCTGGACCGCGTGGACAGCACGGTGCGCCAGATCCGCCAGAGCGCCGGGCGGCGCAGCGTGGCCATCACCACCTGGGCGTCGTTTGCCTCGATGTGGCTGATCCCGCGCCTGGAAGACTTCCAGCGCCAGCACCCCGACATCGACATCCGCATCGACGCCACCGACACCCCGGTGGACCTCAACACCGCCGACGTCGACCTTGCCCTGCGCTATGCCGTGCCACAGGCCGTGCCCGCCGATGCCGTGCGCCTGTTTGGTGAAACGCTCACCCCCGTGGCCAGCCCCTGGCTGCTGCGCACCCACCCCATCCACCGGCTGGAAGACCTGGCGAACTGCGCGCTCATCGAGGCCGGCGACGCCCACCGCACGCGCCACCTGGAGTGGCTCACCTGGCAGCGCTGGCTCGACGAGTTCGCCAGCCCGGCCCGCGCCCCGAAAGACCGCCGCACCGCGCCACCTTCGCGCCTGAGCCCGCAGCGCTGGCTGTACTTCAATTACGCCCACCAGATCGTGCAGGCCGCCCTCACCGGCCAGGGCGTGGCGCTGGCCCGCCTGCCACTGGTGGCCGAGAGCCTGGCCAGCGGCGCACTGGTCGAGCCCCTGCCCCACCACCGCATCGAGTCGCCCCTGGTGTACTGGCTGGTGCTGGCCCCGCGCAGCGCCCAGCGCCCCGAGGTGCAGGCCTTCGCCCAGTGGCTGCAGGCCCAGGCCGCCGCCACGCGACAAGCCATTGGCGACGTGCCCGACCCCGACGCAATGGATCACCTCGATTGAGGACGGTTGGCGCCTAGGCTGGCCCGGCACTGCGGCACACTCAGCCGCCCGGATACCCTACCCCGCATCAAACCCCATGTCCCACGCCAGCCACGCCCGCGGCAACCTGCGCAGCATCGTCGCCATGCTGATCGCCGTGGGCTTCTTCGCCCTGATGGACGCCTTGCTCAAGGCGCTGTCGGCGCGCTACCCGGTGCTGCAGATCGCCGCCCTGCGCGGCATCACCGCCCTGCCCTTTGTGGTGCTCTACATCGCCTGGCGCGGCGCCTGGCCCACCATCCTGCGCGCGCGCTGGCCATTGCACGCGTTGCGCGGCGTGCTGGGCATCGTGATGCTCTCGCTGTTCACCCGCGGCGTGCGCGAGCTGCCACTGTCGGCGGCCTACACGCTGTTTTTCATCGCGCCGCTGCTCATCACGGCCCTGTCGGTGCCCATCCTCAAAGAGAAGGTACCCGCCGCGCACTGGTGGGCCATTGGCGCGGGCTTTATTGGCGTGCTGATCGCCCTCAAGCCCGATGGCGCCGACCTGCAGGCCGGCTTCGTCACCTGGGGCGGACTGGCCGTGCTGGGGGCGGCCGCCTGCTACGCGGTGGCGGCCGTGGCCGGGCGGCTGGCCAGCCGCACCGACAGCAGCGAATCCCTCATCTTCACCATGATGGTCGCCATGAGCGTGGGCGCCGGCGCGCTGGCGCTGCCCGACTGGAAACCCATTGCACCGCAAGACGGCGCGCTGCTGCTGGGCCTGGGCCTCACCGGCTTTGCCGGCCAACTCGCCATCACCGAGGCCTTCCGCCACGGGCAAGCCTCTGCCGTGGCGCCGTTCGAGTACAGCGCCCTGGCCTGGGGCGTGGCATTGGACTGGCTGGTCTGGCACACCCTGCCCGAGGCCCACACCTGGGTGGGGGCGGCCATCGTGATCGGCTGCGGCCTTTACCTGGTGCGGCGCGAAAAGCGCATCACCGAGGCACACGCCACGGCCGAGCACCCGTAAAACGAAACGTCAGCGGCCCGACCAGGCCACGCCGGTGTCGCAAAGGATGGCGTCCAGCGGCACATCGTGCGGCTCGGGCTCCAGATCGGGCAGGTACCCGAAGTCATACCCCAGGCCCACGGTGAAGGGCTTGGGTTGCAAGGCGGCCAGGGTGCGGTCGTAGAAGCCCCCGCCATAACCCAGGCGGTAGCCCCCAGGGCCATAGCCCACGCAGGGCACGAAGATCAGCGTGGGCTGCACGATCTCGGTGTCCTTGGGTTTGGGAATGCCGAAGGCGTCCTCTTCCATGGGGCAGCCGGGGTACCAGGTGTAGAAGGTCAGCGTCTTGTCCACCTTGTTCACCACCGGCAGACCGATTTGACGCAGACGCGCGGCGCCCTGTGCATCGCCCTCCAGGCCGGCTTCCTGCCAGCGGTAGAGCGCGGGCAGCGGATCGAACTCGCCCTTGATCGGCCAGTAGGCGCCGATCACCGCATCCGGCCGGTCGATCAGCCAGAAGCGCATCACCCGCTGCAGCAGGTCATTGCGCCAGGCCCGATCTGCCAGGGACTGGCGCTTGGCGATCAACTCCTTGCGCCAAGCGGTTTTTCGAGCGATTGCCGGGGAACTCTGGCCGTCTTTGTTGTCCATAATCAACTCATGAAACCGGTCAAACACCCACCAGTGCAGCGCTGGCGGTCGCGGCTCATTATGGCCGCCCTCGCACTGCCCTCCCTGGCCTGGTCTCAAGCCCCCGCCGACCAGGCGCTGCTGGACATGCGAGACGCATTCCGGCGCAACAACGCCACCCAACTCTCCGCCTTGCTGCCCAGCGTGCGCGGCCACGCGCTGGAGCCCATGGCCCGCTACTGGGAAACGCGCGCCCGGCTGGACACCGCCAGCCCCGATCAGATCCGCGCCGCGCTCGACGCCATGGCCGGCACCTACTGGGAGGACCGCCTGCGCAACGACTGGCTGCTGCAACTCGGCCGCACCCGCGACTGGACCAACTTCGCCGCCGAGCTGCCACGCTTTCGCATGAACGACGACCGCCAGGTGCGCTGCTACGGCCTGCTGCTGGACGCCAGCAACGGCAAGCTCGCCCCCGATGCGGCCGCGCAGCGCGTGCGCCAGGAATGGCTGGCCCAGCGCGACACCGACGACGGTTGCCAGACCGCCGCCCGGGCCCTGCTGGAGAGCGGCCACCTCACGGCGCAAACCGTGTGGCACCGCGCCCGCCTGGCCATGGAAACCGGTCGCCCCAAGGTGGCCAGCCAGGCCCTGGCCCTGCTCAAGCCCGAATGGGCGGCCATGCTCGACGACATCTCGGCGGCCCCGGCCAAGTACCTGGACGAAAAAATCACCGCCATCCGCCCGCGCACCAAAGAACTCGTCACGCTGGCCATCATCCGCCTGGCCAGCAACGACCCCGACGGTGCCGCCGCCGAACTGGAGCGCACCCGCTGGCGCGCCCAGCTCACGCATGAGGAAAAGGGCTGGCTCTGGGGCGTGATCGGCAAGCGCGCCGCGCAAAAACTGCAAACCAACGCGCTCGATTACTTCGCCAAGGGCGACACCCGCCACATGCACGATGACCACCTGGCCTGGATGGCGCGAGCCGCCTTGCGTGCCAGCCGTTGGGACACCGTGCGCGAGGCCATCGGCGCCATGAGCGACACCCAGCAACGCGACGCCACCTGGGTGTACTGGCAGGCGCGCGCCCTGCAGGCGCGGCAAGACCCCGCCTCGGCCGCTCGTGCGCGCCAGTTGCTGGAATCCATCGCTTCGCCGCACGGCTTCTACGAACAACTGGCCCTGGAAGACCTGGGCCGTCGCGTGGCGCCGCAGCCCCTGCCGGCCCCGCTCACGCCGCAAGAGATCGCCAACGCCGAACGCGACCCTGGCCTGCAGCGCGCCCTGGCCGCCGTGCGCCTGGGCCTGCGCAGCGAAGGCGTGCGCGAGTGGAACTACACCGTGGCGCTGCACACCCCCGGCGGCATGGAAGACCGCGAACTGCTCGCCGCGGCTGACATTGCCTGCCGCAACGCCCTGTGGGACCGCTGCATCAACACCAGCCTGCGCACGCGCGACCAGGTCCACATGGGCCAGCGCTTTCCCACGCCCTACAAAGACGCCGTGGTGGCCCGCGCACGCGACATCGGGCTCGACCCGGCTTATGTCTACGGCCTGATCCGCCAGGAGAGCCGCTTTGTCACCGAGGCTCGCTCCGGGGTGGGGGCCTCGGGCCTGATGCAGGTGATGCCCGCCACCGCGCGCTGGACGGCCAAGAAAATTGGCCTGACCGATTTCCAGCCGCACCAGATCAACGACAAAGACACCAACATCCGCATCGGCACCGCCTACCTGAAGCTCGCGCTCGACGACTTCGACGGCTCCCTTCCCCTGGCCGCGGCGGCGTACAACGCAGGCCCCAACCGCTCGCGCGCCTGGCGCAACGGACCGGTGCTGGCCGGTGAGGTGTGGACGGAAAACATCCCCTTCGAAGAAACGCGCGACTACGTCAAGCGGGTGCTGTCCAACACCACGCTCTACGCGGCCCAGCTCACCGGCCAGGAACAATCGCTTCGCGCCCGCCTGGGCACGGTGGGGCCGCGCAACGCGGCCACGCCCGAACCCTCGCCCGACCTCCCCTGATGCCTGACCACATGAAAAACGTGTTGATCCTCGGCGGCACCGGCTTTGTGGGCCGCCACCTCTGCGAAAAATTGCATCGCCAGGGTTGGCGCATCACCGTGCCCACCCGCCGCCTGGCCAACGCCACGGCCGTGCAACACCTGCCCCGCGTGACCGTGGTGCAGGCCGATGTGCACGACCCGGCACAACTCACTGCCCTGGTGAAAGAGCACGACGCGGTGGTGAACCTGGTGGCCATCCTCCATGGCAACGAGGCCGCCTTCGAGCGCGCCCACGTGGCCCTGCCGCGCGCCCTGGCCCAGGCCTGCGCGGACAGTGGCGTGCGCCGGCTGGTGCACATCAGCGCACTGGGCGCCAGCCTGGACGGCCCGTCCCACTACCTGCGCAGCAAGGCGCGTGGCGAAGACGTGCTGCGCCGCGCCGGGCTTGACCTCACCATCCTGCGGCCCAGCGTCATCTTTGGCGCGGGCGACCGCTTTCTCAACCTCTTCGCCCAACTCCAGGAAAGCGCGCCCCTCGTGCCGCTGGCGGGCGCCAGCGCCAAGTTCCAACCCGTTTGGGTGGAAGACGTGGCGCAGGCCGTGGTGAACAGCCTGCTCGACCAGAACCTGGCACAAAGCAGCGTGGGCCAGACCTTCGACTGCACGGGCCCGACGGTGTACACGCTGGCCGAACTGGTTCGCCTGGCAGGGCGCTACAGCGGCCACCCGCGCCCCGTCTTCCCGCTGCCGGTGGCGCTGGGCTACTTCATGGCCTGCCTGATGGAGCTCGGGCCAGGCCAGCCCATGATGAGTCGCGACAACCTCGCCTCCATGTCGATGGACAACGTGGCCAGTGGGCAATGGCCTGGGCTACAGGCCCTTGGCGTCACGCCTGCCGAACTGACCAGCGTGGCACCGGGCTACCTGGGCCATCGTGGACCACGCAGCCAGCTGTTGCGCCACCGCTCAATGCGCCAATAAAGTAAACAAAATAGGTTCAAAAATGGTGTACTGGGTAAGTATTTTTTGGCACACTCAAAACCCCAAAACAATACTTTCCCTCGCACCATGAGCAACACCGCTGCACAGACCGCCTTCGCCCGGCCGGCCACGCCCATCCGCTCCAATCGCGGCATGAGCGAAAGCCAGCGGGATGTCATTAACCGGCTCAAGCGCATTGAAGGGCAAATCCGCGGCCTGATCGAGATGGTGGAAACCGAGCGCAGCTGCGAAGACGTGGCACAGCAGATGTCGGCCGCGCGCAAGGCGATGGACAAGGCCTTCTACCGCATGATGGCCTGCTCCATGGTCGAAGCGGTGTCGTCCAGCGCGCTGGAAACGTCCGCGCTGCGCGACGTGGAGCGCTCCACCCGCATTCTTGAAAAATACGCCTGAGCGCCGCCATCAGGCCGCTTTGATGCGGGTGGCGCATGAATCGCCCCACCGCATGGCAATGCTGGGCAGCCTGCACTCGCCTACCATGGGGCCTCTTAAGGAGGCCCCATGGCATTGCAACTCGTCATTGGCAACAAGAACTACTCGTCCTGGTCGATGCGCCCCTGGGTGCTGATGAAGCAGGCGGGCATCCCGTTTGAAGAAGTCCAGGTTCGCTTCGATTCCTTCGACGCCGGTTCGCAATTCAAACAATCCCTGCGCCAGCACAGCCCGGTGGGCAAGGTGCCCGTGCTGATCGACGATGGTTTTCCCGTGTGGGACACCCTGGCCATTGCCGAAACCCTGGCCGAGCGCTTCCCCGAGCTGAACCTCTGGCCGAATGACCGCCACCAGCGCGCGCGAGCGCGCAGCGTGTGCGCCGAAATGCACAGCGGGTTCACCTCGCTGCGCCAACATTGCCCCATGAATATCGAAGCCCACCTGCCCGAGGTGGGCCGGCTGATCTGGCGCGACCAAGCCGGGGTGCGCGCCGACCTGGCGCGCCTGTGCGGGCTGTGGGGCGATCTGTTGGCCGCCCAACCGGCAGGTTCCCTGCTGTTTGGCGACTTCACCATCGCGGATGCTTACTTCGCCCCGGTGTGCATGCGAATTCGCACCTACGACCTTCCCCTGCCCGCCGATCTTCGCGCCTATGTGGACCGGGTGGCCGCCTTGCGTGGCGTGAAGGCCTGGATCGACGACGCCCTGGCCGAGCACGACTTCCTCGATTTCGAGGAGCCCTATCGCCTCGGTCCTACCTGAGGCCAGGCGGTCGGCGCCGCCTACACTCGCCCGCATGGAGATTTACTTGGTGGGCGGCGCGGTGCGGGACGCGCTGATGGCCCGACAAACCGACGCCACGCCGCACGCCGACCGCGACTGGGTGGTCGTGGGCGCCACGCCCGAGTCCATGACGGCGCAAGGCTTTCTGCCGGTGGGGCGTGACTTCCCCGTGTTCCTGCACCCGCAAACCCACGAGGAATATGCCCTGGCCCGCACCGAGCGCAAGACCGCGCCGGGCTACCACGGCTTCGCCTTCCACGCCGACCCGGGCGTCACGCTGGAAGAAGACCTGGCGCGGCGCGACCTCACCATCAACGCCATGGCCGTGCCCGCCGAGCAGGCCGACCACCCCGCGCAGGGCCGCCTGGTCGATCCCTACGGCGGCGCCCAAGACCTGCAAGACCGCGTGCTGCGCCACGTGACCAGCGCCTTCGCCGAAGACCCGGTTCGCATCCTGCGACTGGCCCGCTTCGCCGCGCGCTTCCCCGACTTCAGCGTGGCCCCCGAAACCCTGGCCCTGATGCGCGACATGGTGGCCGCCGGCGAGGTGGACCACCTGGTGCCCGAGCGCGTGTGGCAAGAGGTGGCGCGCGGGCTGATGGAACAGCAACCCAGCCGGATGCTGGAGGTGCTGCGCGACTGCGGCGCGCTGGTTCGCCTCATGCCCGAGGTTGACCGGCTGTCGGGCGTGCCCCAGCGCGCCGAGCACCACCCCGAGGTGGACACCGGCGCGCACCTTTTGCTGGTGCTGGACATGGCCGCCCGCCTGGGGGCGCCGCTGCCGGTGCGCTACGCCTGCCTGGGGCACGACCTGGGCAAGGGCAACACACCGGCGGACGTGCTGCCGCGCCACATCGGCCACGAGGCGCGCAGCGTCAAGCTGCTCAAGGGCCTGGGCGAGCGCCTGCGCGTGCCCAACGAGTGCCGCGAACTGGCCGAGGTGGTGGCCCGGGAGCACGGCCACCTGCACGCCAGCCTCGACCTGAGCCCGGCCGCCACGGTACGCCTGCTGGAGCGCTGCGACGCCATCCGCAAGCCCGAGCGCTTCGAGCAGGTGCTACTGGCCTGCGAATGCGATGCGCGGGGTCGGGGCGGCTTGTCCGAACGCCCTTACCCGCAGGCCGACCGGTTGCGCCGGGCACTGAAGGCGGCGCTGGCGGTGAACACCGCCGAGGTGGCGGCACGGGCCATGGCCGATGGCCTGACCGGGCCGAAGGTGGGGGAGCGGGTGCACGCGGCGCGCATCGCCGCGGTGGATGCCGAGGGCGGCTGATCGCCCCGCCACCAATACCCCAGCGGGTTCCTCACATATCGACCCCGGCGGCGAATGGCGTGACACCATTTCGGCTTCCCGCCGGAGGTCGCCATGCCGCACCGCAACCCGCTGAACCGCACCCTGGTGCAAGGCATCCAGGACCTGGGCTTTCGCCGCTGGTACGAGCGCGAATTGCTGTCAAGCCACGCGCACATGGCCCTGGCGCTGCTGGCCACGGTGGCGATGCTGGCCAGCTTCGAGGCCTTGCGCGGGGCCTCGGCGGCCGAGAAGCTGATGAACACCCTGTTCATCCTGGGCTGCGGCGCGGTGGCGGTGTGGGCCATGCGCCGCTATTTGTTTTTGCTGATGCACGCCGAGTCGCTGGCCAACCAGGCCAACTGCCCGCATTGCCAGGCGTATGGCCGTTTTCAGTTGGGTGAAGCCACGGGCCCGGGCAACGGGCCCGACGTGCCGGTGCGCTGCACGCGCTGCGGCCACCACTGGACGCTGCGCGACGACTGAACCGGCATCAGCGCGGCGCGTGGGCGCGCGCCCAGCGCACGATATCGGCCACGCCCATGGCGCCAGGCTGCCGCGCCACCTCCCGGCCACCGGCAAACAGCGCCAAGGTGGGGATGCTGCGAATCTGCAGGCGGCCTGCCAGCGCTTGCGCTTCTTCGGTGTTGACCTTCACCACCCGCATGTGGGGCTCAAGCTGCGCGGCGGCCTGCTCGAAGGCGGGGGCCATCATGCGACAGGGGCCGCACCACGGCGCCCAGAAATCCACCAGCACCGGCACGTCGCTGCGCAGCACGTGCTTCTCGAAAGCGGCCTCGTCCAGCGATGCGGGGTGGCCGGTGAACAAGGGCCGGTGGCACTTGCCGCAATCGGGCGCGCTGCCCAATTGGGCGGCGGCCACCCGGTTGGTGGTGTGGCAGTGGGGGCAGACGATGTGCAGGGTGTCGGTGCTCATGCCCGGGGAGTTGGTGGCGCCGCCACCGAATTCAAGACACTGCCCGGGGTATGGCTCAGAGCAGGTGGGCGATCAGGCTGGCCAACAGGCTGAGCAGCACCGTGGACGCAAAAGGCAAGAACCACTCGCGGCCGAAGGCGCGGAAGTGAAAGTCGCCCGGCAGACGCCCCAGGCCCAGCTTGCGCAGAACGGGCGACACCCAGCTGATGAGCAGCAGGGCCAGGAAGATGACGATCATCCAGCGGATCATGGTGCCCTCTCGCTCAGAGCCGGTGGGTGCGGTCGCCCGCCACAAAGCCCAGCGGCACCCAGCCGCTGGCGCTGGCCGGCGGCGCCAGGGCGATCACCTTGAACAGCTCGCCCATTTCATGCTCGAGCACCAGCTTCTGCATCAGCGCGTTCTGGCGCGCATCGGCGCCACGGGCCTCGTCCATCAGGCCGGCGTTCAGCAGAAAGCGCCCCTGGCTGGTGTAGCCCAGCACCTCCAGGCCGGCGTCTTGCGCCGCCAAGGCGATGCCGGTGAAGTTGACGTGGGTGGTGATGTCTTTCAGGCCCACGTCGGCCAGCGGGTCGCTGTCGCTGCGGTGGGCGCGGTGGCAGATGAGCGTGCCCATGTGCCGCTGCGGGTGGTAGTACTCGGCCTCGGGAAAGCCGTAGTCGATGAAGAAGGCAGCCCCCCGGCGCAGGCGCTCGGCCAGGGTGCGCACGAAGGCCTCGGCCTGGGGGTGGATTTCCGTCAGGTAGTCGTGTGCGCCGTCCACCTCCAGCGGCGGGCGCAAGGCCGTGGGCCGGTCGGCCCAGGCCAGGGCGCCCGTGGCGTCCAGCGCCACGCCGCGCTCGGCCCACTGGCCGCCCACACGCGCCAGCAACTGCACCGGCATGGCGTCGAGCACCTCGTTGCCCACCACCACGCCCTCGATGGCCTCGGGCAGTTCGTTGGCCCACTGCACGCGGCTGGCGTGGGCGGCCAGGGTGGCGCGCTGGCGCTCGCGCAACGTGCCCGACAGATCGACGATGGTGTAGCGCTGCAGCGGCTGGCCCAGGGCGTCCAGCGCCTCAATGAGCTGCAAGGCCAGGGCACCGCTGCCGGCGCCGAATTCCCACACCTCGCGCGTGCCCGTGGCGGCCAGGGCCTGGGCCACCTGCCGCGCCAGGGTGCGGCCGAACAGGGGCGAGAGCTCGGGGGCGGTGACGAAGTCGCTGCCGTCTTCGGGCAAATGGCCAAAGGTCTGGCCGCCGTTGGCGTAATACCCCAGGCCCGGCTCGTACAAGGCCATGGCCATGAAACGGTCGAAGGGCAACCAGCCCCCCGCCTCGGCAATGGCCTGGCGCAGGCGCGCCAGCAGGGCGCTCGTTAAACTGCCGGGTTCGTTCAAGGTTTCGGTTCGCACCCGCCGATTGTCCCCCATGCCCCCCCATTCACCTGCCCCTTCCCCGGCCGGCACCGTCCTGGTGACCGGTGGCGCCCTGCGCCTGGGCGCCGAAATCGTGCAGGCCTTTGCCCGCGCGGGCTGGCACGTCTGGTGCCACTACTCGCGCTCGGCCGAGGCGGCCAACGCCCTGGCGGCCCGCCTGCGCCAGGAAGGTGCCCAGGTGGACACGGTGGCGGCCGACCTGGCCGACAGCGCCCAGGTAGAGGCCATGGTGGCCCACATTGCCGAGCGCGGCGGCCTGCGCGCCGTGGTGAACAACGCCTCGGCCTTCGAGCCCGACACCGGCATCGACTTCGACCCGGCATTGGCGCGCCAGCAAATTGAGGTCAATTTGATTGCGCCCTTGTTGCTGGGGCGCGAGCTGGCCCGCCTGCAGCGCCGCCAGCCCACGGGCGACGCCTGCGTGGTGCACGTGCTCGACCAGAAGGTGCACAACCTGAACCCCGACTATTTCTCTTACACCGTCACCAAGCTCGCGCTGGAGCGCGCCGTGGCCCTGCAAGCCCAGGCCCTGGCGCCCGAGGTGCGGGTGTGCGGCGTGGCCCCGGGCCTGATGTACCTGAGCGGCCCGCAGTCGCCCGAGAACTTCGCGCGGGCCAGCCGCGTGAACCTGCTGCGCCGCCCGATCGACCCGACCGAGGTGGCCCGCACCTGCGTGTTCCTGGCCCAGAGCACAGGCATCACCGGCACCACGGTGAACGTGGACAACGGCCAGCACCTGGTGCCGCTGGCGCGCGACGTGATGTTCGCGGTGGACGAGCTTTACCCGGAGACCTTGCGTGAGCGCGACTGACCCCTACCTGCTGATGCAGACCTGCCGCAAGCTGTTTTTGCGCCGCCACGAGGTGATGGTGCAGATCGGCGTGCACGAGTTCGAGAAAACCGCGCCCCAGCGCATGTGGATCGACGTCGATCTTTACGTGCCGCTGGCCCACACCACGCCGCAGAACGACCACATCGCCGAGGTGGTGGACTACGACTTCGTGCGCGAGGTGGTGGCGCAGCGCATCGCGCGCGGCCACATCGAACTGCAGGAGACGCTGTGCGATGACCTGGCGGACGAACTCATGCGCCACCCCGGTGTGCAGGCGGTGCGCCTGTCCACCTGCAAACCCGATGTGTACCCCGACTGCGACGCGGTGGGCGTGGAGGTCTTCCGCGCCAAGCCGCTCGCCTGATGCCATGAACGCAACCCACGCCGGCACCCAGATCCTCACGCTCACCGGGCTTCGCTTCGACGCGAACCTGGGCATCCTCGACCACGAAAAGCGGGCGCCGCAACCGATTCAGGTGGACGCCGAGCTGAACCAGGGCACCCAGCCGCTGCTGCCGCACGACGACGACATCGGCCACGTGCTCGACTACCGCAAGGTGCGGCAGATCATCATTGACGAATGCACCGCCGAACACGTGAACCTGCTGGAGAGCCTGATCGGCAAGCTCACGCGGCGCCTCATGCAACTGCCCGGCGTGATCGGCGTGCGCGTGAAGATCGCCAAACTCGAAATCTTTGACGACTGCGAAGTCGCCATCCGCATGGAAAGCGGTCAATGGTGAACCCCATGGAAGCCACACTCCCCGACAACGCCTGGGCCGCCGAGCCTGCCGACACCCCCGAGGCCGCCGACCAGGCGCAGGCCTCGCACAAGGAACAGCGCGAAAACCGCAAGCTGGAAAAGCGCCTGTGCCGCGAAGTGGGCCGCGCCATCGTGGACTACAACATGATCGAAGAAGGCGACCGCGTGATGGTCTGCCTCTCGGGCGGCAAAGACAGCTACGGCCTGCTCGACATCCTGATGAAGCTGCAGAAGCGCGCCCCGGTGAACTTCGAGCTGATCGCGGTGAACCTCGACCAGAAGCAGCCCGGTTTTCCCGAGCACATCCTGCCCGAGTACCTCTCGAAGCTGGGCATTCCCTTCCACATCGAGAACCAGGACACCTACTCCATCGTCAAGCGCGTGGTGCCCGAGGGCAAGACCATGTGCAGCCTGTGCAGCCGGCTGCGCCGCGGCATCCTGTACCGCGTGGCCGACGAGCTGGGCGCCACCAAGATCGCGCTGGGCCACCACCGCGACGACATGCTGCAGACCCTGCTGCTGAACATGTTCTTCGGCGCCAAGCTCAAGGGCATGCCGCCCAAGCTGGTGAGCGACGACGGCCGCCACGTGGTGATCCGCCCGCTGGCCTACGTGCCCGAGAAAGACCTGATCCGCTGGGCCGAGATCCGCGAGTTCCCCATCATTCCCTGCACCCTGTGCGGCAGCCAGGAAAACCTGCAGCGCAAGCAGGTGGGCAACCTGCTGCGCGAGTGGGAAAAGAAGTACCCGGGTCGGGTGGAGAACATGGCCACCGCGCTGCAGAATGTGGTGCCCAGCCACCTGATGGACCGCGACCTGTACCCCTTCCAGACGGTCAAGGCCACGGGGCAGGCCGACGAGAACGGCGACAAGGCCTTCGACGACGAGCCGGTGAACACCCCCGCCGCCGAGCCGCGCGCCATCATCCCGATCGCCACGCAGGGCTGAACCCACCGGGCATGAGGCCCGCAGGAGAACCGCCATGAAGCCGAGCACCGTGCACTCCCTGCTTCGCCTGGCCGTCACCGGCCTGCTGGCCCTGGCCCTGGGCGGCTGCGCCAGCGTGTACCTGGTGGACAACCAGGTGCAGAGCTTCGCGCGCTGGGACGACGCCAAGGCCGGCGCGCCCGTGCCGCAGCCCCCGCAGATCTACCACTTCGAGCGCCTGCCATCACAGAAGGAATCGCCCATTGCCGCCAGCCAGGGCGAGCTGGAACGCCTGACCGAGCAGGTGCTGGCCAAGGCCGGCTGGACGCAGGCCACCGCGGGCACAGGCGCGCCGTGGACGGTGTCGGTGAGCGCCAGCACGCTCAAGCTGCCCCGCGCCCCGTGGGAAGACCCGTACAACGGCTGGTGGCCGGGCTTCGGGCCCGCCATGCCCGGGCGCGACTACGTGGTCACCCGCACCGGCCAGGTGATCTGGATGCCCATGTTCCCGCGCTTTGAGACGCCCTATTACCAGCGCCAGGTGCAGGTGGTGGTGCGCCACGCCGCCACCGGCCGCGTGGTCTACGAAACCCGCGCCGCACACGATGGCCGCTGGAACAGCACGCCCGGCCTCTGGACGGCCATGCTCGACGCGGCGCTGCAAGGCTTCCCCGCGCCGCCCGAAGGGCTGCGACAGGTGAACATCGAAGTGCCGCGCTGACCCCCACTTCCCACCAAGGCCCCAACACCGTGCAAGTCACCCGCATCCTGGCCGTGCGCCATGGCGAAACCGCCTGGAACCGAGGCACCCGCATCCAGGGCCACACCGACATCGAACTCAACGAGACCGGCCGCTGGCAGGCCCGACAACTGGCCCGCGCCCTGCAAGACGAGGCCATTGCCGCCGTCTATGCCAGCGACCTCTCCCGCGCCCGCGAAACCGCCGAGGCGGTGGCCGGGCCCATGGGCCTGACGGTGAACACCGACAGCGGCCTGCGCGAGCGCGGCTTTGGCCGCTTCGAGGGCCACACCTGGGACGAGCTGGAACTGAACTGGCCCACCGAAACCCTGGCCTGGCGCAAGCGCATGCCCGACTTCGCACCACCCGGTGGCGAGTCGCTGCTGCAACTGCAGGCGCGCGTGGTGCCCAAGGTGATGGAACTGGCCTCGCGCCACCCGGGCGAGCAGGTGCTGATCGTGGTGCACGGTGGCGTGCTGGACATCCTCTACCGCGCCGCCACCCGGCTTGAGCTGCAGGCCCCGCGCACCTGGGAACTGCCCAACACCGCCATCAACCGCCTGCTCTGGTCGCCCGAAGGCCTGAGCCTGGTGGGCTGGGCCGACACGCGCCACCTGCAAGCCGAGGACGACCGCCTCGATGAAACCACTGCCTGAGCGCCCGTTCCCCGAGCGCCTGGCCTGCGCCGTGGGCCATGGCGTGGCCACCCTCGACACGCCCGCGCTGGTGCTGGACCTGGACGCCATGGAGCGCAACCTGCGGCGCATGGCCGACTGGGCCCGCGCGCGCGGCCTGCGCCTGCGCCCGCACGCCAAGATGCACAAGAGCGCCGAACTGGCCCGGCTGCAGATGGCGCACGGTGCCGTGGGCGTGTGCGTGCAAAAGACCGACGAGGCCCTGGCCCTGGCCCACGCGGGCGTGACAGACATCTTCATCAGCAACGAGGTGATCGCCCCGGCCAAGCTGTTGCGCCTGGCCCGTGCCGTGCGCGAGTTGCCCACGCGCTTTGGCCTGGCGGTGGACAGCGAACAGGGCGTGCACGCCCTGGTGTCGGCCCTGCGCCAGGCGGGCGTCGCGGGCCACGATCGCATCGACGTGTGCATCGAGATCGACGTGGGCCATGGCCGCTGTGGTGTGCCACCCGGCCCCGCCGCGCTGGCCCTGGCCCGCCTGGTGACCGCGGCACCTGTGCTGCGCTTCGCCGGCCTGCACGCCTACCACGGCCGCGCCCAGCACCAGCGCAGCGACGCCGAGCGCCACGCCACCATCGCGCAGGCCGCGCAAGCGGTGACGGCGACGCGGCACGCCCTGGAGGCCGCGGGCATTGCCGTGCCCGTGGTGACCGGGGCGGGCACGGGCAGCTTCGTGCACGAGGCCGCCAGCGGCGTGTGGAACGAGATCCAGCCCGGCTCTTACCTGTTTCTGGACGCCGACTACGCCGCCAACGAGGCCTCGCCCGATGCCCCGGCGTTTGAACACGCCCTGTTCGTGAAAGCCCAGGTGATCAGCCGCAGCGCCGACCGCGCGGTGTGCGACGCCGGCCACAAGAGCCACGCCATCGACACCGGCCTGCCCACCGTGTGGCTGCCCCAGGGCCTGAGCTTTGGCAATGGCGGCGACGAACACGGCGTGCTGCGCGGCGAGCACCTGCCCGAGCTGGGCGAGACGGTGTGGCTGGTGCCCAACCACTGCGACCCCACGGTGAACCTGCACGAGGCCTTGGTGGGTGTGCGCGGCGGGCTGAGCGCGGGCGTGGTGGAGCGCCTGATTCGGGTGGACGCGCGCGGCGCGGTGGGCTGAGGCGACGCGCGCCGATCAAGGCGCGCGAACCTGCGCCTCCAGCCCCAGGGCGCGCACCTTGGCTGCGGCTTTCTCGGCCTGCGCCTTGTCGGCGAATGGCCCCACCCGCACGCGGCTGAGCGTGCCACGCGATGACTCCACCGGGTCCACCACCACCGGCAGCCTGGCCTCGGCCAGGCGCTCTTGCACGCGGCGGGCGTTGGCGGGGTCAGCGAACAGGCCCACGTTGACGACCGGGCCGCTCAGGCGAGGGCGAACGGACTCTGCGGCAGCGGCGGCCACTGTCGGCTTGGCCTCGGTTTGACTGGGGGGCGGGGCAGGCGCAGGCGTCGGCACTGGCTCTGGTGCCGAAACAGGCGCGGCCACGGTGGGCACCGGCACCGGCACCGGCACCGGCACCGGCACCGGCACCGGCTCGGCGCTGGTGACGGGGCCTGCGACGGGTTCGCTCGCGGCAGGGCTGGCCGGCAGCGCGGCGCTGGCCGGCGACGGGGATGGCTCAGCGGGCTGGTCGGCGTCGGCGGGCGGCGCGGCCACAGCGGCCACCACAGCGGGGGCCGGCTCGGCGGGCGGGCGCCCATCTTCCACACCGCGCCACCACCACAGCGCCACCGCCAGGGCCAGAGCGCTGCCCATCAGCAAGGCAGCCACACCCCAACGCTCGGTGCGGCGGCGCTCGGCCAGCGCCTGGCAGGCTTCTTCCACCGTGCGGGCGTGGCGCACGGCCTCGGTCATGCGGGCGCGCACGTCGGCGTGCAGCCAGCCGTCGCCGCCCAGGCCGGGCACCACCGCCGCCAGCACAAGCAAGAGGCCGAGCAAGCCTACGGCCACGCCATCGGGCCAGGCCGCCCACATGGGGCGCATCCACCAGGCCAGGGCCGCCAGGGCGAACACGGCCGAGGCATACAACACCGCCCGCCCCCACAGCCCCCGGTACACCAGCCAGAACAGCGAGAACAGTCCCGCCGCGGTGTTCCAGTGGGCGCGGGCCATGCCGCGCTCATCGAAGGCGGCAAAGACCGTCAGGTAACGCGGGGTGTTCCCGTGCCCCAGGGCGGCCCGGTACAGGGCCGTGGTGGCGTTTTCAGGGGCGGAGACCGGCGCCGTCGTCATGGGTGTGTGTCAAGCACCGGCCTCGAACAGCCCGCCTTCGGTGCGCGGCGGCATCACGCCCAGGTGGCGATAGGCGGCCAGGGTGGCGGTGCGCCCGCGTGGGGTGCGCTGCAGAAAACCTTGCTGAATGAGGTAGGGCTCGATCACGTCTTCGATGGTGTCGCGCTCTTCGCCGATGCTCGCGGCGATGTTGTCCAACCCCACCGGCCCGCCGTCAAAGCGGTGGATCACCGCCTCCAGCAGCTTGCGGTCCATCAGGTCAAAGCCTTGCGGGTCCACGTCGAGCATGGCCAGGGCCTTGTGCGCGATTTCTTGCGTGATGGTGCCGGTGCCCTTCACGTCGGCGTAGTCGCGCACGCGGCGCAACAGGCGGTTGGCGATGCGGGGCGTGCCGCGCGAGCGCCGCGCGATCTCAAACGCCCCCTCGTCTTCGATGGGCGCGCCCAGCAGCCCGGCGCTGCGGCGCACGATGCGCGCCAGTTCATCGGGCGTGTAGAACTCCAGCCGCGCCACGATGCCGAAGCGGTCGCGCAGCGGGTTGGTGAGCATGCCGGCGCGCGTGGTGGCGCCCACCAGCGTGAAGGGCTGCAGGTCGAGCTTGATGCTGCGCGCCGCCGGCCCCTCGCCGATCATGATGTCGATCTGGTAGTCCTCCAGCGCGGGGTAGAGGATTTCCTCCACCACCGGCGAGAGGCGGTGGATCTCGTCGATGAACAGCACGTCGTTGGCTTCGAGGTTGGTGAGCAGCGCGGCCAGGTCGCGCGGCTTCTCCAGCACCGGGCCGCTGGTCTGGCGCAGGTTCACGCCCAGCTCTTGGGCAATGATGTGCGACAGCGTGGTCTTGCCCAGCCCGGGCGGGCCGAACAGCAGCACGTGGTCCAGCGCCTCGCTGCGCTTCTTGGCCGCACCAATGAAGATCTCCAACTGCTCGCGCACCTTGTGCTGGCCCACGTACTCGTCCAGCAGCTTGGGGCGCAGGGCTCGCTCGATGGCCTCTTCCTTGGGCGACACCGTGGCGGCCGAGACCACGCGCGGCGGCGGAGCGAAATCGTCGGTCTGGATGCTCATTTGGCGAGTGACTTGAGGGCCAGCTTGATGCCGTCGGCCACGCCCACGCCAGCGGGCAGGGCCTTGAGCGCGGCGGCGGCGTCTTTTTCGTTGTAGCCCAGGGCCATCAGGGCCTGCTGGATGTCGCCAGCGGCATCGCCCACGGCAGCGGCCGCGCCGGGCAGCCCCAGGTCGGCGCCAATCTTGCCCTTGAGTTCCAGCAGCAGGCGCTCAGCCGTCTTTTTGCCGATGCCGGGCACCTTGACGATGCGCCCGGCCTCTTGCGCCGACACCGCCTGCGCCAGCTCGGCCACGCTCAGGCCCGAGAGCACCGACAAGGCCGTGCGCGGCCCCACGCCGCTGATCTTGATGAGCTGGCGAAAGGCCTCGCGCTCGGCGGCGGTGCCGAAGCCATACAGAATCTGCGCGTCTTCGCGCACCACGAAATGCGTGAGCAGCGAGACCGCCTCGCCGGTGGCGGGCAGGTGGTAGAAGGTGCTCATGGGCACGTCCACCTCGTAGCCCACGCCATGGCAGTCCACCAGGATCTGCGGCGGGTTCTTTTCCAGCAGCGTGCCGGTCAACTTGCCTATCATCGGGGTTTCCTTTCGGGAGGCCGGGCGGGCTCGTCCACCGGCGTCCGTCCCCCGCACAGCGGCCGCCGCCACGGGGTGTTTTTTCCTACTCGCGGGATTATCGGCTTGATTCTCAGACACACCTTCTCCCCCCCGGACAACGAGCGCATGGCGCACTTGTGCGGCCCGCTGGACGCCCACATCCGCACCATCGAGGCCGCGCTCCAGGTGAAGGTGGCGCACCGCTTCGAGCAGTTCCGCGTGGAAGGCCCCAAGGCCCGCGCGCAGCAGGCCATGGAGGTGATCCAGGCGCTTTACGAAATGGCCAAGCGCCCCATTCCCGCCGAGAAGGTGCAGCTCATGCTCAGCGGCGACACCGCCGTGCCCGAGGTGGGCAACGACGCGCCGGCCATGCAGACACGCCGGGGCGAGGTGCGCGGTCGCACGGCCAACCAGGCGCGCTACCTGCAGAACATGTCCACGCACGACATCACCTTCGGCATCGGCCCGGCCGGCACCGGCAAGACCTACCTGGCGGTGGCCTGCGCGGTGGACGCGCTGGAGCGCAGCGCGGTACAGAAGATCGTGCTCACCCGCCCGGCGGTGGAGGCCGGCGAAAAGCTTGGCTTCCTGCCCGGCGACCTGGGCCAGAAGGTCGACCCGTACCTGCGCCCCTTGTACGACGCACTCTACGACCTGATGGGCTTCGACAAGGTGCAGAAGGCCTTCGAGCGCCAGCAGATCGAAATCGCGCCGCTGGCCTTCATGCGCGGGCGCACGCTCAACCACGCCTTCGTCATCCTCGACGAGGCGCAGAACACCACGCCCGAGCAGATGAAGATGTTCCTCACCCGCATCGGCTTCGGCAGCAAGGCGGTGGTCACCGGCGACGTGAGCCAGATCGACCTGCCGCGCACCCAGCTCAGCGGCCTGATCGACGCCGAGCGCGTGCTCAAGCGCGTCACCGGCATTGCCTTCAACCGCCTCACCAGCGCCGACGTGGTGCGCCACCCACTGGTGGCCCGCATCGTCGATGCCTACGACTCGCGCGGCACCGAGGCCGACGAAGCCCCCGCGCCCAAGCGCACCCGTCGCACCGCCTGAGCCCCCCTGCCATGCCCCTGCCCCAACTCAGCCTGTCGCTGCAATTCAGCGACCTCACCGACGCCGCCCCCCACCGCGCCGCACTGCCGCGCCACAAGGTCGCCCGCTGGATTCGCCACGCCCTGGACGGCGATGGCGAGATCACCGTTCGCATCGTTGACGCCGAAGAAGGCCAGGCCCTGAACCGCGACTACCGAGGCAAGGACTACGCCACCAACGTGCTCACCTTCGACTACGCCACCGAACCCGTGGTGATGGCCGACCTGGTGCTGTGCGCGCCGGTGGTGGCGCGCGAAGCGAAGGAACTGAAAAAGCCCCTGGCCGAGCACTACGCGCACCTGCTGGTGCACGGCACGCTGCACGCCCAGGGCTGGGACCACGAGACCAGCGACGAAGACGCCGAGGCCATGGAAGCGCGCGAGATCGAGATCCTTGCCGGCCTGGGGCTGAAGAACCCGTACCGATAAGGCAGGGCGAGCTGCTCAGGGCTGCAGGCGGAAGAGTCGCACGGCGTTGTCGCGCGCCACCTGGCGGGCCACCTCTGGGGGCAACTGCTCCACCAGACTGCGCAGGTTTTGCAGGCCCTCTTCCGTGCCGCCTCGCTCGATGCCGCCGGGGCCATAGAAGCTGTCGCTGCCCAGCATAAAGCGGTCAGGGAAATCGCCGATCAGGGCGAGCCACTGAGGCTTGACCCGGCCCGACGGGTCCAGTGCCGCGGCCGGACGCGGCGCGCTGCGGTTGAGGCGGAAGCTCATGTGCAGGTTGGGATAAGTCTCCAGCATCTGCCGCACGCGCGCCGGGTGGCGGGTGAGCAAGGGCTCAAAGCCCACGTGAGACCAGATGATCACCGCCTTGGGGTTGTGCGCCAGCAGGCGCTTGAAGGCCTCGCCATTGGCCTCGAGCTGCTGGGGGTTGGCCGTGTTCGGCCGCAGCGCCTCGGGCAGCGGCATGGCCTCGGGCACGAGATCGAAGTGCAGATCAATGGGCCGCTGCTGCTCGGCCGCGACATCGGCCAACAAGAGCAGCAAAGGGTGATCGGCCGGCACCGCTTCGTAGGGATGGCTCTCGCCCATGGCCGGCAGCGACAGGTGCACGATGGCGATTTCGCCAAAGCCCACCGCGCCCTGCTTCACATAGTCGAGCGCCTGCTGTCGAAAGCGGGTCTTGATGGCGTCGTCCACGGCACCGGCGGGGGTGTGGTGAATCATGGCGTTGAGGGCGCTGCCACCCAACAGGGCAAAGCGCCCCGGGTGCGAGCGCACCGCCACCTGAAGATCGGACAGGTCATGGAACCCGCGCAGGCTGGTGTCCACCTGCGGCGGCGGCATCAGCAGCGAACGCGCAATGCCCAGGCGGTCCATGCTGGCCACGGCGGCACCGGCCGCACCGGGCGGCAGCGCACCTTTGCTCACCTGAAAATGCATGTGCACGTCGATCAGCGCTGGCACCTGAGCCATCGCCACCGCGCTGCTGGCCAACAGCAGCGCCCCAAGACATCGGCGAAACACCATGAAGGGCCTCCCCTGCGTTCAACGGATCGTGATGGGAATGGTGACCGGCCCGTCGTTCACCAGGTGCACCTGCATGTCGGCACCGAAGCGCCCGGTGGCCACCTGCGGGTGCTGCTCGCGGGCCAGCGCCACGAAGCGGTCGTAGAGTGCCTCTCCCAGGACCGGCGCTGCCGCACCGGTGAAACCCGGGCGGTTGCCGCTGCGGGTGTCGGCGGCCAGGGTGAACTGGCTGACGATCAGCAGGCCGCCGCCCACGTCTTGCACGCTGCGGTTCATCTTGCCGGCCTCATCGGAAAAGACGCGCAGCTTCAAGATCTTGGACAGCAACTTCTGGCCCACCGCCTCGGTGTCGTCGGGCTCGGCGCACACCAGCACCAGCAGGCCGTGTGCGATGGCGCCCACGGTTTGGCCAGCAATGTCCACGCGCGCCTGGCTCACGCGCTGCAACAGGGCGATCAAATCAAGTCCTTCGGGTCGTCGAAATGGGCTTCCACGTCGGTGGGCAGCAACTGAATGGTGGCGCGCAGGCCCGGCACGGCGCTCATGAGGGCCTGCTCCACGCTGGTTCTCAGGGCCGCCGCCCGCCCCAGCGACCAGGCAGCCGGCATGTGCATGTGGACGTCCACGAAACGGCGTTGCCCGGCCTTGCGGGTGTTGAGGTGGTCAAAGCGGATGATCTCCACCCCCTCGCGCTCGTGGGCAAAACCCGACAGCGTCTGCTGGATGGTCTGCAGCACCTCGGGCTCGACCGCCTCGTCCATCAAGCCTTGCGACGAGCGCCACATCAGGTGAAAACCTTCCTTGAGGATGTTGGCGGCCACGCCCATGGCCACCAACGCGTCCAGCCACAGCCAGCCGGTGACCTGCACCAAGACAAGCCCCACCACCACCCCAACCGAGGTCCACACGTCGGTGACCAGGTGCTTGGCGTCGGCCTCCAGTGCGATCGAGCGATGTTGCTTGGCCGCCCGAAACATCACCCAGGCCAGCAAACCATTGAGCGCCGAACTCGCCACCGAGAACACCAGGCCCCAGCCCAGTTGCTCCAGCGGCTGCGGATCGAACAGGCGGTGCCCGGCCGCCCAGATGATGCCCAGCGCCGCCGCGATGATGAGCACCCCTTCGAAGCCCGACGAAAAATACTCCGCCTTGTGGTGGCCGTAGGGGTGGTCTTCGTCGGCGGGGCGGGCCGCGATCGTCACCATCACCAGCCCGAACACCGCGCTGGCGAGGTTCACCAATGACTCCATCGCGTCCGACAACAGGCCCACCGAACCGGTGATGTACCAGGCTAGGGTCTTGAGACCGATGGTGAGGATGGCCACCACGATGGAGGCCATCAGCAAGCGTTGCGGCGTGAGACGCTGAAGGAAGTTTTCGCTCATCCGGCGATTGTCACACCATGCACAATTCCGCCCATGCGCGCCCCGGCCCTGCCCCAACTGTTGCCCTGGCTGGTGGCGGCCGTGGCCGCCCTGGCGGGTGCCGCGCTGCTGGCCAGCAGCGAGTTGAAGGACCGGCGCGAGGCCTTCGACACCAACGCCCGCATTGCCCATCGCCTGCTGAGCCAGCGCCTGGTGCAGCACGACGCCGTGCTCGCCACGCTGGCCTTGCTCAACTCCACCCGTGCCGACCAGCCCGAGCAGCGGCTGCCGGCACTCTACGCCCAGATCTTGCGGGTGACGCGGCGCGAGGCGGGCCAGGCCTGGCCCGATGCCGACCACGCCCAGGCCGAGCAGCGATCACGCCAACTGGGGCACGCGGCGATCTCTGCCCTGGACACCCGCTCCGGCCAGTACGACCTGGTGCTGGCGGCCGGGCCAGGTGCCTACGCGCTTCGCATCGACATGGCGCAGACGGTGCCGCAAGACGAATGGCCCCTGCCCCCGGGGCGCAGCCCCGCCCAGGTGGCGCTGGCGCTGCCAGGCCAGCCGCCCTTTGCGCTGCAAACCGGCCAGGCGAACGGCGGCAACCTCGGCTGGCCCCTGCACTTTGACAAGGTGCTGGCCAGCCCCAGCCAACCCTTTCACCTGGTGGTTTCCCAGCGCGTGGGGCCGTCCGAGCTGCCCTGGATGGCCATGGGCGCCTGGTGTGCGGCCATGGTCGGCATGGCCCTGGCCTGGACCGCGTGGCAGCGTCAACTCACCCGGCGCCGCCGGGCCGAAGACCTGCTGCGGCTGGGGCAGGTCACGCGGCTGAACACCTTGGGCGAACTGGCGGCCGGGCTGGCGCATGAGCTCAACCAACCCCTGACCGCCGTGGTGGCCAACACGCAGGCCTCGCTGCGCCTGCTGCGCGAACAAGGCGACATCGACCCCACCGCCGTGGCGGCCATGGAACAGGCCGTGGCCCAGGCCCGGCGCGCCGCCGAGGTGGTGGCCCGCCTGCGGCGCGTCATTGAACGCCCGGCCCAGGCCGATGGTCTGCCATCCGTGGTCTTGCAAGACGCCGTGCGCGATGCCTTGCACCTGCTGGAGCCCGAATGCCAGCGACGGCAGGTGGCCACCAGCGTGGAGGCACCGGCCCACGAGGTGCGCGTGCGCGCCGATCCGGTGGCGCTTGAGCAAATCGTGCACAACCTGATCATGAACGCGCTGCAAGCAATGGAACAAATGCCCGTCGATCAGCGCCGATTGACGCTGCGCCTGGGCACTGAGGCAAGCATGGGACGACTGGACGTGATCGACACCGGCCCCGGCCTGTCGCCAGCGGTGATGGCCAAGCTCTTCCAGCCCTTTTTCAGCACACGGGCTGGTGGGCTGGGCCTGGGCCTAAGCCTGTGCGACACGCTGGCCACCGGCATGGGCGGTCGCCTGTCGGCGCAGCCCCACCCCAGCGGTGGCGCGGCGTTTTGCCTGACCATTCCCCTGGCCCCCCCATGACCATTCCCCTGTCTCCCCTGATCCAGCTCGTGGACGACGACCAGGCCGTGCGCGACAGCCTGGCCCTGCTGATCGCCACCGTCGGCCTGCGGGTGCAGACCTGGGCCGATCCCGCGGCTTTTCTGGCGGGCTTTGACCGCCAGGCCATCGGCGCCATCGTGCTGGACGTGCGCATGCCAGGCCTGGGCGGCCTGTCGGTGCTGGACACCCTGATCGCCCAAGGGGCCGACCAACCGGTCATCATGCTCACCGGCCACGGCACGGTGGAGATGTGCCGGCGCGCCTTCAAGGCCGGCGCGGCGGAGTTTCTGGAAAAACCGGTGGACGACGAGCGCCTGATCGAGGCCCTGCAGCAAGCCGTGCGCCAGCACGTGCGCTCGCGCCAGCGCCAGCGCGCCGACCAGGCCGCGCGCGAACGCTACGCCCAGCTCTCGGGGCGCGAACGCGAGGTGCTGGGCCTGATCGTCGAAGGCCTGACCAACAAGGAAATCGGCTGCGCCCTTGACCTGTCGCCGCGCACGGTCGAAACCCACCGCGCCAGCGTGTTCGCCAAGCTGGAGGCCGACTCGCTGGCCCAGCTCATTCGCCGCTACGCCGACCTGGTGGAAGGCGACCACCCTGCGTAGTTCTACGGACCCGCGCGCGTAGCGCCACGCATGGGCAAAACCGGGCGCGGTTTCTACAGTTCTCCCACGGTGATTCGCACCGCCACCCACAGGAGAACCCCATGAAAACGCCCATCGCCATCGCAGCCATCGCCCTCTCGCTGGCTTCGGCCTCTGCCCAGGCGCAAGCCGTTCGCACCGAGAAAAACATGTCGCTGGAGCTGGCCAGCCAAATCGCCGCGGCCACTGTGGCCGCCTGCGCCGCCAACCAGTACAACGTGACCGCCGCCGTGGTTGACCGCGCCGGCACCCTGCGCGCCCTCCTGCGGGCCGACAACGCCGGCCCCCACACCGTGGGCGCCGCACAGGGCAAGGCCTTCACCGCCGCGTCGGCTCGCGCCAACACCAGCGCCATGCTGGAAAACGTTCAGAAGAACCCGGGCGCGCAGACCCTGGTGGACATCCCCGGCTTCCTGGTGCTGGGCGGCGGTGTGCCGGTGCGCGTGGGCAACGAAGTGATCGGCGCCGTGGGCGTGGGTGGCGCGCCCGGCGGTCATCTGGACGAGCAGTGCGCCTTGGCCGGCATCGACAAAGTCAAAGAGCTGCTCAAGTGAAGCCCATGCGCCCGCGCCTCATGCGCCACGGCGCGCGGGCTGCCGCGCTGCTTGCCCTGGCACAGCTGGGGTTCGGCGCGCAGGCCCAGCAAGCGCCCACCCCGGCCGACCTCAGCCAATACCGAGGCCTGTTGGCGGCCGCGCACCAGGGAGACCTGGCCCGCATCGCGAGTGCCCCACGGGCAGCGCATCAGGTTCGCGACGCCCACGGGCGCACCCCCTTGCACGTGGCCACCCATGCCCGGCAACACGCCGCCATCCGCGCCCTGGCACAGGCCGGGGCCGACCTGAACGCGCTGGAAAGCGATCGCTACGACGCGGTCACCATCGCCGCCGTGGCCGACGACGAGGACACCTTGCGCCTGCTGCTGTCATTGGGTGCCAGCGCCCGCCAGGTGACCAGCCGCTACGACGGCACCGCCCTGATCGCCGCGGCCCACCTCGGGCATGCCGGCGCGGTGCGCCAACTCATTGCCGCCGGCGCCCCGCTGGACCACGTGAACAACCTGCACTTGACGGCGGTGATCGAGGCCATCGTGCTGGGCGATGGCGGGCCACGCCACCAGGCCACCTTGCAAGCACTGCTTGATGCCGGCGCCGACCTGACCCTCACCGACCGCCAGGGCCGCACGCCGCTGGCGCTGGCCCGCGCCCGCGGTTACCAGGCCATGGTCCAACAGCTGGAACAAGCCGGCGCGCGCTGAGCCGGCCGCCCCTCAGGCCAGGGTCACCCGGGCAAACTTGCGCTTGCCCACCTGCACCACAAACGTGCCGGCCGGCAGCTTCAGGCCCTTGTCGCTCACCACCGCGCCGTCCACCCGCACGCCGCCACCCTCGATGAGGCGGTTGGCCTCGCTGGTGGAAGGTGCCAGGCCCGCCGACTTCAGCAGCGCGCCGATGCCCAGCGGTGCCCCCGACAGCGAGACCTCGGGAATCTCGTCCGGCACACCGCCCTTGCTGCGGTTGATGAAGTCCTGCTCGGCCGCGTCGGCCGCCTGGGCGCTGTGAAAACGCGCGGTGATTTCCTTGGCCAGCATCACCTTGGCGTCCTTCGGGTTGCGCCCGTTGGCCACCTCCTGCTTGAGGGCCTCGATCTCGGCCATCGACTTGAACGACAGCAAGGTGTACCAGCGCCACATCAGCGTGTCGGAAATGCTCAACACCTTGGCGAACATGGTGTTGGGCTCTTCGGTGATGCCGATGTAGTTGTTCTTCGACTTGGACATCTTGTCCACGCCGTCCAGGCCCTCGAGCAGCGGCATGGTCAGGATGCACTGCGGCTCTTGCCCGTATTCCTGCTGCAGGTGGCGCCCCATCAGCAGGTTGAACTTCTGGTCGGTGCCGCCCAGCTCCAGATCACTTTGCAGCGCCACCGAGTCGTAACCCTGCATCAGCGGGTACAGGAACTCGTGCACGCTGATGGGCGTGCCGGCCTTGAAGCGGTCGTGGAAATCGTTGCGCTCCATCATGCGCGCCACTGTGTACTTGGCCGCCAACTGGATCATGCCCATCGAGCCCAGGGGCAGGCACCACTCGCTGTTGTAGCGAATCTCGGTCTTGGCCGGGTCCAGCACCAGGCTTGCCTGCTTGTAATAGGTCTCGGCGTTGGCCTTGATCTGCTCGGGCGTGAGCGGCGGGCGGGTGCTGTTGCGGCCCGAGGGGTCGCCGATCAGGCTGGTGAAGTCGCCGATCAGGAAGATCACCTGGTGCCCCAGGTCCTGGAGCTGGCGCATCTTGTTGAGCACCACCGTGTGGCCAATGTGGATGTCGGGCGCGGTCGGGTCCAGCCCCAGCTTGATGCGCAATGGCACCCCCGTCTTCTCCGATTTGGCCAGCTTTCGCACCCAATCGGCCTGAGGTAACAATTCCTCACAACCCCGCAGCGTCACGGCCAGCGCATCGCGCACGCCGTCCGTCATCACAAGCGCCTCATCGGCCGGGTTTTGTGTACTTTGCGCTTCGTTGGTGCTAAAGGTCATGCTCGTTTCTTCCGATGGCAATTCATGGGCGCTGGCTATACTGCCAAGAGCCAATCGCCGGATTCTAGTTGGCGTGCTTCTTGCACCCTCCGAACCGCGACGCCCTACTCGCCGAACCTCGCGCGAACTTCGGGGCCCGAGGCCACTCTTTTTGTGCTGACTGCACCCCCTTCTGGTGCAGCTTGAGGATTGCTGAATCTACATGTCTACGCTTGTCCACACGCTGGCCGTTCTGGCCACCGCCGCCCGAGACAGCCTGGCCCGCCACCCCCGCCGCTTGATGGGCGGCCTGGGCGCGCTGCTGCTGGGCACCGGCGTCACCGCTTTCGGCATTGCTCCGCTCGCCCCTGACGCCGCCGACCTGCCGGTGCGCGAGGTCGTCGAATCGTTCAACCTGCCCGCCCAGCCGCTGGTGGCCCCGCTGTCCACCGAGGCCGCGCCTTTCATCCTGTATCGCAGCGACACCACGCGCGCCGACGACAGCGCCCAATCGCTGCTCAAGCGCCTGGGCGTGGCCGATGCGGCAGCACAAGAGTTCATCAAGCGCGACGCCAACGCCCGCTTGCTGTTGGGCCGCAATGGCCGCCTGGTGCACGTGCAGGCCACCGATCGCCAAGAGCTGCAACAACTCACCGCGCGCTGGCTCGCGGCCGACGGCAAGTCCTTCCACCGCTTGGTGATCGAGGCCACGCCGCAAGGCTTGAAATCGCGCCTCGAGCAAGGCCAGCTCACCGCCTCGCCGCGCCTGGCCAGCGGCACCATCCGCAGCTCGCTGTTCGCCTCCACCGATGCCGCCGGCATCCCCGACAGCGTGGCCGTGCAACTGGCGGAAATGTTCTCCAGCGACATCGACTTCCGCCGTGACCTGCGCCAGGGCGACCGCTTCAGCGTGGTCTACGAAAGCCTGGACGCCGACGGCGAAAGCCTGAGCGTGGGCCGCGTGCTCAGCGCCGAGTTCGTGAACAACGGCCGCTCACACGAGGCCGTGTGGTTCGAAGCCCCCGGTGTTCGCGGCGGCTACTACAACTTCGCTGGCGAAAGCTCGCGCCGCTACTTCCTGTCTTCGCCGCTGGAGTTCTCTCGCGTGAGCAGCGGCTACGGCATGCGCTTCCACCCCATCTCGGGTGCGCGCAAGGCCCACCTCGGCGTGGACTACGCCGCGCCCACCGGCACCCCGGTGCGCACCGTGGCTGACGCCCAGGTCGAATTCGCCGGCGTGCAGCGCGGTTATGGCAACGTGATCATCCTGCGCCACCGCAACAACCAGACCACGCTCTACGCCCACCTGAGCCGCATCGACGTGCGCAAGGGACAGCGCGTGTCGCAAGGCGACCGCATTGGCGCCGTGGGCTCCACCGGCGCCTCCACCGGCCCGCACCTGCACTTTGAATTCATGGAAGGTGGCGAGCACCGCGACCCGCTGGAAATCGCCCGCCGCAGCGAAGCCGTGAAGCTGCCCGCCGAGATGCGCCAGCGCTTTACCGAGGTGGCACAGGCCCAGCGCCTGAAGCTCTCAGCCGCCGCCAGCGTGCAACAGGCCAGCGCCGACTAAGCCTGAGCACCCGAAACCCCGCCGCCACAACGGCGGGGCCATGAAAAAAGGGAGCCATCGGCTCCCTTTTTCTTGCCCGCGAGCGGCAGTTCAGACGCTGAAGCTCGAACCGCAACCGCAGGTGGTGGTGGCGTTCGGGTTCTTGATGACGAACTGTGCGCCCTCGAGGTCTTCCTTGTAGTCGATCTCGGCGCCCACCAGGTACTGGTAGCTCATGGCGTCAATCAGCAAGGACACGCCGTTCTTGGTCATCTGGGTGTCGTCTTCGTTCACGATTTCGTCGAAGGTGAAACCGTACTGGAAGCCGGAGCAGCCACCGCCCTGCACGAACACGCGCAGCTTCAGATCGGGGTTGCCTTCTTCGGCCACCAGTTCGGCCACCTTGGCAGCAGCGCTGTCGGTAAAGATCAGCGGTGCGGGCATTTCGGTCTGGATGTTCTCTGCCACGGCGCTCATGGTTGTCCTCTGCAATGGTGGTTGGGCTGAGTAGCCCAGAATCGGTGGAAATAGTAAAGCAAGGCGGTCGGGATTGACCGATCCCGATGCCTATGACGGCAATGCCAGTGGGGGCATTTCGGTACAAACCCGCCGGCATCGCCCATGAAAAAACCGCCCCAAGCGGACTTGCGGGCGGTTTTTTCGGGGCCGGAATCGGCAGTGATCAGCGCTTGCTGAACTGCTTGCGGCGGCGTGCAGAACGCAGACCGACCTTTTTCCGTTCCACTTCGCGGGCGTCACGGGTGACGTAACCGGCTTGCGACAGCTGCGACTTCAGACCTGCGTCGTAGTCGATCAGGGCGCGGGTGATGCCGTGGCGCACGGCGCCGGCCTGGCCGGATTCGCCACCACCGTGCACGTTGACCTGAATGTCAAACGTCTCGGCGTTGTCGGTCAGCAGCAGGGGCTGCTTGGCGATCATGATCGAGGTCTCGCGGCCGAAGTAGGCTTGGATGTCCTTGCCATTGACCGTGATCTTGCCGGTGCCCTTCTTCAGGAAGACACGGGCAACGCTGGACTTGCGACGGCCAGTGCCGTTGTTCCATTCACCAATCATCTCAAGGCTCCTTTAGATTTCCAGCACTTGCGGCTGTTGGGCGGTGTGCGGGTGCTCCGCGCCGCCGTAGACCTTGAGCTTCTTGATCATGGCGTAGCCCAGAGGACCCTTGGGCAGCATGCCCTTCACGGCCTTCTCGAGCGCGCGGCCGGGGTGCTTGGCCTGCATGTCACGGAAGTTGGTGGCGTAGATACCGCCCGGGTAGCCCGAGTGACGGTAATAGACCTTGTCGAGGGACTTGTTGCCCGTGACGCGGATCTTGGAGGCGTTGATGATGACGATGTAGTCACCGGTGTCGACGTGAGGCGTGTAAATGGCCTTGTGCTTGCCGCGCAGTCGGAGAGCCACTTCACTGGCAACTCGTCCGAGGACCTTGTCGGTCGCGTCAATCACAAACCACTCGTGCGTCACGTCAGCGGGCTTGGCGCTGAACGTTTTGGTCATGAGTTTTCTCTTTTACGAGGGTTTGGCGGCCCTTTTCCACGGTCGGTGGTCCTCTGACGGGACCCTCTTAGGTGGGGTGAATGCTTCGCCGCGGGGCCAGCAAAATTCGCTACGAAGCCCGCCATTGTACGAAATCGTGGCCCGGCCGGCAAATTCCGGCGCTACCATGCCCGGATGTTCAGTTACCGCCACGCCTTTCATGCCGGCAATCACGCCGATGTGCTCAAGCACATCACGCTGATGGCCACGCTGCGCCACCTCATGCTCAAAGAGACCGGCATCCACCTGATCGACACCCACGCCGGGGCCGGTCTGTACCGGCTGGACGGCGACTACGCCGAGAAGGGCGGCGAGGCGCAGGACGGCATCGTCAAGCTCATGGCCGCCATGCGCCCCACCGAAGGGCAGCCGGCCGAATCGACCCCGGCCATCGACGACTACCTTGACCTGGTGGCCGACTTCAACCCCTCGGGCTCGCTGCGCGTGTACCCCGGTTCGCCCTTCGTGATGCACCGCCTGATGCGCGAGGCCTCGCGCGACCGGCTCAAGCTGTTCGAACTGCACCCGACCGACGGCAAGACCTTGTCGGGCAACGTGGCCCAGCTTGAGGCTGGCCGCTCGATCACGGTGGCGCGCGAAGACGGCTTCGAAGGACTGCGCCCGATGCTGCCACCGCCCCCTGGCGCCGGCGGGTCGCGCCGCGCGCTGGTGCTGATCGACCCGAGCTACGAGATCAAGAGCGATTACCACCGCGTGAGCGCCTGCATTCAGGAGAGCATCAAGCGCTTTCCCACGGGCTGCTACCTGGTGTGGTACCCGGTGATTCCCCGACCCGAGGCGCATGACCTGCCCCGGCGCCTGCGCACCCTGAGCCAACAGGCCCAGCGCCCCTGGCTGCACGCCACCCTGGCCATTGGCCAGCGCCCGGACATGGAAATCAACGAGCGCCCCGGCCTGACCGCCAGCGGGATGTTCGTGATCAACCCGCCACACACCCTCAAGGCCACGCTGCAGGCCAGCCTGCCGTTGCTGCTGAAGGTGCTGGGTCGCGGGCGCGGGCAGGCCCAGTCGGTGGAATCGGGCGGCTGACGGGCGCAGCCGCAGCGGCTTCGTCAGGGCGCGGGCTCGCGCAACAACACCACAGCGGCCACCCCGCTGTTGAGCAAACCGAGCTGGGCCGCCGCCGCCCGGCTGAGGTCAATGAGGCGACCGCGAACGTGCGGCCCTCGGTCATTGATGCGCACCACCACTTCCTGCCCGGTGGACAGGTTGCGCACCCGCACCAAGCTGCCGATGGGCAGTGTGCGATGGGCTGCGGTCAGGGCCTTCGGATCAAAAGGCTGACCATCGGCCATTACCCGACCACGAAAACGCGCCCCGTACCAAGAAGCCAGCCCGCGGGCGATCTCCATGTCGTCGACTGGCTGCGCCTCGACCGCAACCTCCCCCATCGACTCCACTGCCGGCTCCGCCACGGCGGGGGCATTGAACCAGCACAGATTGGCAGCGAATGCCAGGGAGCAAAGTCGATGTCCAGCCACGGGATCTCAAGCCAGTTCAAGGCGTCCCACGATCTCTTGCGTGGCCGCGCTCTGGTTCATGGTGTAGAAGTGCAACCCCGGCACACCGGCGTTGCGCAACTGGTCACACAGGTCGGTGACCACGTCCAGGCCAAACGACTTGATGGAGGCGATGTCATCACCGAAGGCCTGCAGGCGCAGGCGGATCCAGCGTGGAATCTCGGCGCCACAGGCGTCAGAGAAGCGCATGAGCTGGGCCGAACTGGTGATGGGCATGATGCCTGGCACCACCGGGATGTCGGCGCCCAGGCGGTGCGCGTCGTCCACGAAGCGGAAGTAGGCGTCACTGTTGAAGAAGTATTGGGTGATGGCCGAATCGGCACCTGCGCGCACCTTGGCCACAAAGGCCTGCAGGTCGGCGTCGGGTGACTTGGCCTGCGGGTGCACCTCAGGGTAGGCCGCCACCTCCACGTGGAAGTCATGCCCCGTCTCGGCGCGGATGAAGGCCACCAGGTCGCTGGCGTACTGGAACTCACCGCCCAGGCCGTAGCCGCTGGGCAGGTCACCACGCAGGGCCACCAGGCGCCTAACACCCATGGCCTTCAGCTCGGCCAGTTGCTGGCGCACCGAGGCCTTGGTGGCGCCAATGCACGAGAAATGCGAGGCCGCGCTCACGCCCTCGGCCAGGATCTCGCGCACGGTGCTGAAAGTGCCTTCTTGCGTGGAGCCGCCTGCACCATAGGTGACGGAACAGAACTCGGGCTTGTGGGCATACAACGCTTGCCGCACGCCACGCAGGCGCTCAGCGCCTTCGGGCGTCTTGGGCGGAAAGAACTCGAAACTCAGTGGCAGACCCATGGCGGGTGCTCCTTGTGATCAGGCCGGTTCGCCACGGCGGGCGAACACAAAAAACTCGCGATTGCCGTCACCCCCGGTGATCGGGCTGTCGAAATAAGAGATCAAGACCAGGCCTTGCTGGGCACAGGCCTGATCGATGCGCTGGCGCACCAGGGCGTAACTGGCCTCGTTCTTCACCAGGCCACCCTTGCCGATGTGCTCGGGCTGCAGCTCGAACTGCGGCTTCACCAGCATGAGCAGGTGCCCGCCCGGGCGCAGCAGCGGCACGATGGCCGGCCACACCAGGGTCTGCGAGATGAAGGACAGGTCGCCCACCACCAGGTCGAACGGCGCCGCGGCGGCCTCGCCGCCCGCCTGCACCAGGGCATTCGCCGTCAGCTCGCGGGCGTTGCACTTCTCGATGCAGACCACGCGCGCATCGCCACGCAGCGTCGGGTGCAACTGCCCCTGGCCCACGTCCACCCCCACCACCTGCGCGGCGCCGCGCTGCAAGAGCACGTCGGTGAAACCGCCGCTGCTCTGCCCCACGTCGAGACAGCGCAGGCCAGCCACCTCAAGACCGCATTGCGCCAGGGCGCCGTCGAGCTTGAGCCCGCCACGCGAGACGAAACGCGACTCGGCGGTGTCCAGCAGCTCCAGCTCCACCGCCTCGCGCAGCTCTTCGCCGTTCTTGGCGATCGCTTTCCACGCCCCGCCAGGCAGGCGCCACCGCACCCCCGCGGCGATGAGCCGCTGGGCTTGCGAGCGTGAGGCGGCCAGGCCGCGTTCGACGAGGAGTTGGTCAGCGCGCATGGGGCTTCTCTGCCGTGCACCAAGCGGCGTAGCGAGCGGCCGTCAGCCGAGGCGCGGGGGGATCCGCAGACCGGAACGTAGCAGCGCTACGTGAGGATCTGCGGAGGGACCCGCAACGAAGGATCACGGCCGCGCAGTAGCCGCCCTGATTAGTAGCGGTACGTGTCAGGCTTGTAGGGGCCGTTCTTCGGCACACCGATGTACGCGGCCTGCTCGTCGCTCAGCTCGGTCAGCATCGCGCCCACCTTCTTCAGGTGCAGGCGGGCCACCTTTTCGTCCAGGTGCTTGGGCAGCACATAGACCTTGCCCACGTCGTAGCCCTCGGGGTGGCAGAACAGCTCGATCTGGGCGATGGTCTGGTTGGCGAAGCTGGACGACATCACGAAGCTGGGGTGGCCGGTGCCGCAGCCCAGGTTCACCAGACGGCCCTTGGCCAGCAGGATGATGCGCTTGCCGTCCGGGAAGATCACATGGTCCACCTGGGGCTTGACCTCTTCCCACTGGCACTTCTCTTCCAGCTTGGCGACCTGGATCTCGTTGTCGAAGTGGCCGATGTTGCAGACGATGGCCTGGTCCTTCATGGCGGCCATGTGCTCGTAGGTGATGACGTCGCGGTTGCCGGTGGTGGTGACGAAGATGTCAGCCTTGTCGGCGGCCCACTCCATGGTCACGACCTTGTAGCCTTCCATCGCGGCCTGCAGGGCGTTGATGGGGTCGATCTCGGTCACCCACACCTGGGCGCTCAGGGCGCGCAGCGCCTGGGCCGAGCCCTTGCCCACGTCGCCGTAGCCGCAGACCACGGCCACCTTGCCGGCGATCATCACGTCGGTGGCGCGCTTGATGCCGTCCACCAGCGACTCGCGGCAGCCGTACAGGTTGTCGAACTTGCTCTTGGTGACCGAGTCGTTCACGTTGATGGCGCGGAACATCAGCGTGCCCTTGGCCGACATTTCCTTGAGGCGGTGCACGCCGGTGGTGGTCTCTTCGGTCACGCCGATGATCTGGGCGCTCTTGCGGCTGTACCAGGTGCTGTCTTCGGCCAGCTTGGCCTTGATGGCGGCGAACAGAATGCGCTCTTCCTCGCTGCCGGGGTTGGCCAGCACGGACGGGTCTTTCTCGGCCTGCTTGCCCAGGTGCATCAGCAGGGTGGCGTCACCGCCGTCGTCCAGGATCATGTTGGGGCCTTCGCCCTCGGTGCCCTTGGCGCCGAAGTCGAAGATGCGGTGGGTGTAGTCCCAGTAGTCGACCAGGGTCTCGCCCTTCACGGCGAACACCGGCGTGCCGGCGGCAGCGATGGCGGCGGCGGCGTGGTCTTGGGTGGAGAAGATGTTGCAGGAGGCCCAGCGCACTTGCGCGCCCAGGGCTTGTAGGGTCTCGATCAGCACGGCCGTCTGGATGGTCATGTGCAGCGAGCCGGTGATGCGCGCGCCCTTCAGGGGCTGCTTGGCCGCGAACTCTTCGCGGATGGCCATCAGGCCGGGCATCTCGGTTTCGGCGATCTTGATCTCTTTGCGGCCCCAATCGGCCAGACCCATGTCGGCGATGATGCAGTCGGTGTTGACGGGGGTGTTCAGACGTGCGTTCATGTTGCGCTCCAAAGTGAATGAAGCCACGTCCCGGGATGAAGAAAAGCCCATCGCACGAGAGGTGGATGAGCGTCGTTGCCAGAATGTCCGAGCCTCACGCCCCGCGGTGACTGTGTGTCATGGGGGCGCTGCAACGCTCCTCGGATGGGGCCGCATTTTAGCCCAGGGGCGGCACCACTGGTGCAAGACCGCTGGTGAATACCCCCCTGTGCGACACTGCCGACCGCCCATGAACCCCACCCCTCTTGCCCACTGGCCACTGGCCGAGCGCGCGCGCATTCGCGGTGTGCTCACCGACATCGACGACACCCTCACCGAGCACGGCTCCATCGCGCCCGCCGCGCTGGACGCCCTGCACCGCCTGCGCGAAGCGGGCCTGCCGGTGCTGGCCGTGACCGGCCGCCCGGCGGGTTGGAGCGAACCCTTTGCGCTGAGCTGGCCGATGGGTGCCATCGTGGCCGAGAACGGCGCGGTGGCCCTGTGGCGCGGGCCAGATGGCTCGCTGCAACGCGACTACCTGCAAGACGCCGCCACCCGGGCGGCCAACTTCGCGCGCCTGCAGGCCACGGCGCAGCGCGTGCTGGCGGCCCTGCCCCACGCGCGCCTGGCCACCGACAGCGCCGGGCGCGAGACCGACATCGCCATCGACCACAGCGAGTTCGCCCACCTGAGCGAGGAGGACATCGCCCGCGTGGTGGCGCTGATGCGCGAAGACGGGCTGAACGCCACGGTGAGTTCGATCCACATCAACGGCTGGATCGGCGATCACGACAAGTTGGCCGGCGCGCGCTGGATCGTGCGCCACCGCCTGGGCCGCGACCTCGACACCGAACTCGATCAGTGGGTCTATGTGGGCGATTCCACCAACGACGCGCGCATGTTCGGCCACTTCGTGCACAGCGTGGGCGTGGCCAACATCGCCCGCTTCTGGGCGGCTCTTTCCCACCACCCGCGCTACGTCACACCGGGCGAGCGCGGCACCGGCTTCGCCCAACTGGCCGACGCGCTGCTGGCGGCCCGCCAAGACCGGGGCGCGGCATGAGCGAGCACCCGCTGCCACCACCGCGCCACCTGCCGGTGGCCACGCCCGCGCCCGCCCTGGCGCGGCGCGGGCTGCTGGCCATCTTCGGCTCCACGTTTTTTGAGCTGATGGGCTACTTCATGCTCGCGCCCTGGCTCATCCTGCGGCTGAACGCCGATGGCGTGTCCACCGCCATGGCGGGCGTGTTCGCCGCCACCGGCTGGGTGGGCATTTTTCTGATGACGCCGTTCGCCTCGGCCATCACGCGCACCCTGGGCCGACGGCCCACGCTGTGGCTGGCGGCCTTTCTGCCGGCGGTGGCCACGGCGGGCTTTGCGCTCACCTCGTCGCTGGCGGTGTGGTTCGCGCTGCAACTGGCCGCCGGCATGGCTTCGGGCCTGCGCTGGGTGCTGGCCGAGGCGGTGGTGGCCGAGTTCTCGCCGCCGCACCAGCGCGGGCGCAGCGTGGGCCTGTTTGAAACCATGGTGGGCGCCACCTTCGTGCTGGGCCCCATGGTGCTGACCTGGGTGGGCCCGCAAAGCGCGGCGGCGCTGGGCGTGGCCCTGGCCTTCATGTTGGTGGGCCTGGCCTGGAGCCTGCTGATTCCACCGCTTCCCCCGGCGGCCGACGCGCACCAGGCCCGTGTGGGCCTGAGCGGGGTGTGGCTGGCGCTGCGCGCGCACCCGCTGATCATGGCGGTGGGCTTCGTGGGCGGCTTTTTTGAGAGCGGCCTCACTGCCATCCTGCCGCTCTACGGCCTGGCCCTGGGCCTGGGCGTGGCGGCGGCCACCTTGCTGGTGTCGGCCAGCGGCCTGGGCAGCGCGCTGATGATGCTGCCCGCCGGTGTGCTGGCCGACCGCATGGCCCATCACCCCAGCGGGCGCTGGGGAGACGAGCGCGCCGCCAGGCTCACCTTGATGCGCCTGTGCGCCATGGTCACGCTGGCGGCCACGGTGCTCATTCCCCTGGTGGCCGGCACGCCCTGGCTGGCCGCGCCGATCGCGTTTCTGTGGGGCGGGGCGGGCGGCTGCCTCTACACCCTGGCCATGATCGACATCGGCTCGCGCGAGGAAGGCGTGACCCTGGTCAACAGCACCGCCGTGCTCGTGCTCTCGTACACCCTGGGCGGGGTGCTGGCGCCCTCGCTGGGCGCCGCGGCCCTGCAGTGGGCGCCCGTGCTGGGCTTTCCGGTGCTGCTGATCGGCGTGGCCGGCCTGGGGGTGTGGCTGTTGCGCCGGGGTTGAGCAAGCTCAGGCGTGGCGGCCGTCGATCAGGCGGTCGGCCAGGCCACCGCCCAGCCACATGCCGCCCAGCGTGAGCCAGGCGGTCACGGCGAAGATGGCGCCACCCGTCATGCCCGCGCCCACGGCACAGCCGCCGGCCAGCATCGAGCCAAATCCCATGAGCACCGCGCCCGTCACGTAGCGCGGCAGGCTGTAGCCGGGGCCGAAGGTCTCCACCTTGAACTCGCGGCCCAGCGCCGCGCCCAGCATCGAGCCCAGGAACACGCCGGGCATCAGGCCCAGGCCAAAGGTCCAGGGCTTGCCGGGTTCGCTGAGCACGCGCATGAGCCACTCGGCCGAGGGGCCGCTGAAGGTGAGGCCCTGGATCTGCACCGGCTCGAAGGAATGCGACATCACCTGGTAGGTGGCGAACCAGGCCAGCGCCACCATCACGCCAGTGCCGATGCCACCGGCCCACTTCCAGAAGCCCCAGCCGCTGTGGTGCGCGAAAAACACCGCCACTACCAGCCAGAGCGCGCCAAAGGCCAGCCCGTCCCACGGCCCCACGCCGAACAGGGCCAGCAGGCTGCGCGATGGCCCGCCCTCCACCACCCACCAACCCGAAATAGCCTCGCGCAGCGGCGCCAGCACGCCGCCCAGCGCGGCCTGCGCCACCACCGCGAACACCAGGCCCGAGAGCAGCGCGCGCAAATTGCCCTGCGCCGACAAGACCAGCAAGCGGCTGGCGCAGCCGCGCGTGAGCACCATGCCCACACCGAAGACCAGGCCCCCCACCAGCGCGCCGGAGAGGCTGCCGCGGGCCGAGAGCTGGCGCGCGGTGCTCACGTCCAGCCCGCCCGCCACCACCAGTGCCTGCACCAGCACCACCGCGCTGGAGAAGGCCAGCAGCCACACGGCCAGCTTGTCGGCGAAGCGCCCGTGCCAGAACTCGATCACCGCCCCACGCAGGCAGAAGCGCGAGCGCTGCGCAAAGAAGCCGAAGCCCAGGCCCACCAGCAAGCCCGCCACGGCCAACACGCCGGGTTCACCCCAGCGCTCAATCCAGCCCGTCCAGTCCATGGGATCTCCAAATATCAGTTAGTGCTGATATTCTGGCATTCGCAGGCCATCAGGCTTGATCCAGCGCAATTGGGCCCAAGATGGCGGCCAAGCCGCTTTGCAGAAAGGACTCCCCCATGCCCATCCCCTGGCTGACCGCCCTGAAGGTGATCCCCTGGGGCGACGTGATCGAGCACGCGCCCAAGGTGCTGAATGCCGCGCGCAAGCTGATGGACCGCCAGCCCGCGCCCAAGGCGCCGGTGCAACCCTCGCCCCCGATGGACCCCGCCGCCGAGCCGCCCAGCATGGGCGAGCTGCGCAACCGCCTGATCGAAGCCCGCCAGCTCATCGACCAACAAACCGCGCTGCAACAGCAACTGGCGCAGACCGTGACCGACCTGGCCGAGCAGAACGCCCGGCTGGTGGACGCGGTGGACAAGCTGCGCGTGCGCACGCGCCTGATGCTGGGCGCCACCGTGGCCCTGGCGCTGAGTACGTTGTGGCTGTGGCTGCGCTGATCAGCCTCGCTCGCTGCTGAGCGAGGCGTCGCAACCGATGCCCGCCGCGATCCAGCGCCGCGCCAGCCGGCGCAGCAGCGGCGCGGCCCAGGCCCAGCGCGGGCCCAGCACACCGGCGGCGTCGGTGATGGCGCCGCAGCGGTAGAGGCCCTGGGCCTCGTCCCAGCGCAGGGCATCACACGCCCCGTGGGCTTTGCGTGAAATCACCCGCCCCAGCGGGCAGGGCTCGGCCAGGCAGCACACCCCGCAACCGTTGCACGGCGCCCCGAAGGCCGGCTGGCGCGGGGCGTCGGGGTGGATGTGGATGACCTGCTCACGCATGGCCGCGCCAGCAGCTCATCGACTCAGCACAGGCCCCAGCACCCGCCCGGTGTGCGTGCCCAGCTTCACCACCTCTTCGGGTGTGGTGGCGGCCACGATGCGGCCGCCGCCCGTGCCGCCTTCGGGGCCGAGGTCGAGGATCCAGTCGGCTTCGGCCATGACGTCGAGGTCGTGCTCGATCACCACCACGCTGTGGCCGCCGTCCACCAGGCGGTGCAGCACGCGGATGAGTTTCTCCACGTCGGCCATGTGCAGGCCCACGGTGGGCTCGTCGAGCACGTAGAGGGTGTGCGGGGCTTTCTGGCCGCGCCGTCCCACCTCGTCGCGCACCTTGCTGAGTTCGGTGACAAGCTTGATGCGCTGGGCCTCGCCGCCGCTGAGGGTGGGGCTAGGCTGGCCCAGGGTGAGGTAGCCCAGGCCCACGTCTTTGAGCAGTTGCAGCGGGTGGGCGATGGCGGGCATGGAGGCGAAGAATTCCACCGCCTCGTCCACCGCCATCTGCAGCACCTCGCCGATGTTTTTGCCTTTCCAGGTGACGGCCAGGGTTTCGGGGTTGAAGCGCGCGCCGTGGCAGGTTTCGCAGGGCACCTTCACGTCGGGCAGGAAGCTCATTTCGATGGTGCGCATGCCCTGGCCTTCGCAGGCGGGGCAGCGGCCGTCGCCGGTGTTGAAGCTGAAGCGCCCGGGGGCGTAGCCGCGGGCCTTGGCCTCCAGCGTGTCGGCAAAGAGCTTGCGCACCGTGTCCCAGAAGCCGATGTAGGTGGCCGGGCAGGAGCGCGGGGTTTTGCCAATGGGGGTCTGGTCCACCTCCAGCACGCGGTCCACCGGTTCGGTGCCCAGCAGCTTGGTGCAGCCGCCCCAGGCCGGGCGCTCGCCGGCGTCCCAGGCGGCGCGGCCGGCCGCGGTGCTGCGCGCGGCCACGGCGGCGGCGGCGTTGGCCAGCAGCACGTCGCGCGCCAGGGTGGACTTGCCCGAGCCGCTCACGCCGGTGACGACCACCAGGCGCTGCAGCGGCACGCGCGCGTCCACCTTCTGCAGGTTGTGCAGGGCCGCGCCCACCACCTCGATGGCAGGGCCTTGCGGGTCCACCGGGCGGCGCGGCTGCAGCGGGTGCTTCATGGCGTGCAGCAGGTAGCGGCCGGTCACCGAGTCTTCGGCGGCAGAGAGGTCGGCCACCGTGCCTTGCGCGACCACGCGGCCACCGCGCTTGCCGGCGCTGGGGCCGATGTCGATGAGGTGGTCGGCGCGGCGGATGGTGTCTTCGTCGTGCTCCACCACCACCAGGGTGTTGCCCTGCTGGCCCAGCTTGTGCAGCGCATCGAGCAGGATCTGGTTGTCGCGCGCGTGCAGGCCGATGGTGGGCTCGTCCAGCACGTAGCACACGCCCTGCAGGTGGCTGCCGAGTTGCGCGGCCAGGCGGATGCGCTGCGACTCGCCACCGCTGAGGGTGGGTGCGCCACGGTCGAGCGTGAGGTAGCTCAGGCCCACTTCTTCCAGGAAGGCCAGGCGGCTCTCAATTTCGGGCAGCAGGTCGCGGGCGATGTCGGCCTCGCGGGTGGACAAGCCACCGTCGGCCATCATGGCCCGCACCTTTTGCCGCACCTCGCTCACTGAGAGGCGCGCGATGTCGGTGATGGACACGCCGCCGAAGCGCACGGCGCGGGCCTGGGCGTTCAGGCGGGTGCCGGCGCAGGTGGGGCAGGCCTCGTCGGTGAGGCCTTCCACCTCGGGCTCGGCGAAGCTCTGTTCGCGGCCGCGGTCTTTGTCGTCTTGCACCGAATCGTCCAGTGCCTTGCGTTGCTCGCGCGAGAGCTTCACGCCGGTGCCCACGCAGTCGGGGCACCAGCCGTGTTTGCTGTTGTAGGAGAACAGGCGCGGGTCAAGTTCGGGGTAGCTGGTGCTGCACACCGGGCAGGCGCGGGTGGTGGAGAACACCTCCACGTGGCCGATGTCGCGCGTGCTGCGGCCTTGCTCAATGGCCTCTTTCAGGCCGTCCAGCGGGGCGAGCAGGTGCACCAGGCCCTTGCCCAGTTCCAGCGCCTTGGCGAGGGCCTGGCGCAGGGTGGTTTCGTCGGCCGCGTTCACGCGGAAATCGGCCACGGGCAATTCAATGGTGTGCTCTTTGAAGCGGTCGATGCGCGGGAAGCCGGTGGTGGGCAGGAACTCGCCGTCCACGCGCAGGTGGGTGTGGCCACGCGGGCGGGCCCAGTCGGCCAGCTCGGTGTACACGCCCTTGCGGTTGATGACCAGCGGCGCCAGCAGGCCCACGTGGCGGCCGGCGTATTTGCGCAGGATGGTGGCGGCGATGCTGTCGGGGCTTTGCGGCATGACGGCGGCGCCGTCGTGCACGCAGTGCTGGGTGCCCAGCTTCACGTAGAGCAGGCGCAAAAAGTGCCACACCTCGGTGGTGGTGCCCACGGTGGACTTGCGCCCGCCGCGCGAGAGGCGCTGCTCGATGGCCACGGTAGGCGGAATGCCATAGACCGCGTCCACCTCGGGCCGGCCAGCGGGCTGCACGATGCTGCGCGCGTAGGCGTTGAGCGATTCGAGGTAACGGCGCTGGCCTTCGTTGAACAGGATGTCGAAGGCCAGGGTGCTCTTGCCCGAGCCGCTGACGCCGGTGATCACGTTGAACTGGCCGCGCGGAATGTCCACGCTGAGGTTCTTGAGGTTGTGCTCCTTGGCGTTGACGATGCGAATCGCCTCGGGCGGGCGGTGCGCCACGCGTGGCGCGGCGGCGGGCACGGGCTCGTTGAGGGCATAGACGCGGTCCATGGCCAGGGCGTAGTCGCGCAAGGCCTTGGCGGTGTGGCTGCGCGGGTGCTCGCGCACTTGCTCGGGCGGGCCTTCGGCCACCACCTCGCCGCCGCCGTCGCCGCCCTCGGGGCCCATGTCGATGAGCCAGTCGGCGGCGCGGATCACGTCCAGGTTGTGCTCGATCACCACCAGCGAGTGGCCGGCGTCCAGCAGCTTGCGCAGGCTGCGCATGAGCTTGGCGATGTCGTCGAAGTGCAGGCCGGTGGTGGGCTCATCGAACAGGAACAGCGTGCCCTTGCGCGAGAGCGGCTGGCGGCTGGCGCTGGCCGATTTGGCGGCCTCGGCCAGGAAGCCGGCGAGCTTCAGGCGCTGCGCCTCGCCGCCCGAGAGGGTGGGCACGGGCTGGCCGAGCTTCACGTATTCGAGGCCCACGTCGACGATGGGTTGCAGGGCGCGAATCACCTCGCGGTCGGCTTTGAAAAGATCGGCGGCCTCGCTCACGGTGAGGTCAAGCACATCGGCCACGTTCAGGTGGCGGCCACCGCGCTCGATGCTCACCTCCAGGATTTCGGGGCGGTATCGCTTGCCGTCGCAGTCGGGGCAGCGCAGGTACACGTCGCTCAGGAACTGCATCTCCACGTGCTCGAAGCCCGAGCCGCCGCAGGTGGGGCAGCGGCCGTCGCCGCTGTTGAAGCTGAACTTGGCCGGGGTGTAGGCGCGCTGGCGGGCCAGGGGCGCGTCAGCGAACAGCGAGCGGATGGCGTCCCACGCGCCCACGTAGCTCACCGGGTTGGAGCGCGCCGTCTTGCCGATGGGCGACTGGTCAACGAAGACCACGTCGGCCAGTTGCTCGGCGCCCAGCAGGCGGTCGTGCAGGCCGGGCGATTCGGTGGCCTGGCCGAAGTGGCGCATGAGCGCGGGGGCCAGCACGTCTTGAATCAGGCTGGACTTGCCCGAGCCGCTCACGCCGGTGACCACCACCAGGCGCTGCAGCGGAATGTCCACCGACACGTTTTTCAGGTTGTGCTGGCGCGCGCCCTCCAGCACGAGGCGGGGCGTGTTGTCGCTCACCATGCGCTTGAAGCCCATGCCGATGGTCTTGCGCGCGCCCAGGTAGGCGCCGGTGAGGGTGTCGGCCGCGCGAATCTGCTCGGGCGTGCCGTCAAACACGATCTGCCCGCCGCGCTCACCGGGGCCGGGGCCCATGTCGATCAGGCGGTCAGCGGCCAGCATCACGGCCGGGTCGTGCTCGACCACCACCAGGGTGTTGCCGGCGTCGCGCAGGCGCAGCATGGCGTCGTTGATGCGGGCCATGTCGCGCGGGTGCAGGCCGATGCTGGGCTCGTCCAGCACGAACAGGGTGTTCACCAGCGAGGTACCCAGCGCGGTGGTGAGGTTGATGCGCTGCACCTCGCCGCCCGAGAGGGTGCGGCTTTGGCGGTCGAGCGTGAGGTAGCCGATGCCCACCTCGCACAGGTAGCGCACGCGGGTGTTGATCTCATCGAGCAGCAGCTTGAGCGCCTGGGCCTGCCCGCTGCTGGCGGTTGTGCCGGCCGGCACCAGCGTGTCGGCCAGTGAGTGGAAGAAGCGCCGCAGCTTGTCCAGCGGCATGAGCATCAGGTCGTGCAGGCACAGGCCGGGCAGCGCCTCCAGTTGCGCGCGATTCCATTGCACGCCTTGCGGCAGGTAGCGCTGCGCGGGCGGCAGCACGGCGTCGGCCTGGGCCTTGGTGCCAATGCGCCAGAGCAGGCTGTGGTGCTTGAGGCGCGCGCCCCGGCACACCGGGCATTCGGTGTAGCTGCGGTACTTGGACAAGAGCACGCGGATGTGCATCTTGTAGGCCTTGCTTTCCAGGTACTCGAAGAAGCGGTCCACGCCGTACCACTGCTGGTTCCACTTGCCGTTCCACTGCGGCGAGCCGTGCAACACCCAGTGCTGCTGCTCGGGCGTGAGCTTGGCCCAAGGCGTGTCGCGCGGGATGCCGGCGGCCTCGGCGTGGCGCATCAGGTCGTCCTGGCACTCTTTCCAGGCCGGCGTCTGGAACACCTTGATGGCGCCGTTGCGCAGGGTGAGCTTGTCGTTGGGGATGACCAGGCCGTAGTCCACCCCGATCACGCGCCCGAAGCCGCGGCAACTGTCGCAGGCGCCCACGGCCGAGTTGAACGAGAACATCGAGGGCGAGGGGTCGGTGTAGCGGATGTCGCTCTCGGGGCAGTGCAGGCCGGTGCTGAAACGCCAGATGTCAGGTTCCGCGTCGTCTCTCAGCGCGTACACCATGAGCTTGCCGCCGCCGCGCTTGAGGCCGGTCTCGATGGCTTCCATCACGCGGGCCGGCTCGGCGTTGGCCAGGCGGAAGCGGTCGGCCACCACGTCGAGCAGCTTCACTGCCTCGATCACCGGCTTGGCCTTCTTGCCCTTGGCGGGCGTCTCTTCTTTCACCTCGCGCTGCACGGTGCGCTCGGCCTGCACGCGGGTGTAGCCGCTGGCCGAGAGCCATTGCTCGATTTCCTCGGGCGTGGTGCTGGCCGGCAGTTCCACCGGGAAGGTGACCACCAGGCGCGGGTCACCGCTTTCGCTGGCGCGGCGCTGCAGCTCGGCCAGGATGGTCTCGGGCGAGTCGTGGCGCACGGGCAGCGCGGTCTCGCGGTCGAACAACTCGGCCCCGCGCGCGAACAGCAGCTTGAGGTGGTCGTTCAGCTCGGTCATGGTGCCCACGGTGGAGCGCGACGAGCGAACCGGGTTGGTCTGGTCGATGGCGATGGCCGGGGGCACGCCCTCCACCCGGTCCACGGCCGGTTTGTCCATGCGGTCGAGGAACTGGCGGGCGTAGGCGCTGAAGGTTTCCACGTAGCGCCGCTGGCCTTCGGCGAACAGGGTGTCGAACACCAGGCTGGATTTGCCCGAGCCGCTGGGCCCGGTCACCACCGTGAGCTCGCCGGTGCGGATGTCCAGGTCGAGGTTCTTGAGGTTGTGCTGGCGCGCGCCGCGAATGCGGATCAGGCCCTCGCCGCTGTCTTGCCCCTGAGGCTCGGAAAGGGATTCGTCGGTCGGGCGCAGATCGTCGGACATGCAGGGCTCCAGATGGGAAGCCGAACATTCTAGGGAGGCCGCAAAACGGCGTCGCCTGTCACACAAAGCCCCAGCGCCACGCCCGGCGAGGCTTGACGGACCGAGTGCCATGGCCCAGCGGGCGTCGCCATTCGCCTGCCCTGGGCTCGGAAGGGGAACGCAGCGGTTTTCGGCCAACCGGGCACGGCGGTTGCACCCGCTGGCCTCGCCTGGCCCGGCCGTGCTGCCTCTTGTTCAACCCACACGCCCAGACTCACATGACCCCTGCAGCCTCCTACGCGATTGCCTCTGGCGCCTCCACACGCACCCTTTTGATGCGCAGCCCATCGGTCCCGCCCGCTTATGCGTACGGCCCCAGCCTGAGCGAACGCACCAAAACGCTGCTGCTGGGCGAGCCGCCCCCGCGCAGTACCTGCTGGCGTCGGCCATTGCACCGGCGGCGTTGAGCGCCTGCGGGGTGGAGCTGGGTCGCCCCATGGCCGAGCTGTCGGCCGCACGGCGGCAGGCGGCCGACCAGGCCAGCGCCCTGGACAGCGACGACCTGCTGGCGCTGTTCGATGCGGTGAACACACCCGACACCCTGACCATGATCAACGCCGCCCTGGCCCTGGATCGCTATGGCATTTCTGGCCTCCTCAATACCCTTCGCCCACTCGCGCATGCCTGCTGCAGTGCCATCGACAAGCACGCCAACGCCCACCTGGTGGTGCAAGGCAGTGGCGCGGACATGAGCGCCTTCAGCGAACAAGCCCTGCCCGCGCGCCAGGTCTGGCTGCCGCTGGGCACGCAACTGCGGGTGACGGGGCAGTGGCCCACCATTACGGAAGAAGGCCTGCCCGCCCGCTTCATTGCCCGAGCCCATGAAGGCGAAGGCAGCTGGTACATCAACGAAGGGCTCTGGCCCACCATGGCGCCGCGCACCTCTGGCGAGGTCAACGACACCACCCCCATTGGCCCCGAGCACGGCGTGCAATCGCGCGCCATCGGCGAGGGCCGCTTTCAGGACGTGGTCATCAGCCCTTACGACGTGCGCCCGAACAAGTACCTGTTCACCGTGGACGCGCGCGGCATCAACATCGTGCTGGAGCGCACGGCCACGGCCAACCCGCGCGGCATGGTGCTGCACAGCAACCTCAGCGCCCGCGCCCTGGCCGCCGGCGAAGTGTGGTTCCTGAGCGAGGACACGGTGCAGATCAACAACGGCTCGGTGCGATTCGGCGTGCGAACCCCCGAGCAATGGGACGCGGTGGCCCGCCTGTGGCAGGCCCTGGGTTACCGCGTGCGGCAGGTGGGCTTCAAGCGGCGCTTCGGGCCTGAGGAGACGCTGGACATCAAGGTGTTGCCGCCCCCCGACGAACTGTGAGGCAGGCGCCCGCAGCGCTTACTTCACCACCATCACCGGCACCGGCGAGTAGGTGAGCACCTTTTGCGCCACGCTGCCCAGCACCAGGGCCTTCACGCCCTGGCGGCCATGCGAGGCCATCACGATCAGGTCGCAGCCCTCGGCCTTGGCGGTTTCCAGAATGCCCTCGTACACCACGTTGCGCTCAATGGTGTCGCCCGCGAAGGCCACGCCCTGCGCCTGGCAGGCAGCCTTGATGGCCTCCAGGGCCGTGCCGGCGGCGCGCTGGGCCTCGGCCAGGTAAGCCTGCAGGCCCACGGCGGAGGCCTCGCCGATGCCGATGTAGGGGAAGGGGTCGATCACGTACACGCCCACCACCTCGGCACCATGGGTCTTGGCCAGATCGGCGGCCACGCCAGCGGCGCGCAGGGCCAGTTCGGAGCCATCGGTGGGAACCAGAATTTTCTTGAACATGGGGTACCTCCTGTGTCGAATGCTAGGCGGGTTGCGTGCAATCGGGTTTGAGACAAGTCAATCCGGGCCGGCGGGCCGGACAGCCACCGCACAGTACTTGAGTTCGGCAATCTTGCCCAGCGGATCGAGCGCTGGGTTGGTGAGCAGGTTGGCCGCCGCCTCGGCGTAGGCAAAGGGAATGAAGGCCGTGTTCGCCGGCATGCCCTCGTCCACCCGCACCGGCAGGCACACCTCGCCCCGGCGCGAGCGCACGCAAGCCTGCGCGCCCGCCACCAGGCCCAGCCGCGCGGCGGTGGCCGGGTGCAGGCTGAGCACCGGGCCGGGCTCCAGCGCGTCCAGCGTGACGCTGCGCCGCGTCATGCTGCCGGTGTGCCAGTGCTCCAGTTGCCGGCCGGTGATGAGCACCAGCGGGTACTCGGCATCGGGCTGCTCGGCCGGCGGGCGCAGCGCCACGGGCACCAGGCGGGCCCGCCCATCGGGCGTGGGAAAGCCATCGGTGAACACCACCGCGTGGCCCGGGTCGGTCTCGTCGGCCACCGGGTAGGTCACGGCGCCTTCGCGCCACAGGCGGGCCCATGACAGCCCCCGGATGCTGGGCATGAGGGCGCGCATTTCCTCGTACACCGCGCCAATGCCCTGCGTGGCGTCGGTGCTGGCGCTGCCGTCGGGCGCCACGCCATAGGCCCAGGGCAGGCCCAGGCGGCGGGCCAGCTGCTCGGTGATCCAGGCGTCGGCGCGGGCCTCGCCTGGCGCGGGCACGGCGCGGCGGCCGAGCTGCACGCAGCGGTCGGTGTTGGTGACGCTGCCGGTCTTCTCGGGCCAGGCGGTGGCGGGCAGCACCACGTCGGCCAGGGCGGCGGTTTCGGTGAGGAAGATGTCTTGCACCACCAGGTGGTCGAGCCGGGCCAGGGCCTCGCGGGCGTGGGCCGCGTCGGGGTCGCTCATGGCCGGGTTCTCGCCCTGGATGAGCATGGCGCGCACGCGCCCCGCCTGCGCCGCCTGCATGATTTCCACCACCGTCAGGCCGGGCTCGGCGCCCAGGCTGCCGGCGGGCAGGCCCCACAGCGCCTCGGCGCGCTGGCGGGCAGCCGCGTCGTCCACGCGCTGGTAGTCGGGCAAGACCATGGGAATCAGGCCGGCGTCGCTGGCGCCTTGCACGTTGTTCTGGCCGCGCAGCGGGTGCAGGCCGGTGCCAGGGCGGCCGATCTGGCCGGTGACCAGGGCCAGGGCGATCAGGCAGCGCGCGTTGTCGGTGCCGTGGGTGTGCTGGCTCACGCCCATGCCCCACAGAATCATGGCCGCCTTGGCCTGGGCGTAGGCGCGCGCCACCTCGCGAATGGTGGCCGGCGCGATGCCGCACACCGGCGCCATGGCCTCGGGCGAGAAGTCGGCGGCGTGGTCACGAATGGCCTCGAAGTCGCGCGTGTGGGCCGCGATGTAGGCCGGGTCGGTCAGGCCCTCTTGCACGATCACGTGCAGCATGGCGTTGAGCAAGGCCACGTCGGTGCCGGGCTGAAAACCCAGGTGGCGCCAGGCGTGGCGGGCCAGCTCGGTGCGGCGCGGGTCGGCCAGCACCAGCTTCGTGCCCTGGCGCACGGCGTTCTTGATCCAGCTCGCGCCCACGGGGTGGTTTTGCGCCGGGTTGGCGCCGATCAGCAGCACGAAGTCGGCGTGCGCCACGTCGCGCAGCGGGTTGCTCACCACCGCAGAGCCCAGGCCTTCCATCAGCGCGGCCACGCTGGAGGCGTGGCACAGGCGGGTGCAGTGGTCCACGTTGTGGGTGGCGAAGGCGCTGCGGATGAGCTTCTGGAACAGGTAGGCCTCTTCGTTGGTGCCCTTGGCCGAGCCGAAGCCGGCCACCGGGCTGGCCCGGCCCTGGCCGGGGTAGGCATCGCGCGCGCGGCGCAGGCCAGCGGCGGCGGCGTCGAGCGCCTCGTCCCAGCTGGCCTCGCGGAACAGCTCGCGCCAGTCGCGGTGCTGCACGGCCAGCGGGTCTTTGGGCGCATCGGCGCGGCGGATCAGCGGGCGGGTGAGGCGCTCGGGGCTGTGGGCGTAGTCAAAGCCGAAGCGGCCCTTCACGCACAGGCGCGAGTCGTTGGCCGGGCCGGCGATGCCCTCCACGTGCTGGATGCGGCCCTCGCTCACGTGGTAGCGCAACTGGCAGCCCACGCCACAGAAGGGGCAGACCGAGTCCACCTGCTCGGTGGCGGGCTGGGCAAAGGCCCCATTGGCCGGGGCGATGGCGCCGGTGGGGCAGGCCTGCACGCACTCGCCGCAGGCCACGCAGGTGCTCTGGCCCATGGGGTCGGCCTGGTCGAACACGATCTGCGCGTGCCCACCGCGAAAGGCCAGGCCCAGCACGTCGTTGCCCTGCACGTCGCGGCAGGCGCGGACACAGCGGGTGCACTGGATGCAGGCGTCCAGGTTCACGGCCATGGCCGGGTGCGAAAGGTCTTGCCCAGCGGCGGGCCGGCCGGGGAAACGCCCCGCCCTGGCGCCGGCCACGCCGGCCCAATGGGCCAGCTCGCTGTCGTGTTTGCGCATGGAGGTGTCGGGCGCGTCGGCCAGCAACAGCTCCAGCACGGTGCGCCGCGTCGACGTGGCGCGATCGCTGGCGGTGTGCACCACCATGCCGGGCTGCGGTGCGCGGCAGCACGAAGGGGCCAGCACGCGCTCGCCCTGGATCTCGACCACGCAGGCGCGGCAGTTGCCGGGGCTGCCCAGGCGTTCCTGGTGGCACAGGTGCGGCAGGACCACGCCCACGCGCTGGGCCACTTGCAGCAGGGTCTCGCCGGGGCGCGCTTCCTGGGGCTGGCCGTCCAGCGTGAAGGCGATGGGCGCGGCGTCGGGGGGCAGGTCGTGCGGCTTCATGCGGCACCTCCTTCGGTCACTTCATGGGGAAAGAAACGCAGCACCGAGTCCACCGGGTTGGGCGCGGCCTGGCCCAGGCCGCAGATGCTGGCGTCGCGCATCACCTGCGACAGTTCGCCCAGCAAGGGCGCGTCCCACACTGGGGCCTGCAAGAGCTGCACCGCGCGGGCGGAGCCGGCGCGGCAGGGCGTGCATTGGCCGCACGATTCGTGCTCGAAAAAGCGCATCAGGTTGAGCGCCGCGTCTCGCGCGCGGTCGTGCTGGCTGAGCACCACCACCGCCATCGAGCCCACGAAGCAGCCGTGCTCGGCCAGGGTGTCGAAGTCCAGCGGCACGTCGGCCAGCGAGGCCGGCAAGATGCCGCCCGAGGCCCCACCGGGCAGGTAGGCGTAGAGCGTGTGCCCCTCACACAGGCCGCCGGCGTGTTCCTGCACCAGCTCGTTGAGCGTGATGCCGGCCGGCGCCAGGTACACGCCGGGCCGGCGCACGCGGCCCGACACCGAGAAGCGCCGCAGGCCGCTGCGCCCGCGCCGGCCCTGCACGGCCAGCCAGGCGCCGCCGCGCGCCAGGACCACGGGCACCCACCACAGCGATTCCAGGTTGTGCGCCAGCGTGGGCTGGCCGAACACGCCGTGCAGGGCCACGATGGGCGGCTTCAGGCGCGGCAGGCCGCGCTTGCCCTCAATCGACTCGATCAGCGCCGACTCTTCGCCGCAGATGTAGGCGCCCGCGCCCCGGCGCAGTTCGATGGCGGGCGGCTGGAAGGCCGGAAATGCCTGCTGCAGCTCGGCCAGCGCCTCGCGCGCCATGCCCAAGGCCTGCGCCAGGTGCTGGCGGGCGTCGTGGTACTCGTCGCGCAGGTAGAGCCACACGCACTCAGCGCCCACCACCTGCGCGGCGATCAGCGCGCCTTCGAGCATTTGCAGCGCGCCGGCCTGCGGGTCGGTGAGCACGGCCCAGTCTTTGAAGGTGCCCACCTCGCCTTCGTCGATGTTCACCACCAGGTGACGCGGGCCGGGCTGGGCGCGCACCGTCTCCCACTTGCGCCAGGCCGGAAAGCCGGCGCCGCCCAGGCCGCGCAAGGCCGATGCCTTCAGCTCGGCCAGCACCGCGTCGGCGCTCAGCTCGCCTGAGAGCAGGCGGCGCAACTGCGCCATGTCGCGCGGAACGGGCGCGGGCAGCGGGCGCGGGCCGGTCTCGCCACGGGCCAGCAGCCCCAGCACCGACTCGGCGCTGGCCTGCGGCACCTGGCGCTGGCCCACGCTGGCGGCTGGCGCCGCGTGGCACAGGCCCATGCAGGGCGCGGCCTCCACCCGGGCTTGCGTGCCCAGCTGGCCCTGCAGATCGGCCAGCAGCGACTCGCCGCCCGCCATGGCGCACGACAGGCTGGTACACACGCGCACCACGGTGGCGGGCAGCTCGGCCTGGTCGTCCACCACGGTGAAGTGGTGGTAGAAGCTGGCCACCTCGAACACCTCCACCTGGCTCAGGCGCAGGCGCTCGGCCAGAGCCGCGAGGTGGCCGTGGCGCAGCACGCCCTCGGCGTCGTTGAGGCGGTGCAGGTGCTCGATGAGCAGGTCGCGCCGCTCGGGCAAATCCGCGCACAAGGCCTGCACGCGATCGCGCGCCTGGGGCGTGACCTGCCGGCCTTTGGGCGTGGCGCGTGGGCGGCGCGGGGCAGGCTCGGCGCGCAAGGGAATGGTGCGGCAGGCAATGGGGTCCATGCGGTCTCCGGGGTCTGGTGGCTGGCGCGCAGGCTAGCACCGGCACGGTGGGCAAATATGATCTGGTTTGCCTATTTCATCCACTCCCCCGCATGTGGCACGTCCATCTCTCTGCGCACTGGCGCCTGGGCCGCGAGCCCGATGAACTGCAAGACGCCGGTCCGCTGCTGGCGCTGCTGTCGGCCGTGCACGCCACGGGCAGCCTGGCGCAGGCGGCCCGCGAGCTGGGCCTGTCGTACCGCCACGCCTGGGGCCTGGTCGCCCAGACCGAAGCCCGCCTGCAACAGCCCCTGGTGCAACGCGGCCGGGGCCAGGGCTCAAGCCTCACCGCCGTGGGCCAGCGCCTGGTGTGGGCCGACCAGCGCGTGTCGGCCCGGCTGCAGCCGCTGCTGCAATCGCTGGCCAGCGAGGTGGAGGGCGAGCTGGACCGCACCCAGCGGCGCGACCGCGCGGTGCCACGCCTGCACGCCAGCCACGGCTTCGCGGTGGAGCGCCTGCGCGAGCACCTGGCCACGCGCCAAGTGCCGGTGGAGCTGCGCTACCGCAACAGCCTGGAGGCGGTGGCGGCGCTGGCCCAGGGCGACTGCGAGCTGGCCGGTTTTCATGTGCCGCTGGGCGAGTTCGAGACGGCCGCCGCGCAGCGCTTTCTGCCTTGGCTGCGCGAGGGCAGCCACCAGCTGGTGCAACTGGCGGTGCGCACGCAAGGCATCTTCGTGGCCACGGGCAACCCACTGGGCATCCGTGGCCTGCCCGACCTGCGCCGGCGCGGCCTGCGCTTTGTCAACCGACCCGAAGGCTCGGGCACCAGGGTGCTCACCGACCTGCTGCTGCAGCGCCACGGCATCGCGCCGCGCCAGGTGGCGGGCTACGACGACACCGAACTCACCCACGCGGCCGTGGCCGCCTACGTGGCCAGCGGCATGGCCGACGTGGGCATTGGTGTGCAGACGGCCGCGGCGCGGTTCGGGCTGGGTTTCATTCCCCTGCTGCGCGAGCGCTACTTCTTTGCCTTGCCGGCCGACCCGGCGCACCAGCGCATGCTCAAGCCCATCGTGTCGGTGCTGCAATCGGCCGCCTTGCGCTCGCAAGTGGCCTCGCTGCCGGGCTACGAGGCGGCCGACACCGGCCGCTTGCTGACGATCGGCGAGGCCTTCGGCGCCTGACGCCTAGGGGGGAAGCACCACGGGTGGCCCCCACATCCATTCTTCAAACAAGCATGAGCTTAAGGGCATGCGCGGCCCGAGCAGCCATGAAAAAGTGGCGCCTCACCCTTTTCCCCTTCACCACTTTGACAGGACTTGCCCGTGTACGGTTCGATTTCATTTGATCCAGCAACCTCACAGATAGCCATAACTCCGCCCTTCTACTCTCATCTCCAAACCCCAAAAACGCTGATCAACAGCCAAGCGAAAACAGCGATGCAAGACGCCGACAATGCCCTGCGGCGGATTGGCATGCATGAGACAGATAGCGGTGACCTCTTCAGCGACGTCATGAACCTAAACGTCGTCTTGCGGCCTGAAGACAAAGACTTTGCAATCAGCGCACTGGCTATCCATTACTGCCTGCCACAGAACGTGCAAGCCCAACGGGTTGCGCTGTTCTCCACCGCATGGGCCAGGTACTCGCCATCGTTCGCCGATCAGACCCAGTCCAGGACACAGCAACTTCTTGCGGAACTCGTGTCCAAGACCCTCCCGACGGAGCTGATCGAACCGTGGACCTGCATCAACTGCCAATGGCTATCGCTGCAATTCCAGCGACCCCTGCACGAGATCACGGGACTTCCAATGGTGTCCACGCTGGGCGCACTCCACCAACGCACAGACTTGGACAAGCTGCCTCAGCCTTGCCGAAAGGTGCTGGTCGATCTGGTGTTATCTCGACCCATTACCGAGCGGTATAGCGTGGCCCAGGTCCTGGCCGCGCTGTCAACCAGCAACCTTCAAAAGTACCTCGGCGCCCTCGTCGACACCAAACGACACCCATCTTGGAGTGGCTTGGGCGATTACGTGATGAAGGCCCACTTGCCCGACGCCTGGGCCAAAGCCTTGAGCGACGCTGGCCCGAACAACCTGGACAGCTTCGTCGCAGCGCTGGCTCTGTACTGCAACCGAGCGGTCGATGACTACATCGCCTTCGCCGACCGCCTGTGCAGAAGCACCATGGACGCGGCGAGGTCGGGCGTTGACATGGGCAATCGCTGGAACACCACCTGCCGCAACACCATTCTGTCCTTGCAGAACCAGATGCGACAGCAATCCACCAACTGGACCGCCGAGTTGCGCAAATCGGGGTACAGCGCCTACAGCCAGTCGCCAGACGAGCGCAAAGTCCAACAACGCGAGGCGCTGCAGGCCTGGGGAATAGACCAGCTCGTGCGCTGGATCGATGGTCCAGTGACCGCGCCACGCGCCAGGGCGGCCGCAAGGAAGGTCAAGCAGCCACCTGCACCCGAGTCGCGTCCAGCCGAGGACAAAGGCAAAGCCAGCGATACCACGGTCAATGCCAGCGACATGCCATATCTGCTGCCCACGGCCCTGCGCGACTGCGCGAAGTTTCTGCTGGGGGAGCTGAGCGACCTAAGCGCGCTGGCCCGCGAACTGAAACAAGAAAGCGTTATCGATTCCTCGCTGACCCAGACCGCCTCGGCGCTTGAGGCCGTCGCCTGCGCGGACCCGAGCGCACAGCGGGACTTAGAGAGCGACCAAAACCTGCTGTCAGGAGCGGACGAGGCTCTGACCAACTTGCGAACCCGCCTGATGGCAGCAAAAACCCAAGCCAAACTGGACGAGCGATTCGAGGCGGCGCTGGCCCAGGCACTGCGAAAAGAGGCGCTTGTGCTGGGCAAGCGGCAAGGCGGCGTTATCGAATGCGCCCTGCCAGTGGCGCAATGGGCCTCGGTTCACCAGCGCTACCACCAGCGCCTGCTGCCCCTGCGCAACACGGTGGACATGGTCGGCAGCAACTTGGTACTTGACCAAGACCATGCCCTGGCGCTGTACGTCACCGGCTCAAGTCAGAGCGGCTACGCTTTCGACATCTCGGTGCACCTGTGGACCAGGCACGCGGGCAAAACCTCGCAGCCTTCTCTCGAGAAGGGAGCCTACCCGCGCATGAACACCGATGACTGGTTCGACACCTACCAGCCCTGCTGCGTGCTGCACGTACGGCTCTGACCAAGTAAACCTCTGCTGGCGCTCGCGACGGGCATCGTGTCGGTGCGCCAGTTGACCGCGCTGCCATCCCAAGAGGTGCCGTTGCCTGGCGAAGAGGCATTCACCACCGTCCGAATGCTGAGGATCCATCAAGTCGCCCGATCTGAACCCGCCTCAAGCGCGGCCTCGGATCATCCATCGATTCATCAAACAAGCGTCAGGCCCCGGGCATGTCTGATGGCAGGGCGCGTAGGAGATTGGGCATGGGCTTCGCCCCCCTTCTTCACCTCCAAAGGCTCCACACATGTACGGTTCGATTCACTTTCGGGCAGACATCGCCCAGATGGTGTTCACACTCCCCTATCACTCTCACCTCTCGACATCCATGGAGGTGACCCGTCAGAACCTGGCGACGGCACAAGAGGACTGTCGCCTCGCCCTCGAATGGATGGGGGAAACAGGCTCGCGGGACGTCACCCTGTACCAGGACGTCTGCACGCTGAACACCTGCCTGCCCCCCGCCATCAAGGAATTCGCCATGCGCTCGCTGGCCATCCACCGGCGACTGCCACCAGATCAGCAAGTCCACCGGATACAGCGCTTTGCACAGGTCTGGGACAACTGTTCCTTGATCCCCACCCAGCGGCCCGAGTGGCGGCAACAAAAGGCCATCGCCATGGTGGTGGCCAAGACCTACCCGACCGAGTTGATCGAGGCTTGGACCCGGGTGGTTTGTCGCTGGCTAGCCCCCATGGCCGCCGACGACCTGCACGCCATCACCGGCCTGCCAGAAACGCCGGCTTTTGCCGCCATCCACCGACGCCGCGACCTGGGCAACCTGAGCCAAACGCAGCGGACCACCCTGGCCGACCTGCTGCTGACGCGGTCGTCCCTCGACCGGGAAGAAACGGTCCGACGCATGGACTCTCTGCCAACGAACACCTTGAGCCGCCAGTTGGACGCCATGGCCGCCACCCGCCAGCACCCCGCTTGGGCCCAGTTGGGCGACTACCTGATGAAGGTCCACTTGCCTGACGCCTGGGCCAAAGCCTTGAAAGCCTCTTCCCTCGATGACCAGGGCGCATTCGAGGACGCGCTGGCGCTGCACGTCGGGCAGGCGGTGGATGCCTTTCTCAGCCTGGTTGAGCGCACGCTGAGGGACACCTTGGACGCGGTGCGCACGGGCATTCGCCTGGGCGATCGCTGGGACACCGCCAGTCGCCAAGCCATGGAGGCCTGGGAGGAACACGCCAGACGCCAGACCAACACATGGACCGTTCAACTGCGCCGTTCACTGCGCGGCAGCCCGCCCGCGTCGCCAGCCGAGCACTCACCCGCCGATCGTGAAGCGCTGCAGTCGTGGGGCATCGACCAGCTGGTTCGCTGGATCGATGGCCCGGTGACCGCGCCTCGCTCCAGGACCGCCGTCACCAAGGTCCAGTTGCAATCGCCACCCGACCCCCTACCCAATGAGGACAACGCAGGCGCCAGGGACTCGCAAACCGACGCCCGCGACATGCCCCAGCTCCTGCCCATGGCCCTGAGCGACTCTGCGCGGTTCCTGCTGGGGGAATGGCAAGACCTGAGCGCGCTGGCGGACCACCTGGGCCAGCGCGCCTTGATTGACCCCTGGCTCAACAGCACGACCGCCGACCTGCGGGCGATTGCAATGCAGCGGGGGTACGCCAAACGCGATCTGGCGGCTGAGCACGAGCTGCTGACCCGGGTCGATCAGTCGCTGGCGCAGTTGCGCACCGGCTTGCAGTCGGTCAAGGCCAAGGCACAACTGAGTGAACGGTTCGGCACGGCACTGGCCCAAGCCCTGCGCATCGAGAGCCTGGTGTTGGGCAAACGCCAAGGCGGCGTCATCGCCTGCCCCCTGCCCGCCACGCACTGGGGCCTGGTGCACGAGCGCTACCACCAACGCCTGCTGCCCATGCGCCACACCGTGGCCATGGGCAACGGCACGCTGGCACTGGGCAACGACCAGGCGCTGGCCTTGTACGTCACCGGCTCCAGCCAGAGCGGCTATGCCTTCGACATCTCGGTGCACCTGTGGGCCCGGCGCACGGGCAAATCGTCACAGCCCTCCCGCGAACAGGGGGCCTACCCGCGCATGAACACCGACGATTGGTTCGACACCTACCAGCCCTGCTGCGTGCTGCACGTGCCGCTGGCCAGCTAAGGCGGCTCAGGCGCGCCGCACACCCGCCGGCAGCTCGGCGGCGCGTTCCCAGGCGCCGCTGGCAAACCAGGCGTCGCCCGCCAGCCAGGCGCTGAGCATGGGCAGGGCATCGAAACCCCAGAACACGTGCCCCTGCACCACCACCGTGGGCACCCCGAACAGGCCCAGGGCCAGGGCCTCATCGGCGTTGGCGCGCAGGCGTTGCTTCACCGTGTCGCTGTCGGGCTCCAACCAGGGCTTGCCGCGCTGGGCCATGTGGTCCATCAGGCGCTCGCGCAAGGCCTGCAGGCGCTCGGGGGCCACCGCGTCCTGGCCGCCGTGCCACACGTGGTGGAACAACTGCTCGGTCACCCAGCGGTTGGTCTCGCCCGGGGCGTCGTCGGTGGCGGTGGAGAGGCCCAGGCGCAAGAGCGGCAGCGGGTTGAAGGGATGGGCGGCCGGCAGCTCCAGGCGCACGCCATGGGTGTGCGCCAGCCACTGCACCTGGCGGTAGGTCCAGTCGCGCTTGCCCGCGATCTCGGCCGGCCCCAACTGTCCGTGCTGCTTGAGCATGGCGGCGAACAGCACCGGGCGGTAGTGCACCACCACGCTGTGCCCCTTCAGCGCCTGCGGCAAGGCCTCGAAGGCCAGGTGCGCGTATGGCGAGATCGGGTCGTAGAAGAACTGGATATCGGTCATGCGGCCTCAACACTCTCGGGGTCGATGCGGGCCCAGATGGCGCGCTTGGCCGCGTCGTCCATGCGCGACCATTCGCGAAGCTCGGTCAGCGAACGCTGGCAGCCCACGCAAGCGTGGCCAGCGTCGTCGAGTCGGCACACCGAAATGCAGGGCGAGGGCACGCTGGCCTGGGGCTGGCGGCGGCGGGCGTCGGCCCAACGGGGACGGGGATCGGCGGAAGTGGCGGAGGTCTGCGGCATGTCAGGTCAGGCTGGGGCTTGGGTCACGTCGGCCACCGGGGCGCCGGTGTAGCGCTGCAACTGGTCGGGCGTGAGGGGAAACACGGCGTGGGGGTGGCCGGCGGCGGCCCACACCACGTCAAAACGAAACAGGCGCTCGTCGATCAGCGTCACCGGCTCTTCGGCGTGCGCCAGCGGCGAGACGCCACCAATGGAGAAGCCGGTCTTGGCCTTCACGAAGTCGGCGTCGGCGCGGCCGAGCTTGCCGCCCTCGGCGCAGACGATGGCCTGCACCTTCTTCTCGTCCACGCGCAGGTCGCCCGAGGTCACCACCAGCACGGCGCGCTCGTCGCTCTTGCGGCGAAAGATGATGCTCTTGGCGATCTGGCCCAGCGCCACGCCCAGCGTGTCGGCCGCCTGCTGCGCGGTGCGCGCGGCGTCGCTGAGCATGGTGGGGGCGTGGGGGTGGCCCAGGGCCGACAGGCGCTCGGTCACGCGTTGCACGGCGGCGGTCGATGCGGGGGCAAGGTCACTCATGAAGCAGGCAGCAGAACAAAAGAAACGGGGTCAGGTGCCGCGCTTGACCAGCATGAGGCTGGCGCCCATGAGCATGAGCACACCGCCAAACACGCGGTTCTGGGCGCGGCGCGCGCGGGCCGTGGCCAGCCAGCGCTGCAGGCGCGAGGCCAGGAAGGCGTAGCCATGCATCACCACCAGGTCCACCGAAATGGTGGTCACCAGCAGCACCAGCAGTTGCAGCCACAGCGGTTGGGTCGGGTCAATGAACTGGGGCAGCACCGCCACCATGAACACAATGCCCTTGGGGTTGGTGACGTTGGTGAAGAAGCCCAGTGCCAGGCGCTCTCGCAGCGAGGGCACGCCGGCCTTGGCGGGCAGGGCCTCGCCGCCGGGGGCCGGCCCCTGCACCGGCGCGCGCCACTGCTTGATGCCCAGCCAGATCAGGTAGGCCGCGCCCACCACCTTCACCACGGTAAAGGCCGTGGCCGAGGCCACCAGCACCGCGCCCACGCCGGCGCCGGCCACCAGCAAGATCACCGCCAGGCCCAGTTGCAAACCCAGCACCGTGGCGCTGGCGGCGCGAACGCCGTAGGCCAGGCCATGCGTCATGGACAGCACCGCGCCCGAGCCGGGCGACAGGGCGATCGCCCACGACGCAAAAAAGTACGCCCACCACACCTGCCAGTCCATCGCCACACCTCACCCGCCGACAGCGGTCAAAGGGTGAATTCAACCACAGGCCCGCACACCCTGGCGGGTATCAGCCCGCCCGTTTGGCCAGCAGGGCGCGGCCCACGCGCGAGCCGCTGGGGCGGCCCAGTTGCTCGCTGATGTAGGCGCCCGCGTCCACCAGGCGGTTCAGGTCAATGCCGGTCTCGATGCCCAGGCCGTGCAGCAGGTACACCACGTCTTCGGTGGCCACGTTGCCGGTGGCGCCCTTGGCATAAGGGCAGCCCCCCAGGCCCGACACCGACGACTGGAAGTTCCACACCCCCAGCTCCAGCGCGGCGTAGGTGTTGGACAAGGCCTGGCCGTAGGTGTCGTGGAAATGGCCGCTCACGTGGTCAATGTCGTAGTGCTGGAGCGTGGCCTCGATGGCGGCCTGCACCCGGCGCGGCGTGCCCACGCCAATGGTGTCGGCCACGTCCACGCGCTGCACGCCAATGCCCTTCATCAGCCCGGCCAGGTAGGCCACGCGCTCGGGCGCGATGTCGCCCTCATACGGGCAGCCCACGGTGCAGCTCATGGCGCCGCGCACCGCGATGCCCGCGGCCAGGGCCGCCTGCACCACCGGGGCGAAGCGCTCGATGCTCTCGGCGATGGAGCAGTTGATGTTCTTCTGGCTGAAGGCCTCGCTGGCCGCGCCGAACACCACGATCTCGTCGGGCTTGTCCAGCACCGCGGCCTCGTAGCCCTTGAGGTTGGGCGTGAGCACCGAGTAGCGCACACCGGCCTGGCGCGCGATACCGGCCATGACCTCGTGGTTGTCGGCCATCTGCGGCACCCACTTGGGGCTCACGTAGCTGGTCACCTCAATCTCTTTCAGGCCAGCGTCTTGCAGGCGCTGCACCAGGCCGATCTTGACCTCGGCCGGCACCGGCTGTTTTTCGTTCTGCAGGCCGTCGCGCGGGCCCACGTCGATCAGTTGCACACGGGAAGGGATGTTGTTGGTAGCCATCGATTTGCCTTTAGCGGTTTTCTGCTAGGATTCAAAGCAACACGGCCCCCTTCAACGTAACTGCCATGGCAGCCAAGTTGCTTGGGGGTTTTTTATTGCTGCGCGTTGTGTTGTCATGCCCATGCGTCCTGCCAGCCGGCTGGCGCGCCCATGCCAGCCAGGTTCAGCCCAAGATGCCCGAGTTCCGGGAATGTCGCCAGATGGTCCTTCATGCGAGCCGGCCAGGACGACGTGGGATTGATAACCCCCAGCATCTGGCGGAGGATTCGCAGCAGCAAGAAGCACCTGGCGAGGGCGTGAGAATCTCCCGCAAAACCCGCCACCCAAGGCATCTCCGCCTCCGGAGGAAGCTTAGGCTGATCCACGATGTTGCGGTTCCAAAGCCGGCTGTGGTGGGCACACACATTGCGCAGATAGTTCAGGCTGCGCAGCCAGGTCGCAAACACCCGCCCATTTCGAACGCCATACTTCGCTGCGATCGCGTCCTGCTCTGCCTCGCGCATGCCTCCAAACAAGGTGGACAAGGTGCCAAAGTCCCACACCTCGCACGCCACCCACATCGCCAGAGGCAATCCGTATTTGGTGCGGTTGTGGGCAACGAACTCCTCTCGGGAACGCAGGATCAGCTGTGCGTGTTTCGCCAGCCATTCGTGGTGCCGGGTCAATCCACTGTCACGGTTCAGCTCCTGGCCGAACTTGTGGTGCAACAGATCAGCGCGCAAATACGCGAAGGGGTCCAATTGCCCAAGCGTGTGCGACACATCCACCCGCAACGCGATCTCCACTCGTTCCAGTGCGTCCATGGCCAGCAGGCGCAGTTCCTTGTCGAACACATACAGATCAACGGCGTTCTGAAACGTGGCGCCGGGCTTAAAGGTGTCAAGCGCTACCGTCTCCACCTTGCCCTGACGTCGGTCGTTTCGCGCATCCCAAACGCAGCATGGACCTGATCGCTCCCGAAAGGCAAACCAGTAGCCGCTGAGCCGGTAGTAGCCGATGCGGTGCAGGTAGTTCAGCGCCTTGACGGCATCATTGACAAGCATGCCCCTTGATCGCAGTTTGTCCAGTTGCTGCTCAAGACTGAGCCAAGGCTTTGGGTAACTCATGACATTCCCCTGAGCGAGGAGTGCGACCTGCGATTGCCCTGCTCGTGAACTTGAGATGAGGTGAGTTTGGCGACTGGCTCCCGCAACCTATCAACCACGATCCCCGCTGTGACTTCTATTGGAAACATTCGGCCATTGTGTCAATCAGTAGCCGCGTACCGGGTCCACCACGCCGGCCACCGGTTCACCGCGCTGCAGGGCGGCGATCTTGCCGGCGATCTGCGCGATGCTTTCATCGCGCAGGGTGCGGGCCGAGGTGTGCGGGGTGACGGTGAGGCGGGGATGGGTCCAGAAGGGGTGGTTGGCGGGCAGCGGCTCGGTGCGGAACACATCGAGCGTGGCGCCCGCCAGGTGGCCGCTGTCCAGCAGGGCCAGCAGGTCGTCGTCCACCAGGTGCGCGCCGCGCGCCACGTTGATCAGGTAGCCCCCGGGCAGCAGGCGGCCCAGGGTCTGGCGGTTGAGGATGTTCTCGGTCTGCGGCGTGAGCGGCAGCAGGTTCACCAGCACGCGGCACGAGGCCAGGAAACCGTCGAGCGCGGCCTCGCCCGCGTGGCACACCACGCCGGGCACCTCGCGCGGGCTGCGGCTCCAGCCATGCACGGGGAAGTCGAACACCCGCAGGGCCTGGGCCACGCGCGTGCCCAGCACGCCCAGGCCCATCACGCCCACGGGCCAGTCGGCGCGGCTGCGCGGCTTGCGGTACGACCAGCGGCCCTCGCGGGTGTCGGCCTCGTAGCCGTCGAACTCGCGAAAGTGGCGGATCACGGCGTGGCACACGTACTCGGCCATCTGCACCGACATGCCCGCGTCGTCCAGCCGCACCACGCGCAGGCCCGGGGGCAGGCGCAGCTTGAGCAGCGCGTCCACGCCAGCGCCGGTGTTGAACAAGGCTCGCAAGTCGGTCTGTTCGTCAATGAAGGCCTGCGGCGGGGCCCAGACCACGGCCCAGTCGGCGGGCGGGTCGCCCGGCTGCCAGGCGCTGACTTGCGCCCCGGGCAAGGCGGCCTGCAGGCCGGCCACCCAGGGCTCGGGTTTTTGTTGGGAAAGGCAAACGGTGATGCGCATGCCCAAACCTTAGCAGCCTGCCCCGCCGTGGCCTGACGCTCAGGCGGCGGCCAGCTTGAGCAGCTCGGCGCCCTCGGTCACCTGGTCGCCGGGCGCGTACAGCAGCTCGGCCACGGTGCCGTCGGCCGGCGCGGCGATGGTGTGCTCCATCTTCATGGCCTCCATCACCGCCAGGGCCTGGCCCTTCTTCACCGCGTCGCCCGCCTTCACGGCGAAGGACACCACCTTGCCCGGCATGGGCGCGGTCAGGCGCCCGCCCTCGGCAGCGGTTTCGCCGGCGTGGGCCAGCACGTCCACCTCCACGATCTGGGTGGCGCCGCGCGCGGTGAACACGTGCACCGTCTCGGCTACGGCCCAGGTCTGCACCAACTCGCGGCGGCCGGCGTACTGCAGGTCAAAGCGGCTGCCGTCGGCCACGGGCTCGATCAGCAGCGGGCCTTCGGTCTCGCCCACGGCCAGGGTGAGCGCGCCGGCGCGGCCGTAGCTCAGGCGGGCCTGCACGGCCTCGCCTCGGTACTCGAAATCAAAACGGCGCTGCGTGACGCCGTGCGAGCGGAAACCGTCGCGGCGCGAGAAGGGGTCGTTGCCCTGCAGCGCGCGCTCGGCCAGAAGGGTCTGGGCCACGGCGGCGGCCACCGCCGTGTCGCGGCCCACGCGGTCCTGGTCGAACAGCACCTCGGCCTCACGCGGGATGAGCGCGGTGTCCAGGTCGGCCTGCGCGAACGAGCGGCTGGCCACCACGTGGCGCAGGAACTGCACGTTGGTGGCCAGGCCCACGATGCGGGTCTCGGCCAGGGCGGCGTCCAGCTTGGCCAGCGCCTCTTCGCGGGTGGCGCCGTGCACGATGAGCTTGGCCACCATCGAGTCGTAGAAGGGGCTGATGGCGTCGCTCTCGCGCACGCCGTCGTCAAAGCGCACCGCGCCGCGCTCGAAGGCCACGTGGGTGGGCTTGCGGTAAACCTGCAGTGAGCCGGTGGCGGGCAGGAACTGCTTGTCGGGGTTTTCGGCGCAGATGCGGGCCTCGATGGCGTGGCCGCTGAAGTGCAGTTGCTCTTGCGTGAGCGGCAGCGGCTGGCCGGCGGCCACGCGCAGTTGCCACTCCACCAGATCGAGGCCGGTGATGGCCTCGGTCACCGGGTGCTCCACCTGCAGGCGGGTGTTCATCTCCATGAAGTAGAAGCGCATGCCGCCCTCGGGCGGCTGCTCCACGATGAACTCCACTGTGCCGGCGCCCACGTAGTTCACCGCCTTGGCGGCGGCCACGGCGGCCAGGCCCATCTGCTGGCGCATCTCGGGCGTCATGCCGGGGGCCGGGGCCTCTTCCAGCACCTTCTGGTGGCGGCGCTGCACCGAGCAGTCGCGCTCGAAGAGGTACACGCAATTGCCTTGCGTGTCACCGAACACCTGAATCTCGATGTGGCGCGGTCGCTGCACGTACTTTTCGATCAGCACCGCGTCGCTGCCAAAGCTGTTGCGCGCCTCGCGCTGGCAACTGGCCAGGGCATCGGCGAATTCCTCGGGCTTGTAGACCGCGCGCATGCCCTTGCCGCCGCCGCCCGCGCTGGCCTTGATGAGCACCGGGTAGCCGATGCGGTCGGCCTCGTGCTTGAGCATCACCGGGTCTTGGTCGCTGCCGTGGTAGCCGGGCACCAGGGGCACGCCGGCTTTCTCCATGAGCTGCTTCGACTCGGCCTTCAGGCCCATGGCCAGGATGGCCGAGGCCGGCGGGCCGATGAACACCAGGCCGGCCTCGGCGCAGGCGTTGGCGAAGGCCTCGTTTTCGCTGAGGAAGCCGTAGCCAGGGTGGATGGCCTGGGCGCCCGTGGCCTTGGCCGCCTCGATGATGCGTTCCCAGCGCAGGTAGCTGTCGCGCGGGGCGCTGCCGCCGATGTGCACCGACTCATCGCAGGCCGCGACGTGCTTGGCGCGGGCGTCGGCGTCTGAGTAGACCGCCACGGTCTTGATGCCCAGGCGGCGGGCAGTGGCGGCCACGCGGCAGGCAATCTCGCCGCGGTTGGCAATGAGGATCTTGGTGAACATGGCGGGGTCTCCGGTGGAATCGATGGGGATCAGTGGCAGGGGGTGGGGTCTGGTGCCTGTTCGTGGCCGAGGTCGGCTTCGCTGGCGCAGCGCATGCCCAGGCGGTCCAGCAGGGCGCGGTCTTTGGCGGCCTGCGGGTTGCTGGTGGTGAGCAGCTTGTCGCCATAGAACATGCTGTTGGCGCCGGCCATGAAGCACAGGGCCTGCAGCGACTCGGGCATCTCCTCGCGCCCGGCGGAGAGGCGCACCATGGCGCGCGGCATGCAGATGCGCGCCACGGCGATGGTGCGCACGAACTCGAACGGGTCCAGGGCCTCGGTGCCGGCCAGCGGCGTGCCTTCGACCTGCACCAGGTTGTTGATGGGCACGCTCTCGGGGTAGGGGCCCATGTTGGCCAGCTGCACGATGAGGCCAGCGCGCTGGCGGCGCGTCTCGCCCATGCCCACGATGCCGCCCGAGCACACCTTCAGGCCGGCGCTGCGCACGCGGTCGAGCGTGTCCAGGCGGTCTTGGTAGGTGCGGGTGGTGATGATCTGGCCGTAGAACTCGGGCGAGGTGTCGAGGTTGTGGTTGTAGTAATCGAGCCCGGCCTCTTGCAGTTGCTCGGCCTGGCCGTCGCCCAGCATGCCGGCGGTGAGGCAGGTCTCCAGGCCCATGGCCTTGACCTCGGCAATCATTTCGCCAATGGCCTGCAGATGGCGCTCTTTGGGGCTGCGCCAGGCCGCGCCCATGCAGAAGCGGGTGGCGCCGCTGGCCTTGGCGGCGCGCGCGGCTTCCAGCACCTCTTGCAGCGGCAGCAGCTTCTCGGCCTTCAGGCCGGTGTCGAAGTGGGCCGATTGCGGGCAGTACTTGCAGTCTTCTTCGCAGCCCCCGGTCTTGATGGACAGCAGGGTGGAGAGCTGCACGGCGTTGGGATCGAAGTGCTCGCGGTGCACCTGCTGGGCGCGGAACATCAGGTCATTGAAGGGCAACTCGAACAAGGCGGCCACGGCGTCCACCGTCCAGGGCGTGGCGTTGCGGCGCTGCGCGTCGAGGCTGGGCGTGAGCGACTGGATCTGGTTGGGGCTTGGCTTCATGGTCATGGGAATGCAGTGAGATCGGCGGTTTCCGTCGGCGCCAGCGCGGGCTGGGCGTCGCGCAGCAGCTGCAGCAACTCCGCCGACGAGAGAGAAAAATGCCGGGCGGCAGAGGCCGCGCAGGCATCGCGCAAACGGGGCAGATAGCCCCAGCAGGGAGCGCGCAAGCCCACCTGCAGGGCGCAGAGGTTATCCGCTGCGTGTGGCATGTCGGGGTCGACGGTGTTGGCCACCCAACCCGCCAGTCGCAGGCCACGCGCGCGGATGGCCTCAGCGGTGAGCAGCGCGTGGTTGAGGCAGCCCAGGCGCAGGCCCACCACCAGCAGCACCGGCAAGCCCAGGCCCTGGGCCAGATCGGCCGTGTCCCAGCCGGCGCCCAACGGCACGCGAAAGCCGCCCACGCCCTCGACCAGGGCCCAGTCGCCCATGGCGGCGCTGCGGGCGATGGCCGCCAGCAGCGGTTCGCGCGCGATGGTGCGGCCTTCCAGACGCGCGGCAATGTGCGGTGCGCAGGGCTCTCGGAACTGCATCGGCCCCACCTGCTCGGGGCGCATGCCCAGCGATTGCGCGGCGTGCAGCAGGGCCACGTCTTCGTTGAGCCAGCGGCCAGTGGCGTCGTCGAACACCTGGCCGGCCGCCACCGATTTGATGGGCGCCACCCGGGCGCCGGCTTGCTGCAAGGCCACGGTGAGCGCGGCGGTGACCAGGGTCTTGCCGATCTCGGTGTCGGTACCGGTGACAAACAGGCCCTTCATGCCGCCAGCTCCTGACACCGGCCCGAGACGCCCAGCGTCTGGGCCGCGAGGGCCAAGGCGGCCACCAGGCGGCTCACATCGGCCGCGCTGTGCGTGGCGCACAGGGTGACGCGCAGGCGGGCGCTGCCCTCGGGCACGGTGGGTGGGCGAATGCCGGGCACCCGCAGGCCCTGCGCCTCCAGCGCGGCCGACAGGCGCATGGCCGCGGCGTTGTCGCCCAGCACCAGGGCCTGCACCGGGGTGGGCGATTCGAGCAGGCGCCAGGGCAGCTCGGGGTGCTGCGCCAGCACGGCCCGCACGCCCTCGCGCCACTGGGCGATGCGCTCACGCAGGGCCGCGCGCCGCTGCACGCCTTCGCTGCCGGCGATCAGGCGCAGACCGGCCAGCACCGCGTGCTCCAGCGCGGGCGGCGAAGCGGTGGAAAAGATGTAGTTGCGCGCGGTCTGCAGCAGGTACTCCAGCACCGGCCCATGCGCCACCACGAAGGCACCGGCCACGCCCGCGGCCTTGCCCAGGGTGCCCACCAGCACCAGGCGCTCGCTGCGCAGGCCGGCGGCCTCGATGGCGCCCAGGCCGCGCTGGCCCAGCACGCCCAGGCCATGGGCCTCGTCCACCAGCAGCAAGGCGTCGTGCCGCTCGGCCAGGGCCAGCAGTTCGGCCAGGGGGGCCACGTCACCGTCCATGCTGAAGACGCTGTCGGTGACGATGAGCTTGCGCCGCGCCGCGCTGGCGGCCAGCAGCGCGTCCAGGGCGGCGGTGTCGGCGTGCGGGTAGAGCTGCACACGGGCGCGGGCCAGGCGCGCGCCGTCGATGAGCGAGGCGTGGTTGAGGCGGTCGCAAAACAGTTCGGCCTCGGCGTCGCCCAAGGCGGTGACCACGCCCAGGTTGGCCATGTAGCCGGTGCAGAAACCCAGCGCCCGCGCCTGCGGAATGTGGGGGGCGTAGGCATCGCCCAGCCACTGCGCCACCGCCTCGTGCGCGGCGGTGTGGCCGCTGACCAGGGGCGAAGCGCCCGAGCCACCACCCCACTGGCGGGCGCCCTCGACCAGGGCGTGGGCGATGGTCGGGTGCGCCGCCAGGCCCAGGTAGTCGTTGCTGCAGAACATGAGCAGCTCGCGCTCGCGCCCGTCGGCGCCGAGCACGCGCTGGTGCGGCGCGGTGCCGCTGGTGGCCACGCGCAGGCGGCGAGTGAGCTGGGCCGCCTCTCGACGGGCCAATTCGGAGTTCAGGTGTTCAAACCACATCGTCTAAGGTGTCCTTGACCGACGCGGCCAGCCACAGGGCAATGGTCGGGTCGATCACATAAGGCGGCATCAGATAGACGCTGCGGCCGATCGGTCGGATCAGCAGCTCACGCGCGCGGCCCGCGAGGTGAAAGCGCTCGGCGAACCCGGGCATGGCGGCGGGCACGTCGAAGGCGAGGATGGTGCCGCGCTGGCGCAGGTGCGCCACGCGGCCGTCTTGCGCCAGGGGCGCGAAGGCATCGGCCAGCCACTGGGCCTGTGCGGCGTTGGCGTCGAGCTGGCCAGCATCGAAGCGGTCGAGCACGGCGTTGGCGGCGGCACAGGCCAGGGCGTTGCCGGTGTACGAGTGCGAGTGCAGAAAGCCCCGGGCCGTGTCGTCGGACCAGAAGGCCTGGAACACCGCGTCGGTGGTGAGCACCAGCGACAGCGGCAGCGTGCCACCGGTGATGCCCTTGGACAGCAGCAGAAAGTCGGGCCAGTCGGCGGCGCCGGCCGGCTCGGTGTGTTCCCAGGCGAAGAAGCGCCCGGTGCGACCGCAGCCCACGGCGATTTCGTCAGCGATCAGGTGCACGCCGAACTCGCGGCACAGGGCGCGCACCGCGCGCAGGTAGGCCGGCGAGTGCATCACCATGCCGGCCGCGCCCTGCACCAGCGGCTCAACAATGAGCGCGGCGATCTCACCGTGGCGCTGCGCCAGCAGCTCGCGCAGGGCCTCGATGGCCTGCGCCTCGTTGCCCAGGCGGCTGTCGGGCGACTCCACCGTGTGCGATCGCATGAGCAGCGGGTCGTACGCGTCGCGGAACACGGCCACGTCGGTCACGGCCAGCGCCCCGATGGTTTCGCCGTGGTAGCCGTGGCGCAGGCAGGCGAAGTGGCGCTTGGCCTCCTGGCCCAGGTTGCGCCAACTGTGAAAGCTCTGTTTGAGCGCGATCTCCACCGCACTGGCGCCATCGCTGCCAAAAGACACGTGGCCCAGCGCGCCGCCGGTGCGCGCGCCCAGGCGCTCGGCCAGGCGCACGGCCGGCTCGTGGGTGCAGCCGGCCAGCATCACGTGCGGCAGGGTGCGGGCCTGGGTGGCGATGGCCTCGGCCAGGCCTTCGTCGGCGTGGCCGAACAGGTTCACCCACCAGGAGCTGATGGCGTCGAAGTAACGGCGCCCGGCGTGGTCATAGAGCCAAGGCCCCTCTCCGCGCGCGATGGACAGCGGCGGCTGTTGCGCCGCCCGCGCCATTTGCGTGCACGGGTGCCAGACGGCCGCGAGGCTGCGGCGCGACCAGTCGGCCGTGTCCAGTGGGGCGCGCGCGTTCATGCGGGGCTCAGCCTTGCACCCAGGACGGCTTGCGCTTGTTCAGGAAGGCCTGCACGCCCTCGCGCCCCTCAGGGCTGACGCGAATGTCGGCAATGCCGCGCACGGTGTCGTTCACCAGCGAATCGCTGATCTCGCGCTCGGCCACGTCTTGCACCAGGCGCTTGCAGGCGCGCACAGCCGCCGGGCTGGCGTTCACCAGGGCGCGCACGATGTCGTCCACCTTGGCGTCGAGGGCGTCGGCGCCCACCACCTCATGCACGAAGCCAATGCGGTGCGCCTCGGCGGCGCTGAACACCTCGGCGGTGAGGCTGTAGCGGTGCGCCGCGCGCGGGCCCATGGCGCGAATCACGTAGGGGCTGATGGTGGCCGGGATCAGGCCGATCTTGACCTCGCTCAGGCAGTAGGTGGCGCTGTCCACGCTCACCGCGATGTCGCAGGCCGCCACCAGGCCCATGCCACCCGCGAAGGCGTGGCCTTGCACGCGGGCCACGGTGGGGTGCGGGCATTCGTAAATGGCGCGCAGCATGTCGGCCAGCGCGGCGGCGTCGGCCAGGTTTTCTTCGCGCGTGTAGTCGGCCATGCGGCGCATCCAGTTCAGGTCGGCGCCTGCGCAGAAGGCCGGGCCCTCGGCGGCCAGCACCACGGCGCGCACGTCATCGCGCTCGCCCACGGCGCTGAAGGCCTCGGTGAGCTGGGCGATGACCTCATCGTTGAAGGCGTTGCGCACCTCGGGGCGGGTGAGCGTGATGCGGGCGACGCGGTCTTGAACCGACACGGTCAGCGATGGGCTCGGGGTGGTGGTCATGCCTTGGACTCCTCTTGCAACAGGTACACCAGGTCCAGCTCAGGGCAGGGCTGGCCGAGCGCGGTGAGCGCGGCCGTGACCTGGCCGCGGTGGTGCGTGCCGTGGTTGAACACGTGGGCCAGCGTGGCGGCGATGGGCAGTTGCACCGCCTGGCCGCGCATGTTGGTGTAGGTGAGATGGCCGTCGAAGCGCTCGGCGGGCCACGACGCGATCAGCGGCAGCCAGTTGGCCGCACCGCCCTTGAGCGCCTGGCCCAGGCGGTCGCGGTCGGGCTCGACCTCGGCGTCGAGCGCCACCTTGGGCGACACGCCCTTGGCAAAGCGCGGGTACCACAGCATGTGCTCGCCCACCAGCAGGTGGTTGAGCGTGCCGTGAATGCTCTTGAAGAACAGGCCGCCGTCTCGGCGGTAGTCGGCCTCGGGCAGCGCGGCCACCGCGTCGATCAGGCGGCGCGTGGCCCACACGTTGTAGCGGGCCAGTTGAGCAAAGTGCGCGTGCGGGCTCATGGCGTCACATGCGGAAGACGCCGAACTTCGTCTCGGGAATCGGCGCGTTCAGCGCGGCGCTCAGGCCCAGGGCCAGCACGCGGCGGGTGTCGGCCGGGTCGATGATGCCGTCGTCCCACAGACGCGCGGTGGCGAAATAGGGGTGGCCCTGCTCCTCGTACTGGCGCTTGATCGGCGCCTTGAAGGCCTCTTCTTCCTCGGCGCTCCACTGGCCGCCCTTGGCCTCGATGCCGTCGCGCTTGACGGTGGCCAGCACGCTGGCGGCCTGCTCACCGCCCATCACGCTGATGCGGGCGTTGGGCCACATCCACAGGAAGCGCGGGCTGTAGGCGCGACCGCACATGCCGTAGTTGCCCGCACCGAAGCTGCCACCAATGATCACGGTGAACTTCGGCACGGCGGCGGTGGCCACGGCCGTGACCATCTTGGCGCCGTTGCGCGCGATGCCTTCGTTTTCGTACTTGCGGCCCACCATGAAGCCGGTGATGTTCTGCAGGAACACCAGCGGGGTCTTGCGCTGGCAACACAGCTCGATGAAGTGCGCGCCCTTGAGCGCCGACTCGCTGAACAGAATGCCGTTGTTGGCGATGATGCCCACCGGCATGCCCTCGATGCGGGCGAAGCCGCAGACCAGCGTGGTGCCGTAGCGGGCCTTGAACTCGTCGAACTCGCTGCCGTCCACGATGCGGGCGATGATTTCGCGCACGTCAAAGGGCTTGCGCGTGTCGGTGGGGATCACGCCGTACAGCTCTTCGGCCGGGTAGAGCGGCTCCACCGGGTCGATCAGCGCAATGGGCGGCTGCTTGCGAGCATTGAGGTTCTTCACCGCCTGACGCGCCAGCGCAATGGCGTGCAGGTCGTTCTGCGCCAGGTGGTCGGCCACGCCCGAGAGGCGCGTGTGCACGTCGCCACCGCCCAGGTCTTCGGCCGTGACCACCTCGCCCGTGGCGGCCTTCACCAGCGGCGGGCCACCCAGGAAGATGGTGCCCTGGTTCTTCACGATGATGGTCTCGTCGCTCATGGCCGGCACGTAGGCGCCACCGGCCGTGCACGAGCCCATGACCACCGCGATCTGCGCAATGCCCTGCGCGCTCATGTTGGCCTGGTTGAAGAAGATGCGGCCGAAGTGGTCGCGGTCGGGGAACACCTCGTCCTGGTTGGGCAGGTTGGCGCCGCCCGAGTCCACCAGGTAAATGCAGGGCAGGTGGTTCTGCTGCGCCACCTCTTGTGCGCGCAGGTGCTTCTTCACCGTGAGCGGGTAGTAGGTGCCGCCCTTCACCGTGGCGTCGTTGCACACGATCATGCAGTCCACCCCGCTCACGCGGCCGATGCCGGCGATCACGCCCGCACACGGCGCGTCGCCGTTGTACAGGCCGTGCGCGGCCAGCGGCGCCAACTCCAGAAAGGGCGTGCCCGGGTCCAGCAGCATCTGCACGCGGTCGCGCGGCAGCAGCTTGCCGCGCGCGGTGTGCTTGGCGCGCGCCGCCTCGCCACCGCCTTGCGCGGCCTGGGCGATCTGCGCCTGCAAATCGGCCACCAGGGCGCGCATGGCCTCGGCATTGGCCTGGAAATCGGCGGAACGGGAATTGAGTTGGGTCTCCAGCGTGGGCATGGGGGTATCCGGTGGTTGCAGGGCGATGGCGCAGCATAGACAGGAAGGGGACGCAGCGGACGCCTTGTGGGTTGCAAATCGCGCCACTGGCCGGCACACTCGCCCCATGCCCCAGCCCACCCGTCCGTTCATCCCGGTGGCGGCCGACGCCCTCACCCAGGGCGTGGCCGCCACTCCCATGGCATTCGTGCAGGCCATCCTGCAGGCCTATGCGCTGCGCGACCTGAGCGCGGCTTCGGCGCTGGAGCTGGCACAAATCGCGCCAGATGACGTGCACCGGCCGTCGGCCCGCATCACGGCCGCGCAAATGGAAGCCCTGTCGGGGGCGGCCATGCGCGAACTCGACGACGAGGCCCTGGGCTGGTTCGAGCGCCCCCTGCCCTGGGGCAGCCACGGCATGCTGGCCCGCGCCTCGCTCTCAGCCCCCACCCTGGGCGTGGCCCTGAAGCGCTGGTGCCGCCACCACGGCCTGCTCACCACCCGCGTGCGCCTGGGCCTGAGCGAGCACGAGGGCGAGGCCACCCTCGCCATCGACGACCTGGGCATCACGCCCGGGCTGCAAGAGTTCTGCATCGTCTCGGTGATGCGCAACATCCACGGCCTGGCGAGCTGGTTCATCGACTCGCGCATTCCCGTGCTGGGCGTGACTTTTCCTTTTGCGCAACCCGATCACGCGGAGGCCTATGGCGTGCTGTTCGATGGCCCGGCGGTGTTTGGCGCCGAGCGCGCCACCCTGCGCTTTGACGCCCGCTACCTGGCCCTGCCCGTTCAGCGCGACGAAGCCGCCATGGTGCAAATGCTGCAGCGCGCCCTGCCCTTGCAGGTGCGCCCCTACCGGCGCGACCGCCTGCTGGTGCAGCGCGTGCGCCAGGTGCTGGCCAACCAGCCCCTGGCCGCCCACAACGCCGACGACCTGGCCGCCGTGCTCCACACCTCAGCCCGCACCCTGCACCGCCAGCTGCGCGACGAAGGCGCCTCGCTGCAAGCCCTGAAAGACGAGGTGCGGCGCCAGCGCGCCATCGAACTGCTGCAGCGCACGCAACGCCCCATCAAGCAGGTGGCGCAGGCGGTAGGCTTTGTGAACGAGAAGAGCTTCATCCGGGCCTTCAAGGCCTGGACGGGGCGCTCACCGGGGGAATGGCGCAGCCATTGAAGCCCGCAGTTCGTCCATGTGGTGAAACACCCGCGGCAGGCCCAGCCCCTGGAAGGCGCGGCCATGCCCTTGCGGGCAGTAGCCCCACACCGTGGCGCCAGCGGCCAGCCCGGCCATGGCGCCGGTGCCCGTGTCTTCGATCACCAGGCAGCGCGCCGGGTCCACGCCCAGGTGCGCGGCGGCGGCCAGGTACACGTCAGGGTGGGGCTTGGAGCGCGGCAGGTCGTGGCCGCTGAAGATGGCCTGGCCAAAGTAAGGGGCCATGCCCGCCATTTCGATCTGCATCACCACCTTGGCCTTGTCGGCGCCTGAGGCACAGGCGATGCGCCCGCTGGTGTGGCCGTGCGCGGCCACCACAGCCTGCAAGGCACCCTCCACCGCGCGCAGCTCGGCGCGCAGGCGCTGGTCGCGCCGGGCGTAGAACGCGCGCATCCAGTCTTCGGTGAGCGGGCGGCCGGTCTCGACCTCAATGCGGGCGCGTTCGTCGCGCACCGCCTTGCCAATGAAGATGCGCTCGCACTCGGCCTGGCTCAGCGGCCAGCCGGCTTCGTTGAGCATCTCGCGCAACACCCCGTTGGTGATGGGCTCGCTGTCCACCAGCACGCCATCGCAATCGAACAACACCGCCTCAAACATCTCGCTCTCTCAACTTCCGCGTTCAATTCAGGATGTCGCCATCCGCGTAAAACCACTGGCCGCCCTCGCGCACGAAGCGGCTGCGCTCGTGCAGGCGCACACCGCGCCCGCCCACGCGCGAGCGGGCCACGAACTCCACCTCGGCGTGTGCGTCGTCCTGCGCCACGTGCCGCCGCACCTCAAGCCCCAGCCAGCGCTGACCGGGCTCCAGGTCAAGATCGGCCGGGCGGGTGCTGGCGTGCCAGGTGGCCCGCAGGTGCGCCACGTCGCCGCGCACAAAGGCGCTGTAGCGCGAGCGCATGAGCGACTCGGCATCGGGCGCCGGCACGCCCGTGCCCAGGTAGCGGCCACAGCAGGCATCGAAGGCGAGCGGCCGGCCGCGCGCGTCCTGGCGGCCACAGGGACAGGCCTCGCTCATCCCGCCTTCTTCGCCTTGCGCTGCTCCAGCGTCTCGGTGGGGCCGCCCTGCTTCACCCACTCACCGAAACCGCCGTCGATGTGGGCCACGTTGTCCATGCCCATGTCCTTCAGGGCCTTGGTGGCCAGCGCGCTGCGCCAGCCCGCGCCACAGAACAACACGAATTCCTTGCCCTCGTCGCCAAAGGCCGGCTTGAAATACGGCGAGGCCGGGTCCACCCAGAACTCCAACATGCCACGCGGCGCGTGCAAAGCCCCCGGCGCCGTGCCCTCCCGCTCCAACTCGCGCACATCGCGAATGTCCACCAACTGCAGCCGCGCATCCCCCGCCGCCAGCCGCTGCTTCACCTGCTCAACGGAATACGTCGTGATCTGCGCCGTGGCCTCGTCCACCAGCGCCCGGAACCCCTTGGTGATCGGCATGGTTTGTCTCCTGAAGTGAAAAGGGATTATCGAATGGCAACCTGGGGCGAAGTCGGCCCGAACCGCTCACACGGCCAGCCGGCGCGAAGTGCCTCCATCCAGGATGCCGCGGGTCCGGCTCCGCCGGCCCGCAAGGCATCGCCCCCTTGAGGGGGTCGCGCGCAGCGCGGCGGGGGTGGACCTACTTCCTCCAGAAGTGCCGGCTGAACAGCACCAGCACCGTCAGCAACTCCAGCCGCCCCAGCAGCATGGCAAAGCTCAGCACCCAGGTCTGGAACGCGCTCAGGCCGCCGAAGTTGCCGCTCGGCCCCACGGCGCCCAGGCCGGGGCCGATGTTGTTCACCGTGGCCACCACGGCCGAGAAGGCGGTGACGATGTCCAGCCCGGTGAACAGCAGCACCATGGTCAGGCCCATGGTGGCGGCGCCGTAGATGAGCATGAAGCCCAGCACCGAGGTCATGACCGACATGGGCATCACCTGCCCGGCCAGCGTCACCGGGTTGACCACGCGCGGGTGGATGATGCGCACCAGCTCGCGCCGCGCCTGCTTGAGCAGCAGCACCATGCGAACCATCTTGATGCCGCCACCGGTGGAGCCCGCGCAAGACGCGAAGCAGCCCAGGAACATCAGCAGCACCGGCGCGAACACCGGCCACTGCGCGTAGTCGGTGGACGCATAACCGGTGGTGGTGGCCAACGACACCACATGGAAAGCGCTGGTGCGAATCGCCTCGGGCACCTCGTCCACCACGCCGTGCACCATCAGCAGCACCGCCACCAGCGCCACCGACAGCAGCAGCACGCTGGCGTAGGTGCGGATCTCGCGGTCGTTGGTGACGGGGCGCAGCGAGCGGGTGCGAAACACCATGAAGTAGCGCACGAAGCTGATGCCCGCCAGCGCCATGAACACCGTGGCCACCCACTCCACCTGGGCCGACTGGAAGTGCCCGATGCTGGCGTCGTAGGACGAGAAGCCCCCCAGGCCCATGGTGGTGCACATGTGCATGAAGGCATCGGCCCAGCCCATGCCGGCCCAGCGGTAGGCCAGCATGCAGGCGGCCGACAAGAGCACGTACACGCCCCACAGGCCGCGCGCGGTCTCGGCGATGCGCGGGGTGAACTTGGTGTCTTTCATGGGGCCGGGCGTCTCGGCCTTGTAGAGCTGCACGCCGCCCAGGCCCAGCAGGGGCAGCACCGCCACCACCAGCAGCATGATGCCCAGCCCCCCGATGAGTTGCAGGAAGCAGCGCCACACGTTCACCGACACGGGCAAGTGGTCCAGCCCCGAGAGGGCCGTGGCGCCGGTGGCGGTGAGCGCGCTCATGGCCTCGAAATAGGCCTTGCTCACGTCAATGCCGGGCACGGTGAGCATGAGCGGAAACGCCGCGTAGGCGGGCAAGACCAGCCACACCAGGTTCACCAGCAGAAAACCGTCGCGCGGCAACAGTTCACGCCGGTGGCGGTGGGTGAAGTGGGCCAGCACCGCGCCGCTGGCCACGGTGAGGGCGAAGCCATAGGCCCACACCAGCGCGTGGTGCTGCCGGTCCAGAAACCAGGCCCAGGCCAGCGGCACCAGGAAAGACGGGGCGAACGCGAGCAGGATGCGCGAGAACACCGACAGCACGGGCAGAAACATGTCCATGGGCTTAGCCGAAGAAGGTGGCGCCCACCTGGAACAGCTTCTCCACCTGCCGCACCTGGCGCTTGTTGGGAATGAACAGGATGAGGTGGTCGTCGGTCTCGATCACCGTGTCGTGGTGCGGCATGAGCACCTCGGAGCGCCGGCCCTCGCCGCGCACGATGGCACCCAGGCGGGTGCCGCTGGGCCACTTGACGTCTTCCACCCGGCGGCCCACCAGCTTGCTGGTCTTGGCGTCGCCACGGGCCACGGCCTCCATGGCCTCGGCGGCGCCACGGCGCAGGCTGTGCACGGCCACCACGTCGCCCCGGCGCAGGTGGGTGAGCAGCTCGCCGATCACGGTTTGCGCGGGCGCGATGGCGATGTCGATGGTGCTGCCCTGCATCATGTCGGCGTAAGCGCGGCGGTTGATGAGGGCCATCACGCGCTCGGCGCCCATGCGCTTGGCCAGCATGGACGACATGATGTTGTCCTCGTCGTCGTTGGTGAGCGCCAGGAACAGGTGCATCTGGCCCACGCTCTCGTCTTGCAGCAGGTCTTCGTCGGCGCCGTCGCCGTTGAGGATGAGCACGCTGGACGGCAACTGGCTGGCCAGGTACTCGCAGCGGCGCTTGTCGCGCTCGATCAGCTTCACCTCGCATTGGCCCACCAGGCTGCGCGCCAGGCGCAGGCCCACCTTGCCGCCACCGGCGATCATCACGCGCTGGACGGGACGGTCAATGTTGTGAATGGCGCCCAGCACGTAGCGGATCTTTTCGGTGTCGGCCAGCACAAACACCTCGTCGCCGGCCAGGATGCGCGTCTGCGGCGTGGCCTCGATCTCGGCGTCCAGCCGATACAGCGCCACCACCCGCATCTGCGCGTGCGGAAAGCGCTCGCGGAACTCGCCAATGGTGTGGCCCACCAGGGCACCGCCGTTGGTGGCGCGCACCACGATCAGGCTGGCGCGGCCGTCGGCAAACTCCAGCACCTGCAGCGCCTCGGGGTAGCGAATGAGCTGGTGGATGTAGCGCGTCACCGACTCTTCGGGGCAGATCACGTGGTCCACCGCGAAGCCGCTCTTGCCCAGCAGGGCGTCGCCTTCCACGAACTCGGGCGATCGCAGGCGGGCAATGGTGCTGGGCACGTTGAACACGTCGTGCGCCACCTTGCACACCACCAGGTTGGTGTCGTCGTTGGCGGCGCAGGCAATCAGCATGTCCGCGTCTTTGGCGCCGGCGTCCAGCAGCACCGAGGGCTGAATGCCGTTGCCCACCACGCCGCGCAGATCCAGGCGGTCTTCCAGCAGGCGCAGGCGCTGCGGGTCGGTGTCGATGACGGTGATGTCGTTCTGCTCGGACACCAGGCTCTCGGCCACGCTTTCGCCGACCCGACCGGCGCCCAAAATGATGATGTTCATGCAGTGGATGCTACCGCCGCGGCCGAGCGAACCTGGCTGCTCGCCGAGCGCGATGCTTGGGATTACAACCCGCGCTGAATGATGATCTTCTGCACGTCGCTCGTGCCTTCGTAAATCTGGCACACGCGCACGTCGCGGTAGATGCGCTCCACCGGGAAGTCGCTCACCACGCCGTAGCCGCCCAGGGTCTGGATGGCCACGGAGCACACGCGCTCGGCCACCTCGCTGGCGAACAGCTTGGCCATGGCCGCCTCTTTCAGGCAGGGGCGGTTGGCGTCGCGCAGGGCGGCGGCGTGCCAGATGAGCTGGCGCGCGGCCTCCAGCTGGGTGGCGCAGTCGGCCAGGCGAAAGCCCACAGCCTGGTGATTGAAGATAGCGGTGCCAAAGCTCTCGCGCTGCTTGGCGTAGTCAATGGCCACCTCCAGCGCGCTGCGGGCCATGCCCACGCTCTGCGCGGCAATGCCGATGCGCCCACCCTCCAGGGCCGAGAGCGCGATCTTGTAGCCCTCGCCCTCTTCGCCGATCCGGTTCTCCGCTGGCACGCGGCAGTTCTCAAAGGTGATCTGCGCCGTGTCGCTGCTGTGCTGGCCCAGCTTGTCTTCCAGGCGCGCCACCAAATAGCCGGGCGTGTCGGTGGGCACGATGAAGGCGCTCATGCCCTTCTTGCCCGCGGCCTTGTCGGTCACGGCAATCACGATGGCGACCTGCCCGTTCTTGCCGCTGGTGATGAACTGCTTCACGCCGTTGATCACGTATTCGTCGCCCTGCTTTTGCGCCGTGGTGCGCAGGGCCGACGCATCCGAGCCCACGTGCGGCTCGGTCAGGCAGAAGGCGCCCAGCAGCTCGCCGGCGGCCAGGCGGGTGAGCCATTTCTGCTGCTGCGCCGCGTTGCCGTAGCGCATGAGGATGGCGTTGACCGGGCAGTTGGTCACGCTGATGGCGGTGCTGGTGCCGCCGTCGCCGGCGGCGATCTCTTCCAGCACCACGGCCAGGGTCAGGTAATCCAGCCCCGCGCCGCCCAGGGCCTCGGGCACGCAGATGCCATAGGCGCCCAGCTCGGCCAGGCCTTTGTGGGCCTCTTTCGGGAAATGGTGTTCCTTGTCCCACTTGGCCGCGTGGGGCCACAGCTCGGCCTGGGCAAAGGCGCGCACGGCGTCGCGGATGGCTTCTTGGTCGGGGGTCAACAACATGTTGTGTCTCGGTTTGGGGGGTTCACCAATGGGCGGCGCGCTGGCCGTCGAAGTGGATCAGGCGGCCGTTGTCCTCGGGGCTGACGCTGGCCAGCACCGCGCGCAGGCCAGCCACGCTGTCGGCCAAGGCCACCGGGGCGCTGGTGCCGCCCATGTCGGTCTGCACCCAGCCCGGGTCCAGCGCCACCAGGCGGGCGCGCGGGTAGTCGAACCGGGCGCTAGCCACGGCCATGTTCAGCGCGGCCTTGCTCACGCGGTACAGCCAGGCATTGCTGGCGGGCACGCTGGCGATCTGGCTCATGCGGCTGGTCAGCGCGGCGAACACGCCACCGGCCTCTTCCACCATGGGCAGCACCTGCGGGATCACCTGCATCAGGCCCAGCACGTTGGCGTGCATCACGCGGTCAAAGGCCTGCTGGGTGGGGGGCGTGGTGGCGCCGGCGCGGTCCATCACGCCGGCCACGTACAAGGCCACGTCCAGCTTCTCGCCATCGAGCTGCCAAGAAAAACCGCTCACGCTGGCCGGGTTGGCCACGTCCACCCGCAAGGCCTGGGCGCCCAGGTCTTGCAGGCGGGCCAGGCCCGCGTCGTCGCGCGCGGTGGCGATCACGCGGTCGCCGGCCTCGCGGTACTGGCGCACCAGTTCCAGGCCAATGCCGCGCGAGGCGCCGATGACGAGAACGGTGGCCATCAGAGCAATTCGATGGCCATCGAGGTGGCCTCGCCACCGCCAATGCACAGCGTGGCCACGCCGCGCTTGCCGCCGCGCGCCTGCAGCGCGTGGATCAGCGTGACCAGAATGCGCGCACCGCTGGCGCCAATGGGGTGGCCCAGGGCGCAAGCGCCGCCGTTCACGTTGAGCTTCTCGTGCGGCACCTTCAGCTCGGCCATCAGCGCCATGGGCACCACGGCGAAGGCCTCGTTCACTTCCCACAGGTCCACGTCGCCCACGGCCCAGCCCACGTTGGCCAGCAGCTTCTGGGTGGCGAACACCGGCGCGGTGGTGAACCAGTTGGGCTCTTGCGCGTGGGTGGCGTGGCCGACGATGCGGGCAATCGGCTTGGCGCCCATGGCCTGCGCGGTGGAGGCCTTGGCCAGCACCAGGGCGGCGGCGCCGTCGTTGATGGACGAGCTGGAGGCGGCGGTGATGGTGCCGTCCTTCTTGAAGGCGGGCTTGAGCGCCGGAATCTTGTCGAGCTTGACCTTGCCCGGGCCTTCGTCCACCGACACCACGCGCTCGCCGCTGCGGTCTTTCACGGTAACGGGCACGATTTCTTTGGCAAAGGCGCCGCTTTCGGTGGCGGCCTTGGCGCGCTGCACCGAGGCGATGGCGAAGGCGTCTTGCTGCTCGCGGGTGAACTGGTACTTGGCGGCGCAGTCTTCACCGAAGGTACCCATGGAGCGGCCGGCCTCGTAGGCGTCTTCCAGGCCGTCGAGCATCATGTGGTCGTACACGCGGTCGTGGCCCATGCGGTAGCCGCCACGGCCCTTGAGCAGCAGGTAGGGGGCGTTGGTCATGCTCTCCATGCCACCGGCCACCATCACCTGCGCGCTGCCGGCCAGCAGCATGTCGTGGGCCAGCATGGTGGCCTTCATGCCCGAGCCGCACATCTTGGACAAGGTCACGGCGCCGGCCGACAAGGGCAGGCCGCCCTTGAGCGCGGCCTGGCGGGCCGGTGCCTGGCCCTGGCCCGCCATCAGGCAGTTGCCGAACAGCACCTCGTTCACGTCGGCCGGCTTCACGCCGCTGCGCTCGACGGCGGCCTTGATGGCCGCACCGCCCAGGTCGTGGGCAGACAAAGCGGCGAAGTCGCCCTGGAAAGCCCCCATGGGGGTGCGGGCGGCGCCGAGGATGACGATGGAATCGCTCATGAACAGTCTCCTAGATGAAGCGGTGAAAAAGGGTTGAGTAAAGGATCAGGTGGCGGGCGCGGTGGCGGCGTGCAGCCGCCGCTGGCGCTCGTAGGGGAACACGTCGTGCACATGGCCGGCGCGAATGCGCGCCTGTTGGGCCTGCCAGAAATCCACGTCCAGCAGGTCGGCGTGGTGGCGCATGAAGGCCTCGCGCACCACCGGGTGGCCCAGCAGGAAGGGGCCGAAGGTTTCGGGGAACACATCGTGGCGGGCCACGGGGTACCAGACCTCGCCCGAGAGCTCGTCTTCTTCGTGGCGCGGCGGGGGTACGCGGCGGAAGTGGCAGTCGGTGAGGTACTCGATCTCGTCGTAGTCGTAGAACACCACCTTGCCGTGGCGGGTGATGCCGAAGTTCTTCCACAGCATGTCGCCGGGGAAGATGTTGGCCGAGACCAGGTCTTTGATGGCCTGCCCGTAATCGGCCACCACGCGGTCGATCTGGGCGCGCACCGCCTCGTCGTGCGGGTGGGCCTGCAGCGCCTCCAGCAGCTCTTGCAGGTAAAGGTTCAGCGGAATCATGCGCCGCTCGATGTACACGTGCTTGAGCACCACCTCGGTGGTGCCGTCGCCATCGCGGTCACTGATCTCGACCTGGCTGGGCGCGTGGGCCAGCAGCTCGGCGATCAGCTCATCGGTGAAGCGCGCGCGGGGAAAGCCCACCTCGGAGAACTCCAGCGTCTCGGCCATGCGGCCCACGCGGTCGTGCTGTTTCACCAGTTGGTACTTGGCGCGCACCTGTTCGCGCGTGGTGTCTTTTGGCGCGGGGAAGCGGTCTTTGATGACCTTGAACACAAAGGGGAACGAGGGCAGGTGAAACACCAGCATCACCAGCCCCTTGATGCCCGGCGCCAGGCAGAAGCGGTCGCTGCTGTGGCGCATGTGCGAGAGAAAGTCGCGGTAGAAGAGCGTCTTGCCCTGCTTGGCCAGGCCCAGCGCGTTGTAGAACTCGGCGCGCGGCTTGCGCGGCATGAGCCCGCGCAGAAACTGCACGTAGGCGCTGGGAATCTCCATCTCCACCATGAAGTAGGCCCGCGCGAAGCTGAACAGAATGAGCAGGTCGTCCTCGCCCATGAGCACCGCGTCCACCACCAGCCGGCCCTCGCGGTCGTGCAGGATGGGCAGCGCAAACGGCAGCTCTTGAAAGCCGTTGATCACCTTGCCCACCACGTAGGCCGCCTTGTTGCGAAAGAACAGGCCACTGAGCACCTGTATCTGGCAGTTCGCGCGCAGCCGCGCAAAGCTGAACTGCCGCCGCCACGCGGCCAGCACCAGCGCCGCGTCGCGGGCCAGGTCGGCAAAGGGCACGGTGAGGCCGAAGTCGGCGATCAGGCGCTGCACCTCGTCCTGCAAGGTGTCGGGCGTGGGGTAGTAGCAGCGGTAAGTGGGCACCGCGCCCGGGCCATCGTTTTCGATGTACTCGGTGGAGACCGCGGGGCGCACGAAGATGAAGTCGTTCTGGAAGTAGGCCCGCTTCAGGATCTTGGTGGTGACCGAGTTGAAGAAGGTCTCGGCCAGCTCGGGCTGGTGGTGGTTCACCAGCAGGCCGATGTAGTGCAGCTTGATCTGCTCCCACACCGCCATGGGCTGCTGGTCGGCCTGGAATTCCTTGGTGAGCCGGCGCACGCACTCGCGCACGCGCAGGTCGTAAAACTCGATGCGCTCGCGCTGGGCACGTTGCTGCGCCACCCAGTCGCGGGTTTCAAACCGGTGCTTGGCCCGAGCCGACTCGGTGCGGAACAGGCGGTAGTGCCGGTTGAAGCCATCCATCATGGCCTGGGCGATGTCGGGCGCCAGTGGGGAGTCCAGGCGTTGCGCGAACATGGCCAGGCCGGCAATGGGGCCGGGCCGCTCAGGCCGGGCGCCGGGCGGTCACCCCCGCCACGGCTGCGCGGTAGAGCGACTCCAGCCCGTTGTTGGCATCCACCGTGAGCAGCAGGTCGTGCAGCAGGCCGTCTTTCAGGCCGTACACCCAGGCGTGCAGGGCCAGCTTCTGGCCGCGCGCCCAGGCGTCTTGCACCACGGTGGTTTGCACCACGTTGACGACCTGCTCGATCACGTTGAGCTCGCACAGCGCATCGTGGCGCTGATCGGCCGGCAGCGACTCCAGCAGCGTGTGGTGGCGGTCGCGCACGTCCTTGATGTGGCGCAACCAGTTGTCGGCCAGGCCCACGCGGGCGTCTTGCAGCGCGGCCAGCACGCCACCGCAGCCGTAGTGGCCCACCACCATCAGGTGCTCGACCTTGAGCATGTCCACCGCGTACTGAATGGTGGACAGGCAGTTCAAGTCGGTGGGCACCACCACGTTGGCCACGTTGCGGTGCACGAACACCTCGCCGGGGGCCAGACCGGTGATCTGGTTGGCCGGCACGCGGCTGTCGGAGCAGCCGATCCACATGTACTTCGGGCTCTGCTGGGCCAGCAGGTCGGTGAAGAAGGTGGGCTTCTCATGGACCATCTGGGCCGCCCAGGCGCGGTTGTGGTCGAACAGGTCTTGCAGTTGTGAGCTCATGGGGCAATTGTCAGCGACGCGCGCACCCGGGCCGATCAGGCCGTCTCGGCGAACAGCTCGCGGCCGATCAGCATGCGGCGAATCTCGCTGGTGCCCGCGCCGATCTCGTACAGCTTGGCGTCGCGCCACAGGCGGCCGGTGGGGTATTCGTTGGTGTAGCCCACGCCACCCAGCGCCTGAATGGCCTCGCCGGCCATCCAGGTGGCTTTCTCGGCGGTGTACAGAATCACGCCGGCCGCGTCCTTGCGCAGGGTGCGGCTGTGCTCGCCACGGTCACAAGCCTGGGCCACGGCGTAGCCGTAGGCGCGGCAGGCCTGGAAGGTGGAATACATGTCGGCGATCTTGCCCTGCATGAGCTGGAACTCGCCAATGGCCTGGCCGAACTGCTTGCGCTCGTGCACGAAGGGCACCACCACGTCCATGCACGCGGCCATGATGCCCAGCGGGCCACCCGAGAGCACCACGCGCTCGTAATCGAGGCCGCTCATCAGCACCTTGGCGCCATTGCCCTCGCCGCCCAGCACGTTCTCGGCCGGCACTTCGCAGTCATCAAAGAACAGCGGGTAGGTGTTGCTGCCGCGCATGCCCAGCTTGTCCAGGTGCTCGCCCTTGGTGAAGCCCTTGAAGCCCTTCTCGATGATGAAGGCCGTCATGCCGCGCGCGCCCATCTCGGGCTCGGTCTTGGCGTAGACCACCAGGGTGTCGGCGTCGCCGCCGTTGGTGATCCACATCTTGCTGCCGTTGAGCACGTAGCGGTCGCCCTTCTTGTCGGCGCGCAGCTTCATGCTCACCACGTCAGAGCCGGCACCGGGCTCGCTCATGGCCAGCGCGCCCACGTGCTCGCCGCTGATCAGCTTGGGCAGGTACCTGGCCTTCTGCTCCTTGGTGCCGTTGCGCTTGATCTGGTTGATGCACAGGTTGCTGTGCGCGCCGTAGCTCAGGCCCACCGAGGCGCTGGCGCGGCTGATCTCTTCCATGGCCACCATGTGGGCCACGTAGCCCATGTTCACGCCGCCGTCTTCCTCGGGCACGGTCAGGCCGTGCACACCCAGGTCGCCCAGCTTGCGCCACAGGTCGGCGGGGAACAGGTTGTCCTTGTCGATCTGGGCGGCGCGGGGCGCGATCTCGGCCTCGGCAAAATCGCGCACGGCCTCGCGCAGGGCGTCGACGTCTTCGCCGAGGTTGAAGTTGATGCCAGGCAGGTCGATCATGGTGTCTCCAGTGAGTGGGTGGAACGGGCGTCAGCCCTGGATGGTGTCGCGGCCGGTCACCGCCATGAGCGTGCAGCCCATGGTGGCAATGAGTTTTTCCTGCCCGTTGTCGATGGCAAACGCCTGGCCCTCGGCCACGGTGATGGTGCGCCCGGGCTTGAGCACCGTGCCCACCATCCGAAAGCGCTGGCCCTTGGCGGGTGCGAGCAGGTTGATCTTGAATTCGATGGTGAGCACGGCGGCGTCGGCCGCCATGAGCGAGAAACCCGCGTAGCCGCAGGCCGAGTCGAGCGCGGTGGACACCACGCCCGCGTGCAGAAAGCCGTGCTGCTGGGTCAGGCCGGGGGCCCAGTCCAGGCCAATCTCCACCACCCCGGGCTCCACGCGCAGCAACTGCGCGCCCAGCGTGCCCATGACGCCCTGGCGCGCAAAGCTGTCGCGCACGCGCTGCTCGAAATCGGGGGTTCGGGGAAGGAAGGTGGGCTGGGTCATGGGTGACTCGGTTAACCGGTGGATTCTAAGTTGACGTTTACGTAAACGTCAAAACCCAATTGTCACCCGCGCTATGCTCCCCGCGCCATGCCGTTTTCCCTGCAATCCCCGGTTCACAGCGACCTGACCATCAAGAAGAGCCGCTTCATCGGCTGTGTGGAGCCGGTGCCCGACCGGGCCGCGGCGCTGGCCCGGGTGGCGGCGCTGTGGCAGGAACACCCTAGCGCCACGCACGTGTGCTGGGCCCTGATGGCCGGTGGCCATTCGGCCGCCAACGACGACGGCGAGCCCGGCGGCACCGCCGGGCGGCCCATGCTGGAGGTGCTGCGCCACCAAGACCTGGACGGCGTACTGGCCACGGTGGTGCGTTATTACGGCGGCACGCCGCTGGGCGCCGGCGGCCTGGTGCGCGCCTACACCGATTCGGTGGCGCAGGCCTTGTTGCACGCGGTGAAAGTGCCGGTGGTGCGCCTCACCACCCTGCGCTGCACCGTGCCGTATGCGCTGGAAGGCTGGCTGCGGCGCGAGTTGCCGGCGCACAGCGCCCAGTTGCTAGACGTGTCGCACGGCGAAGGGGTGGACGTGACCCTGCAACTGCCCGAAGGCCAGGCCGCCGCGCTGAAGGCCCGCATCCACGACGCCAGCCAGGGCCAAGCCATCTGGCCCAACGACACCTGAGGCGACCGGCCTCAGGCCTTCTTGTCGGCCTTGGCGAGCAGCGAGCGCGCCTCTTTCTCGTGCACCTTCACCTCGTCCAGCGTGGCCACGATGTCGGCCATCTGCTCTTCGAGCTGGCGGCGGTGCTCGGCCAGCACCGCCAGGAACTTGCGCAACTGCGGCCCGGTATCGCGCGGGCTGTCGTACATGTCGATGATGTCCTTGGCCTCGGTCAGCGACAGGCCCAGGCGCTTGGCGCGCAGCGTGAGCTTCAGGCGGGTGCGGTCGCGCGCGCTGTACACCCGGTTGCGCCCGCCGGGCCCTTCGCGCTGCGGCTGCAGCAGGCCCATGTCCTCGTAGAAGCGGATGGCGCGGGTGGTCAGGTCAAACTCTTGCGCCAGGTCGCTGATGGTGTAGGTGGGGTTCGTCGCCATGGGCGGGGCTTCTCGGGTGTTGCGTGGCAGACAGCGGGGCGCAGGGGCCGTCCCTAGAATGGGCCGATCACCCGCCGCCTTGACGTTGACGTTAACGTCAAACAGGCCCGGCATCTTAAATCAATCCCCCGCCGCATGACCGCCTCCGCCGACCTCGAAGCCCGCCTCCACTACCCGTTGCAGTCGTCCCTGCCCGAACAAGGCCGCTGCCTGCCGGTGGCCCCCGGCGTGAAGTGGATCCGCATGTCACTGCCCTTCGCGCTGGACCACATCAACCTCTGGCTTCTGCGCGACGAGATCGACGGCCGCGCCGGCTGGACGGTGGTGGACTGCTGCATCACGCGCGACGAGGCCAAGGCGCAATGGGAATCGGTGTTCGCGCACGAGCTGGAAGGCCTGCCCATCCTGCGCGTGATCGTCACGCACATGCACCCCGACCACATCGGCCTGGCGCACTGGCTGTGCGAACGCTGGAGCACGCCCGAGCACGAGTGCCGGCTGTGGATCAGCGCCACCGACCACGCCACCGCCCGCATCGCCAGCCAGAGCACCACCGGCTTCGGCGGCGAGGCCGCGGCCGACCACTTCGCCAGCCACGGCCTCACCGACCCCGAGGCCCAGGCCAAGGTGCGCGCCCGCGCCAGCTACTACCCCGACCTGGTGCCCGCCGTGCCGCGCCGCTACCGCCGCCTCATCGACGGCCTGCGGGTGCGCATCGGCGGCCACGACTGGCGCTGCATCAGCGGCTACGGCCACGCGCCCGAGCACATGGCCCTGCACTGCGAGGCGCTGGGCGTGCTCATCAGCGGCGACATGGTGCTGCCGCGCATCTCCACCAACGTGAGCGTGTACGAGCAAGAGCCCGAGGCCGATTCGCTCACCCTCTTCCTCGATTCGCTGGAGAAATTCCGCCCCCTGCCGGCCGACACCCTGGTGCTGCCCTCGCACGGCCGGCCGTTCACGGGCCTGCACGAGCGGCTGGACCAACTGCACCAGCACCACGCCGACCGCCTGGCCGAGGTGATGGACGCCTGCGCCCAGAAGCCCTGCAGCGGCGCCGACATCGTGCCGGTGATGTTCCGCCGCCCGCTGGACCTGCACCAGATGACCTTCGCCATGGGCGAGGCCGTGGCCCACCTCAACCGCCTGTGGCACCAGGGCGCGCTGCGCCGCGAGCGCGACGCGCAAGGCGTCTGGCGCTTCAGCCCCAGCGCCTGAAGCGGCTCAGTCGTCCAGCGGCAAGGCCGCGTGCTTGAGCGCGTGGCGGCGCTGCTGGTGGTCGGGCATCACGCTGGCCACCACGTCCCAGAACTGCGGGCTGTGGTCCATGTGGCGCAAGTGGCTGAGCTCGTGCACCACCACGTAGTCCACCATGTCCATCGACAGGAACACCAGCCGCCAGTTCAGGCGGATGGTGCCGTCGGCGCTGGCGCTGCCCCATCGCGTGCCGGCGCTGGACAGGCGCAGGCGCGACCACTGCACGCCCAGTGGCGGGGCGAACAGGTGCAGGCGCTCGGTGAACACCGCCGTGGCCCGCTTCATGAGCCAGGCCTGGGCGGCATCGCGAATCTGCGATTCGCTGGCGTGGGCCGGCAGGCCCAGGCGCAAGGTAGCCAGTTGGCCGTCGGTGGCGGGGTCAAAGCCCACGCTGCGCGGTCCCAAGCCACGGGTGGGGTCGAGCACCAGGCGCACACTCTCGCCCAGCAGATCGAACTCGACGCCATCGGCCCAGACCACGCGGGCCCGCGCCATTTCGCCAGCGCGCTCGCGCGCGCGCTGCAGCTTCTCCAGCACCCAGTCGGCCTTCTGCACCAGCAGGGCATCCACCTCGCCCAGCGGGGTCCAGCGCGGCGCGCTCACCACCAGCCCCTCGGGGCTCACCGACAGGCCAATGGTGCGGCGCTTGCCGCGCCGAAATTCGTAGGCCACCTCGCAAGCCCCCAGGCGCACGCTGCGGTTGGCGCGCGGGTGGTGCCAGGTGGCGGGTTGAAACACGGCGTGCAGCGGCAGCGCGGGCTCGGCCGATGGCGTCGGCGCGGGCGGTTCGGGCGCTCGCCGCGGCACCGGCAGCGGGTCAGGCCCGGTAAGGAAATCAAGCGCGAGCTGCACGAAGCGCTGCATGCGCGCCCTCAAGCCGTGGCGCGGTAGGCGTCGGGGTCCAGGCGGCGCATTTCGGCCTCGATCCAGTCCTCGACCTCGCGCATCAACTCATCGGCATCGCGCCCCTGGCTGGGAATTGGCTTGCCAATGGAAAACTCCACCGTGCCCGGCCGCTTGATGAGGGCCTTGCGCGGCCAGCACTTGGCCGAGGTGACGGCAATGGGAATCACCGGTGCACCGGTGGCCACGGCCAGGCGGGTGCCGCCCGACTTGTACTGCCCTTTGTGGCCGCGCGCAATGCGCGTGCCCTCGGGGAACATGATCACCCAGGTGCCCTGGTCCAGCAGGCGCTGGCCTTGCTGCACCACCTTGTTGAAGGCCTGGGCGCGCTTGCTGCGGTCAATGTGGATCATGTCCATCTTGGCCATGGCCCAGCCGAAGAACGGCACGTAGAGCAGCTCTTTCTTGAACACGTAGGCCAGCGGGTGCGGCATCAGCGTGGGCATGCAAAACGTTTCCCAGGTGGACTGGTGCTTCACCAGCAGAATGGCCGGCGCCGTGCTGCCCACCGGCAGGTTCTCGAAGCCGATCACGTGGTTGCGAATGCCCAGAATCAGCTCGCCGCCCTTCACCGCCAGGCGCAGCCAGCCCGCGCACATCCAGTAAATCTGGTGGCTGTTGAGAAAGGGCGCGGCGATCAGCACGGCGAGTGCCCAGGGCACGACGGTCACCGCCATGAACAGCAGGTGCAGGATGGAACGCAGGGCGTGGACGACGATCATGGAGCGGGTTTGGGGGAAAGGGGTTGGGCCAGCAGCCAGTCGGCGAACTCGGCCAGGTCGCTGTGCACACGGGTGCCGGCCGGCAACTGGGGCCACAACTCACCAGCGGTCTCGCGCAAGGCTTCCGACTGGCCGGTGAGCAGCAAATGGGCAGGGCAACCCGCGGCGGCGGCGGCCTGTACGTGGCGCAGGGCGTTGCCGGCGGCCGGCACCTCGGCCAGGGGCACGCCAAAACGCGTGCCAATCTGGCGGAACAGGCCCGGGGCGGGCTTGCGGCAATCGCAGACCTCCTCAGGCGCATGGGGGCAGAAGAAGACGGCCTCCACGCGCGCACCCACCGCCGCCAACTGGCGGTGCATGCGAACGTGAATGGCGTTGAGCGAGGCCATGTCGAACAGCCCCCGGCCAATGCCCGACTGGTTGGTGGCCAGCACCACCCGCCAGCCCCCGTGGTTCAGGCGGGCCACCGCCTCCAGCGCGCCGGGCAGCGGCTCCCACTCGTCCGGCGAGGCCACCTTGTCGTCGCGGCTGCGGTTGAGGGTGCCATCGCGGTCGAGGATGAGCAGTTTCATCGCAGCGCTCCGTTGAGGGGCCGGGGGAGTGGCGATCAGGCCGCCAGGCGCGACAGATCGGCCACGCGGTTCATGGCGCCGTGCAGGTGGCGCAGCAGCGCCAGGCGGTTGGCCTTCAGCGCCGCGTCGTCGGCATTGACCATCACGCCGTCAAAGAAGGCGTCCACCGGCCCGCGCAGCGCGGCGAGGATCTGCAGCGAGGCGGTGTAATCGCCGGCGGCGAAGCTGCTGGCCGACTGGTCCACGATGGGGCCCAGCAGGTCAAACAGCGCGCGCTCGGCCGGCTCTTGCAGCAGCTCGGGCAGCACACCGGCGCCCTCGCCTTCGGCCTTCTTCAGGATGTTGCCAATGCGCTTGTTGGCCGCGGCCAGGGCCTCGGCCTCGGGCAGCGCGGCAAAGGCGCGCACCGCCAGCAGGCGCTTGGCCACGTCGCCCAGGCGCTGCGGGCGCAGCGCCAGCACGGCGTCCACCTCTTGGGCGGTGTAGCCCTGCTCACGCAGGCTGCCGGCCAGGCGGTCGTAGATGAAGTCGGCCAGGGCGGGCGTGGCGTCCTGAATGAGCGCACCGAAGGCCGGCACAGCGCCCGACAGCAGCGCGTCCAGGTCCAGCGGCAGGTCTTTCTCGATCAGCATGCGCACCACGCCGAGGGCGTGGCGGCGCAGGGCAAACGGGTCTTTGTCGCCGCTGGGCAGGTTGCCGATGCCGAACATGCCCACCAGCGTTTCCAGCTTGTCGGCCAGCGCCACCACCGTGCCCGTGGCGTTGCGCGGCAACTCGTCGCCGGCGAAGCGGGGCTTGTAGTGGTCTTCAATGGCGATGGCGATGTCTTCGCCCAGGCCGTCGTGGCGCGCGTAGTAGCCACCCATGATGCCCTGCAGCTCGGGGAACTCGCCCACCATGTCGGTGAGCAGGTCGGTCTTGGCCAGGCGGGCGGCCGTGTCGGCCTGGTCCACCAGCGCGGCGTTGCCCAGTTGCTGCGCGATGGCGCGGGCAATGGCGCGCACGCGCTCCATGCGCTCGCCCTGCGTGCCCAGCTTGTTGTGATAGACCACCTTGGCCAGGCCTTCAACGCGGCTCTCCAGCGTCTTCTTGCGGTCTTGGTCAAAGAAAAACTTGGCGTCGGCCAGACGCGGGCGCACCACGCGCTCGTTGCCGCCGATCACGGCGCTGGCGTCCGCCGGGCTGATGTTGCTCACCACCAGGAAGCGGTTGGTGAGCTTGCCGTGGGTGTCCACCAGCGGGAAGTACTTCTGGTTGGCCTTCATCGTGAGAATCAGGCATTCCTGCGGCACGGCCAGGAACTGCTCTTCGAAGGCGCAGGTGAGCACATTGGGGCGCTCCACCAAGGCCGTCACCTCGTCCAGCAGGGCCTCGTCCATCAGCACTTCGTAGCCCGGGCCGAGCTTCTCGGCGGCCTGGGCGAGCTGCTGCACGATGGCGAAGCGGCGGTCATTGAAGGCGGCCAGCACGGCGCCATCGCGCGCCAGGGTCTCGGCGTAGGCGTCGGCGTGGGCGATGAGCACCGGGTCCACGGCGGCCTCAAAGCGGTGGCCGTGCGTGCTGTTGCCCGCCACCAGGCCCAGGGCCGTCACCGGCACCACGGCGGCGCCGTGCAACGCCACCAGGCCGTGGGCTGGGCGCACGAATTGCACGCTGCTCCAGCCCGGCATCTCGCAGCCGGATTCGAGCTGGTAGGTCATGACCTTGGGAATGGGCAGGCGGGCGATGGCCTCGTCCAGCGCCTTCTGCAGGCCAGCGGCCAGGGCCACGCCTGGGGCAATGCTGTCGTAAAACAGCGCCTCGGCCTTGCCATCGGGGGCGCGGCGCAGGCCGGCCACGGCGCTGGCATCGGCCCCCAGGGCGGCCAGGCGCTTGAGCAGGGCCGACGTGGGCTGGCCATCGGCCCCCAGGCCCACGGTCACGGGCATGAGCTTTTGCGACACGGGCTTGTCGGCGGCCTGGGCCAGCACGCCGGTGACGTGCACGCCCAGGCGGCGCGGCGACGCAAACGGCGTGACCGTGGCATCGGCGGACGCCAGGCCCTGGTCTTTCAGCGACTGGGCCAGCACGCCGGCAAAGGCATCGCCCAGCTTCTTCAGCGCCTTGGGCGGGAGTTCTTCAACGAACAGTTCAACGAGCAGGTTCTGTGCGGTCATGTGGTGCGTCTCGGCTCAGGCGGCTTTCTTGGCGATCTGCTCAACCCATTCGCGGGGCGCCATGGGGAAGCCCAGGCGCTCGCGGCTCTCGTAGTAGCTTTGCGCCACGCTGCGGGCCAGGTTGCGGATGCGGCCGATGTAGGCGGCGCGCTCGGTGACCGAGATGGCGCCACGCGCGTCCAGCAGGTTGAAGCTGTGCGCGCACTTGAGCACCTGCTCATAGGCCGGCAGCGCGAGTTGCTGCTCCATCAGGTGCTTGGCCTGCTTCTCGTGGGCGTTGAACGCGGTGAACAGGAAATCGGCGTCGGAGTGCTCGAAGTTGTAGGCCGACTGCTCTTTTTCGTTTTGCAGGTAGACGTCGCCATAGCTCATGGTCTCAGTCCACTTGAGGTTGTAGACGTTGTCCACGCCCTGCAGGTACATGGCCAGGCGCTCCAGGCCATAGGTGATCTCGCCGGTGGCGGGCTTGCAGTCAATGCCGCCCACCTGCTGGAAGTAGGTGAACTGCGTCACCTCCATGCCGTTGAGCCAGACCTCCCAGCCCAAGCCCCAGGCGCCCAGCGTGGGGTTCTCCCAGTCGTCTTCCACGAAGCGGATGTCGTTCTTCTTCAGGTCAAAGCCCAGGGCCTCCAGGCTGCCCAGGTACAGCTCCAGGATGTTGGCCGGCGCGGGCTTGAGCACCACCTGGTACTGGTAGTAGTGCTGCAGGCGGTTGGGGTTCTCGCCGTAGCGGCCGTCCTTGGGGCGGCGGCTGGGCTGCACGTAGGCCGCTTTCCACGGCTCGGGGCCAATGGCGCGCAGAAAGGTGGCGGTGTGGCTGGTGCCGGCGCCCACCTCCATGTCGTAGGGCTGCAGCAGCGCGCAGCCCTGGGCGTCCCAGTAGGACTGCAGTTTCAGAATGATTTGCTGGAAGGTCAACATGGGCCTGGCCGATGGCAATCGGCAAACGGGTAAATCCGGCCGCCCGCGGACGCGGGGCCGCGCAAACCCGTGATTTTACGGGGCCACTGCCGCCCAGCGGCGCCTCGGCCCTCGGACAGGCGCGGGGGGCCTCACTTCTTCGTTGACGTGGCCGGCGTTGCCCCGGCAGGCGGGGTGCTGGGCGACTCGCCCTCAACCCGCCGGCGGCGCTCTGTCGCCTCCAGCCACTCCAGTGCGATCTGCGCCGCGTTGATGCGCCTCACGTAGAACCCGATGGGCGCCCCCACCGACTCCGACTTGGTGATGGCCCCCAGGTAATTGTCGAAGGCGGTGAACAGGGTGCTGAGGTCAATGGAGGCGTCGCGCCCCTTGTCCACGCTGTTGAGCGTGGCAGCCAGGCCGGACAGCTTTCCCGCCTCGGACTGCGCGACAGTCTGCGCCGCCTGGGCGACGGTTTCGCCCAGGGCGGCGCCCATTCCGAAAAAGGGCAGGCGACTGGGAACGTGAATGGCCCGGTCCACCAGCTTCTCCACGTTCTGAGCAGCGGGGGTGGTCAAGGCGCCGTTCACCAAGATGCTCACGTGAGCCGTGAACCCCTGGTCGCTGATCATTTGCCGCACATCATCAAGCACCGACTGCTCTGTGCCGAGGCCACCAGACTCGCTGTTGATCAGCGTCCCCACACGCAGGCGCTCCACCATGGCGGCGATGTCAGCGTCTGACAGCCCAGATGGCGACATCTTGCTGCGCACCAGGTGAATCATGCCCACGAAACTGGAACCGTAGGCCACACCCGTCAGCAAGGTCAGGCTCTTGTCCACCGCGTCACCCCGGGTCTGCGACGCCACTTTGATCATGCCCGCCGGGTCCGCCGGATTGAGCCGCAGCGAGGCACTTGCGAAGCTGGCGTTCCACGCCTCGATGGCCTTGGGCAAGTCCAGCGTCACCGGCTGCAGCATGGCCACCTGTCGGTGCGTGGCGTTGGCGGTGATGACCAGGGTGCCCACCAGATCGTGGCTGTCTTGCTGCTGCGCCACTAGGGCGCCGGCCTGATTGGCCAGCTTGGACGCTTGCTGGGGCAGGCCCGCGGTGTTCTCTCGCACCATCTGCTCCACACGCGAGCGCACCGCGCCCGCCGACCCTTCCGTGCCGTGGTGCTTGAAGTACTGAATGTCGATCTGCACGTTGTCACTGGCCAGCGGCTTGCGATCCACCTTGACCTGGGAAAAGTCCAGCGGGCTTTCCGACAGGCCCGAGCAATCGATCTCCAGCATGCGATCGCGCTCCACCTGTATGGCTGCGTCGTTGTCCAGCCGCTTGGCGATGTAATCGGACGCGGCTTTCTCAATGCCGTGGTTCAGCTCCTCAAGACGGGTTTCCAGGGCGGTGACGTCAATGCCCATCGACATCATTTCGCTCAAGGTCATGGCCAGGCTTCGACGCATGGACATGAGCGAGTGCATGCGCTCCAGGGCGGCGTCGGTTCGGCTTTGAATGGATCGAATCTTGTCCAGCTGCACCAACAGGCTGGGCGGCACGATGTGTCCTAGCACCAGCGCGGGATGGTCATAGGGGAGAGAAAACGACATGAGTGGTCCTCTTGGCAGGTGCCCATGCACCAAGCCAAGAAGTTTTCACGTTCTGCACACGCCGCGGCTCACGTGCGGCTGATGAACCCTTGACGATGCGATCACGGCCTGGGGCCAAACACCCAGGTACCGCGCCGGTCACCGGCCAAACCGCCTCTTGCTTCGACGGGGCCGGATGTTCAGCATCGCGCCGAAGGCCACCGCCAGCGCACCCAGCCACATCGGCACCAGGCCCCACCGCGCCGCCCAGTGGGCGTAAGGCGTGGCGCCCGTCATGCCGGTGGCGTCGGCCTCAAGGCGTCCACGCGTCAACCGTGGCCACTGCGCGGTCACCCGCCCTTTGGCATCGATCACGGCGGTGGCGCCCGTGTTGGTGGCCCGCAGCATCGGTCGGCCCAGCTCCATCGCCCGCAGACGCGAAATGGTGAGGTGCTGGTCAATGGCGACCGTGTCGCCAAACCACGCAATGTTGCTTAAGTTGACGAGCACCGTCGGCGCCTGGGCGGGGTCTCGAAACTGGACCGCCAGCTCTTCCCCAAACAAATCTTCGTAACAGATGTTCGGCGCAATGCGCTGCCCGGCCCACGCCCAGGCAGGTTGCGGCAAAGCGCCCCGATTGAAGTCGCCCAGCGGAATGTTCATCAACTCGGTGAACCAGCGGAACAACGGGGGCACGAACTCACCGAACGGCACGAGGTGGTGTTTGTCGTAGCGATACGCCGATGCCCCCCGACTGTCAGCCGCCTGGGTCAGCTCCCTCGCCACCGCCGGGGACAGGCCCCAGGCTGAATTGGTGTAACCCTCCGTGGCCGAGCCCAAGGGCAAGCCCAACAGCACACCCACTGGCGGCGCTTCATCTGCGGCCAGCGCCGCCAGGCTGCCTCGCCAAAAATCCCCGCCCAACTGCTGTGGCAGCACGGGCACCGCCGTCTCCGGGGCCACCACCAAGTGAGGCCCACGGCCAGTGCGCGCGGCCTGCACCGCCTCTTGCCACTGAGCCGGGTACCAAGACAAGGCCTGGGTCATGCCCGTGCCCGGCTCGAACTTCTGGTCTTGCGGAATGTTGCCCTGCAGCAGCCACACCTTCATCTCGCCCACTGGCGCCAGGTTGCGGTAGCCCCATGCCCGCCATCCTTCGGCAGGCCCCATCGACCACAGCGACAAGGCAAGGGGAACAATCCAGATACTCGCCCGCCCAAGGTCGCGAGCGAGAGAGCCTGAGTGGAGGCCTGCGCGAGCCGCAGAGGGCGTGCCGCCCCCAAGCCGAGGCGGCCGGCTCACCGGCGACAACAACCACGCCGCCATCCAACGCCAGGAAGCCGTGACGAGCGACCCGAGCGCGTAGGCCATCAAGGCAGCCACCGCCCCCATGCCATAGACCCCCACCCAGGGGGCCCAAGCCGCCAATGTGTCCGCATGGGCGTACCCGATCGCTCCCCAGGGAAACCCCGTGAACCAATGACCTCGCGCCAGCTCGGCCAGGGTCCACAAGGCAGCGAACATCAAGGCCTGCCGCACACGGGAAGGCGGCGCCCATGCGCACAACAGCCCCATCGCCAAGGCGTAATAAAGCGCCAGCAGCCCTGCCAGGGCCAGCACAGCCAGAACGGCCAGCCACGCGGGCATGCCGCCGTAGGTGTGCATCGACACGAAAAGCCACCAGAAGGTGCCAGCCAACCAGGCGGTGGCGAACACCCAGGCGCGCCACATGCCTTGGCCCACGCGGGTAGAGAACTGCAAGGCCACCACCAGGCCGGCCAGGGCCAGCACCTGCAGCCCCCCAGACGGTTTACCCGCCTCCCACAGACCGACCGATGCCCAAGGCCAGGCGATGGAAACAGCCTGAAGCCCCCCCATCAGAAGGCAGAGAAGGAACCACGCCAAGCCGCCTCGTCGCGCGGGCCGACCGGGAGGCCGGCGACTCATCGGGTCAAAACTCGATGGCGAGTGCAGGGAGTCGAAGAGGCTGCGCATGCGGCAGGGGCAGGCGACCGGCTCAGGTCTCGGTGGGCACCGGCATGACCTTGAACCACTTCACCGCACCGCCCTTGCTGTGAAGCACCACGAAGCGCAGGTTGTCGATGTCGTGTTCCTCGCCACGCTTGGGCACATGGCCCATGGTGTGGGCGATCAGACCGCCGATGGTGTCAAAGTCGTCTTCGGGCAACTTCAGGCCGAACGACTCGTTGATGCGCTCAACCGGCGTGTCGCCGCTGACGCGCCAGGTCTTGTCGGCCAAGGCAAAGATGTCGCCATCGTCCTCGGCCACGTCAAATTCGTCCTCGATCTCGCCAACGATTTCTTCCAGCACGTCCTCAATGGTGATCAGGCCGGCCACGCGGCCGAATTCGTCGATCACGATGGCCAGGTGGTTGCGGTTGCCGCGAAACTCCCGCAGCAGATCGTTCAGCCCCTTGCTTTCCGGCACAAAGGTGGCGGGGCGCAACAAGGCACGTATGTTGAGCTCTGGCGCCCGCTGCAGCTTGAGCAGGTCTTTGGCCAGCAGGATGCCGATGATGTTCTCGCGCTCGCCTTCGTACACCGGGAATCGCGAGTGCGCCGTGTTGATGACGATGTGCAGCAACTCGTCGTATGGCGCATCAATGTTGAGCACATCCATGCGGGGAGCGGCCACCATCACATCACCCGCGCTCATGTCCGCGATGCGGATCACGCCCTCCAGCATCACCCGCGACTCGGCGTTGATGATGTCGTTGTCCTCAGCCTCGGCCAAGGTCTCGATCAGCTCGTCCTTGGAGTCAGGCCCGGGGTGAATGAACTCCGCGAGTTTTTGCAGAAATCCGCGTTTGTCGACATGCCGCAGGCTGCGCTGCGGCCCACTACTGGGGGGGGAATCGGCCACTGAAGGGAAGGGTTGGTTGAAACAGGGGGCAAGAATACCCCATGGTCATGACGCCATGCAAAACCCGGGCCTGCCGCTTCGGCGTGTGGCTCAGCCTCGCGCTTTGTCGCGCGCATCGCGCACGCCCTGGCGAATGTCCTGCAACACCGACAACATGTCCCAGAACTGCTTGGCCTGGGCCTTGAGGTGGTAATCGGTCACCGCGACTTGCTCATTCACGATTTCCGCGACGCGAGAGTCAAAGTCGGCCGGTGGCAGGCGCAAATGGGCCTCGCTCTCGGAGCCAGCCCGCTCGATCACCGCCCCGGCGTTGCGTGCGATCTTCAGCATGGCGGTGTTTTCCGACAGGGCATGAATGAAAAGCTGCGTGACACCCTCGTTTCGCGCCTTGGTGGCGGCGCGCTCGAACAGCATGCCGCCATAGCCGCGCCCACGCACCTTGGGCGACACCGACACCCCAAACTCAGCACAACTGGACAGTTGCGGGTCCACCGAAAAGGCCAGGTGTGCCATGCCGATCAACTCGAGCTTGCGATTGAAGATACCGAACAGCTCATCCCGGTCAAAGTTCAACTGGTCCACGTAGCGGCGAATCTGCTCGTCGTTGGCCATGTAGCCAAAGCGCAGGTAGCGGTCATGCGGCTCCAAGGCCAGCAGGTGGCTGAGGATGGCGTCGCGGTGCGAGGGCGAAAGTGACCGAATGGGCACTCGCTTGCGCGAGGGCGTCGGCACGGGCGTGGAGATGGCGTCAGGCATGGCGATCTAGGGTTAACCCTATATTGGAAACCAATTCCACCGGCAATTGGTGTCACAGGGCTTGTACACGACAGACGGCCCCGCGCAAAGCGGGATCAAACGGGTAGCGCCGTGGTGCGTTTGACCCAGTCCATGACAAAGCTTGTCTTGCAGTCTTGCACGCTGGGATGCTTGAGCAAGGTGTTCATCATGAACTGGGAATACGCCGCCATGTCCGCCACCACCAGGCACAACTGGTAATCCATTTCACCGGTCAGGGCAGAGCATTCCACCACCTCTGGCCACCCCATCACGCTGGCCCGGAACTCGTCCATGGGGTTACGCTTGGCGCTGCCGCTGTGCTTTTCCAGCCTGACGCTGACATAGGCCGTGAGCCCCAGGCCCAAAGCCTCTGGCTTCAACAGCGCCACATAGCGCTCGATGACCCCACTGTCTTCGAGGCGGCGAATGCGGCGTAGAACGGCGCTGGGCGACAGGCCGACTTGCTGGGCCAAATCGTCGTAGGTACGGCGCCCGTCCTGCTGAAGGCAACGAAGAATGGCCCGATCGAGCTTGTCAAATGCGGTCATGCGCTCAATTTTGCAGGAATCTTGCGATCGACCGCCAGTTCGAGGCAAAGAACGCCATTTTTTTGCCCAGGCCCGCCCATACAGTGGCGCCCACCGCATCAGAGGAGACCGACATGACCACCAACCACGCCTCGACCTCAGCCACCACGTCCTCGGCCACCACTTGGGACAACCCCATGGGCACCGATGGCTTCGAGTTCATCGAATACGCCGCGCCCGATCCAGCCGCCATGGGCGCCCTGTTCGAACGAATGGGCTTCCAGGCCGTCGCCCGCCATCGCCACAAAGCGGTCACGCTGTACCGGCAGGGCGACATCAACTTCATCATCAACGCCGAGCCCGACAGCTTCGCCCAACGCTTCGCGCGCCTGCATGGCCCCAGCGTGTGCGCCATTGCCTTCCGGGTGCAAGACGCCAAGGCGGCCTACGAACGCGCAATCTCGCTGGGCGCATGGGGCTACGCCGGGCAGGCCGGCCCAGGCGAATTGAACATCCCCGCGATCAAAGGCATTGGCGACTCGATCATCTATTTCATTGACCGCTGGCGCGGCAAGAACGGCGCGCAGCCCGGCGACATCGGGAACATCGGGTTTTTCGATGTTGACTTCGAGCCCCTGCAGCCCAATTCGGCGGTCAACCTCAACCCAGTGGGCCATGGGCTGACCACCATCGACCACCTCACCCACAACGTGCACCGCGGCCGCATGGAGGAATGGGCCGGCTTTTACGAGCGCCTTTTCAACTTCCGCGAGGTGCGCTACTTTGACATCGAGGGCCAAGCCACCGGCGTCAAGAGCAAGGCCATGACCAGCCCCTGCGGCAAGATCCGCATCCCGATCAACGAAGAGGGCAACGAGAAGGCGGGGCAGATCACCGAGTACCTGGACCGGTACCACGGCGAGGGCATCCAGCACATCGCGCTCACCTCCACCGACCTCTACGCCTCGGTCGACAGCCTGCAGATGGCGGGCATTCAGCTGCTCACCACCAGCGAGACCTACTACGAGTTGCTGCCCAAGCGCATTCCCGACCACGGCGAAGACCTGGAAGGACTGCGCCAGCGCAACATCCTGGTCGACGGCCGCCCTGGCGACCTCTTGCTGCAGATCTTCAGCGAGAACCAGTTGGGTCCCATCTTTTTTGAGTTCATCCAGCGCAAGGGCAACCAAGGCTTCGGCGAAGGCAATTTCAAGGCACTCTTCGAAACCATGGAGCTCGACCAGGTGCGCCGCGGCGTGCTCAAGGCCTAAGGAGCCACTCATGGCCGTCCAACCCGTTGTTTATGGCAACAGCCACCGCCCGCCAAGGGGCGACTACGAACGCGCCAACGCCGACTACACCTGCACCCAGGATTGGGCGCAGTACACCGAGCAAGACCACGACACTTTCCGTCGGCTGTACCAGCAGCAATTGAGCCGCTTGCCTGGTCTGGCGTGTGACGCCTTCTTGTCCGCACTGCCCAGCATGGAACTGGGGCGTGGCATTCCCCGGTTTGGCGACATCAACCAGCGCTTGCGTCAGGCAACGGGTTGGGAAATCGTGGCAGTGCCCGGGCTCATTCCCGAGCTTGCCTTCTTTGAGCTGCTGGCGCGCCGGCGCTTTCCCGTGACCGACTGGATTCGCACGCCTGCCGAGTTCGACTACATCGTCGAGCCCGACGTGTTCCACGACCTGTTCGGCCACGTGCCCATGCTGTTCAACCCCGTGTTTGCCGACTACGTCCAACGTTACGGCGAAGGCGGCCTCAAGGCTCACGCCCTGGGCGCTGGTGAGTTGCTGGCTCGGCTTTACTGGTACACGATCGAGTTCGGCCTCATCCGGCAGGCGGACGGGCTTCGCGCCTATGGCGCCGGCTTGCTGAGCTCACCAGCAGAGCTGGCGCACAGCGTGCAATCGCCATCGGCTCGGCGTATCGGGCTGGACTTGGTGCGCTGCATGCGAACCCGCTACACCATCGATTCCTTTCAGGCCACCTACTTTGTGATCGACAGCCTGGACCAACTGATTGACATGACGGCGCCCGATTTCGCGCCGCTTTATGAATTGGTCCGGGCCGCCGGCGACTTGTCGGCCGCTGCCATCCAGGCAAGCGACGTCGAGATCACCTCAGGTAAGTAGGCCAGTTCGATGTGGCCGGCCGATTCCACCCAACGGTTCTCCGCCCCCGGCAATGTGGCCGTTTCTGCCGGGAACACCACGTTGTCGGCGGCACTTGCCCAACAGAGAAAGCGCGCGTAGACGGGCTCGCAAAGCCTGGCCCGCTCCCGCCCTCTGAGCTGCGCCAGCCAGTCGCTGCCCAGGCGCATCTGCTGGCCATTGGTGGTACGGCTCCAGCGCGCCAACCATGTGCCCTGGTGGGGTGTGCCAATCGTCACCACTCCCATGACGCGCTGCACTGCCAGCTGGGGCTGCACAGCCAACCACGCACGGATCGCCAATCCCCCCATGCTGTGCCCCACCAAGAACACACGACGCCCTGTGGCCGCCTCAGCCTGAAGTACCGCCGCACCAATCGCGTCGACATACGCGTCTATGCTGGCAAACACTGGCTCAAGATTCACCGTGACATATGGCCGCCCCTCCGCTCGGCATCGTCGCAGCCAAGGCAGCCAAAACCCCCGATTGCACAGATAGCCATGCACAAACACGACGGGCGCCAGATCACTTGGCCCCATTGCCGTGTCGGGCAACTGCCGCCATGCAAATGGCTGCCGCCACCCAAACACCTTCAGGTTTAGCCACCACTCCGTCCACCACGTCTGCGCCCAGCGCCTTGGACCTGCACGAGTGCGCCGAGACAACATGGAGGCAAGTGCCAACTCCAAAGCGATCACGCAGCTCGAGGCGACAGGAGGGGCCATGGCGAGTGCCAGCGCCAGCGGCCAGCCTTTGAGCCAGGCCACCAGACCACAGGCAATGACCAGTACCACCACCCCAACGGCCTGCAGCCTTCCCACCGCGGAGGCTTCGCTTTGCCTAGAGGTTTCGATTTCTCGCAGAACCCTTCTCCTGTCAACGACGCGCAGCACCAACCGCCAATTCAGGCTGTCGCCTAGGCGGATCAACCAACGGCCCTAGCGCGGCACACTCTGACACCAACCCATGCCAGAGTCTGAACCACCGCCATGCCCCGCTCCTTTGACGAGTTTCGCACCGCCTGCACCGCCTTACGCCTGACGGTCTTCGAACGTGGATGGCTTTCCTCCAATGGAGTTCTCTTTCGTTCCGATGAAGGAAACTGCCTGGTCGACACCGGTTACGCCACCCATGCCCCGCAAACCGTGGCCTTGGTCAAATCTGCCCTCAATGGCGCACCGCTTCACACCGTGATCAACACGCACCTGCACAGCGACCATTGTGGAGGCAACGCCGCCTTGGCTGGCGTCTACCCAGGCCTAGAGGTCCTCATTCCGCCAGGCCAAACCGCAGCAGTCGCCGCATGGGACACCGACGCCCTCAGCTACGGGCCAACCGGACAGACCTGTCCCCGTTTCCATTTCACCTCAACGCTGTCACCTGGACAGTCGATCCGCCTCGGAGGATGGACTTGGCAAATACATGCCGCGAAGGGCCATGACCCCCATTCAATCGTCTTGTTCCAGCCAGAGCACGGCGTCCTGCTCTCCGCTGACGCCCTTTGGGAAAACGGGTTTGGCGTGGTCTTTCCCGAGCTTGACGGCATTGACGCCTTTGACGAAGTCGGCACCACGCTCGACCTCATCGAGTCTCTGTCCCCAAACTTCATCGTGCCGGGCCACGGCGCTGCATTTACCGACCTCGATGGCGCGCTGCAAAGGGCACGCTCACGCCTTGCCCAGTTCCAGAGATCCCCTGAGAAACACCGCCGTCATGCGGTCAAAGTCTTGATCAAATTCAAGCTGTTGGAATGGCAGCAAACCGACATCGCCCAATTGATCAACTGGTTTCGCGAAACGCCCTATTTCCGCACCATCGCCCCAAGCGACGGCATGACCTCAACAGACAGCAAGAGCGTCGCCACCTATCTGCACGGCCTGCTGCATGAACTCCAAAAGGCAGGCGCACTGGAGATCCTCGGCAACTCAGTACGCAATCGCTAAATCTGAGGCAACGTTGAATGCCTAATGGTCATTATCTGACCTGCCCCCCATAAGGCGTACCAGTTGAAGGTTAGTAGAGTCCGTTTAC
>NZ_JAYSFD010000009.1:0-170515 GCF_041913525.1 Hydrogenophaga sp. | reverse complement strand
ACTCGCACTTTGACGTTGTAGTCCACCACGCGTTTGACGGGAACGATGACCTTCATAGGGGAGTGCTCCTGGTAGTTGGAATGGTCTCGTGCAATTGACGTGCACGTCAATTGCCATTGTATGCGGCACGCCCTGGCCAGTTGGCACAAAGCCCACAAAATAGAACGGTCGTGCTTTTTTTAAATTATACCGGCCACCCATCGCGCTCGGTCAAAAGCCCGAGCGCGTCGCAGGCCTCAAGTGGCCTGGCGCAGGTGGACCACCCGTTGCGGATACGGAATGTCGATGCCGTGCTGGCGCAGCGAGGCCAGGATGGCCATGTTGATTTGCGAACGCAGGTTCAGCAGCCCGTTTTCTGGATCGGACAGCCAGTACCCTACGGTGAACTCCAGACCGTCGGCACCAAAGGCCGACAGCGCCACCGAAGGACCGGGGTCTTTCAGCACCCGGGGCTGGGACGAGGCGGCCTCCAGCAAGAGGCGCATGACCAGTTCCACATCGCTCTCATACGACACCGACACCACGGTGGACTGCCACTGGCGGTTGTCGGCCAGCGAGAGGTTTTCCACGCGGGTGGTGATGAGGGTCTCGTTGGGCACGATGGACTCGCGCCCGGTGGCCGAGCGAATCAGGGTGTAGCGCGCATTGATGTCGGTGATGCGGCCCTCGAAGTTGTCCACCCGCACGTTGTCGCCAATGCGCATGCTGCGCTCGGCCAGGATGACGAAGCCGCTGACGTAGTTGGACGCCAGCTTCTGCAGACCAAAGCCGATGCCCACGCCCACCGCACCGCCCAGCACGGACAGCGCGGTCAGGTCGATGCCCACGGCTGAGAGCGCGGCGATCAGGCCCACGAACACAAGCAGCGCACGGGTGGCGTTGCTCACCGCTTTGCGCATGGACAGTTCGCTGCCCACCACGTTGCGCAGCAGCCGCGACTCGATGGCAGACGACACCCAGAGCGCGAGGATGAGCACCGCGCCCGCGGTGATCGTGCCCTCGATCACGGTGCGCAGGTTCATGGTGCTGCTGCCCACCTTCCAGGACACCTGCTCCAGCTCGGCCAATAGCACCGGCAGCAGGCCACTGACCCACAGCACCATGGCCAGCCAGGCCAACCAGGAAATGGTGCGCTCCAACGCCCTCACCCAAGGCGCCTGCTTGAAGGCGATTTGAAGCACCTTCACGCCCACGCGAATGACGACCAGCGACACCAGCACCGGGATGGCAATGCGCATCACGGCCATGGGCATGCTCTGCACCAGCAGGGCCCGCGCCACGTAGGCCAGGCACAGCAACAGGATCGGAAAGAGCGCACCATCGATCACGCGGCGCCCGAAGAACACGCTGCCGTGGTTGTCTTGCAGCGAGAGCGAGCGCCGGGCCAGGGTGGCAATGCCCCAGGCCAGGAAACCGGCCAGCAGCAGCACGCCCAGTTCAATGAGCACGGTGGGTTGCAAAAAGGCCTGGAACCACAGGCCGATGTCGTCGATGGGCTTCGGGGCAGCGGACATGAAACGGAAAACGAAGGGAGATCAGGTGCGCCAGGACGGCGCGCGCTTGTCAATGAAGGCCTGCACGCCTTCCTGGGCCACGGGGTGGGCCATGTTGCAGGCCATGGTTTGGCCCGCGAGCTGGTAGGCCGACTCGATGCCGGTTTCCAACTGGCGATAGAAGAGCTGCTTGCCCACGGCGATGGCCTCGCGGGGCTTGGCCAGCAGGCGCCCGACCAGGCGCTCGACCTCGGCGTCAAGCCCGTCGATTGGCACCACGCGGTTCACCAGGCCGCGCTGGCGGGCCTCGTCGGCGCTGATGAAGTCGCCGGTGAGCAGCATCTCCAACGCGGGCTTGGGCAACAGGTTGCGCGACAAGGCCACGCTGGGCGTGGCGCAGAACAGGCCCACGTCAATGCCGTTCACGCCGAAGGTGGCAGTGTCGGCCGCCACGGCCAGGTCGCACTGGGCCACCAACTGGCAGCCGGCCGCGGTGGCCAGGCCTTGCACGCGGGCGATCACCGGCACGTCCAGCGCGCGGATCGACAGCATGAGGCGCGAGCAGCGCAAGAACAGGTCTTGGTAATAGGCCTGCTCAGGCCGGGCCTTCATTTCCTTGAGGTCGTGGCCGGCGCAGAACGCACGGCCTTCGGCGGCGATCACCACCACGCGGGCTTGCGGGTCGGCGGCCACCTCGGCCAGGGCTTGCTTCAGCGCGGCCAGCATGGCCTCGGACAGCACGTTGAAGGCCTTGGGGTGGTTCAGGGTGAGGGTGTGCACGCCACGCGCGTCGCGGCGGTGCAGCAGCAGGGCATCGGTCATGGTCACCTCAAACATCGGCCAGCACGCGCAGGTGGGCTTCCACGCTGCGGGCCAGGGCACTCAGGGAATAGCCGCCCTCCAGGCAACTGACGATGCGGCCTTTGGCGTGGCGCTGGGCCACTTCTTTCATGCGCAGGGTGATCCACGCGAAGTCGTTTTCATTGAGCGCGAGTTGGCCCATGTCGTCTTCGCGGTGCGCATCGAAACCCGCGCTGATGAAGAGCATCTCGGGGCGGTGGGCGTCCAGGCGGGGCAGCCACATCATGTCGATGAGTTCGCGGATGTCCATGCCCTTGGTGTAAGCAGGCACGGGCAGGTTCACCAGGTTGGGCGCCTGGCGGTGGTCGCCCTCAGGAAAGAAGGGGTGCTGGTAAAAGCTGCACATCAATATGCGCTCGTCACCGGCCACGATGTCTTCGGTGCCGTTGCCGTGGTGCACGTCGAAGTCAACGATGGCCACTCGCTTGAGACCGTGGCGCTCCAGCGCGTACTTGGCGGCCACGGCCACGTTGTTGACAAAACAAAAGCCCATGGCCTTCTCGCGGCCCGCGTGGTGGCCTGGGGGGCGCACGGCGCAGAAGGCATTGACCATCTCGCCGGCCATCACGGCGTCGGTGGCGTCGATGGCCGCGCCGGCGGCCATCAGGATGGCGTCCCAGCTGTGCACGTTGATGGATGTGTCGGGGTCGATCTGCGCGTGCGCGGGGCCCCCGGCGGCCACGTCGTCGCGCAGGTTGTCGCTCAGGCCGCGCAGGGCCGCGAGGTGCATGCGCGAGTGGGCAAGTTCGAGGTCGGCCAGGGCGGCTGGCGTGGCCTCGCGGCGCTCGATGGCCTGGTCAAGGCCGGTGATCAGGAGACGGTCTTCGATGGCGTCAAGACGCTGCGGGCATTCGGGATGCCCCGCCCCCATCTCGTGTCTCCAACAGTCCTTGTGGGTGAAATATCCGGTGGCCTGGCTCATCACAAAACTACGGTATGGTTCGCGGCATGCAAGCCGACTCGAAACTTCAGCAGCTGCTGAGCCAGCTTAACACGGTGATCGTGGGGAAATCACAGCAGGTGGCCGATTGCGTGGCCTGTCTGCTGGCGGGTGGGCACCTGCTGATCGAGGACGTGCCGGGCGTGGGCAAGACCACGCTGGCCCATGCGTTGGCGCAATCCTTTGGCCTGCAATTCGCTCGCGTGCAATTCACGGCCGACCTGATGCCCAGTGACCTGATCGGGGTGTCGATTTACGAGCGCGGGCGCGAAGGTTTTGTGTTCCACCCGGGCCCCGTGTTCGCCCAGGTGCTGCTGGCCGACGAGATCAACCGCGCCAGCCCCAAGACGCAAAGCGCGCTGCTGGAGGCCATGGAGGAAAAGCAGGTGACGGTGGAGGGCCAGACGCGCGACCTGCCGCAGCCCTTTTTCGTGATCGCCACGCAGAACCCGCACGACCAGCTCGGCACCTATGCCCTGCCCGAGTCGCAGCTTGACCGGTTCCACATGCGCCTGTCGCTGGGCTACCCCGACCGCGCCGCCGAACGCGAGCTGCTGCGCGGCCAAGACCGGCGCGACATGCTCGATCGGCTGCCCGCGGCACTGTCGCCAGCCGATCTCGCGCGCCTGCAAGCCCAGGTGGCCCAGGTGCACACGGCCGAACCGGTGCTGGAGTACCTGCAAGACCTGATCGCCGCCACCCGCAGCGGGCGCTGGTTCGTGCAGGGGCTGTCGCCCCGGGCGGCGCTGGCGGTGGTTCGCGCGGCCAAGGCGCAGGCCTTCCTGAGCGGGCGCGACTACGTGGCGCCAGACGACATCGCGGCCATCCTGCCCCAGACCACCGCGCACCGCCTGATCCCTGTGCGCGATGCCGGGCGCGGGTCGATGGAGCAGGTGCGCGCCATGCTGGACGCGGTGCCCCTGCCCTGAGGATGAACACCGCCGTTTACCCTGAGCGGCGCGCGGCACCCCCGAGGCGCCGCGGCCTGCTGGCGCCCCTTCGCGATCGGGCGAACCGCTGGTTCCTGAACCGCGTGCCCGCCAGCGACACGGTGCAGCTCACGCACCGCAACGTCTACATCCTGCCCACCCGCGCGGGCTGGATGCTGGCGCTCACCCTGGTGGTGCTGCTGGTGGCCAGCATCAACTACCAGCTCAACCTGGGCTACCTGCTCACTTTTCTGCTGGCGGGCTGTGCGGTCGTGGGCATGCACGTGTGCCACGGGAACCTGCGCGGCCTGAGCCTGCACCTGGACCCGCCCGAGCCGGTGCACGCGGGCCAAGCGGTGCGCCTTGACCTGCGCCTGACAAACACCCGGCGCACCGCGCGCCATGGCATTGGCCTGGCGGTGCGACCCGCCCACGGCCACCCCCCGGCACTGGCCTGGGTGGACGTGCCCGCCCAGGGCGAGGCCGCGCTGCAGGTCACCTGGGGCGCACCCGGCCGCGGGCGCCACGCTTTGCCGGCGCTCATCGCCCAGACCCTGTTTCCGCTGGGCACCTTCCGGGTGTGGACGGTGTGGCGCACCGCCAGCACCGTGCTGGTCTACCCGACCCCCGAAGACACGCCGCCGCCCTTGCCCGTGGGCGAGGCCCAGGCCGGCGAGAGCGGCCCGTTGCGCACCCAGGCGGTGGGCGAATTCGAGGGGGTGCGCGCGTACCGGCGTGGCGACCCGATGAAAGCCGTGGTCTGGAAGAAGGCGGCGCAGGCCTTTGCCAGCGGGCGCGACGAACTGGTCAGCCGCGACGCCTCGGTCGCCCAGCGCCAAACCCTGTGGCTCGACCACGCCGCCTGCGGCCACACCGGGCTGGAAGCGCGGCTGTCGCGCCTGACGGCCTGGGTGCTGGTGGCCGACCGGCTTGACCTGGTGTATGGCCTGCGCCTGCCCGGGCGGGACATCGCCCCCGACCAGGGCCCCGTGCACAAGGCCCGCTGCCTGGAGGCACTGGCGCTGTGCTGAGCCTGGCATCCCCATTGGCTGCTGCCGCGCGCCTGCCGCGCGAGGCCCGCGACACGCTCTTCCTGCTGGCGGTCATCGGCTGGATCGTGCTGCTGCAAACCGGGCACATCCCGCTGTGGTGCTCGCTGATGGCGGCTGGGGTGCTGGCCTGGCGCACCGTGCTCACGCTGCGTGGTGCCCCTTTGCCGGGTTGGGTCTGGCGCGTGGGCCTGCTGCTGCTGGCCATCGCCGCCACCGCGCTCACCCACCGCACCTTGGTGGGACGCGACGCTGGCGTGACGCTGATCGTGGTGCTGCTGGCGCTCAAGACGCTGGAGCTGCGCGCGCGGCGCGACGCCTTCGTGGTGTTCTTCCTGGGCTTCTTCACGCTGCTCACGCATTTTTTCTACTCGCAGTCGCTGCTCACGGCCGCCGGCATTCTGGTAGCGCTCATGGGCCTGCTCACCGCGCTGGTGAACGCGCACATGCCGGTGGGGCGGCCGTCGCTGTGGCAAGCCGCCCGCGTGGCCGGCGGCATGGCGCTGTTGGGCGCGCCCATCATGCTGGCGCTGTTCCTGCTCTTTCCCCGCATGGCGCCGCTGTGGGGACTGCCGGCCGATGAGAACAGCGGGCGCAGCGGCCTGTCCAACGAGATGCGGGTGGGCCAGATCGCCCAACTGGTGCTGGACGACCGCATCGCCATGCGGGTGCGCTTTGAGGGCCCGCCACCGCCCGCCAACCGCCTTTACTTCCGTGGCCCCGTGCTCAGCGACTTCAACGGCGTGGAGTGGAAGCCACTGAATTCCGACTTTCCCCGCTCACTCGGATTGAGCCCCGACCTGCGCGTGAGCGGCGAACCGGTGCGCTACGAGGTGACGCTGGAGCCCAACGACAAGCCCTGGGTGCTGCTGCTGGACGCTGCCGTGGCCGCGCCCGAGGTGCCCGGCACCCAGGCCCGCATGACGCCTGAACTGCAATGGGTCACGCGCCGCGCCATCGGCTCGCTGGTGCGCTACCGGGCCGAGAGCTACCTCGATTTCCGCCACGGCCCCGATCGGCCGGTGCTGGGCCTGCAGGACTACCTGCAACTGCCCGGCGGCTTCAACCCCCGCACCCACGAACTGGCCGTGACGCTGCGCCGCGAGCACGGCGCGGGGCCTGATGCGGCGCCCGCCCTGGTGCAGGCCGCGCTGGACCGGCTGCGCGCGGGCGGTTACCGCTACACGCTGGAGCCCGGGGTGTACGGCCAGCACACCGCCGACGAGTTCTGGTTCGACCGGCGCGAGGGCTTCTGCGAGCACATTGCCAGCGCCTTCGTGGTGCTGATGCGCGCCATGGACATCCCGGCGCGCATCGTCACCGGCTACCAGGGTGGCGAGATGAACGGCGTGGACGGCTACTGGACGGTGCGCCAGCGCGATGCCCACGCCTGGGCCGAGGTGTGGCTGCAAGGCCAGGGCTGGGTGCGCGTGGACCCCACTGGCGCGGTGGCCCCGGGGCGCATCGGCTCGCTGCAGCGGCTGAGCGCCCCCGAGGGGGCGGTGGCCGGCGCCATTCGAACGCTGAACCCCACGCTGGTGGCCCAGTTGCGCGCCACCTGGGAAGCCATCAACAACCGCTGGAACCAATGGGTGCTGAACTACACCCAAGGAGAGCAACTCAACCTGCTGCGCGCGCTGGGCTTTGACGAACCCGACTGGGCCGACCTGGCTTACACCCTCATCGGCCTGGTGGTGCTGGCCAGCGGACTGGGTGCCTTGTGGAACCTGTGGGAACGCCAGCGGCAAGACCCCTGGCTGCGCCTGCTGGACCAGGCGCGGCTGCGCCTGCACCGCGCCGGGTTCGCCCTGCCCGCGCGCGCCACCCCACGCGCCCTGGCCACCGCCGTGCAGCAGCAGTGCACCGACCAGGCAAAAGACATCGCCTTGTGGCTGCTGGACCTGGAAGCCCAGCGCTACGCCAAAGAACCCTCCGCTGACCTGCGGCGCCTGCGCGCCGCGTTCAAGCAACTGCACTGGCCCAAGCGCCCATCGCCATGATTCGCCGCCCTCTTCTGAACCTGTCCCTGGGCATCGCCCTGGCCGCCACCCTGTGCGGCGCCGTGGCCCAGGCCGCCGACCTGCCCGCCAAGCGCCGCCCGGGCAGCACCCGACCGGCCGAGGCCCCCAACTTCCGCTACGCGCAAAGCGAGGCGGCCATGGCCTTCGCCGCCGACCTGGCCGCCCGCCGCGACCTTGACCCGGCCTGGGTGCGCGCCCAGATCGGCGCGGCCGAGCGGGTGCCGGCCATCGTGCGCCTGTCCACGCCACCCCCCAGCACCCAACCCAAGAACTGGGCCGCTTATCGCGCGCGCTTCATCGAGCCCATTCGCCTGGCGGCCGGCCAGCGCTTCTGGGAAGCCAACCGCGACACCCTCGCCCGCGCCGAGGCGCAGTTCGGTGTGCCGGCCAGCCTGATCGTGGGCGTGATTGGCGTGGAGACCTTGTACGGCCGCCACACGGGCAACTTCCGCGTGATCGACGCGCTGACCACGCTGGCCTTCGATTTCCCGCCCAGCCACCCGCGCGCGGCGGCCCGCAGCGAGTTCTTTCGCAGCGAGCTGGAGCAGTTCCTGAGCCTGACGCACCGCACAGGCCAAGACCCGCTGGCGCTGCTGGGCAGCTACGCCGGGGCCATGGGCTGGCCGCAGTTCATGCCCAGCAGCTGGGCGAAGTACGCCATCGACTTCGACGCCGACGGCAAGGTCGATTTGTTCGACAGCCCAGCCGACGTGATTGGCTCGGTGGCCAACTACTTCAAGACCTTTGGCTGGCAGCCGGGCATGCCCACGCATTACCCGGTGCGGGTGGAGGCCTCGCGCGAGAACCTGGACACCCTGCTGGCGCCCGACATCCTGCCCAGCTTCGCCCCGGCCCGCTTCGAGGCCCTGGGCGCGGCGCTGGACGAGGCCGGGCGCCGCCACCCTGGCCAGCTCGCGCTGGTGGAACTGCAGAACGGCAGCGCCCCGCCCTCTTACGTGGCGGGCACCGAAAACTTCTATGTCGTGACCCGCTACAACTGGAGCAGCTACTACGCCATGGCGGTGATCGAGCTGGGCGAAGCGGTGCGGTCGCGGATGGCGACGGCCGGCAACGCTGCGCGCTGAGGCGTCGCCGCGCCGATCACCGGCCGAGCCGGCCGGCCCTCACCGGCCCGGTGTCAGTGCATCGGCGACAGCAGCTTCTCGCTGCGGACCAGGTTGCGCACGCCGTGGGCGTGGTTCTCCCGAAACGGGTTGTCCTTGCACCACTGGTCCACGGTGGTGGCATTGACCTTCATGACCTTGGGTCGCACGCTCCAGGTGACCTGCAGGGGAGAGCCTTTTTCGTTGTAAGACGGCCCGGTGGTGGAGCCGGCGTACTGAATCGGGGTGCCTGTCGTACGCGGAATGTTCAACGCCTGCTGGTAACCGCTGCGTTCACCCACGGCCATCAAGCGAAGGAAATCGGCGGCCTGGCTGTTGTTGACCAGCACGAACACCTGGGCCTCGACACGAAGTTGCGGGTTCATGTCCGACTCGCTGAGGCAGGCGGCCAGGGTGGGGCCGGGTTTGACCTGTGCGGTGCTGTGCACATAGTGGACTTCGATGGTGTCGCCGACCTGCAGAGCACCATGGTCGCCCTTGCAGACGCCTGTCCCGAGCGGCCTGGATTCGCCGTGGCTGAGCTGGCCGGCGTACTTGTAACCCGACTCGAAACCATGGCCGTCGCCAGTCCCTGCATACAGCGTGAACTCGCCGCCCTTGTGCTCTGCGTTCTTGTGCATGTGGATGTTGCACAGGTTCATCTGCTGATAACGGGGTGCAGGGGAAAACGCGCGCATGTTCTGGCCGCTCTTCTGTGCCAGGTCACGAGGTGACTGCGGCCCGAAACCCTTGCCGTCGGTGTTCTTCTCGAGTGCGTCGTTCTGAGCCTTCACGACGGCGATGGACACGTGCCCATGCCCATCGGCTGCGTGTGCAGACGGCAGAAGGCAGCCCTGAAGTGCCAGGGCGGTGAAGAAAAGCTTGGTTTTCATTGATGTCATCCAAAAAGTATCGAATGACAGTTTAATTTGTGATTACAAGATAAAGTGATAAAAAATGAGGCTTCTGACCGGTCACAACCGACAGCGCCATCGCCCGATGCCATGGGTGCCCCCCTGGGTGCGACATCGGGATCACCCCCTGAAAGCCATTCCCATGCGTGTTTTCTTCAGCCTCCTGCTGGCCCTCATGATCCCCGGCGCCCATGCGGCGAATGCGGTCTTCACCTTCCTCAAGACCGTTCCCGCTCATGAACTGAACCTGGTGCTCACCGAAGAACGCGCGGCGTTCATGAAGCACACCGGTGCCCAGCCGCCCTACGCCGTGCCCACGCCTTCGACGGCGACCCAGGACGTGGACATCTACACAGTCGAGTACGACTCGAGCGTTCCGGAGCAGGGCCACCGGACAGTCCGGGTGACGGGTCTGCTGGCCTTGCCCAAGGGCCGCAGCAACGGCTCGCTGCCGCTGATCTCGTACCAGCACGGCACGGTGTTTGGCAAGTACGAGGTGCCCTCGTTCGCGTTCAGACGGGAGAACCCGAGCGGGTTGCCCCACTACGACGCCGCCTACGAAACCCGCTACATGGTGGCCCTGTTTGCGGGCAACGGGTTTGCGGTGATGGCAGCCGACTATCTCGGCATGGGTGGTCACGCACAGGAACCCGAGGCCTACTTCGTGAAGCAGGCGACCCAGCAGGTCAACTACGACCTGTACCTGGACGTGCAGACGTTTCTGCGGCAGAAGGACATCGCCACCTCCCGGCTGTTCCTGGGTGGCTGGTCGCTGGGTGGCCTCAACACCACCGGCTTTCTGCAGAAACTCGAATCCGCAGGAGTGAAGGTCGACGCGGCCTTCACCGCATCGGCTCCCAGTGACCCGTTCGCCGCCTTGAATGGCCTGATGTACTACCCCCGCCAGGGGATCGATGCGGTGTGGCTCAACACCATCGTGGCATTGACGGTGTTCTCTTACGAGCACTACTACGCGCGGCCCGGTCTGGCCCGATCGGTCATCCACCCCGACCATTACGCGGCCCTGGAAAGCATCTACCACCGCCGTTATGGCTCGGAAGCCGACCTGCTCGCAATGTTCCAGCGATTCGGCCCCCTGCCCCTCATCGGCTATTTCAGGCCGGAGTACCGGGATCCCGCTCATTTCGCAGGTTCGGCGTACGGCGAACTGTTGCGTCGCAACGAAACCTACCGGCAGCTCTTCAGGACGCCCCTGAAGATGTTCTACGGCTCCCGGGACGAAGTGCTCAAGGAACCGATCGCCACATTGGCCAGCACCTACCAGAACATCCTCATCGGCCAGCCGAACACCACCGGAAACCGGGTGGAAACCCGCCGAGTTCCCGGTGCCGATCACCGCGCCACCTTCGTCACCGCAGCGCCGGAAGCCCTTGCCTGGATGCGCGGGATGAAGTGATTGGATGGGCCGCCGGCGGAGGCGGCTCAGAAGTCGAAGCCAATCTGCTGTGACGCCACTTCGGCAACGCGGCGCTGGCGCGGTCCGGCCACCTGTTCGGTGCGGCGCTGTCTAAATCCGTGGCGGCGCAGGATGTCGGCCTGCACGGCCTGCACCTCACGCCGGGCCCGCAGGGCATTCACCCGGTCCTTGGCCAGCCAGGTGGCGGTGTCCAGATCGACCACCGGATCGACCAGATCCACCCCCGGCCGCAGCCCCATGCGCTGCTGAAGGTCGGGCGGCATCAGCCAGGGCTGGAACAGCCAGGTGTCGGGCACCTGCTGCAGCGCCGGCAGCCAGTGACGCACGAACCGGCCATGGGGGACTTGGTCCTGCGCCTGCTTGACGGGGTTGTAGACCAGGGTGGTGTTGATGCCGGTGGTGCCGGTGGTGCCGCTCTGCATCTGCATCTGGCTCCAGTGGATGCCGGGCTCGCAATCCAGGAACTCGCGCGCCAGCCATTCGCCCACCGGGCGCCAGTGCAGCCACAGCGGATACGCCGCCACCGACACCAGCATGGAGCGCATGCGGAAATTCAGCCAGCCGGTCTCGCGCAGCATGGCCACGCAGGCATCCACCATGGGCCAGCCGGTGCGCCCCTCCATCAGTGCCTGCAGGCGGGCCGGGTTGTACTCGGCCTCACGCAGGCCGTCTTACCCCCGGTGCATGTTCCAGTACTCGATGGCGGGCTCGGTCTCCAGCTTCTGGATGAAATGGCAGTGCCAGTGCAGCCGGCTCAGGAACAAGGCCAGCCCGGTGTCGAGCATGCGCTCGCGCGTGGCCTGCACCACCTTCAGCGCCGCCCGCATGCAGGCCCTGGGTGCCGGACTGGAGGGCGCAGCGGCCGAACATGCCGGTCCGCTGGCGCTGGTGGAACTGCAGAACGGTAGCGCCCCGCCCTCTTATGTGGCGGGCACCGAAAACTTCTATGAGGTGACCCGCTACAACTGGAGCAGCTACTACGCCGCCATGGCGGTGATCGAGCTGGACGAGGCGGTGCGGGCGCGCCTCAGCCAGTGAGCAGCTCGTTGCAAATAAAAGATTGAATGGCGGCTGGGTCGAAATACGCAATGGGATCACGCGCCGCCAGCACCATGGCCTGTTTGGTCGCGTCGCGTCTCAGGTAAGAATGGCAACAGGCCTGAAGCCACAACTCACCCAGCTGCTCGTCATTCCGGGCAGCGTGTATGTCCTGCGCAATGTCAGCCAAACCCAGCCAGTAGGCCACATCGGAACGAGCCCAATCCTGATCGGTGGAGCCGATCACCTTACCCGCTGCTTCCAGGTCACGAATCTTGGCCTTGACCGCAGCCAGGCGCGCGCAAGCGAACTGAAATTCATTGGGCATCACCAATCCGTGCAAGCATTGTTGCCAATCGGCATCGCTCAAACCCGCTATGGCCTCGGCCATCTCGCTGTCCACCAACGGCGGCATGTAGGGTAACCAGATCATGTTGGTGCCTGAAGGTGGAGGCACTTCTGGCACAGCGGGAAAGGACAAATCGTTATCGATGGCGCTGACCTGTGCGCGACCATCGTCAGCCCAGGCCACCAAGTAGTTCATCGGGTTTCGGTCGACCTGCCCCGTGAGGTGATCAAGCCATTGCAGCCGAATCATCTGGCGGCGCAACGAGGGCGAGTCAAAGTCTTGACACACCCACACGGTCTCACGGCGTTTTGTTCGCAGGCGATCGCCTTGTCGGTCAACCACGCAGCGCCCGTCAGGGTCGTACACACAGTCGAGCAGGTATTGATCAAAGACCAGGCAGTCATCCAGCTGGTCACTCCACTCAACTGAACAGAATCGAAACTGTCGGCTGAGTCTTAACAAGGCACCATCGCACGCCTTGAGCGCCACCGCCGTCTGGGTATTAAGCGGCAAGTTCAGAGGCCCTTTGCTGCTGGGCGCTCTGCCATCTGCCATGGCCATGGCAGTGCCCAATCGCCCCTTGTGCACGGCCCATTCTGTCTTGGGCACCAGGCCAAGGCCGAGGCGCTTGGATACTTGGTAGGTAGCCACGCTGCGTCCTGCGCAGTGTGATGGAGTCCCGCCCCGAGCATCATTGCAGGTAATCCCAATCAAATCAGATGCCACAGAACCTGCCGTAGGGTCTTCAGGTTTCCACACCATTACCAGCAACTCGGGGTCGCCCTGGTAAACGAGGCGGAAGACGCTGGTCATGCCGCCCTTAGACCAGGGACCATCGGGATGCTCATGCAGGTAACGGTCATTGAGTCGCCCCGGCAGGCGTGAGGCTGACAGTGCCCATTGGGCATTTCGAAACGCCACGGCTTCATCGGCGTCCAGCCCGTACTGAGCCGCGAGCAAGACATCGGCATCGTCCAGTGGGCTTCGCAAGAGATTGGCCATATCAACCGCGTGCACCTGGATTGCGCCAAGCCGCTGCCGATTCACCCAGGGCATGACCATGGCGTAGAGGTCGGAGTCCCACGCCACCAACTGAAGCAGTCTTTCGCGCAAATCCTGCGCCTCGCGCGATGCAGGCGAGAAGCACTCCAGAGAGGCCCCTACTGCCAGAACGCCAGCCTGCATTTGAGCCACTTGGTCTGCAAGGGCGTCAAGACTGATTGGCGATCGGATACCCACAATCCGATCCCATTGCTGACGCAGTTGAAGCAATCCTCGCAGGGCCCTGACAACTGCCACACGGCAGGCCGAGTCGGTGGCGCCACTGGAGACTTTGTCCTTGCCTCGGGGGCTGAACGTCGACAGGCGCTGAATGATCCTGCTGCTGCGTGACCGCTGTGACGTTGTCGACAAGCCATCAAGGCCCAGTGCAAGAATCTCATGCCCGAGAAAGTGCGGGACCTTGCATGGTATCGACAACCTGTCTGCCATGGACGCACTTCGACTGCCCAGCTGCAAATGGGTGTAGCGACGCTCTCGATGGCGAGGTGATGCAAAACCGCGTGCCACATCAGCGCTTCGAAGAGGCGAAGGTTCACTTGGCTCAACGGTTGCACCAGACCACTCGGCGAACTCTTCGGGGCTCAGCAACACCATGGCCAACTGGCGAAGGTTGAGATCGAGCAGCGATAACCGACGGCGAGCCAGCGCACGCGCATTGGCAATATCGGTCAGATGAAGCAGGGGAACGGTCTTGTCTTCCATGGCGACGCAGGAGAATCAGCGGACCGAAGGGCCCGACAACTCACTGCGTGACCACCAAGACATCCGCGATGCCGCTCAGGCACGGCCCCCCGCGGCGTCACTAGGCAATGGGGACTGGGTCGATCTGCACTCTCACGTCCATCGTCTCTTGGCCCCCGCCTCTGCGCATGCCCTTGATGGGCAAGCAGGCAGCGTAGTCGGTCGCTGCGGCCAAGCGCACGTGTCGCCGGTCGGTGGGGCAGGCATGGGTCACGTCCACGCTGAGCCACCGCGAACGCCCCTCGTCCACACACACATCCACCCAGGCGTGGCTGGCCAGTTCAGGCTCGTTCTGGGCGAAAAAATAGCCACTGACGTAACGCGCTGGCCACCCCAGTCCGCGACACAGAGCAGTCATCACATGAGCCTGGTCCTGGCAAACACCCAGCCCCCAGTCGAAAGCCTCCAGGGCAGTGGTCTCCACCCCGGTGTTGCCGGGACGGTAGCGCACTCGCTGGGCCACGGCCTCTGCCAGGGCCAGGACGTTCGGCACGGTGGGCGCCTGAGCCTTGGCGCCCAGGCTTTCCCGAGCCCAGGCACTCATGCGGGGATGGGGTTCGGCCAGGGCTGATGAACGGCGGTAGAAAGCTGGCGGCAGCCCCCCGGCGTCGTCGAACTCGGCCACGCCGGTGGGCTCCACCCGGCCCTGGGCCATCACCGACATCTGTGTCAACCCATCGGGCGCACGAACGCTAAGGCTGAAGCTGTGCTCTCGATTTCCCTGGGTGGCGGGCAACTCGATCAAGCGGCCCGGCACCCGAATGGCCCAGTCGACCACGCGCTGGCATGGACCGCTACTGGGCCAGAGATGCAGGACCTGCACCGAGTAGAGCAGTGGCTCGGTGTAGCCATAACGGGTCGTGTGACGAATGGAAAGCATGCGAGGTTCGGGGCGATCGGGCAAGGACTGGAAAGAACCTCTCGGTTTACCGCGACAGAGCGGTCACCTATCGGCCATCGCCCTTGAAGTGTGAGGCCATCAATGCGTTGGCACCAGAAAATCCTGGCTGATGCGACCGCCAAGTTCGTTCACTCGGTCAAGAAATTGGGTGAGGTAGGCGTGCAGGCCGGTGGAGAGAATCTCGTCGATGCGACCGAAGCGCAGCTCGGCTTGCAGCTTGCCGGCGCGACGCAGGGTTTCATCACTAAGGTCGTTGGCCACAACGTTGAGGTTGTTCACCACCTCGTTGAGGCTGGCCGCCAAGCTTCGCGGCATGTCGGCGCGCAAGATTAGCAGTTCAGCCACTCTCTCGGGCGAGATCACGTCGCGGTAGACCTTGCGGTACACCTCGAAGCCCGAGACCGAGCGCAGGATCGCGCTCCAGTGGTAGAAGTCGTACTCTTGGTCAAGCTCGCTGGCGGCGCCGAAGAAGTCGCTCTGCACAGCGTGGAACTTCACGTCCAGCAGTCGGGCGGTGTTGTCGGCCCGCTCCAGGAAGGTGCCCATGCGGTAGAAGTGAAACGCCTCGTCCTGCAGCATGGTGCCGATGGCCACGCCACGAGAGAGGTGCGAGCGGTGCTTGACCCACTCGAAGAAGGCACCGGGGTCACGCTCGAAATCTTGCGTCTTGAGGTAGCTGGCCAGCTTGAGCCAGGTGGCGTTCTGCGTTTCCCACACCTCGGTGGTGAGCGCACCGCGCACCGCACGGGCGTTCTCGCGGGCGGCGCGCAGGCAGGCCACGATGCTGGACGGGTTGGACTCGTCGCGCACCATGAAATCCATGACGTTGCGCGGCGTGATGGCCTGCCCGTATTTGGCGGTGTAGGCGGGCAGCAGCTCGCTGATCGACAACAGCCCTTCCCACCCCACCTGCGCCACGGCGGCCGATTGCGGCAGCAGCGAGGTCTGGTAGTTCACATCCAGCATGCGGGCGGTGTTCTCGGCCCGCTCGGTGTAGCGGGACATCCAGAAAAGGTGATCTGCGGTACGTGAAAGCATGGGTGCACTCCGGTTTCCGTTTGCCCTGAGCCAGTCAAAGGGCCATGTGTGGGGATTCAGGCTTCCAGAATCCAGGTGTCTTTGGTGCCGCCGCCTTGCGACGAATTCACCACCAACGAGCCCTCCTTGAGGGCCACGCGCGTGAGGCCACCGGGCACCATCTGCACCTCTTTGCCCGAGAGCACGAAGGGGCGCAGGTCGATGTGGCGTGGCGCGATGCCGCTTTCCACATAGGTAGGGCAGGTGGAGAGCGACAAGGTGGGCTGGGCGATGTAACCCGAGGGGTTGGCCAGCACGGCGTGGCGGAAGGCCTCGATCTCGGCCTGGGTGGACGCCGGGCCGACCAGCATTCCGTAGCCACCGGCGCCGTGCACCTCTTTCACCACCAGTTCGGGCAGATGCGCCAGGATGTACTTGAGGTCTTCCGGATCGCGCCCCATGAAAGTGGGCACGTTGTTGAGGATGGGCTTCTGGCCCAGGTAGAACTCGATCATCTTGGGCACGTAGGGGTAGATCGACTTGTCGTCGGCCACCCCGGTGCCCACCGCGTTGCAGATGGCCACGTTGCCGCTGCGGTACACGCCCAGCAAGCCCGCGCAGCCCAGGGTGGAGGTGGGCCGGAACACCAGCGGATCGAGGAAGTCATCGTCCACGCGGCGGTAGATCACGTCCACCCGCTTCGGCCCGCGCGTGGTGCGCATGTAGACGAAGTTGTCCTTGACGAACAGGTCTTGCCCCTCAACGAGTTCCACGCCCATTTGCTGCGCCAGGAAGGCGTGCTCGAAGTAGGCGCTGTTGTACATGCCGGGCGTGAGCACCACCACCGTGGGCTCGGCCGTGGTGGCGGGGCTGACGGCGCGCAGGGTCTCCAGCAGCAGGTCGGGGTAATGCGCCACGGGCGCCACGCGGTTGGTCTCGAACAGGTCGGGGAAGAGCCGCATCATCATCTTGCGGTCTTCGAGCATGTAGCTCACGCCACTGGGCACGCGCAGGTTGTCTTCGAGCACGTAGTACTCGCCCTGGCCCTGGGCGTTGGGGGCGCGCACGATGTCGATGCCGGCGATGTGCGAATAAATCTGGTTCGGCACGTCCACGCCCATCATCTCGGGGCGGAACTGCGCGTTCTGGAAGATTTGGTCGGCCGGGATGATGCCGGCCTTGATGATTTCCTGATCGTGGTAGACGTCGTAAACGAAGCGGTTGAGCGCGCTCACCCGCTGCACCAGGCCCTCTTCCATGCTGTGCCACTCATGGGCCGGAATGATGCGGGGGATCAGGTCAAAGGGAATCAGGCGCTCGGTACCCGCGCCGTCTTCGTCTTTGTCGCCGTACACCGCGAAGGTGATGCCCACGCGGCGGAAAATCATTTCGGCCTCTTCTCGCTTGGCCGCCATCAGCTCGGGCGGTTGCTGGGCAAGCCAGCGGGCGTAGTTCTCGTAGTGGGCCCGCACCTCGGTGGGCGAGGCGTTCATTTCGTCAAACATCGGTCGGCTCATGGGCTGGGTTCTCCTGCTTCCAGCATAGCAAGAGCCGGGCCACCCCTACCCACCAAGCCCCGACCAGGGGCGTTCCAGTAGCGTCGAAGGCGCAAGCGGTCGCAGTCGATGACCTCGGGGCGATCGCTGCGCCAGCGGGCGGCGCCGCAATCGGGCGTGTTCACCCAGCGAATGCCGCGTTCGCTGTAGCGCTGCAGCACCACCGGCGCCGGGTGCCCGAAGCGGTTGAGGTGGCCCGATTGCACGATGGTCAGCGAAGGTTGCAGCACATTGAGCAAGGCCGGGTGCGATGAAGTGCGGCTGCCGTGGTGTGGCGCCACGAGCAGGTCGGCCCGCAAGTCAGGACGGGCCAGCGCCAGCCGCACCTCGCGGTCGGCGTCGAGGTCACCCGACAACCACGCCGCCCGCTCGCCTGCGCTGACGCGAAGCACGCATGACATGGCGTTGGTGGACAGGCGGGCTTGCGCGTGGTCTTGCGCGTAGGGGTGCAGCACCTCAAAACTCACCCCATCCCATTGCCATCGCTGCCCGGCCACACAGCGGCGGGCCGGGTCCTCGTCAAACGACGACCACCACCGCGCTTGCGGCCAGGCGGCGGCCACGGCGGCCGAGCCACCCGCGTGGTCGCTGTCGCGGTGGCTCACCACCACCATGTCCGGCACCTCACCCCTGGCCTGCAGCGCCGGCACCACCACGCGCTCACCCGCATTGCTGGTGGGGCCCCAGCGCGGGCCTGTGTCGTACAGCAGGCTGTGCCCCGCCGTTCGCACCAGCACCGCACTGCCCTGCCCCACGTCAAGGGCCAGCACCTCGAACTGCCCGGGCGCAGGGCGGGGCGGCGACCACAGCAGGGCCGGCAGTGCCAGCAAGACACCCGCCACGCGCCACGACATGGGCCAGCGCATCACCGCCAGCGCAGCCCCGAACACGGCCATCGCCCCCATCGGCCAAGGCACCACCGGCCGAACCAGCTGCGCCATCGGCCATTGGGCCAGGGGAGACAGCGCGGCGAGCAGCACCCCGGCAGCCCAGGCAGCGGCGTCCCAGGCCCAGGGCAACACGGCACCCAGCAGGCTCAAGGGCGTGAGCACCAGCGTCACCCAGGGAATGGCCAGCAAATTGGCCAGCAAGCCCACCACCGATGCTTGGCCAAACAGCAGCAGCGTCAACGGGGCGAGGGCCAGGGTGAGGCGCGACTGCTCGGCCACCATGCGCCCAAGCGCCGCCGGGGCGCGGCGCCAGAGCGCCACCCCTTGAACCATGGCCGGCTGCGGGCTCAGCATCAGCAAGGCCACGGCCACGAAGCTCAACCAAAAGCCCGCCTGCAGCATGGCCCACGGATCGAGCACCACCACCACGCCCAAGACCGCCAACCAGGCCACCGGCCAGGGCCATTGCCGCGCCGAGGCACGCAAGGCCACGGCCACCGCGAGCATGCACACCGTGCGCTGGGCGGGCACGCCCCAACCGGCCAGGCCGGCATACACCACCGCCAGCAGCAGCCCACCCCAGTTGGCCACGCCGGGCGCCGGCCAGCGCAGCAAGAGCGCAGGCCAATGCCGACCTGCGCGCCGCCACCCCCACCCCAGAAGCGCCGTGGCCAGCCAGGCAAAACCCGTGATGTGCAACCCTGAAATGCTCATCAGGTGGGCCACACCCGTGATGCGGAACAGCGTCCAGTCATCGGCGGCAATGGCGTTCTGGTCGCCCACGGCCAGCGCCGCCAGCAAGCCCGCCTCACGCACCGACGGCACGCGGTGCTCAATGCGCTGCACCCACTGCTGCCGCGCCCACTCAATGGGGTGCCAAGGCGTCATGCCCAGGCGCTTCGGCGCGGCACCAGAAGGGCCATCGCGCACTTGCGCCACCGCCAACAGGCCGCGCTCCCACCACCACAACTCGCGGTCAAAACCATGCTGGTTGAACAAGCCGTGGGGCCGGCGCAAGCGCACCGTGAAGGCCCAGCGTTCGCCCGCCACTACACGGCGCTCGGGGGAGAGCGCCCACCAAGAGAGCTGCACCCGGCGGGGCAGTGCCAGTGGCCGCCCCTCGTGTTGGGCCGACTCGAGCACGAACTCGAAGCGCTCGGACTGCTCGTCCAACTGCGGCAGGCTCGCCACGCGGCCCACCACCTGCACATCACGCGCCTGCCAGACCGGGTCCAGGGCGCCGCCTTGGTAGGCCACGGCCCGCGCACCGGTCAGGCCCCACCCCAGCAGCGCACCGGCCATCAGCCACAGCAGCCGGTACCGGCGCGCGCCCGGCAACGCCAAGCAACCGGCACCCAGGCCACAGGCCGCATAGGCCCACGCTGCCCAGAGCTCGACCTGCTGCAACTGGCAAGCGGTGCCCAGCACCACGCCGCCCAGCGCCCACAGTGGGCCCAGCCCGCCCTCAGCCCTCGGCGCCATTGGCAGCCGCCCGGTCAACGCCCTTGCCCCCGGCGCGCGCACGCGCCTGCCCGCCTCTTTTCGCCATTGCGGCCTCCCTGCCCGACTTCTGTGCGCCGCCCACCTCGCAACGCGCCTTGATGTAGTCCATTATCAGTACAGCCATGGAGGCACTTGGCTTGTCGCCAGCCCCCTCACCCACCCGAGCAGGCCCCACCTAGAATGGCCGGCTTGTTTGTCAGGAGACCTTCATGAGCGTTTACACCCGGCTGAGCCAGCTCGGCATAGTTCTGCCGCCGGTGGCGGTGCCCGCTGCCGCCTACGTGCCCTTTGTGCAGTCCGGCCAGCAGATTTTTCTGTCTGGTCACATCGCCAAGCGCGACGGCAAACCCTGGGTTGGCCAACTCGGCCTGACCATGGACACCGCCGAGGGCCAGCAGGCCGCGCGTGCCGTGGCCATTGACCTGATGGGCACGCTGCACGCGGCCTGCCAGGCCAGCGGCAAGACGCTGGATGACGTGAAGCGCATCGTCAAGGTGATGAGCCTGGTCAACAGCACCTCCACCTTCACCGAGCAGCACCTCGTCACCAACGGCTGCAGCGAGCTGCTGGGCCAGGTGTTCGGGCCAGCGGGTGCCCACGCCCGCAGCGCCTTCGGCGTGGCACAGATCCCGATGGGCGCCTGCGTGGAGATCGAGCTGATCGCCGAGGTCAAGTAACCGACCTCCACCACCGGATAGAGGCCAGCGCCTTCCACTTGTTCAATGGTTGCCCTGCGCCGGCATGTCGCCAGCGCTCATAGGAGCCATTTGATGTCATCCAAGTACTGGGCGGTGCTGGCCGCCTGCATGGCGCTGAGCGGCTGCGCCGTCACCGTCGCAGACACCCCATCGCTTTCTCAGGCCGCCAACAAGCGCCAACAAAGCCCCCGCATTCCGGTGTCCGTTGGGGCATTCGATATCAGGTCGCCCATCAAGCGCGCACTCTCCAGTGAGGACCTCGACCGCCTGAGCAAACAATCCCAGCAGCTGCTCCTGGCCCATCTGCGTGGCAACAACCACTTTCAAGTGGCAGACGGCAACTATCTGGGCACCCCTCAACCAAGGCCCCTGCTGTCGGCCGAAGTGGTGTTGAACGCGGAGACCTCCTACGTCATCACCGGCAACATCATCGAGCTTGGTCGACGAGAACTCAAAGACCACTCGCTTTTCAGCCTAATGGGCCAAGGCAACCTCCAGGTCACCTTCGCCAAGGTAGAGCTACAAGTGGTGAACCCTTCCTTCTCCAGGGTGGTGCATTCCGTCCCTGGCGCCGCGGAGCAAACCCATCCCGACTGGAAAAGCACCGGCCTGGGCGATGCCTTCGCCGCGGTAGCACCCCTCAACAACAAAAACGACAACGTGCTCGACCAGGCCATCCGCGATGCGGTGCAAAGGCTGGTGGCCTCCATCGACTCGGGCGCCTGGACCCCGGCGAAATAAGGGGCCGATCCAGCCAGGCGACCTGACACATTGGCGTGAGCGGTGGCCAGGGCGCAAGACAGCCAACGGCGCCCCGTTCTTCCGCCCGGCCCTCACTCCACCCGCGTCACGCGATTGGGTTTGAAGCCCAGATCGGCCGCCTTGCCCTTGCGGCCACGCGCGGCGCGGGCGTTGTTCAGGCTGCGGATTTCCAGCGTCTCATCGCGCTCTTTGCCACCTCGGCCCATGCCCTCGATCTTCACGCTGCGCGTGTAGGCGGCGGCACCGGCCAGCGTGTCCTTGGGCTCCAGGTCCAGCAGCATCAGACCGCGGCCACCCTTGTCCATCTGCTTGAGCTCGCCGATCTCGAAAGTGAGGATGCGCCCGCCGGTAGACGCGCAGCACACGTGCGTGGCGCCAATGGCGTGCGACGGCGCGCAGGGCATTTCGCCCTCGCCCAGGCTGATGAAGGACTTGCCGCCCTTCTGGCGAGAGACCATCGCCTCCACCGTGGCCAGGAAACCATAGCCCCCGCTGCTGGACAGCAGCAACTGCGCCGCCAGCGGGCCAGCGAAATAGTGCAACGGCTGGCTGCCGGCTTCCAGGTCGATCAGCGTGGTGATGGGCTGGCCGTCGCCGCGAGCGCCCGGCAAACTGGCCACCGGCACCGAGTACACCCGGCCGTTGCTGCCAAACACGATAAGCGTGTCCACCGTGCGGCACTCGAAGGTGCCATACAGGCCATCGCCGGCCTTGAAGGCGAAGCTGCCGGGTTCGTGGCCGTGGCCGGTGCGCGCGCGCACCCAGCCTTTGCTGGAGACCACCACCGTCACCGGCTCGTCCACCACCTTGATCTCGGCCACGGCCTTTTTCTCGGCCTGGATGAGGGTGCGGCGCTCGTCGCCGAAGGTCTTGGCGTCGGCCTCGATCTCCTTGACCATGAGCCGCTTGAGGCTGGCCGGGTTGGCCAGGATGTCTTCGAGCTTGCCCTGCTCTTCGCGCAGTTCCTTGAGCTCTTGCTCGATCTTGATGGCCTCCAGGCGGGCCAGCTGGCGCAAGCGGATTTCAAGAATGTCTTCCGCCTGGCGGTCGCTCAGGTTGAAGCGCGCGATCAGCGCGGCCTTGGGCTCGTCGCTGTGGCGGATGATGGCGATCACCTCGTCGATGTTCAGCAGCACCAGCTGCCGGCCTTCGAGGATATGGATGCGGTCCAGCACCTTGTCCAGGCGGTGCTGCGAGCGCCGCGTGATCGTGGTCTGGCGGAAGGCCACCCACTCCTGCAGCATCTGGCGCAGCGACTTCTGCGTGGGCCGGCCGTCGATGCCGATCATGGTGAGGTTGATCGGCGCCGAGGTTTCCAGGCTGGTGTGCGCCAGCAACTGGGTGATGAGTTCCTGCTGCTCGATGCGGCTGCTCTTGGGCTCGAACACCAGGCGCACCGGCGCGTCCTTGCTGGACTCGTCGCGCACGCCGTCGAGCACGGCCAGGATGCTGGCCTTGAGCTGGGTCTGGTCTTGCGTGAGCGCCTTCTTGCCGGCCTTCACCTTGGGGTTGGTGAGCTCCTCGATCTCTTCCAGCACCTTCTGCGAGCTCACGCCGGGCGGCAGCTCGTTCACCACCAATTGCCACTGGCCACGCGCCAGGTCTTCGATCTTCCAGCGCGCGCGCACCTTCAGGCTGCCGCGGCCCGTGCGGTAGGCATCGGCAATGTCGCTTGCCGGGCTGATGATCTGGCCACCACCGGGGTAGTCGGGGCCGGGGATCATGGCGAACAGCTCGTCGTCGGCCAGGCCCGGGTTTTTCACCAGGGCCACGCAGGCCTCGGCCACCTCGCGCAGGTTGTGGCTGGGAATTTCGGTGGCCAGGCCCACCGCGATGCCGCTGGCGCCGTTGAGCAGGTTGAAGGGCAGGCGCGCGGGCAGCTGCTTGGGCTCCAGGGTGGAGCCGTCGTAGTTGGGCACGAAGTCCACCGTGCCCTGGTCGATCTCGTCGAGCAGCAGGCCGGTGATCTTGGCCAGGCGGGCCTCGGTGTAGCGCATGGCCGCCGCGCCGTCGCCGTCGCGCGAGCCAAAGTTGCCCTGGCCGTCGATCAGCGGGTAGCGCTGCGCGAAGTCTTGCGCCATGCGCACCAGCGCGTCATACGCCGCCTGATCGCCGTGCGGGTGAAAACGGCCCAGCACGTCACCCACCACGCGCGCGCTCTTCACCGGGCGCGCGGCGGTGTTGCCGCTGTAGCTCAGGCCCATGCGGTCCATGGCATACAGAATGCGCCGCTGCACCGGCTTCTGGCCGTCGCACACATCGGGCAAGGCACGGCCCTTCACCACCGACAACGCGTACTCAAGGTAGGCGCGCTGGGCGTAGGCCGCGAGGCTGTCGTCGCCGGGCGCTTCGGCGGGCCGCAGGTCAAGTTCTGGGGTGTCGTTCATGTGAAATCAAAAGCCTTTACGAAGCGTTGCCGCGCGAGAGGTGCTTGTGGTCCAGAACATCGCGGAACCGGCTCCGCCGGGCCGCAGATGTTGCCCCTTGGGGGGTGCCGCGCAGCGGCGCGGGGGGGTCAGATATCCACCTCAACCGAGTCACCGTGCAGTTCCATCAGGTCGCGGCGGGCCGCGGCCTCGCCCTTGCCCATGAGTTGGGTCATCAGGGCCTCGGTGCTCGAAAAACCGTGTCCGCCCAGCGTCACCGGCATCAGGCGGCGCGTGTCGGGGTTCAGCGTGGTGTCCCAAAGCTGCTCGGCGCTCATCTCGCCCAGGCCTTTGAAGCGGCTCACCTGGCACTTCTCGCGCGCCACGCCCTCTTTCACGCACTTGTCGAGGATGGCGTTGAGTTCGCCTTCGTCCAGCGCGTACTGCTTGGCGGCGGGCTTCTTGCCCCGGGCCGGGATGTCCACCCGGAACAAGGGCGGGCGCGCCACGTACACATGGCCGGCCTCGATGAGCTTGGGAAAGTGGCGGAAGAACAGGGTGAGCAGCAGCACCTGGATGTGCGAGCCGTCCACGTCGGCGTCGGACAGGATGCACACCTTGCCATAGCGCAGACCGGACAGGTCGGGCGTGTCGTTGGGCCCGTGCGGGTCCACGCCGATGGCCACCGCGATGTCGTGAATCTCGGTGTTGGCGAACAGGCGGTCGCGCTCCACCTCCCAGGTGTTGAGCACCTTGCCGCGCAGCGGCAGCACCGCCTGGCTTTCTTTGTCGCGGCCCATCTTGGCGCTGCCACCGGCCGAGTCGCCCTCCACCAGGAACACCTCGTTGTGGGCGATGTCGCGGCTTTCGCAGTCGGTGAGCTTGCCCGGCAGCACGGCCACGCCGCTGCCCTTGCGCTTCTCCACCTTCTGGCCGGCGCGCTGGCGGGTTTGCGCGGCCTTGATGGCGAGTTCGGCCAGCTTCTTGCCGTATTCCACGTGCTGGTTCAGCCACAGCTCAAGGGCCGGGCGCACGTAGCTGGACACCAGCCGCACCGCGTCGCGCGAGTTCAGGCGCTCTTTGATCTGACCCTGGAACTGCGGGTCCAGCACCTTGGCGGACAGCACATAGCTGGCGCGGGCGAACACGTCTTCGGGCAGCAGCTTCACGCCCTTGGGCAAGAGCGCGTGCAGTTCGATAAAGCCTTTGACGGCCTGGAACAGGCCATCGCGCAAGCCGCTGTCGTGCGTGCCGCCGGCGCTGGTGGGAATGAGGTTCACGTAGCTCTCGCGCACCGGCGAGCCGTCTTCGGTGAAGGCCACGCACCAGGCCGCGCCCTCGCCTTCGGCGAAGCTGTCGTGGCCGCTTTCGGCAAAGCCCTCGCCCTCGAACAGCGGGATCACCGGGTCGGCGCTGAGGGTCTGCTGCAGGTAGTCGCGCAGGCCACCCTTGTAGAGCCAGGTCTGGGTGTCTTTGGTTTTCTCGTTGACCAGCTGCATGGTCACGCCGGGCATGAGCACGGCCTTGCTGCGCAGCAACTGCACCAGCTCGCCCATGGGCAGCGCGGCGGATTCGAAGTACTTGGCGTCGGGCCAGGCGCGCACGGTGGTGCCCTGTTTGCGATCGCCCTCGCCGCGTGGGGCCACGGCCAGCGGCTCGACCACATCACCCGCAGCAAACGCCAGGCGGGCCACCTGGCCTTCGCGGAAGCTGGTCACCTCCAGCCGGGTGGACAAGGCGTTGGTGACACTCACGCCCACGCCGTGCAGGCCGCCCGAGAAGCTGTAGGCGCCGCCCTGGCCTTTGTCGAACTTGCCACCAGCGTGCAGGCGGGTGAACACCAGCTCCACCACCGGGGCGTTTTCTTCCGGGTGCAGACCGAAGGGAATGCCACGGCCGTCGTCTTCCACGCTGACGGAGCCGTCGGTGTGCAGCGTGACCTTGATTTTTTTGCCGTGCCCGGCCAGGGCCTCGTCGGCCGCGTTGTCCAGCACTTCCTGAATGATGTGCAGCGGGTTGTCGGTGCGGGTGTACATGCCCGGACGCTGCTTGACCGGCTCCAGCCCTTTGAGGACGCGAATGGAACCTTCGGAATAGGTCGAGGGGGATTGGCTTGCCATGGCGGCGGATTGTAGCCACGCGAATGTTTAACTACTGTATGCATTCACAGATAGACAAGTCGGCGTCGGCAATACCCTCCGGCCTTGGGTACAGTTCGCGGATGTCTTCTTCTTCCCCCGCCTCCCCCGCTCGCTTGTCAGCCGCCCAGGTGCTGATCTGCGGCGCCCTCATCGTCACCCTGTCCATGGGGGTGCGCCACGGCTTTGGCCTTTGGCTGCAACCCATCACCCAGGCCCAAGGCTGGTCGCGCGAGGCCTTCTCCTTTGCGCTGGCGGTGCAGAACATTTCCTGGGGCCTGTTCGGCATCTTCGCCGGCATGGCCGCCGACCGCTTCGGCGCCTTCCGGGTGCTGGCGGTGTGTTCCGTGCTCTACGCGCTGGGGCTGGGCGGCATGGCCCTGACCACCACCCCCCTGGGCTTTGCCCTGACCACTGGCGTGCTGATTGGCGCCGCCCAGGCCGGCACCACCTATGCCGTGATCTACGGCGTGATCGGGCGCCAGATCCCCGCCGAAAAGCGCTCCTGGGCCATGGGCGTGGCCGCCGCGGCGGGCTCGTTCGGCCAGTTCCTGATGGTGCCGGTGGAGGGCTGGCTGATTGGCCACCTGGGTTGGCAGACCGCCTTGCTGGTGCTTGGCGGCGCCATGCTGATGGTGGTGCCGCTGGCCCTTGGCCTGCGAGAGCCGGGCTTCGCGGGTGCTGGCCAGATCAAGCGCGAACAGACCATCGGGCAGGCTCTTCGAGAAGCCTTCAAATACCGCAGCTTCCAACTGCTGATGGCGGGCTACTTCGTGTGTGGCTTCCAGGTGGTGTTCATTGGCGTGCACATGCCCAGCTACCTCAAAGACAACGGCCTGTCGCCCCAGGTGGCCAGCTACGCACTGGCGCTGATCGGCCTGTTCAATGTGATCGGTACCTACGCCGCGGGCTCACTGGGCCAGCGCATGGCAAAGCGCCACATCCTGGCTTTCATCTACCTGGCTCGCTCGGTGGCCATCACCGTGTTCCTGCTGGTGCCCCTGTCGCCCATGAGCGTGTACGTGTTCTCGGCCGTGATGGGCGTGCTGTGGCTGTCCACCGTGCCACCCACGAACGCGGCGGTGGCGCAGATCTTTGGCGTGGCGCATCTGTCCATGCTGAGCGGCTTCGTCTTCTTCAGCCACCAGATCGGCAGCTTCATGGGCGTGTGGCTGGGCGGACTGCTCTACGACAAGACTGGCAGTTACGACATCGTCTGGTACATCGCCATCGCCCTGGGCGTGTTTGCCTGCCTGGTGAACCTGCCGGTGCGCGAAGCCCCCATCGTGCGTGGGCCGCAGCGCGTGGGAGCCACCGCATGAGCCCCGTGGTGCGCCATGCCGCGGCATGGGGACTGGTGGCCCTGGCGCTGCTGGCCACGCTGATGCTTTACACCCGACCCGATTTCCTGGTGCAGCTCGCCGACCAACTCTGGAGCTGCTTCTGATGCACGGCACCGAAGACCCTTCCGCCTGGGTGCGGCGCTGGTCGCACGTGGTGGCCCCAGGCGCCAGCGTGCTGGACGTGGCCTGTGGCCACGGCCGCCACCTGCGCTGGTTCGCGCAGCGCGGCCACCCGGTCACCGGCGTGGACCGGGACCCGGAAGCCATCGCCGCCGTGGCCGGCCTGGGCCGCGTGGTGCAGGCCGACATCGAGAACGGTCCCTGGCCTTTCGAGGGCGAGCGCTTCGGCGCGGTGGTCGTCACCAACTACCTCTGGCGCGAACTGCTGCCCACCCTGCTGGACAGCGTGGCCGAGGGTGGCGTGCTCATCTATGAGACCTTCGGCATCGACCACGCGCGCATCGGCCGCCCCTCGCGCCCCGCGTTTTTGCTGCAGCCAGGCGAGCTGCTGCGGGTGTGCGCGGGCCTGCAGATCGTGGCCTACGAAGACGGCTTCTGTCGCGGACCTGACCGCTTCGTGCAGCGCGTGGTGGCCCGTCGCGCCACCCCCACCGACAACCCGGACACCGAGAGGCTTCGCCTCGATCTCGCTGAGTAGAATGGCGGATCGCATCTGAGGCGCCCCGCCTCCCAGAGCGAACGCGGCACCGTACCGCATCAAGCTAAACGCTATGGCTATCAAACCCATCACCGGCAGCATCGTGGCCCTGGCCACGCCCCTGCACGAAGACGGCAGCGTGGACTACCCCACCCTGCGCAAGCTCATCGACTGGCACATTGCCGAAGGCACCGACTGCATTGGCGTGGTCGGTACCACGGGCGAATCGCCCACGGTGAGCGTGGAAGAGCACTGCGAGATCATCCGCGTTTCGGTCGAGCAGGCCGCCAAACGCGTGCCCATCATGGCCGGTTGCGGCGCCAACTCCACGCGTGAGGCCATCGAACTCGCCCAGTTCGCCCGCAAGGTCGGCGCCGACTGCCAGTTGCAGGTGGTGCCGTACTACAACAAGCCCACGCAAGAGGGCATCTACCAGCACTTCAAGGCCATCGCCGAAGCCACCGGCGACCTGCCCGTGGTGCTCTACAACGTGCCCGGCCGCACCGTGGCCGACATGTCGGTGGAAACCACCCTGCGCCTGGCCGGCGTGGATGGCATCGTGGGCGTCAAGGAAGCCACCGGCAACATCGAGCGCGCCCAGTGGATCATCCGCGACAAGCCGGCCGACTTCGCCGTGTATTCGGGTGACGATCCCACCGCCGTGGCGCTCATGCTGTGCGGCGGCCAGGGCAACATCAGCGTCACCGCCAACATCGCCCCGCGCGCCATGCACGAACTGTGCGTGGCCGCCCTGGCAGGCGATGTGAAGAAGGCCATGGACATCCAGTTCCGCCTGATGCCGCTGCACAAGCACCTGTTCGTCGAGGCCAACCCCATTCCGCTGAAGTGGGCCATGTCCCGCCTGGGCCTGTGCGGCGAAACCATGCGCCTGCCGCTGACGCCCATGTCGCGCCAGCACGTGCCCACCGTCGAAGCCGCGCTCAAGAGCGCCGGTTTGCTGGCCTGATCACCGCCTCACTGGCACCCACCGCGAGCCCTTTCCATGTCCCTCCGCCCGTACAAAGCCGCCGCCCGCACCCCTCGTCAACTCGCCGGCCTCCTGGCCGTCGCGCTGGCCCTGAGCGGCTGCTCGGTCCTGCAAGAAGACAAGATCGACTACAAGAGCGCCAAGCGTGGCTCGTCGCTGGACGTGCCACCTGACCTCACGCAGCTGTCGCGCGAATCGCGCTACGTGGTGCCTGGTGCGCCGGTCACCGCCAGCGGCTACCAGAATGCACAACCCACCGCCACGGCCGTGGGCACGGCCCCCACCAGCGTGGGCGACGTGCGCATTGAGCGCTTGGGCAACCAGCGCTGGCTGGTGGTCAACCGCCCGGCAGGCGAGCTGTGGGGCCCGGTGCGCGACTTCTGGCAAGAAAACGGCTTCCTCCTTGACGTTGACCAGCAGACCCTGGGCATCATGGAAACCGATTGGGCCGAGAACCGCGCCAAGATTCCGCAGGACATCATTCGCAGCACCATCGGCAAGGTCTTCGACAGCCTGTACTCCACCGGTGAGCGCGACAAGTTCCGCACCCGCCTGGAACGCGGCGCCAATGGCGCCACCGAGATCTACATCAGCCACCGTGGCATGGTCGAGGTCTATTCCACCAAAGACAAAGACCAGACCGTGTGGCAACCCCGCCCGGCCGACCCAGAGCTCGAAACCGAGTTCCTGCGCCGCTTGATGGTGAAGCTGGGCGTGAGCGAAGCCCAGGCCAAGGCCGTGGCTGCCACCGCACCCGCTGCGTCGGCGGCGAAGGTCGCCAAGGTCAACAACCTGCCCGCGCTGCAGTTCACCGACAACTTCGACCGTGCCTGGCGCCGCGTCGGCCTTTCGCTGGACCGCAGCGGCTTCACCGTGGAAGACCGCAACCGCAGCGAAGGCGTTTACTTCGTGCGCTATGTGGCCCAGCTCAAGAACGTGGAAAAGCCCGGCTTCTTCAGCCGCATGTTCGGCGCCACCACGCCCGAGCCCAAGCCCGAGCGTTACCGCGTGGTCGTGAAGAGCGATGCGTCCGACCTCACCACCGTGTCGGTGCTCAACGCCAACGGTCAGCCCGACACGTCTGAAAACGCCCAGCGCATCGTGGACCTGCTGGCCGCCGACATGCGCTGAGGCCCAGCCATTTGGCCCAAGAAGAAGCCGCTCCTCGGAGCGGCTTCTTCATTGGTACTTGCCCTGCAGGGCGCAGAGCAAGAGCCGTGGCCAGGCTTATTGCTTGGGCTTGACCGCGTCTTGCGCGGCTTCCTTGGTGGCCTCGGCGGCCTTCTTGGCGGCCTCGGCCGTGGCGGCTGCGGCATCCTTGGCCGCATCCACGGTGGCCGTACCGGCCTCCTTGGCGGCGTCAACCGCCAGCGAGCCCGCCTGCTTGGCGGTGTCGGCAGCGCCGCTAAGGCTCGGGGCGCTGGCTGATGTCTCGGCGGGAGCGGCCGCAGGCGCCGCGGCTGGCGCCACGGGCGGGGGCGTCTCTTCCTTCTGGCCGCACGCCGCCAGTGCGGTGACCGCGCACACCACGGCCAACCATTGCATCTTGTTCATTGGGAATCTCCTTCTTCTTGATGGGCCGGCCCTCCTCCTGCGTGGCGCCTCCGAAGGAAGCCCTCACGGCCCGCGCGGACCTGACCACGAGCGCGGAGCTCAGGAGATGATAGGCCGGCCAGGCGATCGGCGGTCGCGGCGTTGCACCCTGTTTCGATTGCTCACAATCCCATTGTGGTCACGGGGAAACCGGGCGTGCCGCGTCGCCACCAGCCCATCAGGCGCTCGTTCAGCGCCACCCGGCGGTCTGCCGCCGTGGTGGCCACAGCGGTGAAGTGCACGGGGTCAAGGCATTCCAGTGTCCAGGTGGGCGTCCACATCGCGGTGGGCAGCTCGTGGTCTGGTGCGTGCGGGCACACGTGCGCCTCCACTAGGTGCCCCCAGGTGGTTCGCCAGCGCAGAAATCGAGGATGGGCCTCGCGCAGGCGAGCGAAGTCGGCCGCCAGCAGGCGCAGCGTGCGCCCTCGTCGGGCCCAGCCATCAAGTGCCTCCACCACACCGCGCTCGCCCAACGGCCAATCCAGAAAGTCGGGATCGCTCAACACCAGTTGCGACCAGCCCTGTGCCTCGGCCGAGGCCAGAGCTGACCGCACCGCGTCCTGAAACGCCACCCGCCCTTCCAGTCGCCCTTCCGGCAAACCGCTGGGTGGCAAGGGCGAGACGTCGGGTTGGGTGGTGTCGTTCATGGCAGCCCCATTCAAATGGCGTTGGCGGTGTGGTCCAGGTGAAGCCAACCGGCGTCGAACCAGTCTTGCAGCAGGGCGCGCGCGTCTTCGCTGGCCCGCTGCACAAGCTTGGCGGGCAAGCGGCGGTGGTCGGCCAGTTCCCGCATCAGGCGGGCGTCGGCACCAGCGGCCCGGAAGCTTTCACCATTGATGAAAATGTGCCGCGCGTCGTAGAGCATGCGGGTGCGGCGATCCAGCACCAAGGCGGCTTCGCGCCAGTCTCCTGACGGCGCATCGAACCAAGTGGCGGGCTTGGGTTCGGTGAGCACCTCACCCAATGCGCAAGCCATGCCCTGCTCGTCGGCGGCCAGGCGCAGCAAAGCCTCTCGGGCAAAAGCGTGCAAGCCTGCTGGCACCTCGGCGGGTCGATCCGTGGCCTCTTGGCCAGGGTCGCGATAGAGCACGGGGTCGTCCACCTCGTCGGCCATGCGCTGCAGCAATTCGCCGGCCAGGCCGCCACGCTGGGGCGAGCGAAAGCCGATGGAATAGGTCATGCAATCAGCCCCTTCCGCATCGCCATCGTGAGCCCAGCGCGGGGGCAGGTAAAGCATGTCGCCGGCTTCCAGCACGTGCTCTTCCTCGGGCTCGAAATGGCTCAGAATCTTCAGCGGCACGTCCGGTTGCAGGCTCAGGTCTTTCTGGCGGCCGATGCGCCAACGACGGCGACCGCTGGCCTGCAGCAGGAACACGTCGTAGCTGTCGAAATGGGGACCCACGCCACCACCATCGCTGGCCCAAGAGATCATCAGGTCGTCCAGGCGCGCGTCAGGCACGAAACGGAAGCGCTGCATCAGTTCATGCACGACGGGCACGTGCAGGTCAACACCTTGCACCAGCAGCGTCCAGCGCGGCTGTTTGACCGGCGGCAGGGCACGCCGCGGAAATGGCCCATGGCGCAACTTCCAGCCCTGTGTGCCGTGCACGATCAAACGGGACTCGACTCCCTCGCGTGCGGCCAGGTCAAACAGCTCGCTTCGGTTCAGCAACGGTTGGAAGCCCGGTATGGCCTGCCGAATCAACAGCGGTTTCTTTTGCCAGTGGCGGCGCATGAAGCGCGCCGGGCTCAAGCCGCCAAGAAGGTCGAGGGCTTGGTCGGGATGGGGGAGACGGTGGTCAGGGGCAGTGCTCATGGGACAATTGTCGGATGAAAAGTCTCATGCCCATCTCCGAACAGTGTGTCGTGGCCCTGACCTGGACACTCAAAGACACCTTGGGTGAAGTGCTCGACGAACTGGACGAGCCGATCGAATTTCTCGTGGGCGGCAAAGACCTGCTGGCCAAGATCGAAGAGGCCCTGCAAGGGCATGTGGCAGGCGACTCCATTGACCTGCACCTGGAGCCCCAGGACGCCTTCGGCGATTACGACGATCGCCTGCTCTTCCTGGAGCCGCGCGACCGCTTCCCGGCCGACATCGAAGAGGGCATGGGCTTCGAGGGCCTGCCCGACGGCTGCAACCCCGCTGCCCCCCGCGATCGCCTCTACTTCGTGAGCGACATTTACCCCGACCACGTGGTGCTCGACGGCAACCACCCCCTGGCCGGCATCGCCCTGCGGGTGCGCCTGAAAGTGCACGCCGTGCGCGAGGCCGCAGAGGAAGAAATCGGGCGCGGCACGCTGGGCACGGGCTTCTTCCGCATGGAAGTCACCCCACCGGACGACGCGCCGCCCGCATCGCCCACCCTGCACTGAGGGTTGTCAGTTGCGCCCGGTGGAGCCGTAGCCACCGGTGCCCCGCTCACTGGCCGAGGCAAACTCGTTCACCACGCGCAGATTGGCCTGCACCACCGGCACGATCACCAGCTGCGCAATGCGCTCCATGGGCTCGATGGTGAAGGCCACGTCGCTTCGGTTCCAGGCGCTCACCATGAGCTGGCCCTGGTAGTCGCTGTCGATCAGGCCCACCAGATTGCCCAGCACGATGCCGTGCTTGTGACCCAAGCCCGAGCGGGGCAGGATCATGGCCGCATAGCCGGGATCGGCCAGGTGGATGGCCAGGCCGGTGGGCACGAGTTGCCAGGCATTGGCCTCAAGCGTGAGGGGCGCATCCAGACAGGCGCGAAGGTCCAGGCCCGCGCTGCCGGGCGTGGCATAGGCCGGCATGAGGTCTTGCAGGCGCGGATCGAGAATTCGAACGTCGAGGTCCATGAGGATCAGAGGTAGCAGTGAGGGAAAGGGCCTGAATTGTCTCGCATGCAGTCCGCGGTCTTTTGACCAAAGGCGAGCCTGAGACGGGCACAAAAAAGCCCGCCGTGGCGGCGGGCTTGGAGCCGTTGGCGCCCGACCAGGCCGGGCGACCGTCGCATCAGATCTTGACGCCGTTCATGTACTGGTTGAACGGGAACTCCGAGAAGCGGTTCCACAGAATCTGGTCGCGCTGGAAAGCGCGCATGCTCTGGTGAATCTTCTTGAAGGTGGGCGACTTGGCTTCGTGCTCGGCAAACACCTCCATGCAGGCCTTGAAGCCGGCATCGATCACGGCCTTCGGGAAGGCCTTGAGCTGGGTCTTGGCGGCCACCAGCTTCTTCAGGGCGATCGGGTTGTAGGTGTCGTACTTGGCGGTCATGTCGGTGGCGGCCACGGCCATGGCAGCATCCAGAATGGCCTTGTTTTCGTTCGACAGAGCGTTGTACTTCTTCAGGTTGACGAAGAATTCGAGGTCAGCGCCGCCTTCCCACCAGCCGGGGTAGTAGTAGAACGGAGCCACCTTGTTGAAGCCGAGCTTGGCGTCGTCGTGCGGGCCGACGAATTCGGCGGCGTCCAGCGTGCCCTTTTCCAGCGCTTGGTACACGTCACCAGCGGGCAGGTTCTGTGCCACCACGCCCAGCTTGGCCATGCCTTCGCCGAACACACCGCCGCCCATGCGCATCTTCAGGCCCTTGAGGTCCTGAACGGTCTTGATCTCTTTGCGGTACCAGCCACCCATCTGGGTGCCGGTGTTGCCAGCGCTGGCGGTTCGGAAGTTGTACTGGGCGAAGAAATCGTCCAGCAGCTTGCCGCCGTCGCCGTACTGCTTCCAGGCCACGTTCTGGCGGGCCGTCAGGCCGAAGGGCACAGCGCAGCTGAAGGCAAACGCCGGGTCCTTGCCGGTGAAGTAGTAAGCGGCCGATTGGGCCATTTCGATGTTGTCGCCTTGCAGCGCGTCCACCACGCCAAAGGCGGGCATCAGTTCACCGGCAGGGTGCACGGAGATCTCGAACTTGCCACCGGAGAGCTCCTTGACCGTCTTGGACAGCATTTCGGCGCTGCCGAAGATGGTGTCAAGCGAGCGGGGGAAGCTAGAGGCCAGGCGCCAGCGAACGGTCTGCTGGGCGTGAACGGCGGGGGCCACACCAGCGGCCAACACACCGGCCAAACCGGCACTCTTCACGATAGAACGACGATCCATTGAGATTGCTCCAGGATTTGCTAGTGGGAAAAAAAATGGCGTTGCCTCGTGGGTCACGCCAAGACTGTGAAGTCGGTCTTCATTCTATTGACTATCGGCGCAGCTCATGCTCTCGAGCGCAAAGGGTTTTCCCTTGAGCATTTGGTGCGCGTCATGAAACTGAAAGGTCAGCTAGGCCGGCGCCCAAAGACGCCGACCTGGCGAAGCGTCACTTCTGTTTCAACGCATCCTGCATGGCCTTCATGGGGTCGTCTTCTTGCGACGACTCCTTCGCGGCGGGCTCCGTGTCAACAGATGGCTCGGAAGGTGCAGACTCTTCCGCATCGCCCGCCTCGTCACTGCCATAGCCCCCCTGCTCAGCATCAGGAGACAGTTGCTCTTGCATCTGCTCACCCACGGCCTTGAGGTCGTAGTTCTCGACCTTGTCGAGGTTGCCAGTGACCAGACCCGGGAAGGCAATCAGCACACCCACCATCACCAGCTGGATCAGCACAAAGGGAATGGCGCCCTTGTAGATCTGCATGGTGGTGACCGGGTCCATCACCTTCTGGGTAACGCGGTCCACATAGGGTTTGTCCGGCGCCACCGAGCGAAGGAAGAACAAGGCGAAACCGAAGGGCGGGTGCATGAACGACGTCTGCATGTTGACCGCCAACAGCACGCCGAACCAGATCAGGTCGATGCCCAGCTTCTCTGCCACCGGGGCCAGCAGCGGCACCACGATGAAGGACAGCTCAAAGTAGTCCAGGAAGAAGGCCAGGAAGAAGATCATGACGTTCACCACGATCAGGAAACCCACCGGCCCGCCAGGCAAGCCCGACAGCAGATGCTCCACCCACTTCGGGCCATCGGCCGCCTGGAAAACCAGGCCGAAGATCGTGGCGCCGATCAGGATGAACATCACGAAGCTGCCCAGCTTGGTGGTGCTGGCCAGCGCCTGCTGCAGCAACTTCATGTCCAGTCGCTTGCGCACCCAGGCCATGACCATGGCACCCACGGCACCCATGGCGCCGCCTTCGGTGGGGGTGGCCACGCCCAGGAAGATGGTGCCCAGCACCAGGAAAATCAGCAGCAGCGGCGGGATCAGCACGAAGGTCACGCGCTCTGCCAGACGCGAGAGCAGACCCAGCTTGGCGTATTTGTTGGCCAGCGCGATCACCAGCGCCACGAAGGTACCGCCGCACATGGCCACCACGATCTTCTCGTCGGTGGGCACCGAGGTCACTTCCTCGCCCAGCCACCAGGTGTGAACCTCGGGCATGTAGCGGGCCAGCACGATGGACACCAGGAAAGAAAGACCCATCAGAACGGATAGCGACACGTAGCCAGAATCGCCATTGGGCTCGCGGTACACACGGGCTTCGGGCGGCAAGGCCGGCACGCTGTGCGGCTTGAAGATGGCGAGAAAGACCACGTACAGCACATACAGGCCCACCAGCATGAAGGCAGGAATGAACGCTCCCTTGTACATGTCGCCCACGCTGCGGCCGAGCTGGTCGGCCATGATGATGAGCACCAGCGAGGGCGGAATGATCTGGGCCAGGGTGCCGGACGCTGCGATCACGCCACTGGAGAACTTTCGGTCATAGCCGTAGCGCAGCATGATGGGCAGCGAGATCAGGCCCATCGAGATCACCGAAGCGGCGACCACGCCGGTGGTGGCCGCCAGCAGCGCGCCGACGAAGATCACCGCCAGCGCGAGACCGCCACGCATGGGGCCGAACACCTGGCCCACGGTGTCAAGCAGGTCTTCCGCCATGCCGCTTCGTTCAAGAATCAGCCCCATCAGGGTGAAGAAAGGCACGGCCAGCAAGGTGTCGTTGGCCATGATGCCGATGAGGCGCTGCGGCAGCCACGCCATGACCGACGAGGGAAACACCCCCAGCTCGATGCCGATGACACCGAAGGCGAGGCCGCAGGCCCCAAGGCTGAATGCCACCGGGAAGCCCAGCAGCAGAAACATGATCAGCCCCGCGAACATGATCGGGGCGTAGTTGGTCGTGATGAATTCCATGGTGACGTCCCTGTGCGATCAGTGAGAGGTGGCTTCCGTCTTGGAGGCTTCGCGCTGGCGCAGGATCTCGGCCAGTTCCTCCTCAGCGGATTTCTCTCCAGCCTTCAGGGTCGGGTCAGGCCCCTGCCCACGCAGGAAGGCGACGCGCTTGATCAACTCGGACCACCCTTGCAGCATGAGCAAGGTAAAGCCCACGGGAATGGCCAGCCACACGGGCCAGCGGATGAGACCACCTGGGTTGCCCGACATCTCGCCCGACTGGTATTTCTGAATCAGCATGGGGATGCAGAAGTCCAGCACCAACAGACACACAGGCGTAAGGAAGAAGGCGAAGCCGATGATGTCGATCCACATCTGCGTTTTCTTCGACAGCCGGCTGTTGATGACGTCGATGCGCACGTGCTCGCGGTTGAGCAGCGTGAAGGCCGCGGCGATCAGGAAGGACCAGGCAAAGAGATACCACTGAATCTCCAGCATGGCGTTCGAACTGGTGTTGAACGTGTAGCGAACAACGGCGTTGAGAGCGCTGATCAGGGTGGAACCCATGATCAGCCAGATCGCGTATTTGCCCACCTGGGCATTGAGCCAGTCGATGGCCCGCGAGAACTTAAGCAATGCACCCATTGTGATTCCCATGTCTTGTGAACACCGACGCAGGCCCACTATCCGATGACAGATAAAGAAACACGCAGCCTGTCGCTGGTCTGACGGGCTGCGTGCGGATGTTGGTCGGTGCGGGGATTGTAGGTGAGGGGCGTTTTCTCAACCCTGACGCCGCCAACTGGTGTAAACCCTCAGGAACCCGTCTCAGGCAGCTCGTGCCTGCGCCCCGTTTTCTTCATCCAGCAATGGGCCAAAGGCCTGGCGAATCGAACGCTCGATACCACCCGCGTCCAGCCCCACCTGAGACAGCAGCTTGGCCGGGTCACCGTGCTCGATGAATTCATCGGGCAGACCCAGCTGCAGCACCGGCACGGCACGCCCTTGAAGTTGCAGCGCCTCCAGCACCGCACTGCCGGCGCCGCCCATGACGCAGCCTTCTTCCACCGTGACGATGGCGTCATGGGTCTGGGCCAGTTCGTGCAAGAGGTCCGTGTCCAGTGGCTTGGCCCAGCGCATATTGGCCACGGTGGCGTTCAGCCGCTCAGCGGCGGCCAAGGCAGGGTAGAGCATGGTGCCGAAGGCCAGGATGGCGATTCGCCGGCCCGAGCGGCGCACCTCGCCCTTGCCATAGGGCAGCGCGTCCAGGTGCGTGGGCACTGCAGCGCCCACGCCTGCGCCACGCGGGTAGCGCACGGCCACCGGGTGGTTCTGCTCGTAGGCGGTGGTGAGCAACTGGCGGCACTCGGCCTCGTCGGCCGGGCAGGCCACCGCCATGTTGGGAATGCAGCGCAGAAAGGCGATGTCATACGCACCTGCGTGAGTGGCACCGTCGGCCCCCACGATACCGGCGCGGTCCAGCGCGAACACCACGGGCAGGTTTTGTAGCGCCACGTCGTGCACCAGCTGGTCGTAGCCGCGTTGCAGAAAGGTGGAGTAGATCGCCACCACGGGCTTCATGCCCTCGCAGGCCAAGCCAGCGGCGAAGGTGACGGCGTGCTGCTCGGCGATGCCCACGTCGAAGTAGCGCTTGGGGAAACGCTTTTCAAACTCCACCATGCCCGAGCCTTCGCGCATGGCCGGCGTGATGCCCACCAGGCGCTCGTCGGCGGCGGCCATGTCGCACAGCCACTTGCCGAACACCTGGGTGAAGGTGGTCTTGGGCGGCGTGGCGGGCTTGGTGAGGCCCACGGCGGGGTCAAAAGCGCCAGGACCGTGGTAGGCCACCGGGTCGGCCTCGGCCAGCTTGTAGCCTTGCCCCTTCTTGGTGACCACGTGCAGAAACTGTGGGCCTTCGTCGCGGTCCAGCAGGTTCTTGATGTTCTCCAGCGTGGGGATCAGCGAGTCCAGGTCGTGGCCGTCGATGGGGCCGATGTAGTTGAAGCCAAATTTTTCAAACAGCGTGGCGGGCACCACCATGCCTTTGGCGTGCTCTTCCAGGCGCTTGGCCAGCTCGAACAGCGGTGGCGCGCCCTTGAGCACCTGCTTGCCCACGTTCTTGGCCGCCGCGTAGAACTGCCCGCTCATGAGCTGGGCCAGGTAGCGGTTGAGCGCGCCCACGGGCGGCGAGATCGACATGTCGTTGTCGTTGAGCACCACCAGCAGGCGGCCATCGGCCACGCCAGCGTTGTTCAGGGCCTCGAAGGCCATGCCGGCGGTCATGGCGCCGTCGCCGATGATGGCCACCGCCTTGCGATCGGAGCCTTGCGCCTTGGCCGCCAGGGCCATGCCCAGGGCGGCGGAGATGCTGGTGGACGAGTGGGCGGTGCCGAAGGTGTCGTATTCACTCTCGTCGCGGCGCGGAAAGCCGCTGATGCCACCCAATTGCCGAAGGGTGTGCATGCGGTCGCGCCGTCCGGTGAGGATCTTGTGAGGATAGGTCTGGTGACCCACGTCCCACACCAGGCGGTCTTCGGGCGTGTTGAACACGTAGTGCAGCGCGATGGTCAGCTCGACCGTGCCGAGGTTCGAGCTGAGGTGCCCTCCGGTCTTGGACACGCTGTCCAGCACGAAGCCACGCAGCTCCTGCGCCAAAGCGGGCAACTGCTGCCGGGAGAGGCGGCGGAGGTCGGCCGGCAGATCGATGGAGGCAAGCAAGGAACTCATGGTCGGTTTCGCTTCAGAGGATCGAGGCGGTCAGGAGGCGCGGCGGCCCACCCAATCGGCCAGGGCATGCAAGGTGGCGCTCTGCGAAATGCCGCTGCGGTCCAGGGCCTCGTGGGCCTTGGCCAGCACCGCATCGGCATAGGCCTGCGCGGCGTCCAGGCCCATCAGAGACACGAAGGTGGGCTTGTCGGCCGCGGCGTCCTTGCCCGCGGTCTTGCCCAAGGTGGCCGAGTCGGCCGTGACATCCAGAATGTCGTCCACCACCTGGAAGGCCAGCCCGATGCTGGCCCCGTAGTCGGCCAGCGCCGCCAAGGTGGTGGCCGCGGGCGCGCCGGTGGCGGCGCCCATCATCACGCTGGCCTGAAGAAGGGCGCCGGTCTTGCGCCGGTGCATGCCTTCCAGGGCCGGTTGATCAAGGGCAAGCCCCACGCTGGCAAGGTCGACGGCTTGGCCACCCGCCATGCCATCGGCCCCGGCCGCCAGGGCCAGGCGCCGACACAGATCGGCGCTAAGGGCGGGCGCGATGCTGCCATCGCCGGGCACCAGCAGTTCAAAGGCCAGGGCTTGCAGTGCGTCGCCGGCCAGCAGGGCCTGGGCCTCGCCAAATGCAACATGCACCGTGGGCTTGCCGCGGCGCAGCACGTCGTTGTCCATGCAGGGCATGTCGTCGTGCACAAGGGAATAGGCGTGGATCAGCTCCACCGCGCAGGCCGCGCGCATGGCGGCCTCGCGGTGGCCGGTCACCGCTTCGCAACTGGCCAGCACGAGCAAGGGCCGCAGGCGTTTTCCACCGTCGAGCACGGCGTAGCGCATGGCTTCGCCCAGGCGGGCGGGGGCATCCAGCGGCACGAAGCGCTCCAGCGCGGCCTCAATGGCGGCCTGCTGCGCGCTGCGCCAGGCGGGAAAGTTCAGGTTGGGGTCAAGGCGGCTCACGCGGCGTCCCAGGGTTTGAGTTCGTTGGCCTCCAGCACCTTGATCTGGTTCTCCACCGCCTGTAACTTGTCGCGACAGAAAGCCAGCAGCGCGGCGCCGCGCTGGTAGTGCGTCATCAACTCGTCCAGCGGCAATTGGCCGGCGTCAAGCTGGGCCACCAGGCGCTCCAGTTCGTCAAGCGCGGCTTCGTAGCTGGGCGCCACCGGGTCCTGGGGGGCGGCCGGGGTAGAGCGGGAACGGGAGGGTGCGGTACTCATGGGGGATAGGGTTTCGCGGGGCTTCAGCATAGCGCCGACCATGCGGCAAAGGGGCGCCGCCAGCCTGATGTGCCGTTGGCCAAAGCCGCAGACGAAACCGAAGATTCTAGCGATCAAGGGCAAAAGCCCCCCTGAAAACAGGGGCGAGGGTACAATCCCGCCTCTTTTTCATGACTGACGGGCCTTTGCACGCCCGGAGGGACGCACCACTTCACCCATCCCGCGCGAATTCGTCTGACGAGCACAGCGCTTACCCTGCCCCTTCATAGGGGGAGTCTTTAGGTCAGGACAACATGTCTGATTTGAGTCTTCAACTGCAGCAGGCCGCAAGCCAACTTCCGGTTTCCAGCTATTTCGATGAAGCGCTGTTCCAGCGCGAACTGGAGACCATCTTTCAGCGCGGGCCCCGGTATGTGGGGCACTCTCTGTCGGTTCCCAACGTCGGCGACTACTACGCCCTCCCCCAGGAGCAGGGCGGCCGCGCCCTGGTGCGCACCCCGTCTGGCATTGAGCTCGTCTCCAACGTCTGCCGCCACCGGCAAGCGGTCATGCTCAAAGGCCGCGGCAACCTGGCGGCCACGCAAGCTGGCCACGCCGGCGGCAACATCGTGTGCCCGCTGCACCGCTGGACCTACAGCGGCAGCAACGGCGGCAAGGCTGGCGAGTTGCTGGGCGCCCCCCACTTCTCGCACGACCCTTGCCTGAACCTCAACAACTACGGCCTGCGTGAGTGGAACGGCCTGCTGTTCGAGGACAACGGCCGCGACATCGACGCCGACCTGGCCCACATGGGCCCGCGCAATGCCCTCAACTTCGAGGGCATGGTGCTCGACCACGTGGAACTGCACGAGTGCAACTACAACTGGAAGACCTTCATTGAGGTCTACCTGGAGGACTACCACGTCGCGCCCTTCCACCCCGGCCTGGGCAACTTCGTCACCTGCGAAGACCTGCGCTGGGAGTTCAAGCCCGAGTACTCGGTGCAGACGGTGGGTGCACAGAACCTGCTGGGCAAGGCCGGCAGCCCGGTCTACCAGCGCTGGCACCAGCAACTCATGCAGTACCGCCAGGGCCAGGCACCCGAGCACGGCGCCATCTGGCTGACCTACTACCCGCACATCATGGTCGAGTGGTACCCGCACGTGCTCACCGTCTCCACCCTGCACCCCATCAGCGTGGACAAGACGCTGAACATGGTGGAGTTCTACTACCCCGAGGAAATCGTCGCCTTCGAGCGCGAATTCGTCGAAGCCCAGCAGGCCGCCTACATGGAAACCTGCATCGAGGACGACGAGATCGCCGAGCGCATGGACGCAGGCCGCAAGGCCCTGCTGGCGCGCGGCGACAACGAGGTCGGCCCTTACCAAAGCCCCATGGAAGACGGCATGCAGCACTTCCACGAGTGGTATCGCCGCCAGTTGGGCGATGCCCTCAAGGGCTGAGATCGGGCTTGCCCCTCTCTCGCACCTTCCTCACACACAGGGCCTGATCCATGCAGGCCCTGTGGATGGTGCTCGCCTCGCTGTTCTTCGCGAGCATGGGCGTGTGCATCAAGTTCGCCTCGGCCCACTTCAACAGCTTTGAGATCGTGTGCTACCGCGGCATGGTGGGCATGGTGTTCATCTACGCCATGACCCGCGTGCAGGGCGTGTCCCTTCGCACCCGGCTGCCCATGATGCACGTGTGGCGCAGCATTGTGGGCACGATCTCGCTGACCGCCTGGTTCTACGCCATCGCCCTGCTCCCACTGGCCACGGCCATGACGCTCAATTACATGAGCAGCGTCTGGATCGCCACCTTTTTGCTGGGTGGTTCGCTGCTGATGCAAAGCCGAGGCGGCGAGCTGCGCCGCCAGGGGCCGCTCTTCTTGACGGTGTTGGCCGGCTTTGGTGGCGTGGCCATGATGCTGCGCCCCTCGTTCACCGGCGATCAGGCGCTGGGGGCCCTGGTGGGCCTGATGTCGGGCCTGTTCGCTGCCCTCGCCTACCTGCAGGTGGCGGCCCTGGCCAAGGCGGGCGAGCCCGAGAGCCGCACCGTCTTCTACTTCTCTTTTGGCGCGGTGCTGGCTGGCGCCCTGGGCATGGTGTTCGTGGGCGCAAGCGAATGGACATGGCCCAGCGCCCTGTGGCTTCTGCCCATTGGCGTGCTGGCGGCACTGGGCCAACTGTGCATGACTCGCGCTTACTCCAGCGGCGCCACCATGCTGGTGGCCAACCTGCAGTACTCGGGCATCGTGTTCGCCGGCTTGTTCAGCCTGCTCATCTTCGGTGACCAGTTGCCGCTGATCGGGTGGCTGGGCATGAGCCTGATCGTGGCCAGCGGCATCGCCGCCACGGTGCTGCGCGCCCGGGCCGTTCCACAGGCGCCCGGCGAAGAGCGCTGACGCCCCGAGACCAGAACACCTGCCGCACAATCGCGGCATGCACACCACCCTGATCGAAGCCACCGAGCTGCAGCGCCTGATGGCCAGCGGCCCCACCCCGCTGGTGCTGGACGCCAGCTTTGAACTTGGCAACCCTCAAGCGGGAAAGGCGCAGTACGCCCAGGAACACATTCCCGGCTCGCTGCACGCCGACCTGGACCAAGACCTCAGCGACCACGACCAGTCGCCCAGTGCCGGGCGTCACCCCCTGCCCTCGCGCGAGGCCTTTGCCGCCCGACTGGTGGCCTGGGGCCTGAACCCACAACAGCAGGTGGTGGTGCTGGACCGCCAAGGCGCCAATTACTGCGGTCGGCTGTGGTGGATGCTGAAGTGGTGTGGTCACGAGGCCGTGGCGGTACTCAACGGTGGCCTGCCAGCCTGGAAAGCCGCGGGTGGCCCCGTCACGGCCGACCCAACGCCAACGCCCTCACCCGGCCGCTTCGTGCTGGGGAATTCGCTGGTGCGGGCACTGGGCACAACCGAGCTGCAGCAGGCACTGGGCAGCCCAGGACAAACTGTGATTGACGCCCGGGCCACCCCCAGGTTTCGAGGCGAAGTGGAGCCACTTGACCCGGTGGCCGGCCACATTCCGGGCGCCCTGAACCGGCCCTTCGCCGACAACATCGGACCCGATGGCCGCTTTAAACCCGCCGAGCAACTGAAGCAAGAATTCCTGCAACTGCTGGGCGGCCGCGATCCCGCGGGCGTGGTGCACCAGTGCGGCAGCGGCGTGAGCGCCCTGCCCAACCTGCTGGCCATGGAGGTCGCGGGATTGGGCCGCTCGGCGCTCTACCCCGGTAGCTGGAGCGCCTGGTGCAACACCCCCGGCACCCCGCGAGCCCGAGGCTGATCCTGGGCGAACCAGGCCGGCGCCGCCTCAGTGCGAGTGCGCCAGGCCGCTGACCAGGGTCACCAGCGCAATGCCCGCCAGCAGCCACACCACCTGCGCCAGCGTCGCGCGCAGGCCCAGGCGCTTTTGCAACTGGGGAATCAGGTCAGCCAAGGCCACGTAGACAAAGCTGCTGGACGCCGCCACCAGGAAGTAGGGCAAGAAATCTTCCAGCTGGTTGAGCAGCACATAGCCCACGATGCCGCCGAGAGCCGTCACCGTGCCAGCGAGCGACACCTTCACGATGGCCATGCGCGAGGTGCGAGAGGTCTGCTGCAGCACCACCAGGTCGCCCATGTGGTGGGGCACTTCGTGGGCCAGCACGGCCAGGGCCGCCACCACGCCCAGTCGCATGTCGGCCATGAAGGCCGAGGCGATCAGGATGCCGTCACCAAATGCATGCACGCTGTCACCGGCCAGCACCGCCCAGCCGCCCGATCGCGGGCTGTGGTCGTGGTGGTGATAGTGGTGTGCGTGGTCGTGGTGGTGATGGTGGTGTGCGTGGCCGTGGGCATGCGGGTGGGCATGTGGGTGGTCGTGCCCGTGGTGGTGCTCGGGCGCATCCGCCGACGTGAGCTGGTGGTGTTCATGCCCGTGGTGCCACAGCTCGGCCTTGTCGAGCAGGAAAAAGAAGACCAGCCCCCCCAGCAGCAGCGCGAACAACTCGTGCGCGCTGGCCGCGCTCTCGAACGCTTCCGGCAGCAAGTGCATGAAGGCGGTGGCCAACAGGGCACCGGCCGCCAGGCTGAGCATGTGCTGGGTGAAACGCGCCAGCATGGCAAAGCCCAGCAGGGCCGCCAGCCACACGCTGCCCACACCGGCAGCAATCGTTCCAATCAGGATAGCAATCAGGGTCATCGTTTTTCGGTCGCAAAAAAAGGCCGCACTGGGCGGCCTGGGCTCGTGGCGCGGAGCGGCCGTCAGGCCACACCGTGCTCCCGGAACCAGTTCAAGGCCCGCGTCCAGCCGTCCTCGGCCGGCCCCTTTCGGAAGCTGGGCCGGTAGTCGGCGTGGAAGGCATGAGGGGCTTCCGGATAGACCACGAAGGTCGAGGATTTGGCGGCGGCATTGCCTTTGGCCAAAGCTGCTTTCATCTTAGCAACCGTGTCAAGCGGAATGCCGGTGTCGGCCTCGCCGTACAGGCCCAGCACCGGCGCGTGCAGTTGGGCGGCCACATCCACCGGGTGCTTGGGCGTGAGTGGCGAGGGTTCGCCCACCAGCCGGCCGTACCAGGCCACCCCCGCCTTCACGGCCGGGTTGTGCGCGGCATAGAGCCAGGTCTGGCGCCCGCCCCAGCAAAAGCCGGTGACCGCCACCCGCTTGGCGTCGCCACCATTGGCGGCGGCCCACTTCACGCAGGCGTCGAGGTCGGCCATGACCTGCGCGTCCGGCACCTTGCTGATGACCTCGGCGATGAGCTTGGCCATCTCGCCATAGCCCTGTGCATCGCCTTGGCGGGCAAACAGCTCGGGCGCGAGGGCGAGGTAGCCAGCCCGGGCAAAGCGGCGGGCGGTGTCGGCGATGTACTCGTGCACCCCGAAGATCTCAGACAGCACCAGCACCACCGGCAGACCGGTCTTGCCGGCTGGCGCGGCGCGGTAGACGGGCACACCAAACCCATTCACGTCGAGCGTGATCTCACCCACGGTGAGCCCGTCAGACGGGGTCTTGATCGCGGTCTGCGCCATCAGCGGCAATGCCGACGCGGCGTAGCCCACGCCCAGGGCGGCCTTCAGCGCCGTGCGGCGCGAGGTGCCGGTGGTGGTGCCGGTGGTGGGCAGCAAGGCGTGGAGGTCTTGAACGTGGTCTTCCTTGAGCATGGCTTGTCTCCTTTTTTGGGTTGGTCGGGAATGGCAACAGACCGCTCAAGGGCGGCGAAGTTCACCGCCCCGGCACGAAACAGGCCTCAGTGAGCCTGTTCCCAGTTCGGCCCCATGCCCACCTCGGCCAGCAGCGGCACCTTCAGCGCCGCCACGCCAGCCATCAGGCGGGGGATCTCGGTGCGCAGCCAGTCCACCTCGTCTTCGGGCACCTCGAACACCAGTTCATCGTGCACCTGCAAGACCATCTTGGTGCGCCGGGCCTGTTCGTCCAGTGCCTTTTGAACGGCCACCATGCTCATCTTGATGAGGTCGGCGGCGGTGCCCTGCATGGGCGCGTTGATGGCCGCGCGCTCGGCGGCCGCGCGGCGCGGGCCGTTGGGGCTTTTGATCTCGGGAAGGTAGAGCCGGCGACCGAACACGGTTTCCACGTAGCCCTTTTCCTTGGCGCTTTCGCGGGTGTCGTCCATGTAGCGCTTGACGCCCTCGAAGCGCTCGAAGTAACGCGTGATGTAGTTCTTGGCCGCCGTGTTGTCGATGCCCAGGGCCTTGGCCAGGCCGTAGCTGCTCATGCCGTAGATGAGGCCGAAGTTGATGACCTTGGCGTAGCGGCGCTGCTCGGTGCTCACCTGCTCGGGCGCCAGGCCGAACACCTCGGCGGCGGTGGCGCGGTGCACGTCCAGCCCCTCGTGAAAGGCGCGCAGCAGGGCGGCGTCACCGCTGATGTGGGCCATGATGCGCAGCTCGATCTGCGAGTAATCGGCGCTGGCGATGACGCTGCCCGGCGGGGCCACGAAGGCCTCGCGCACGCGACGGCCCTCGGCCGTGCGGATGGGGATGTTCTGCAGGTTGGGGTCGTTGCTGGACAAGCGCCCGGTCACCGCCACGGCCTGCGCGTAGTGGGTGTGCACGCGCCCGGTGCGTGGCAGGGCCAGTTGGGCGAGTTTGTCGGTGTAGGTGCCCTTGAGCTTGGACAGGCTGCGGTGCTCCAGGATCTTGGCCGGCAGGGGATAGTCTTCGGCCAGCTTCTCCAGCACTTCTTCGTCGGTGCTGCGCGCCCCGGTGGCCGTCTTCTTGATGACGGGCAATCCCAGCTTGTCAAAGAAGATTTCGCCCAATTGTTTGGGGCTTGAGAGGTTGAAGGGCTGGCCGGCGATGGCGTAGGCCTCTTGCTCCAGGGCGATGATGCGCTGGCCCAGTTCGTGGCTCTGCGCCGCCAGCGTGGGGCCGTCGATCAGCACGCCGTTGCGCTCTATGCGGTACAGCGCTTCGCTGCTGGCGATCTCCAGTTCGTAGATGAAGCGCAGCTTGTCGTCGGCCTGCAGGCGCGGCCACAGCACGCGGTGCACGTCCAGGGTCTGGTCGCTGTCTTCGCACGAGTACTCGGCGGCCTTGGCCACGTCCACCTGGGCAAAGGGAATCTGGTGCGCACCCTTGCCGCACAGGTCTTCGTACGAGATGCCCTTGCGCCCGGTGTGGCGGTCGGCCAGGCTTTCCAGGCTGTGGGGCTTGTGCACCTCCAGCACGTAGCTCTGCAGCATGGTGTCGTGCACATAGCCGCGCACCTCGATGCCGTGGTTGGCAAACACGTGGCGGTCGTATTTGATGTGCTGGCCCAGCTTGTGGCGGGCCGGGTCTTCCAGCCAGGGTTTCAAGCGCGCCAGCACGTCATCGAAAGGCAATTGCTCGGGCGCGTCGGGGCCGCTGTGGCGCAGCGGGATGTAGGCCGCCTCGCCGGGCACCACACTAAAGGAGATGCCCACGATCTCGGCGCGCATTTCGTCCAGTGAGGTGGTCTCGGTGTCCAGTGCCACCAGCTCGGCCGCCTGCAGCCGGGCAAACCAGTCGTCGAAGGCGGCCCAGGTGAGGATGGTGTCGTACTTCAGTGGCGGGCGGTCGGCCTGAACGGACGGTGCGGGATCGTCAAAAAGGCCGCCGGTCTCGCCCAAGGCGGGCCCGGCGGGCGCCACCTTGGTCGCCGTCTTGGCGGCCAGGCCTTTGAAGCCGTATTGCTCGTAGAAGGCCTTGAGCGCGGTGTCGTCGGGATCGCCCGCGCGCAGCGCCGCCAGCGAGGGCAGGCCGGGCACCCAGCCGTTGAGGTCGCAGTCGGTCTTGATGGTGAGCAACTGGCGACCGGTGGGCAGCCAGTCCAGCGACTTGCGCAGGTTTTCGCCGGCCACGCCCTTGATCTCGCCAGCCCGCGCCACCAGGGCATCGAGCGAGCCGTATTCGTTGAGCCACTTGGCCGCCGTCTTGGGGCCCACCTTTTCCACGCCCGGCACGTTGTCGATGGCGTCACCCACCAGGGTCTGGAAGTCGATCATCAGGCTGGCCGGCACGCCAAACTCGGCCAGCACGCCCGCCAGGTCGCGCTTCTTGCCATTCATGGTGTCGATGATGCTGATGCGCTCGTTCACCAACTGCGCCAAGTCTTTGTCGCCGCTGGAGATGACCACCGTCATGCCCTGCTCGGCCCCGGCGCGCGCCAGGGTACCAATCACGTCATCGGCCTCCACGCCGGGCACGTCCAGCACCGGAAAACCCAGCAGCCGCACCACCTCGTGAATGGGCGGGATCTGCGCGCGCAGGTCGTCGGGCATGGGGCTGCGGTGGGCCTTGTACTCGGGGTACAGCTCGTCACGGAAGGTGGGGCCCGAGGCGTCGAACACGCAGGCCACATAGGCCGCGGGCACTTCCTTGCGCAGGCTTTGCATCATGTTCACGATGCCCCGAATCGCCCCGGTGGCCGGGCTGTTGGGGTCGCCCGGCACGGCCCGCAGATCGGGCATGGCGTGGAAAGCGCGGTAGAGGTAGCTGGAGCCGTCGATCAGCAGCAGCGTGGAGGCAGGGTCTCGGGGGTCAAGGGCGTCAGGCATGGGGGCAATTGTCGGGGAAGACGGCCCCAATGCACCGCGCCAAGGGCCTTGCCTGCCTACAATGCAGTATGCGCCGCCTGCCCTGCTCCTTCCTTGTCTCTGCCCTGCTCATGGCCGCCCCGGCCATGGCGCAGACCCCCTCGTCGCCAGCGGCTGCCGCCCCGGCGCAGCGTCCCGACAGCCGCATCGAGCACATCACCAACGAGGATGCCCTCACCCGCATCGACGAATTGCGCGTAGGCGGGCAGACGCAGAGCATCGACGTGCAGCCCAAGAACGGCGCACCGGCCTACGAAATCAAGCCGCAACCCAATGCCCCGATGCCCGGCGAGACGGGTGGGAAACCCACCGGCAATGCCGGTCGAAGCAGCTGGCGCATCCTGAATTTCTGATCTCCCCCCGACCGTTTCCATGGCCGTCTACACCGAAGTCTCGTCCGGCGAAGCCGCCGCCTTGCTGCAATCGCTCCACCTGGGCCAGCTCACCGAGCTTCAAGGCATTCAAGGCGGCATCGAGAACACCAACTACTTCGTCACCAGCGAGCGCGATGGCGAGGTGGTGCAGTCGGTGCTCACTGTGTTTGAGCGCCTGGGCTTCGAGCAGCTCCCGTATTACCTGTACCTCATGAAGCACCTGGCGGCCAAGGGCATTCCGGTGCCCGATCCCGCCAGCGATGAAAAGGGCAACATCCTGCACAGCGTGCAGGGCAAGCCGGCGGCGGTGGTGAACCGCCTGGTCGGTCGCAGCGAATTGGCGCCCACGGTGGCCCATTGCGAGGCGCTGGGCGAACTGCTGGCGCGCATGCACCTGGCCGGGCGCGACTTTGACCGGCAACAACCCAACCTGCGCGGCCTGAGCTGGTGGAACGACACCGTGCCCGTGGTGTTGCCTTACCTTTCGCCAGCGCAGAGCGAGCTGATCCGCGCCGAACTGGCTTTTCAAAACCACGTGGCCGCCGGGGCCAGCTACCGCGCCCTGCCCACCGGCCCGGTGCATGCCGACCTGTTCCGCGACAACGCCCTGTTCGACGGCCACCGCCTGAGCGGGGTGTTTGATTTCTACTTCGCCGGTCACGACACCTGGCTGTTCGACCTGGCCGTGTGCCTGAACGACTGGTGCATCGACCACAGCGCCGACGAGACGGTGGGCGGGCGCCACGACGCCGAGCGGGTGCGTGCCTTGCTGGGCGCCTACCAGCGGGTGCGTCCCCTGAGCGCGGCCGAGCGCGAACTGCTACCGGCCATGATGCGCGCCGGCGCCCTGCGCTTCTGGCTGTCTCGCCTGTGGGACTTCTACCTGCCGCGCGAAGCGGCCTTGCTCAAGCCCCACGACCCGGGCCATTTTGAGCGCGTGTTGCGGCACTGCCTGCTGATCGACGCTGACACGGCCGCGGGCTGGCTGGCGGGTGTGGCGGTGGCGGCATGAAGCTCAACCTCGTTTCCGCCCGAACGGGCCTGACCTGGGTGAAGCTGGGCGCCAAGACCTTCTGGCGCCAGCCCCTGGCCCTGGCGGGGCTGTTTTTCATGTTCATGGCCGTGGTGTCGCTGCTGCAGCTCTTGCCCGTGGTGGGCATGGCCCTGGCGGCGGCCCTGGTGCCAGCGGCCACGCTGGGTCTGATGGCGGCCACGCGCGAGGCCGAGGCCGGGCGGTTTCCCATGCCCATTGTGCTGGCCACGGCTTTTCGGGGCAGCCCCGAGCAGCGCAAATCGATGGCCGTGCTGGGTGCCATGTACGCCGCGGCCTTGTTCGCGGTGATCTCGCTTTCCCTGTTGATGGCCGGCCCTGCCCCGGCGGCAACACAGGGCGCCGCCAGCGACGCCGCCACCGACCTGATGCGCGAGACCTTGAACCAGCCGGGCCTGTGGATGGCCATGCTGCTCTACACGCCGGTGCTGATGGCCTTCTGGCATGCACCGGCGCTGGTGTACTGGCGTGGCGTGCGCCCGGTGAAAAGCCTGTTCTTCAGCTTGCTGGCCTGCTGGGCCAATAAGTGGGCCATGCTGGTGTACACACTGGGCTGGGCGGCCGTGTTCCTGGTGGTGGGCCTGGCCCTGGGCGTGCTGGCCGCGTTGATCGGCAGCCCCCAGGTGCTGAGCGTGCTGGCCTATCCCCTGGTGCTCATCATGGCGGCCATGTTCCACACCTCGGTGTGGTTCACGGTGCGCGACAGCTTCCAGGACGAAGCCGGATCAGCCGACGTCGGCTAATTGCCTCGTCAGAGCTTGGCTTCGCCCGATGGGCCCATGCCCACCGCATCCAGAAACGCGGCCACGGATTCCACCACTTTCCTGACCTCAATGGCGTATGGCCCCAGCGAGGCCTTGGCGCTGGCCTGGCCTTGGCCCACCGGCAACACCAGGGCCACGGATTGCAGCAGCGTCCGCACAGGCGAGTTGTCGGGCCGGTAGTCCACGCGCATTGTCTCCATCCCGGCCTGAACCGCCTTTGTACAAGCGTGGTCCAGCAGGGCCAGCGTGAGCCCCTTGCCTCGCCACTTGGGCACCACGCTCACGCCAAAATCAGCAGTCTTGGGCAATCCAAGACTGGGCCCCCAGGATCCCACCGCGATCAGCGATTCGCTAGCCTGCGGATCGACGATGCCCAAGTGTTGAACCTTGTTGCGGTTGAGCATGCTCGTCACCGTGGATTGCACCCATTCCCTCAAGCGATCAGGCGCTTCGGGCATCCCCGAGAAAAAGCGAAGGCTCAGTTCCTCCCGAGACAGCTGCAAGTAGTGCTCAACCACTCGCGAGGCATCGACCGGGGTAAGGGTCACGACCGCCCATGCGCGCGAAGAGGGGTTGTCCATCTCGGGCCCCTCACAGCTTAGCTGGCACCTTGCCTGCGCCAGGGTTTCTCAGGAAGCCGCGAATCAGGCCATCGGCCTGCCTAGCCATGGCGTCTTTTGAGGTCGCCGCGTTCAGCCCGACCCGATGGGCTGCACTGCCAAATGGCGCCTCCACCCGGGCAGATCCGCCGAAAAGACGGAACACCAACTCCAGACTGTCCACCCTGTCGGCCGACAAGACATCATCCATGGGCGCCACCAAAGCCAGCATCGATTTGCCTTCCAGCGCCACCGCTGGAGCATCGATGTAGGTGATACCGGCGAGATCGACCGTGAAGTCCAGCAGGGAGCGCAGCTGCCACAACAGAATGTTGTGGTCCACCGCTGCGGTCAGGGCAGCGCGTTGCTTCAGATAGCCATCAAAGGCCTTGGAAGCGGCACTGCACAGTTTTCCATTACGCTTGAGTTCTTCTTGCAGGTGGCTCACGTAATCGGCGCCCAGGCGCTTGATGGGCAACTCGTCATCGCTGCCCGCCATCATGGCGCTGATGGTCTCGTTGAATTCATCGATGGCTTGCGGGTCCCAGCCCAGCAGGCCGCTCTGCGGGTAGATGGCACGGAACCAGAAGTCGGTCAACACATCCCCCAGCGCCGCCTTGGGTGGCGAGGCGGGGTCATAGTCGCCGTTGTTCCAATCGGGATCGGATTCCAGTTGCTTTACCCAACCCGACACAAGGGCCGTGGCCTTGTCGCCCAGCGACAAGGAACCAGGCACCACCAGCAGAAGTTGATCAAAACCGTCTGGGTCGCTCAGCGCCATCTGGATGGCCTGGATGGAGCCCATGGAGGCTCCGGCCACCAGGTTCGCGTGGTCAACGCCCAGCGCCGACAAGGCCCGGTTGTAGAGCTGGACGTAATCGGCAATCTTGTACCCGGGGAAGGAGCTGGCGTAGCGCTTACCCGTGGCGGGATTGATAAGGCCAGGATGGAAGTTGGGGTTCAGGATGGGCTCGAAGCTGATCACCCGGTACTCGTTGGTATCGATGGCGGCGCCGGGGCCGATGAGGGCGTCCCAATACCCAGGCCTTGTTTCGATGACCTGCCCCTTTGCGTCCAAGGACTGCTGCCCTGCCGCATGGGCGCTGCCCAGGAAGAAGGGAAAGATCACGGCTGTCTTGTCGGCCTGATCACTGGTCCGGTACTCCTCGTAATAGACCGGCACCTGCTGAATATGCGCCTGTCCCGAGGGCGTATCTAGGCCGCGCACATTGATGCACCGGCGAACGACGTTGTCTCTGATAGTCATGTGGATTCCTGTTACGTGCCCGACCAAACCGATCGGTCTGGGCATGCTAGAAATCCACCCCCAACACCAACATCGTGCCAACGTCGCATGCCAGGTGCCTAAGGCCCTGGGCAGAGCGACGCCAACACAAAGACCCCGGAGGCCAACACCTCCGGGGTCTTTCTCTGAAGGCCGGCGACTGATGACAGGCGTCTTAGAGTCCGATCACCCCGCCATCGGTGCGCGAGATGGCAATGGTGGCCGAGCGCGGGCGCGAACCCGGGCCATAACCGGCGTTGGAAGGCCACTGGCTCTCAAACGTGAAATCGGCAGCATTCGCGATGGCAGGGGTGTTTTCGCCCGGGTGCTGGATGTTCACGAACAGCGTCTTGCCGTCAGCGGTTTCGGTGATGCCCGTGACCTCACAACCCTTGGGGCCTACCAGGAAGCGGCGCAGCTTGGCATCGCCCAGCGCAGCACCGATAAAGGTCTGCTGTGAGGCGGTGTTGCCACCGAGGCTGTTGTTCACCGTCACGCTGGCACCGTCGCCGACGCTGCCGGGAATGGCAGCCAGCAGCATGCAGTTGGTGGCGTCGGTGTAGTTGCCGTCGTCGGTCTGAATCCAGCAGATGCCAGTGCTCGGGCTGAACCACAGGCCATCGGGGGACGAGAAATCATTTTTGGCGCTCAGACCCGAGAGGTTGATGCCGGCACCCGCGTCTTCTTCGGCGCCGAAGAGGAAGATGTCCCAACGGAAACCGGTGGCCGTGGCGTTAACCGCACCCGTCTCCTTCAGGCGAATGATGTGGCCGTTGGGGTTGCCCGAGCGGCCCTTGCCGTCGTTGTCGAGGTAAGCGCGCGGGTTGGCGGCGTCGGTGCCGGCCACGGTGCGCGAGCTGTTGTTGGTCATGGTGAAGTACACCTCACCATTCTTCGGGTTCACGGCACCCCACTCCGGGCGGTCCATCTTGGTGGCGCCCACGGCGTCTGCGGCCAGGCGGGCATTCACCAGCACGTCGGCCTGGTTGTCGAAGCTGTAGTTGGCGTAGCCAGAGATGAGCGGGTTGGCGAAGTTCAATTCGATCCACTCACCCGTGCCATCGGCCTTGAACTTGGCGACATAAAGCTTGCCCTCGTTCAGGTACTTGTCGCCAGCGACCATGCCGCCGCCGATGTCGGCCTCGCTCCACAGCGCGGTGGAGACGAACTTGTAGACGTATTCGTTCTGCGAATCGCAGCCCATGTAGAAGGCCAGCGGCTGGCCCACCACGGGAATGCCACACACGGCAGCCTCGTGGGCAAAGCGGCCCATGGCCACGCGCTTGGCAGGCTGGGTGTTGGGGTTGAGCGGGTCGATCTCGACGATGTAGCCGAAGGTATTGGGCTCTTGGCGGAAATCGTCGGCCGCCGTGGCGCCCGGGGCGGAGACGTTGAAGCGGGTAAAGCGGTTGTCGGTGGTGGACACCGACGACCAGCCCTGCGAGCCTGCGTTGCCAGTGCCGGCAAAGGGCGCACGGATCACGCCGTAACGCTGGCGCGAAGCCTTGGTCTTAGCGTCCACGTCCACGGAGCCAGCGGGCATGAAGAAGTAGGCGGCCCAGTTCTCTTCACAGGCCAGGTAGGTGCCCCAGGGGGTCTTGCCGTGGCCACAGTTGTTGAGCGTGCCGCGCGAGGTGGCGCCACTGGGGTCGTAGGCGGTGGCCATGAAGGCCTTGATGTCGCTCAGGTGCGCGGCGGGGCCGGCGATGCGCATCACCGTCTGGCCGTTGACGCGGCGGTTCAGGGGCGCGTCAACGGTGTAGATCCACTTGCCGTCGCCGCCCTTGCGCACCTCGGCGATGGACACACCGTGGTGGTTGATCTCCTTCAGCACCTCCAGCTCGGGGCGGGGGAGCAGGTCCCAGCCGTTGAACTGGCTGAACTTCTTGCCGTTCACGCCGCCGCTGGTCTGGCCCTTGGTGTGCCAGAAGTGCGAATCGGCCGAGCTTTCGTGGTTGACCGCCAGCACGGCGCGGGCGGTGGCGGTGCGCGAGTAGCGGCCGCTGGCGTCCACGTAGAAAAGGTCCATGCCGTCGTGGTGGTCGCCCACGCGCTGCTCCCAGGCATCCAGTTCTGCGCCGGTATTGGAGTAAGCAGGCACGGAGGAGACCAAACGGTCGCCGGTGGCGTGCACCACGCTATAGGTATAGCCGGCGGGCAGCTTTACCTCGTCCAGCAGGCTCTTGGCCACGGCATTGAAACCCAGCGCAGCCTCGGTGGGTGCAGGCGAAGGCGCGGCGTCGCCGCCGCCGCAAGCGGCCAGGAAGGGCACGGTGCCCAACGCAGCCAAGCCAACGCCGCCACGGATCAGGTGGCGACGGGACACACTGGCCTGTGCCAGCACGTCTTGGAAGTGTTCGTTGTCGGTGGGATTGAGGTCGTCGATGGGGTGGTGCGCCATGTTGGTGGTTGCCTCTGCAGGCCTCGGGTTGGAAACGAGGCGCAGTGTGGTCAATGACCATGACGAAACCGTGAAGGCTCAGGTCTCCCCTGGTGACAGAGGGAATTGCCCCACCGTCACGAAACTGCCATTCCGATGCACAGCAGCCCAATGCACAGCAAGCAGCCACTTGCTGTGCGCAGCGCAATCGTCAGTCCGCCGCCCAGGGCACGACAGCGCCAAGGCCAGAATCCAGGTGGCTGACGTGCGCCAGCGCCTGGAACTTGGCCAGGGTCTTGACCAGTTCGTCCAGTTCATGGGGAACCGAGAAATAGGCCCGCGTCAGCCCCTCGCGGGTTTCCAGGCGCTCGGCCACCTCACCCAGCACGTTGGCCACAGCCTCGTAACGCATCGAAGCCACGACGGAGAGGCGTTGAACGCCTGCATCCATCGCGCACTGCAGGGCATGGGCGTACGCGCTGTGCCAGAGCGCCTCCGACATCTCGGCGGCAATTGAACTGATGGCGAGCTCCCAAGTGACGGCGGGCTCGTGCGGGTCGGGCAGCAGGATGGTGATCATCAGCAAACGATCGCCGCGGGTGTCATAGCAGCCAAACACCTGAATGCCGGAGGTGCTCAGCAGGCGGTCCACCGTGGCCTCCATCAAGTGGCGGCGGGTCACCGCGTCTTTGGCAACGAAGCCGAAAGAGCCCATCAGCGCGCTCGGACTGAGCGCCAGTCCATACCCAATGAGCGCCGTGCGGTCACCGGCGTTGAGCAATTTGAGAGGGGAAAAGTCGGCGGCAGGAATGGACAGGGCTTGGGACATGAGGCGAATCTCCGGGGGGGTAACGCAAATCCAGGGGACCAATGTGGCGTCCCTGGGGCTGGGGCGTGATTTCATCTCCTGCCCACGCCCTTGCCCATCGCTTGGTCCCCCTAGCGCCGACACACCGGGGCCTGCAACCGCTACCGCCCCCGAGGGCCCATGGCCCTACTCGATCGGCGTGAGCTTGGCCACGCTCAGGGCCAACCACTTGCTGCCATGGCGGTTGAAGTTGACCTGCGCGCGCGCATCGGCCCCCGCCCCTTCGATGGCCAGCACCTTGCCCTCGCCAAACTTGTTGTGGAACACCGCCTGACCCACGCGAATGTCCACCCCCCGGTCGGGCTCGGGCGCCGGGGCCGGCGCCTTGGTAAAGCCGGTTGACCACGCAGGCTGCGCCATCTGCCGGTTGCCGCCCCACCCTGCGCTGCCGGCCCCACCCCAGGTGGAAGGTTGCGGCGGCGTGAGCCACTTCAGGCAGTGCTCGGGCAGCTCGTCGAAAAAGCGGCTCTTGAGGTTGTAACGGGTCTGCCCGTGCAGCAGGCGGGTCTGCGAGTGGCTCAGGTACAGGCGCTGGCGGGCGCGGGTGATGGCCACGTACATCAGGCGGCGCTCTTCCTCCAGGCCGTCGCGGTCGCTCATGGCGTTCTCGTGCGGGAACAGGCCCTCTTCCAGGCCGGTGATGAACACCGCGTCGAACTCCAGGCCCTTGGCGGCGTGCACCGTCATGAGCTGCACCGCGTCTTGCCCGGCCTGGGCCATGTTGTCACCCGACTCCAGCGCGGCGTGCGACAGAAAAGCCGCGAGCGGGCTGAGGGTCTCGCCGGTGTCGGCATCGGGCGCCGCGGGCTCCAGGGGCTCATCGATCACCGGCAAGCTCGGGTCAATGCCCTGGCTGGCCGGGCTTTGCTTGAGGGCGGTGGCGTCGCGGCCAAAGCCTTCCTGCATCACGAAGCTCTCGGCCGCGTTGACCAGTTCCTCCAAGTTCTCGACCCGCTCTTGCCCTTCGCGCTCGGCGCGGAAATGCTCGATCAGGCCGCTGCGGTCCAGCACCAGCTCGATGATCTCGCGCAGGTTCTTGCCCTCGCTCTGCTCGCGCACCACGTCCATCTTGGCCACAAAGGCGCCGATGGCCACACCCGCGCGGCCGGTGACCGCGCTCACCGCGTCGTGCAACGAGCAGCCCGAGGCACGGGCCACGTCTTGCAACTGCTCGATGCTGCGCGCGCCAATGCCGCGCGGCGGGAAGTTCACCACCCGCAGGAAGCTGGTGTCGTCGTGCGGGTTCTCGATTAGGCGCAGGTAGGCCAGCGCGTGCTTGATTTCGGCACGCTCGAAGAAGCGCAGGCCGCCGTACACGCGGTAGGGCAGCCCGGCGTTGAACAGCGCGGTTTCCACCACGCGGCTTTGCGCGTTGCTGCGGTAGAGCACGGCGATCTCGTGGCGCGCCAGGCCGTCACTCACCAAGGCCTTGATCTCGTCCACCATCCACTGCGCCTCGGCGAAGTCGCTCACCGCCTCGTGCACGCGCACCGGCTCGCCCGCGCCCGCGTCGGTGCGCAGGTTCTTGCCCAGGCGGCTGGTGTTGTGGCTGATCAGGTGGTTGGCCGACTCCAGGATGTTGCTCACGCTGCGGTAGTTCTGCTCCAGCTTGATCTGGTGGCGCACCTGGAACTCGCGCACGAAGTCGGCCATGTTGCCCACGCGCGCGCCGCGGAAGGCGTAGATGCTCTGGTCGTCGTCGCCCACGGCGAACACCGCGTTGCCGGCGGCCGGCAGGCCCGCGATGGGCGGGCTGGCGAACATCTTGATCCAGGCGTACTGCAGGCGGTTGGTGTCCTGGAACTCGTCGATCAGGATGTGGCGAAAGCGCCGCTGGTAGTGGGCGCGGATGGGGTCGTTGTCGCGCATCACCTCGTAGCTGCGCAGCATCAACTCACCGAAATCGACCACGCCTTCGCGCTGGCACTGGGCCTCATACAACTCATAGAGCTCAACCTTCTTGCGTGCGTCTTCATCGCGCGCCACCACATCGCGTGGCCGCATACCGTCTTCCTTGCAGCCGCTGATGAAGTACTGCAGCTGCTTCGGCGGGAAGCGCTCGTCGTCCACGTTGAACTGCTTGCACAGGCGCTTGATGGCCGAGAGCTGATCTTGCGTGTCCAGAATCTGAAACGTGGCCGGCAGGCCCGCCACTGCGTGGTGTGCCCGCAGGAAGCGGTTGCACAGGCCGTGGAAGGTGCCAATCCACATGCCCCGCACGTTCACCGGCAGCATGGCCGAGAGGCGCGTCATCATTTCTTTGGCGGCCTTGTTGGTGAAGGTCACGGCCATGATGCCGCCAGGCGTCACCTGCCCGGTTTGCAGCAGCCAGGCGATGCGGGTGGTGAGCACACGGGTCTTGCCCGAACCGGCGCCGGCCAGGATGAGGGCGTGCTCGGCCGGCAGGGTAACCGCGGCGGTCTGTTCGGTGTTCAGGCCCGCGAGCAGCGGGGACGAGGCATTGGGGTCAGCGGGGAACATCCGGGGATTGTAGGAAGCACCCATGGGCCCGGCGCCCCATAAGGATTCCCGTATAGCGCCCATACCCCCCGCTGACCAGGGTTGACGCCTAGAATCAATCACCGGGCCCAAGTTTCTTGCGCCCGGTTTCTTTTTGTCCCTGCGACACAAAGGCCGGCACAAGCCAAGCGCTCATCTGTTCAACAACAGCCCCCTGGAGCTTGGTATGGAAATCTTTGACTACGACAACGTGTTGCTGCTGCCGCGCAAGTGCCGCGTGGACAGCCGATCGCAATGCGACGCCAGCGTGGAACTCGGCGGCCGGCGCTTTCGCCTGCCGGTGGTGCCGGCCAACATGAAGACGGTGGTGGACGAGTCCATCTGCACCTGGCTGGCGCAGAACGGCTACTTCTACGTGATGCACCGCTTCGACCTGGACAACGTGGCCTTCGTGAAGCAGATGCACGCGCAGGGCGTGTTCGCCTCGATCTCGCTGGGCGTGAAGGCCGCCGACCGTGCCACCGTGGACCAACTGGTGGCCGAAGGCCTGAGCCCCGAGTACATCACCATCGACATCGCCCACGGCCACGCCGACAGCGTGAAGGACATGATCGCCTACCTCAAGGCCAAGCTGCCGCGCGCCTTCGTGATCGCCGGCAACGTGGGCACGCCCGAGGCCGTGATTGACCTGGAGAACTGGGGCGCAGACGCCACCAAGGTGGGCATCGGCCCGGGCAAGGTGTGCGTCACCAAGCTCAAGACCGGCTTTGGCACAGGCGGCTGGCAGCTCAGCGCGCTGAAGTGGTGTGCCCGCGTGGCCACCAAGCCCATCATTGCCGACGGCGGCATCCGCAGCCACGGCGACATCGCCAAGAGCGTGCGCTTCGGCGCCACCATGGTGATGATCGGCTCGCTCTTCGCGGGCCACGAAGAGTCGCCCGGGCGCACGGTGGAGGTGGACGGCGAGCTCTACAAGGAGTACTACGGCTCGGCCAGCGACTTCAACAAAGGCGAATACCGCCACGTGGAAGGCAAGCGCATCCTGGAGCCGGTGAAGGGCAAGCTGGCCGACACGCTCATCGAAATGGAGCAAGACGTGCAAAGCTCCATCAGCTACTCGGGCGGCACCAAGCTGCTGGACATCCGCAAGGTGAACTACGTGATCCTGGGCGGCGACAACGCGGGCGAGCACCTGCTCATGTAACTGGAACGCCAGCTCACACGCCCAGCAAATCCCGCAAGAGCCGGTGCAGGCGATGCCCAGGCTGGGCCATGGCCTCAACGATGTTGAAGTGGTTGAGCCCAGGCAACTCTTCGCACACCGGCACCACGGCCGGGCCCCAGGCGTCGCGGATGAGGCGGTTGTGGCGACGGAACTCGCTGCTTTCGTTGGCGCCGGCCACCACGGCCAAGCTGCCCCGCCCTGCCCTCACAGGCGGCGAGGGCAAGCGAGCCGGGCTGGCCTTGGCCACCTGCTCAGGCGTGATATTGAGCGAGGGCTGCACAAAGGGCGTGTGCATGACCGGCTCCAAGTCGTACAGGCCCGAAACGGAGAGCGCGTTCTTCACCAGGTCCGCCGGCAGGTCGGCCCCCACCTCGGCCCAGCGGCACAGCAACAGCATGGTGGCCAGGTGACCGCCGGCCGAGTGCCCCACCACCGAAATGCGCTTCGGGTCGCCTCCGTGCTTGGCAATGTGGCGGTAGGTCCAGGCCAGCGCCTGCACCATCTGCATCACGATGTCGGGAATCGTCACCGCCGGGCACAACGCGTAGTTGGGCATGACCACGCAGGCGCCCTGTTGGGTGAACGCTGGTGCGACGAAGGAGTGGTCGGCCTTGTCCAGGCTGCGCCAATAACCGCCGTGAATGAAGAACAGCACCGGGGCCAACGCCCGCTGACCACGCCCAGCCTGTGCCGGGAAAATGTCCAACTGCTCATTGAGGCCGTGCCCATAGCGCACGTCCACCAGTGCCGGGCCCTGTTGGCGCACCTCGGCCGACGCCTTGGCCCAGCGGGCGAACATGTCGGCGTGTTCGGGCACAAGGGCTCGGTTGTTGTATTCGCGATTCAGCCAGTCAGGATCAAGGGACGGAGCGGTCAACATCGTGGGCACCTCAAGGCACCGCTGCTGACGGCAAGCTGTCAGGCCAGCACACCATGCGCTGAGCCACTGCCAATGCGGTACCCTTCTCCCCCATCCTATTTGACCCACCGCCGTCTTTCCAGGCGGAACAACCCTCAAAGGCCGTGAGCGACCCTTTGTCTACACCGTCACTTTCGTCTCCCATTTCCCGCGTGGCCGTGCTTGGCATCGGGATGATGGGTTTCCCAATGGCACGGCGCCTGTGCGAAGCTGGCCTGCAGGTCAGCGCCTGGAACCGCTCACGCAGCAAGGCCGATCGACTGGCCCCGTTTGGCGCCCAGGTGTGTGACACCCCTGCCGAAGCAGTGGCCCAGGCAGACGCCGTCATCACCCTGCTGTCTGACGGCCAGACCGTGGAAGATGTGCTCTTCCGCCAAGGTGCAGCCGAGGCGCTGCGCCCCGCCACCGTGGTCATCGACATGTCCTCCATCCAACCGCGCCAGGCCCGAGACCACGCGGCGCGCCTGGCGTCGCAAGGCGTGTCGCACCTGGACGCACCAGTGTCTGGCGGCACGCTGGGTGCAGAAGAAGGCACGCTGGTCATCATGGTGGGCGGCAAGGCCGCCGCGTTCGATCGGGCTCGACCAGTGCTGGACGTGCTGGGTCGGTCCACCCACGTGGGCCCGCACGGGGCCGGGCAGCTCACCAAGCTCGCCAACCAGATGATCGTGGGCATCACCATCGGCGCCGTGGCCGAGGCCCTGCTGCTGTGCGAAAAAGGCGGCGCCGACATGGCCAAGGTGAAACAAGCCATCACCGGCGGCTTCGCCGACAGCCGCATCCTTCAAGTGCACGGCCAACGCATGATCGAGCGCGACTTCGCCAAGCGCGGCGCGGTGGCGGTGCAGCTCAAAGACATGCGCAACGCCCTGGCCACCGCCCAGGAAATCGGCTTCGAGGCCCCCATCACCGGCCTGTTCGAGCAGCTCTACGCCCAGGCCGTCGACCACGGCCTGGCCGAGCTGGACCATTCCGCCCTGTTCGTGGAGCTCGCCAGCCGCAACGGCATGGCCTGATCTGGTTAGAATTTCGGCAACGTGGGGACGTAGCTCAGCTGGGAGAGCGTCGCGTTCGCAATGCGAAGGTCGGGAGTTCGATCCTCCTCGTCTCCACCACCCCAGACAATGCTTGGCGGGAACCACTTGTCTCATTGAGCGAGATCGGTTCAGCCCCCTGGACAGGCGCGGCGGAGCGAGTGCACAGCGCTCCAGTCGCATTGATTGGCTGCCGGTCGCGCGAACCAGAGCCAATTAACAACGAAAAAGCCCCCGGATAACCCACATCCATCTCGATCGCCGCTGAGGTTTTGATGGTCGACCTATAACGGACTTCGGCATGCCCGTGCTTGGTTTCGCCGAAGCTCATTGGTTGGCCAAGCCCAACCCTCAACACCATGAGGGGCCGTGAATTGACGGCTCCAGATCCAATCGCTCTTGGTTGGCAACCATGTCCAGGGCTCCGATCACTCGGGCCCGCTCGCGCCCCGGCACTCAACCAAGCCAAGCGGATTTACGGCTTGCTACTCGGGTTGCAAATCGTCACGACCATCGGAATACCCCAGCCTAATCTGGGTTCTTTGGCGTAGATAATTCGCGGAGCCACACAAGACGAAAAGTCTTCGCAGCCACAACCAAACGGGAGAGAGATAGATGATGCAGACCAAGAGTCGCGTCCATCAAGGAGGCGCCGGGTCCACCCCCTGGGATGAAGCAGGTGGTTCTCGATCTGCCTTGACAGCGGAGTGGGGCTTGTGACTGGTCATTTTCGATCTCGCTCTGCTGATGTCACCGCCGAGAGCAACCCAGATCTGCGCGAGCTTTGGAAAAGCCTAAGCAAGTACCTTCGCTTACTCCTGCTTGGTCCGGTCTTGGTGGGTCTCATCACCTTTTTTGCTATTGACTGGGCACCCAAGCGGTACGTCAGCACGGCACTGGTCAAGCCTGCGGCGGAAGGGGCTTCGGGAATCGAACCAGAATTGGCTGGTTGGCATGCCTCAATGCTCAAGACCATCCCTGCGCTCATGGTTTCACCAGAGGTCCTGAAAGCCGCGGGATCGGCCGGCTTGGAATTGGCCCCCCACCAAATAAAAACCAGGGTGAATAACGCCGAGGGATCGATCGCATTGGCCGTGACTGCCGCGTCGCCAGCGCAGGCCAAGCAGTTGGCAGACGCCCTGCTCAATGCAACCCTTGAAGCCAGCCGCGCCAAGAACGAGGAGCGCACCTGGCTGGAAGCCGAACGCCAACGCCTGACCGATCAGCGACTCCTGTTGGAAACAACTGCTCGTCAGTTGCGCGAAGGGCTGTCGCGCGCGTCGTCGCCACAGGAAACCGGCGCTTTGGCCATGGCGGTTCCCGCCGTGATGGAACAAACGGTGGTACTGGAAAAGCGACTGGCCCTGAATGCGGCTCGGCTAAACGGGCTATCAAAGGCCTCCATCGCGACCACTCCAACCCTACCCGATGAGACAACCGGACCCCGACGCAGCCTGTGGTCGGCAATTGCTGCATTGGGCACCTTGTGCCTGTTGATCAGCGCGGTTCTTCTGCATCGTGCGTGGCTTGATTGGCGCGCAGCCCGTGGTCCTGCAGGGCACCATTTGGGGCAGCCGCAAGCCACGCCAACCAAGCCAGGTGGCCACTAATCTGCCTTTCGCTGACGTGTCCCACACGGCGCCACAGCCAATCCCGCAGCCCCGCGGCACAACAGCCTAGCCTCATGAGATTGCACACCCAGAAGAAGATCTACGTCGCCGGCCACCGCGGCATGGTGGGTTCCGCCATCGTGCGGCACCTGCTGGCCCAAGGCACACCGCCAGCCCAGATCGTCACCCGAACCCACGCTGAGCTTGACTTGACCAATCAGGCCGCCGTGCAACGGTTTTTCGACTTGGAACGGCCAGATCAGGTGTACCTGGCCGCCGCCCTGGTGGGCGGCATCCACGCCAACAACACCTACCCAGCCGACTTCATCTACCAAAACCTGATGATTCAGGCCAACGTAATCGAGGCGGCGTTCCAGCACGGCGTACACAAGCTCCTGTTCCTGGGTTCAAGCTGCATCTACCCACGCCTGGCTCCCCAGCCCATCACAGAAGATGCCCTGCTCACCGGCCAACTGGAGCCCACCAATGAGCCCTACGCCATTGCCAAGATCGCCGGCATCAAGCTTTGTGAAAGCTACAACCGCCAACATGGGGTGGACTACCGCAGCGTCATGCCCACCAATCTGTATGGCCCCGGCGACAACTACCACCCCGAGAATTCGCACGTCATCCCCGCTCTCATCCGCCGCTTTCACGAAGCCAAGGTGGAAGGCAAGCCTGAGGTTGCCATCTGGGGAACCGGCACCCCTCGCCGCGAATTCCTTTATGTTGACGACATGGCCGCGGCCTCGGTGCACGTGATGCAACTTGACCCCGCTGTCTACCGTGCCCACACGACCGAGATGCTGAGCCACATCAACGCGGGTTTTGGCAGCGACGTGACCATCGCCGAACTCGCTCACACCGTTGCCGCAGCCGTGGGATATGAGGGGCGCATCACCTTTGACACCAGCAAGCCAGATGGCACCCCCCGCAAGTGGATGAACAGTGACCGCTTGCACGCCCTCGGCTGGCGTCCCACCGTTTCCTTGGCCGACGGCCTGCGTCTGGCTTACCAAGACTTTCTTCATTCATCCCCACGTCAAGCATGAGTTTTGCATCCGCCCCCACCAAGACAGCCCTAATCACGGGCATCACCGGCCAAGACGGCAGCTACCTGGCCGAGTTCCTGCTCGAAAAAGGGTATGTGGTGCACGGCATCAAGCGCCGTGCGTCCAGCTTCAACACATCGCGCGTCGACCACATCTACCAAGACCCCCACATCGAGAACGCCCGCTTCAAGCTGCACTACGGCGACTTGAGCGACACCAGCAACCTGGTGCGCATCATCCAGCAGACGCAGCCCGATGAGATTTACAACCTGGGCGCGCAGAGTCACGTGGCGGTGAGCTTCGAAAGCCCCGAGTACACGGCCGACGTGGACGCCATGGGCACCCTGCGCCTGCTCGAAGCCATTCGCATCCTGGGCCTGGAGAAGAAGACCCGCTTCTACCAGGCCAGCACCAGCGAGCTCTATGGCCTGGTGCAAGAAGTGCCCCAGAAAGAGACCACGCCCTTCTACCCGCGCAGCCCTTACGCGGTGGCCAAGCTCTACGCCTACTGGATCACGGTGAACTACCGCGAGGCCTACGGCATGTACGCATGCAACGGCATTCTCTTCAACCACGAAAGCCCGCGCCGGGGTGAGACCTTCGTCACCCGGAAAATCACGCGCGGCCTGGCCAACATTCATCAAGGTCTGGAAGATTGCCTGTACATGGGCAACATCGACGCGCTTCGCGACTGGGGCCACGCCAAGGACTACGTTCGCATGCAGTGGTTGATGCTGCAGCAAGACCAGCCGGAAGACTTCGTGATCGCCACCGGCCAGCAATACAGCGTGCGCCAGTTCATCGAATGGACCGCCGAAGAGTTGGGCATGACACTGCGTTGGCAAGGCAGCGGTGTAGAGGAAGTGGCCATCTGGACCAACGCGCCCGCCAACGCGAATACCGCGCCCGGTGAGCGGGTGGTGGTCCGTATCGATCCGCGTTACTTCCGTCCTGCGGAGGTGGAAACCCTGCTCGGCGACCCCAGCAAGGCCAAGGAGAAGCTGGGCTGGACGCCAGAGATCACGGCCCGCGAGATGTGCACCGAAATGGTGGCCCACGACCTGCAACAGGCCAAACAGCACGCCCTGCTAAAGCAGCACGGTTACGAGGTCAGCGTCTGCGCTGAGTAAAGCCCATTGCCGTTCCAGGACCCACACACCATGACTTCAGCCCGCCAATACAACCCCAGAAAACGCATCCTTGTCACAGGCGGCGCCGGCTTTCTAGGATCCCATCTGATCGAACGCTTGCTGGAGCGGGGCGATGAGGTGGTCTGCGCCGACAACCTGTTCACCGGCACCAAGCTCAACATCGAACACCTGCACACCCACCCCCGATTTGAGTTCTTGAGGCACGACGTGACCTTCCCCCTCTACATCGAGGTGGACCAGATTTACAACCTGGCGTGCCCAGCCAGCCCCATTCACTACCAGCACGATCCGGTGCAAACCACCAAGACAAGCGTGCACGGTGCGATCAATATGCTGGGCCTGGCCAAGCGGCTTCGCGCCCGCATCTTTCAAGCCAGTACCAGCGAGGTGTATGGCGACCCGACCGTGCACCCGCAACCGGAGAGTTACTGGGGCAACGTCAACCCGATCGGCGCTCGCAGCTGCTACGACGAGGGCAAGCGTTGTGCCGAGACCTTGTTCTTCGACTACCACCGACAGCACGGCCTGGACATCCGGGTGGCGCGCATTTTCAACACCTACGGCCCGCGCATGCACCCCAACGACGGCCGAGTGGTGAGCAACTTCATCGTTCAGGCATTGAACAACGAAGACATCACGTTGTATGGCGATGGTGCTCAGACCCGCAGTTTCTGCTTCGTGGATGACCTGATCGAGGGCTTCCTGCGCTTCATGGATCTCCCCGCAGGTGCGGACTGCGGCCCTGGATTCCCGGGCCCGATGAACCTGGGCAACCCGCGGGAATTCACGATTCGCCAACTGGCAGAGCTCGTCATTGAACTGACGGGCTCCCGATCGAAGCTGGTGTTCCGCCCGTTACCTGCCGACGACCCCAAGCAGCGTCAGCCTGACATCACACTGGCCAAGCAACTGCTGAACTGGGAGCCGAGCATTCCGTTGGAAGCTGGCCTCAAAAAGACGATTGCGTATTTCGAGTCAGTGCTCCGCACGGGATCATGAGCCGACGCGAGCGCCTGCGATCTTGGAAGGCCAGGGTGTCAGGGCCGCTCGCGTCCCTGACTGCGCGCAACGCGGCATCCAGCTTTCTGGCGCTGGCATGGCTGAGCCTGCTTTCCATGCTAACCATCCCGATCTACATCCGATTGCTCGGGGTTTCGGAATGGGGCCTGGTGGCGGCGTGTGCCAGCCTGCAGATCCTGTCGAACTTCATCGACGCGGGCTTTAGCCAGATCGTGCCTCGGTGGGCGGCGCAAGAGGCTCAGCACCCGGCGCGACTTCGGCAGCACGTCGCTCTGTTCAGGCGCCTGTACATAGGCCTTGGACTCGCCATGTTTGGAGTTCTACAAGCATCGGCTGCCTACCTGGCACACCAATGGTTCCAGGTACCGGTCGAGAGAGCAGACGCACTGGAACTGGCCATCCGCATCGTCAGCTTTCAGTTCCTGTTCCAGTTCATCAACAACCTCCACATCGGGGTGTGGCACGGCTTGCAGCGCCAAGTGCTGGCGAATGCGCGGGCTTGTGGCTTTGGAACGCTCAAACACGCGGCTGCGCTGCTGGCCCTGACGGCGGGCACGCAGCAGGCCTGGGTATATGCCCTGGCCTTCGCCAGCGTCGCCTGCATCGAAGTCGGTGCCAACGCCCTCAGCGTGCATCGCATGCTTGGCAACGAGGCCAGCAGTGCCCCAGATAGCAAGGTGGCGTTGGCCCCCCTGCTGAAAGAGGTGTCCGTGTTGTCCGGCGGTATCTTGGTGGGCCTGCTGGTGAGCCAGCTCGACCGAATCATTCTCAGCCGGACGGTGGACGTGGCGTCTTTCGGCGTCTATACGGTGGTGGCCACGCTGGCCTTGGCGTTCTTGCAGCTGCAAGCGCCCGTGACACGTGCATTCTTTCCCTTGATTGTTCGAGACATCCAGCACCATGGCAGGGTGTCAGCGGCTCACATGAAAGCCCTGTTAAGAGGCACCATCCTCTCGGCCACCCTGCCGGCGCTGCTCGCCTGTGCGCTTGCACCGACGATTCTCGAGCTTTGGCTACATGACATGAGTGTGGTGCAACTCGGCACGATGCCGCTTCGACTGCTATTGCTGGCGATCGCACTGAACAGCCTTTACGGCTGCATTTACCAGGTCATCATCGCAAAGGGGCAATCACACCAAGTACTGCAATTCAATTTGATTTCTTTGATGGCAGCAACTGTGACGATCTATTTATGGGGCATGGACGGCGAACTAGTTCTGGGTGGAATCATCTGGATCGCCATTGCCCTTACGCAATTGCTCCTCGGCACCATCTGGCTCGCAACAGCCCAGCGATAAGTGCGCCAAGCTGCTCGACACCCTTTGCCTATGCTCTCATTCATCAAACGAATTCCCCACAAGGTGCGCCGCGCCCTCGTGCTCAGCAAACAATTGATCACCGTTGTGAGGCAATTTCGCGAACTTCAGGGCCACTCGGCGCCAAGGTTTGCAATCACTTGGAAAGATCGGTGGCTGCACCTCCGAGACGCCACTGCCACGACTGGGTTTGACAAACATTACGTTTTTCATACGGCGTGGGCGTCTCGGGTAATTGCGGAAACGCGCCCAACCCGGCACGTCGACATCGCGAGCTCACTCTACTTCGTGAGCTCAGTGTCTGCCTTCGTACCGACAAGATTCATCGACTTTCGCCCAGCTGATCTGGGCCTCTCAGGCCTGATCAGCGAAGCAGGCAACCTGATGCTGCTGCCCTTCGCCAACAACAGCGTGGAATCGCTGTCATGCATGCACGTGGTGGAGCATGTGGGTCTTGGTCGTTACGGAGACCCATTGGACTACGATGGAGACATCAAATCAGCCCGGGAGTTGGCCCGAGTGGTAGCCCCTGGCGGCTCATTGCTATTTGTGGTGCCCATCGGCGGTCAAGCACGCATTCAGTTCAACGCGCATCGCATTTACACCTACGAGCAGGTCTTGGCTCTGTTTCCTGATATGGACTTGGTGGAGTTTTCCCTGATTCCTGACGACGGTATCAAAGAAGGGTTGATCCGCCATGCAGACCCGCAGCTCGTGTCAAAGCAGCGTTACGGGTGCGGGTGTTTCCACTTCACGAAACAAACGACGAAGAAAATTGCATGACGCACAACATAGCACTGTCGTCCTGAATACCGGATTCACCTTGAAGCCCGCAGTGAGTTCAAATGTCAACATGAAGACTGATCATAGCGTCGGTCTTGAAAACTGAGGAATTCATGTTCTTTGCCGAACGCATAGCATCGATCCTGCCCACAGACAAGGTATTGGAAATTGGTCCAGGCTCCACGCCACACCCAAGGGCGAATGAATTCCTTGAGTATCAGTTCAATGACCCGAAGGTTGCCCTGGAACAAAGAGGCAATGTATCGACCAACCCTAACTTCAGCGGAAGAAGGGTTCATTACTACAACGGCGGGCGCTTTCCATTTGCAGACAAGGCGTTTGATTACGTGATCGCCTCACACGTGGTGGAGCACACCCCTGACCCAGAAGGATTCATGGCAGAAGTTTTTCGCGTGGGCGGAGGCAGGGGCTATCTCGAATTCCCGCTTCCCCCTTACGAATACTTGTTTGATCTGGATGTGCACCTGAGTTACGTGTGGTTCGCTCTAGCAGACCAGACGCTGCACTTCGTGCGCAAACCTCGCCCAGTGCTGAACGAGTTCTCCACCATCACCGCCGAACTTCGACGTGGACTGGAGCTCGGGTGGGACGACCTCATTCGCAACAACCTGCCGTTTTTCATTCAAGGTTTCGAGTTCTCCACGCCTTTCGCAGTCCGTGAGGCGCCTTCACTGAACGCGTACCGGCAACGGTGGGAAAACCCGGGCACGGGCCTGGCAAGGCGCCTCGTTCGAAAGGTAGAAGCGCTGTTCCCGCAAAACACAAGGTCTGATCGATGATCACCTTTCAGGCCCAAGGCGGCTTGGGCAACCAACTTTTCCAATACGCTGCGGGCCGACGCCTGGCGGTTCGACACGGCTGCCAACTGGTGATCGATCACCACTGGTTTGACCACCCCCGACCTGGCGAGACGCCGCGCCCGCTGGAACTCAACCGATACCCTGTGGCCATGCGCCTGGCCACGCCTTTCGAGTTGCTGCGCTGGACACCCCTTCGTTCGCGCTGGGGGCAGTACCTCAAACCTTTGATGCCGATGAACTTGCTCCGCGAGCACGGCCACGGCGTCAACCGCGATGTGCTGTCGGCGCCTGCGAACAGCTACCTGTCGGGCTTCTGGCAGAGTGAGGCGTACTTCGCTGACATTCGTGAACAGCTGCTGCAAGAGCTGACCCCGATCGAGCCACCCGGGCCCAAAGACCTGGCCATGATGGATCGCATGCAACTGGGCGAGTCGGTGTCTGTGCATGTGCGCCGTGGCGACTACGTAAGCCTGGCCTCGGCATCGGCCTACCACGGGCTTTGCACATTGGATTACTACCGCAAGGCGATTGCGTACGTGGCAGAGCGGGTTCCCTCGCCGACCTTATTTGTCTTTTCAGACGACCCTGAATGGACCAAGGCCCATCTCAAGTCGCCGTTTCCCACCCATTACGTCGATCACAACCCATCGGAGAAGGCGTTTCAGGACCTGCGCCTGATGTCCCTGTGCCGTCACCACGTCCTGGCCAACAGCAGCTTCAGCTGGTGGGGGGCGTGGCTGTCTGACCCTGCCGACGGTCTGGTGATTGCGCCCGAGCGCTGGTACGCAGTGGATCGGCCCACACCGGATTTGATCCCTGCCCGTTGGACACGGCTGGCGGGGTGAACTCATGACTACCAGCACACCGCTCGACCTGACGGTCGTCATCCCCACCTACAACCGCAGCCATGAGCTCGTCCGCGCACTGGACAGCTTGGTGGCACAAACAGACACCGGCTTCGAGGTGATCGTTTGCGACGATGGCTCAACAGAAGACATCGCGTCGGCGATTCAGGGCTTCCATGGCCGTTTGCGCCTTCGCTTGATGCGCATCGACAACTCGGGCGGGCCGGCACGGCCGCGCAATGTGGCCACCCAAGCCGCCACCACCCGCTGGATCAGCTACCTGGACTCAGACGACTGGTGGTACCCGTCGCGCATGGCTCGCCTCAGAGGCGAGCTCAACGATGACCGGGACATCGTTTATCACCCCCTTCGTGTCGAGCGAGCCGACCACGACAGTGCCGCCAAGCCGGCACATGGCGCCGAGATCGGCGAGGCACTGCGCGACCAGGATCCGGTCTGGCACATGATTCGATTCGGTAACCCCCTCGCCACGTCGGGCACCACGGTGAAGCGCGAGCTCATCATGACCATCGGGGGGTTCGACGAAAGCCGCGAATTGGCCTCAGTGGAAGACTTTGACGCCTGGCTTCGGTTGGCTGCCCAGGGCGCCAGGCTGCAATTCATCCCGGAAGCACTGGGTGCGTACTGGGTGGGATCGGACCAGATCAGCACGTTCAACGCGCGGCAGTTTGAACGCCAACGCCATCTCTTCCACCGCCAGCTGGCACTGCTGCCCGCCCGGTACCGGGCCCATGCCAGAAGCAATTTTGGGTATTTGCTGGGCAGCTACGCCCTGGACCTGGGCCTGCCGGACGCGCAGAGCTATTTCCAAGACCTCCGGCTCACCCAGGAGCCTTTGCGCTGGCTGAAGGCACAGGCTAAGTTGTGGCGCGCCCACCGAAGCAGGACGGAATCGCGATGACCTGTGCGCCTCGTGTGCTGCTATGTTGCGAGCACTACCCCCCCAGCGTGGGCGGCGTTCAGGAAGTGATGCGCCAGATTGCCGAACGCCTGGCCGCCGACGGGGTGGACGTGACGGTGGCCACCAGCCCTCACCCGCAGCGCGCGCCAGACGCGGTGCGAAACGGTGTGCGGGTGGTGTCATTCGCCGTCACGGGCAACTGGGCCAAGGGCATGACCGGACAGATCGAGGAATACCGGTCATTTCTTCGGCATGGCAGCTTCGATGCCTTGCTCATCAAGGCCGCGCAACAGTGGACTTTCGACGCTGCCGTGGACGTCGTCCCCGGACTGGCGTGTCGCAAGCTGTTCATCCCTTGCGGTTTTTCGGGCCTCCAGGATCCACTCTACTCAACGTATTTCCGACAGATGCCCGAGTGGTTGAGGCGATTTGATGGACTGATCTTCTACGCCAATGATTATCAGGACATCGCCTTCGCCCGAGCACACAGTCTCAAGCCGCTGCACCTGATCCCCAATGGCGTGGACGAGCGAGAGTTCCTCGCCCCCGACGATCACGGCATTCGCCAGCGCCTGGGGATTGATCCCAAACACGATCTCATCCTCAGCGTTGGCAGCCAATTGGCCGGCAAAGGACATTGGGAGCTTGTCAGAGCATTTGGAAAGGCTCGCCTGCAACGCCCCGCTACCCTGGTCATCAACGCGAACTCCCCCGGCAGTCGATGGACGGCTCTCGTGAAGCGCCACCTCAAGCACGCGCTGACAGGGCGTTGTCCCCTGTCATGGCTCGCCTGGTGGCACGGACGCCGACCGCTGCAAAGGCGCGTGCTCATCGTCGATCTGCCGCGCGAAGACCTGGTCAACCTGTACAAAGCAGCAGACCTGTTCGTGCTGGCGTCGCACGTCGAGTACTCGCCGCTGGTGCTGTTCGAAGCAGCCGCGGCTGGCACTGCTTTCCTGGCATCGTCAGCAGGCAACAGCGCGGAGATTGCCGATTGGACCGGAGGCGGCAAGGTCATGCCACGCGAACGGGCCACCTCAGCCGAGGTGTCGGTTGGAGCGCTGGCCGCGGCGATGGAGGCAATGATGCGCGACCCCGATCGGCTCAAACAAATGGGTTGCACGGCCAGGGCACACATTTGGTCAAGAGGCTTCACTTGGGACCAGATCGTTCAGCAATACAAACGCCTGATGCTCGCACCCGAGGCGTTGGTGCCATGACGCCAGGAGTTGCCCCATGAACTCATCGGCACAAGCGGTGGCCCACTGCGGTCTCTCCAACGAGCCCATGGCCGGCACCGGACGCAAGGGCTATTTCTGCCGGATGGCACTCGCAGGCTTCCTGCTGTGCTCTGGCCTAGTCTGGCTCATTCAGCAACTCGACTTTGAATTCGCCTTGGCCCATGGGTTGACCGTTCCCGACTCGGTCAACATGACCCAGACCCTGCAATACCTGTCGCAACAAGACCGCATCCTGACCCCCGACAGCGGCTTCCAGGCCGTTGCCGCGCTCTACGGCTGGACCTGGCTGCTCCACCCATCGCTTTGCTTCGCCGTGAACTGTGTGCTGATGCTCGGTAATGCGACCCTGTTCAAGAAGGTAGTGCTTGAGCGCCTGAGGGCTCCTGCCTGGGCGTTGTTGGGCCTGCTGGCCAACCCCTACCTCATCCTGGCCATGCCAGGCCCCAACAAAGAGATGCCGCTGATGTTCCTAACGCTGCTGTTCGCGGATGCAATGCTCAGAAGCCCGCGTCGCTGGTGGTTGGCGTGCGCGATCTGCATCCCCATGTACCTCTTGCGAGACGGCTACGGGCTTTTCATGATGGGTCTGCTAAGCATCACCTGGCTGTTGGGGCAGCGCGAGCGCCTGCTGCCGTTGGTCGTACTGGCCCTGATGGTGAGCGCTGCTGCACTCTGGTCCGACCTCGCGTCACTGGTGCCGACAATGGCACGCAACCTTAGCATCTACAGCGCACAGTTCGACGACCCGGAGGCGGTCGGGTCGCTGGCCTCTGCCCTGGCCCTCGATCCTTTCGGACCGGTGGGTGGGGTGGTGCTCTATGCCACCAGGCTTGTGTACAACGTGGTGGCACAGGCCTTCTTTCCAGTGTTCCTGACTGACAGTGGCAACATTTACTGGATTGGCGTGGCTTACTGGGTTTATGGGCTCATGGCGCTGATGGCCTGCATCGGCTGCGCGTGGCGGTGGCTGACAAATGTTGGCGACTCAAACCAACGCTTGGCAGCCGCTCTGGCACTTTCCACTTGGTTCATGATCAGCCTGTCTCTTTTCATCCAGCCACGCTACTTCATGCCCATGCTGCCCATTGCCTTTGGCGTGATGGGGGCACTGCCAGTCCATCCGCGCTATGGCAGCGTCACCTTGGCCCTGGCTCTTGCCCTGATGGTGATGTCGGTACTTGCTATGACTGATCGGTCCCCTCCCACGGCCACCCCTGACGTTGCGACAACACCCGCCTATGTGTGGTAAGCGTTACCCTTCTGCAACCCTCGTGAACTCCGGACTTCCAACTTCCTCGTCGCCGCGCGTGTCGTGGTTGCTGTGCACACATCGAGAAGATGCGTTGCTGCAAAGGGCCGTGCAGTCCTGCCTTTCACAAACCATGGCAGATTTCGAGTTGCTTCTGGTGGTGAACGGGCCCGATACCGGGCGCCTCGTACCTCAACTAGCCCAGGCGTACGCAGTCGACCCAAGGGTTCGCGTGATCGGCACGCCGATCCATCTGCTGAACTTCAGCCTTAGCCTGGGTCTGCACTTGGCACGCGCGCCGTTTGTGGCTCGCATGGACGCCGACGATGTATCGCATCCGGAACGCCTGGCAACGCAACTCGCATTCATGAAAGCCCATGAGGACGTGGCAGTGCTGGGATCGTCCTACTTCCTGATCGACCCCCAAGGGGAAGTGAGAGGCAAGGTCGACGCGCCTTTGACGGACCTGGATATTCGAAAGGCCTTGTACTTTCGCAACCCCATCTGCCACCCGTCGGTCATGCTACGCCGGGATGTGGTGTTGCGTGCGGGCGCCTACCTCGGGGGCAGAAACGCGGAGGACTACGATCTCTGGCTCAGGCTGGCGATGAACAAGCATTGCCGTTTTGCCAACCTTGCGTCGCCCTTGCTTTCCTACAACGTGTCGCCAGACGGCGCCGCCCGCCGCTCCCGAGAGGCCTATGGCAACGTGGCTGGCGCGCAGCTGCGGCAGTTCCTGATCACTCGAGATGTTCGCTGGCTCGTCGGCGCCACCTTGAGCATGGCCAAGTCCTTTGCGCGTGCCGATCGGCCATGATGAAACGCGAAGCCAATCACCTAACCGCTAATGCGCCGGTCTACCCGCCAAGTGCAACCACAATTACCTGCTGCCGATGAGACCTCGCGCTCCCAAGCTGCTATTTTTCGTAACCGTCGACTGGTTCTTCTGTTCTCATTTCATCGAAAGAGCCAAGGCTGCGCGGCGAGCGGGCTACGACGTCATCGTACTGACCCGAGTGGATCGGCACCGGTCAGTGATTGAAGAGGCAGGCCTTCGTCTGATTCCGCTGGCAATTGACCGTCGGAGCCTCAATCCGTTGGAGGCTTTCAAAACGCTTGTTCAACTGATCTATGTCTTTCGTCGTGAGCGTCCAGACGTTCTGCATCAGATTGCGTTGAAGCCCATCCTTCTGGGCGGCCTTGCCGCGCGCCTCACCGGGATCAGGCGCGTCGTCAATGCTGTGGTAGGCGGTGGTTATGTGTTCACCTCAACTTCGCCACTGATGCGCGCAATCCGCCCCCTGATGCGACTAGCACTGAAGCTCTTGCTGAACCCTCCAGGTAGCTCCGTCGTGTTCGAAAACCGAGATGACCTTAGCTCCTTTGTGCGTTCTCATCTGGTTCGAGCAGAAGATGCCGTGCTAATACGGGGTGCTGGGGTGGATGGTGATCTCTATCAGCCGCACCCCGTCTCCAGGACAACGCCCTTGGTCATCGTTACGGCAAGGCTGCTTTGGGACAAAGGACTCGGCGAGTTCGTGGCCGCGGCTCGCCTGCTTCGAGCCCAAGGCATCCAGGCTCGGTTTGCGCTCGTCGGTGATCTGGACGCTGACAACAGAGCCAGCATCGACCCTGCTGTACTAGACGAATGGAAGGCTGAAGGCGTGGTTGAGCTATGGGGGTTTCGGCGGGACATGCCACAGGTATTGGCCGAGGCTGACATCGTCTGCCTGCCCTCCTATCGGGAGGGTCTGCCCAAGGCGCTTCTTGAGGCAATGGCAGCTGGCCTGCCCTGTGTCACAACTGATGTGCCTGGTTGTCGGGAAGCCGTACGGGACGGAGAGAACGGGTGGCTGGTGCCACCTCGCGACTCAAAGGCCCTGGCTCAGGCACTTCGGTTGCTCATCGAGAACCCCGACCTGCGTAACCAGATGGGTCAACGCGGCAGGGAGATGGTTTTGGCTGAGTTTGCCTCCCCGATCATCTGCAGACAGACCCTGCAGGTGTACGAAAAAATGCTTGCGTTATGAAAGTTCTAATTACCGGTGCAACCGGGTTTGTGGGGCAGTTGCTGGCCAGCACCATTCAGGCGCTTGGCCACGACGTGGTGCGCGCGGTTCGGCAAACGCAATCCAATTCGGTATTGATCGGCAACGTGGACGGCAACACCTCTTGGCGCGAAGCCTTGCAGGGCTGCGATTCGGTAGTCCACTTGGCCGCCCGTGTTCATGTAATGAACGACCAGAGCGCAGACCCCTTGTCCGAATTTCGCCGGGTGAATGTGGACGGCACGGCCAACCTCGCACGGCAGGCCGCTGCCGCAGGCGTTCGCCGTTTTGTTTTTCTGAGCTCCGCGAAAGTCAACGGCGAAGCCACTCAGGAAGGGCAACCTTTCGCAGCGGACGACACACCAGCACCAGAAGACCCCTACGGCATCTCCAAGCATGAGGCCGAGTTGGTGTTGCGGCAAATCGCCGAGGAAACCGGCATGGAGGTGGTCATCATTCGCCCTCCACTTGTCTATGGGCCTGGCGTGAAGGCCAACTTCGCGTCGATGATGCGGTGGCTTTCGCGAGGCATTCCGTTGCCACTGGCTGCGGTGACACACAACCGCCGCAGCCTGGTGGCGCTGGACAACCTGGTTGACCTGATCGTGACTTGCCTTGAGCACCCAGCGGCCGCGAACCAGACTTTCCTGGTCAGCGATGGCGAGGATCTTTCCACTGCCGATCTGCTCAGGCGCATGGGCTGTTCGTTGGGTCGTCCCGCTCGATTGTTTGCTGTGCCCACCCCTCTGCTGAAGGCGGGAGCCGACTTGTTGCACAAACCCGGCATCTACCAGCGCCTGTGCGGGTCGCTGCAGTTGGACATTGGCAAAACACGCGAACTGCTGGGGTGGACACCGCCACTGTCAGTGGACGAGGGCTTGCGCCAAGCAGCCAAAGGATTTCGCTCATGAAGCGTTTGTTTGATCTGACCCTGGCCTGCGCCGCCGCCCTGATGCTGGCGATACCGGTACTGCTGGTCGCCCTGGCGGTGCGCCTCACCTCCCCTGGCCCGGCGCTCTACTGGAGTGATCGCGTTGGCCGACACAACCGCATTTTCAAGATGCCCAAGTTCCGCAGCATGCGAATCGACACGCCTGCCGTGGCCACCCATTTGCTGCAAAACCCGGACCAATGGCTCACGCCCATTGGGTCGTTTCTGCGCAAGTCAAGCTTGGATGAGTTGCCGCAGCTGTGGAGCATTCTGGTCGGTGACATGAGCTTCGTGGGGCCGCGCCCCGCATTGTTCAACCAGCACGACCTGATCGCCTTGCGCACCGAAAAAGGCGTTCATGAACTGGTGCCGGGCTTGACGGGTTGGGCGCAGGTCAATGGGCGGGACGAATTGCCCATTCCTCAGAAGGTGGACCTGGACGCCGACTACATGCAACGCCGTTCGTTTCTCTTTGATTTGAAGATTTTGTGGATGACCGCCATGAAAGTGATCGCCAGAGACGGGGTGTCGCATTGAAAACTCCGCTCTTTCAACTGGCCATCCCAGTCCTTGCCCTACCCCGCGCGGCGAAGCGCCTGGTGGCGCTGTCTGTGGACCTGGGCCTGTGCGTGCTGACGGTTTGGCTAGCCTATTACCTGCGGCTGGGCGAATTTGTTCCGTTGTCGGGCAATGCCTTGTGGGCCACCGGCGCGTCGGTGGCAATTGCACTGCCGATTTTTGTGGTGTCGGGCCTCTACCGCGCCATCTTCCGCTACAGCGGCTGGCCGGCGCTGCTGGCGGTGGCGCGGGCTGTGGGCATTTACGGCCTGTTGTACGCGTCCATCTTCACGGCCATTGGGGTGGCGGGTGTGCCGCGCACGGTGGGCATCATCCAACCGATTTTGTTGCTCTTGTTCGTGGGGGCATCGCGGGCACTGGCGCGCGTGTGGCTGGGCGACCAGTACCTGGGCATTCTGAAACGGGCCTCTCGGCCCAAGGTGCTCATCTATGGCGCAGGCACCACGGGTCGGCAGTTGGCGGCGGCCATGGGCAATAGCCATGACATGCAAGTGGCAGGCTTTCTGGACGATGACGACCGCCTGCACGGGCATGTGCTCAATGGCTTGCCGATTTACGACCCCGCTGACCTGGACCATCTGTCCACGGCGCGCGACATCCGGCATGTGCTGCTGGCCATGCCCAGCCTGAGCCGCCAGCGCCGCAATGAGATCCTGAGCCAGATCCGCAGCGCCCGGGTGGCGGTTCGCACGCTGCCCAGCGTGACGCAATTGGCCCAGGGCAAGGTGAGCGTGTCGGACCTTCAAGAACTGGATGCCGATGACCTGCTGGGGCGCGAGCCCGTGTCGCCCAATCACATCTTGCTGGCCAAGAACATCGTGGGCAAGGTGGTGCTGGTGACGGGCGCGGGTGGCTCGATTGGCAGCGAACTTTGTCGCCAGATTCTGGCCCTGGCCCCGTCCACGCTGTTGCTGATTGAGCAGAGCGAATTCGCCCTTTATGCCATTCACCAGGAACTGGACAGCAAGCTCGCCGATCGCGCCACCGTACTCGTGCCCCTGCTTGCCTCGGTGCAGGACGAAGACCGCATGCGCGAGATCATGACCACCTGGCACCCCGACACGGTGTACCACGCCGCCGCCTACAAGCACGTGCCGCTGGTGGAGCACAACCCGGCAGCGGGCATCAAGAACAATGTGCTGGGCACTTTGCGCACGGCACAGGCTGCCGCCGAAAGCGGCGTGGCGGACTTTGTGCTGATCAGCACCGACAAGGCGGTTCGGCCCACCAATGTGATGGGCGCCAGCAAGCGCATGGCCGAGATGGCGCTGCAGGCGTTGGCGGCCACCGCCACGGGCACCAAGTTCAGCATGGTGCGCTTCGGCAATGTGCTGGGCTCGTCTGGCTCGGTGGTGCCCAGGTTCCGCCAGCAAATCCGCGAAGGCGGCCCCATCACGCTGACCCACCCGGAGGTCACCCGTTACTTCATGACCATTCCGGAGGCGGCACAGCTGGTGATTCAGGCCGGCGCCATGGCCAAGGGCGGGGATGTGTTCGTGCTGGACATGGGAGAGCCCGTGAAGATCATGGACTTGGCGCGCCGCATGGTGGAGCTCTCTGGCCTGACCGTCAAAGACGAGATTTCTCCCGACGGAGACATCGCCATTGAAGTCACCGGCCTGCGCCCAGGCGAAAAGCTCTACGAAGAGCTGTTGATCGGTGACAACCCCAAGCCGACCTTGCACCCGCGCATCATGAAGGCCCACGAGGAGTTCCTGCCGTGGGAAGAGCTTGAAGCGAAGCTGAAAGCCCTGGAAATCGCGCTGAACGTGAACGATGTGGGCGTGATGCGCGTGATCGTTCAGGAGCTGGTCTCGGGCTACGTGCCCAGTGACGACATCGTCGACTGGGTGTACCTGGAGCAGGAAGCGGAAGCCAACAAGTTGGGCATGGCCCGCTGAACTGGCTGACGCGCCCATCCCCTCACCTCCCCGTGAACACCGGCTTCCTCTTTTGCGCAAACGCGCTGGTGGCCTCGTGGAAGTCTTCGGTCATGAGGCCGAGCACCTGGGCGTGGTTTTCCAGTTCGATGGCGGCTTGCAGGCTGGGGGCGTCGAGGTTGGCCCACATCAGGCGCTTGGTGTGTCGGGTGGCGTAGGGGCTGTTGCCCAGGATCTGGTGGGCGCAGGCAAAAGCGCGGTCCATCAGCTGCGCGGGTTCCACCACGTCGGCCACCAGGCCGATGCGCAGGGCCTCGTCGGCGGCCACGGGGCGGCCGGTGAGCATCACTTCAAACGCGCGTGATGCCCCCACCAGGCGAGGCAGGTGGTAGCTGATGCCGCACTCGCCGGCGGTGATGCCGATCTTCACCGCACCAATGTGAAACGACGCGGTGCTGGCCGCCAGGCGGATGTCGGCGGCCAGGGTCATGGCCATGCCGGCGCCCACGGCCACGCCGTTCACGGCGGCGATGACGGCCGGCTCCAGCGAGCGCAGGCGCAGCGCCAGGTTGGCAAACAGCGTTTGCAGTTCGTCGTGCTCGCGCACGGTGCGCGAGGCGGCCCCGCCTTCTTGCATGGCCTTCAGGTCAAGGCCGGCGCAGAAGCCTTTGCCTTCGCCGGTGACGATGAGCACGCGCACGCTGTGGTCGCGCGCCACTTCGTCGAGCTGGGCGTGGATCAGGCGCACGCCCGGCACTTCCAGGGCGTTGAGGCGGTCGGGCCGGTTCAGGCGCAGCACGGCGATGCCGGGCTCGGGGCGTTCCAGCACGGACGAAAGAACGGCGTCGGTCATGGCGGGGGCTCCTGTGGGACGGGTCAGGCGGTGGCGGCGAGTTCGCGCAGCAGTTGCTCGCGCATGTCGCGCTTGAGCAGCTTGCCGTTGGCGTTGCGCGGCAGGGGGGCGGCGCTCACGGTGAAGCTCTCGGGCACTTTGTAGTCGGACAGGCGCTCGGCGCAGAAGGCGCGCAGCGCGGCGGTGTCGATCTGGCGGCCTTCGCGCGGGTGCACGAACACGTGCACGCGCTCGCCCAGCACCGGGCAGGGCTTGGCCACCACGGCGGCCTCCAGCACGTCGGCGTGCTGGCACAGGGTGTTCTCCACCTCGACGCTGAAGATCTTGTAGCCGCCACGGTTTAGCATGTCTTTGCGGCGGTCCATCACGTACACGAAGCCGTGTTCGTCCATGCGGCCCACGTCGCCGCTTCGCCAGTGGCCGCCGATGATGTTCTCGGCCGTGGCCTGGGGGTTGTTCCAGTAGCCCTTCACCACCATGGGCCCCTTGAGCCACAGCTCGCCGATCTCGCCGCGCGGCAGCTCGCGGCCTTCGTCGTCCATCACGGCCACTTCGGCACACGGCAGTGGCAGGCCCACGCTGTCGAGGTGGTCGCGGGTGAGCGCGGCCGGCATCACGGTGGTGGGCGAGGTGGTTTCGGTGGCGCCGTAGCAGTTCGAGAGGCGCAGCCCCGGCAGTTGCTGGCCCAGGCGGTCGATGGTGGCCGGGGGCATGGGCGCGCCACCATAGCCGCAGGCCGTCCAGGCGCTGAGGTCGTGCTGGGCGAAGTCGTCTTGCAGCAGGCACAGGCTGATCATGGCCGGCACCAGGATGGTGTAGCTCATGCGCTCGCGCGCGGCCAGGCGCAGGAAGTCAGGGGCCTTGAAGGCGGCGGCCACGATGAGCGTGCCACCCAGGCCCAGGGCCACCAGCATGATGGCCACCAGGCCGGTCACGTGGCTCAGCGGCACCACCACCGCGCCGCGCACGTTCTCGTCCAGGCCCAGGGCCTGCTGGTAGTGCATCACCGAGTGCACCACGTTCAGGTGGGTGAGCATGGCCCCCTTGGGGAAGCCGGTGGTGCCCGAGGTGTACATGATGAGGGCCAGGTCTTCCTCGGCCACCGGTTCCAGCTCGGGCAAGGGCGCGTGCGACTGCAGGGCGGCGAAGGCCTGCGGGTGCGTGGCCGGCACGCCGGCCAGCAGGCGGTGGCGCAGCTCGGGCACGTCGGCCGGCAGGGGCCAGCGCTCTTGCAGGTCGGGGTCAGAAATGAGCACCTTGGCGCCGCTGTGGGCCAGGATGTAGGTGAGCCCCGGGGTCTGGTCGCGGGTGCTCAGGGGCACGATCACCGCGCCCAGCGCCTGGGCCGCGAAGAAGGCCACGATGAACTGGCTGTGGTTGCCCATGAGCAGGGCCACGCGGTCGCCCTTGCCCACACCGAGCGAGCGCAGGCCATTGGCCGCGCCAGGGCCTGGTCTTCCAGCTGGCCCCAACTCAGGCGCTCGTCGCCGCTGACCACGGCTTCCTTGGTGGGGTGGCGGCGCGCGTGCGGGCGCCACATGGCGTTCAGGTCAGCCGGGCGAGGATGAAAACAGCGCACCACGCGGTCGCCGAAGTGGCTCTCCAGGCGGGTGGGCAGGTGCTTGGCTGGGGTGGGTGGGGTGGTCGTCATGGTCAAACCTCGGCCATCGCGTCGGGGGCACCGGCCAGGGCGCTGGCCATGGTCAGGGCCTCGCGGCACTCGGCCACCAGGCGTTGGATGAGTTCGTGGCAAGTGGGGATGTCGTCGATCAGGCCCACCACCTGGCCGGCCCACACCAGGCCGGCGTTCACGTCGCCGCTGCTCAGGGCCTGGCGGCCGCGCTGGCCGCTGACCAGGGGCTGGATGTCGGCGAACGCGCAGCCGCCTGGGCGGCGCTCGGTGGCCACCACCTCGTCGGACACGGCGTTCTTCAGCACGCGGCCGGTGTTGTGCAGGGTGCGGAAGATGAGGTTGGTGTCGCGCTCGCTGGCGTTCACCAGGGCCTGCTTGATGTGTTCGTGAATGGGCGCCTCCACCGTGGCGCAGAAGCGCGTGCCCATGTTGATGCCCTCGGCCCCCAGCGCGAAAGCAGCGGCCATGCCGCGCCCGGTGGCGATGCCGCCCGAGGCGATCACCGGAATGCGCAGCGCGCGCGTGGCCAGGGGGATGAGCACCAGGCCGGGCACGTCGTCTTCGCCGGGGTGGCCGGCGCACTCGAAGCCGTCAATGCTGATGGCGTCCACGCCGATGCGCTCGGCCGAGAGGGCGTGGCGCACGCTGGTGCACTTGTGCACGATGCGCACGCCGTGGCGCTTGAGGGTTTCCACAAAAGCCTTGGGGCTCTGGCCGGCGGTCTCCAGCACCTTCACGCCCTTGTCGATCACCACGTCCACGAACTCGGCGTAAGGCGGCGGGTTCACCGTGGGCAGGATGGTGAGGTTCACGCCGAAGGGCTGGTCGGTGAGGCCGCGGCAGCGGTCGATCTCGCGCGCCAGCGCCTCGGGCGTGGGCTGGGTGAGCGCGGTGAGGATGCCCAGGCCGCCCGCGTTGGAGACGGCGCTGGCCAGCTCGGCCGTGCCCACCCATTGCATGCCGCCCTGGACGATGGGGTAGCGGGTGCCCAGCAGTTCGGTGACGCGGGTTCTCATGGTCTGCACTCCAAAAACAAGAAACTGGGGCCAGCGGTCAGCGGCCCTGGAACACCGGGGGGCGCTTGTCGAAGAAGGCGGCCACGCCTTCGCGGAAGTCTTGTGTGCCGGCGCAGTCGCGAAAGCCCGCGGCCTCGGCGTCGAGGTGGGTGTCCAGGTCGTTTTGCAGCGAGGCGCGCAGCAGGCGCTTGAGGTGGCCGTAGGCCTGGGTGGGGCCTTGGGCCAGGCGCTGCACCAGGGCCTCGGTGGCGCTGGCCAGTTCGGCCGCGGGCACCACGCGGTTGACGATGCCCAGGTCCAAGGCCTGCGCGGCGTCGAAGTTCTCGCCCAGGAAGGCCAGTTCCATGGCCTTGCGCACGCCCACGATGCGCGGCAGGCCCCACGAGGTGGAGCAGTCGCAACTGGCGCCAATGCCGGGGTAAGCGATGCCGAATTTCGTGCCCTCGGCGGCGATGACCAGATCGCAACCCAGCGCCACGCCCAGGCCGCCGCCGGCCACGGCACCGTGCACGCTGGCCACCACTGGGGCCTTCAGTTGCGCCAGCAGGCGCAGGCCGCCGTGCATGCCGTCAATGAGCTGTTGCGCCACGCCTTGCGGGTCTTCGCGCATGGCGGCCAGGTCGCCACCGGCCATGAAAGCGCGGCCCTCGCCGCTGAGGCACACGGCGCGCACCTGCTCGTCGGCGGCGATGGCGCGGCAGGCCTCGTGGAAGGCGCGGGCCATGGCCACGTCGATGGCGTTCAGCGCCTTGGGCCGGTTGAAGCGGAGGTGGGCCACGCCGTTGGCGCGCCAGGCCAGCAGCACGTCAGCGGATTCACCGGGGTGGTCGGGGTAAGCCATGGAAGAACCTTTCTGCTCTCGGGTGATGGGGGGTGTTCAGTGCACGTTGTAATACGGCGCGGTGGCGCCCAGGTTCTCGCGCGCCTTGGCCAGTTCCACCCGCGCCAGGGTGCGCAGGTGCACCTCGTCGGGGCCGTCAAAGAAGCGCATGGCGCGGCCCCACGACCACAGGTAGCTCAGCGGCGTGTCGGGCGTGATGCCCATGGCGCCAAACACCTGCATGGCGCGGTCCACCACGCGGGTCTGCAACTGCGCGGCCACCAGCTTGATGGCCGACACGTCCACGTGCGCCGACTTGTTGCCGAAGGTGTCCATCTTCCAGGCGGCCTGCAGCACCAGCAGGCGGGCCTGGTCGATCTCCACGCGCGAGTAAGCGATCCAGTCTTGTACGTTGGAGAACTCGCTCAGGTGCTTGCCAAAGGCGCGGCGGGTGATGGCGCGCTCGCACATCAGCTCCATGGCCAGCTCGCACTGGCCGATGGTGCGCATGCAGTGGTGCACCCGGCCCGGGCCCAGGCGGGCCTGGGCCAGCGCGAAGCCGGCGCCCTCCTCGCCCAGCAGATGGCTGCGCGGCACGCGCACGTTGGTGAAGGTGACTTCGCAATGCCCTTCGGGGGCATGGTGGTGCATGATCGGCACGTTGCGCACCACCTGGAAACCGGGCGTGTCCATGGGCACGATCACCATCGAATGGCGGGCGTGGCGCGGGGCGTCGGGGCTGTCGTCGCTCACACCCATGACGATGGCGAAGCGGCACAGCGGGTGGATGGCGCCGGTGGTGAACCACTTGCGGCCATTGATCACGTACTCATCGCCGTCGCGGCGAATGCTGGTCTGGATGTTGGTGGCGTCTGACGAGGCCACGTCGGGCTCGGTCATGGCGAAGCACGAGCGCATGGTGCCCGCCAGCAGGGGCTTGAGCCAGCGCTCGCGCTGCTCGGGCGTGGCGAACAGGTGCAGCAGCTCCATGTTGCCGGTGTCAGGCGCGTTGCAGTTGAACACCTCGGCCGCCCAGGGCAGGCGGCCCATGATCTCGGCCAGCGGCGCGTAGTCCATGTTGCTCAGGCGGGTGCCGGGCTCGTCGTCTTTCAGGCCGGGCAGGAACAGGTTCCACAGGCCGGCCTCACGGGCAAGGTCTTTGAGCGGCTCGATCACCGCTCTCGGGTACACGCCAGAGGCGGCCAGGCGCTCGTACTCGGCGTTCTGCGGCAGCACGTGGCGGTCCATGAACTGGCGCAGGGTGCGCTGCATCTGCAGGTTGTCGTCGCTGAACTGGAACTGCATGGCGGTCTCTCGGGTGGCTCACAAAAGGGGCACGGGGGTGCGCAGGGCCTCCAGTCCGCGCTGGGCCAGCACCAGGCTGAGCTGGCCCACCTCGGCGGCGTTGTCGGCCACGGCGTTGCCGCGCGCGGCGCGGGCGGCGATGCCCTCGAAGATGACGGCCCAGCGCATCAGCGCAAAGGCCCAATGGAAGGGCCGGGCCTGCTGCGCAGCGCCTCGCCCGGCGCGGCGGTAGTAGTGCGCCAGGTACTCGTGCTCGGTGGGGATGCCCAGCGCCGCGAGGTCAAGCCCGCGAATGCCGCCGAACTCGGCCGGTAGGGTGCGCCAGGCCACGGTGTTGAAGGCCACGTCGGCCAGCGGGTGGCCCAGGGTGGAGAGTTCCCAGTCCAGCACGGCCACCACGCGCGGTTCGGTGGGGTGGAAGAGCAGGTTGTTGAGCTTGAAGTCGCCGTGGGTGAGCGTGGTCTCGTCGTCGTGGGGCAGGTGCTCGGCCAGCCAGGCCTGCAGCTCGTCGATGGCGGGGTTCTCGCGGGTTTTGGACAAGGCCCACTGCTGCTGCCAGCGGCGCAACTGGCGCTGGAAGAACTGGCCCGGCTTGCCAAAGTCGCCCAGGCCCAGCGCGGCCCAGTCGAGGGAATGCAGGGTGGCCAGGGTGTCGGCCATGGCCAGGTAGATGGCGCGGCGCTCGGCGGGGGCCATGCCGGGCAGGCTGTTGTCGCCGAACACGCGCCCGGGCACGCGCTCCATCAGGTAGAAGGGCGTGCCCACCACCTCGGGCCCCTCGTGGTACAGCACGGTGGGCGGCACCGGCAAGGCGCTGGCGGCCAGGGCCTTCATCACGCGGTACTCGCGGTCCACCGCGTGGGCCGATGGCAGCACCTCGCCGCCGGGCTTCTTGCGCAGCACCAGGTGGCGGTTGTCGAAATCGACAAAGAAGGTGGGGTTGGACTGGCCGCCGCCAATGGCCTGCAGGCGCATGCGGCCTTGCAGGCCGGCGATGTGCTCGCGGGCGAAGGCCTCCAGCACGGCCGGGTCAAAGGCTGGCGTGGCAGCCGTCGGGGAAGGGGCGAGCGTGGTCATGAGCGGGCTGGGGAATCGGAAGAAGGGCCGGTGGCCGAGGGCAACTTGCCCAGCAGGAAACCGGCGTCCACCACCATGAGCTGGCCGGTGACGGCCGAACCAGGGCGCAAGAGCCAGCACACGGCATCGGCAATGTCCTCTGGCGTGGCGATGCGCCCGAGCGCGGCGGTGTGGGCGTAGGCGGCCTTGACCTGTTGGTAGGCGGCCTCGCCCAGGCCGTCGCGCATCCAGCGGCCTTCCACCATGCCGGGCAGCACGGCGTTCACGCGAATGCGCGGGGCCAGCGCACGGGCCAGGCCCAAGGTCATGGCGTTGAGCGCGGCCTTGGACATCACGTAGGGCAGCGAGCTGCCGCTGCCGGTCTGCGCCGCCACCGACGAGATGTTGACGATGGCCCCGCCCTGCCCCATGTGCCGGGCCGCTGCGCGACACACCTGAAACGCGCCCACGGCGTTCACGCCGTAGAGGCGCTGGAAGTCGGCGGCGTTGAGGGCGTCAAGCGCCTGCATGGGCACGAACTGCGTGACGCCCGCGCTGTTCACCAGGCCATCAAGCCGGCCCCAGTGGGCCACGGTCTGGGCCACCAGGGCCTCGGCGTCGGCCTCGATGGCCACGTCGCCGGCCAGCACCAGGGCCTGCGCGCCGAGCGCGCGGCAGTCGCGGGCCACGGCCTCGGCCAACTCGCGGTCGCGCCGGTAGTTGATGGCCACGCAGGCACCTTCCGCGGCGAGCTGGCGTGCCACCGCCGCGCCCACGCCGCTGGAGGCGCCGGTGACCAGCACCACGCGCGGTGGCTGGGCGGCAGGGGCAGTGGCCTGGGCCATGTCAGAAGGCGGCGTTGACGTTGTCGCTCTCGGCCTTGGCGCGCTGCAGCGAGGCGCCACTGATCTCGTCCCAGACCAGGCGGCACATCTCCAGCATCATGAGCGCGAAGGCCAGGGGCAGCATCACCAGAATCGGCCAGATGGGCCAGAAGTCGGTGCCGATCTGCATGGTGCGGTCGTTCTCGATGCTGGTCCAGGTGAAGCGCAGCACGTACCACATGACCACCGCATAAACCACCAGCTCCACCAGCAGCACCACGGCGCTCACCCAGCGGCGCGTGGCCGGCGAGAAGCTGTTGATCACCATGTCAAAGCGCGGGAAGGTGCCCTGGCGGTGGGCCAGGGGCACGGCCCAGAACACGATGAGCGGAAACGTGACGCGCTCAATCAGGTTGTACGCGCCCGGAATCAGGTCTTGCTGCAGGATGTAGCGCCCGATCACGCTGAGCACGGTGATGACGATCATGGCCAGCAGGCACAGGCCAGCCCCCACCGAGGCCATGCCGCCTTCGATGCGGTCAATGGTTTTCCAGAAAGACATGGGGTTCTCCTTCAACCGATGTGGCTGGGCAGCCAGGTGACCAGGGCGGGGAACATCATCATCAGCGCCGTGACGATGAGACCAGCGGCCACGGCGAACACGGTGGCGGGGCGGAACACCTCACCCACCGGGAAACGCGCCGCACTGGCCGCCGCGTAGACCGACAATCCCACGGGTGGCGTGAGCAGGCCCAGGGCGATCATGAAAGAGGCCACCACGCCGAACCACAGCAGGTCAATCTGCGCGGCCTGCAGCAGCGGCAGCAGGATGGGCACCACCAGCACGATGATGGCGGCCGACTCCAGGATCATGCCGGCGAAGAAGAACAGCACCATCATCAGCGCCACCAGCAGCATGGGCTGGTCCAGCCAGGGCTCCAGCAGGGCCACCAGTTCGCGGGGCACGCGCGAGAAGGCCAGGAAGCGGGCCATGATCTGCGCGCCGATCACCAGCATCATGAGCATGCCGGTGACCTTCACCGAGTCGGCCATCGACAGGCCAATGTCTTTGAGCGTGACGCGGCCCATGGCCACCATGCCCACCAGGGCGGTGAAGGCACCGATGGCACCGGCCTCGCCCACGGTGATGATGCCGCCGTAGATGCCGCCAAACACCACGCCCATGAGCACCAGCACAAACACAAAGGCGTTGACGCTGCGGCGGAACAGGGCGGGGTCTTCGTCTTCGTCCACCTTCACGCCGTCCACCGCGCCGGGCTTGGTCTCGGCGTAGAACACCATGCAGACGATGTAGACCAGCATGCAGATCAGCCCCGGGCCGAGCAGGCCGATGAACAGGTGGCCGATGGGCACCATGGTGATGGAGCCGTAGATGATGACGATGAGGCTGGGCGGGATCACCGCCGAGAGCGAGCCCGACACCGCCGCCAGCCCGATGGCGTAGCGCCGCGTGTAGCCCACGCGCTCCAGCTCAGGCGCGGCCAGCGTGGCCAGGGCCGCGGCGCTGGCCGAGCCCGAGCCGCACACCGCGCCCAGCAGGCCGCCGGTGAGGATGGTGGCCACGCCCAGGGGAAAGCGCTTGTAGCCCGAGAGGCGGTGCGCCACGCGGAACAGGTCCACGATCACGCCGCCGCGCAGCAGCAGCTGCGCCATCACCAGGTAGAGCGGGATGATGGAGAGCGAGTAGATCGAGGCGGTGTAGAAGATGTCGGGGCCGATGATGCCGTCGAACACGCGCGGTCCGATCCACAGCACGATGCCCACGATGCCCGAGCCCAGCAGCACGGTCGAGACGTTCTGGCCCAGGATCAGGAAGACCGTGAACCAGGCGCCCACGAACCACAGAATGGCGGTTTGTGACATGGCGAAAGGGAAGTTGGGGAATGAAGGGGCGCAGCCCTGCCCGCCCGATCAAGGCCGTGGGCACTTGAGCGGTGGGTGGCGGGCACAGCGCCCGCCGGGGCCGCGCGCGAGGCGGCTGGGGATCAGCGCGCCAGGTACTCGGCCACGCCCTCGGGCACCTTGCCGCCCTCGGCCTGGATGAGCTGGGCCCACAGCTTGGCGGTGGCCTTGGCCGGGTGGCCCTTCTTCTCTGTCTGCTCGATCCACTGCACCCAGGTGGCGGTGGAGGCCTTGGCGATGTGGGCCTGCATGTCCTTCGACAAGGTGTTGATGTCCACGAACTTGCTGCCCTTCTTCTCGGCGGCGTCGCGCACTTCCACGTCTTGCTTGTCGATGCCTTCGGCGTTCTTCATGGCCACGTCGCGGGCGATGCGGTCCCACTTCTGGCGCTCGTCGGCCGAGAGCTTGTTCCACATGCCCTCTTCCACCGCCAGGTAGCTCTCCCAGTGGCCAATGGCCACGCCGGTGATGGTGTACTTCATCAGGTCTTGGAAGGAATACGACTTCCAGTCGCCCACCGACAGCACCAGGCCGTTCACCGTGCCGCGCGACAGCGCCTCATAGGCCTGCGAGGCCGGCATGGTCACGGGCGTGGCGCCCATCTGTTGCAGGGCGATGGTGTGCATGGCCGAGCCCGCGCGCAGGGGCAGGCCCTTCATGTCGGCCGGGTTCTGCAAGGTCTTGCCGGTGGTGGACAGCGCATAGGCCGCCGTGGCGCCCAGCGGCCAGACGCGAATGCCCTTGTCGGCGATTTCGTATTGGTAGAAGGTCTTGTCGCCCTTCACCTTCACCGGCGAGTCCAGCAGCTTCTGAAAGGCCTTGGTGATGGAGACCGCGCTGGTGTTGTAGGTGGGCAGCTGCGTCACGTCCGACAGGGCGAAGCGGCCTTCGTGGTACGGGGCCAGCAGCGGCGCGGCCACGTCGATGGTGCCGCCCTTGAGCGCATCGAGTTCGCGGCCCACGGCCACCAGCTCGCCCGCGTAGAAGCGCTTGAACTTGATGCCGGTGTTGGCCTCGATCTGGTTGGCAAACGGGTCCATGTGGCCGCCCACCCAGAAGTGCACCTTGGGCAACGAGGCCGAAATGGTGAGGTCTTTGGCGGTGGCGCTGGCAGCGCCCAGGGCGGCGGCGGCAGACAGAACGGTGGCGGCCACGCGGGCCGGGCGCGAAAGGCGGTTGAACATGCTTGTCTCCTGTGTGAATCGTGGACACAGGTCGCTCTCATCGCCTGTGTGCCCCCATCATCAACAAGCCCCCCGGCGCGGCGCCCCCCCGGATCGGGTGGCTAGGGTTTCCCCGAGCCACCCACCCTGCCCCAGGCTCACCCTCAAGCTCAGGCGCTGGGTGGTGCGATCAGGCCCAGGTCGCGCGCGCGGGCCACGGCCTCGTCGCGGCCCGACACGCCCAGCTTGCCGTACACGTTCTTCAGGTGCCACTTCACGGTTTCGGGCGACACGCCCAGCACCTGGGCCACCCGCTTGTTCGACATGGCCTGCGACAGCGCGCGCAGGATGTCGCGCTCGCGCTCGCTCAAGGCCTCGCTCAGCGGCGCCGCCGGCGCACTCGCCATGGGCTGGTCGCGCCCGGCATGGGCCTGCAGGTGCTCGGCGTAGAACAGCAGCGCGGGGTCGGCCTCGCCCGCGCTGGCCACCCAGCGGGCCACCAGGGCCAGCCACTCGGGGCCCATGTCGATCAGGCGGCGCAGCAGGCCCAGTTGCTGCGCCAGCGCCAGCACTTGGGGCACCACGGCCAGGGCCTCTTCGTGCCGGCCCAGGCGGGCCAGCACCATGGCGCGCAGCGCCTGGGCCACGCCAAAGTCGCGCCGCAGCAGCCAGGGGCCGCCCGCATCGGCCGGGGCCGCTTCGCTCAGCGGGGCCAGCACGGCCAGTGCCTCGCGGTCGCGGCGCTGGTGCATCTCGTGCAAGGCGCGCGCCACGCGGGCCAGCACCCCAATGCGCCGGCTGGTGGGCAAGGCCTGGTCGGCGTGTTGTTGCGCCAGGGTTTCCAGGGCCTGAAGGGAGGCCTGGCCCAGGGCGACGTCCCCCATGGCCAGGGCGGTGCGCAGGCGCTCGTACAGAGCAAAGGCGCGCGCGCGGTCAAGCCCGCGGCGCTGGGCGTGTTCCTCCAGCCGCTCCAGCCCTTCGAGCGATTCGCGCCACTGCCCTTCTGATCGGTACAGCCGCGCGCGGCTGACGGCGGCGGTGATGACCGCGTCCGGCAGGCCCACGCGCTCGATGGCGTCGTGCCGGTCGTCCAGCAACTGCCGCAAGGCCGCCAGGTCGTTCGATTCGTACAGCACCTCGGTGAGCAAACCGGCGGCGTTGCTGGCCGGCTCGCAATAGGGGCCCAGCTCGCGGTCGGCGCTGGCCAGGGCATCGCGCAGCACCGGCTCGGCGTGGCGTGCGTCGCCGTCGTGCAGCCAGGCCAGGCCCATGAGCGCGCAGCTCATCAGGGCACCAAAGGCCGAATCGAGCAAGGGCGTGCCGTCTTCCCGCAGCGGCGGCGGGCCAGCCAGCAGCGAGCGGGCCTGCTCGAACTCGCCCAGGTGAATGTGCATCCAGCCCAGCAGGTTGCGCCGCCCACCCACCAGCACCGCGTCGCCATTGGCGCGCAGGGCGTGCATGGCACTCAGCAACTGCCGGGCGGTGGCGATGTCGTCTTCTTGCAGCGCCAGCGAGAAGGCCAGCAGCACCCAATGGGCCATGGCCTCGGCGTCGCCGTCGCGGCACTGCTCGCGCAAGGTGTTCACGGTGGCGTGGCACTCGGCAAAGCGGCGGTAACACAGCTGCGTCCAGCCCACCCAGAGCAGCAGGCTGGGGCGCTGGCGCAGCAGGTCGCGCGGCAGTTCGCTCACCGAACGCACCAGGCGCTGCAGGTCGCCGTTCAGGAAGTGCTCGCGCGCCCAGCGGTCAAGCCAGCCGGCGGCGCGCTCCAGGTCGCCCGCGGCCACGCCGTGGCGCACCGCCTCGCGCAACTGCTTGCGCCGGCCAAACCACTCGCACAGCAGCAGGTGGGTCTGGCGGCGCTCGTCTTGCGGCCAGCGGCCCAGGCGCTCCAGCAGCAGGTCGCGCAGCAGCGGGTGAAAGCGGTACCAGCCCTGGCGTTCCATGCCGTCCATGGGCACCAGGAACAGGTGGTCGCGGCGCATGCGCTCCAGCAGGTTCGCGCCCAGCTCGTCTCCTGCCAGCAGCACCACCAGCGCCTGGTTGAAGCCTTGGGCGGCGGCCAGGCGGGTCATGGCGTCCAGCTCGTCCAGCGCCAGTTGCGCCAGCACCTCGCGGTTGAAGTAGGCGGTGAAGTCGTGCGGGTTTTGCACGGGCACCACCTGGCCCAGGCGCTCGGGCTGGCGGCGCAGGTCCAGCGCCACCAACTGCAGGCCGGCGGCCCAGCCGTCGGTGAGGTCGGCCAGGCGGCGCATGCCCGATTCGTCGGCGCCAATCTGGCGGCTGCGGGCGAAGGCCTGCACCTCGTCCAGCGAGAAGCGCAGGTCGGGGTAGCCCAGTTCCAGCAGCGCGTCCTGGTCGCGCAGGCGGGCAAAGGACAGGGGCGGCACGCTGCGCGAGACCAGCACCAGCTGGAAATGCGGCGGCGCGAAATCGAGCCAGGTTTGCAGCAGGGCGTGGGCGCGCGAATCGACCGCGTTCTGGCAGTCGTCGATCACCAGGGACAGGGGCCGACCATGCTGGCGAATGCCCCGCAGCAGCGAGATGGCCACGGCCTCGGGCGAGCGCATGCTGCTGTCGCGGTTGAAGATGAAGTGCGCCTCACGGGCGATTTGCGGGTCTACCCGGTCGAGCGCGGTGAACAGGGCGTCCATCAGCGCGGCCGCGTCGTCGCCGGGCATGGACGTCATCCAGGCCACGTCGTGGCCATAACCCAGGGCCTGCATGCGCCACTGCAGCGCCAAGGTGGTCTTGCCGCTGCCAGCGGGGCCCAGGATCAGCAGGCAGGTCTTGCGCCGGGCCTGCGCCAGCCGGGCGAGCAACCGCGTGCGCTCGATGCTTCCTGGCTCGAGGCGCGGCACGGTCGCGGCTTGGTCGGGCATGTCCTCTCTGTCTCCACGGGCGTTTTGGGCGCGCATGGTGACACATACCCTCAGCGGTACTGGTAGCGCAGGGGACAGAGCGCCTCGGAAAGCCGGCGATCATGGCAGCAGAAGCGGCCAGCGTCGCGACCTGGCCAGTGCCACGAGGTCATCGTCGCGCACCACCACCACTGGGTGACCCACCAGCTCCAGCATGGGCAGGTCAGACAGGTGATCGCCGTAGGCCAGGCAATTGACTGGGTCGATCCGCATGCGCTGCAGAAAGCGCTGCACCAGCAGGCGCTTTCCCTCTCCAATGGCGGGCATGCCCAGAACCTCCCCCGTGATCACGCCACCCAACAGATCCAGTTGCGTGACCAGCAGGTGCTCCACGCCCAGGTCTTGTGCCAAGGGCAACAGAATTTCGGCGCAAGAGCCAGAGACCAGGGCCACGCCGACGCCATCGGCCTGGTGGGCACGAAGGCGCTCCAGCACCGGTTGCACGAAGAAGCCAGGGGTCTGCCGGTGCTGGGCATACCAATCTCGGGCGCTGGCGCACACCGCCGAGTGGCTGTACCCCTGAAGCGTGCGGTAAAAGTGGCGGTTCACGTCCAGACGACTTGCCCCATGGGCCAGCAAGTCCAGCAGACTGCGCTGCGCTTCGTCTTCTGCCACGCGCCCTAGTTCCTGTCCGAGGGTTTGCCGGAAAAAGTGGGCACGAAAGCTGAACATGCTCTTGAGGCCGATGAGTGTCTCGTCCACATCGAAGAAGGCGAATCGCTGAGATGGCATGGGGATTGGGTCTGCTGAAGTTGGGTGGGCTTGGGTTGGCGCCTGGGCGCAGGCCGACGCGCTCAAGCCGGCTGACGCGCGGCAAATGAAGGACCTGCAATCACAAGGTCAGCTTCCGACGCGGGCAGATCGGCCGGTTGCTCCAGCTGGGACAGACACTTCTCTATCGCCATCCGCGCCAGTTGGGCCTCGCGAAGGGCGAGCGGGCCGGCGTCGAACACCACAAAGGACACACGCATGGATGCTGCCACCTGATCACACTGCAACACCTCGATGTCGGCCTCAATGGCACGCCGGTCGACATGGCCTTGTACCTGAGTCAGCTGCCGATACCGCACCTGTGCAGGCAGGGGAAAGGCAAAGGCCAGGTACCGAATGGCCATCTCATTGATCACGAAATAGCGTTTGCCGGGCGAGAAATCGCGCAGGCAGTGCAGTTCGGTGACGGCCAGGAACATCTGCCGGCAGGCTTCGGCCAGCACCATGCCCTGGATGTGCTCACCGGTGAGGTGGTCTTGCATCAGTTCGTTCCTGGCGTGCAGCACCAGGTCGGACACGAAGGTGTCGGTCTCTGAGCGAAGAGGCTCGGTGATGAGCACGTTCTCGGCGCGGTGTTTGTGGCACGCGGCCATGTCTACCATCGGGCGGCTGCGCCACTGCCGCCAGTGCTTGAACTCGGCGTCCAGCCCCTTGCTCAAGGCTAGGCAGTAGAGGTGGTCCATCTGCAGGTCGTCCACGCCCTGGCCAGCCACAAAGCGCTTGCCGCGTAGGTCACTGGCGTGGGCCTGGCGAAGCGCCGAGAGCATGTCGCTGTAGCGCCAAAGCGTGGGCTTGTCGGCGAATCGGGTGAATGCGTCGGCGACCACGATATAGGTTTGCATGATTCCTCCTGGTGTTGTCTGGCGCGCGGTTAGGACTGGCCCACACGCCCCGGCCAGATGGCGCTTCAGGCCAGCGGCGTGCCGCCCCCGCGCCGCGCCTTGCTCATTCGCTCAAGCCATAGACCGCCATGGCCGAAGCGGCGTAACGCCCGCCCGCCGCAGTGCCTGGGGCAAAGGCATCCTCAAGCTCGCCCAGCACCCGCAACGGCAGCTCAAGGGCACAGGCGGCCACGTTTTCGCGCACGCGCCGCACCTGGCGCATGCCAACGATGGGCACGACATGGGGACCCCGCGACAGCACCCAGGCCAGCGCCAACTGCGCTGGCGTGGCCTGCAACTGGCAAGCCAGTTCGTGCAAGCGCGAGGCCAGGCGTCGGTTGTGCTGCAGGGCGTCGCCTTGAAAGCGCGGCAGGCCACGGCGAAAGTCATCTGGCGCCAGCGCCTCGGGGTCTAGGCCTGGGTCTGCCAGCAAGCCGCGGCAAATCGGGCTGTACGCCACCAGCAAGATGCCCAGGCGCTCGCATGCGCGCAACACCCCCTGGGTTTCCACGGTGCGGGTCAACAGCGAGAACTCGTTCTGCACCGCGGCCACGCCGTGCCGCCCGCCGGTGAGCTGGCGCAGGGCCACGTCGGCACGGCAGATCGTGGGCACATCGGCCTCGCTAAGGCCAACGGCACCGATGACGCCGTCGGCCAGCAAATCGGCCATGGCGCGCATGCTGTCCTCGATGCGCCGCCCGCCGTCGGCGATGCGGTGCAGGTAGTACAGGTCGATGGGCGTGCCCAGCCGGTCTCGTGATCGCCTGGCGGCGTCCTTCAGGTAGCCGGGCGAGTTGTCCACGCCGCGCCGAGAGGCGTCTTGGGGGTCTCGAACAATGCCCCCCTTGGTGGCCACCGTCAGGTCGCTGCGCCGGGGATGCTCGCGCAGGCAGGCCCCCAGCAGGCGCTCGTTGTGGCCGTTGCCGTACACATCGGCGGTGTCGAGAAAACGCACACCCGACGCCAGGGCCGCCTCCATGACCTCACGTGCCTGTGCCTCGGTGCTGGGCCCATAGAACTCGGACATGCCCATGCAGCCCAGGCCCAGGGCCGTCACCGCCAGACCGCCCGCGCGGGCCTGGCGCAGTGGCAAGGGGGCCCCCAGCGGGCTATGCGGCGCCAGGGCCGTGGTGGCGCCATCGCCCGCAGCCAATGCCGCGGCCGTCAATTGACCACCCGCCGCACCAGCCAGAAGACCGCGCCCATGAGCATCAGGGTCATCAACGCGAACGGCAGCAGCGACTGCACCTGCAGCAGCGAAGACAGCCCCATGATGGCGGCGGCGATCACCATCAGGGAAAAGCCCAGCAAGGAACTGGCCAGCCCCGCCATCTGCGGGAAGGCCGACATGCCCTGGGCCATGAGGTTGGGGTACATCACGCCGCCGAAGAGCACCACGAAAGCGAATGGCAGCACCAGGGCCCAGAGCTGCCCGTCGAATGCCCAGGCCAGCAGCACCTGCGCCAGTGCCGCCCACAAGGCCGCCTGGGACGCCACGCGAAACCGCGTGCGCACCGACACCGACGCCGGCATCAGGCGGTTGGAGAACACACCGCCGAAGTACATGGCGCCCATGGCCAGGGCCGCCGCGCCAAACACGGCGGGGCCATGGCCCATGACGGTTTGCACGATGAAGGGGCCCACCAGGTTGAACGCCAGCAGCGCGCCATAACAACAGCCCATGGCGAGAAAGATCAGGACAAAGCGGCGGTTGCCGTAGATGGTGCCGATGCCCTGCACCAGCCGGCTGAGGCTGAACGGCACGGGCTTGGCATGGCTCTCTTTCATGACCAGCGCCACCATGGCCAGCAGCACCGTGCCATACACCAGCAGAAAGGCCAGCGAATAGCGCCAGCCCAGGCTCATCTGGAAAAAAGCACCGATCACCGGCGCGACGATGGGCCCCATGCCCCAGCCAATGACCATGTAGGTCAGCACCTGGGTGAGACGCGGGCCCTGGAAACAGTCGGTGGCGATGGCCCGCATGAGCACCGAGGCGGCGGTGATGCCGGCGCCCTGCACCACGCGCCCGGCGATGAACCAGCCGATCGATGGCGCCAGGATGCACACGACGGAGCCAAGCAGGAACACCAGCAGGCCCACGATCAAGGTGTTGCGCCGCCCCCAGCTGTCCGACAAGGGGCCATAGACCAGTTGCCCCAAAGCAAACGCCGTGAGGTAGAGCGTGACGCTCAACTGCACCACCTGGCGGTCGGTGGCGAACTCGGCGGCCATGAGCGGCAGCGAGGGCACGAAGATGTCGATGGCCATTTGCCCGATGGGCGCCAGCGCCACGATGAGCAGCGCCATGAACGGCTGGTACCACGGCCTTGACTGGCGCGGCAGAGGGACAGTGGCGGAATGGTCTGGCATGGGTGTGGTCCTTGAATGGCGCAATGGCCTGGGTAAAAAAGATGTGGTCAGCCGGGTGATGGGAGTGCCTGCAACTCAAGCAAAGCAGCAGTCCAGGAGAAGCCCGCGCCCGCGCCAATGAGCAAGACCTGCTCGCCCGGCTTCGCCGCACCGCTCGCCATCAGGTGGTGCAAGGCCACCAGTTGGTCCGTGGTGCCCAGGTGGCCGAGAGACAGGCCCAGATCCACCGGGCACAGCGGCTCGGCGCCTTCAAACACCGAGAAGTAGTTGTCGCGAAGCAGATCGCGCCCCAGGTGAGGCACGAGCACGTGGCGCAGGGCCTGGGGGCGCAAGTGGCCCACCATCTGCTGCTTCAGTGCCATGAGCGCGGCCCTCGTCGCGTTGCGCAGGCGGTGCTGGCCGTGCTCAGCCAGGAACTGGCGCTTGGCGGCGCGCACATCGAACGCATCAGGGCCGGGGTTGTGGTGCAAGCTGGCCAGCCCGGGATCGGTGACGGTGTGCACGGCCACCACCCGGGCCAGCCCTGGCCCCTGGCCCAGCACCACCGCGGCCGCGCCATCGCCGTAGCCGATGCCGTAGTCGGACGTGACGCGGCAGAAACCCGTGCCGGCGAAGCGGTCGCTGCCCACGAGCAGGGCCCGCTGCCCTGGGTTCGCTTGCAACTGGCGCACGGCCAGATCAAACGCCACCAGAAGTCCATCGCAGCCCTGCCGCAGCGCCAATGGCAAGGCGCCAGGGAGCCCCAGCTCGGCCTGCAGCGCGGTGGCCGGGTTCCAGAACACGCCCATGCCCTGGTCGTGGATGGAGGCATGCATCACCCAGCGCACGCGCTCATCGGCCCAACGGCGCACACCTTGAGCGGCCAGAAGCGCCAACTCGCCGGCGGTGCGCTGGTGTTCGATGGCCACCGATGTGTAGCCAGCCTGGCGCAGCCGATCGGCCTCGTTCGGGTGCTTGGCCAGCACTTCGTCCAGGCTGAGTCGATATGCAGGCAAGGCTGTGGCCAGGCCCAGGATGGAGAGGTCGGGTATCAAGACAACGCCCCCACGGATACAGCCGCGGTTTCGATAGCGCGCACGTGCTGGTCTGGCGTGACCTGCACGATGCGGTCAGGCAGGTTCGGGTGTTGCCACCATCCCGGGCAGCCCTCCACAGGCAGCAGCGGCCTGGTGCCATACAGGCGACGCCCCACGCTGACGGCGTGGCGCACACGCGGATCGGCACTGCCCAGGCGATCGGCCCCAGCGGCGGCAAAGTCAGTGGCCAGGTGACTGAAGCGAATGGCCATCAGGTCCAGCGTGGCCTGAAGGCGCTCAAGATCGGCATCGGTTCGGGCGGCACGAATGGCATCGATCAAAGGACCAACAGCCACTTGCGCCAGAGTGGCCTCGGCCACGGCAGCACGCTCGGACTGGTAGCTGGACCAGCTGGGACCGCCCTTGCCAGCTATCCGCATCGCAAGGGCCTGAGCATCTGCGAGCCCCAGGTTGAGGGCCTGACCACCGGCAGGCGGGTGCACATGGGCAGCATCACCTGCGATCCAGACGCGCCCTCGTCCCCAGACGCTGGCGATCCGAGAATGGACACGGTAGTGCGCGCACCGGTGTACGTCGACAATGCGCAGCGCGGGGTCTGCGACCAGGCGCTCCTGCTCACACAGGAAATCGGGCATCGACAGCTCGGCGCTCTGGTCCACCGGCCTGGCTCGCCCAGGACCAGCCACCCGCACGGAACCATCGGGAAAGGGCAACCACGACATCACACCATGGTCGGAGATGAGCATGGCGCTCACGTCGCCCGCCAAAGGACGGGAAAAAGGCATGCCCTCGCCCAGTAGGTAGGGGTGGTCAAGGGTGTGACCGTCGAAGGCCGATCCCAGGGCCGCCCGAACCGTGGAACGGGCACCGTCACAACCAAACACCCAGTCGGCCTCCAAGACGTCGCAGCGGCCAGGGCGGGATACCTCGACCAGCACCCCTGAGCCGAGCTGCCGACAATGCCTGAGCACTGCGCCGCGCACCACGACACCGCCCGCCTCTCGCAACGCCGTCAACAGGGTCCGCTCGATGTCGGGTTGGCGCACATTGAGCACACCGGGAAAGCGCGAAGGCAGGTCAGCAAAGCGCATCTCCAGCCGCAACCCGTCAGATCGGTCAAAAGCAATGGCGCTCTGCCACCACCCCTTGCGCAACAGGTCGTCGCTCAGATCGAGCGAATGCAGTATCTCCAGACCTCGGGCATGCAGCATCACCGCCCGGGGACGCTCGTCCACCTCAGCCGAGGCCTCAAACACCTGCACCTCAAAACGCCGGTGGCGCAACAAAAGCGCCAGAACCAGCCCAGTAGGACCGGCCCCGGCGATGACCACGCGCCCGCTCACTTCCAACCTCCTGATGGCACACAGCCAAGTGGTGCCTCGCCACCGGACAGTCTTGCCTCGTCCTGCCCGCTGGCATCTGGCCGCGCGGCCACGCCAACAAGCGCCTTGAGCGCTGTTTCCACTGCTCTCTCCCTGTCCACTTTCAATGCGTTGGGATGCTATCGGCGGGGTCAGAGCGCGGGTAGAACAGGCACCGAAAAGCGCCTTTTCACGAATGAAAAAAGGGGCCTTCGCCCTACCCTGGGCCAGGGGTGGTTGAAGGAAGAACCCTCAACGGGAGCAACGCATGAACTGGGACAACATCAAGCACTTCATCGCCACCGCGCGGGCCGGTTCTCTGACGCTGGCCGCACAGGCATTGCGCACCAGCCCAGCCACCCTGTCTCGGCGCATCGCGGCGCTGGAGCGCGACTGCGGCACCACCTTGTTCACCCGCACCCACACCGGCTACTTGCTCACTCGGGATGGACGGGCCCTGCTGGCACGATGTGAGGCCATTGACGACGCGTTTTCATCGCTAGCCCGCTTGTTGCCGCTGTCGCAGCTCGGCGCAAAGGGCGTGGTGCGACTGGCCACCAGAGAGAACCTGGCCACCCACATCGTGCTGCCCGCGCTGCCGCGCCTGCTCAAGGCGCAGCCCAACCTGGCGCTGGAGCTGAAGGCAGGGGCACAGACCACGCCATTGCGCGACCGCGAGGTGGACCTGGCGGTGCGGCTGTCGCTGCCCAGCTCGGGCAACTTCAAAGGGCGCGCCATCGGACTGATGGCTCACGCCGTCTATGGCGCCTCGGGCATCGAGCCCATGCAGCCGGGTTTGCTGGGTTGGACACACGATTGCGAGAACACACCGATCGCGCAAGCCGCGTTGAATCACCCGCGGGGCCATTCACCCACGTGGCGGTTCAACAGCTTACAGGCACAGGTGGCGGCGGTGCGAGCGGGGCTCGGGCAGGCCTATCTGCCTTGCTTCCTGGGCGACGCCACCCCAGGTCTGCATCGCGTGCAAGGCCCTGAAGGGCTGCTGGCACAACGCATCTATCTGGTGCTGCACAACGATTCGATCGAGGTGCAGCGCGTACGGGTAGTGGCCGATTTCGTGATCGAGGTGTTTCATCAAGCGGCGGATCGACTGGCAGGTCGAGCCCCGGCGTGATTCACTTCACCAGCAAAACCGGCACGCCAGCGTGGTGCACCACGGCCTGAGCCACCGAGCCCATGAACAGGCTGCCCAGGGCGCCACGTCCGTGGGTGCCCATGGCGATCTGATGAGCGCCACTGTCGCGGGCGATGTTGGCGATCTCCACCGCCGGATTGCCCACCGTGGCATGGGTATGGCGCACAGTGAGGCCGTGCGAGCGGGCTAATGCGGCCATGGTTTCCAGCAAGACGGTCTGTTCTGTGCGCAGGTTGTCGTTTACCTGCTGCACCAGCGTGGGCGCCATGTCGCCAAGCAACATGGGGGCGAGCACATGCACCAGGTCCACTTCGAACTTCGCCTGGGTGCGGGCCAGATCGGCCACGGCCTCTATGGTGCGATCGGTGTGAGGTGAGCCGTCCACGGCAATGAGGATGCGGTACATGGTGGCCTCCTGGATTGAGTGCCGCCAGTGTGCACCCGCCATGGCCTGCTGCGCAATCCGCATGGGTCGCTATGCGGGCATGGCAAAGGCCTGTCTCGCCAAAGGACTGAGCCTACTCAATGCAAGTGGGCACGGCGCGTGTCTTGATCTGGGCTGGGTGGGCGTCTGGACCCACCAGCAAGGAGCATGCAATGCAAGACGAATGGATTCTGGTGGCCAACGGTTCCATGGCCCGCCTGTTTTCCCGCGCCGGCTCGGGCGATCCCCTGGTGGCGCTGGAGACGATTGATTTTCCAGAGGGACGTCAACAAGCCCACGAGGTGGGCCGTGACCGCCCAGGCCACGATCGCAGTGACAACAGCTCGTCAGGCGCGCTGTTGGAGCCCCGCACGTCGCTCAAGCACAAGCTTCACGAGCGTTTTGCTCACCAACTGGCCGAGCGCCTGGACGACGGTTTGGCCGATGGCGCCTACAGCGGGCTATGGGTGATTGCCTCCAGTCCTTTTCTCGGAAGCCTGCGTAGCGCCTTGTCGGATGCCGTGGCGCCGCGGGTTCGTCTGTCTCACGATGCCGACTTCACCGGACTTGACGTCAGCAGCCTGGAGGCGCGCCTGCAAACACTGGCGAAATCCAAAGCCTGAGCAGCCCATGGTCAGTCCGCCCGCGAGTGCGGGCTGACCCGGTCACGAGGAGAAAACCATGAGCCAATCCCAACAGAACGAGTTGCTGCCACTGGAGTCCTTTGACGATGCGTTTCGCGGTTTTCTGCGCCCCTGGCTGGAGCGACAGGGCGAAATCTCGCCCAGCATCAAGATCGACCTCAGCGAGACCGCAGGTGCCTACCGGGTCAAGGCCGATCTGCCCGGGGTGCGCAAGGAAGACATTGACATCCAGATCGACAACAACCGCCTCACGCTCAGCGCCACCGTGAAAAGGGAATCGCAAGACCAGGTTCAGGGGAAGGTGATCCGCAGTGAGCGCCAGGTGGGCTATGCCAGCCGCAGCCTGTGGCTGGACAAGGCAGTGGACGAGGCCAAGGCCAGCGCCCGTTTCGAGAACGGCGTGCTGGAGTTGACTTTGCCGCAGAAACCGCCGACCGAAACGCGCAAGATCGCCGTCGATTGAACAAGGGGCCAGTGGCAGGAGGGGCTCGCCATGCACCAAACTGGCGCAACATGCCTCTCCGCGAGGCGCCGATGACCGCGACCGAGCACCGATTTGGCTCTCTCCCCACCCCTGTACCCACTGCCCTGAAGGCCAGGCCAGTTGGCACGCAACCTGCTGAGGTGATGGTGCAAGAAGAGCGAACGGGGACCGCCCACCCGCTACCTCAGCAACAGGACCGCTAGGGTTCCGGCCGCGCGCCCAGCGCGGTGTCTGGTCCGAGAGCGGGCCGGCCTTATCGCAGGCTCCACGGAGGGACAAAAGCCCGGGAGAACGATCGCCGATCGGTCTTCCTGCGCACGTCCTTCAATTCCTGGAGTCTTCGATGAACACCGCCAAGCCCTCACTGCCCACCCTCTCGCGCCGCGAGCGCTTTCTCAAGCCTGCACTGGGCCTGGCCCTGTCGCTGGCCACCGCTGGCGCCATGGCGCAAGCCCCCGCGTCCATGAAGCTGGCCACCGTGGTGTGGGTGGGCTATGGCCCCTTCTACGTGGCCGACGCGCTGAACCTGTACAAAAAGCACGGCCTGAAGGTGTCGCTGCAGGTGTTCAACGACCCGGCCCTCATCCCCGCGGCCATCGCCTCGGGCGCGGTGGACGGCGGCATGCTCACCTACGACCAGGTGGTGGGCCAGGTGGCCGCCGGGCGCGCCATGAAGGTGGTGATGCCCATTGACTACTCCAACGGTGGCGACGCCATCGTGGCCGACCAGAGCATCACCAAGGTGGCCGATTTCAAGGGCAAAAAGATTGGGTACAACCCTCTGTCGCCATCGGATTTCCTGCTGTCTTACGCCCTCAAGACGGTGAACCTGAGCGAGAAGGACATCACCCCGGTGAACATGACGCCCGAGTCGGTGCCGGCGGCCATGGCCTCGGGCCAACTGCCCATTGGCGTGACCTACGAGCCCAGCCTGTCGCAGATCCTGGGCCAGGGCGGGGGCAAGAAGTTCAAGGTGGTGTTCTCGTCCAAAGACGCGCCCGGCCTCATCGCCGACGTGCTGGTGTTTGACCAGAAGGTCATCCAGGCCAAGCCCAAGGAGATTGAGGGCATCGTCAAGACCTACCTCGACGGCCTGGCCTACATGAAGGCCAAGCCCGACGAGTCGGCCAAGATCATCGGCAAGCTCATGGGCGTGTCGGCCGCCGAGGTGAAGGAACAGCTCAAGGGCGTCTACAACATCCCGCTGGCCGAGATGCCCAAGGCCTTTGCCAAGAGCAAGGAAACCACCTCGTACTACGGCAGTGGCGAGGTGATCGGGCAATTGCTCAAGGCCAAGGGCCAGATCACCACCATTCCGCCCACCGAGGCCACCTTCCACGACGCGTTCGTGAAGGCCCTGGCCAAGTGATGTGTTCCGCGCGCCGCCGGCCCGCGGGCCGTGGCGCGCCTTAGCAAAAAGGTGTGGGTCTCATGACCAAGGTTTTCCGTGACAACGAAGGGGCGTGGTGCAACGTGGCCGCGCTGGGCGTAACGCTGGCGGGCTGGCCGCTGGGCGTGTGGCTGCTGGGGCAGGCGGCGTGGTGGCTCAACGCCATGGGCTTCGCGCTGGTCGTGCTCACGCTCACCTGGTCGGCGTATTTCATTCACGAGTTCGCGCACTACGCGATCTTTCAGTCGGCGCAGACCAACGAGCGCTGGGGCACGCTGATGAGCTGGATCAACGGCTCGGCCTTCGCCCGCTTTGCCGACCTGCGGCGCAAGCACATGCGCCACCACGTCGAGCGCGCCGACGTCATCACCTTTGACCTGCAAGGCTTTCTGCGCGCCCGGCCGCTGGTGCGCCGCGTGGTGCTGGCGCTGGAATGGCTGCACATTCCGGCGGTGGAATTCGTGATGCGCGGCGTGGTGATCGCCCTGCCCTTCATCGACGAACGCAAAAAAGACGCCCGCGCCCGCGTGCTGGCCGTGGGCGCTGTGCGCCTGAGCGCGTGGGCCCTACTGCTGTGGTGGTCGCCCAAGGCGGTGGCGCTGTACCTGGTGGCCTACCTCGTGTTCGTGCACCTGCTGCGCTTTGCCGACTGCTTCCAGCACACCTACGACGCCTACCCCATTCTGGACAACGCGCCCATTCCGCAAGACAAGGTGCGCGACCGCGCCTACGAACAGGCCAACACCTACACCGACGTGGTCGGCGTGGACGCCAAGTGGCTCAACCTGCTGTGGCTGAACTTCGGTTTTCACAACGCGCACCACGAGCGCCCGGTGGCCCCCTGGTACCGCCTGCCGGCCCTGCACCGCGAGCTGTACCCCGAGGGCTACGCGCAAGTGGTCACGGTGGGCGAGCTGCTGAGCGCCTACCACCGCCACCGCGTCACCCGCGTGCTGGCACAAGACTATGGCGAGGTGCTGCCACCCGGCACGCCGGGGCGGGCCGACCGCTTCATTGGCGCCGTGGGCGTGTCCTTCCTCACCGCGGTCTGAGTGGCAGCGCCATGGACTTTTCCTTGCAACAACGCCGCGTGCTCATCACCGGCGCGGCCGGCGGCATTGGCCAGGCCCTGGCCCAGGCCTTCGCCGGCCAGGGCGCACGCCTGTGGCTGGTGGACCGCGCCGGCCCCGCGCTGGCCGAACTGGCCCAGCGCCTGGGCGGTGTGCCCCACAGCGCCTGCGACCTGGGCCAACCCGCCGAGGTGCGGGCGCTGGCCCTTGAGGTGGAACGCACCTGGCGCGGCGTGGACGTGCTGGTGAACAACGCCGGGCAGGAATACCCCACGCCGCTGGACGACACCAGCGACGAGGCCGACGCCCGCTGGGGCGCGCTGCTGGACAACAACGTGAGCACCGTGCTGCGCCTCACGCGCGCCTTGCTGCCCCTGATGGGGCCGGGCGCCAGCGTCATCAACCAATCGTCCATCTGGGGCCGCGTGGGCGTGAGCGGCTTCTCGGCCTACGCGGCCAGCAAGCACGCGGTGATCGGCCTCACCCGCTCGCTGGCGCTGGAGCTGGGCACGCGCGGCATTCGCGTGAACGCGGTCTGCCCCGGCTGGGTAAAGACCGAGGCCGCGCTGCGCTCGCTCAGCGCCATGGCACAAGCGCAAGGCCGGCCAGAGGCCGAGGTGGAGCGCGAACTGCTGGCCCGCCAGGCCGTGCCCGAGTGGCTCAGCGCCGACGAGCTGGCCGCCACCTTTCTGTTCCTGGCCAGCGGCGCGGCCCGCCCCATCACCGGACAGGCGCTGGTGGTGAGCCACGGCGAGGTGATGGCATGAGCGCGCCCACCTTGTCATTGGCCGGGCGCCGCGCCCTGGTCACCGGCGCGGCCACCGGCATCGGCCGCGCCACCGCGCGCCTGTTCGCGCAGGCCGGCGCCAGCGTGGTGGTGAACCACTGGCGCCAGCCCGCCGAGGCCGCCGCCCTGGTGCAAGAGCTGCAGGCCCTGGGCGCGCAGGCCGTGGCCATTGAGGCCGACGTGAGCGACACCGCCTCGGTGCAGGCCCTGGTGGCGCAGGCCCACGCCGCCCTGGGTGGCCTGGACGTGCTGGTGAACAACGCTGGCGTCATTCAAGAGAAGCCCTTTCTGGAGACCACCGACGCCGACTGGGACCGCCTCATCCACACCGACCTGGGCTCGGTGTTCCGCGTCTGCCGCGCCGTGCTGCCGGGCATGGTGGCGCAGGGCAGCGGGGCCATCGTGAACATCGCGTCCGACCTTGGCATCCTGGGCCGCGAGCGCTACGCGCCTTACTGCGCTGCCAAGGCCGGGGCGATCGGGCTCACCCGCTCGCTGGCGCGCGAGTTCGCCCCCGCCATTCGCGTGAACGCCATCGCCCCCGGGCCGGTGAACACCGCCATGGTGTCGCTGGCGCACATGAGCGCCGAGTGGGTGGAAAAAGAGCTGGCCATTCCACAGCACCGCCTGGGCGAGCCGGAAGAAATCGCCGCCACCGCACTCTTCCTGGCCAGCGACCTTTCGCGCTTTTATTGCGGGCAGGTGCTGGGCCCCAACGGTGGATCGGTGATGCCATGAGCCTGCTCGCCATGTCCGCCCCCGCCCCGCGCCTGGCCGCAGGCGTGCTGCTGTTCTCGGCCTCGCTGTGGGGCCTGTCGTGGCTGCCACTGAAGTGGTTTGCCGCACAGGGCCTGGGCGGGCCGCTGGTGACGCTGCTGGCCTACGGGCTGGTGGGCCTGCTGGCCCTGCCCCTGATCTGGCGCCAGCGCCGGGCCTGGCGCGCGCAGTGGGGCCTGCTGCTGGCCCTGGTGCTGGTGGGCGGCTGGGCCAACACCTCGTTCGTGCACGCGCTGATGCAGGGCGAGGTGGTGCGGGTGATGTTCCTCTTCTACCTCTCGCCGGTGTGGGCGGTGCTGGGCGGCTGGCTGTTCTTGAAAGAGCACATCCCGCCGCTGCGATGGGCCGCCGTGGGCGCGGCGCTGCTGGGCCTGTGGCTGTTCCTGGGCCAAGACCTGCACACGCTGCAATTCAGCGCCAGCGACCTGTTGGCCCTGAGCGCGGGCCTGTGCTTCGCGGCCAACAACGTGATCGCCCGCGCCGCGCAGCAAGTGCCCATGCTGAGCAAGACCTTTGCCGTGTTCGTGGGCTGCGGGCTGATCTCGCTGGCCCTGCACACCGGCCTGGGCCATGGCCTGCCCGCGCTGCCCGGCCTGGGGTGGCTGGCGGTGCTGGCGGTATTGGCGTATGGCGGCGTGTGGCTGCTGCTGGCCACGGCCACCTGGCAGTTCGGTGTGACGCACATTGAGAGCAGCCGCGCCGGCGTGATCTTGCTGGCCGAGCTGGTGGTGGCCGTGCTCAGCGCCGTGTGGCTGGGCTCCGACAGCCTCTCGGCCCGCGAATGGGCCGGTGGCACGCTGATTGCATTGGCTGCCCTGGCCGAGGCCTTCGACACCCGACCCGTTTCCCCTTCTCCGACCACGAGTTCCGCATGACCGCTCCCGCCACCGTTTGGATGAACCAGCTTTCCTGGGTGCAGTACCAGGCCCTGCTGCAGGAGCGCCAGCCCCCGGTGCTGCTGCCCGTGGGCGCGCTGGAGCAGCACGGCCCGCACCTGCCCCTGGGCACCGACGGCCTGCTGGCCAGCGCCGTGGCCGGTGATGCCGCTGCGCGCGTGGGCGGCCTGGTGGCGCCCACGTTGAGCTATGGCTACAAATCGCAGCCCAAGTGCGGCGGTGGCCAGCACTTCTGCGGCACCACCAGCGTGGACGCGGCCACCCTGATCGGCCAGGTGCGCGACGCGGTGCGCGAGTTCGCCCGCCACGGCGTGGACAAGCTGGCGCTGGTGAACGGCCACTACGAGAACCAGTGGTTCCTGATCGAGGGCATTGACCTGGGCCTGCGCGATGCCCGCGCCGCCAACCCGGCGTGCGCGCTGCAGGTGATGCGCCTGGAGTACTGGGACTTCATGACTCCTGACACCCTGGGCCACGTGTTCCCCGAGGGCTTCCCCGGCTTCGCGCTGGAGCACGCGGCGGTGCTGGAGACCTCGATGATGCTGCACTACCACCCCGCGCTGGTGCGCATGGACCTGCTGCCCGACGACGGCCCGGCCGACTTCCCGCCCTACGAGATCTACCCCATCCGCCCCGAGTGGGTGCCGCCCTCGGGCGTGCTGTCCTCGGCCAAGGGATCTGACGCCCACAAGGGCCGCCTGCTGGCCGACGAGGTGACACGCCGCATGGCCGAGGCCATCGCCACCGGTTTTGCGCGGGGTTCTGCTGGAACGGAGGCCGCATGAACACCGCCCTCATCCTGATCGACCTGCAGCGCGACTTCTGCGCCCCGGGCGGCTACGCCCACCGCGCGGGGCTGGACATCTCGCGCATGGCCCCGGTGTTGCGCCAGGCCCGCCGCCTGCTCGACGCCGCCCGACAGGCCGGCTGGCTGGTGGTGCACACCCGCGAAGGCCACCGGCCCGACCTGAGCGATTGCCCACCCACCAAGCTGGCGCGCAGCCACGCGGCGGGCGCGCCCATCGGCAGCCCCGGCCCGCTGGGCCGGCTGCTGGTGCGCGGCGAGCACGGGCACGATTTCGTGGACGAAGTGGCCCCCATCAAGGGCGAGGTGGTGATCGACAAACCCGGCTACGGCGCCTTTCACCACACCCGGCTGGAACACGTGTTGAACAGCCACGGCATTGAGCGCCTGATCGTGGCCGGCGTGACCACCGAGGTGTGCGTGCACTCCACGCTGCGCGAGGCGGTGGACCGGGGCTACGCCTGCGTCACCGTGGGCGACGCCACCGCCGCCAGCCAACCCGAGCTGCAGGCCCCGGCCCTGGCCATGATTGGCGTGGAGGGCGGCATTTTTGGTCAGGTGCTACGCACCGACCAGGTGCTGACCGAGATGCTGGCCAGCCAGACGGGGAATGGCCGGGTGAGCGCCTGGGTACAGGCCTTCAGCGGATGATGAGCCCCATGCCCCTGGGCCTGCCGCCCCGCTACCTCGGTGTCTGGCGCCGCGCCCTGCTGAGCACGCCCGAGCGCACCGACACCACCAGCTGGGTGCACTGGCTGCAGACCACGCACTGGCACGGCGACCTGCGCGTGCCCGCCGACGGTAACCGCCGCCTGGCGCAAGGCTTTGGCGGCCTCACCACCGTGGCCCGGCCCGACCCCAAACTGCCCGAGGTGTGCACTTGGCACCGCCGCATCGACCTGGAACCCCCTGGGCCAGCGCCCGACGAAGGTCACATGGTGTTCGAGAGCCACGACCGCGTCGTGGAAACGGGGATTCACGGCCCCTACCTGGAGGTATGGGAGCGCGTGCCCGAGTCGATCGGCCCCACCCTGGCCATGGGGCGTGGGCCTGCGCACGCGCCCGAGCTCTTCCTGGTGGCAGGACGCTGCGCCATGCACCTGCGCCCGGCCGAGCGCCGAAGCGACTTCCGCATCGCCTACGGACTGCTCGACGGCGAGCACTGGAACATCACGCGCGCCACCCATGTGGAATATGAGGGGCTGCGCATGGCCTGCGCCTGGCGCGCTGAGGGAGATGGTTACTTGCTGATGGGACACCGCGATCTGGCGGGCCATTGGCTGGGGCTGGACACAAGCCACCGTTGAAGGGTCGGGCGCAGACACCATAGGCGGGGACGGGGCCCACTCAGCCGTCACCCACCCAGTGATCGATACCGCCTCAGTCCCACATGCTTGCACAAGACCTCGTCCACCAAGTCGCAGTGTCTCCCTCCCCTTCGCCACGGCGAACACGAGACAAACAGCGCCCCTACCTCAGCCTGCACCAGGCACAGGCATCCGATAACCTCAACTGCGCTTTTGCGTTCACGCGCGCTGACGAAGTACCTCTTGCTGAGCAAGTGATCGCCTGCAGGCACCTGGCGTTGCTGTATTGCCAACGTTTGCTGAAGAACCCCCAGTTTCACCCCGAGGCTTTTTTTGCGAGCGACGACCCGCGCGAAGAAGACCCCCGGAAACTGCTTCAGCTGCTGCAAGAACTTCCCCTGTACTGCCGCGCCTGGCACCTTCTTCCCTCGTGCCGCTTCGGTGACTTTCTTCGGCAAGCCTCTGAGGTGCTGCTCAGCCAGCCAGGTCAACCCCGTGCGGTCTACAAGGTCTCCACCCTCACCCATTCACTGGCCCTTCGGCTGCGCGCCAAGACCAAGAACGACGGCTCAAGAGAACTGGTGGCCCAGGTTTACGACCCCAACAAGACCCAAGTGCACGTCATTGCGCGCACATCCGGGCCGCAAGATTGGGGACGCGACGGCGAGGCTCACGATTTCCTGAGCTTCCTGTGCACCAGCGACGACCCGCCAGAGCGACGAGACGAAGTTCAGGCCGACTACTTCACCGATCTCGACCCTGAAGCCCACATCGCGCTCTTTGAGATCCGGGCCGATGAGAGTGGCGACTGGGTAAAACACACTGCTCTGGCGCCGCTGGAGACAAACTGGTGCACCAACAGCCGCGTGCAAATGCACTTTGCCCTGGAAGCTCAAGAACCTGGTCTGCTGGACACGGCGATCGAGCGCTTCTTCAACGACCCCGACGTCGACGCCTTGCACCACCCGCAGCTGTTGCTCGAGAGGCCCGACCTGGACCGCTCGGTGCTGCAGTTCGTCTTGTACAGCCGAGCTGGCGCCGGCCAAGCGCATTGGCAAGCGTGCTGGCAAGAGACGCCGGACGCAACGCTCAAGGTGCAATTGCTCAGGGGCGCGAACAGGCTCGGCGATCACCTGCTCTTGTCGGCTGAGCATTGGTGTCCCCAAGCCATGCAATGGTGGCTGGGCCTGGTGGCCACCCTGCCGGTGGACCTGATGCTGGAAGTGCTGAAGATCGACGACGAAATCGGCTACTACGTCATGGAGCCCTGGGTCATGAGCCAGCTGCCCATCGTGTCGACCCCGTGGCCTTTCGTGGTGGACAGCATTCGCGCCCATCGCCCCGGGATCATCCGAAAAATCCTGGCTTCCTCCGGACCGGAGAATGTGCCGATGCTGGCGGCATACGCGAACGACGAGCGCCTGCCAGCGCTGCGCGAGTGGGCAACCTTGCTGCCAAGGGTGAGTGATGGCGATCGCTTTTTCCTGCTGCTGGCGCAGGACAGCGAAGGCGTCAGCGCATTGCACCGTGCCATGGTGGCGCACGCCACGGGCTGGATTGCCCTGTGGGGCGAATGGTGCGCCAGCCTTGCGCCCGCCAACCAGGCGCGCCTCTTGCAGGGCCTGGGCCCTGGCGGTGAGCACGGCCTTTTCGCACTGGCCAGGCAACACCACCCGGCCACGATGCAGGCGTGGATCGAGTTGTGGCGCCAACTGCCCGAAGAGCATCGGGCCTCTGCTCTGACCGCGGTCCAGGAAGACTGGCCTTATGCCCCAGTGCTTTACCGGGCCATGACCGGCGCGGGCGCCAACCCAGACGACCCCCTGCCGGGCAGCGTGGCCTTCATTCACCAGTGGGGTGCCTGTCTGGAGGCGGTGCCGGCCGGCCAGCGGGCGTCGTTGCTCAAGGGATCGCCCAATCGCCACACCACCGCGCTGCGCCGAGGCCTGGAGACGGGCCACTGGCAAGCCGTGGTGGCCTGGGCCAGCTTGCTAAGCTGGGTCGCGCCAAACGACCGAGAAGACCTCACCGCCCTGCCTGCGCCTGAGGAAGACCCGTTGGCCCGGTCGGTGCGCGATCATGCCCAGCGAGACCCCGAGGCTTTCCAGGCAGCACTGCGAGCGCTGAGCGAAACCCTGCCCCCAACGGCCTGGGCATGGCTGCATGCACTGACACCTGAGCTCTGACGACCCCCAATCAAGGACTTGGCGATGTTGACATCGTCAGGCGCCTGCGCCAATTGGTTCATCGCACACACGCGGACTCAACGCGGGCAGTGGGCTGGCTGCTGCGCGCTCGCGACGTCAAAGGTCACACCATGCCCGAAGCCGCTCTGCAGACACCAGATCGAAACGCCCCGGCCTCAGCCCCGGCTGTGCACCAGGCCAGCGGCCACGCCGCCGAACAAATCGCCCTCAATCAGCTCCACCCCCGGGAACTCGTGCACCAGGGCCAGCTGCCAGGGCCGCAAGGCGGACGAGCCGCCGGTGAGGTAGATGGCGTCCAGCGCGCCATCGGCCACGCCGGCGCGGCGCACGCAATCGCGCGCGCAATCAATCACCCGCGCCAGCAAGGCCTGCAGGTGGCGCGCCATGTCATCGGGCGACAGGCCGGCGGCCAGGGCAGCCTCGACGCAGGCCAGGTCCACCTCGGTGGGTGCGTTGTGTTGCGAGCAGCGGATCTTGGCCTGCTCCACCTCGTGCGCGATGCGGTGGCCCTCGCGCTGCTGCAGCACGCGCATCAGGCGCTCGTGCAGGCGCACGTCGCTGTAGTTCACCCGCAGCCCTTGCGCCTGCGCCAGCGCGCGCGGCTGGTACAGCCACTGGATCAGGTGCCAGGTGGACAAGTCCATGAACGTGCGGCTGGGCACCTCGCGGCCATCGGGTCCATGGTGGCGGTAGCCCAGCAGCGGCATCACCCGCTCCAGGCTGAGCTTGTGGTCAAAGTCGGTGCCGCCAATGTGCACGCCGGTGGTGGCCAGCACATCGGCGCTGCGGTCGGCCTGCCCGCGCCGCTGCGGCCCCAGGCGCACCACCGAAAAGTCAGACGTGCCGCCGCCCAGGTCCACCACCAGCACCAGGCTCTCGGCACTCAGGCGCTGCTCGTGGTCCAGCGCCGCCGCGATGGGCTCGAACTGGAACGACACCTCGGCAAAGCCCGCCGCGCGCGCCGCCTGCAGCAGCGACTGCTGGGCCTGCGCGTCGCGCTCGGGGTGGTCGTCCACAAAGTGCACCGGGCGGCCCATCACCACCCGCGTGGGCGCCTGGCCCAGTTGCGCCGTGGCGCGCCGGCGCAGCTCGGTAAGGAACAGGGCCACGATGTCGGCAAAGCTCATCGGGCGGTGGTGCACCTCGGTAGTCTCGTGAATGAGCGAGCTGCCCAGCAGGCTCTTGAGCGAGCGCATCAGCCGCCCCTCGGTGCCAGCCAGGTACTGCGCCACCGCGTCGCGCCCGAAATGGGTGCTGCCCTCTTCCGCGTTGAAGAACACCGCCGTGGGCATGGCCGTGGCCGCGCCTTCCAGTGGCAGCAGGCGCGATTGGCCGCTGGCGTCGGCCCAGGCCATGGCGGAGTTGGAGGTGCCGAAGTCAATGCCGAGGGTGCCGGCGGGGGAATGGGTCATGAAACGAAAAACAATGAGGCGCCGGGGCCGTTTCGGGGAGGCGCGATTCTGCCAGTTGACGGGCGGTGCCACCCTGACGACACCCAACGGGCATACCATGCCCCGGTACCGGTCTGCACAAGCCTGGGCCAGGGGGGTCCGGCAGGCGGCACCGGTCTTGAGTGGAGGAATGCACCATGGGTTTCTTTGGCACCATCCTGGACAAACTGGGCTTCGGCAGCGCCGCCGCCCACCCCGTCACGCCAAGCGCACAAGCGCCATCAACAGCGCCCGCCGCCGCGCCCGCGCCCAGCGCGGCCCCGGTGGTCAACCCCATCGCCATGGTGGACGTGGTGGCCCAACTGGAACAGCGCGCCGCGGCCAACCCGCAAAAGCTCAACTGGCGCACCTCCATCGTTGACCTGCTCAAGCTGCTCGACATGGACAGCAGCCTGGCCGCGCGCAAGCAGCTCGCCACCGAGCTGTACTGCCCCGACGAGCTGATGACCGACTCGGCCAAGATGAACATGTGGCTGCACAAGAACGTGCTGGCCCACATCGCCGCCAATGGCGGCAACGTGCCCAAAGAGCTGCTCGACTGAGCGGCGCGGCACCCCACACAGGAGACGCGACATGCAACTCACCGACATCCTGGCCCAGATGGGCGGCCTGCAATCCGTGGCGCGCCAGCTTGGCGTGAGCGAGAGCCAGGTGGCGCGAGGCGCCGAGGCGCTGCTGCCCGCCATCGTGGGCGGTTTTCAGAAACAGGCCCAAGGCCAGGGCGCGGGCCTGGGCGACATGGGTGGCCTGGGCGGCCTCGGCGGCCTGCTGGAGCAGGTGCTCTCGCCCCAGCCCACCGACACGGCCCCTGGCAACGAGGTGCTGGGCCAGATCTTCGGCTCCAAAGACGTGAGCCGCACCGTGGCGCAACAGGCCGCGCAGCAAACCGGGCTGGACGCCTCGCTGCTCAAGCAGATGCTGCCGCTGCTGGCCATGCTGGTGGGCGGCTACCTCAGCCGCCAGGGCGGCGGCGCGGCGGCCACGGGCGCCCCAGCCGGCGCCGGGGGCGGCCTGGGCGATCTGCTCGGCGGCCTGCTGGGCGGCGGCGCGCCCGCCAGCAATGGCCCGGGCCTGGGCGGCCTGGGGGCGCTGCTGGACGCCAATGGCGACGGCAACCCGCTGGACGACATCCTGCGCATGGCCGGCAAGACCATGCGCTGACGGCCGGGGGCAGGGTCTGGCCGGCGCCAAGTGGGCAGCGGGCGCTGGCTAGAATGCCCCGCCCATGCCCGACACCCCCACCACCGCCCTTGACCAGACCGTGTTCGCCCGCCAATCGGTGCGGGCCTTTCTGCCCACGCCGGTGAGCGAGGCCACCCTGCACCACCTGCTGCGCCAGGCCCGCCAGGCCCCCAGCGGCGCCAACCTGCAGCCGGGGCGCTTCATCGCGGTACAGGGCGAGGCACGCCAGCGCCTGAGCGAGGCGCTCACCGAGGCCTGGCAGCGCGGCGAGCCCGAGGCCGAGGACTACGGCTACTTCCCCCGCCCCATGCCCATGACGCTGCGCAAGCGCCAGGTGGCCGCCGCGCAGGCGCTGTACGGCGCGCTCGGCGTGGGGCGCGAAGACCGCGCCGGGCGCGACGCGCACTTCGGCCGCAACTTCTGTTTCTTTGACGCTCCCGTGGCCCTGGTGGTCACCATCGACCGCGACTTCGGCCCCGGCGGCTACATGGACCTGGGCATGTCGCTCTATGGCCTGATGCTGGCCGCGCAGGCGCAGGGCCTGGGCACTTGCGCCATTGGCGCGCTGGCCTCGTACCCGGCCATCGTGCGCAAACAACTGGGGCTGGACGCGCGCGAGTTCATCGTGTGCGGCATGGCCATCGGCCACCCCGACCCGCAGGCCCCGGTGAACCAGGCCCGCACCACCCGCTGCGAGCTGGGCGAGTTCTTCCGCGTGATCGGCTAAGCGGGGTTCAGAGGCGGCGCAGCAGCGCTGCCGAGCCCAGACCACCCGCGCCCGCCACGGCGCACAGGCCCAGGTCGCCGGCCACCCCATCGCGCCACAGGTCGGCCAGCGCGCGCACCAGCGCCACCGCGGCCGAGGCCCCAATCGGGTGGCCGCGCGCCAGCCCGCCGCCGCGCCGGTTCAGGCGCTGCGGGTCAAGGCCCAGGGCCTGGGCGAACTGCAGGCCCTGCACGGCAAAGGCATCGTGCAACTCGATGGTGTGCAAGGCATCGGCCAACACGCCCTGGCGCCGCAGCAGCGCCAAGGCGGCCTGCGCCGCCATCACCAGCGGCGTGGCCGGGTCACCGCCCAGCGAGGCGTGGCCCACCCAGGCCGCGCGCGGGCGCAGGCCCCAGCGCTGGCAGGCGGCCGGGCTGGCCAGCAGCACGAAGGCCGCCCCATCGGCCTTGGCCGAGATGGTGAGCGCGCTGAGGCTGGTGTCGGGCTCGCCCTCGGTCAGGGGCAGGCCCAGTTCGCGGCGCTTCACCACGGCGGGCAGCCGGGCCATGCGGCTGGGGTCCAGCGCGCGGGGGTAGAGGTCGTGCGCCACGCCGGCCACCGGCACGATCTCGTCGGCCAACTGCGCCTGGTGCTGCAGGGCGCGGGCGTGGCTTTGCAGCGCGTACGCGTCTTGCGCGGCGCGCGTGACGCCTTGCACCAGCGCGTGCTGCGCGGCCGACCACAGCATGTCGGGGTCGCGCCAGGGCTCGGGCGCGAAGGCCGGGCGATCAAAGGGCACCGGGGCATCGCCTGGGTGGCGCGGGCGGTGCTGGCGAATGGGCGCGCGGCTCCAGGCCTCCACGCCGCCGGCCACCACCAGCTCGGCCTGGCCCGAGGCGATCAGCCCCACGCCCAGGGCCACCGCGTCCAGGCCGGCGCAGCACTGCGTGTCCACCGAATACGTGGCCACGCGCTCGGGCAGGCCAGCGGCCAACGCCACCAGCCGCGCCGGGTTGCCGCCCGCGCCCATGGCGTTGCCGGCCACCACCGCGTCCACCGCCTGCGCCGGCAGGCCGGCGCGCCGCAGCAGGCCCTGCACCACGGGCGCGGCCAATTCGTGGGGCGCGCACTGACCCAGCGCGCCGCCCAGCGGGGCCACCGCGCAACGCGCCCACGCAGGAATCAGGGCAAGGGGCTCAGGCATGGTGGGGTCTCGGGGTGGGCCAGCAGCCACTCGCGCAGGCGGCCGTGGTCGGTCTTGTCGCTGCGGGTGAGCGGCCAGTCGGCGCAGTGCCAGAAGCGGCGCGGCACCTTGTGCGCCTCCAGGCGCTGGCGGCACCAGGCGGCGAGCTCGGCGGTGGGCACGGGCGCTTGCCCCGCGCGCCACTGCAGCACGGCCACCGGCTGCTGGCCGCGCAGCGCATCGGGCAGGCCCAACACCGAGGCCTGGGCCACGGCCGGGTGGGCCAGCAGCACCGATTCCACCTCGTCAGGGAACAGGTTTTTGCCCTGGGTCACGATCATGCGGTTCTGCCGCCCGGCCAGGCACAGGCGGCCTTGGGCGTCGAGCTGGCCCATGTCGCGCACCGAGAGCCAATCGCCCTCGCGCAGCGCGGCGGTGGCGTCGCCCTGCCCGCCCACGTAGTCCATGAACAGCATGGGGCTGCGCACGAAGATGAGGCCAGGCTCTTGCGGCCCGGTGCGCTGGCGAATGTCGATCTGCACGTTGGCGAAGGGGCGGCCCACCACCTCGGGCGGGGTGTCGGGCGCGGCGTCTTGCCAGGCGATGAAGCTGGTCTCGGACGCGCCATAAAACTCCACCACGCGGGCATTGGGGAACAGGGCGCGCACCTCGGCCGTGCGCTCGCGCATCCAGCGCGCGCCGCTGATGAGGATGAGCCGCGTGGCCTCGATGGGCGCGGCCTGCCGGTGCGCGGCCCACTCCAGCATCAGCAGCAACTGGCTGGGCACCACCACCAGGCAGGTGGCGCGGCCTTCGCGCAAGGTCTGCAGGCAGCGCGGGGCCGAGAAGCGGTCTTGCACCACCACGCCACCGCCCGTCCACAGGCCCAGGGCCATGCCAAACAGAAACAGCGAATGCGACACGCGCCCCGGCGCCAGCACGGTGCCGGTCACGGCCTGGCCAAAGGTGTCCACGCACACGCGCAGGCTCTCGGTCCACGAACGGTGGTCGCGCCGAAAGCCCTTGGGCACGCCGGTGCTGCCCGAGGTGAAGCCAATGTAGAACGGCGGCGTGGGCGATGGCGGCACGGGCGCATCGCGCAGGCCGCCAATGAGGGCCTGCACGGCCTGGCGCACGGCGGGTGTCCAGTCGGGGTCGCTCACGGCGGCGCAGCGGTCCGAGGCCACGATGGACAGGAACTGCACCAACTGAGCCGCGGTGGGCTGGCGATCGTCCACCAGCAGGTGGCGCGGCGCGTCGGCCAGCGCGGCCTGGGCCTGCTGCACGGCGGCGTGCAGCGCGGCAAAGCTCAGCGGCGAATGGCCGTCGTCAATGGCGATGGCCTGGCCGCGCTCATGGGCCCAGCGGGCCAGCGGGGCGTGCACCCGCTCGGCCAAATCGCTCATCGCGCGGCGCGACCGCCCAGTTGCCAGTCGGGCAGGCCACGGGCCACGGTGTGCACCACGGCGGCGGTGAGCACGGCCTTGATCAGGTCGCCCGGCACGAACACCAGGGTGCCGGTGATGGCCTGCGCCCAGCCCATCTTGGCCAGCAGCACCAGGCCCACCACGCCACCGGCGTGCACCACCAGCAGGCCACCCACGCAGGCGGCCACGAAGGCACTCAGGGCGGCCGCGCGCGGCGTGCCGGTGGGCAGTTGCGCCATCACCAGGCCCGTGACAAAAGCGCCCAGCGGCCAGCTCACCAGGTAACCGGCCGAGGGCGCGAAGAACACGCCCAGGCCACCCCGGCCACCCGAGAGCAGCGGCAGGCCAATGGCCACCGCGCCCAGGAACAGGCCCATGGCCAGCAAGGCGCGGCGCGGGCCCAGCAGGGCACCGGCCAGCATCACGCCCAGGGTCTGCAGGGTGATGGGCACGCCCAGGGGCAGGTCGAGCTTGGGGATGAGGCCGAACACCGCCATGAGGGCGGCGAACAGGGCGACGAGCGCGGTGGTGTGGCGGGGGTTGTTCATGGTCGGTCTCTCCTCGTTGAAAACCAGAAAGGCTGGGGCATTAAGGCCCCAGGCGAAGGTGCAAGGCGTCGGCCACGCGGCGGGCGGCCGAGAGCATCTGAATCGTCAGCGGCGCCATCAGGCGCCAGCCGCCAGCGCGGCCCGATCGGGCGCGGTGGGCGTCGTCCAGCCGCTTCCATTGCACAAAAAAATGCTCGGCAAAGCGCAGCATCAGCGCCACCTGCAGGGCCATTCGCTCGGGCCGCAGGCCCCAGCGCGACAGCGGCGCCAGCAGGCGCTCCATCACCGCCAGCAGATCGGTGTGGCGGGTGGTGAGGGTCAGCATGGTACCCAGCGAGGCGGTGCACAGCAGGCGCAAGGCGCTGGTGATGCCCAGCAGCGGCTGCTGCCACAGCGCGTGGAAAGCGGCGATCAGCACCGCCGCCACCAAGAGCGAGCGCATCACGCGCCAGGCCCCACGCGCCGCCGGGCCCAGCGACACGAGCAAGGCCGCGCACACCACGGTGCAGGCCACCAGGGCCTGCCAGGTCTGCAGCCAGAACAGGCCCGTGCCCAGCGCGGCCAGGGCCAGCAGCTTGGTGCCCGCGGGCACGCGGTGCAGCCAGGTGCGGTGTTCGCTGTAGAGGCTGTGCATGGGGTGTGTTCAGGCGGCGTCGGCCAGCGACAGTTGGTGCGCGGCCAGGCGGGCGGCCACGTCGGCCTCGTAGGCGGCGCACACCTCGGCACCCGGGCCGTCGGCGCGCACGCGGCCGCGCTCCAGCCAGAGCACGCGGCCGAAGTCGCGCACGTGGTCCAGCAAGTGGGTGGAGACGATCACGGTTTGCGCGGCCTGCGCGATCTCTTGGCGCAGCAGGGCCTGGCCGGGCAAATCGAGGCTGGCAAAGGGCTCGTCCAGCAGCAGCACCTGCGGCGCGCCAATCACCAGCGCCAGCCAGCACACGTGCTGGCGCTGGCCCTGGCTGAGGCTGCCGATGGCGCGCTCGCCCCAGGCCGAGAGGCCGCGCTGGGCCAGGAAGGCCCGCGCCTGCTCGCGCGCTTCGCGCCGGGGCAGGCCACGCGCACTCAGGCTGAAGGCCAGCTCTTCTTCCACCGTGGGAAAAATGATTTGCTCGTCGGGGTTCTGGAACATCAGCCCCACGGTGCCGGTGGCCAGCGAGCCCACGCCCTGCCCGGCCACGCGCACCGTGCCGGCGCGGGGCTCTTCCAGCCCGCACAACAGGCGAAACAGGCTGCTCTTGCCGGCGCCGTTGTCGCCAATGAGCCCCACGCGGGGCTCGCGCAGCGACAGGCTCAGGTCTTGAAACACCGGCGTGGCGCCACGCACCAGCGTGACGCCTTGCAATTCAATGGCGGGGGAAGCGTTCAACTCGAATGGGCAGCAAGCGCCGCGGCGCGGCGGTGGCGGCAATTATGGCCGCCCGGGTTCAGCCATTCGGCGCAAGTGCACCCCCCTGCCGGCCGCGCCTCAGCCCTTCTTGGCCGCCCGCGCGTTGGCCGCCATGCCACCGCTGGCCTTCCACTGGTTGAAGCCGCCGTAGAGCACGCGCACGTTCTCAAAGCCGTCCAGCCGCAGCGCCATGGCCACCTGGGCCGCAAACGAGCTGGTGTTGCAGTAGACCAGCACGGTCTTGTCGCGCGGCAGGCGGCTGCGCTGGGCGAACACCTGGCGCCACTCGATGTTCACCGCGCCGGGCACGTGCTCTTTGGCGAACTGGGCGGCATCGCGCACGTCCAGCACGAAGAGCTTGGGGTAGTCCTCGGCGGGAATCTGCTCGGCAGCGATGGTGCCGCCATTGGCGTCCACGAAATCAAAGTACGACTCCACCGCCTCGGTGACGACTTTGTCGGCTTGGGCGTGGGCCGCCAGGGGCAGCGCGCCCAGGCTGGCCAGGGCCAGGGCGGCGGTGAGGGAACGAAGGGTCATGGGAGTCTCCTGAAAAAACAAAGGGGTCACGGCGCGGGGTTGAGCCGGGGGTGGGTCTCTTCGCCCCAGGCCCAGAGGCAAGCGCCCGACAGGCCCATGGCCACGGCCACGAACCAGAAGGCCGCCTGCACCGAGCCGCCCCAGGCCGCGGCCAAGCCCAGGCCCAGGGCGCCCACGCCGTAGCCCAGGTCGCGCCAGAAGCGGTAGATGCCAATGGCCGAGGCCCGCCAGTTGGGGTGGGCGATGTCGGCCACGGCCGCGCTGAGATTGGGGTAGAGCATGGCCATGCCCAGGCCGGCCAGCGCAGCGGCGAACGACCACCAGGCCACGCCATCGCCCAGCGGCATGAGGGCCACGCCCAGGCCACACAGCCACATGCCGCCGGTGTTCAGGGCGTGGCGGCCCCATTGATCGGACAGGCGGCCGGTGGCGAGCTGGGCCGCGCCCCAGGTGAAGCCGTACACGCCCACGATCCAGCCAATGCCGGGCAGCGACACGCCGCGCTGATGCAGGAACACCGGCCAGAACACCCAGACCAAGGCGTCCACAAACTTCTCCACCAGGCCGGCCTGGCACAAGGCGACCAGGCGCCGGTCGCGCCAGGACATGAGCGCGAACAACTCGCGGGTGGACGGCTCGGCGCTCACGCGCTCGGGGTAGCGCGGGCGATGGCCGGTAGCCGCTGCGCCGCCCGCGTGCGCCTTGAGTTCGGCGCGCGCCCAGGGCAACGTCTCGGCCACGGCCCAGGCCGAGAGCAGCGCGCCCAGGCCAATCACCACGCCACCAAACCACAGCAGGCCCTCGCGCGGGCCCAGGGCGGTGGCGAGGTAGCCGGTGGCCACGCCCGCGATGGCCACGCCCAGGTAACCGGCAAATTCGTTCAGGCCAATCACCAGGCCGCGCTGGTCGGCGCGGGTGAGATCAAGCTTGGCGGTCTGCGTCATGGACCAGGTGAGCCCCTGGTTCACGCCCAGCAGCACGGTGGCCGCCACCACCCAGGCCCAGTTGGGCGCGAGGTACACCATGAAGGGAATGGGCAGCGCCACCAGCCAGCCCGCCAGCAGCACGCGCTGGCGGCCCAGGCGCTCGGCCAGGCGGCCGGCCACGAAGTTCAGGCTGCCCTTGACCACGCCAAACGCCACCACAAAGGCCACCAGCAGCACAAAGGAGCCTCGCGGCACGCCGAACTCGGTCTCGGCCAGCGCGGGCACCACGTTGCGCATCATGCCGATGGCCATGCCCACCAGCAGCACCTGCAGCAGCTGCAGGCCAAACTGCGCGCGGTTGGCGCAAATGCCGTGGCGCAGCGTCATGGCGTGCCGCGCAGGTTGGCCGACACGGTGTCGGCCATGCCCTCGGGCGGCGGGGGAATGTCGGCCGTGAGTGCGTCCACAAAGGCGGCGCGGTCCAGCGAGAGCATGGGGTTGAAGCGGCACTCGAACGCCAGCGTGGACGCGGGCTTGCCGGAGAGGCCCGCGCCGCAGGCGCTGCCGGCCTGGTGGCCGGGGTAGATCTCGAGTTCGGGCGGCAGGCCCAGCAGCTCGCGGTGCAGGCTGTCGAACAGTTGCGCGGCCATGGCCCGCTCTTGCCCGGCCAGGTCGGGGCGGCCCACCGCGCCCACGAACAGGGTGTCGCCAGTCAGCACGAACCAGGGCGCGTCGCCCCGGCGCAGGTCGCGCACCAGCAGGCACACGCTGTCGGGCGTGTGGCCGGGGGTGTGGCGCACGTCCACCTGCACATTGCCCACGTCCAGCCGCTGGCCGTGGCGCAGCGGCTCGAACGCAAACGCGGTGCGCCCCTGGTTGCTTTCGTGCAGGCAATAGGCCGCGCCCACGCGGCGCGCCAGGGCCAGGCCACCCGAGAGGTGGTCGGCGTGCACATGGGTGTCGATCACGTGGGTGAGGCGCGCGCCGGCCTGTTCGGCCTGCGCCACGAACCAGTCTTCGTCACCCGCCACCACGTCCACCGCCACGGCCTTCTGGTGACCAGCGCAACCGAAGAGATACGACAGGGTGGCGTGGGCCGCGGCCCGTTGGCGAAAGAACATGGCGGTCTCCTGAATCGCTGGTGGGCATCAAGCGCCGGTGGCCACCGGCAGCCCGCGCGCGCGCCACTCGGCCACGCCGTCGCTGAGGTGGTGGGCCTGGTAGCCGTGGCGGCGCAGCAGGGCCACGGCGTCTTGGGCGAACAGGCAGAAGGGGCCACGGCAATAGGCCACCACGGGCAGGCCTTTGGGCAGCTCGCCCAGGCGCTTTTTCAGCTCGGCCAGCGGCATGGAGCGCGCGTGCGGCAGGTGGGCCACGGCGAATTCGTCGGCCGGGCGCACGTCCAGCATGAGCACCTCGCCCTGGCGCGCGGCCTTCAGAATGGTCTTGCGGTCCATGCCTTGCAGGTCGGCCTCGTGGCGCACCAGGCCGGCCAGGGCCACTTGCAGTTCCACCAGGCGCTCTTCGGCTTCGCCGCGCAGGGCCACCCACAGGTTGGCCACGCTGGGGGCGGCCAGTCGGTAGTGCACGTACTTGCCTTCCTTGCGGGTGTCCACCAACCGCGCCAGGCGCAGTTCTTTCAGGTGGGCGCTGGCGAGCTTGACGCTGAGGTCGGCCTGCTCGGCCAGCAGCTCCACCGGCTTTTCGCCCTGGCACAGCAGCTCGATGAGTTCCAGCCGCTTGGGGCTGGAGAGGGCCTTGCCGATGCGGGCAACCTGGGCGTAGAGGTGGTCTTTGACGGTTCTCATGCCGTCATTCTAATGATCATTAGATTGACGGCCACCCTGCCCGCCGACGCACGGCGGGCACGCTCAGGCGATCACGCCTGCGCCATGGCCAGGAAGCGGCTCCCCGCTTCGCGAATGCCCCACAGCAGTTCCACCCAGGTGGGGTGGTTGAGCAGGGGCTCGCCCTGCACGATGAGCCAGTAGCCCACGCCGTCCACCCAGAAGGGCACGAAGGCCATTTCGGGCAAGAGCATGTCGGGGTGGGCGTGAAAGGCCACGCAGCGTTGGGCGCCGCGCCAGCCGCGGCGGGCCTGGCGCTGGCCGAACTCGGTGAAGTCAGCGGCGGCGGCGCTGAGCACATCGGCCTGCTCGGGCGACACGCCGGTGCGGCCCAGGCAAAAGCCGCTGTCAGACGCCAGCACGGCGCGGCGCTCGCCCGAGAGCGAGGCGATGACGTGGGGCAGGAAGTCGTCCAGGCGCACGTCGGGCCCCTGGAGGGGGCGCGGCAGGGCTTCCACCCAGGCCTCGGCCAAGGCCTGGTCGAGCCAGGCCTGGCGGCGCTCGTCGGCCGCCAGCCAGGCCTCACGGGCCATGGTCTGCCGCCCACCCAGCAGGGCCTGCAGGGCCTGGGCCATTTCATCGGGCTCGGGCTGGCCGAAGGCGCGCCAGGCACCGGGCGGGGTGAGCATGAGCCAGGCGGTGGCGGGAGGCGTGGTCATGGCGTGACCGCCTCGGCGTCTTCGTCGCGGCCGGCGAAGGGGTCGATGCTGTAAAGCAGCGCCTTCACCAGCAGGGCCACGTCGGGGCGGTGGCGGGCGTCCACGTCCATCACGCAGGGCGGGAGGCCGCGCGCGCCCAGGGCCTCGATCACGAGTTGGCGCGCCCCTCGGTTGCCGGCGTCGGTGTGGGTGATGCCCACCACCAGGGCGGTGCGGTCGATGAGATCGCGAAAGGCGGTGAGGTACACGTCCAGCTCGGCCACCGGGTCATCGGCGCGGGCGCTCAGCAGCAGCACCAGGCCCAGGGCGTTCTCGGTGAGGATGTCCCACATGAAGTCAAACCGGGCCTGGCCGGGCGCACCGTACAGCCGCACCTGGTCACCATTGCCCAGCTTCATGACGCCGTAGTCCATGGCCACGGTGGTGGTGGGCTTGAGCCGGCGCACCTCGTCTGAGGCGCGGGCGTCGGTGTTGAGCACCTCGATGTCGGACAGGGTCTGGATGGCGGTGGTCTTGCCGGCGCCCACGGGCCCGGCAAACACAATTTTGTAGGGCGTGCTCATGGCGGTCAGAACAGCTTTTGCAGCATGGCGCGAAAGAAGCCGCGATGGGGTGTCGGGCTGTGGGGTTTGGGGGCACGCGGTGCGGGGCGGCGCTCGGCGCGGGCCTTGTGGCGCGCGCGGGGCGGCGTGTCCAACAGGCGCAGGCGGCCAGCGCCGCACAAGGTAGCCAGCAAGACAAAGCGGTCAATGGCGCCTGGGTCGGCCTCGGGGAAGGCCGCGCGCAGCGATGAGAGGGTCTGCGGCAGGCGCAGGCAGATGGCGGCGAGTTGCAGGGCCAGGTCGTCCACGCCCGCGATGCGGGTGAAGCCGGGCATGCACACCAGGCGCAGCTCGGCGTCGCGCGTGGGCGCGGGCAGGCCCTGGCCCAGCGAGTCGTTGGCCAGGCGCCAGAAGAAGGTGTCGAGGTTGTCGCGGGCGGTCATGTGGACCAGGCGGCGCTGGATGTCGTCTTCGCTGTCCAGCGCGCGGGCGTTCATGGCGATGGCGGTGTGCCCTTGCTGGGCCAGCCGGGCCAGCACCTCGGGGCTGGTGTTGTGGGCCACCCAGCCCTGGCGGGGGTGCACGATGAGGGCCTGGTGCAGGGTGAGGCGAAGCTCGTGCGACTGCCCGGTGGCCAGCAAATCCAAGAGCTTGCCCAGCAGGGCGTGGCGCTGAAGATCGGGGAACAAGGTGCGCACGGCCTGCAGGCTGGCGAAGACCGAGGGCATGGTCGGCGGTGGCGGCGCTGCCGTGTCGCGGGGCGATGGCGCGGCCAGCGCGGCCGGCGCCTGCGTGGGGGCGGGACTTCTGGCCTGGCCCAGGCCCAGGCTGTCCAGCGCCTCGCGCATGGCATCGCGCCCGTAGGGCTTGGCCAGGTAGGCCAGGCGCTGCGCGCCGTGCCGGCCAGTGGCGTGCACCTTGTCTTGCCACGTGGCGTTGCCTGGCGCCCCCAGCAGCAAGGCGTGCTGGCCGCCCAGGCACAAGAGCAGGTCAGCCTCGGCCTTGGGCGACCATTGGGCCAGGCCCATGGCGGCCAGGTCCACGATGCAGACATCGGCGCGCGGCAGGGCCAGGCCGGGGGTGGCGGGGGCCTGCACCACGTGGCAGCCCTTGAAGGCCATGCCCAGAAAAATCTTCAGCGCGGCGGCGTCGCGGGCCGGCAGGCCCACCAGTGCGGCGATCATGGGTGAGGGTCTCCTTGCAGCAATTCGGTTTCCACCGCGCCCCAGCCTTCAGGCAGGCGGGCCTGGCGCTGGTACAGGGCGCGCCGCACCAACATGAAGGCCAGGCGGTCGCGGCAGGTGAGGCAGTGGTGAAGAAAGTGGTCCATCCCGTCAAGGTCATGTGCCTGCCAGGCGGCCAGGGCCTGCGCGGCCACGGCGCGCGACACGTCGGGGCTGCAGCGCCGCGCCCGGGTGGACATGTCGGCAGATGGCACGGCCAGCAGGCTCCAGCGCGTGGCCAGGGGCGTGACGCGGGGCAAGGCGCGGGCGTGCACCCAGGGCTCGAAGCGACCGCGCAGCCACTCGTGCAGGCGCGGTGCGGCCAGCGCCAGCGCGCGGCGCTTGAGGGCTGCACCCTCGGCACCGAAGGCCACGAACACATCGGCCAGGGCGCCTTGCACCGGCTCTGCGCCGTCCAGCGCCAGGCAGGCTTGCAGGCGGCCCAGGTGCGCGGTCTCGTCGTGCGGGCTCAGTCGCAGGGCACGGGCAAAACCGCGTGCCAGGTGGCGGGCCTGCTCACGCGCGGCCAAGGCATCGGGCGCCATGGCGGTGCTGCTCAGTCGAGCAGGGTGTCCATGAGGTCGATCATGAACTCGGCGTCTTCTTGCAACAGGGCCTCGAAGCCGCCGGGCATGCCCAGGGCCTCCAGCACGGCCTGGCCGGGCGCGTCGGTGTGCAGCTCCAGCAGGGCTTTGCGCACGGCGGGCAGGGCCGCGTCCAGGCGCGGGTGGGCCAGCACCACGTGGCTCAGGGTGTGAATGGCGCTTTCCACCAGGGGCCGAATCTGGGTGCGCGTGATGCGCGAGAGCGAGGCAAAGGCGTCGGCCAGGAAGAAGGCCACGTCGGCCTCTTGCTTGATGAGCAGGCGCGCGGCGGCCTGGTAGCTGTCCACCACCTGCCATTGCGCGTCGGCCTCGCCGATGTCGGCCGGCTCCAGCAGGCGCAGGCCCAGCAGCTTCACGTCCTGGTTGTGGGTGAGCGCGATGCGGCAGCCGGGCTTGAGGTCTTCCACTGTCTGCAGGGGTGAGTCGGTGGCGCAGGCCATCACCATCTCGTCGAAGCGGTCCAGGGGGCGCGCCAGCGGCACGTAGCCGAGTTGGCGCACCAGGTGGGCGGCATCGAAGGGGTTGGCGTAGATCAGGTCCACCTGGGCATCGGCCAGCAAGGCGGATTGCTCGGCCGCGTTGACCGGGGTGAGCAGGTGCAGTTGAATGCCAGCGCGCTTTTGCAGCGCGGTGTTGAGCATGTGCCAGCCCGCAAATCGCTCGGGCGCGAAGTCGGGGGCCACCAGAAAGGTAAAGGTCACGGCGCGGGTCTCTTGATGGGCGGGGGTCAGGGCTGGGCGGCTTCTTGCGCGCGCCATTGCTGGTACTGGGCCTCGGCCTCGGCCACGCGGCGGCGCGAGGGTTTGCGGCGCACCGAGGTGTAGCCGGTGGCCTGGCCGTGGCGCACGTTGGGAATCACGGTGGCATAGACCCAGTAGAAGCTGCCGTCCTTGCACAGGTTCTTCACGTAGCCGTGCCACTTCTCGCCGCGCTGCACGGTGTCCCACAAATCCTTGAAGGCCGCGCGCGGCATGTCGGGGTGGCGCAGCACGTGCTGCGGCGCGCCGATCAGCTCGGCGCGTTCGTAGCCGCTCATCTCCACGAAGGCCTCGTTGGCGTGGGTGATGACGCCTTGCAGGTCGGTGCGCGAGACGATCAGGCGGCCTTCGGGAAAGGGGCGCTCCACGTCGGTGCAATACACGCGGCGCGTGCTGCCGTCGCTGTGGCGAAGCTGGGCTTCGCGGGCGCCGGGGGCCGAGGGAGGGGTCATGTCAGGCAATGCCATGGCCCGCGCCTCAGATGAGCTGCGAGAGCGTTTCGGCCGCTCGCTTGATGTCCAGAAAAATCAGGCCGAGCTTGGCATTGGGCTTGGCCAGCACGGTGAGCACGGCCTCGGGGCCGGCCGAGCTCATGATGACGTAACCGCGCTCGCCCTGAATGAGCACGCGATTCAATTGCCCGCGCGCCAGTTCGCGCGCGGTGCGGTCGCCCAGCGCGAGCAAGGCGGCGGACATGGCGCCGATGCGGTCTTCGTCGGTGCCATTGGGCAGGGCCGATGCGATCATCAGGCCGTCGGTGGAGATCAGGGCGGAGGCCTCAATGTCGGCGGTGGAGCCGTTGAGTTCCCCCAGCGCCTGCTGAAGCATGTCGGTGCGCAAGAGAGTTCCTTGGGGATGGGTGATGGGCCTGGGCGCTGGGGCCGGCCGCGGGCCAGACAGGTGCTGGCGGTCTGCGATCGGGGGCATTGGACCGACACAAGGGTTTCACACAATTGACTTGTGTCAAACACACAAAACATCCCACCCTGAGCGGCGCGCGGGGCAAGCCCGGCGGTTGCCACCGTCCCCCACACGGGCGACACCACCTGGGCTGCCCGCTACCAAAAAAGAGCCCGGGGATCGCTGCCGATCACCGGGCTTGGCCAAGACCCTTGGCGAGAGAAGAAACCGTGGCGGGCGGCGCTCAGGCCCCCAGCGTGTCGTTGAGGATGTTGGTGGCCCAGGCCATGGCGTAGATGCCCTCGATCACACTGGGCTCGGCCGACAGGCCGCCCGCGCCTGGCACCGGCAGCATGGTTTTCTTGGCGGCGTCGTAGCGGTGCACCGAGGCCACGTGGATCACGTCGGTCTGCGAGACGAAGCTGTAGCAGGTGTTGGCGATGATGGGGTCGGACGGCAGCTCGATGCCACGCAGCCGCGCCGTGATGGCACCGGCGCACACCTTGGCCTGCTGGTTGGCCATGTGGCCTGACTTGGGCATGCCAGGTGCCGCGGCGATCGAGTCGCCCAGCACGTGGATGCCTGCCACGGCGGTGGACTCGTAGCTGAGAAAGTCCACCTCGCACCAGCGGTTGCCCGCGTTGGCCAGGCCGGCATTGCGCGCCACCTCGCCCGCGCGCTGCGGCGGAATCACATTGAGCACCTGCGCCTTCACCTCGCCCTGCATGTCAAAGCGCAAGGTGCCGCCCGCGGCGTCCACCGACTTGAGGTCGGCGCTGGGCACGTACTCGATGAGGCCCGCATAGCGCTTCTTCCACACCGCCTCGAACAAGCCCTTCTTGGCCTGCATCTCGGGGTTGGCGTCAAACACCAGCAGCTTGCCCTTGGGCTTGCGCGTCTGCAGGTAGTGGGCGATCAGGCTGGCGCGCTCGTAAGGCCCGGGCGGGCAGCGGTACGGCACTTTGGGAATGGTCATGGCCACCACGCCGTTCTCGGGCATGGCCTGCAACTGGTCGCGCAGCATCTGCGTTTGCGGGCCGGCCTTCCAGGCGTGCGGCACGCGGGCCTGCTGCTCGGCGGTCTGCAGGCCTTCGATGCCGTCGTACACGTAGTCCACCCCGGGCGAGACGATGAGGTGGTCGTAGGGCACACGTTCCTTGCCCACGCGCACCTCGCGCGCCACCGGGTCAATGGCCTCGGCGCGGCCGCGCACCCAGCGCAGGCCGTGGCGCGACACGAAGCGGTCATAGGGGCGCGAGATGTCGCGCAACTGCAGGCCACCGTGCACCACGCGGTTGCTCATGGGGCACATCACGAAGGTGTCGGCCGGCTCGATCAGGGTGATGGACAGGTCGGGGTTGAACTGCCGCAGGTAGCGCGCGGCCGTGGCCCCGCCAAAGCCACCACCGATCACCACCACGCGGCGCGGCGCCTGGGCACCCACCCAGGGGGCACCGGCCATGGCGGCAGCGCCCGCCCCTGCTTTCAACAATTGCCGTCTTTGCATGCTGGGGCCCGTCATTTGAGGCTGGCGAAATGGTCGGCGATGCGGGAAAGCTCCTCATCGCTGTAGCCCTTGGCGTGCTGGTGCATCACCGTGGCGGGGAGCTTGCCGTTCTTGTAGCCCAGCAGCTTGTTGTACAGCTCTTGCGCGGGCTTGCCGCCAATGGCCAGGCCAGTGCCCACGGCCTTGCCGCCGGGCCCATGGCACGACATGCAACTGCTGGCCCACAACTGCACCTGGAAATCGCTCACGTTTGAGGCCGGCGCGGGCGCCTGGGCATGGACCATGGCCGCACCTGTCAACGCCAAGCCCACCGCGCCTGTGCGCGCCCAACGCGCAACGAGCAGTTGCGCCTTTCGTATCGGCATCCCCTCGCCTCCGCTTCTCAAGTACCAAATAAAGTACCAATATCTTGCACGCAATCTTTTGCGGGTCAATGGCATCGGGACCAAGCGGCGCATTCACGGCCTGAGCGGTCGGGCCGCCCACCCTGACTGGCGGGCCGGGAACACCCGGCCCCGTACACTTCGGGCATGGAACTCAAGATCGTCGTTTACTCCAAGTCCGCCTGCCCGCAATGCGAGTCGGCGAAGATGCTGCTCAAGTCCCGCTCGCTGGACTTCGAGGAAATCAAGATCGATGACGAGGCCGAGCGCCTGGCCTTCTACGCCAAGTGCGGTCCCTCGGTGCGGCAGATGCCGCAGATCTTCATCAACGACCAGCGCGTGGGTGGCCTGGCCGGCCTGCAGGCCGCACTGGCCCAGATCGGGCGCTGAACCGGCCCGGCCGCCGGCGCTCAGTCGGCGGCGCCGTCTTGTGGCTTGAGCGGCGGCGGCAAGTCGTCGCCCGAATGGCGCCGCCGGAACAGCGCGGCGCGCGCCAGCACGATGGTGGTCACCGGCGCGGTGATCGACAGCACGATGATGATCAGCCACACGTGCAGGGCCAGGCCATCGCCCCGGGTGCTGAAGTAGGCAATCGACGCAAACGTCACCAGCCACGCGGCCAGCGTGGAGGCCAGCGCCGGCGCGTGCATGCGCGAGAAAAAGTCGGGCAGGCGCCACAGGCCCAGCGCGGCCACCAGCACCACCAGGCCACTGGCCAGCAGCAGCAAGGCGGTGATGGCCTCACCCACCGAAGGCAAAGGGGTGAACAGGTTCATTCGATCACCTCGCCGCGCAGCAGAAACTTGGCCAGCGCCACCGAGGACACGAAGCCAAACAGCACCATCAGCAGCGCGCCCTCGAAGTACATGGCGCTGTCGTAGCGGATGGCCAGCGCCAGCATGATGAGCATGCCCACCACGTAGAGAAAGTCGAGCGCCAGCACCCGGTCTTGCGCGGTGGGGCCGCGCATGAGCCGTGCCAGCCCGATGCCCATGGCCAGCACGTAGAGCATGAGGGTGATGGTGACGGCCAGCGAGAGCAGCGGGCTCATTCAAAAATCTCCTTCAGGGGGTGCTCGTAGTCGGCCTTGAAGTGGGCGATGAAGGCCGCCTCGTCGTCCAGGTCAAACACGTGCACCAGCAGCGAGCTGCGGTCGGGCGCCAGCTCGGACCACACCGTGCCGGGAATCACGGCCGAGATCATGGCCAGCGAGGCCAGGGCGTGGGCGTCGCGCAGCTCCAGCGGCACCACCACGAAGGTGCCGCGCGGCGGCTGGCGACGCGCGCGCAGCACGCCGCGCGCCACCTCGATGGCCGAGCGCACCACGTCACGCCCCACGCGCAAGATCAGCAGCAGCAACACGCCCCAGCGCCGCAAGGGACCGGGCGTGGGCCGCAGCGGCGCCATCAGCAGCGGCATGACCACGGCCACCAGCAGGCCCAGCAGCAACTGCCCGGGGCTGGTGCTGCGCACCAGCAGCAGCCAGCCGACAAACAGGCCCAGCGAGAGCCAGGGGGAAGGCAGCCAGCGCTTCATGGCAGCACCCCCGGCACCTGGGCGGGCGTGGGGTTGGGCACGGGCAGGGTGTCCATCACGGCATCGATGTAGCGGTTGGGCGAGTGCAGGGCCTCGGCCGTGGCGCGGGTGTAGCCCAGCACCGCCTCGGCCTGCCAGACCATGGCCAGCAAGGCCATGAGCAGCCCGGCGATGGGCAGGGTCTCCACCACGCGCAGGCGCGGTGCGGGCCGGTCTTGCGTGGTCCAGAAGTGGCGAATGCCGGCGCGCATGAGCGCCATGGCCGCCAACAGGCCCGACGCAATGAGCAGGCCGAACAAGGCCCAGGCGGGGCGGGTCTGCAAATCCAGCAAGGCGGTGAGCATGGCCACTTTGCCCACAAATCCCGACAGCGGCGGCAGGCCCGCCACCACCAGGGCGCACACGGTGAAGCCCACGCCCAGGAAGGCCAGCGCGGCGGGAATGGCGCGGCCGATGAGCACCTCTTCTTCGTCGTCCAGGTTGGTGCCGGGCAGGGGCTCGGCGTCCAGGAAGGCGGGCAAGGCGCCGTTGCCGTCGTCCAGGTCGGGGCGGTCTTCTTCGACCTGTCGCGCCCGGTCGAGCAGCTCCACCAGCAGGAACAGGGCGCAGCCCGCCAGGGTGGAACTGGCCAGGTAGAACAGCGCGCCGGCGCTGAGCTGCGGGGCATCGAAACCGATGGCCGCGATCACCGTGCCGGACGAGGCGATCACGCTGTAGCCGGCCAAGCGCGCCACCTGCTGCGAGGCCAGCATGCCCACGGTGCCAAAGGCCAGCGTGGCCAGGCCCCCCCACACCAGCACGTCGCCACCGAAACCCGCCGAGGCCCCGGCGCTGGCGGGAAAGCACAGGGTCCACAGCCGCAGGATGGCGTACACGCCCACCTTGGTGAGGATGGCGAACACCGCCGCCGCCGGCGCGCTGGCCGCTGCGTAGGCCGGGGGCAGCCAGAAATTCAGCGGCCACAGCGCGGCCTTGGCCAGGAAGGCAATGGCCAGAATGGCCGCGCCCGCGTGCAGCAGGCCGCGGTCGCTGGTCGGCACCATCGAGAGCTTTTGCGCGATGTCGGCCATGTTGAGCGTGCCGGTCACGCCGTAGAGCACGGCCACGCCAATCAGGAACAGCAGCGAGGCCACCAGGTTGATGGCGATGTAGTGCAGGCCCGCGCGCACCCGCGCCGCGCCGCCGCCGTGCAGCAGCAGGCCGTAGCTGGCGGCCAGCAGCACCTCGAAGAACACGAACAGGTTGAACAGGTCGGCCGTGAGGAAGGCGCCGTACAGGCCCATGAGCTGCAACTGGAACAGCACATGGAAGTACACGCCCGCGTGCTGCCAGCGCGCCAGCGCGTACAGCAGCCCGGCCAGGCCCACGGCGCCGGCCAGCACCGCCATGAGGGCCGAGAGCCGGTCGGCCACCAGCACGATGCCGTAGGGCACGGGCCAGTTGCCCGGCAGGTACACGCCAAAGGCGGCCGGGCCTTCGGCCTGCACGCGCAGCAGCAGCATCACCGCCAGCACCAGGCCAGTGGTGGTGGACAAGGTGTTGACCACGGCCTTCAGGCCACGCCGGCCCTCGCCGAACATGAGCATCAGCGCGGCGGTGGCCAGGGGCAGCAGCACCGGGGCCACGATCAGGTGATCCACGGTGCCCGTCATCCGCGCGGCTCCTGTCCGTCCACGTGGTCACCGCCCGAGAGGCCCCGCAGCGCCAGCAGCACCACCAGGAACAGCGCGGTGGTGGCAAAGCCAATGACGATGGCCGTGAGCACCAGCGACTGCGGCAGCGGGTCGGTGTAGTTCACCAGGTCGGCCGCCTGGCCGGCGCGCACGATGGGCTCGGCGTCCACCGAGAGGCTGCCCACGCTGAAGATGAACAGGTTGATGGCATACGACAGCAGCGACAGGCCAATGAGCACCTGAAACGTGCGGGGGCGCAGCAGCAGCCACACGCCGGCACCGGCCATGACGCCAATGGCGATGGAGACGATCACTTCCATCAGCGCAACTCCTTGTGGTCTTCTTGAGCCTCGGGCTCGTCGGTGTTGTCCTCCAGCACCACCACCTGGCGCCGGCGCGCGCGCAGCGACTGGTGGGCAATGGCGGTGAGCAGCAGCAGGGTGGAGCCCACCACCACCGCGAACACCCCCAGGTCAAAGATGGCGGCCGTGGGCAGGTGCACCTCGCCCACCAGGGGCCAGGTGACGTGCGCGGTGTGGGTGGTGAGGAAGGGGTAGCCCAGCGCCAGCGAGCCCAGGCCGGTGGCCAGGGCCAGCAACAGGCCAAAGGCAATCCAGCGCGGGGGCAGCAGGTACATGCGCGCCTCCACCCAGCGGGTGCCGCTCACCATGTATTGCGCGATGAAGGCAATGGCCACCACCAGGCCGGCCACGAAGCCGCCGCCCGGCTCGTTGTGGCCGCGCATGAACAGGTGAAACGCGAACACGGCGGCCACCGGCAGCAGCAGGCGCACCAGCACGGCGGGCACGTCGAGGTAACGCTGGGGCGTGTCGCCCTCGCCGTCGGCGCGGGTGACGAGGTCACCGTCAGAGCCCAGGGGCACCAGTTGCTGCTGCGTGGGCTGGTCGATCACCTCTTGCGGCGGGCGGAAGCGCCGCAGCAGCGCGTACACCGTGATGCCCACGATGCCCAGCACCGTGATCTCGCCCAGCGTGTCGAAGGCGCGGAAGTCGACCAGCATCACGTTGACGATGTTGGTGCCGCCGCCCAGGGGCAGCGCGTGCTCGATGAAGTACGGCGAAATCGACAGCGGCGCCTTGCGGGTGAGCAGCGCGTACGACAGCGCGGCCAGCCCACCACCGATGAGCACTGCCACCAGCAGGTCGCGGCGGCGGCGCAGCCAGGCGCGCAGCGTGCGGGCTTGGACGTCGTCTTGTTCCAGGCGCTTGGGCATCCAGCGCAGGCCCAGCAGGAACAGCACCATGGTCACCACCTCCACCGCCAGTTGGGTGAGCGCCAGGTCGGGCGCCGAGAACCAGGCAAAGGTGATGCACAGCGCCAGGCCCACCACGCTGAGCATGATGAGCGCGGCCAGCCGGTGGAACTTGGCCTGCCAGGCCGCGCCAATGGCGCAGGCACCGGCCACCGCCCACAGCAGCGCGAACTCGGGCGTGGCCGGCACGCGCGCGCGGTCGCCCCAGGTGAGTGGCACGATGAGCGACGAGGCCAGCCCCGCCAGCCCGGCGATCACCACCAGCACCAGCAACTGTGACTGCAGCCGGCGCGTGCCGGCCACGCGCAGCACGCGCCGCGCCAGGTCGGTGAGGGCCGCCAGCAGCCCCTCGAACAGGCGCTTGCCATTGAGCCAGCGCAGGCCCGGGGCCCAGCGCGCGCGGCGCTGCTTGAAGCGCGCGCCAAACAGCAGGTAGACGACCACGCCACCGGCGGTGGCCAGCAGGCTCATGATCAGCGGGGCATTGAAGCCGTGCCACAGCGCCAGGCTGTAGCTGGGCAGCACACCGCCCACCACCGGCTGCGCGGCCAGGGCCAGCACCGGCCCGATGGACCAGGCCGGCAGCGTGCCCACCACGATGCAGGCCAGCACCAGCAGCTCCACCGGCACGCGCATCCAGTGCACCGGCTCGTGCGGCTGGCGCGGGCAGTCGGGCGGCGCGCCGAAGAACACGTCGTGCCCGAAGCGCAGCGAATACACCACCGCGAACACACCGGCCAGCGTGGCCAGGGCCGGCAGGCCGTGTTCGATGAGCGGGCTGGCGCTGACGAACACGGTCTCGGCGAAGAACATCTCTTTCGACAGAAAGCCGTTGAGCAGCGGCACGCCGGCCATGGCGCCGCAGGCCACGATGGCCAGCGTGCCGGTGATGGGCATGGAGCGGAACAGGCCATCGAGGCGGCGCATGTCGCGCGTGCCGGTCTCGTGGTCAATGATGCCCACCGACATGAACAACGAGGCCTTGAAGGTGGCGTGGTTCATCATGTGGAACACCGCCGCCACCGCCGCCAGCGGGCTGTTCAGGCCCAGCAGCAAGGTGATGAGGCCCAGGTGGCTGATGGTGGAATACGCCAGCAGGCCCTTCAGGTCGTTCTGGAACATGGCGGCATAAGCGCCCAGCAGCAGGGTCGTCAGGCCCGCGCCGCCGACGATCCAGAACCAGGCGTCGGTGCCCGAGAGCACCGGCCACAGCCGCGCCAGCAGAAACACCCCGGCCTTGACCATGGTGGCCGAGTGCAGGTAGGCCGACACCGGCGTGGGCGCGGCCATGGCGTGCGGCAACCAGAAATGAAACGGGAACTGGGCGCTCTTGGTGAGGGCCCCCAGCAGGATGAGTCCCAAGGCCAGCGGGTAGAGGGGGTGTGCCCTCACCTGCTGGCCCGAGTCCAGCACGGCCTGCAACTCCAGGCTGCCGACCATGTGGCCCAGCAGCAGCACGCCACCCAGCAGGGCCAGGCCCCCGGTGGCGGTCACGGTGAAGGCCATGCGGGCGCCGCGCCGCGCGTCCTTGCGGTGCGTCCAGTAGCCGATCAGCAAAAACGAGAACACGCTGGTGAGTTCCCAGAACACCACCAACTGCACCAGGTTGCCCGAGAGCACCACGCCCAGCATGGCGCCCATGAAACCCAGCAGCAGTGAATAGAAACGCGCCGCCGGGTCTTCGGGCGAGAGGTAGTAGCGCGCGTACACGATCACCAGCAGGCCCATGCCACTGACCAGCATGCCGAACATCCAGGCAAAGCCGTCAATGCGCACGCTAAGGTTCATGCCCAGGCTGGGCAGCCAGGCCAACTGCTCGGCCACCACCTGCCCGGCCGCCACCTGCGGGTACATCAAGCCCAGGGGCACCGCCACGGCCAAGGCCACCGCCGCCGCCCAGAGCGACTCCAGGTTGCGGGCGTTGGTGGGCAGCAGCGCGGCGACCGCGCTGCCGACAAAGGGCAGCAGTAACAGCAGGAAAAGGGACATCAAACCAAGTGTAGAGGACACTCCCCACGGTACCGGCAGCGGGCGTGGGGCAGGGACAGACTGGCGAGGCCAGCTTTAAGGCGAGCCAGGAATGGCCGCCAAGTTCCCGAGAATTTCGATGTCGTGCATTGGCCCCGGCAGCGGGGCCAATGCCCGGGCCAACGCCCGGGTCATTGCCCGGTCAGAGCGGGTCGGCCAGCGCCTTGCTCAGGGCGGCGATGTGCTGGGCCGTGGGCACCATGGGCTTCATGCCGTCTTCTTCGGCGGTGGCGGCCTCGTGGGCGCGGATGGCGTTGACCATGTCGTACTGGCTCTCCCAGTGCAGGGTCTTGCCCTCGGGGCAGAGGTCGCGCAGGGTGCCGAACCAGTAGTAGCCGTCTTCACCACCAAAGAGTTTGTCGATGCCGCCGGCATCGCCGGAAGACAGGCCGTGGGCGGCGAGGATTTGCTTGAGCTTGTGGTGGGAGACGGAGTAGCGCATGAAGTAGGTGCCAACAAAAACAAAACGGCCGGGCCTGCGTGAGCGGCCCGGCCTGCGGGGTCGGCGATTTTACTGAACGGCCCGCGGGGTTCAGGCTCTCTTCGGCGCCCAGGCGTTCACCATGGCCACCAGCGACAGCATCACCGGCACCTCCACCAGCACGCCCACCACCGTGGCCAGCGCCGCGCCCGAGTTCAGGCCGAACAGCGAGATGGCCACGGCCACCGCCAACTCAAAGAAGTTGGACGTACCGATCAGGCAGGCCGGGCCGGCCACGTCGTGCGGCAGCTTCATGAGCCGCGCGCCCCACCAGCCAATGAAAAAGATGCCGTAGGTCTGCAGCAAGAGCGGCACGGCGATCAAGGCAATGATGGCCGGCTGCGCCACGATGGTGCCGGCCTGAAAACCGAAGAGCAGCACCACGGTGGCGATCAGGCCCGCGATGGACCACGGCTTCAGACGCGCGCTGAAGGCCGCCAGCGCTGCCTCGGAATGGCGCAACAGTGCATGGCGCGTGGCCACGCCGGCCAGCAGCGGCAGCACCACGTACAGCACGGTGGACAGCAGCAGGGTTTCCCAGGGTACGGTGACGTCGGTCACGCCCAGGAGAAAGGCGGCGATGGGCGCGAAGGCCACCACCATGATCAGGTCGTTCACCGACACCTGCACCAGCGTGTAGTTGGGGTCGCCTTTGACGAGCTGGCTCCACACGAACACCATGGCCGTGCAGGGCGCCACGCCCAGCAAAATCATGCCGGCGATGTACTCGCTGGCCGATGCCGGGTCCACCCAGGGCGCGAACAGGTACTGGAAGAACAGCACACCCAGCGCGGCCATGGTGAAGGGCTTGATGAGCCAGTTGATCACCACCGTGAGCACCAGGCCCTGCGGGCGCTTGCCCACGTCCTTCACGGCGCCCCAGTCGATCTGGATCATCATCGGGTAGATCATGATCCAGATGAACACGGCCACCACCACGTTCACCTGGGCCAGCTCCAGCGCGGCGATGGCCTGGAACAGGCCGGGCGAGGCCAGGCCCAGGCCCACGCCAGCGGCAATGCCCAGCGCCACCCAGAGGGTGAGGTAGCGTTCAAACACGCCCATCACGCACCGCCTTCCGTGGCTTCTTTCGCCAGGCGGCGTGCCTGGTCTTGCAGGCCCAGGCGGTCCAAGGCTGAGGCGGGCAGGCTCACCAGCAGTTCCAGGCGGCGGCCAATCAGGTGCAAGGTGCGGCGAAAGGCCTCGCGGCGCTCGTCGTCGCTGCCCTGCACTTCCGATGGGTCGGCGTAACCCCAGTGCGCCGTGGCCGGCTGGCCGGGCCAGTAGGGGCACACCTCACCGGCGGCGTTGTCGCACACGGTGATCACCAGGTCCATGTGCGGCGCGCCGGGGGCGGCGAACTCGTCCCAGCTCTTGCTGCGCAGGCCGTCGGTGGACACGCCGGCATGGGCCAGCGCCTCCAGCGCCAAGGGGTTGGGCCGCTGGTTCTCGCGCGGGCTGCTGCCGGCCGAGAAGGCCTGAAAGCGGCCGCGGCCGAGGTGGTTCAGCAAGGCCTCGGCCAGGATGCTGCGGGCGGAGTTGTGCGTGCACAGAAACAGCACGTTCAGGGGGCGTTGGGCGTCAGACATGGTGGTCGTTCAGCAGCAGGACTTGGTGGAGGAGGTGGTGGGGGTGGAGGCAGGGCCACAGCAGCCCGTGGCGGCAGGAGCGGCGGGCTTGGGCGCGCAGCAGGCAGCGCCGGCCGAGGGCTCGCGCTCGTTGAACACGGGAATGTTCGCCAGCGTGTGAAAGTGCTCCCAGGCAATGCCTTGCGGGTCGGTGACCCAGTGCTTGTCGCTGCGGGCGTAGCAGCAGGTAGTCTCGCCTTCGTCGAGCAGGGCCATGTCGGCCGCCTCGGCGCGGGCCTTCAGGGTGCCCAGTTCCTCGGCCTCGTCCACCTGAAAACCCAGGTGGTCAACGCCGGGCAGCTCGCCGCGGGTGGAGATGGCGAAGTTCAGGCGCGGGTCGTCCAGCATCCACTTGGCGTAGTCGGCCTCCAGGCGCACCGGCTCGGCCGCGAACAGCTTGGAATAGAAGGCCACGCTCTGGGCCAGGTCGCGCACGTGAAGGTGCACATGGAAGCGTTTCATGGGGAATCTCCTGGTTCAGCAGCGGCAGGCCGCCGCCTCGGTGGTGACACAGGCTGCGCCCTCGCAGCAGTTGTCGGTGAGGTAGGTCAGCAGCGCGGTCATGGTGTCGAACGCGGCGCGGTAAACGAGGTAGCGGCCCTGGCGCTCCTGGGTGATGAGCCCGGCCTGCGCCAGCTCTTTCAGGTGGAAAGACAAGGCCGTGGGGGCCACGCCCAGTTGCTCGGCCAGCACGCCGGGGGTGAGGCCTTGCGGCCCCGCCACCACCAAGGCACGGAACACGCGCAGGCGCACGGCTTGGGCCAGCGCGGCGAGGGAACGGACGACGTCGTTTTCTTGCATAGGCGGAACTATACAACATTACTTGAACTATTGAATTGAAAGTCGGCGCATGGGCACAACGGCCACGGCAGCCAAGGCGGCGGCCGGATAATCCCGCGGCGCAGGAGCCCCCCGACATGAACCGCTTGCAAACCGAAACCCACCGCCTCTACCCCCCAACCCCATCGGGCGGCCAAGCCGATGGCACCACCCGCCACGCCGTGCTGCAGGCCCACTGCCCGCCCGGCTGGCCGGCGCTGCGCGCAGTGTGGGAAGGCGTTCAGGCCGACCTCGGCTGGCCCGCGCCCGGCATCGCGGTGAACGGCCGCGACGCCTACCAACTCTGGTTTTCCTTCGCCCAGCCGCTGCCGCTGGCCCAGGCCCAAGGCTTGTTGCGTGCACTGCTCAAGCGCTTCCTGCCCGATGCCGACCCACGCCGCCTGCGCGTGCTGCCCGACGCCGACACCCCACTGCCCACGCCGCCGCAAGCCCAGCCCTCAGGCAACTGGTCGGCCTTCGTGAGCCCCGACCTGGCGGCGGTGTTCGGCGACGACCCCGTGCTGGACATTCCCCCCGGCGACGAGGCCCAGGCCGAGCTGCTGGCGCGCCTGCGCAGCGTGCCAGCCGAGGCGGTGGCGGATGCACTGCAAGGCCTGGCGCCAGCGCCGTCATCGCCGTCACCGGCACCTGCGCCACCGGCAGTCGGTACCAAGACCGGGTGGCAGACCCCGCGCGACTTCCTGATGCGGGTGATGAACGACCCCACCACCCCGCTGGCCCTGCGCATCGAAGCGGCCAAGGCCTTGCTGGGGCATGGAAGCCCCCCGTCAGCCGACTGAAGATTCGCGCTGCCGCACCGCTTGCGGCATCGGCGATGGCAAGCTCACCAGCGCAAACCCCGCGCGCCCACCAGCGCCCCCAGCCCCGCCGAGGCGGTCATGCCCAGCACGTACCACACCGCCATGAAGGGCATGCCAGTCTCTGGGCAATGCAGGGCATACACCGCCGCGCCGGTGGCACCGGCCAGCCAACCAGCGGCCGCGCCAGCCAGGGCCGGGCGCGTGGGCGCCATGCCCTTGAGCGCCCAGAACAGGCAAGCGCCCACCGGCAGCGCCGCCAGCAACACGCTGACGGCGCAAGTGCGCCAAGTGCTGCCCCATAGCAAGGCCTCGCGCGCGGCGGGCTCGGCCTGCCACCAGACCCAGCCCGCCATGGCCCACAGCACCAGCACCGGCGCCACCATGGCCCAGGTCCAGCCGCCCAGGCGCGCCCCGGGGTGGGCCAGGCGGTAGACGGCCACGGCCGCGCCCGCCAGCACCGCCAGGGGCATGGCCTCTTTCATGGCGAAGGCGGGGGTGAAGAACACCTGGCCCAGGTCGGGCCGAACGCCATAGGCCAGCGCGATCCACAGCAGCGCCAGCAAGCCACCACCACCCAGCGCCAGCCACAGGCGGCGCTGGCCCTCGTGGCGCGGCACGGGCGCGGCATCGGCGGCCAGCAGGCCGATCAACTCGTCGGTTTTCATGTCAGTCCTTTCCACTGTCGCGCCAGGGCCTTCAGGCCCCGGTGCACGCCCACCTTCACCGCCGACTCGCTCATGCCCGTCAGGCGCGCCGTCTCTTGCACCGAGAGGCCGTCCAGCTTGGTGTGCTGGATCGGCAGGCGCTGGTGGTCGGGCAGGCCACCCAGCAGGCGCGAAAGGTCGCGTCGCGCCAGGCCAGCGTCATCGTCGGAGTGGGCAAACACCGCCAGGTCGTCGTCAAGCGGGTCGTTCAATGCCTCATGGCGCTCGCGCCGGCGCCACAGGTCCACCAGCTTGTAGCGCGCCACCGCGTGCACCCAGGCCGTGAGCGGTGAACCCGGGCGGTAGGTGTGGCGCTGGGTGTGCACGGCCAGCAGGGTTTCCTGCACCAGGTCTTCCACCTCGTCGGGCAGGCTTTGCAGGCGGCGGCGGAAATAGCCACGCAGCAAGGCCCCCAGGCGCTGCAGGAAACGGTGGTAGGCGGCGGCGTCGCCGTCCAACCCGGCCTGGAACAGGCCCAGCAGTTCGTGTTCGGTTGCGATCACGGGGTCTATTCGTTGCATGGCCGGCCAAGGTTACAGGGGGGCGCAGAAACAAATAAGCGGGGTTTGGCCTGGGTGCCTGTAACCCCGGCACGGCGCGCACCGAACTGACCACCGGAGCGCACCGGCTGGTCGGTGTGCCCACCCACCCAACGGAGCCCACCATGACCTCGACCACCCTGAGCCTGACCCTTGCCGCCCTGGCCGCCCTGAGCACGGGCGCAGCCATTGCCCAGTCCAACATGCCCGACGCCAAGCCCGCGAGTGCCAAAGAGCGCTGCTACGGCGTGTCCATGGCCGGCAAGAACGACTGCGCCGCCGGCCCGGGCACCACCTGCGCCGGCACCTCGAAGGTGGACTACCAGGGCAACGCCTGGAAGTACGTGCCCACCGGCACCTGCACCACCATCAAGACGCCCAATGGCATGGGCTCGCTGCAACCGATCAAGAGCTGATCGCCATGCCCGCATCGCCCACCGACCCCGCCGCCAACCTGGGCGCGGGCCTGGGCCTGAAGCCGCAGCACCTGCACGAGGCGCTGGCCGCCTCGGCGCCAGGGCTGTGGTTCGAGGTGCACCCCGAGAACAGCCTGGTGGCCGGTGGCCCCCGCCTGGCCTGGCTGGAGGCCGTGCGCGAGCGGCACCCGCTGTCGCTGCACGGCGTGTCTGCCTCGCTGGGCGGGGCGCAGGCGCTGGACGCCTCGCACCTCGCGCGCCTGGCTGCGCTGGTGCGGCGGCTGCAGCCGGCCCTGGTGTCCGAGCACCTGGCCTGGAGCCGCTGGGGCGGCTTCTATGCCCCCGACCTGCTGCCCGTGCCGCGCACCACCGAAGCGCTGCACCACCTGGCCGCGCACGTGGCCCAACTGCAAGACACGCTGGGCCAGCGCGTGGCCATCGAAAACCCCGCGCACTACCTGGCCCGGCTGCCGCACGACTGGAGCGAACTCGACTTCCTGCACGAGCTGGTGCGGCGCACCGGCTGCGGCCTGCTGGTGGACGTGAACAACGTGTTCGTCTCGGCCCACAACCTGGGCACCGACGCCCGCGCCTGGGTGGACGGCGTGGCAGGCGACGCGGTGATGGAGATTCACGTGGCCGGGCACCACGCCGACCCTGCCCTGGGCCCGCGCCTGCTGATCGACAGCCACGACGCCCCGGTGTGCGAGGCCGTGTGGCGGCTGCACGAGCGGCTGGTGGCGCGCATCGGCGCCCGCCCCACCCTGCTGGAGCGCGACGACACCATTCCCCCCTTCGACGCGCTGATGGCCGAGCGCACCATGGCGCAGGCAGCCTTGGCCCGCGAGCGGGAGGTGGCATGAACGGCCTGCACGACTTCCAGCCATCGGTCTGGCAGGCCATCTGGGCCAACCCGGCCGATGCCAGCACCGAGCAAGCGCCCTGGGCCCACGAGCCCGGTTTCGCGGTCTACCGCAACACCGTGCTCAGGGGCTGCGTGGACGCCCTGGTGGCCCTGTACCCGGCGGTGCACCGCCTCACCGGCGACGACTGGTTCCGCGCCCTGGCCCTGCGCCACGCCCGCGTCCACCCACCCCGCGACGCCTGCCTGGCCACCTACGGCGCCGAGCTGCCCGACCTGCTGGCGCAGGCCTTGCCCCAAGACCAATGGCCCTGGCTGCCGGAGGTGGCCAGGCTCGACCAACTCTGGGCCGAAAGCCTGGTGGCCAGCGACGCGCCCAGCCTCAGCGCCGAGGCATTGGTCCCGCTGGCCGGGGCCGACCTGCGCTGGCGCCCCCACCCCGCCACGCGCTGGCACTGGCACCGCCAGTGGCCGCTGTGGCACCTCTGGCGCGCGGCCCGCGAAGGCTGGCCCGACCCCAATCCACCGCGCTGGCGCGGCGAGGGCGTGCTGTTCACCCGGCCGGGGCACGAGGTGCTGGCCACCCCCATCGGCCCAGGTGCGGCGGCGCTGCTGTGCGCCTGCGCCACCGGCACCACCCTGCCCGAGGCGGTGGCCGCCGCCCTGGCCGCCGAGCCAGGCCTGGACCTCACCGCCTGCATGGGCCTGCTGCTTGCCCAAGGTGCCTTTCACGCCAACCCCACGGAGACCACCCCATGAACACCACCACACCCCACGCAGGCCCGCACTTGGGGGAACTGCTCGCGCGCTGGGTCTCACCCGACCTGATTGCGCTGGTCTCGCGGGTGGCCATCGCCAGCGTCTTTTGGATCTCGGGGCGCACCAAGGTGGAGGGTTGGCTCACGCTCACCGACACCACCTTCCTGCTGTTCCGCGAAGACTACGCCCTGCCCCTGATCCCACCCGAGGCGGCGGCCTACCTGGCCACCTGGGCCGAGCACCTGTTTCCCGCCCTGCTGGTGCTGGGCCTGGCCACGCGGCTGTCGGCCCTGGCGCTGCTGGGAATGACGGCGGTGATTCAGGTCTTTGTGTACCCGGCCGCCTGGCCCACGCACCTGACCTGGGCGGCGCCACTGCTGTACCTGCTGGGCCAGGGCGCGGGGCGGTGGTCGCTGGACCACGCGCTGCGGCGCTGGCGCGGCTGACGCGCTGACCGCACAAGCTGGCACGGCTCGTGCATTCACCGCACACCGAGAGGCGCCGTGCCCTGAACGCACGCCGCTTGCCTTGAAAGACCGCTAGGGTTCCGGGCCTGCACCGCGCAGGCCGTCTGGTCCGAGAGCGGTCGGCCACGATCGCGTGGCTCCACGGAGGGACAAAAGCCCGGGAGACGCTGGCTCGCCAGAGCGCACGCCTCTCGCCGCACGTCCCAACGACAGGAGCCCCGCATGTCCCAACTGCCCCCCACCACCGCCGTGCCGGCCGCGCCAGCCGCCAAGCTGGTGCACCGCCGGCCCAGCCGCCTCTGGACGGTGCGCGGTCCCATCGCACAACGCACCTATTGGGTGCTCGCCCTCACCGGCCTGTTCACCCCTTTGGTGCTCTGGGCCGCGCTGGCCGCCTGGGGTGGCCTGGACCCGGTGTTCCTGCCCTCGCCGCTGAAGGTGCTGGAGCGCGGCTGGACCTGGGCCACCGACACCGGCCTGCTGGAAGACATGGGCATCAGCACCTACCGGGTGGTGGCGGGCTTTGCGCTGTCAGCCGTGATCGCCTTGCCCCTGGGCCTGCTGATCGGCTCGTTCCGCGCGGTGCAGGCCCTGCTGGAGCCGCTGACCGACTTCATCCGCTACATGCCGGCGGTGGCCTTCATTCCGCTGGTGATGCTGTGGGTGGGCATCGACGAGGCATCGAAGATCGCCATCATCTTCATCGGCACCTTTTTCCAGATGGTGCTCATGGTGGCCGAGGACGTGCGCCGCGTGCCCAGCGCGCAGGTGGAGGCCGCACAGACCATGGGCGCCACCCGCGCCGAGCTGATCGAGAAGGTCATCTTCCCCAGCGCCAAGCCCGCGCTACTGGACACGCTGCGCATCACCATGGGTTGGGCCTGGACCTACCTGGTGGTGGCCGAGCTGGTGGCCGCCAACTCGGGCCTGGGCTACGCCGTGCTGCGCGCCCAGCGCTTCCTGCAGACCGACACCATCTTCGCCGGAATCATCGTGATCGGCCTCATCGGCCTGCTCACCGACCAGCTGTTTCGCTGGCTGCACCGCCGCGCTTTTCCGTGGCTCTATTTGAAATGAAAGGCCACCCCACCATGAGCCTCAACACCACCCCCAAGATCGCCGTGCGCGAGCTGTTCAAGCGCTACGAAGGCGCCAGCGTGAACGCGCTGGAGCAAGTGAACCTGGACGTTGGCGCCAACGAGTTCGTCACCTTCGTGGGCGCCTCGGGCTGCGGCAAGAGCACGCTGCTGCGCACCATCGGCGGGCTGGAGACGCACAGCGCGGGCGAGCTGCTGATCGACGGCCGGCCGGTGAACGGCCCGGGCATCGACCGCGCCATGGTGTTCCAGCACTACAGCCTGTACCCGTGGATGACGGTGATGCAGAACATCAAGTTCTGCCGCCAGCTCAAGGCGCACACGCAAGACATCACCTCCAGCGACGTGGAAGCCGCCTCGGGCCGGGCCGACGCGCTCTTGCGCCTGATGGGCCTGACCCCCGTGGCCGACGCCTGGCCCAACCAGCTCTCGGGCGGCATGCAGCAGCGCGTGGCCATTGCCCGCGCACTGATGGGGCGCCCCGAGATCGTGCTGATGGACGAACCTTTCGGCGCGCTGGATGCGCAAACGCGCGAGGTGATGCATGACCTCATCCGCCACGTGCACCGGCTGGAGAAGGCCACCATCGTCTTCGTCACGCACGACGTGGAAGAGGCCCTCTACCTGGGCCAGCGCGTGGTGCTCATGGCGCCGCGCCCGGGCCGCATCGACACGGTGTACGAGGTGCCCTTCGGCGACCAGCGCACGCAAGACCTCAAGCACGCCCCCGAGTTTCTGCGCATGAAGCGCGACATCCTGGACCGCATCCGCGAGACCTCGGGCATGAAGACCGACCTCGAACAACTGCAACGCCTGAGCGCCACCCCGGCCTGACCCACCAAGGAGACCCGCCATGAACCTGCAAGACCTGCCCGACCCGCTCACCTCCGTGTTGCCCAACCCGCCGCGCGCCGAGCCGGTGGACACGCCCGAGCTGTGGCGCCGCTTCCCCGCCGCCTCGCTCGCGGGCGTGGACACCTCGCGTCTGATGTGGAGCGAGGTGCTGCCCGGCGGTGCCCACTGGAGCTGGCGCATGCCGCGCGGCAGCGCCATCCGCTTCGTGGCGCTGCAGGCCGGCGCCAACCTGAGCCTGGTGCTCTACAGCGCGCTGGAAAAACTCGAGCGCTACAACATGCCCGACAGCCTCAAGGCCCAGCACACCGCGCACTACACGCGCGGCCACGTGCTCATGAGCGACATGGGCCGCAGCATGGCCAGCTTCACCGCCGACAGCCTGGGCTGGCACGACCCGCTGGGCGCCCTGCTCGACAACGAGGCCATGACCCGCCGCTACGGCGACAAGCGCTACGAGCACGCGCGCAACGCCATGCACCGTTCCGGCAAAGACGGGCTGCTGATCGAGATCGGCAAGTACGGCCTGGGCAAGCGCGACCTGATCGCGCCGGTGAACCTGTTCAGCCAGGTGACGGTGGACGCGCAAGGCCGCTTTGGCTTCACGCCCGAGCACGCCCGGGCCGGCGACTTCGTGGAACTGCGCTTTGACATGGACGTGATCCTGGCCGTGAGCAGCGCGCCCCACGCGCTTGACCCCCGCCCCGCGTACGCCCCCGGCAAGGTGGGCCTGGCCGCCTGGCGCTGCGGCGCCGCCCCGGCCAACGACTATTGCCGCGCCTTCCGGCCCGAGAACGCGCGCGCCCTGCACAACACCGACATGCTCTACCTCTGAGGGGACCCGCCATGACCACCGCCACCGCCATCCGCCTGCAGGAAAGCGCGCTGAAGCCCGAAGACGCCGTGATGCGCCAGCGCCACCCGGCGGGCGAGCCCATCCTGTTCGAGCTGCGCCAGGGCCAGACCCTTCGCATCGTTGACACCGAAGGCAACCAGGCCGCCGACGTGCTCTTCTACAACCGCCACGACCCGGCCGAGCACTACAGCGCCACCGACACCATGGTGCAGCAAGGCGGCATCTACCTCACCACCGGCTCGGTGATTCGCAGCAACGAAGGCCGCCCCATGCTCACCATCGTGGCCGACACCTGCGGCCGCCACGACACCCTGGGCGGCGCCTGCGCGGCCGAGAGCAACACCGTGCGCTACGCGCTGCAGAAGAAGTACATGCACAGTTGCCGCGACAACTACCTCATCGCCCTGCAGCACGCCGACGTGGGCCTGGGCAAGCGCGACCTGGTGCCCAACATCAACTTCTTCATGAACGTGCCCGTCACCGCCGACGGCGCGCTCAGCTTCGAGGACGGCGTGTCCGGCCCGGGCAAGTACGTGGAGATGCGCGCCGAGATGGACCTGTGGGTGCTCATCAGCAACTGCCCGCAGCTCAACAACCCCTGCAACGCCTACAACCCCACGCCCATTGAGCTTCTGGTCTGGTGACCCGCTGCGCCGCCGCCTTCTTTCTTTTCCCCCGATGACGGGACGACCCGTCTGACTCCCTCGCCTCGGCAGGACGGCCTGCCACCGGAGCCCCCATGTTCACCAAGGTCCTCATCGCCAACCGCGGCGCCATCGCCTGCCGCATCATCCGCACCCTCAAGGCCCTGGGCGTGCAGAGCGTGGCCGTGTATTCCGAGGCCGACGCGCAGGCCCGCCACGTGCGCGAGGCCGACGAGGCCTACTGCGTCGGCCCCGCGCCCGCCGCTGAAAGCTACCTGCGCGCCGACCGCATCCTGGCCATTGCCCGTGAGTGCGGCGCCCAGGCCATTCACCCCGGCTACGGCTTCCTGTCGGAAAACCCCGGCTTCGCCGAGGCCTGCGAGGCCGCCGGCATCGCCTTCATCGGCCCCAGCGCCGAGCAGATGCGCGCCTTCGGCCTGAAGCACACCGCACGCGAATTGGCAGAGCGTGCCGGCGTGCCGCTGCTGCCCGGCTCGGGCCTGCTGGCCGATGTGGCGCAGGCGCACCTGGAGGCCGAGCGCATCGGCTACCCGGTGATGCTCAAAAGCACCGCCGGTGGCGGCGGTATCGGCATGCGCCTGGTGCGCGACGCCGCCGAACTGGAAGACGCCTTCGCCTCCGTCACCCGCCTGGCCGCGGCCAACTTCAAAGACGCCGGCCTGTTCCTGGAAAAGTTCGTCGAGCAGGCGCGCCACATCGAGGTGCAGGTGTTCGGCGACGGCCAGGGCACCGTGCTGGCGCTGGGCGAGCGCGACTGCTCGGTGCAGCGGCGCAACCAGAAGGTGATTGAAGAGACCCCCGCCCCCGGCCTGAGCGAGGCCGTGCGCCAAGAGCTGCACGCCACCGCCGTGCGCCTGGCCCAAGCCGTGCGCTACCGCTCGGCCGGCACGGTGGAATACGTGCTCGATGCCAGCACCGGCGCCTTCTACTTCCTGGAGGTAAACACCCGGCTGCAGGTGGAACACGGCGTCACCGAACAAGTGACCGGCGTGGACCTGGTGGCCTGGATGGTGCGCCTGGCCGCTGGCGAGCTGGGCAACCTGGCCGCGCTGCAGCCCACGCCGCGCGGCGCCAGCATCCAGGTGCGCCTCTATGCCGAAGACCCGGCGCGCCAGTTCCAGCCCTGCGCCGGCCTGCTCACCGAGGTGGTGTTCCCCACCGATGCGCGCGTGGACGGCTGGGTGGAGCGCGGCACCGATGTGCCCGCCTGGTACGACCCCATGCTGGCCAAGCTCATCGTCACCGGCACCGACCGCACTGAGGCCCTGGCCCGGCTCGACGCCGCCCTGGCCGCCACGCGCCTGGCCGGCATCGAGACCAACCTGGCCTACCTGCGCGAGGTGGTGCGCCACCCCGTGTTCCGCGAGGGCCGGCAGGTCACCCGCTTTCTGTCCACGCTCGATTTCCGCCCCGCCACCATCGAGGTGCTGGAGCCGGGCGTGCAAACCAGCGTGCAAGACTGGCCCGGCCGCCTGGGCCACTGGGACGTGGGCGTGCCGCCCAGCGGCCCCATGGACAGCCACGCCCACCGCACGGCCAACGCCCTGGTGGGCAACGCGCCCGAGGCCGCCGCGCTGGAGATCACCCTGGCCGGCCCCACGCTGCGCTTTCACACGGCCACCACCGTGGCGGTGTGCGGTGCACCGGCCCCGGTGAAGCTCGACGGCGTGCCCGTGCCCATGTGGCAGACCATTGCCGTGCCGGCCGGCGCCACGCTCAGCGTGGGCCGCTGCGAGCGCGGCGTTCGCCTGGCCCTGGCCGTGGCCGGCGGGCTGGACGTGCCGCTCTACCTGGGCAGCCGCAGCACCTTCACCCTGGGCCAGTTCGGTGGCCACGCCGGGCGCTGCCTGCGCACCGGCGACGTGCTGCACCTGGCCCAGCCCGGTGCCAGCGCCGCGCCCGCCAGCGCCCCCGCCGAGCAGGTGCCCACCTACGGCACGCACTGGGACGTGGCCGTGCTCTACGGCCCGCACGGCGCGCCCGATTTCTTCACGCCCGATGACGTGCACACCTTCTTCGCCACCGACTGGAAGGTGCACCACAACAGCAGCCGCACCGGCGTGCGCCTGATCGGGCCCAAGCCCCAATGGGCGCGCCCCGACGGCGGCGAGGCCGGGCTGCACCCCTCCAACATCCACGACAACGCCTACGCCATCGGCGCCATCGACTTCACCGGCGACATGCCCGTGATCCTCGGCCCCGACGGCCCCAGCCTGGGCGGCTTCGTCTGCCCGGCCGTGGTGGTGAACGCCGAGCTGTGGAAGCTCGGCCAGCTTCGCCCCGGCGACACCGTGCGCTTTCACCGCGTGTCGCACGAGACCGCGCTGGCGCTTGAGGCCCAGGGTGCGCCCAGCCAGACCCTGCCCGCCGCGCCGGTGGAACCACTGAACGACGCCAGCCCCGTGCTGGTGGACCTGCCCATCGACGGCGACCGCCCGCGCCTGGTGATCCGCCAGGCCGGCGACCGCTACGTGCTGGTGGAATACGGCCCCCTCGTGCTCGACCTGGAACTGCGCATGCGCGTGCAAGGCCTGCTGGCCGCGCTGCAGGCCCTGGCCCTGCCCGGGGTGATCGACCTCACGCCCGGCATCCGCTCGCTGCAGGTGCACTTCAACCCGGCCGAGCTGCCGCGCGAGCGCCTGCTGGACGAGATCGTGCGCTGCGACCTGGCCCTGCCCGCCGTGGACGACATGGTGGTGCCCTCGCGCACCGTGGTCCTGCCCCTCTCGTGGGACGACCCGCAGACCCGCCTGGCGATTGAGAAGTACATGCAATCGGTGCGGCCCGATGCGCCCTGGTGCCCCAGCAACATCGAGTTCATCCGCCGCATCAACGGGCTGGACAGCATCGACGACGTGTTCCGCACCGTGTTCGACGCGCGCTACCTCGTGCTCGGCCTGGGCGACGTGTACCTGGGCGCGCCCGTGGCCACGCCGCTGGACCCGCGCCACCGCCTCGTCACCACCAAGTACAACCCCGCGCGCACCTGGACGCCCGAGAACGCCGTGGGCATTGGCGGCGCCTACCTCTGCGTGTATGGCATGGAAGGCCCCGGCGGCTACCAGTTCGTCGGCCGCACCCTGCAGATGTGGAACCGCTGGCGCCACGGCACACCCGGCAGCGCGTTTGAGAAGCCCTGGCTGCTGCGCTTCTTTGACCAGATCCGCTTCGAGCCCGTGGGCCAGGACGAACTGCTCGCCATTCGCGAGCGCTTCCCCCACGGCGGCTACGCCCTGCGCGTGGAAGAAGGCCAGTTCAGCCTGCGCGAGTACCGCAGCTTCCTGGCCGAGAACGCCGAGAGCATCGCCACCTTCAAGGCGCAGCAACAAGCGGCCTTCGAGGCCGAGCGCGAGCGCTGGGCCGCCGCCGGGCAAGACACCGTGGCCAGCGAGGCCGACGTGGCCGCCGCCGGCCCCGAGACCGAGATCGACCTGCCCGACGGCGGCCGCGCCCTGGCCACCAGCGTGCCGGGCAATGTGTGGCAGGTGAGCGTGAGCGAAGGCCAGCGCGTGCAGGCCGGCGAGGTGCTGGTGGTGATCGAGTCCATGAAGATGGAGTTCAACCTCGTCGCCCCCGCCAGCGGCACCGTGCACCGGCTCATGTGCGCGCAGGGCTCGCCCGTGTCGGCCGGCCAGAACGTGCTCGTGCTGATCGAAGAAACCGCCTGAGGACACCCCATGAACACCACCGACCTGACCGAACTCAGCTTTCACCTGGCCAGCCTGCGCGAGGCCTATCGCCAAGGCGCCCCGGTGCGCGAGGTGATCGGCGAGGCCGTGCGCCGCGCCGCCACCGACGCCCACCACGCCTTCATCCACCGCTTGAGCCCCGCCGAGCTGGAGCCCTACCTGGCGCGGCTCGACGGCATCGCCCCCGACAGCCTGCCGCTCTACGGCGTGCCCTTCGCCGTGAAAGACAACATCGACCTGGCCGGCGTGCCCACCACCGCCGCCTGCCCCGAATACGCCTACACGCCCACCCGCACCGCCTTCGTGGTGCAGCGCCTCATCGACGCCGGCGCGGTGCCCATCGGCAAAACCAACCTCGACCAGTTCGCCACCGGCCTGAACGGCACCCGCTCGCCCTATGGCGCCTGCCAGAACGCGCACGACCCGGCCTTCGTGTCGGGCGGCTCCAGCTCGGGCTCGGCCGTGTCGGTGGCCAAGGGCTGGGCCAGCTTCTCGCTGGGCACCGACACCGCCGGCTCGGGCCGGGTGCCGGCCTCGTTCAACCACCTGGTGGGCCTCAAGCCCACGCTGGGCCTGCTCTCGGGCACGGGCGTGGTGCCGGCCTGCAAAACCGTGGACACGCTCAGCGTGTTCGCCCTCACCGCGGCCGATGCCCGCGCGGTGTTCGAGGTGGCCGCCGCCTTCGACGAGGCCGACGCCTACAGCCGCGCCCGCGCCGGCGCGGGGGCCGACTTTTCCGCTGGCCCCTTCCGCTTCGGCGTGCCGCGCGCGGCCGACCTCGACTTCTTCGGCAACGGCGCCGCCGCCGCGCTGTTCCAGGCCAGCATCGAGCGCCTCCAAAGCCTGGGCGGCACCCCGGTGGAGGTGGACCTGAGCCCCTTCATGGAAGCCGCCCGCCTGCTGTACGAAGGCCCCTGGGTGGCCGAGCGCTTCGTCGCCATTCAGGCCTTTCTCGACCAGCACCCCGAGGCCGTGTTCCCGCCGGTGCGCACCATCATCGAAGGCGGTCGCCACAAGACCGCCGCCGAGGCCTTCGCCGCGCAGTACCGCCTGAAGGCGCTCAAGCGCGAGTGCGACGCGGTGTGGCAGCGCATCGACTGCCTGCTCACGCCCACCGCCGGCAACATTTACCGCATCGCGGACATGCAAGCCGACCCGATCCGCCTGAACTCGAACCTGGGCCGCTACACCAACTTCATGAACCTGCTGGACTACAGCGCCGTGGCCGTGCCCGCGGGCTTCCTGGCCAGCGGCGAGGCGGCCGGCCTGCCCTGGGGCGTGACCCTGGCCGCCCCCGCCTTCCACGACCTGCACCTGCTGGCCCTGGCCGACCGCCTGCACCGCACCCTGGGCGACACCCCGCTGGGCGCCACCGCCGCCCGCCTGGCCGACACCCCGCCCTGCCCGGCGCCCAGCCCGGCCGACAGCGGCACCCTCCGCGTGGCCGTGTGCGGCGCCCACCTGGACGGCTTGCCCCTGAACCACCAGCTCACCTCGCGCGGCGCGCGCCTGGTCGCCCAGCTTTCCTCAGCACCCGAGTACCGCTTCTACGCCCTGGCCGGTGGCCCGCCCATGCGCCCGGGCATGGTGAAAGTGGCCGGGGGCGGCGCGGCCATCGCCATGGAAATCTGGGAACTGCCGGCCCAGCACTTCGGCAGCTTCGTGGCCGGCATTCCCGCGCCGCTGGGCATTGGCAAGGTGCGCCTGGCCGACGGCAGCGAGGTGCCCGGCTTCATCTGCGAGGCCATCGGCACGCAAGGCGCCACCGACATCACCGCCTTTGGCGGCTGGCGCGCCTGGCTGGCCGCGGGCATGCCGCGCTGAGCGCCTAAAAATCAAACGCGCCCTGGGCGTCGGCCTGCTGCCGCGCCTGCGCGGCGCGGCGCTGCTGGCGCGGCCCGGCCAGTTGCTCGGCCGGGCGGTGCCGCGAGCCGTGGCGGCGCACGATGGTGTCCTGCTCGGCCTGCACCTCGGGCCGGGCGCGCAGCTCGTGCACACGGCGCTTGGCCTCGCGCAGCGCGGGCGCCAGGTCCACCACCGGCAGCGGAATGTCTTCGCCCAGGCGCAGGCCGGCGCGCTGCGCCACCTCGGGCGGCATGCGCCAGGGCTCAAAAATCCAGGCCTGCGGCACGCGGCGCAAGGCCGGCAGCCACTGGCGCACGAAACGGCCCTCGGGGTCTTGGTCGCGCGCCTGCTTGATGGGGTTGTAAACCCGCGTGGTGTTGATGCCCGTGGTGCCCGACTGCATCTGCACCTGGCTCCAGTGAATGCCGGGCTCGTAGTCCAGAAACTGCCGCGCCAGCCACAGGCCCACCGGGCGCCAGTGCAGCCACAGCGGGTAGGCCGCCACCGACACCAGCATGGCCCGCATGCGAAAGTTCAGCCAGCCCGTTTCGCGCAGCATGGCCACGCAGGCGTCCACCAGCGGCCAGCCGGTGCGCCCGTTCACCAGGGCCTGCCAGCGGGCCTCGTCCCACTCGGCCTCGCGCAGGCCCTCGTAGCCCGGGTGCATGGGGCGGAACTCAATGTCGGGCTCGGTTTCCAGCTTCTGAATGAAGTGGCAGTGCCAGTGCAGCCGGCTGAGAAAGGCGGCCAGGCCGGCGTGCTGGCGCGTGCCGGCCAGGGCGGGGTCGGCCATGCGCTCGCGCGTGGCCTGCACCACCTCGCGCAGGCTCAGCGTGCCCCAGGCCAGGTGCGGCGACAAGCGCGAGCAGGCATCGGGCGCGCTCAGGGGCGATGAAATGCCGCCCCGGTAGGCGGCACTGCGGTCTTGCAGAAAGCCGTGCAGCGCCGCCTCGGCCTGGGTGCGCCCCCCGCGCTGGCGCAACGGGGGTTCGGCCTCGGCGAGGCCCAGGCTGACCGGCTCGGGCCAAGGGTCGTGCGCCCAGGGCACGACGGCGTCTTCCAAGCGAAGGGGCAAGCCCGCCTGCGGGGCGGCCATGTGCGCTTCCCACTGGCGCACCCACTGCCGGCGCTCACGCAGGCCGCGCACCACGCCCCAGGGCCGAGGCTCGTGCCAGGCCACGCCCTGCTCGCGGCACCAGCGGGCCACGCGGCGGTCGCGCTCGAAGCTGGCGCCGTTGCCGGTTTCCTGGTGGGAATACAAGGCCTCGAACGGGGCTTGGGCGTGCAGGCGCGCCAGCATCTCTTGCGCGTCGCCCACCGCCAGCCGCAGGCGCAGGCCCCGGCGGCGCAGGTCGGCGTGCAACTCGCGCAGGCTCTCGCGCACAAAGCCCAGGTGCTGAGCGGCCGCGTCGGGCTGCCGCCACAGCGCGGGCTCCAGGATGTAGAGGCACAGCACCGGGCCGCGCGCGGCGGCCTCGGCCAGCGGGGCATGGTCTTGCACCCGCAAATCCCGCTTGAACCAGACCACGCCGTACCGCATGGGGCGGCATTGTGGAGAGCCCACGAAAAAGCCGGACACGAGGTCCGGCTTGTCCGAGTGCGGCGGCGGGTCAGTGCCCGCCAGGCCCTGGCTTAACGCGGGCGGCGCGGTGCCGGGCGGCCGGCAAAGCCACCACGGTCCTGGCCACGCTCACCGAAGCCCTGGGGGCGATCGCCACCAAAGCCACGGTCTTGGCGGCGGTCAGCGAAACCGCCCTTGTCGGGGCGGCCGCCAAAGCCGGCGGCGCCTTGCGGGCGGCCCTGGCCACCAAAGCCACGGTCATTGCCGAAACCACGGTCGGCGCGCGGTGCCGGGCGGGCATCGCCACGCGACTCGAAGCGCGGGTCAAAACGGGCGTCCTGGCGCGGGGCGGCGCGTTGGTCGTCGAAACGGCGCTCTTCAAAGCGGGCGCCTTCGGGGCGGCCACGGCCTTCAAAGCGCGGTGCGCTGTCGCGGTTTTCCACGCGCGGGCCACGGCGCTCGGCGCCGAAGCGGTCACCACCGAAACGGTCACCCGAGCGACCGGCCGGGCGGCGATCGCCACCACGGCCACGGCCACCGAAGCTGTCCGACTGGGGCGGGCGCATGCGCGGCTCCAGGCCCGGCACCACTTCGGCCTTGAAGCGCTGCTGGGTGTAGGCCTCGATGTCGGCAATGCGACGGCGGTCGCGGAACTCGGCAAAGGTCACGGCCAGGCCTTCGCGGCCGGCGCGGCCGGTGCGGCCAATGCGGTGGGTGTAGTCCTCGGCCTTCATCGGCAGGCCGAAGTTGAAGACGTGGGTGATGGTGGGCACGTCGATGCCGCGCGCGGCCACGTCGGTGGCCACCAGGATCTGCACCTGGCCGTTGCGCAGCGCCATCAGGCGGCGGTTGCGCAGGCCCTGGCTCAGGGCGCCGTGCAGCGCCACGGCCGAGAAGCCGGCTTGCTGCAGGTCATTGGCCAGGCCATCGCACTCGACCTGGGTGCTGGCGAACACCACGGCCTGGTTGATGCTGGCGTCGCGCAGCCAGTGGTCCAGCATGGCGCGCTTGTGCTCGGCGTGGTCGGCCCAGAACAGCACCTGCTTGATGTTGGCGTGCTTCTCTTGCGGCGAGTCGATCTGCACCTTCTGCACGTGCAGGCCGTTCTCGTGCATCACGCGCATGGCCAGTTGCTGGATGCGCGGTGCGAAGGTGGCACTGAACATCATGGTCTGGCGGCGGTTGCGGGTGAGCTCGTTGATCTCGGCCAGGTCGTCGGAGAAGCCCAGGTCGAGCATGCGGTCGGCCTCGTCCACCACCAGGAACTGCACCTGGTCGAGCTTGAGTTGCTGCGAGCGCTGCAGGTCCAGCAGGCGACCCGGGGTGGCCACCACCAGGTCGGCGTTCTGCAGGCGCGCGATCTGCACCTGGTAAGGCATGCCGCCCACCACGTTGGCGATGCGCAGGCCGCGGCAATGGCGAACCAGCTCGATGGCGTCGTGCGCCACCTGCTGGGCCAGCTCGCGCGTGGGGCACAGCACCAGGGCGCCGGGGGTGGCGGCCTTGAAGTGGCGCGGGTTGGTCGGGTCTTTGCGCTTGGGCGCCTTGGCCGGCGATTCGCCACGGGCCAGGGCCTCGGCGGCCAGGCGCTCGCGTTCGGCGCGCTCGGCGGCCACGCGCTCGGCTTGCTGGCGGATCAGCGTGTGCAGCACGGGCAGCAGGAAGGCGGCGGTCTTGCCGCTGCCGGTCTGGCTGGAGACCATCAGGTCGGCGTAGCGCTGCTCGGCGTTCTCCGGCATGGCCAGGGGCAGCACGCGCGCCTGCACGGCGGTGGGCTGGGTGTAGCCCAGGTCGGCCACGGCGGCCACCAGTTCGGAGGCCAGGCCCAGCGCGGCAAAGGCACTGGCGTCCACCGGGCCGGTCTCGGCGGCGGTCTCGGCCACGGCTTCGGTGCTGAGTTCAGCGCCGGCGTTGGTGTCGGGGGTCAGGATTTCGGGCGAGAGTTCGCCGCGGTCTTCAAAAGAGTCGCTCATGTTCGTTCCCGCGCCTGCCTGAAAAAAGCGGCAAGGCGCAATGACCGAAGCCAGCGGGAAGGCCATGAGGCCCGCGTCGCCAGATCCGTTCGTGGTTACACAACATCAACCACAAACGGTCCGCGAAAGTGGCGTCGATAGGGTGACGCCGGGAGCGGGGGGCCCCGGTCGAGCGCCTGAAAGGGCTCGGATTCGGGGGCCAGTGAGTGAGGCCAATGCACAAAGGGCTTCGCCGTTTCCAGCGAAGCCCGCGATTGTCGCACACTTTCGGGAAAACCCCAACACCTTAGGGTATCGGGCGCCGAAACGGCCCTCAGTTCATGACAGCGCGCACCACGTAGAACAGCAGCGCGGCCAGCAAGGCGGTGGCCGGCACGGTGACGATCCACGCCGCCACGATGCGCATCACCGCCGAGCGCTTCACGATCTCCTGCTTGTAGGCCTTCTTGAAGGCCTTGCGCTCCTTCTTGGCAAAGACGGTGCCATCGGCCAGCGCCTGCGCCTTGGCGCGCTGCTTCATTTCGGCCAGCATGCGCTTCTTCTCGTGCACCTCGGCGGCCTCGAAACGCTGCAGGTAGCTTTCCACCTCGTCGCGGTCAGCGCCCTGGTGACCGGCGCGCACGGCGGCCTCCATCTTGGCGTAGTTCACCTTGAGCAATTCGCGCAGGAAGCCCACGCCAAACACCGCGCCAATCGAGATGTGGGTGGTGGACACCGGCATGCCCATCTGCGAGGCCACGATCACGGTGAGCGTGGCGGCCATGGCGATGGAGTACGCGCGGATGTTGTCCAGCTCGGTGATCTCCTTGCCCACGGTGCGAATCAGCTTGGCGCCGTACAGGGCCAGGCCCACCGACAGGCCCAGCGCACCCAGCACCATGATCCACATCGGCGTGCCCGCCTTGGTGGCGATGGCGCCGGCCTTCACCGCCTCGTAAATGGCGGCCAGCGGGCCAATGGCGTTGGCCACGTCATTGGCGCCGTGGGCAAAGCTCAGCAACGCCGCCGAGCACACCAGCGGCCAGGTGAAGAGCCTGTTCACACCGTCTTTGCTGTTGTCTTGCGCCATGGCGCGGCGGGCAATGGGCCCGCGAATCAGCGCCCACACCACCAGGGCCAGCACGCCGCCGCCGATGAGCGCGGGCACAAAACCCACCTTCACCAGTTGGCCCATGCCCTTGAGCAGCATGTAGGTGCCGTACGACCACACCATCAGCGCGATCATGATGGGCACCACCCGCGCGGCGGCTTCGGTCTTGTCCGACTTGTAGGTGACGCTGCGCTTGATGATGTAGAGGAACAGCGCCGCGATGATGCCGCCCGACACGGGCGAAATCACCCAGCTGATGACGATGGAGCCGATGGTGCCCCAGTTCACCAGGCCCCAGCCGCCGGCCGCGATGCCCGCGCCCATCACGGCCCCGATGATCGAGTGCGTGGTGGACACCGGCGCGCCCAGCGCGGTGGCCAGGTTCAGCCACAGGGCCCCGGCCAGCAGCGCGGCGAACATCACGGCGGCGAACATCGACGCATCGCTGATGGCCGCCGGGTCAATGATGCCGCCCTTGATGGTGCCCACCACGTCGCCACCGGCCACGATGGCGCCCACCGCCTCGAACACGGCGGCCACCACGATGGCCCAGCCCATGGTCATGGCGCCGGAACCCACGGCGGGACCCATGTTGTTGGCCACGTCGTTGGCGCCGATGTTCATGGCCATGTAGGCACCCACCGCCGCCGCGACGATGAGCAGCCACACCGCCGAGGTGCTGAGAGAGGCATCGGCTGCGCCGGTGAGCGAGGCGTACAGACCGGTGAGCAGCAGGAAAAGCAAAGCGCCACCGAGTTGCAAAACTTCCAGGTGGCGCGCGATGAATCGATTTCGCTTGGGCATATGAAATTCTCGTGAAGGTCACGATTTTGACATTTCAGCGACACAGGCCCGCCCGGGCCCGGCGCTCAGGGGCCGGCGAAGGCCCTGCTGCGCAGCTCAGCGCAGGAAATGGGTGCGGTAGTGCTCCAGCTCGTCGATGGACTCGTGCACATCGGCCAGCGCGGTGTGCTTCTGGTGCTTCTTGAACGACTCGTACACCTCGGGCTTCCAGCGCTTGGCCAGTTCCTTCAGGGTGCTCACGTCCAGGTTGCGGTAGTGGAAATACGACTCCAGCTTGGGCATGTACTTCACCAGGAAACGGCGGTCTTGCCCGATGGAGTTGCCGCACATGGGCGTGCCGTTGCGCGGCACATAGCGCGAGATGAAGGCCAGCAGCTCGGCCTCGGCCTCGGCTTCCGTCACGGTGCTGGCCTTGACCTTGTCGATCAGGCCGCTCTTGCCGTGCGTGCCCTTGTTCCAGGCGTCCATGGCGTTGAGCACCGCATCGCTCTGGTGGATCACGATCACCGGGCCTTCCACCCGGGGGGTGAGTTGCGGGCCGGTGATGACCACCGCAATCTCCAGCAGTCGCTCTTTCTCGGGGTCAAGCCCGCTCATTTCACAGTCGAGCCAGACCAGGTTCTGGTCGCTCTTGGTCAGGGTGGGGGTATCGGTGGACATCGGGCGATTTTCGCCGATCGCGGCCATGGCCCTTTTTCGCGCGGGCGCCAGCGGCTTCGCTAGACTCGCGCCCCATGGACGCCGCCGCCCTCACCTTCACCGCCTTTTTCTGCTTGCTGCTGGCCGCCGGTCTGCTCACGCGCACCGTGCTGGCCAGCCGCCAGATCCGCCACGTGGCCCGCCACCGCCACCAGGTGCCCGCGGCCTTCGCCCAGACCATCTCGCCCGAAGCCCACGCCAAGGCCGCCGACTACACCATCGCCAAGACCCGCTTCGGCCTGCTGGAGATGGCCTTCGAGTCGGCCGTGCTGCTGGGCTGGACCCTGCTGGGCGGCCTGGACCTGCTCAACCAGGCCCTGCTGGCCTGGATGGGCGGCGGCCTGTTGCAAGAGCTGGCGCTGCTGGGCAGCTTCGCGCTGATCGGCGGCCTGGTGTCGCTGCCGCTGGCCTGGTACACCACCTTCCGCCTCGAAGAGCGCTTTGGCTTCAACAAAATGACGCCGGGCCTCTGGGTCAGTGACCTCATCAAAGGCACGCTGGTGGGCGCCGTTGTGGGCCTGCCCATTGCCGCCCTGGTGCTCTGGCTCATGCAGGCTGCCGGCCCCACCTGGTGGCTCTGGGCCTGGGGCGCCTGGATGGTCTTCAACCTGCTGGCCCTGGTGCTCTACCCCACCGTCATCGCCCCGCTGTTCAACAAGTTCGAGCCCCTCACCGACGACACCCTCAAGACCCGCGTGCAGGCCCTCATGGCGCGCTGCGGCTTCTCGGCCAAGGGCCTCTACGTGATGGACGGCAGCAAACGCAGCGCCCACGCCAACGCCTACTTCACCGGCTTCGGCGCCGCCAAGCGCGTCGTGTTCTTCGACACGCTGCTGCGCCAGCTCACCCCCGCCGAGGTGGACGCCGTGCTCGCCCACGAACTGGGCCACTACCGCCGCCGCCACATCCTCAAGCGCATCGTGCTGCTGTTCGCCATGAGCCTGGGTGGCTTCGCCCTGCTGGGCTGGGTGTCCTCGCAAGCCTGGTTCTACAGCGGCCTGGGCGTCTACCCCGCCATGGACGCGCCCAACGACGCGCTGGCCCTCATCCTCTTCCTGCTGGCAGCACCCCTGGCCACCTACTTCCTCTCGCCCCTCATGGCCCAGCTCTCGCGACGCCACGAGTTCGAGGCCGACGCCTACGCGGTGGAACACACCAGCGGCGCCGACCTCGCCAGCGCCCTGCTCAAGCTCTACCAGGACAACGCCAGCACGCTCACGCCCGACCCGGTGTACGCGCGCTTCTACTACTCCCACCCGCCCGCCAGCGAGCGACTCTCCCGCCTACAGGCGGCCTGACCCATGAACCCCATCCACCACAACCGCCGCGCCCTGACCGCCACCGAAGTCGTCACCCAGCTCACCCAGGTCAATGGCGACGCCGCCAACGGCTGGAAGCTCATCGACGGCGCGCTGGAAAAGACCTGGTCCTTCGCCAACTTCCACGAGACCATGGCCTTCGTCAACGCCGTGGCCTGGATCGCCCACCGCGAAGACCACCACCCCGACGTGAGCTTTGGCTACAACCGCTGCACGCTGCGCTTCAACACCCACGACGTGAACGGCATCTCGGTGAGCGACTTCTTCTGCGCCCGCGCCGTGGACGCGCTGCAAGGCACTTGATGGCGACGCTGCAACCTGGCCTGGTGGTGGCCGCACACGGCCGCCACTGCCTCGTCGAACAAGACGACGGCACCCGCCTGCTGTGCCACCCGCGAGGCAAGAAAAACGCCGTGGTCGTGGGCGACCGCGTGCAGTGGCAGGCCACTGGCGACGAGGGCAGCATCGAGCGCGTGGAGCCCCGGCGTAACCTGTTCTACCGCCAGGACGAGCTGCGCACCAAGTCCTTCGCCGCCAACCTCGACCAGGTGCTGGTGCTGCTGGCCGCCGACCCCGAGTTCTCCGAAAGCCAGCTCACCCGCGCCCTGATCGCCGCCGAAGACGCCGGCATCGATGCCCTCATCGTGCTCAACAAACAAGACCTGGGCGCCACCTTCGAGCGCGCCTGGGCCCGCCTGGACGCCTACCGCCGCATGGGCTGCCCCGTGCTGCCGCTGTGCCTGCAGGCCGGCGCCGAGCACGGCGTGGCCGAGCTCTCATCCCGGCTGCAAGGCCGGCACACCCTGGTGCTGGGGCCGTCTGGCGTGGGCAAGAGCACACTGGTGAACCGGCTGGTGCCGCACGCGGGCGCGCAAACCGGTGAAATCTCGCGCGCCCTGAACTCGGGCAAGCACACCACCACCAGCACCACCTGGTACTGGACCGACGACCAGCGCCAGACCGCGCTGATCGACTCACCCGGTTTCCAGGAATTCGGCCTGCACCACATCGAGCCCACGCGCCTGGCGCAACTCATGCCCGACCTGCGCGCCACGCTGGGCGACTGCCGCTTCTACAACTGCACCCACCGACACGAACCCGGCTGCGGCGTGCGCGCCCATGTGGGCACCGACCCGGCGCAAGACCCGTTGGCCATCAACGAGCAGCGCCACCGCCTCTACGAGAGCCTGTTCGAAGAACTCTCGGCCCCACCGCGCTACTGAGGTGCAGGCAAAGGCCCGCTCAGAAGCGCGCCAGCGTCAGCAAGGCCAGCAGCAGCATCCACAGCACCACCGAGCGCCACACCAGCCCCACCACGCTGCCCAGGTGGGCCAACTGGGGCTGCGGCCGCGCGGCCGGGTCGCTGTCGTCCAGCGGGCCAGCGCCTTCGGGCTGGGCAATCAGGCGCACGTTGAGCGCACCCGAGGTGGCCGCCAGCACCACGCCGTCGCTGCCAGGCGCAAAGCGTGCCGCGTCGCCGCGCCAACTCGCCACCGCTTCTTCGAAATTGCCCACGATGGCAAAGCCCATGGCGGTGACGCGCGCGGGCACATGGTCCACCCAGCGCCAGGCCTGGGCCGCCGCGTTCTGCAATGCCGCGCTGGGCGTGCCGTCTGGGCGGGCGCGCCAGTTGCGCGACAAGTACTCAGCCATGCGGTAGAACACCGCGCCCGCCGGCCCCAGGCCCACGGCCCAGAACACCACGAAACACACCAGCACGCCGAACACATGGCGGTGCGCCGCCAGCACCGAGTGTTCGATCACCTGGCGCAGCAACTCAGCGCGCGGCAGGCTGGAGGGCTGCACCCGCAGCCACTGCGCCAACTGCTCACGCGCCTGGGCGTCGTTGCCTTCGTCCAGCGAGCGGCGGATTTCGCTGAAGTGGTGGCTGAACTGGCGAAAGCCCAGCGTCACGTAAAGAACGGCCACCACCCAGGCAAACGAGAGCAGCACGCTGAATTGCCACAGGGCGTGGTAGACCAGCATCACCACCAGCGCCGGCACGCCAGCGGCCAGCAACCAAGCCAGCCAGCCATGGGCCGACTGGCCCGCATCCAGGTTGCGGCGCACGGTGCGCGCCCAAGAGCGCAGCCCGGCATGCACAGGGTTGTCGAAAGCGAGGGGGCGGGCTTGCTCGAGCAGCAGCGCCAGGAGGACGGCTAAAAATCCCATCCGCCGATGATAGTGGCGCTCGGGCCCGCCTCAGGCGCTGAGCAATCGGTAAAAGTTGCGCAGCATGCCGGCGGTGGCGCCCCAGATGAAGCGCTCGCGACCCGCGTCGTCGTAAGGCATTGAGTACCACTCGCGCCGCTGGCCGTTGATCGCCATGGCGTGGCGGCGGTGGTGGCGCGGGTCCATCAGGAAAGACAGCGGCACCTCGAACACATCGGCCACCTCGTCGGGGTTGGGGCGCAGGTCAAAGTCGGGCTGCACCAGGGCCACCACCGGCGTGATGATGAAAGCAGAGCCGGTGACATAGGTGGGCATGTGGCCCAGCACCTCGACGTGAGAGCGAGGCAGGCCAATCTCTTCTTCCGCCTCGCGCAGCGCGGCGGCCACGGCGTCGGGGTCGGTCTCGTCGCGCTTGCCGCCCGGAAACGCGATCTGGCCCGAGTGGGTGGAGAGGTGCGGCGTGCGCTGGGTGAGCAGCAGCTTCAGCTCGTCGCGCATCACCAGCGGCAGCAAGACCGAGGCCTCCGCCGGCGAACGGTCCAGGAAACGCGGCTCGTGCGCCAGCTCGGGCGTCCACACCGGCGGCGCGGCAAACAACTCGCGCAGCCCCTGGGGCGTCAGTCGCCCCGCGGGTGCGGGCGGCAAAGGCGACAAAGCGCCGTCGGCCACCACGGGCACGGTGCGGGGATCGAAAGCGGGCAGCGCTAGGGTTGGCGAACTCATGGCTTGAGCATAGGCCAGACGCAAAAAAGCCGCTCCGGGGAGCGGCTCTTTCGGTGTCGCGGACGTATCAGGCGCCCAGCTTTTCCTTGATGCGGGCCGACTTGCCGCTGCGCTGGCGCAGGTAGTACAGCTTGGCGCGGCGCACGTCACCACGGCGCTTCACTTCGATCTTGGCGATCAGCGGGCTGTACAGCGGGAAGGTACGCTCCACGCCTTCGCCGTTGGAGATCTTGCGAACGATGAAGCTGGAGTTCAGGCCACGGTTGCGACGAGCGATCACCACGCCTTCGTAGGCCTGCAGGCGCTTGCGGGTGCCTTCGATCACGTTGACGCTGACGATCACGGTGTCGCCAGGGGCGAATTCGGGAATGGTCTTGCCGAGGCGAGCAATTTCTTCTTGCTCGAGGGTCTGGATGAGGTTCATGGTTTCCTGTTTCACGATCATGGCCGCGCTGCACTAAAGGCTGCGAATCCGGCAGGGGCGCTGGCTATTGGCACTGGGCTTCAAGCAGGCTGACCCGGTCACAGCGGCCGACCAGAGGATCGAAAGCCCGCCATTATAGCCAACCCTGCTGGCGCAGGTAAAGCTCGTCGGCCCGGCTGAGCCGCCCTTGCTCGCGCGCCTGGGCCAGCAACTCGGGCCGGTGGCGCGCGGTCAGGCTCAGGCTTTGCTCGCGCCGGTAACGCGCGATGTGGCCGTGGTGGCCGCCCAGCAGCACCTCAGGCACTGGCATGGGCCCTTGCGGGCCCTCCCACACCTCGGGGCGCGTGTGGTGCGGGCTGTCGAGCAGGCCGTCGAGCGCGGGGTTGAAGCTGTCTTGCTGGTGGCTGCCCTGGTCGCTGAGCACGCCGGGCTGCAAGCGGGCCACCGCGTCCAGCAAGGCCATGGCCGGGATTTCGCCGCCGGACAGCACGAAATCGCCCAGGCTGATCTGCAGGTCCACACAGGTATCAATGAAGCGCTGGTCAATGCCCTCGTAGCGACCGCACACCAGCACCGCGCCCTGGCTGTCTGACCAGGCGGCCACAGCGGCATGGTCCAGGCGCTGCCCGATGGGCGAGAACAGCACCACCGGGGCGCGCTGGCCCTCAGGCTCGGCGCGATCGGTACGAATGGCCTGCAGGCAACGCCACAGAGGCTCGGCCATCATCACCATGCCGGGGCCGCCGCCGAAAGGCCGGTCGTCCACGCGGCGGTAATTGCCTTCGGCGTAATCGCGCGGGTTCCACAGCCTCACGTCCACCTGGCGCGACTCAAAGGCGCGCCGGTTGATGCCGTGCTGCAGAAAAGGCCCGAACAACTCGGGAAACAGGGTGATGACGTCGAAACGCATGGCGCGATTGTCGCCGTGCCGGGGCACGCCGCCTCGCGCACCGCCTTCAGCGGCTGAGGGGCTTGATGGATCAGTAGTCGGGTTGCCAGTCGGCAACGATGCGCCGCGCCTGACGATCAACTTCGTCGATGTAGGCCGACACGAAGGGAATCATGCGCTCGGCCGACTTTTCCACCCCGTCTTCGACCACGGGGTATTCGAGCACGAGCACCGAGGTGGGGCCGGTGGCCATGAGGTCGCGCACCACCCCCAGGTTCACGCCTTCGCGGTTGACCACGTCCAGGCCGATCAGGTCGACCCAGTAGTACTCGCCCTCGGGCGTCTCGGGGAATGCACTGCGCGGCAGGCTGATGCGACAGCCCTTGAGCGACTCGGCCGTGTTGCGGTCGGCCACGCCATCCAGGCGCGCCACCAGGCCGTCGGCATGCGCCTTGAGTTCGGCCACGCGGACCGTCACGCAGCCCGAGAAAGCCGAAAAGCCGCGCGCGAAGCGGGCTTCGGGCGGCTGAAGAAACCAGTCTTGAGAGGCGAACAGCGCGTCGGTGTCGGCGCTGTGGGGCTGGATGCGGACCCAGCCCTTGATGCCCCAGGCGTCCTGGATGCGCCCCAACTCCACCGCGTCGGCCGGCAAGGCCGATGGCACCAGTGCCGTGCTCATGGGTTGGGGCATGCCAGCGCTTAGGCGGCGGCCTTGGCGGCGGCTTGCTTGATCAGGCGAGCCACGGTCTCGGAGGGGATGGCACCCACGCCGGTCCAGTAGGTCAGGCGGTCTTGTGCAATGCGCAGGGGCTCTTCACCACCCTTGGCCAGGGGGTTGTAGAAACCGATGCGCTCGATGAAGCGACCGTCACGGCGGTTGCGCTTGTCGGCGACCACGATGTTGTAGAACGGACGGGCTTTGGCGCCGCCGCGGGAGAGTCGAATGACGACCATGATTTATCCTTCGGGTGGTTCGGGGTGGCCTACTTGGACACCCCACCGGATCTTGCGATCCGTTGATTGCAACGCTTGAGACACACGACTGACCACCCGGCCAGCGAAACGTCGCAAAGCCCGCGATTATAGCCATTCAATCGTTCCCATTAACGCCGACCGCGCGCCGACGCCCTTCAAACCCCACCATGCCCACCATCAGACCCAGCCACGATGGCGACCTGCCCGCCATCGCCCGCATTTACGGCCACCACGTGCTGCACGGCACCGGCACTTTCGAGACCACCGCGCCCACCGAGGCCGAGATGGCCACCCGCCGCGCCGACGTGCTGGGCAAGGGCCTGCCCTGGCTGGTGGTGGAAGGTGACGACGGCCAGGTGCTGGGCTTTGCCTACGGCAACTGGTTCAAGCCGCGCCCGGCTTACCGGTTCTCGGTGGAAGACTCCATCTACCTGGCGCCCGAGGCCGCGGGCCAGGGCCTGGGCCGTGCCCTGCTGGCCGAGTTGCTGGCGGCGCTGGAGCGGGGCGGCATCCGCAAGGTGATGGCGGTCATTGGTGATTCGGCCAACGCCGGCTCCATCGGCGTGCACCGCGCGCTGGGCTTTGAGCACGTGGGCACGGTGAAGTCGTGCGGCTGGAAGTTCAACCGCTGGCTGGACATCGTGCTGATGGAAAAAACCCTGGGCGCGGGCGACCGCACGCCCCCGCAGGAGGCGTGACCATGGCCCGCAAAAACAAAACATTGGCCGTCTGGCTCGCCCTGATCGGTGGCACCCTGGGATTGCACCGCTTCTACCTGAGGGGCCTTGGCGATTGGATTGGCTGGCTGCACCCGGTGCCCACCGCACTGGGCTTGTGGGGCGTGGAGCGGGTGCTCACCTACGGGCAGGACGACAAGCTCTCCTGGGTGCTGGTGCCCTTCATCGGCGTCACCCTGGCGGCCAGTTGCCTCACCGGCATCGTTTATGCCTTGAGCGACAAAGAGAAATGGAACCGCTGGTTCAACCCGGGACAAGACCCGCAATCGGGCGCTGGCGAAACCAACTGGCTGACCATTTTGGCGCTGGTGGCCTCGCTGCTGGTGGGCACGGTGGCCTTCATGGGCAGCCTGGCCTTTGGCATCCAGCACTACTTCGAATACCAGATCGAAGAGGCCCGCAAGATCAGCCAATGAACCCCATGATGGCCATGGCCGCGCTCAGCGTGAACAAGGCCACCACGGTGGACAGGCCCATGCTGGCGGTGGTGAGGTCTTGCGCCACCTCGTAGCGCTGGGCAAACAGAAACACGTTGGCGCCAATGGGCAGGGCGCCTGCCACCACCAACACGGTGAGTTGCAAGCCGGTGATGCCCATGGCCCAGGCGCTCAGGCCCACCATCACCGGCAGCACCAGGTTTTTTGACACCACGATCAGCGCGGCCGAGCGCAGGTGGTGGCCCAGCGCCGTCTTGGCCAGGGTCACGCCCACCAGCACCAGCGAGATCGGGCCGAAGGCGCTGCCCAGCAGTTGCAGCGGCTTGTCCACCACCATGGGCAGGCCCCAGCCGGTCTGGGCATAAAGCAAGCCGCAGAGGATGGGCAAGGGAATGGGGTGGATCAGCGCGCCCTTCACTGCCGACCAGGCGGTCTGGGCCAGGTGCACCTGGCGCCCGCCGTCTTGCCGGGCCTCGCGGGCCACGGTCAGTTCCAGCACCACCGAGCCCACGGTGAGCAAGATCAGGGCGTGCACCGACACCAGGGTGAGCAGCGTCACCAGGCCGGCCTTGCCATAGGCCAGTTCCACCAGGGTGATGCCGATCATCACCATGTTGGAGAAGGTACCCGCCAGGGCCATCACGACGCTGCGCCGGTTGAATCCACGCCAGGCAATCGACAGGGCCAAGAGCAGCAGCGCGGCGGGAAAGTAGGCGGCGATCGGGCGCAGATCGAGCTGCTCGAAGCGCACCGAACTCATGGTGCGAAACAGCAACGAGGGGATCAGCAACAGAAAGACCAGGTTGGAGAGGTCTTTGACGCCGCCATCGCTGATCCAGTTGCGCCGCCCGGCGAACCAGCCGAGGGCGATGAGCAGAAAAACCGGGGTGAGGGAGGCGACGACGGGGTGGGCGGCGATGTTCACCGCGCCGATGGTATCGCCTGGTGAGGTGCCCTCGCCCGGGCGCTGTCACCGCCGCTCAGTGCGCGTGGCGCATGCCGCAGTACTTGCCAATGGCCAAGCCCTTGCAGTCAATGGCCAGTTGCTCCATGCAGGCCTTCTCGCCCTTGCCCGAGGCCAGGCATTTCGCGGCGGCTTCGTGGGCGGCGGCCATGGCGCGGTGGCGCTTGATGTCTTCCTGGGTTTCCTTGTCGGAATGCTGGGCCCAGGCGGGCACGGACAGGATACAAGCAAGCAGAACAAAAGCCAATCGATTCATGGTGGATTTCACACAAGGCAATGACACGGGCCGGCCCCCTTGGCCAGCCCCCATTTCAGCGTACAGAAGCTGTCAAGCCCCCTGCCCCACCTAAACTGGCAGGCCGTCCATCCGCCGATGCCGCCATGCCCCTATACCATTTCTTGCTTGCGCTGTCCGTGGTGTTTGTCTGGGGCACCAACTTTGTGGTGATCCGCTGGGGTCTGGACGGTCTGCCGCCTTTTCTGTTCGCCGCGCTGCGCTTTGCCCTGTCGGCCCTGCCCTGGCTGCTGTTCGTGCCACCGCCGGCGGTGCGGTGGTGGCGGCTGGCGGCTTTCGGGGTGTTGCTGGGCGTGGGCCAGTTTGGCCTGATGTTTCTGGCCATGCGGGCCGACATCTCGCCCGGCATGGCCTCGCTGGTGGTGCAGATGCAGGTGTTCTTCACCATCGCGCTGTCGATCTGGTGGCTGCGCGAGCGGGTGCAGCCTTACCAGTTGGCGGGCCTGGCGCTGGCCCTGGCCGGACTGGGGGTGATCGCCAGCCACCTGGACGCCAGCGTCACGCTGCTGGGCCTGGGCACGGTGCTGGCCGCCGCCTTCTGCTGGGCCTGCGCCAACCTGGTGGCCAAGTCGGCCGGGCCGGTGAACATGCTGCACTTCATGGTGTGGAGCAGCGCCTTCGCCGTGCCGCCGCTGGTGGGCCTGTCTCTCTGGCTGGAAGGCCCGCAGGCCATGGCCGATGCGCTGCGCCACGCCGGCCCTGGCATCTGGGCCAATGTGCTGTGGCAGGCCGTGGGCAACACCTTGTTTGGCTATGGCGCCTGGAACTGGCTGCTGGCCCGCCACCCGGCGGCCACCATCACGCCCATGGCCTTGCTGGTGCCGGTGTTTGGCCTGTCGGCATCGGCCCTCAGCCTGGGCGAGGCCATGCCGGCCTGGAAGCTGCTGGCCTGCGCCCTGGTGCTGGCCGGGCTGGCGCTGATCGTGCTGTGGCCGCGCTGGCGCCCTACTTCGCCAGCCGCGCCAGGGTCTGGCGGAACTTGAGCACCTTGGGCGCGGCCACCGCCAGGCAGTAGCCCTGGTAGGGGTTGCGCTCGAAAAAGTCTTGGTGGTAGTCCTCGGCGGGCCAGTAGTCGGCCAGGGGCTCCACCTCGGTGACGATGGGCGCGCCAAAGGCATTGGCCTGGGTCAGCTCGTCGATGAGCGCACGCGCCTCGGCCTCTTGTTCCAGGCTGGTGTAGTAGATGCCGCTGCGGTACTGCGTGCCCACGTCGTGGCCCTGGCGGTTGGGCGTGGTGGGGTCGTGGATGAGGAAGAACACCTCCAGCAACTCGCGCGTGCTCACCTCGGCCGGGTCGTAGGTGAGGCGCACCACCTCCACGTAGCCGGTGCGCCCGGTGCACACCAGCTCGTAGCTCGGGCGCGGGCCGTGGCCATTGCTGTAGCCCGATTCCACGTCGCTCACGCCGCGCACTTCCTTGTAAACCGCCTCTGTGCACCAGAAGCAGCCGCCGCCCAACACCAACACCTGTTTGTCGCTCATGCGCGTCTCCGTTCTTGGCCTGTGAATCAAAGCTGGGACTCTAGCGCCGGGGCAATGCCCCGCACAGCCCCCAGGAATGCCGCCAGCGCCGGGGCTTCGCGCTCGGTCTTCCACAAGCAATGGGTGTCGTACACCGGCACATCACCGGCCAAGGGCACGAAGACCACGCCGGGCAGGCCCACCTGGCGCATGGCCTCGGGCACCAGCGACACGCCCAGGCCCTGCGACACCGCGGCCACCACGCTCAGCCAATGCTGCAGGGCCACACGGGTGTCGGGCTCCAGGCCGTGCTGGGCGCACAGGGCGATCAGGCGGTCGTGGTAGTCGGGCGAGACCTCACGGTCGATCAGCACAAAAGGCTCGCCGGCCAGTTGCCCCAGCGCGAGCGTGCGCCGACGCGCCAGGGCATGCCCGGCCGGCAAGCAGGCCACGAAGCCTTGGCGCGACACCAGGATCTGCGAGCAGCCCGGCGGCACCCGGGCGGTGTGCACGAAGCCCGCGTCCAGCCGGTCGTGCAGCAACTCGGTGAGCTGGTCGCTGGAGCTCATTTCACGCAGCGACAGGCGCAGGCTCGGGTGCTCCTGCGCGAAGCGGCGCAGGATGGGCGTGAGGCCCCGGTACAGCACCGTGCCGGCAAAGCCCACCTGCAAGTGCCCGCGCACGCCTTGCGCCACCTCGCGCGCCTCGCGCGAGGCACGGGCCACCTGGTCCAGCGCGGCGCGGGCCGCCGGCACGAAGGCCTGCCCGGCAGCGGTGAGCGCCACGCCGCGGCTGTTGCGCACGAACAGCGGCGCCCCCACCGAGGCCTCTAGCTGCTGGATGTTGAGCGACAGCGGCGGCTGGGTGATGGACAGGCGCTGGGCCGCGCGGCCGTAGTGCAACTCTTCGGCCAGTGCCAGGAAATAGCGCAGGTGACGCAGCTCCATGAATCTGATTTTTGTATGGATAGATATGGATTCAATATTAGACAGCTATGCATGGCACCCCGAAAATGCCGAGATTCCCCACCCCGCACCGGAGACAACGCATGCTCGCAGCCCCCCGCGCCAAGGCCCAGTTCGCCTGGGACGACCCTTTCCAGCTCGACGGTCAGCTCACCGCCGATGAACGCGCCGTGCGCGACGCCGCCCACGCCTATTGCCAGGAGCGCCTGGCCCCGCGCGTGACCGAGGCCTTTCGCCACGAAAAGACCGACCCAGCCATCTTTCGCGAGATGGGCGACCTCGGCCTGTTGGGCGTGACCATTCCCGAGGCCTACGGCGGCGCGGGCCTGAACTACGTGAGCTACGGGCTGGTGGCGCGCGAGGTGGAACGGGTGGACTCGGGCTACCGATCAATGATGAGCGTGCAGAGCTCGCTGGTGATGGTGCCCATCTTCGAGTTCGGCACCGAGGCGCAGAAGCAGAAGTACCTGCCCAAGCTGGCGCGCGGCGAGTGGATTGGCTGCTTCGGCCTGACCGAGCCCAACCACGGCTCCGACCCGGCCAGCATGGTGACGCGCGCCCGCAAGGTGGCGGGTGGCTACAGCCTCAGCGGCGCCAAGATGTGGATCACCAACAGCCCCATTGCCGACGTGTTCGTGGTGTGGGCCAAGGACGACGAGGGCTCGATTCGCGGCTTCATCCTGGAAAAGGGCATGGCCGGCCTGAGCACCCCGGCCATCCACAGCAAGGTGGGGCTGCGCGCCTCCATCACCGGCGAGATCGTGATGGACAACGTGTTCTGCCCGGAAGAGAACGCCTTCCCCGAGGTGCGCGGCCTCAAGGGCCCGTTCACCTGCCTCAACAGCGCGCGCTACGGCATCGCCTGGGGCGCGCTGGGCGCGGCCGAAGACTGCTACGCCCGCGCCCGGCAGTACGTGCTGGACCGCCAGCAGTTCGGCCGCCCGCTGGCGGCCAACCAGCTCATCCAGAAAAAACTGGCCGACATGCTCACCGAGATCGGCATGGGCCTGCAAGGCTGCCTGCGCCTGGGCCGGCTGAAAGACGAGGGGCAGGCGCCGGTGGAGTTGACCTCGGTGCTCAAGCGCAACAGCTGCGGCAAGGCGCTGGACATTGCGCGCCTGGCGCGCGACATGATGGGCGGCAACGGCATCAGCGACGAATTTGGCGTGGCGCGCCACCTGGTGAACCTGGAGGTGGTGAACACCTACGAGGGCACGCACGACATCCACGCCCTCATCCTGGGCCGCGCGATCACGGGCATCCAGGCCTTCTCCTGATCGCCGCCTGATCGCCCCGGGGCGGGGTCCGGGGATGCCCGGTGGGGTACATTACTAACCCATCGGTCATTAAACCCCCGCCATGGCACCCCGAGCCCCCACGCCCACGCCGGCCCCTGCCGAGCCGCCGCGCCGTTCGCGGCGCAAACAGGCGCGCCCGGGCGAATTGCTGGACGCGGCGCTGCAACTTTTCGTGGAAAAGGGCTTTGCCGCCACGCGCGTGGAAGAGGTGGCGGCCCGCGCCGGCGTGTCCAAGGGCACGCTGTTTCTGTATTTCCCCAGCAAGGAAGACCTGTTCA